>NZ_JAERIT010000025.1 GCF_017979475.1 Helicobacter pullorum NCTC 12824
ATCCCTAAAGCTTGGGCAGCTTGCTGGCCAACTGTATTAAACGCTTTATAAGCTGCCTCAAGCTGGGGGTTTTGAAACCTGAATGTTTGATAACCCATCATAGCTCGACCTGCAAAATTACCCAACTCGCTAAGCATATTCCCTATAACTTTATTAGGCGCATTAGGTGTTTCTTTTTGAGCACTTTCGATAGTGTAAGCTAGCCATGCGGGCATTAATTGTTCTGCGTTTTTTGTTAGTCTGCTTTGGCCATATCCATAT
>NZ_JAERIT010000010.1 GCF_017979475.1 Helicobacter pullorum NCTC 12824
ATAATACTTCAACCTAGTGTTTTTGATTTCATAAAAAGAATCTTGGGCTAAGTTATGCAGTTAAGGTTCTCTTGACTGCTTAAACAATCTACAAAATCTACAAAAAACAATAAATTTCCCCACACTTTTAAATAATCTTTCTTAAGTTATTAGAATCTTTCTTTTTTTCTTAGTTTGAGCTTTAAAAAAATGTTAAATGGGGTTTATCGTTATAAAATGAATAATATTAATAAAAGAGAATATGACTTGAGACAAGTTTTATTTAGCTTCAAAGAAGCTTTAAAAAGTATAGAGGAAGTAAAGGTTGAGTTGCCTAAATTAGAAAAAAGACTAAAAGAAATTTTAGAAAATTCTAAAGATATGGTTACTCTTGATGAATTTCAAAAAAAATATTGCAAGACTAGCAAGGATGTTCCACACTTTGCACACAATGTAAGTGGGTTTATCAGTGAGTTTATAGATTGTATATATTATTTTAGTGATGATATATAAGGAGTAAAAATGGGTAACAGGTGTTTAATTACAAATAAAGATAAAAAAATAGCTATTTATCAATCTTGGAATGGCGGTAGAGATTCTATTGAGCCTTTGTTGAGAGTAGCTAAATATGAATATAAAAAGAATCCACACAAATTTGGATTTGAAGAGTTCAAAGCCATACTTGATATATCAAAAAAAGTTTTTGATGGTGAAATATGCGATTATAAAAGCAATCAATATATTGCAAGCGATAATGGTGTATATGTCATTGAAAACTTTCAAATTATAGAAAGGCTAAATAATAGATATTCCGAACAAAGAGGACACAATCCTTTGCAAATGGAACTCTATATCAGCCTTGGATATAATTTAGGTAAAGAGGAGGCTGAAAGACTAATGGAAAAAATAGAAGATTTCTCAATGAAAGAGGAGTTATCTCAGCTCTATGAGATTTCTATTTACAACATTATAAAAACCTTTAATGCCACAAATAAAAAAGAAGAATTTGTTTTCTATTATTCAAGTGATTCTGAAAACAAATTGTCTTTATGTGTAGATTATGAAGACAAAAAACAAGAAGCGGTTGTATTCAAAATATTTATATATGAATATAGCCCAGAAAATCAAGATTGGAATATTGTCCAACAAAAAAGAGTTGGGCGATATGATAAAGCAGAACAAAATATCCAAATGATTAAAGAAAAGATGATGAAAGAAGTTTATCATCTTAAAGAAATTAAAAAATAAAAATAAGGATAGAAAATGAAAATTGAAGCTTTAAAGAATATTTGGGACAAAGCTTTTTTAGATACTTTGTCTGAAGAAAGTGTAAAAAGTTTGGGCGATAGAAGTCTTTATATCGGAAGTTCTGATATAGGCTCTTGTCCTAGAAGAGTCTTCTTAACTAAAACACAGCCAAATGCTCATTCTATCGAGCAAGGGATTGTGTTTCAAAGAGGACACTTAGCAGAGAAAATTGTCAAAAAGGGATTGATGGGGCTAAACTTCAAAGAGCAATTTGAAGTGCAAGATCAAAGTGGCTTTTTAAAAAGTCATATTGATTTTTTAATTGAAAATGAGGATTCTATTAACATTGTTGAATGTAAGAGCATTCAATCTCCAATAGAAAATCCTTATGATTCTTGGATTTTGCAGGTTCAGTTTCAACTCTTTTTGTTGGAAAAATGTTTAGGTGATAAAAAACCTTTAAAAGCTTTTGTCTTTGCTGTAAATGTTAATACAGGATTTCATAAAATCTTTGAGATTGAAAAGAATCCTTTATTGCAAAATATGGCATTAGAAAAAGCTAGGATTTTATATAAAGCTTTAAAAACAGGTGTTGAGCCTGAGGCAGAAGAACAATATTGCTCAAGTTGTGCTTATAAAAACTCTTGCCCACTTATGCAAAAAGGTGTATCCAATGATATTGCCCCTGTAGAAATGCTAAAATTAGGCGAGCAAGTCGTTTTATTACAAAAAGAAATAAAACCTCTTGAAGTCAAATTAAAAGCGTGGAAAGAGAAACTTTTAGAGGAAATGCGAACTTCACAAATTCGTAAAATACAAGTTGGTGATAATTTTGTATCTGCCTTAAGTGGCACTAGCTATGCGTCACTAGATACAAAGACTTTTAAAGAAACAGAGCCTGATTTATATGCAGAAGTTTTTGAAAAATATCAAAAAACAACCAATAAATCAGGTTCAATTCTAATTAAATAAGGAGTAAGATGAGCTTAAAACTTGAGAAAAAACTTGTAGAAACTGTCTATAAGTTTTGGAATGAACAAGAGATGGAATCCTTTGTTATTAAGGATTCCTATTGGGATTCTCAATTAAAGTCAGATAGGATATATACTCTATCTTTCAACGCTAATACATTGAGCTTTAATTATAGTGTTGGTGCTAAGGATAGAGTAAATTATTCTTGCTCTAATTTGAGAGTAGATAAATGCGGTGGGCTTCTTTATACTCTCTCTTATTTGCATAATAAGATAGAAAGCACAAATAATACCTTTGTATTTTATCTATCAAAAGGCAAAGATATGGAAAAAAAAAGATAAATAAAAGTATGGTATAATTGCCATACTTTTAGAAATAAAGAGCAAAAATGGAGGCTGTTAAAATAACTTTTAATGCAGATTCAGATTTCAGACAAATGCTTGATGAAATTAAGCGTGATTATGGAATGAAATCAGTTTCTGAGATTATTAGAAAAGCGGTTAGAGAGTATAAATATAAATTGGAATTAGAAAATTGGCATAATGCTATAAAAATTGTAGATAATGACCCCAAACTGAGCTCCATTCTTTATGAGGACTTAGAAACAGGAGAATTATTGGTTAATTAAAATACAACCAAATACCACAAATGGACTAGCTAATATATCAGGTTTTAATATCCAACAAGCAAGATATTCATCTACAAATCGCTTTCAAAATAAAATTGGCATTATAGATGATGTTACACTTATAACAGTCCAAAAAGCATTAATCAAATTTATTAACCCTAATCTCCATAAACTTATCTAATCGCTTCATTATTTTTTAAAGGAGCTAAATGAAAATTTTACTTTACTTTATATCCATATATTTAATATTATCCTTAATTTGTGGAAGCATAATTATAGGCATAATGATTAAAAAAGGCTATAAAGTTCCAAAAAGCCTCTTAGAACTTGCAAAAGTCTTTTTTCTTTCACCTATTATATGGTGCAAAGAAATTATTTCTGTTCTCTTGGAGGAATTAAAAAAATAGTTTAGCCTTTAGCTTTAAAGGTTTCAATGTTCTCTACAATATACAATAAATCCCCCCTCTTTTTTCTTTTTTAAAATTTTTTTAAATTTTTAGAATCAAAATACTTAAAAGGGGCGATTACTATCTATTTTAAAGGAAAATCAATGAATACACATTTAACAACAAATAACACAAATAAAAGTTTAAGCACAACAAGTGCTTTAGATTTAGAGTTCATCAAAAAACAATTCTTTCCTATTGGTGCGACAGCACAAGATATGGAGTATTGCTTAAAAGTGGCTAACATTTATGAGCTAAATCCAATTACACGAGAGATATTCTTCGTGGAAAGAAATGCCAAAATTAATGGGCAATGGGTCACCAAAGTTGATCCTCTAGTAAGTAGGGATGGACTATTAAGTATTGCCCATAAAAGTAGCAAGTTTGGAGGGATTAAATCAGAATCCTTCTTAAAAGAAACACCCATCTTAGTTAATGGACAATGGGAAGTTAAAAAAGACTTATGTGCTATTGCACAAGTGTATAGGACAGATACAAAAGAAGTCTTTTCTTCTGAAGTCTATTATTCTGAGTATGTTCAGAAGACTAAGCAGGGAGAAATAACAAGGTTTTGGGCTGAAAAGCCTAATACAATGTTAAAAAAGGTTGCAGAGTCACAAGCTTTGAGAAAAGCTTTTAACATTAATGGAATGTATATACCTGAGGAAATAGGAGTTGTTAATTCTGTTGGCGGAGGCTCTGAAAATCTAGGTGATATTGATATTGTAATTGCTGATGATGAAAGTATTGAAGCTGAAATTCCTGAAAGTTTTAATGATGTTGAAGTTCCAAACAATTTAAAAATGGAACTCAAGGCAATAGAGGCTTTAGGATTAAAAGCTATAGAAAAAAATGGCTTTTTGAAAATTGAGGGCAATACTTTCAAAAAAGAAAAGCAAATACAAACCTTAGGTTTCTCTTTGCATACTAGTGCAGATGGAGAAAAAATTTGGGTTAAAAAAATCGCATAAAGGAATAAAAAATGAATAATATCTATGAAATCAAAAAACTATATGCACTCATCATTTATTGTGACAACTATTTAGAAAATCATTACAGATTAAGGGTATTTAATACCCTCAATCAAGCAAAAAACTTCTGCAAAAAAACTTTTAAAACTCCTAATGGACAATATGAGTTTTTTGAAGTAAATAAAGGCAGATTTGCTTTTTACCCTGAAGAAAATGATTATGAAATTGAATCAATTGATAGGGTTGGGCAAAAAGTTATGAATGTTTTTGATGTTAGAGAAGTTGAAATCAGGCAAGAAACTTTTATTATTAATAATGAGGGACAAATTGCAAAATTTGATAACTTCTCTGATAGGGAATCAATAAAAAATTTAAAAGAAGTTATTTAAAAGGAGTTAAAGTGGTAAAAATTATTCCCACAAAGCATTTCTTAGAAAGATGCGAAGAAAGAAAATTAGAGCTAACTCTCATTCCTCAAATTTTAAATGAAATCAAAAATAAGCCCAACATTAGAACATTTGAGGTTACTAATGGGGCTATGAGCATTATTGCCCAATATGACAAGGAAAGTAGCACTTGTATTCTTGTTACAGGTTGGACAGGAAATAGAAGTAAAAAAGAATATAAGGAGTGATAATGAAAAATTTGGCAGAAGAGATTGTTCATTTTCTTTATAATGCAAAATTACCGATAGAAAATCGTAATTTTTATCAATACTACTACAAGCAAAATCGTGATTTTTGTTGCAATTATAGTGAGCCAATTAAGGCTTTTATTGAATTTTTGGAATCTCTTGGGGGTTCGACATATCAAATTATATGTTGTGTTAAACTGTCATATCCGCCTACCTTTTTTATCTATATTGTCGATATTGATGAACACTCCAAATATAATATATCAATAGGTAGCATTGATTCTCCACAATCAAATGTTACAAGAGAAAGATTTTTTTATGATGAAATCGTAATAGTTCAAAGGGATATAGAGAAAAGAATAGGCTATGGAGAGATAATTGTTCAATATTATGCACTTAAAGAAAATAAAGTAGGCATTAAGTTTGCAAAAAAGTTTTGTAAGCTTGTAAAGCAGAAGATTTTTAAGCCCATAAAAAAATAATAAAAGGAATAAAAAGATGGAAAGAGATTATATAACTATTGCAGGGTTGCGATTTAGATTAAGAGGGGCAGAATCTTTGCCCTCCCATAAGCCTTTTAAAGATAGCGATGAGCTGTTTTCATTTTTAGTAAATGTGGTGAATAGGCATTTCGCAGATTTTAGAAGCTATGAACAAACAGAATATGGCGAAGAACCCGCCTTACAATTACATTATTCAAAGGCTTTCGATTTTATTTCTTGCCTAAAAGCAGAGCTTTATAATGGAAGTAATCCAAAACAACACGCCTTTAAAATCTCAAAGAATGAAGCTAAGATTATTTTGAAAATCCCATACTATAAAGCAAAAATCGAAATAGGATTTTTTGAATCTAAATGTAATGGTGAAAGTTTTAAATATTTAAGCCATACAGAAGCAGCCAAGATTATTAAGAAAATAAAAGATTGAATTTAAATATTTAAAGCCTTAAACCCTAAGGCTTTAAAATATTATTTTTAGTCACAATGTGACTTTATTAACACTCCATAAGGGGATAAACCTTTATCCCTTTGTGGATAATGCTGTTTGTTCTCTTGTGGATTGCCACGATAAAAGGAGAACAAATGGCAATAAATATTAAAGAAATTTTGGAAGTAAGTGCAGTTAAAACTGCAAAGGCATTGGCTTCAAAAGAAGCTAAAAAAACAAAGCAAAATGAGGATTTTGTAAGAAATTTACTTACAAGGCAAATCTCTGCTGGCTTGAAAGCTACAGAACATTTTGCAGAAAGATTCATTCAGCGTTTTACTGCCAATGAATCAGAAAGCCTCAGCTCTGCTATTAGTAGAGCTATTAGAAAAACGCAACCTCAAGAAAATGGTTGCAACCACAAAACGATTTCCCAAAAAATTGTTGATGAACCAACAGGAATTGTTACTATTTTAGAGCGTCAAGGAAGATTTGGGGCAGTTTTAGTCACAACTTATAAACTTGGTTGTGAAAATCTATTAAGCGATTCTGAGCTTAGAGATTTAAAACTAAGGGGGTTGTTATGAAAAGTGCTAACAATCGTTTTGCGGAATTATTGCTCCAAAACAACATATCCCCCAAAAAAATCAAACTCCATAAAAAGATAAATGCTTATGTTGCCTTTAATGAGATTAATAAGGTGTGGTGGAAATATTATAAGAATACTGACATTCTTTCCTTGTCTCATTATGCGGTGGATTATTTGGGTGATTGTTATGAAAAAAGCTTGAAAGAACAGCTTTATAAAATTTCAACTGATAGCTATGGGAACATAGTTGCAGTCAATAAAATTTAAAAAGGAATAATAATGGACAATATAAGCTATGAGCTTTGCTTGTATTGCGAATATGAAAATCCATTAGTTAATGGATTTGTTGCTCATATTTGCAAAAGTTGTGGTGAGGAAATATTGCCTTGCAGTATTTGCCCTGTATTAAAAAATGAAAACAATTGCACCAATTGTCCTTTTGAAATTAAAGGGGTTGTTGGCAATAAGGAGTAAATATGGAGTTAATTTTGGGTTCTATGAAATCAGGCAAATCTGCATTGCTCTTAGAAGTTGCTAATGATCTATCAAAAACTAAAGGGCAAAATGAAAAACTCATATTTATTCGCCCTAGTTGCGATAATAGAGATTTTATTTCAAGGGGTAGAGAGCCCGATATTCATTTAAAATTTGGAGATGAAAGGACTAATCTACAAAATTACGATTATATTTTTATTGACGAAATTCAATTCTTTAATAAACAATATATTCAATATTTAATTGGTCTTGAAAATAAAAAAGTATTAATGCTGGCAGGATTAAATGCCAACATTCATAATCAAACTTGGAGCAACATTACAACATTAATTCCCTATGCCTCTGCTATTGAATTTCTAAAAGCTAATTGTGATATTTGTGGTGCTAAAGAATCCGCAATTCATCACATTGGAGATGACAAGGTTGGAGATAATTATGTAGTAGTTTGCCCTAAATGTTATAAAAAATAAATAATAAAAAGGAGTAAAAATGGGTTATAGAGCCTATACCATAAAAAAATATGAAATTGAGTATGGAAATTGTTTAGGTTTCAATTATGACTATGAAGGTTGTATTAATTTTCTGCAATCTTTTGGTTTAGAAACTTATATTGACGAATCAGAGAGCTACATTGAAGTCAATAGCCAAAGCCTGATTGATTTAAATATTAAAGAGTTAAAGGCTTCAGATGAGAATAAAGTTCGTTTAATGGCTTTAAAAAGGGTTGCTTTAGAAAGCGATTATGCCAAAAATGGATATGTCCGAATCGAATGGCTGTAATTGATTTTTATTTTTCCTAACAGCAATGATTGCACTTATAGTTATTGTTTTTGTTTGTTTTGTTTCTATACTTTTTATTGTTAAAGCTATTGAAACTGCATTTTGTGATTTTTATAGTTCCATTCAAAATTTAATTAAGGAGTAAAAATGGCAACAAGAAGTTTGATAGGCTTTGTTGAAAATGGGAACATTGTGGCTAGTTATTGCCACTTTGATGGGTATTTAGAACATAATGGTAGAATCTTACTTGAATTCTATAATGATTATGCTTTAGCAAAAGAGCTAGTTTTAGGTGGTTGTATGTCTTCTATTGATCCAAATATCAAAGAAGTGAATTATTATAAACCCTATGAAGCTCCAAATACCTTTCCTTATGCCGAAGCCTCCAAGTCTTTTAAAAAAAACTATCTCAAAAAGAGTTCTGAACCTCCCTATATAGATATAGAATACATCTATTATCACAATGAAGAAAAATGGCTGTATAGGGAAGTCACTTATACTTACATAAGTAATAGAATCTCTTTTAGTGAGGAAAAAATTCTCCAAAACAATATTGCCCTAGATAAAAAAACTCAAGGCATATTGTTTTGATTATAATTTAGAGACTATGCCTCTTTGTAAAATTAAAATAAAAATAAAAAGGATAAATTATGAAAAAAAGAGATCTAAATATAGTTAAAAACTATAAGAGAGAGATTTCTCTGCAAACTAAGGTTGTCAGAGATAGGACTAAATACACCAGAAAGCAAAAGCACAAAAAAGTCAATCTTCATTATTAAATGGCATTTTAAGTCGCTTTGCGAATGTAATTAGTGGAAAAAAGTGTATTCCTTATATCAAAAAGAGGGATACTACAAAAAGGCACTCTAGCCTTAAATGTTTTTAAAAAAAAACAATATAAAGAAAACAATATGACAAATTTAGCACAAAAAGAAATTTTAATTGAAGTAGAGTTAGATGAGTTATTGGAAAATCCTTGGACTTATTTTGACTGCAATCTTTTAGTAAATGGAAAAGAGGTTAGAATCTCTGTTGATGAGTTCGCAGAGAATCCTCTTGAGTGGGATTGCAATCCAACATTGTTATCTCTTTTAAGAAGATATAACATTGGGGTTAAAACAATCATTGATAAAAATGGAGAGAAGGAATTTAGTGTTCCTGATGATTTCGAATCTATTGATGATATAGAAGCATTCTTAAGCAAGAATGACTATGTCTATAAAAAGGTTTATGCTTACATTCACAGTAACATTAGCCTTGCTTTAGAGGGAAATTGCTCTCCATTATTTAATTGCCCCTTTGATAGCGGTGTGGCAGGTTTCTTATTTGCTAGTAAAGCCAATATTAGAGAGTGGTATGGGGTTGATAGAATTACAAAAAAACTCAAAGATAAAATATTTCATAATTGGAATATTCTTATCAATGAGGTAACCAATTGGGCTAATGGAGAAGTTTATCGTGTGGAAATCAATGGAGATATTTATAGTTGCTATGGATATAGCTCCTTTGAAAAAACATTAAAGGAATATCTCTCAAACCAATCCCTCCTTACTTCTTTCTTTCTTGCAAATTAAAAATCCACTAAAAATTATTAAAAATTGTTTAAGAATAAAATAGCATATAAAGGACTATGGATATTCTTTTGTGTAAATTAGCTTTTTTTACAAAAAGGGCTTTAATAAAAAACAATAAAGGATAAAAATGGAAACTATGAATTTCCAAGAATTTTTAACTAACAATGCTGATACCATCAAGAATCAGCTAAACAAAATCGTAAATCCTGATTTTAAGGGGTTTGAAAATCCAAAGGCTTATAAAAAAGATTTAGAAAACCTTTTAAAATTAAAAAGAAATCCTTTTCCAACTCAAGCAACTATCATTTCAGCAGGCATACAACACCTAAGAAAGAATAAATCGTTGCTTGTTAGCAGTGAAATGGGAACAGGTAAAACCATTATGGGTATTGCAATGTCCTATTTGCTCTATAAGGAAAATGGAGGTAATGTTTTCTTGATGTCGCCTTCTCATCTAGTTCCAAAATGGGCAGATGAAATAGAAAAAACATTAGGAAAAGGGGATAACAAAATTGTGAATTACGAAATTGTTATTGTTAAAAACTATTTAACAATGACATATTTCAAAAACATAAAAAAAGAAAAAGGATTAATTCGTTTTTTTATATGCTCTAAGGAAACCGCTAAACTCTCTTATCCTAGAGAGGAAGCAAGTTTGCTTCACAATTATATTGTGGTTAAAACAGCTACAAATTGGCAAATAAAATGTGCGTCTTGTGGTGGTGTTTTAAAAGAGTTTGAAGAAATACCTAATGATTTAATCAAATCAGAACCTCAATCTTTAAAATTAATGATTAAGGTTGATGGTGACTACATTCTCTCAGACGATCAGAATTTTTTACAATCAAGAGTAAAAAGTGCTGAAATATTTGGAGAAAGTTTTGACCCTATTGAAAAGTGCAAAAAGTGTAGAAAAGTCTATATTCCAAAAGAGAGACAACACACTTTTGGCAGTTGGTATAGTGGGACAAAAAAAGAAGCTCTAAAGGGTGTCAATATCCGAATAGGTGTTGCTGAATACATTAAAAAGCAATTACCAAAAGGCTTCATTAATCTTTTAATTCTTGATGAAATACACGAACTTAAAGGAGGCGATACTGCTCAAGGATATGCTTTTGGACAATTAGCCTCTTGTAGTAAGAAAGTTGTGGGATTGACAGGAACATTACTAAATGGCTATGCTTCCTCATTGTTTTATATTCTTTATAGAATGAATCCACAATTAATGTTGTCTCTAGGGTTTTCATATAATGATACAAGCCTTTTTGTTGAAAAATATGGAGCATTTGAGATTAATTATAGTGATTCTCAAGAGTTAGAGGAAAATGAAGGTGTTGTTACTCGAAAGGGTAGAAAGGGTAAAAAAATAAAAGAACTGCCTAAAATACACCCATTGATGATAAAAGATTTATTATCAATGACATTATTTTTAAGGCTTGATGAGATGAACTTTAAACTGCCAAACTACGAGGAGGAAGTTATTCCTGTCTCTCTTGATGATGAGTTTGGGTTTACTTATCTAAAATATATTTCTGATTTATCACAAAGTATAATAGAAGACAAAGGATTACTTGGGGCTTTGGCAAATGATTCTTTATCTATCCCTGATTTGCCTCACTTATCAAAAAATGCAATAGGTAGAAATAGAATCTGTTATGCCCATTATAAAGCTCCTGTTAGTGATGACTTTGTTACCAATAAGGACAAGGTATTAATTTCAGAAATTGAAAAGGAACTAAACCTAGATAGAAATTGCCTTGTTTATGTAACTTTTTCTAATTTAGGAGTTGCTGAACGAATTGTTGGCATTCTTAAAGCAAATTTCCCTGATAAAAAAATTAATTTCCTCGATTCTAAAATTAAAGCAGATAAGCGAGATGTTTGGATTAAAGAAAATCCCTGCGATGTTTTAGTGTGCAATCCTGAACTTGTTAAAACAGGACTTGATTTACTTGGTTTTCCAACAATCATTTTCTATGAAACAGGTTACAATGTAAGCACATTAAAACAGGCTTCACGCAGAGCTTGGAGAATAGGACAAAAAGAAACTTGCAAAGTTAAATTTTTAACCTATGCTAACACTCCACAACAAACTGCTTTAGCTCTAATGAGCAAAAAAATCAAAGCCTTAAATAGTTTAGATGGGCGTTTAGTTACTACTGAACGAGAACTTGCTTCATTTGCAGGAGAATGCTCGATACAAGAACAAATAGCACAATCTATCCTAAGAGGCAACAACACTAGCAGTGATGAAATCCAAACAAATGGTTGGAGTTTCATAGCTAGAGAGTGGAATAGCTATGAAGCGTTTTATCTTGATTTACAACAAAATAATTCTCTAAAAGAGAATAAATCTATTGTAATCACACAAGAAAAAACAACTTCTAAAAAAGATTACCTAAAGACACATTTTGAGGAAATTCAAAGCTCTTTAGTTAATGTAACTTTTATAGAAAATGGGAAAAGGAAATCAGCAATGATGACACAAAAAGATATTTTAGAAATGCTTGAAACTGATAAAGATAATAGCAAGAAAAACTATCAACTCTCATTGCCTCTTTTTTAGTATTTAAGCAGTTTCTGCTTTTATATACTCTCATTTCTCTTTACTTCTAAAAACTTTCAAATACAAATCAAATCAATTCAAAACTAATTTATTTCAAGGAGATTAAATGTCTATTCAAAAAGCATATATAGACAATAAACAAATATTTTTGATTAATGGGCTAGTAGATTCTTGTCATTGGTATTATTTAGAGTTGTTTGGCAAAAGCCAAATTATTCAATCTATCTCTGCCTCTGTTATTAGTGGCAAGGCAGGTTATATCAATATCCCAAAAGATAAACTTCCACAAAAAGAAAACAAAATCGAATCTGAATTTCTTTCTTTTTGGGGAGAAGGCAAAATCAAGCGAGAGATTACTCAGCTTGAAAATGGATACGCTCATTGTATCTTGCACTCTAATATCATCACTGATGGAGTGTTTGCCTTTGTATCTCTTAATAAAAACAAGGGAGATGATTTGGAGCTTTTTAGGCAATGGCTTATGGGGCTACCAATTCCAATTCCAAATGATGCGGAATTAATAGTTTCCCTGTATGAGACATTTTTGTTTCAAGGGCTTTTATTTTGCTTTGAAAGTTGGGATAAACAGTCAAAATTGTGGCTTTGTAAAAAAATAAAAGACAATGATTACAATATTTTGACTGAGGCGGTGGAGTATTTTTACTTCCATAAATCATTAAAGAAAACTGCATAAGGAGGATTAATGTCAAGATTAGCCAATCAAATAGCAATGGGATTTTTCCCAACAGACAATAAAGCGGTTGAGGCTATTTTAGACAGTCTCTCAAGCAAACAAATTCCTAGTGATTTTAATGTTTGTGATCCTTGTTGTGGAGAGGGTGAAGCACTAAGTCGATTTAAAAGATTTGCAGGTGTTACAACCTATGGAGTTGAGCTAGATGAAGAGAGAGCTAAAAAAGCTTTTGAGAAATTAGATAATCTAATTTGCTCTGACGCTTTATTTGGTATTAATAAGAGCCGAAATGCGTTCTCTTTCCTTTTTTTAAATCCTCCCTATTTGGATATAAAAGTTGGAGGGAAGCAAACAAGGGCTGAAACAGAGTTTGTTTTAAGGTGGACAAAAACTTTGGTAAGAGAGGGGATTATGCTTTTAATCATTAATCCTACCTCAACTGCTAATATGAAAATGACTAAAATTTTAAAGCTTAATGGAATGGAGGTGATACATAACTTCTACTTTAATAATGCAGATAGAAAGAATTATAAACAATACTTTCTTTTACTTAAAAAAGTGGATAAGGTAGAAATGAGAGAAGAAGATTATCATCGAGCCATTTCACCTGAAGCTTCTGTTCCATTTAATGAGGTTGATTTGGGGGATATTGTTATTCCTCAAAAAACTAAAAGAAAAATATTATTTAATCACATAGGGAATCCTAAAATTTGGCAGATTGAAGCAATGCTTCAAAAGTCAAATATGGCTAAGAATTTCTTTAAAAGAGTTACTCTTCCTAAAAGCGATAAAGTGGTGTCTATTATGCCTCCAAATGAGGGGCAATCCTCTTTGCTTTTAGGTTCAGGATTCTTTAATGATGAGATTAGCGGATTTCTTATTAAAGGGAGCTTCTCTAAAAAAGAAATGCTTATAAGTAAAGATGAGAATAGTGCTAAAACACAAGAGCAATTTGTTTCAAATATTTATGCGTTTAGCACCATAGAGAAAAAATACTATAAACTCCAATAACTAAAAAAGGAATTTTATATGCGATACAAATTTAATTTAGAGGCATTAAAGAATATTCCTATTTTAGAAGTTCTTTCCTCCTTTGGAATAAATCAGATTAAAGGCAAATTTACCACTTGCTTAAATTACAAGAGTCACAATAACAACGATCATAAACCATCAATGTATGTTAATATGAAGCAAAACACTTGTAAATGTTTTGCTTGTAATCTAGGCGGAAATAGCATTGAAATTGCCAAGTTTGCCTTTAATGGAGATTTTAAAAAGGCTTGCGAGTTTCTCCATAGCCAATTTAACATTCCTTTTTTAGATGATAGCATTATTACTAGCGGTTTTACTGCTCCAAGTTTTAAAGCTCCCAAAAAAGAAGTTCAATATATGAACTTTCTAAGGGATAAGCAATACCAAAGCTTAAAGGTTGCAGAACTAATGCCAAAATATAAGCAAGAGAATAGATTAGGAAAATTAAAGATTCTATATTCTTTTGTTTATAGATATAGTCTAATGACTAATCAAGCCAAAAAGGAAGAATATTATAAAAATAGAGGAATACAAGCCCCATTGGATAAAATAGGTTTTCTATCCTATGCAGATGTTAAAAGTCTTGAAAAAAGCCTAATTAGCTTCTTTCCTTTGGAGGATTTAACTTCCTTTAAAATCTTTAATAAAAATAGAGTGGGTTGGAATTATGGTTATGACATAGCTATTGTTCCTTGCTTTGATTTATACTCCGATTTAATTACAGGATTTTCAGTTCGTTCATTAAATCCTAATAATAGAGGTGCAAAAGAACTTAATGTCTTTTGTAGTGATATTGTCTATCCTATGCCTTTTAATCTTACAAATGAGAATCTTAGAAATAAGGATTTTATTTGGATTTGTGAGGGGCATATTGACGCTCTTAGTGGTATAAGCTCAAGTAAGAGAGAGGATGTGTGTTTTATTTCTTTTGCAGGTGTATATACATACAAAGATGAAATTTTAGGATTATTAAGAGGCAAAAATGTAATGATTTGCTTTGATAATGATACGGCTGGTAAGCAAGGTGGAATGGAGTTAGGAGATAAATTAAAGAAGCTAGGCGTTAATACCTTCATCGCAAGTTGGGATAATAATTATAACGATTTGAATGATTTATTAAAAGCTAATGCACTAGCAGATATTAAACTAAACAAAGTAGCTTAAGGAGTAAATATGAAAACAATTACAATGATAGGTCAAAATTATTGCGTTGGAATCAATCCTGAAAAAATCTTTTCTTTTTCTATTAAAAGGGAAGATGGTTGGATTAGCCTTAATATAAATAGGGGCGAAGTCTTAATCCCTATTTTATATATTGAGAACGCTAAGCTCAGAGAACTAGGATATGCAGAATTTAATACAAATGAATTTTGGCATATCAGTAGCGAGGAATTCAATGATTTATCTGTCATAAGCTATATAGGGCGACTTTTTGATAATTCAAAAATAAGTTATTTAGTTGATTTAACAGATAGTTTCCTTAGGGATTTGCTTCTTACTTGCATTGATAGATACCATAGGAGTATAAAATGAAAATCACAAAAGAAATGGCAAAAAATGCAGTGGCATATATAAACGAACATTCATTTTCTGCCTCAGCTTATAGCTATGAGGATAGCAATGGAGAAATCAAAGTCTATTTACAAATTGATGATTTTGATTTTGAGCTTTCAAAAGATGAAATCATAAATAGAAGCATTCTTTGGCTTGAAGAGCAAAAAGAATTGCTCTGTGAGGAGTAAAAATGGAGAAAGAGGAAACCTCAGAATATAAAGTGATTGAGAATTTTTATTTGAAATTGCTTGAAAAAGAGGTTAATAAAAATTTAAAAAATGGATACGAGGTTTTAGGTGGAATTTCTATCTGTCAATATGATGGAATATTCCCTAATCATAAAATCTTATATGCTCAAGCAATGATAAAAAGGATTAAAAATGGAAATGAGTAGTTATATTTATGAGCATAAAGGATTTAGAGTTGTGATTGTCCGAAATAATCATTTTTATTTGGGATATATCTTAGCACACAAAACTCATTATCTAAATGGACTTCCACAAGCCCTATTAGATAAAGAAAGAGAAAAAAGAAATATCTATGCAAAGCATATATGCGGTAATGTTTCATTCTTTAAAAGTGTTTCCAAAGCAAAATATGGAGCTTTTTTAATTGAGGACTATCTAACAAATAGAGATGGTTTTATTATCGGATATGATAACAATTGGAGAAATGCCAATAAAACACTAGAAGAAATGGAGTCTTTACTTCGGTGTGCTTTAGATAATGAAATGGATTTAATGGAAAAGCGAAAAATTAACTTTACTTTTATTGAATACATTTTAGGATATTGCAAAACTTTAAGAGATATTGATGAGAAATTTTTAGAAAATTTTAATATTGAATGCAAAGTTTTTGCAGACTTTTTTAAAAGTAATGGGCTTCATTATAAAGACTATGGCTTTACTTTTGATGATTCATCTGATTTGCTTTCTTTAATTAGAGAGCTAAAAGATACAGGTAGTTATATCCCTGATTGCTTTAATAGCCTATTAAATGTGGATATAAAAAACTTCCTTTCGTTTATTGAATTAAAAAAGTAAAGCTGTTAAAATGTTAGTTGAAGCATTTAAAACTATCGGCTTTGGGCTATAATAACTTTATGTCTTGCAATTCTTCTTTACAAAATCTATAAACTAAGAAAAGAATAGCAAGTTACACAAAAAAGGCAAAACAGAATAGTTATGCTTTAAGTAAAAAATAGATAGGATTTTTCCTATCGCCCTATTATCCATTTATATCTATTATAAAAGACTAGAGGATAGTCCTTTATAATAGATACTGCAAACTTTAGAAAGTGTGCTTTATGTTTTTTATCAAACTCCAGACAAGAAAACTCTTACTTGTTTAAGTAAGAGATGAATTGCCTACCGCCATTTTAGCAGTTAAGATTTTCTGTATAACTTTCATTACCAAAAAAATAGTAGTAACCTAATCAAACTTAAATTCACTATTGACACAATAAGTTATTTTAAATATACCAAGCCAATGAAAGCAATATATGCAGAAAATCAGGGCATAGAGGATAATCTTTCCTAAAAAAATATATTAATATTGTATATAATGCAATATTATATTTTGATTAAGTTCTATGAAACAGTGTAAAGCCTCTTTATGATATAATCACTTTTATTCAATCAAAAAAATGTTAGAATCTTTAAGCAATAAAGATATACAGGAGGCTTTAAGTGATAAGCAAATATATATCAAGCTATGTAGCATTGGTTGCCATTCTTTCTGCTTACTTTGTAAAATGGACATCAAACACGAGAATCCTTTATGAATCTCTACAACCAAAAAATCAATGAAATTAAGACTTTAGAAACTAAGGACACACAATGCAAATAGAATCTTTAAACAATGCTTCTTTATGTAATACCAATACTATGGCTTTTATGGAGGAATTGCTAAACTTAGAGTATTTGCAAGATACTACCAATGAAGTAGGAAATTTTCTCACACAGCATATCGCAAAGGATTATGGATTTAGTGTGAATCTAAATATTATGTGGCGACTTATGGAGTGAATTGCGAGGTTATAAATGGATAAGAATATGACAAAAGATTTAGAGTGGCAAAATGAAAGAAATATAGATTTTTGGAATTTCTTTAGTCATTTTATATATCCATTTGGACTTGTTTTGCTTATGCTTGTAGCAGGTTACATTGCGTTTTATTATCATATTTTATTTGGTAGCATACTAATTTGTATTGTGGGATTTTTTATATATAAAGTGTTTTATTATTATTTTAATCTCAAGGCAATGCTTTTAACGAATAAAGGTTTAGAGCTGCATACTCGTTTTAGTGGAGGAATAGTCTCATATCCTTATGGCACTTTTACCATAAAGAAAAATGTTGAAAGAGGAACTTATGGAATCTCTGCAAGTGATATAATCACTATTGCTTCCACACATCAAAGAGGGATTATGTTTTATTCTCCTGTGCAATATCTAGGAATAGATAAGAGCAGTGCTATTTTATCCAAGCACACGCAACAAGCCTTAGAATCTATACCTATACAAGATATTGCCGAGATTTATTTGCTTTATCAAGACAACATAGAATATATTTTTAACGAAACAAGAAACCATAATGTTTTTACAATCGACTTTAGTCCTTATAAAGAATCGCTTAAGAAGCTTTTTGCAAAAGAGATACAAGAGACCCTAAGTCATCTATCCATACAAGAGCAAGCAAAAATTTACCAATCTTATCAAAAAGCTTATAGGCACAAAAGTGGCTTAAGTTTAGAATATGACCTTAGCTATTTTGACCCATACAAAGCAGAAATAGAATCTTATCTAAAGGATAAAAATGAGTGAAAATAAAAATATCTACGCTTCTTTAAATATTTGTCAATGTGAATTTCATAATGGCTTACCACAACCCAAAAAGCAACTAAATGATTTGGGAGGCTTTACAAGTGATTTTCTAAATATTTATCTCCCTGCAAACTCTGCGTTTGCGGGTGCTATGAGTGATAAATATTACCCTAGCAATAAACTTTTTAATGTCCCTACAATCACTCTAGGTGTAAATTATGGTGTGATAGCGTATTTGTTTAAAAAAGCAGAGGGAAAAGATGATAAATAATAATGATATTATATGGAAGTATAGGGAAAATCAAGTGGGTTTTTGGGTTACATTTATTCATTTACTAATTGCGACAATATTTTTTTGCTACCTATTGATTGAAGGGATAAATAAATATTTAAGTAAAAGTGATACAAGTTTTTTTATGACTCTATTACTTCTTTTGGCTGCTACTGCCTGTCTCTATCCGTCATATAGACTTATTAAGCTATTAAATCAAAAGGCACTTTATCTCACAAAAAAAGATATTGTTTTTGAAAAATACATAGGGAAAACCATAATAGCACCTTTAGGAGTCTCATATATCAGCACTTACTCATCGATGTGGGGAGCTATCATACTTGGTATGAGTAGTGTGCTAACTTTTAATAGGATTGACTCTAAAAATCACAAGAAAATATCGTTTATCTTAGCCTTTGGAAGCGGTAATTTAGAGGAACTTTATTCGTATTTATTGCCAAAGATTGAGACTTATTTGATAGGGCTACAAGAAAAAGAGTATATAGAATGCAAAATATCTCTTAATATTGATGGTAAAATGGATTCTAAAATAGATTTTGATAAAATAGAGAGATTACGAAAGGAAAAAGAAAATGCCAAATAATACACAAACTCAATCTCCTTATATTTCATTAGATTTTTGTTCTTGTCAGCAAGACTTTTCACAGATTCCAATTACTCGCAGAGATTTAGGAAATACAGGAACTTTTATTAATTATTCTATGGTTGTTGTAGGGACAGGCTCAAGTGAGTTATTGAGTAAATATATGGATTCTCAAGAAGTTTCAAAAAGAGTAAATACGCTATATAAATACAAACTAATGGGAAATTTTGGCATTTTTTCTTATCTTTTCAAAAAGGTAGAGGGAAAGGATAATGAAAGAGCCATTAAAGAGGTTGTATTTGAAACAGCTGCAACCGAAATTGGTGGCACTGCCTTTCGAAAGGTTATTGCAAGTCAAACCACTAAAACACTTGCTACCAAAACAGCCTCAAGACTTGGCATTACTATGGCAGGTAGAATATTAGGGGGCTATGTTGGTTCTGTGATACCCATTGCAGGGACGATAATAGGTGCTGTTGTAGGAGCTTGGTTGGCAGGTAAGGTTGAGGAATGGTGGTTTAGTGAGGAAGACAAAGCCTTAGCAGAAGACAAAGCAGAAAATGAGAGAATTGCAAAGCTACAATCCCAATACCAAGATAAAATCAATCAAATCACTTCCTATCTGACAAACAACCACTATATAGAGCTAAGAGAACTTACAGAATTAGAAGCTGAAATGCTTTGTAAAAATCTTAGTAATTTAGATATGGATTCTAAGAGTGGCATTGCCCTAATGCTTAGTTTCCCCCACTACCTCAAAAAAGAATCCAAACAAGAAGTTTATACCCCCCTATCCCCTCAAGGTATTTCTTTCCCCTATTCCTCTATTATTTATTTAACCACTATTAAAGCTTTAAAAGATACTCTTAAAGAATATCTCCCTAAAGCTAAAAAGATTGTTCTTTATACTCCTAATCCTTTTGTTTCTCTTTATACTTCTAGTTCCTCTTATATTTTCAACTCTAATCTTTCTTTTTTCAATCCTCATTTGCAATATCTTTTAACTTCCAAAGATACACAACAATGGCTGTATGACACTCTCTTTAATCTAGCTAGGGATAATAGAGAGATTATTGTGTATGAATGGGGAGGGAGTATAGAGGATTTACAAGAGAAAGAGGAATTGGATTCTAAAGAATCTCAAGCAAATAAAAAGGATTTAGATTCTAAAGATACTAATCAATCAACAAACACTCAAAAACAAACAAACTTAAAAGATTTAGATTCTAATTTTGACTCTGCTTTAAGGGTGGCGTGATGAACGACAATATAAAAATTGATTCTAATGGTGATGAGATAGTGTATGAGGTGAGGCATAATATTTATATTTTAGACACCATTTTTCAAGCTTTCTTATTGCTGTTTAGCATAATTTTGCTATGTATTGTTTTTAATCCCAGTGGAGATATGATTATAAATTCACTTATATTTTTATTCGGTCTTTGGGGAGTTATGCACTACTCAAATATTCTTTTTTATAGACATAAAAATAGATTCTATGTTACAAATAGTGGTATAGGCTTTGAACGTAGACATTGGTTTAGAATGCAAAAAAGATTCTTTAAGTTTGGGGAAGTGGGATTAGCAATTTTTTATTTTGGTGTAACTTATCAAAATGCTGAAATTTTTATTATATATCCACTAGAGTCGAAGCCCCCAAAGCGATTTAATTTACTTCCAAAGAAATACCAAAAGATAACCATACAAACCACAATATATAAGGATAAAATGTATAATCTTATTACCTTTATTCGCCAAAGAACCAAAGAAATGTTAGAATCCAAAGATATTACTATCACAGATAGAGAACTTAAAGATAAAATTAAAAGCTTGACTTATAAGGACATTTAATGCCACAAAATATTACCACACTAACAATACCAAGAATTGTTGTCTATTCTGACCCTAATTATCCTGAAAAAGAGTATAAAAGACTAAAAATATTGCTTGATAATGGTAAAAGAGAAGAGGTTATTGATGAATTAAGGATTCTTTATCCTAAAGATTCTTATTTGGCTGATTTATTAGCAAATCGCTTGAGCATTGACTTAGAAAAAGAGTTAGGCATTATCTATCACTATCAAGACACAGATTCCACTACAACTGCACAAATTACGCAAGATAATACTATTGAAATCACTACACAATACGATAACTTCCACGATACTTTACAGACAATTAAAAATGCTACACAATATAAAGGCAATCTCGCTGATACGCTAATGGCAATGGTAAGTGGAGCATTTGGGGCTATGGAAAAAGGAGCAGAGGAAATAACAAAACTTGCTGGAGGCAAATACCAAATTGCAAAATATATTTTTAAAGCAGAGGGTATTTCTGTATCTGCTACTTATGGATATGGAAATAATGATGGGGATATAGTGAAAACAGGAATTGGCTTGGTATTTGAAGCTTTGTTGAGTTCTGGGATTTCTATTGCCCTTGTCGGTGCTTTAAGCATTACTTATGTTCCTTATCTTGTCATAATAGCAGGAATTTCCGCCCTAGTTGCAGCCCTTTTACTCAACACCCGAGCAGGTAAAAGTCTTGTCAATTCTCTTGCTGATGATATTATCAAGCCTCTCATAGATTCCCTACAATCCAAACTCCAATCTTTCTTTTCCCTTTTTGATTCTAATCCTAGCAATTATGAATTAGTTTCTAATCCTAGCTTAGAATCTAATGATTACAAATCTCTTATAGAATTGCTTTTAGATTCTAACTCCACCGCTAAAGATATAGATTCTCTTTTGCATTCTTTCCCCCACTACCTCAAAAAAGAATCCAAACAAGAAGTTTATACCCCCCTATCCCCTCAAGGTATCTCTTTCCCCTATTCCTCTATTACCTATTTGACCAGCATTAAAGCTTTAAAAGATACTCTTAAAGAATATCTCCCTAAAGCTAAAAAGATTGTTCTTTATACTCCTAATCCTTTTGTTTCCCTTTATACTTCTAGTCCCTCTTATGTTTTCAACTCTAATCTTTCTTTTTTCAATCCTCATTTGCAATATCTTTTAACTTCCAAAGATACACAACAATGGCTGTATGACACTCTCTTTAATCTAGCTAGGGATAATAGAGAGATTATTGTGTATGAATGGGGAGGGAGTATAGAGAAATTGGATTCTAAAGAATCTCAAGCAAATAAAAAGGATTTAGATTCTAAAGATACTAATCAATCAACAAACACTCAAAAACAAACAAAGACTTACTACCTCTCCCCACAAGGACAAAGATTAAAAGAGAAGCAACCCTATTGTATTAAGGTTATCGCTAAAGAAAGTAAAGTTTTTACTATTCTTAGAGATTTTATCACTTCCTTTAATACCACTAAAGAACAAGAAGTTTTTAGAACTTTAGAAATACTGCTCAAAGATAAAGAGAGTTTAGAGCATTTAAGACAATGTATTATAAAATCTTTAAAAGAACCCATTATAGAGAGTATCTATTCATTAAAAGAAACCAAAGATTTAAACAAAGAAGAATTAAAAGAGAATGTAGAAGAAGTGTTTAATAATCTCTTAGGGGTAATAGAAAAGATTTACAAAGAAGGGAGTGCATATTTATACAAACAAGTGTTATTATTCTTTTTGGAAATCTTTAACCTCTTTAATATCCAAAGTGTTTTTAAAAAGAGCAATGCTTTGAACTTTGGAGAAAGTTTAGCATTAAGTAGCAATCAAACTCTTTTGAATGTTTTAAAATGGGCTAACTCTAAATATAATTATGCACTAATACACCCTATTCTTAAAATCTTTACTCAAGATTTAGTCCCACTCTTTGCTTTAATAGAGAATACAATGTGCCACAATACTCTTATCTTAGATGATAAGATGCTTATAGAACTCTCTAGCTTCAATCTTAATAGCTATCCTAAGATAAAAGCAAACTTAGAACAAAACCTAGCAATCTGTATAAAAAGCAAAGAGGCAGTGTTTGGACATTTGGAAGATAGCCATCAAGCAAATCAAAAAACAGCGAATTTGGAGAGTACAGAAAGCAAAGAAGATAAACAAGATTCATTAAAAGTGGATTTAAGGGATTTAGAAGTTTTGAGCTTAAAGGGAATTTCCAAAGGCGAAAATATTCAAATTTATAACCAAGATTTTATTACAAAAGCTCTTGCTCATCAAATGAATTTAGATAATAATCGGTTATTTTATATTGAAAGTCCCTTTTTTAATTCAAGGCAGTTAGCAGAACTTATCAATAATACTAAACACAAAACCAACAATACCTCTTATAATTCTAAAAATTATCTTATCATTACCAATGCACCCAAAGAATATAATGCAGGATTGCATAAGGAACTATTGGAAAATATTTTAGGTAATAAGATTAATTATCCAAATGTAAGCTCAAAAGATACATTGCTAAAAAGCGATAAACTCCATAAAGCCCCAAAAGATTATAATCCCATCATAGATTATAGCCAATATAGTATTACCATAAAAGATAACGAACAAGACGCATTTGTGCTTTCTTTAAGTCCTTTTCTTTTTTTAGATAAAGAGGTATATGATGAGCTTAAATTAACACACAAGGAATATGAGAGATTGTTTTTGGATTTATCTAATGATGATGGCAATACTGCCTCTAAATATGCCGATTTTATCCATAAACCAAATACCATTCCCAATCTACTCAGCTATTATTCCATTCAAGAACACTTCAGAGCTTTAAAAAATAAAGAAGAGATTTTAGAAAAAGAAATGGAATACTTTAAAGAAAGTATGAAATTCTTACAAGAATATTTAGATTCCCTGACAAGAGAGAATACAATAAAATATACCACAATCACTAATATGCCACATAATCAATCCACTAACAAACTTCAATACACCTGCTTTGAAGTGCTTTTGCTTTCTTTAACCTATTATGTTATCAAGCATTTTTATAGGAATATACAAACAGATTGCCAAAAGTGGTGGGAGATAGTATCAAACTATGAAAATATTAACATTGAAGGAGAGATAATTAGAATATTGCCAAAAGAATCCTTTATAAAGGTTGGCAACAATAGGATTTCTTTATGCTTTTCTAAACAAGAAAAACAAAGGTTATCCCAAGAAAAACGAGAGGTTTTTTGCATAGAAGAATTAGTAGAATATTTAGAAGAAACTAATGCCAATACGCTAACTAATGATGAGATTGCTAAAGCTTTAGATGAGTATTTTTCTTCGATGCAAAATTTACAAAAAGATATAACAGACAATCAAAATGACATTTCAATCCACAAGGAAACAAATAGCTCTTTTGAGAGTATGGAAGATAATATCGAAGAATTATCAAAAGCACTTTGTGAAATGAATAATAAAATCTCTAATCTGCAAAATGAGCTAGAAGATAAAGAAGAAAAAGGGGATTTAAGACAAGAAGCTTTGGTGTTAAGTATAGATGCTATTATTAAAGAATATTTTCCTTTTGTAGATTATTTTAATGGAGATAGATTTCAGATAGCCAAAAAACTAACCAAAACCATTATTAGTTTTTTAAGTGTTGAATTTAGAGAGTTTCTTTTTAATGAATTGGGCGCAATTTATATGCTTGGTATTGCAGCCATTTCAAAAATAGATATTAAGCAAACCAGACAATACAGACATTTAAAAACCGCCATCATAAAAGAAAGAATCCTCAAACAACAAGCTTTTATGCAATTAATGCAAATGGAAAAAATAAAAGAACAATATCAATTAATGCTAACTTGCAATACTGATCTTAAAAATTTAAAGACACAAGACATTTCAAAATATAAAACCATCTTAAATATAAAAACTATCCAAAGTCTCAATATAGACCTTCTTAAATCTCTTCCACAAACCATTATTCAAAATTTTATTGAAAGATTTTGGATAACCCAATATGAAAAGAGCAAAAAAGATTATGAAAAAATAAAATTTTTAAAATTAACACAAAAATACTTAGCACCTTATGCTACTAAAAGAATAGATTCTTCTATGCAAGAGGAAATTTCTTATCCTATGCCAATCAATAATGCCCTCTTTTCCTCCAATTTTGCTAATATCATTATAGGAAATAAATTACAAATAGGAGAGTTTGAGGGAAAAGAATCTCTATTCATTCAACACAAAGACACAAGTTTGCAAGGAATGAGAACTTACCTTCTAAATAAGCTTTTAGCCTATTTATGCCTTGATGAATTAAGAGGAATGAATGAGCAATTAATCTCTATTGATGACATTTCTTTTTTCTACAATAGGGATTATACAAGAGAATTACCCACTAGACCAAGATTGCTAAAACTCAAACACACTTCAGGCGATATTCAATCTCCAAATAATTCTACCAAACAAGAAAAAGAAGCACAAGCTAACTTTAATCAATCACAAGAAAACATCAATCAAAATAAATCCAAAGAAGCATTGTATAATGAATATAAAAAAATGGAACAAGCAAGTAATAATAAAAGTGATGAGGATATTCCACTAGCCATAGAAGCTTACCATAGAGTAATGGACTATTTAGATAATTTAGCACAAGGAGATTTTAATACTTATCTACAAAATGATAAAATAAATTCCTCTAAACATAGAGATTTTTTAAAAGATTTAGAGATTATAGGGAATAACAATCTTAAAGCATTGTATTTAGGAATCAATGAAAAACAAGAAAGAAAAGACAAAGGAATGATAGAAGCTGATTTTAAAGAAAATAAAAAGAAAGATAGTAGAGAAAGAAACAATAATAATGAAAATAAAGACAATCAAACAAATAACAGAAGCAGTATTAACAATCAAAACAACAAAACCAACACTAAACAATCTCGCCCTAAACTTATAGGGAGATTGGCAACTACGATTGTGGATACAATGATGGGGGATGGTGGGGGTGGAGAGGAAAGGAAAGAGGGAGAGTATAAAGCAAGCAATGAAATTATATTTCCTCTTAAAGTAAAACCATTGAATGACAAGGGGTTGCCTTATGATTGGAGTATTAAAAATCCAACAGACAAAAACGCCACCCAAACAATTTATGGACGAAATAGAAATGGAGGAAAAAGAAAACACGCAGCAAGGGATTTATATACAGATTTGCTTGAAAGAAGCATTAAGAATCCAAAATCTAATACAGAAATTGTTGCTATTGCTAACGGAAAAGTGTTAGATACAAAAGATTTTTATCTCGATACCCATCAAGTTACCATTTTGCACGAAACTACTAAATATGGAAAATTTATTGTAAGATACGGAGAATTAGATAGTGGTAGAATTTTGATTAAAGCAGGGGATAAAGTGAGTAAGGGGCAGGTGATAGGCTATGCTGGTCTAATGTTAAATAAAGGCATTCACCCAAATATTGTTCCAAATAAGCAAGTAATGATGCTTCATTTTGAATTATATAAAGATGGCACTAGAGATAATGTTAGAGGTAAAGATATTTTAACCATAAAAGGCGAAAATGATTTTAGTAGAAGAAAAGATATAGCTGACCCTTTAGAGATTCTACAAGAGGGCTATAAAAATACTTTTGGTGAAAATTAATTTATAAGGAGAGGAAATGAAAGGGTTAGTTGTTGTTTTACTCAGCGTTATGTGTGTGTATGCAAATCCTGCCACTACTATTACCAAAAGCTGCGATGAAAGCTACAATGAGAAGTTCTGTGGAGAGGATTACCACTGTGGAGCAAGCAGATGTTTTTACAAAAATCTTTCAAACATTGAAGAGGCTTTTAGATTCTATATAAATGAAGCAATACAGGCGTATGAATCTAGCGATGAACCAAAATCTCAAAACATATACTGGCTTGTGTATGAATATATGCTCAACACGCCTTTGCCAAAGGTAAATGAGAGTAGCAAATATACTGCCAATCTTAGCGAAAATGCTCGTGTGTGCGAATTTGAGTTTAAACGCACAAAGGATAGACTAATAATAGAATTTAATGCCTGTCAAGAAGAAGACGACTCCATTACCTTTATACAAAGACCTGATTACATTGAGATTTTAAGCACAACGGTGGCTATGTAAGCCAATGGAGATTCTAAAGCAGTAGAGAATTATAAAAAGATAATAGAAGTTTTAAAGCAATATCAAAATAAATAATATTAATCTTAAATAAAAAAGTATAAAAGGCTATTGAACAGATTAAATCTCGTATAATAGATAAAATTAAAGGGGGCAACACACAATGAAAAAACTATCTATAATCTTTATTTTATTCATAAGCTTAGGATACGCACAAGAAGCCAAATTAACACAGGTATATTTTGATGAGAATCTTACCAATTTGCAGTGCGTCAAGATTTTTGTCAATCTTGTCAGAAGTAGCAATTTTAATTTCAAAGCTTGGAGTGAGGATAAAAGTGTAGAATGGGTAAAAGAACATATCTCATTTGAATTTGACACTTGGGATAAGCACACAATTCTTGCAAGATTGTTTTTTGATTGGCAAGATTCTGGTGGCGATGAATTTCAAGGCACAGGGACAATAGGTTTTGTAAAATACGACAGAGGAACACAACAATTACAAGATAGCATATTAGAAACACCATTAAGATTTGATACAAGCCTAGCAAAAAAGTTAGAATCTTGTGAGTAATATAAAATATATCTTATAAATAATGTTAAAATAACAGCATACCAAGGAATTATATGGAGGATAAATTATGGATAGAATAAAAAACAATAACGAATTTTACTCTATTAAGCTTCTAAATTCTGTCAAAATAAAAGTCAATAAAAATACTAATGAAGTGTATTTTATAGATAGAGGGGATAGTGATATTGGTAAATACACCCAAGAATACTCCAAAGCCATATTAAAAGCTTGGGATATTATGGAAACTTCTCCCAACAAATCTTATCAGCCCACCTATTTAGACCCTAATCTTTATGTAGGGCAAGCTTCTACACTCTTAGAATTTAATGGCTGGAGAGATTTATATCTACAAGACCCACCAAAATGTGCAATAGCCCCTTGGACAAAAAAGGAAAAAGCCTATTATGAATCTTTAAAGACAAAAAGAGAGAGGTATAAGTATTTAGTCATTAGAAGTGGATTAAGAAGTAGTGTGATAGACATACCCCTTGATGCTATTGCTGGAGTAGATGAGAATGGAAAATTGATTAATCCAAAATATGAAGAATTGTATAAAGAAGTAGAAGCCAACAGAGGTTTAGCTCATTTAAGTGATGGTTCTTTGATGATGAGTGAATGGAATTTGGCTGCTGGAATGCTTGGAGATATTAAGGGATTTTATCAATCTGGGACTTTAGGATTTAATGCAAGGTATTGGCAAATTTATTTTTTAGTATTACAGCTCAATGGGGGAGGAAAGAAAAAAGCACGCTATGATTATATCCCTGTAACTTTTTTGGATTATATTGATAAGATAAGATATGGATTTAATGGAATCCACAAAGATACAACAAAAGCCCAAATACTTACAAATATAGCAAAGAATATTAAACCCGATGAATATGGTATGCTTCCTTATTTAGATGAACTAATAGGGGTAAATTGGGTAATGGATTTTAATAAAACTCATACAACCAATGAAAATAAATATGTAATAGATAGTAGCGGTGATATTACTCGTGATTTGGAGGACAAAATCACTCAAGGTTTAATCAAAGATCCAAGAGATAGAGATTCTACTAAAGAAAGTAGAATAGCTTTCTCTCAAGGAGTTCAAGAATCTATATGGGATTATCGAGATAGATATGAACAAGATCTACCAAACAAATGGGATGAACAAACAGCAAAACGCTATATCAATACTATGCTTTTAGCAGCCAAAATTGCAAGCATTACTCCACCTCAAGGCTATCCTAATGCACCAACCTACTTCATTCCTGAAGAATTAGAAAACATTTATCAAGAACACAAGCTTGATAAGAAACTCAATCCTACAATTCCTGCGATGTATCGTTATGATTTTCCTGAATATTTAAGAGAAGAAATAGAAGCTTATGCAAAAAAGCATAATATCAAGGAGTGAATCACTCTTGCTTAAAGAAGTGAAAGATTTTCTAAAAAGCCAAGCAATCTTAGCTAACTCAAAAGGTTTTTGAGTTTATAGCCATCAAGGATAATTCCTAACCCAAACAACTCTAATCCTTTTTGTAAGATACTTATGCTTGTATTTGTGTTTCTGTGGATTTCATTATTGCATACACTGCAAATATACACACAAACATTCATCAATCCACCTTTATATTTATAGGCATTGATAATGGATAGGCTTGTATATCTTTGAATGTAGGAGTTACAATCCTAAAGTCTAAACCTAAGTTGAAATTCTTTTGTGTTTGTTGGTAGTCGTGGTTGTAAATGGGATAAATATTTTGTCTCTTGTAATTCTCGTATTTTTCTATATTTATGGCTGATTTTAAAAATAGTGCAGCACCAGCATTTGTTGTGCTAATTATCCCGCTTTTTTCTGCGTATTTATTCATCTGACTCTCTGATACATTTTTATCAAACTTCATTTCATTATAATCCCAAGCACCCACGGGTTGCCCTAGCTCTTTTATACTGCCATCATCATTAAAAGTATGGTCTTGGTCTCTAAAATCAAAGCTATCATCAATATAAGCCTTTATCTGTGTGGGATATATGGATATTTCTTTTTCTAAGGTTTTCATATAGATAATACCATTTCCAAAAAAATAAGGACTATCGTGGGAAACAATAGAGCAAAAAGAAAATTTAAACCTAATAAAAAATACTTTTCTTTTTTGCCTAAAAAAGCATTTTGTTTATTGTTGGAAAAAAACTTAAATAACACAAGATATATAGTAGAATAAATATTAAAAATTACTGCTCCAAGAAGCACTAAATACATAGAATCTATGTCAATTTTAAAAAAAAATGCCACAAAATGAACTACAATATAAATGATATAAGAAATAAAACCACCAATAATCCAATAAACAATACTTCCATTTTTGAGCAACATTCTATGTATTTTGGGAATAAATGTTGTAAAAATAAAAGGCAACATTGCAGGAATCACGAGCCAAAACATAGCAACACTATAAAGAAATGCTGTCAAAATCCCCTTTGATAGAATTATAAATGAATCTACAACATTCATCAATTTAGCTTTATTTGGATTGGCATTGATAAGGGATAGACTTTTATGCTTTTGAATGTAGGAGTTACAATCCTAAAGTCTAAACCTAAGTTGAAATATTTTTGTGTGTTTTGGTAGTCATGGTTGTAAATAGAGTAGATGTTCATAATGTTATTCTTCCTGTAATTTTAAAATTCCAAAAACAATATAACACTGTATACAATACAAGAGAAAAGGATATAAATCCAATTGTTATACTTTTTATATTATTGCTTGCTACCTGCCTATTGATATAACTAAAAATTAATGTCATAATCCAACTAGGGATTAAAAACACAATATTGAATATGCAAAACATAGCAAATCCTCCTGCATTATGCCATAGCACTATATACGCTACAAAAAAACTCAATATATACCCTATGATAGAGCCTAAAATAAAAAATAGATTCACTAGCTTCCTATATTTAAGGATTAGCACAATAGGCACAAGGTTTAAAAGACATACTATTGTTATTTGTATGATGATGTCAAATACGGCATCTAGGTCAAGACGACAATCAGGTGTTCCCCAACTATAATCGCATACATAGAGACTATTCATTGATATTCTCCCAATGTTATAACAATCTTAAACAGATTCTTGAATTTTAAATCCTTTGGAATCTTAATGTTTTTAAATGTGGGGCTAGTAACGAGAAAATCTAAGCCTAAGTTACAATATTTTTGTGTGTTTTGGTAGTCATGGTTTTGGATTTTAAGCTTTAACATTATGACTTCCTTTTGCCCCTCATTTTAGCAATCACAAGAATAAGAACAGAGCCAAATATACTAGCAAGAATGACAAAAGCAATATTGCCGCTATTTGTCATTCTCGCATAGATATACGCAAAGCCTAGCAGCAAAAGCTCTGTTGCGTATAATAAGACTCCATATAGAAAGCTTTTTCTTTTAAACTCTTTGGGTATAGCTTTTATAGATATTGCTATGTCATATCGTATTAAAGCTATAATACACATAGCTATCCAAACAAGAGAAGTTACCATTAGCACCATTATCAAAGGATAGGCAAAAAAGTCTAAAAAGACATTTAAGTATGTGTAGCAGTGCATTATCCCCAAGCTAATATCAGGCTCGTTTTGAGGGGGTGTGCAGCCGAGTTTGTCTATCAAGCGATAAAACGCCTCATCGACAAAAAAGGAATACATATAATAACAAATAAGCACAAAGCTAAGTGTCGCCAAAGCCCCATATATAAAATAACGATTAACATATCGCTTTAATAAACCCATACACGCCACTATAACAAAACTCGGACTACCAATACAAAAAGCAGCATAGAGAAAAATTAATAGAGCCATTTCCATTACTTTATTTTAACTCCACCAATATCTTAAATAGATTCTTTATATCCAAAGTATTTGGAATCGTAATGTTTTTGAATGTAGGACTTGTTACAAGAAAATCTAAACCTAAGTTGAAATTCTTTTGTGTTTGTTGGTAGTCGTGGTTGTAAATGGGATAAATATTTTGTCTCTTGTAATTCTCGTATTTTTCTATATTTATGGCTGATTTTAAAAATAGTGCAGCACCAGCATTTGTTGTGCTAATTATCCCGCTTTTTTCTGCGTATTTATTCATCTGACTCTCTGATACATTTTTATCAAACTTCATTTCATTATAATCCCAAGCACCCACGGGTTGCCCTAGCTCTTTTATACTGCCATCATCATTAAAAGTATGGTCTTGGTCTCTAAAATCAAAGCTATCATCAATATAAGCCTTTATCTGTGTGGGATAGATAGCTATTTCTTTTTCATTGATTCTCTCTACTTCAAAACTATCTAGCACATAATAGATTTGGAATTTACCAGAGAGGGCATAAAGAGCTATGGCTTGATTAGACTTTTCCTCAAAGCTTAGTTTATACTCTAGCCCAAAGTCTATATCAGAGATACTATAATATTGCATATGGTGTCGTCCTAAATCACTAGGCTTTATATCACTAAGTAGCTTTTCACATTCTTGGAGTTTGATAGAATCATTTGCAATAGAAAAGATTCTATTATTAGCATTAGGGATATTAGCCTCCTTTGGATTCTTTGCTATTTCTAAAAGATTGGCAGTTACTTGCATAGATTCTGTCTTTTGTGTGTTTTTTAGAATCTCTTTTTTGCTACACATAAAGCTTTGCATTGAATGTAAAAAGTTTAATGTGAGAATCTTGCTTTTATTTTTATATTCTCCTGTCGGCATACCTGTTGTTTGGATATATATTGGCTCTATTTGAAGATTTAACATTTCTTTTTCTAAGTTTTTCATCAAAGGAAACTGCATATAGAATCTATCCCAATCAAGCTCTACATAGAATCTAAGATTGTTATCTTTTATCTCTTGTATTTGTGATTTTATAGCAGGGCATTTGTTATTGCTATCCTTACTAAACTCTTTTAGTGTGATTCTAGGCAATACCTCTTTAACTATACTTTGCATTGTGGCATTAGGGATAGATTCTATAAAGTCTGGGGAGTGAGAATCTATATAGATAAGCTTGCTTAATTCTTTAGCATCGCTTGGATTATCGTGCCATAGTCTCTGACACACATAGCTTACTCCCCAGCCTAGTGTGGCTATATTATCTTGTCTTGTGTATGCCCTTAGAGTTTCAGCTAGGGTGCAATCAATGGTAATTTGTGGGTAGTCGTTTAGGCGTATGAGTTGAGAAGCTCTATAATTTGGAGTATTTTTATAGGCAAAGATGAGTAATGTTTGTTGGTGGGTAGTCTTTGGCAGTGTTATTTGGATTGTTTTACCGCAATAGGCTTGTGGATTATCTTGCATCATATCAATTGGTGTACCAGACAATATTGCAATATCATCTCTCTTTTCAATGTGGTAACAAGTTGTTGAAATTTTATCATCAAATAAACTACTATCCTTTTTATCATTAGTAAGTTGATTTTTATTGAGTGTATCTAAATTTTTAGAATGCTCCTGCGATGATGCGGTTAATAAGGTGTAACCCCATTTGATTTCATCTTCTTGAATTTTTGTAACATCATAAAACGCTTCAAGCTCTACAATATCTCCACCCGCATAGAATTTAAGAATAATTTTTTCGTTATTATCAAGCAAATATTCTTTTGGTTTTAAAGTTACTTTTTCTATGGAAGCATCATCGGCTTTTTTAGCAAATTTTACCTCACACAGATACCCGTATTCATAATTTCTTAGCAAATATCTATGATTATATATTGGCTTCCTCTTGTAGCATAGTGTATTATGTAAGCCTATTTCAAAGCTTTGCGTTCCCTCTTTAAAGACTTCTTTGGCATTGAAAAAAGCCTCTCCATTTTCATTGGAAGTAAAGATGGTATTAATTATGGAGCGTCTGCCATTTTGCACTTCAAATAATCTAAATTCTTGATTTTTTAAAGGATTGCTATGTGAATCTAGCAACCTTATACTTAAACTTTCTTTTGTTTTATCCACTTTTACCTCTCTATTGCATATTAACTTACATTTCTTACATTATGTTTTAGATTTTGATTTTCAACATTATATCTTATTTGATATTTACTCTTTAATCTTTATTTATATTCTTTTGCCTACTCTTAACTCTCTAGTGATTATCAATATATTTGCCTCACTCTACCCTAACCTCCCCACCTTTGACTACTAAACCTTTAGAATCTATGACTACTTCCACACCTCCTGCTTTAAAGATTATTTCATTCCCACCATAGTATCTTTAGATAAAGCCACATTGGTTAGGTATTCCCCTCCTACATTGACATTTTTTGCTAAATCTATGGTTTGGGTATGGGCTTTTTTAATTCTTTGCATATTAAAACCTATAATACATATCAAGAGCAAAAAAGCCAGCCCCTATGAAAGCAGTGATAGGACACAAACCAGCCAAAATAGCATTTCTCATATTAAAAATCCATTTAAGAAAAAGCCATACACAAATTAGATATATAACCCCAATACAAAGAGGAACAAAATAGCTGATAACCTCAAGTCTATAATGCTCCAAAATAGCTTGTAACAACAAAATAATCATCATTTGTGTAAATCCCAACAAAATCGGAAAAACAATGGACAAAGAAGCCAATAGCAATAATTTTAACGCATTCACTGAAATGTCCTATATTTCGTTATAAGTTCAATCCCATAGTCTATGCCTTGCTTATTGGCTTTTAAGTCATCTGTATCAAATCCTGTGCTTTCTATTTTTGTTCTCCTGCCAAACAGCTTTTCTGTTCTTTCTATTTGTTGAGCTAGAAGATCTCCTATTTCAACGCCCATACCACCAACAAATGACAAAGTTGGTCCTTTCATAAAACACAACCTTGCACTATATGTAAAATGCTTAACCTTATCTAGCCCATTCTCATCACCATTATATTTAGGCACATAGTTTTCATAGAGATGAAATATAGCCGCTCCCCCTTCACCAACTAATGCAATACATTCAAAAACTATTATGTGGATAATGTATGTAACATACCGCTTTTTTAAGCAGGAGCGATTCAAATTACTCTGCCTTAACCTCTCCACCTTTAACGATAAAGCCTTTAGAATCTAAAGTAGCCTCTACTCCTCCCGCCTTAAAGATTATTTTATCACTCTGCATACAAATAGTAGTCTCTCCTACTTGACAAAGGATTTGATTGCCTGCTTGTATTTCATAATCTGTTGTGGCTTGAGATAAAGAGTTTTCAGATATAAAAGTGTTATTTTTATCTGTTTCAAATCCCATAGAGGCATTAGAGGTAAAAAGTAAATTGCTTTTACTTCTTATATGAGTTTCTTTTTCTATGTGGGTTTTAAAAGCTTCTTTTATATTTATTTCTAAATGTCCCTCCACCACTTCACTTTTATTTCCCTTTATATTTCTACTCTCATCTTTATGAATAGTAATGTTTTGATTGCCTCCTATTTCTACACTTTTATTTTCCCCTATGTATTCGTGTGAGTTTTTCCCTACTCTTAGTTTATTGTCTAGCCCTACATTAAGCGTATTACTTATTCCCACCATAGTATCCCTAGATAAAGCCACATTGGTTAGGTATTCCCCTCCTACATTGACATTTTTTGCTAAATCTATGGTTTGGGTATGGGCTTTTTTAATCCTTTCTGTATAAAAGCCATCTACAATAGAATCTTTATTGTTTAAAATGTGTTGGGAAGAATTGTGTTGAATGAGTTCTTTATAATCTTTCTCTGCTTTAAGATAGATTTCTTCTTCATCCTTTACATTAGAGAAAGTTAATTCATTTCTACCATTTTCTTTTGTGCCTATGGTTTTAGAGCTTAAAGAAGTAATATGATTATTATTAGGCAAAGATGGGAGGCTAGGATTGGTATTATTATAAAGACTACCTGATATATAGGGTTTATCTATATCATTATCCAAATAAGAAATGATGACTTCATCCCCTACTCTTGGAGTGTGGTAAAATCCTGAATGATCAGAGGCTATGGGCGTTGAAACTCGTAAAAAAGGAGAGTAAGAATAGATATATCTTTGATTGGATTGATCATCTTTGTTAGAATGATTATCTATGGCTTCTTGATTGGCAAAACAATTAATTCTTACTTTCACTCTGCCATATTCATCAGAGTAGATAGTATTGCTTTCTTCTTGTATATTAGTGCTTTGCCCTATGATGATGCCTTGAGTGCTATAAGGAGGTATGGGTTTAGATTTGAAGTTTGGAGCAAAAGAAACAATACTAGGAACAATGGTTAAGATATTAGTGTATGAGCGTATAAAAGAAGTATCTTGTATATTGTCATTAGGATTAATGGTATTAGCAAGTAAGGCTGTATCAATTAAAGTTTGCTCTAAAGCGATAATAGCATAATCTTTTAAAGTTTCTTTATTTAAACCTTTATTTAAATCAATATTAATTCTCTCGCCTAGTTTTAAATGATAAACATTGCTCTTAGCCAAAACACTTTCTTTAAAGAGCGTATAATGCTTTTCTTTTAATTTCAAAGGCGTTTCTAAATCAGCTTGTAAAGTAAAGCTATTTTGAGAATCATATTCGTGTTGGTTGTAAAAGATATAATTAGAATCCATAGACATATTGTGGTTTAGAGATTGTAAATTTAAAGGATACGCACCATTTTCTGAACTCTGAGTAAAACTATTAGCCAAAATATTCTCTTGTTTAAAAAAAGAATTGATACATAATTCATTTAAGGAATTATTAGGATTTGGATTATAAGGGATTGTTTTAGATAATGGTTCTTTATAATCATCGCAAAAATAAATTGTGTTATCATCTTCATAGAAATGTATTCCATTATTATGAGCCAATCTTGTAACAAAAGCCAAATCAGATTCTTGATATTGAGTAATAAGTTCTTTGACTTCATATGAATAACGCAAATGGGAAAAATCAACTTCTTTATGGATTCTACCTGTATAGAAGTTAAGAATAGTTTTAATAACCTCTATAATGTTTGTGTTAGTATAGATTCGATTAGCCTTGTTGTAATTTAATCGTATTAGAGGGGAAGTAAGAGTAAATTTAAAGAAATGTTTAGTTAAAATAGTAGTGCCTGATGATTGTAAAAGATGGTTACTACTTTCTTGATTTAGCCCCAAATAATTAACAGCAGAAATAATCCCTTTATAGCTTTTATCGGCAGAATCAATGAAATTAAGAGTATTGTTATTATAGGGATTTGTTATTTTAAAAGTAGCAAGAGCATCTATAAGGAATTTAGGGTGTATGTTTAAAGTATTTTGTGAAAAAGAAATAAGTTGCTCTTGCATACTCTCAATGTATCCCTCACATTCTACTGCAAATAATTCTTCTAGAGATTCTTTAATATGGGCTTTGGTAATTTTAAAAGTAATAGGAGAAGTAGTAGAACTAGAATCATTAGAATCTTTAGGGAAATTATTGGGAGCAATGGTTAAAGAGAGGTAGGAGGTGTTAAAATAGTCTTGGATAGCAGAATAAGCAAAATCAGCAGTTTTTTCAGCAATTTCATTTCCAATCCAATTGCCACCAAATGCTCCAGTGGCAGCACCTACTATCATTCCAGCAGGACCACCACCAAAAAAACCTATTGCCGCACCGCCAATAGCCCCTCCAAGTCCAGACCCAACTGTGCTTGTACTCCATTTATAAACTTCAGTGAATTTACCTTTTTCAGTAGGGGCTTTAGCTACTTTATCAGTAAGCAACATTCCATCTACAATTTTTGCAGGAGTTCCTAAAACAGATTTGCCAACATTTGGAATATCAATCTTTTTTAACCCTTCTTTTAATGCTCCATCAAGAGTGGTATTAATATCACCGATTGTATCTGTAATGTTTCTTTCTTTATTAGCCATTATCTTCTCCTCTTGTCTAAAATATTATGTTTAAAAACATCGAAAAATACAAAATTAGATAATATTGTCAAAATAATTCCTAAAATAAACATAAATCCTATTTCTTTCATTGAATAATACCACATTTCAAACGAATCATAAATAAAATATTCATCTCTATCTCTCATTCTAAGATAACCAACAGAATCTCCACTCAAGAAGTCAAGCATATACCAAATCATCATAATATCAAAAACTATAAATAACAATAAATATCTCTTTGGTTTTGCTATGGCTTGTGCTATTTTAGTTTTATGATTGTTGTTTGCATTGGGATACATAATTCTTTTAATAGCAAAAATAAATAGCTCTCTAAATAGCAACAAAAACACAATTACTCCCACCACAAACATATAACTTGCATACAACTTACACATTTCAGGAGCATAGGTTTTAATCTCCATTCGCTTAATAGCAGGGATAAAGTCCATAAAGTCAGTGAAGTATTTGAGATAAGGATATTGGGTTAGGACATTGTGGGGAAGTAAGAATAAAGTTAAAGAACAAAGAATATAAAAAGCAATGATTAAAAATACTCTTGTTTTACTAAAAGACTTATTCTTTAGCTTGATTCTTAGATAGGCTCTAAAGCGATTGTAAGTGAGGGGTTTATGATTCAAACGGTATTCCTAGATTCTATATTGGATTGTATATTGTTTGGGTATTTTAGCATAAATAGATTTTTTGAAGATTCTTTAATATGAGCTTTGGTAATTTTAAAAGCAATAGGAGAAGTAGTAGAACTAGAATCATTAGAATCTTTAGGGAAATTATTGGGAGCAATGGTTAAAGAGAGGTAGGAATTATTAAGATTTAAAGGGATGTTGAAATCTTGATTGGGATTGGGTAGCCAATTTGGCGTGATAGAATCTGCTAAAGCTTCCGACATTTTATCTTGTAGCTCATCTGAAAAAAACATATCTGTATGTTCGTTTTCGCCGAGTTTATCTTTTACAACATCTTGCAAAAACTTTTTAACATTTTCTCTGCTGGGTAAAAATCTATCCATAATTCACTCCTTTATATTATAATCCTCAATCTTCATTAATTGACTAAGACAAATTTTGAATTCCTGTATTTCACTTTCTATTTTTATTGGCTCCAAGAGCAAATTATCTTCATTTACTTTTAAGACTTCGTAATTATTATACTTATACTTTAACATTCCATTTCTCTGAAAAATATAAAAATAATCAATTATCTCCCCATCTTTAAGATTACCTTGCAATGCAATTTTACCATTCTCATAATACACAATAATATTCCCATTATATTTTTTATTAACCAAAGGAATCATAAAATGCAAATTCCCATTTTCATATCGTGAAGTATAAAAGACTATTTCATCATCTTTCAGGATTAACTCTGCCTTGATATTTCCATTAGGATAATAATTAATCATTTTGGTAATTTTTCCATTGTCAATAATATTTTTGTATTTAAGTGTATTATTTTCTTTTCCAATTGATTCTCCACTAAATAACTCAAAATTATAAATATCATAAGAGACATCGTTAAAAACAAATATTTTTGTCTCTTGACCATTGGCAGTAGTAGCTTCATAAGTATTTTTATAAACAAAGATAAAGCTTCCAATTACAAGAATAAGAAGCAAGACGATAAAGAAAATTCTCTTTTTATTTACAACTTCCATACAATACTCTTAAATATTTTTTTAACCTTTTCATTACTAGGAATTCCTATAAAATTCCCATTCTCATCAAACTCTCTAGCTATAGCATAATTATTATCAATTTCATACAATAATGTTCCATTCTCTCTAAAAATAAGTTCTGTTCCCATAAGCCTTCCTTGTTTCATTTCTGCTTGCACTTTCATATTTCCATTTTCATACAAAATCACTTGACTCCCATCTTGCTTACCATTTTTATAGCAAAAATAGTGAGATAAATTTCCATTTTGATAGTAAAAAGAGGCACAGCCATTTGCCATTTGATTATTATAGTAATCACCTATAAATTTAATAATTCCATTGCTATAATATTCTGTAATAGTTCCATTTAATTTACCTTTTCTTATTTTAAGAATCATTTTTTTATTTCCATTATCATATACATTTATAAATTCTCCACTAAATAACTCAAAATTATAAATATCATAAGAAATATTATTAAGTGTAATTATTTTGGTTGATTCTCCATTTAGAGTAGTGGCAGTATGGATATTTTTATAAGAAAAATAGAAAATGCCACATAAAAAAACAAATAACAGACTTAAAGTAAGTATTTTTTTATTTATCATAGCTTAACCATTCTCCTAACTCCATAATAAAATATCCTATTGAGGATTTGTAACAATAACAATATCGCCAATATTGCATTCAGAAAAATTCAAAGAAGGTTGCCCCAAAAAACATTGGATAGCCTTTTCAACTTCTTTATTGCTACTTGTTAACTGATTTTCTTTATCGTTAATAATCAATAAAGGTATACCTGCTTTTCTCAGCATCAAAGCTTTAATGGAATCTCTAATTGCAGTTTTATTATCCTTATAATGCCCTCCACCAAAATATTCTATTATAGCATAAGGTGAATCATTTAATTTAGCAATCAAAAAATCTACATACCAATAACCATACTTAAAAAATAATTCTTTATTATCAGAGGTAGTATTTATAAAAGAAGAAAAGGGAGTTTGTGGGTGATAAAGCCAATCTGCTTGCGAATCTTTTTTAATTTGCGAAAGAATCTTACATACTTCTTTTTCTTTATCGTTAATAAATGTAGCTTTAGCTTTAATGTCAGTATCTTTAACCAACTCTAGCAAGCTTTCTTCGTATTTTAATTGATTAAGTTGTTTGCTAATAGACTTGAGTTTTTCTTTTATTTGTTCATTAGTTTCCATTCTAAATAACCTCATTCATCTTGTGAAATAAAATTTTCAATTGTTCCATTAATATTTTTTTGCATTTTTGCATTATTTGTTTCCAACTCTAATAATGCGTATAGAAATACTGCAACAATAATAACAATAGGCAGAATAATGAGAACTTTTTTGAGGTGTAATCTCAAAAACCTTTCCCACCAAGTTTCTTGGTTGGATATTTTATAAGCTTTCATAAAGGCAGTTTCTTCATCGCCATTTAAGAGCGGAGTGATAGCTGCAGCAATATTATTACAAAGATGAATGATTCTTTCTTTTACATCTTTCCTTTCAATGTATTTCCCTTGATAACCAAGTATAAGACATACATAGATAAATTCTAAAAAATCTTTGTATTTTGCAGGATTGTTTAGCCAAAATGCAGCAATATCATAAAAGTTAGTTCCACCTAAAGTTTCGTCAAACAGCCTAACAGTAAGAGTATTACTAGCCCAAGCACTATTAATAAATAGCTCATTCCTCATTAGACTCTCATCAATAAAAACACTAAGACAATATTGCGATCTTAAAATATCTTTTTCATCATACTGTTTTAAAGCATTTAATTTTGCATTTAAAGCAAGTATATCATTAACCAAATCTTCTTTAAGGTTATTGATAGTGCTAGTCTCTATTGAACTTACTTTAGAAAGCCTAAAAGTAAGCAAAAGAATCTCTAAGTATGAATCTATGATTTTATTTTTTTCCAATCCACTTAAACTAGATAAGCGAAGTAAACTTGAATGCTCCTCTTCTTTTCTTATTTCTTGTTTAGTCATTTAACACCGCCCACATTTTTATATCTGGGTTTTTAATACTGCTCGTAATATAAATGCTGATGATATTTTCATTTTGAAAATCTTTAAAAAGTTCATCTTTTTTGTCTAATTTATAATAAATATACCCATTGAGATAGGGTATTGATGATGGAATATTGACTATTTGATTAATATTTAATCCCTTTAATTGTGTTGCAACAATATTTTTAATCTTGCTTTGAGTATGTATTTTGCTATGAATCTTAAAGTTTTGCAATAAATCTTCATAATTAATATCGGCACTTACTGCTAGATATAACTCAGATTCTTGTAGAATATTAGCATTATCAAACAATAAATCATAAAATCCATTGCCATTATTGATAATTTGAGGCATACTATATCTTGGACTTGTAATTTTAGAGAATAAAATTTTCAAATGATTGATAAGAGGCAAAAAAGTTTCACTAAGATTATAGTGTTTATATTCAATAAACTCTAAAAATGTATCTTGAACGCTAAAAGCCGCAAGCTCCCCTTGAAATTCTAACAATTTTTCATAAAAAAATTCAGGATGTAATTTATCCTTCTTTATAAGGTGAGAAAAAATTAAATGCCATTTTTTAAGGAGATTTAGTGATAAGAAAGTGCTAAAATCAAGAGTGTTTTTTGTTTGATCAATACCCTTAAAAATATCCGACAAAACTTTTTTATGCTGTCCTATGGAATAAATCATTTCTTCTATAAAAGATCGAATTATAGGAATCTTGGCAACATTAAGGCAGGTGGGTATAAAATTATTGTCAAGTTCTATTTTTCTATTAGAGTCAATATTTTTAATCTTGGCAATAGGGATTTCCACCTCATCAAGTGTAGCATTTCCTAAAATACCTAATTTCATTCTTAAACTTGCCAGCATTAAACTTCTTGTCTCTTGTGTAAGTGCGAGAGTATCAAAATCATTCTGATTACTTCCATCACTTTGTGTGTCTAATTGTCTAGTAATATCTGTATCAATGTCATTATAATTTCTTAAGGCAATAAGACTCCTTAAGCTAATATATTTTGAATTAGGAATTTTGTTTTGCAAAGAAAGATCTGCAATGTTAGATAAACCTGTTGGAATTTTTAATACGATAATAGAATTAATCAAAGAATCATAACTAACTTCCAATGGCTCTGGAAGCAAATCCTGTTCAGGTGCTTGAAAAATACTTCCATCTTTTGATATTCCTAAAATATTTTTAAGGGCTATTTTACCCTCCAAAAGCATTTCTTTAGAGAACTCTACACTTAACACGCCATATAAATTACTAGTTGTATGAATAGTTTTTAAATCAATATTTCTCTCAATGTATCTTTCTTGTTGCTCAAAATGAGCTTGATTAATGCTAATGCCATCGCACCAAGCAATCTTAAGTTTATCTGCCATTTCGTTCCCTATTTACTTCTTTTTTATCAATAAAACTAATACCTTCTTTAGTAATTTTAAAATGAAGAGTTTTATCACCAAAAATTCCATAAGCCTTGCTAGTTTCTATCCATATTTTATTGTTCTTATTCATTTTATTAGCAAAGATTGCTAAAACTCCTATGTATGGCACTTCTTCTTCATCAACTTTTACAGCTACAACATTAACTTTTGGGGCAATTTGCAATTTAATAGAATCAATTTTGTCTTTCCCAAGAACACTATCGTCTCTAGTCAGCAAATCTGTATCATTTGCTTCTTCAAATTTTTTAATATCTTTCAACTGATAAACCATAATAGTTAAAGGGACATCATCCATTCTATTATTAAGATTAGAATTTTCAATATTATCAATTTTAACATTAACAGTATTGGAGCAAGCACCCAAAAAGAACATTATTTGAAGAGCTAGAAAAAAAGCCAATATTTTTTTATTCATATTTGTGTTCCTTATAAGAATAATTATGGTAAAAAACCATTTTATTTTATTATTTTTTTAGATTACGAATTAATGTAAATTTAACACAATATTTTTTAAAGTTTAATTATATTTTAATAAAATTAAGGGGAGAAAGTGAATTTTTATGATTATTTGAAATTGGAAAGCAATTTAGAGTCTCTACAAGATTATCATTTATTAGAAGCAGAAATGGCAAAATATAAAACATTAAACCACAGTAACATTCAATGGGAAATAGTTTATGAACTTTCCTTGGAAATTTTACAATCCCACTCTCTTGATATGAAATTTTGTTTGTATCTCACCCTTGCTTGCATTCAATTAAATAATGAAGAGAAATTTGGAGTATTACTTGAATTTTTGAAATATGCAAAAGAATTTTTATGGCAGGAAAATACTACAACTATATCCAAAAAAGAAAAGGAAGCACAAAAAAAGAAATTAAAAAATATCATCATAACTTTTACAGAAGCTGGTAATTCCCATCTTAATATTGCCTCACACATTGATAATTTCAATAATTTATTAATCGATTTTGAAAATCTTTTATCGTGCCAATTTACTCGTTTTGAGAAACAACACAATAACAAGGCTGATACAAGCATACCATCAGAGTTTAGTCTCCATAAATCTCGCCAAGCAACAGACGCAAACACTTTAGATGATAGAGGGTATAGGGATTATTATCAGCAACTAGCTTGCACCATTTTAGAAAATGATATAGACAATATAAATGCTTATGCTTTATTGCTAGAAGCAATGTGGGGAAGAATTAAAACATTGCCTATTCACGATAATTTTCTTACGCAGATTAGAAAACCCGATAAGCAACTTGTGGATTTCTTATTAACAAATAAAAATAGTGAATTAGAATATATACAACATTTTATTAAAAATTTGTCTCTTAATCCTTTTTGGCTAGAAGGCTTAAAAATATTTTGCGAATTTTTAGAAAAACACAATAGGATAGAAGCAAAAAATATTATAAGCATATCTGTCAATCATTTTATTAATAAATTTTACGAAAATATAATAAAGCTTAAATTTGAAAATGGAGAATTATTTTGCAAAGAAGAGATATTAAACTACTTTTTAGAAAAAAATTCTCAACCTTCTCAACAAGTTGAACCACCAAAAGAAACTAATCCAAAAAATAATAAAAAAATAAAAAAAGATTTTGAAAAGATTTTCGCTGATATTAATGAAAAAAATAATGGGGATTCTATTTTCCACAACATTAATATCTTAAGAGAAATGGCAAAAACTTTTGAAGAAAAAGGTATGCAAAAAAATGCAGAGGTTATTTATACTCAATTGATTAATATAATGGAACAAACTCCTCTCAAAGATTATTTATTAGAAGACTATATGAAAGCAAAAGAAAAAACAAATAGAGTCCAACTAAGCTAATATTCATATTTTATATACTAAAATGTAAAAATATTTTATCATAAATCCAATTAATAAGGAATGTATATGTCTGATGGTTCATATGCTCCAAAAGAGCGTATTAATATAACTTATAAAGCTAAAACAAATGGACAAAATGCCGATGTTGAATTACCATTAAAATTAATGGTAATGTCTGATTTGACAGGAGGAAGTGAAACTCCTTTAGAGGAAAGAGAAATTCTTTCAATTAACAAGAATAATTTTAACCAAATTATGCAAAAAATGGATATTAATGCTAATTTTAGTGTTAAAAATACTCTTGGAACAGGTGCGGAAGAATTAGATGTAAATTTAAAAATTTCTAGTATGAAAGATTTTTCACCCGATAATATTATTAAACAAGTCCCTGAATTAAACAAATTATTGCAATTAAGAGAAGCTTTAGTAGCCTTAAAAGGACCAATGGGGAATATTCCTAATTTCAGAAAAGCTGTTGCAGAAGCTTTAAAAGACGAAAAATCCAAAGCCCAATTGCTCTTAGAAATTAAACAAGAAGAAAATCAAAGCGAGTGAGGAAAATATGGCAACTGACAAAACAGTGAAAATGCCTATTATTGAAGGCATTATGAAACAAGGGAAATACTCCCAAGGAGATGAAAGTTATAGCATTGCTAAAAGAGGTGTTGTGGAATTTATTTCAGCAATTGTAAAAGATGATAATGCTGAGAATAAAGTTAATAAATTTTCTCTTGATGAGATGATTTCTCACATTGATACTCTCCTATCTCAACAAATGGATGAGATTTTGCACGATCCTGTCTTACAGAAATTGGAGTCTACTTGGAGGGGCTTACAATTTTTAGTAGAAAGAACCGATTTTAATGAAAATATTAAAATTAATCTTTTCAATGTAACACAAGAAGAGGCATTAGAGGATTTTGATAATAACCTTGATATTACGCAAAGTGTAATTTACAAGAATATTTATTCTTCAGAGTATGGACAATTTGGTGGAGAACCTGTAGGTGCTATCATAGGGGATTATCAGTTAGGAAATTCAAATCCCGATATGACTTTTTTAAATAAGATGGCAAGCATAGCTGCAATGAGCCACGCCCCATTTTTAACTTCTTGTGGACCAAGCTTTTTTAGACTCAATAATTATGCTGAGTTGGCAAATATACAGGATTTAAATAGCCTCTTAGAAGGACCTCAATACACAAGATGGCACACTTTTAGAGAAAGTGAAGATGCCAAATACACTGGATTAATGGTAACAAGATTTTTAACAAGAAGTCCTTATGATCCAAAGGAAAATCCAATTAAAACTTTCAATTATAAGGAAAATGTTCATACCTCGCACGACCATTTATTGTGGGGGAATTCAGCATATACTTTTGCAACGAGATTAACAGAAAGTTTTGCAAAATACAGGTGGTGTGGTAGCATTATAGGACCTAGAAGTGGAGGAACTGTAAAAGATTTACCCACTTATGTTTTTGAAAGTTTTGGAACAATGCAATCAAAGATTCCAACAGAAGTTTTAATCACAGACAGAAGAGAATATGAGTTGGCAGAAGCTGGCTTTATTGCTTTAACTTTAAGAAGAGACAGCAATAATGCTGCTTTTTTCTCTGCTAACTCAGCTTTAAAGCCAAAAGTTTTTGCAAATACACCTGAGGGCAAAGAAGCAGAAACAAACTATCGCTTAGGAACCCAGCTACCATATATTTTCCTCGTATCACGCTTGGCACATTATCTTAAAGTTTTGCAAAGGGAAGAAATAGGAAGCTGGAAAGAAAAAAGCGATATAGAGAATGGATTAAACGAATGGATAAGACAATACATATCAGACCAAGAAAACCCACCTTCAGAGGTTAGAAGTCGAAGACCTTTTAGAGGAGCAAAGATCAATGTCGAAGAGGTGGCTGGAGAAGCTGGCTGGTATAAAATAAGCTTAAATGTAAGACCGCATTTCAAATATATGGGAGGCAATTTTGAGCTTTCCTTAGTAGGGAAGCTTGATAGAGAATAATGCTGCTTGATAAGATAATTCATAAATTAGATGATCAAAATGCAAGTGTGCCATTCCATCAAGATCATCTATATGATATTAAGAATAATGTCAAGATTCTTTTAAATTCCAAATTAGATGATTGTCTAACTTTTAATGATTTAGGTTCTTTCAGCAATGCTGTAGAACTGAATTTCAATTCTAGCGATCTATGTCAAATTATGGCAAAAGAGATTGCTAGAATAATCCAACAGTATGAGAAAAGAATTGAAATACTCTCAATTAGTTATGATAATTCTTTAACCCCTTGGAGACTTACCTTTTTACTAAGATTTACTATGCGTGACGATAATTTCCAAGAATGCAATTTAGAAATTATTTTTAAAAATAATAGATATTGTGAGGTTGTATGAAAGACAATATTTTTTATTTTCAACAAGAACTTTCCCACCTCTATGCAGAAAGAGAAAAATTCGTAAAAAAATTTCCAAAATTAGCACCATTTCTAGCCTATGATAGTAAAGATCCAGATATTGAACGAATGATAGAAAATTTTGCCATATTAACTGCTAGAATTCATCAAGAAATGGACCAAAATATACCACATATTGCAGAATCTCTAATTAATATTGTTGCTCCTAATTACACTAATGCTTTACCTTCATTTTGTTTGCAGGAATTCTCCTTTGATAAGGACAATAAAGAGACAAAAGTATTTATTCCAAAAGGGAGTAGCGTAAAATCTATCCCGATAGGAAAATGTATCTGCGAATTTAAAACAGTATATGATATTTATTTATATCCCTTAATAATAAACGACATTCTTCTTGGTAGCGATAGACAATATTATACTATGGATTTAAAATTTGAAGTAGACAGAAAAGATTTAACAATTAAAGATTTAAACCTTGATAAAATCCATCTTTATTTGGGAGATGACATTTACACTTCCTCTACATTATTGTTATACATTCACCTCTATTTAAAAGAATTAAAACTAGTCTGCTTAGATACCAAAGAGACTTTTTACCTTAACCCACACAATATCAAACCTATGGGACTTAATTCTCAAGAAAGTATGCTATCCTACAATGATTTAGGTTTCGAAGCTTTTTCTTTGCTTAGAGAATATTTCTTTTTGCCTGAAAAATTTAATTTTGTTATCATAGAGGGATTAGATGTTTTAGAAAATTGCGAAGGAAAATGTTTTGAATTAGAATTCAAATTTTCTAAAGCATTTCCTAAAAATTGTATATTTAGAAAAGAAATGTTTTCTCTAAGTATGACGCCAATCGTCAATATTTTTGAAAAAAGCGCAGAACCTCTAATCAATAAACACGATAAAGATTCATATAGAATATTTATCGATAGAATGCAGTTAGAATCTTATGAGATAATACAAGTTAAACAAGTTAAAGCCCATAATAGTAATGGAGAAAGACGCATACTCAAAAACTATGATAGTTTTGAGAGATTTGGATTTCTCCAAGAAGAAAAGGAAGAATTTTATTCTATTTCCAATCGAACAAATTCTAAAGGAGAAACCTACAAAGAAATAGAATTTTTCTCCAAAACTTCTTATGAGGAAACCATTACTATTGATACTATATGTTGCAATAAAAATTTACCTTCAAAATTAAAAATTGGAGACATTAATAGTTGTGATGTTAAATCTGTAAAAACAAAAAATGTTAAAACTCCAAGCATTATGAGAGAAGTTTTGGTAAATGGCAATTTGTTGTGGAAACTTGTTTCTATGCTTTCTTTTAGCTATAAAACAATGTTAGATAAAACTTCATTTTTAAGCGTTTTGGAAAGTTATAGTTTTGTAAATGATGCGGAAAATAATGAAGTTATTAAATTATTCAAAAAAGCAATTGTGGACATAAAAGGAAGAGATACTTATTTGGTTGATGGAATTGTTACCAAAAGAGGTATTATAACCACCATTAGCATTAAAGATTCTGAGTTCTATTCTTTAGGATTAGGAGAAATTTATCGATTTGGGCTAGTAATGTCTCGTTTTTTTGCCTCCTTTGCAAGCGTTAATTCATTTTGCGAAGTAGAAGTGAAATGTTTAGATTCCAATGAGACATTGCACTATCCTGCTTCTTTCGGTAAAAAAGACTTAATATGAACAACTTTGCGTCTTATGATTTTTATAAATTACTAAGCAAGCTTCTTAAAACATACAATAAAAATGAAATTTTTCTTAGAACAAACAAAGAATTAAAACATCCGCACAGAGAAATTGAATCTGTCAATATTAATATGGACACTTTCAATCAAGAACTTGCTGTGCAGATAATGACAAATTTTATGGGGTTGCACGGAAATACTTCACAACTCCCCTCATATATGTTGGATAAATTATCAAGGAATGAAGATGGCAATGAGGGTTGGACTCTATTTTTTGATTTTTTCAATAATTATATATTGTGGATATTCTTTGAAAGCCTTAGTATAAGAAATTATCCTCGTTCTTTTAAAAGTGACTTTACCGATTCTATTTCATATATTTTATTTAAAATGTTAGGGATCAATGACAGCAAAATTGCAAAAAAATATTTACCTTTTGCTCCATTGCTTTTAAGTCTTAGAAAACCAAAAAATTACATAGAAAGAGTTTTATGTAGCAATTTTAATTTACACAATAGGCTTCATATTCTTGAAAATCTTCCACATCAAATATTAATTGCCTCATCACAAATCAATAAATTAGGCATTAAAAATAATATTTTAGGAAAAAATTGTATTTTAGGAACTAAATTTCTTTCATTTCAAAATAAAATAGCTATCTACATTCACGATATAGATTATTTAGCAGCCATTGAATATTTGCCAGGTAGAAATAAATACCAAGATCTTAAAGATAGCATTACATTTCTTACAAATAGTGAATTTTGTGTTGATTTGTATCTCAAAATTAATCTCAGTGAGAAAATGATTGTTAAATTGGGTGATGAGAGCGTTGCTAAGCTTGGATGGGGAACTATACTTGGAAAAGCCAAAAAAGATTACTTGATTATGCGTGTAGATCTATGCAAATAGAGTAGATATAGTTCTTAGTCTATTACAAAATCTAAGAAATAGAAGTTATCACTGGGAAAATATTTTAAAAACAACAGAAAAAAATGGCAAAAGTTTTCCAAGATTAACCACAAAAATTGAAAACACTTACATAGGAATTAATCCACAAAAGATAGAAATGTTTTTAGATGATTTAATTAAAACATTTGATAAAGAAATTTTAGAATATTGTTAAGATGAGAAAGGTGGGACACAAGGAGTCCCTCGAATTTCGTTTGCAATTATACCAACATAACATTAAAGGAAATTAAAAGGATACACAATGCCACAGAAAAGAGTTTATCTTTATATTCCTTTCAAAGACAAAGAGAAAGCAAGACTATTAGGAGCAATGTGGAATGATAAATCAAAACAAAAAGAAATAAAATCAATTTTTGATAGAAATATTGAAACTCTTTCTAAAGACTACCAAAAAGAATATAAAATTTTTGAATACAAAGGCTTACTCATTAGCGGAGAAAAAACATCACTAAACACACTTAGTTTCTATATTTCAACTTTGGATGGGAAAATTTTTGTAGAACCTGAAAATTTAGTATATAAGCAAGATAATCAGCTTTTATCTTTAGCAAATGAAGTAAGTTTTAGAAGTTTTATAACAAAAGTCAATAACTTTTATAATAATTTAGATAAATTTATATCTCAACAAAATGCACAAATCCAAAAATTAGAGCTAGAAATTACAGAGCTAAAAGTATTACAGGAGATAACACTCCAAAATACACAAGAAAAGATTATTTAGAAGCATTAAGGGAAGATAATGGGATTGTTATGGAAGAAATAGAAAAGATGAGTAAGCAAAAAGATTATAAAAGAAAATGAGTTACTTATCTAAACAAATATTTATATCATAAGCTCTTATTAATGTTTTTGTGATAGAATTACAACATCATTAGCACATAGAGGGGTCTTTTTAGCATAATATTTTTAAATTGACGACTCATTGTGCCTTCAAAGTTTTAGTAAATAGGACTACATATTATGGATTCACTTAATCAAAATACAGAATTTTCTATAATTCAACCAAAAAAGACTGCTGTGCTTGTAGATCTTTCTTTTTTTATTGAAAGATACAATACACACAAAAGCATTAAAACAATGGACGCCACAGAATTGGCTAAAAGATTAAAAGACTATGTGTGGGAAACCCTTAGAAGAAGTCAAGACTATTTATATAGAGTTTATATTTATGATTGCGAACCGTTAGACAAAAATGTTCCTATGCCTCCTATAGAAAAATCTGATAAATCTAAAAATTTAAGCAAAACTGCGACTTATAAATTTAGAAGTGAATTATTAAAACATCTAAGAAGGCAACCGTATTTTGCTGTAAGATTAGGCGAAATTGATGAAAATTCATTTCAATGGAAATTCAAAAATTATGATAAATTTAAAAAAATTCTACGCAAAGAAATTGATGTTAGCGAACTAAGCAATGAAGATTTTGTTTTAGACATTAAACAAAAAGGTGTAGATATGAAAATAGGGCTTGATATTGCAACTTTGGCAAATAAACACCAAGTAGAAAAAATCATTTTAATTACAGCAGATAGCGATTTTGTTCCTGCTGTAAAACACGCCAGAAAAGAAGGGCTTATTGTGCAATTAGATCCTATGAGATTTCCAGAAACCCAAATCAAAAAAGGTTTATTAGAGCATATTGATATTCTCTCATCTGTTTTTATCAATAAAAATAAAAATGGCAATTAATTATTGTTTTTTATTTTGCTAAATAGATAACTAAAAAAATCAATGCTATTAGAAGAAAAAACATAAGCTTATTCCTTGCACGAAGGGTATCATTCTTACTGTTTGCTTCATATAAATCATTTTTATAACATTTTAAAAGCTTATCGCTTTTTTCTTTTTCATATTGTAATTTTCCTAGCTGATAACATACATCAAGCATACAAACTTCTTGAATATAATCAAAATCTTTTCTTATTTTTAAAACACTAATGCTATCTATACTAAAACCTGTATTGCTTTCATTAAATACAAAACCTAATTTTTTATACATCCTGTCTCTTCTTATATGATTTTCTAATTTTACTTCATCAACTTCACTTAATTTACCACTAAGTCTTGCTGTTGGTATATAATTTAAAGCAATTTCTAGCATTTTATTTATCACAAATGTTCCTATCCCTAAAGATCTATAATCCTGATGGAGCATTATGGAAGAATGAAAATTCCAACTATTAAAATCATACTCCAATGTCCAATAGTTTCTATTTTTATTAGTATTTGGAATAACACCTCCTTCATCTTTTAAGTATTGATAATCTATAATTGCAGATATATCAACATAGTAAATTTTTTGTCTTTCTTTACATATTTTTATTTCAAAATCCAATTTAAAACAAACCTCCTTCCCATTTCTTTTGGAAATATAAAATTTGCTCGTATAAATTTCTTGTTTCATTATATTTATTCCTTTCTTTTATAAATTACTTATCTCTTGTAATCTCATTATACCTAACACTTGTCCATCGCAAGATATTATCGGTTCTTTGCTCTCCCTGCTGTAGCCAATTGAGTGCATTGAAGGAAATGTAAAAATTGATAAAATTATAAGGATTATATTGCTATTAATCTTTATTATTGTGCGTCATATTTGCAATATTAATTAAAAATATCGACAATATAATAAAATTTTAAATAAACTCTCATTAGATAAATATATGCAGTAAAGTGATATATAGCAAAAATGGTTTTAGCATTTTTGCTATCAAGAAGTTATTAAAGGGAGATTAAGCTTTATTTTCTCTCCAATCATCGCTTCCGCTTGTTCCAGCTGCAGTATGTTCCCAAATTATTTTTCTATAATTCAAGGATACTCTAAACAATTCTGTCTTGTTGTGGTTATCAGCATCTTGTGCATTAGGAGATACAAGATCAATATCTGTAATAATTGCATCTTCCAATTTTGTAGTAAAATAGTGTTCTTGCCCTCCACTAGTTGAAGTTCTAAACCAATAAATCTCTACAGTAGGTAATCTTTCCCCTTTTGTCAGGGCATTATAAAGCAACGGGGTTGCTTTATTGAGTGAGCAAGTAAATATAAAAGGTTTGTGGACTCTTTGTCCGCTTGGTTGCCCACTTTGTTGATCCACTGGAACTGTAACTTTATGAGACACTTCTTGAGCCATAATTTCATCTTCGTGTCCAGCTTGATAACGATTGCCTATACTTGCTTCTGTCGAAGCCCCACTTGAAATAAGCCCTTGAGTTGCACCTTCTATTTTAATATACACTGGTTGTGCCATTTTTACTCCTTACTTTAAAATTATTTAAAATCTTAATTTAATAACTTAGATTATGGCGTTAATTCTTTTTACAGAATTATATTTGGCAACACCCAAATCTAATGTCTTTAATTATACCAATTTTTGAGCCATTTTATCTTAAATTTTGATAATTTTCTATAAAATATACATAAATATAAAACTTTTATTAAAAATAAGGATACATATGTGGCTTCAGAAAATATTTAATTTCATAAAATCCAAAACTTTTATTCTCATTATGCTGTTTATTGCTCTTGTGGTAATGAGTTTATCATTTTGGTTTTGGGGACCTCTTATTGCTTTTAACGAGGTTTATATATTCGGCAGTGGATATTTACGATTTGGCATCATTTTAATTGTTTGGGTTATTATATTCTTTTCATTCTTAATGAAGCCGATTATTAACTTTTTTGCTTCGCTCAAAAGCAAGAAAAGACTAAAGTTAAAAGAGTTCAAAAAAGAAGCTAATGAATTTCTTTTTAGAGCCAAAAGGAATTTTTCTATCTCTTTACAAGACGCAAAGAATACTTGGAAAAAAGATATAAAAATGAAAAATTTGCCATTATTTATTATTATAGGAAATGAGGGTGCAGGTAAAAGCACTTTTATTAATTATTCTAACATAGAATATCCCCTTAGTGATAGTTTGGAATCTTATAAGAAATTACATAAATCTACTACAAATTTTGCTCTTTATGTTTCCAAAAAAGGAGCTTTATTAGATACAGAGGGAAATTATTTCTCACAAGAGGACTTTTTTAATCCCTCTAATAGCGATGAATTACCAGAAGATGATTTAGAAAAAAATAAAGATTTCTTGATTAAAAAGAATATTTGGCAAAACTTTTTAACTTTCTTAAATAAGAATTTCTTTCATAGCAAACTTAATGGAATTATTTTGGTTATAGACACAACTTCTTTCTTAAATAATCCCAAAGAGTATTCTCAAAGTTTAATTCGACATTTAACAAAAAGAGTTAATGATTGTGAGCATTTTTTAAATCTTAAATTACCCATTTATATTGTCTTTTCCAAGTTAGATCTAATTGAAGGAATGAAAGAATATTTTGATATTTTTAATGACAAAATTGCCAATAAAATTTTGGGTATTTCTTTTCAAGATAAAATCAATGAAAATAACTTATATAAAGAATTTCAGGAAATCAGTGAATCGTTACAACTTTCTTTTATGCAAAAAAATAGCAACATTTATTCTTTGGAAGAAAAAAATAGAATTTATCTATTTTTAAAGCAACTAGACAACCTATTTGCCTTGGTGGTAAAATTTATTATAGAAATGCAACAAGAAAATGCTTTAAAAAATAATTCTTATATTCGTGGAGTTTATTTCGTAAGTGCTTATCAAGAAAATATTCCTAGAAATTTTTTATTAGACGCCGTGTGTGATAAGTATGCATTAAAAAAATCTCTTGCTAAGGTTAAACCTTTATATAGCAAACAAAGCTATTTTGTCAAATCTCTGTTGGAGGATATTATTTTTAAAGATTATTCTCTGAGTAAAACAAAAGGTTTATTGAAAAAAACTGCTTTATTATCTACTATTTTAATTATAAGTCTATGCACATACTTTGTATCATTCTATCTTATAAATAAAACTAATTTGGAGGTTTCTAAAAGTGTAACCACCTCAAAAGCTTTAGAATCTTTATTAGATGGGTTGCACTATGAAGAATTAACCATTAAAGAAAAGGCTGATTTACTTGCTGGTATGAAAAATATTCTTAGCGTATATCCTGAATTAGCACAAAATCAACATATTATGCAATATTTTAGTCTAAATCTTTCCTATAAAGGTTTCAAGAAGGCACGAGAGATCTATCAAATGCTTAATGAAGATGTTTTAAAAAATACCCTTTTAAAAGAGATGGAAACAATTTTACAAACTGACAATGACAAAAATAATTTAATTAAAACACTTTATATCTATCAATCTCTATTTGAGCAAAAATACTTGAATAAAGAATTGTTAAAAATTTGGATTAATGAAAATTGGGGCTTTTTAGAGAAATATCAAATCACTAAGGGAGATTTTTTAAGTGGTATTGATGAATTAAAAGAGATTGATGTACAAAATTTTGCAATCGATGAGGAAAGTATTGAAATTGGGATAAATAAATTAACAACAGTTAGCAGAGTGCAAAGAATCTATATTCTGTTTAATTTTTTAAATAGCAATAAACCAAAGGAAAAATATTTCATTAAAGAGGAATTAGGCTTCTTGGCAAATAATGTTTTTTCCGAAAAATCAAAAATTAACTTTGTAGATAAAATATATACAAAACAAGGGATGTCAAGTTTTCTAAAGGAATTAAATCAACAAATTGGTAATGTTATTCATATTGAAGAATGGATGTTGCGTGGTGGAATTTCTAAAGAATCTGAGAGCGTAATTACACTAGGTATATTAAAACTTTATTTAGCTGAATATCAACAAAAATGGCTAGAAATCCTCGCTTCAATCTCTCCTCAGAAATATAATACTAAGAGTTCTATGATTAATGAGCTTGAAATATTATCCAAAAAAGGCAATCCCATCCTTTTGTTAATAGGAATTGTTAGTGCAAATACCAATTTAAATGACGCCTCATTATTAAGTGAAGCTTATAGCTTAGGACTTAATGCCACTGAAATTAAGAGTAACTTTATAAGTATCACTAATGCTTTTGAACCTTACCACATCATTGCTAAAGAAAATTCATTTTTAATGACTGGGGCTGCCGCTGTTGGAATTAACTCTAGCGACAACGAAAAAATTATGGAAACCATTAATGCTAATATATCAAATATGCAAAATAAAATAGTAAATTTCTCTGCAGATAATATGCAAAATACAGAGGAAAAGATTGCATATAGTCTTGGCAAAATAAAGGAAGTCGATGATCCTTTTGTTGTATTTGCCAATAATATAAGAAAGTTACCAAAAGATTTAGAGAGATATTACAATGAATTATCCCAATACGCTTGGAATCTTATAGAAAGCTATGGAGTTTCATTGTTTAATAGAGCTTGGATAAATGAGATATACACTCCTTTTATTAATAACATTACGCCATATTATCCTTTCAACAAAGAAAGCACAAGCGAACTTAGTTTAGATAGCTTTAAACAATTCTTTGGCAAAAATGGTTCTCTTAATAATTTTTACAAAAAATATTTAAGTGATGTTCTATTAAGAAAAAAGGATCATTATGTTGTCAATGCAGAATTATCCACCAAACTTAGCTTCTCTAAAGAATTTTTAGATTTCTATACAAAAGCAATGAGTTTGTCCTATTTAATGCTTAATGATAATGACAATATTAAGGTAATTTTCACTTTGCATAGTCTTGATTTAAGTGCAGATTTTGCATATATAGAATTAAAATATCAAGACAAAACAATGAGATATGATCATACTTTAAATTCAAACTTGCAAATAGTTGGAGAACAATTCATTAATGGAGCAAGCTTGGTTTTAACTGCATACAATTATCATAATCCTGATGTAATCCACAATAAGACATACGAAGGAGAATGGGGATGGTATAAATTCATTATGGATAGTAGCAGAAATAATAATGGATATAGCATAATATTTAATGGAAATAAAAAACTCTACTTTGATTTTAGTATTATAAATGGTGCAAAAAACTTAAATCAAATCATTACTATATTAGATGATTTTAAAATCGTAGAAAATATTACAAGGAATTAATGATGAACGAAGAAATAGGAATTATAATTGAAAACTTAGAGGATTGTATAACTGCAAAAAAAGTTCATATTTTTAATACTTTAGGTGGAATTATAGGTAGTGATCCTCAATGTGCTTTTTGTGTGCAAAATAAAAGAGAAGAAATACAAAAGCAACACATCAAAATATCATTTGAAGAGGGATTTTTTACTATTTCCCCTATGCAAGGTGCAAGTGTCTTTTATGGCGATTCTTTTTCAGAAATGAAAGGGGATTATGAAACCGTAATTAATATTGGTGATACCTTTAGAGCTGGCGATATTACATTTCGCTTTGCCTCTATAAAAGAAGTAAATGAATTACTAGCAAGTAATAGAGTAGAGATTAAAGATATTCCAAATGATACAGGTATGGATGAGATTGAAATCAAACCTAGAGGACAAGTAAAAACCTCCGATTTTCAGGAAAAACAAAACATTAAAGAAAAGCTTTTAGGTGAAAAAAAATATGATATTATGGAAAATAATACTGATTATACAGAGATTATAAACATTAATAAACAGCAAACTCAAGACTTTCAATATGCAAATATATTAAAAGCCTTGCAACAATCACTATTTAAAATCAAAACAAATCAAGAGAGTGCAACGCTTAATGAATATGCAAATATAAACATTAAGGATTTTGAAAGTATCATAGAAAATATTCCATTGATTAAATCTACAAGATTGATGAATACCTTAGTTCTATCTTTGATTGCCAAAGAATTATATAGTCCTATTTTCGAAGAAATGGAAGAAGATATTTTCATTAAATATTTACAGTCAGCCATACAAGGAAATATTAAGGAAGATAAAATATTATTTGAAAATTTGGCAATCAAGGCATTAGAGAACTACATTAAAAAATTGTAAATTATTTTCACTTTAAAAATAAAAATAATTCACTTATAATTTTTGTGGCAACATACAAAACAAGCAAGGAGTTCTAAATGAAAGTATCAATCAATAATCTAAAAGGCTACGCAGAATTAGAAAAAATTTTAGAGATTGCAGAAATAACTTTAGAATACATCAATACAGATGATAATATTAAAATTATTAGAAAGGTAGCTTAAACAAATATGAGATTCTATAAACAAAAAAGATTCTATATTCCATTACTTGTATTATTGCTTTTGCTTATTGTGGTTACTGCATTACTTTATAAACCTTTGAAACTTGTATATTGGGCTAATGAGGTATATCCCAAAGAAATACAAATGCTAGAAAAATATGATACCCTCATTGCCAATCCCTCTACCTTTTTTGCTAACTACACTGAATTTCAACCTAAACTAAAAGATTTCCAAGACTTAAATAAACAGATACAGACTATCAAAAGAGACTTTATCATAATGGATAAGATTGGTTTGGGGGAAGTTTATTTTAATAGCACTACAAATTTGGTTGGTAAATTTCACTATTTATCAAAAATAAAAATATTATTTTTCGGCTACCCCGAAACACAAACCCTCAACCAATCCCAAATGCAACAATACAAAGAGATTCTAAAAAACACACAAGAGCTAAAAGAAGCCATCCCTAAAGAGCAATTTCAATTTGCACAAGCTTATGAGGATTTTTATCAGTTTTTTTCTCAGAATATAAATGATTTAGCTTATGTTCAACGAATTAATACTATTAGACTTACCATTAATTCTACTGCTATTTTTACCAATATTTACCATAATGATACTTGCCCATCTCCATACAAATATGTAGAAACACTTTTGCCAAGAATGCAAGAAAGCTATATGATTTTAAAAAAATTAAAGCCTAATGCTGATGTTTTAAGGCACATTAAGCAGAGTTCCTATGAGGAGTTTTTGGCAAAAATAACACGAGAGATTATGAATCCCTCGCAAAATATCTTATCAACTTGTAAAAGGATAGACTAATGGAAAATAACGAACAAAGTATTACAGAAACATTAGAAGATTCTATCAATCAAGGATTACAAGAAGCACAAACGATAGTTGAGGACACAAGGGAAAAGGTAGGAAATGTTTCTGCTGGTGCTTCTATGGCTAGTTCTGGTTTTGAAGTAATCCAAAGCAATATTGCTAAACCCCTCACCCACACTATCCACATTATCACTAGCAAACTAGAAAAACAATTAGAGATTGCAGAAATAACTTTAGAATACATCAATACAGATGATAGCATTACAATCGTTGGAAAGGTAGCTGGAAATACTATCAATACTTGGATTCTCACAGAGGGTATGTATCTCTCAAAAGTCATCGCTCAAGAGGTAGTGCAAGTAGTAACAAAAGGTAAGACTCCCATAGGTATTGTTATCTTTTCAGCAGGTAGTATCATCTCTTTTTTCTTTGCAGGCAAAGCAGAGGAAATATTTAAGGATTTATATTTTAATCAAGGGCGTGATACTTTCAAACCCCTAGAAAACTTCCTCCAACGACACTTTAACTTCCCAGCTAAACCAAGTTGCCCTAAAGGTAGCACTATGCCTAATGGCTCTTGTGCCCCTAGTCCTCAAGAGTTTTGGTATCCTTTATTCTCTTTTCTTTTTCTTTCTCCTTATCCCAAGCCCTCACAAGCCCACCAAGAAGCTTTAGCTAAAACCAAAGAGTTAAAATCTAAAATCACTCTTGCCTCTAGCCCCCATATACAAAGCGATGTATCAAGCGGCTATATTGATGAAAGAGACTTACAAGAGTATAAAGAACAACAATATGTATTGCAAAAAGAACAAAGACTCTATACCCAAGCTCTGCAAGACTACACACAAGAGCTTGCATATAAATCTAGCATACTTAACTTGTATTTAGAGCGATTAGGAGATAGTATATTACCCCACATCACTGAAAACAGAGGCTTAACATATAATGAAGCCTTGAATCTAGTAAGCAAAAACAACTATATGATAAAAATACTTGATGAAAGTGATATAGATTCTATCGATGTTAATTCGCCTTTTGCGTATTTGAGGGCATTATTTTTATGCGAAAATATCATTGTTGTAGATGAGCAAGGAAACCCAACCCTTAATGAAAGCAATCTCTTTAAGCATTTAGGCTATAAAGACGATGCAACCATAATATTTGCACTTGACAAACAAACCCTAACAAAAGATTACCTTAATAAAAGAAAATCTCTCTATAAAACCATAATGAATCTACGAGAGCAAAGAGAACAAGACTATAAAGAGGAACAAGAAAGAATCTCTCAATTAAGCTATGAGGAATACCAAAGAGAACGAGAAAAAACATTAAGAGAGCAACAAAGACAAGAAAGAATACAAAGAGCAAGGAATCCTAATACAACAAATCATCTCATCTTGGAAACTAAAGACAAAAATAATGTGATTATCTTTTTAGATTCTGATATTTCCCTCTCTAATCTTATCCATATCCACAATAACAAAATAGACATTTTCACTAAAGATGGCACAATACTAGATATACAAAGATTAGAGACTTTATTGCAAGAATATATCAACATAAACCATAATACAGACAACAATGCAAACAATACAAACAATAATGATAATAATACAGCTATTACTTTAGATTTACTAAACTCCCCTAATACTCAAATCTTTTTATATTCTCAACTCCTCCTAGGTGGCTCTGAATCTCCTATAAGCTCTCAAGAATACTTCTTTGGTTTATTAGATTCTAAAAATAGTGATACACTCTTAGATACTCTTAAACCTAT
>NZ_JAERIT010000026.1 GCF_017979475.1 Helicobacter pullorum NCTC 12824
GATCTTATGTTCTCCATCTGGATTCCAGTTTCTGCACTGCGCAAAGATGATTTGTTTGTCTTTGCGCAAAATCAAATCGATGCGGGTGAATGCCAAATGTTTCTCTTGATTGTCTTTACTCTCATCGTATCGTTTGACATTGAAGCCCTGACCTGCATAATAAGCGGCCACTAAATCCCTATATTTTTTGGCGTAATCCATACTAACTCCTGCTTTGTGTTCTATGATTTTAAAATCCACCCGTAGGTCTTGGGCC
>NZ_JAERIT010000011.1 GCF_017979475.1 Helicobacter pullorum NCTC 12824
GGGGGGGGCATAATGCGTTTTTGGGGATATTGATAACGATTGCAAAAATAAATTTATAGCGTATTCGTTTATTTATACCCTCAAAAAAGAGCTATGCTTCTCTTGGGTCAGCGATTTTGCCTTTTATCGCACTTATGGCTGCCACTGCAGAGTTTGCGAGATAAACTTCAGAGTTTCTTGCTCCCATTCGCCCTACAAAATTTCTATTAGTCGTAGAAACACATCGTTCGTTGTCTCCCAAAATCCCCATATATCCGCCAAGACAGGCACCACAAGTAGGATTAGAAATCAATGCCCCTGCTTCTAATAAAATATCAATGTAGCCTAGTTTATGGGCTTCTTTGTAAATGTTTTGTGTGCCGGGTGTGATGATGAGGCGGACATCTTGATGAACCTTTTTGCCCTTTAGAATCTCACTTGCGATTTTTAAATCACTCAAACGCCCATTAGTGCAACTGCCGATAAACACTTGATCAATCTTCAAATCATCTTTTATGGCTTGAGAAATGCTTTTGCCATTGCTAGGCAAAAAGGGATAGGCAATCACCGGCTCTAGCTTGCTAATATCAATTTGGATTGTTTGGGTGTAGTTTGCATCTGCGTCTGAATAAAACTCTCTAGGATTCGCACGCAAGAAAGGGCGAGATTTCAAAAACTCTCTTGTAATCTCATCTGGGGCGATGATTCCATTTTTTGCCCCTGCTTCAATCGCCATATTACACAAAGAAAATCTATCATCCATTCCTAGATACTTTATGCCCTCTCCGCAAAATTCTAATGTTTGGTATAATGCACCATCTACGCCAATTTGTCTAATCACTTCCAAAATCAAATCTTTGCCATAAATGTGTTTGGCAGGCTTGCCGATGAACTCTACCTTTATCGCACTTGGAATCTTAAACCAATTTTTGCCTGTAATCATTGCATAGGCTAAATCTGTGCTTCCCATACCTGTGCTAAAAGCCCCCAAAGCACCATGCGTGCAAGTATGCGAATCTGCACCGATAATCACATCACCACTTACCACTAAGCCTCTTTCTGGCAAAAGTGCGTGTTCTATCCCCATATCTTTTTCATCAAAAAAGTATTTGAGTTTGTGTTTTTTGGCAAAATCTCGGCTAATACGCGCTTGATTTGCACTTGCGATATCTTTTGCGGGGATAAAATGATCCATTACGATACAAAAACCATCGGGATTTGCTAGATTCTCCGCACCGCTTTGCTCATAAGCTTTGATAGATAAAGGCGTGGTAATATCATTGCCAATCACCATATCAATGGGGCAATCTATGATTTCCCCTGCATAAACCTTTTTGCCTACATGTTCTGAAAAAATCTTCTCGGTAATTGTTTGTCCCATAGCTAATCCTTTTTGATAAAATTTTTAAAATACTTTTGAATCTCTAAAATCTCACGCTTTTGTGCATAAAAACTATTAGAATTTGCCACCAAATACGCACTAACCTCCATAATCACCTCATCAATTTTGAGATTGTTTTGCCTAAGTGTGCTACCTGTCTCTACCAAATCCACAATCGCATCTGCCATTCCCACAAGAGGTGCTAGCTCAATAGAACCATACAGCTTGATAATATCAACACTTATGGCTTTTTTGGCAAAATAAGCTTTGGTGATATTCTCCATTTTGGTAGCGATTTTTAGTTTGGGCTTAGAAAAATCCAAAACATAATCATTAGGCGAACCGATGGCGACTTTGCATTTCCCAAACCCCAAATCAAGCAACCTCACTAAGCGGCTTTGTTTCTCTTCTAAAACATCTAAGCCCACTACGCCTATATCTGCCGCCCCTCGCTCGACATAAACCGGGACATCTTGACTTCTTACAAGCATAAATTCAAAATCTTTTTTCTTTAAAATCAATTTTCTATCTTCAAAATCCAATGAAGTTTGCAAAAAATCCTCAAAAATCTTCAATGCTTCTTGTGCGATTCTACCCTTAGGCAAGGCAACTTTTATCATAATTGGATTCCTTTGGAGATAATTTTATTTGTAATAATATTTTGCATTCCTTTAAAAATAAGTAAATCATCATAAATGCAATTTTCAAAAAAACGCGAAAGGAATTTACCATCACCACCGGTAAAATAAATCTTTTTGCCTTTGGAGAGATTCTCTATCATCAAAAGAATAGATTTCAACATACCATAAGAAACAGCGTCTTTTGTGTTTTGGGGGAAGGTATCTAATGCAACGCCAAGATTAAATTCACAATCTAATACCGCTATGGAACTAAACATTTCTCTATAACGCGATATGCCGGGCATAATGCAACCGCCTAAGTGGATTGCTTGGTGCATAATATCTATAGTAATCGCACTTCCTGCATCGACAATTACGCCATCTGTGATAGCATTACAAGCAACGATTCTATCTACGCCTAAGCCTTTGTAATTTGTATCCAAAGAAACAAAAGGCAAAAGATCAAAACAATAAGGGTGAGAATCCAAAAGAGACTTGGCAGAATCTTCATTAACGCTAATAAAAATAATCACTTCTTTTGGGTCTTTTGGAGTGAGTTGCGTTTTGGCTTCTCTCCAAACTCTACCGCGATAATAGAAATGCAAAAATGAATTTCCAATATCACAAAGTATCATTGCTTCACTTCACTTCTAAAATCTCATCACCTACAAAAATCTTTCCTGTCCCTGAAAATGCGGGTGTGTCTATCTTGTTGGGTAAAGAGTAAATTTCATAATTGCTTAAATCATTGCTTAGGGTAATCATATAACCGCGTGTTTCTAAAATCACGATTTTTTCACCATGGTTTGCTGCGGTAAAATGTGCAAAGGGGAATTTTTGGCGTTTGATTTCATTTAAATCTTTATCGGTTAGAATCACTTCACCTTCTGTGGTAAAAAGCACAATTTGATCCCCAAAAAACAAAATATCTTGCAAATTAGCATCAAAGGTATTAATCACATTTGGACTGACAGAAATCACTCGTTTGGGGGTTGCTGCAACCATTCTATCATTGATTGCTTCAAGAAAAATAACATTGTTGAAGTGTTTATCCCCATTGACTACGATATTGCGAATCATTTTGAAATTATTTCTATCTACGATTACAAGCTTACCATCAAGAGTTGGGATTATTGCAATATCACTCAAAAAATAAGGCGAAGCGATGAGGGTGTTATTGGTAGGGGCTGGGGTGCTTTCTTGTTTATACATTGCTTTGCCTAACTGCAAATCATACAATACAAAAGAATTATTATCAAAAATGATTGCTGCTAGATTATTGTCTAATGCTACACTGATAGGATTTCCCTCTAATGCAATGATATTTTGGGAATGGGTTTCTTTGTCAATCAATAAAAGCTCTTTGTTGTTTGTCGTGGCAAGATAATATTTTTCTGATTCTCCCAAATAACGCCCATTTTTAGGAAGAGTAGCTTCTGGGATTTGCGAATATTTGGTAATAAACTGCCCATTTGCCAAAGTCGCTCCATCGCGAGTGATAAAAATAATATCACTAGGCAAAGAATCGCTATAAGCAACGCTATCTTTGACTTCTTCGTCTTTAGGCTCGAAATAATATTTTGAACCACAACCACTTATCAAAAAAAGCAACAAAGTACCTATTAGAAATTTTATAAGATTATTTTGCATTATTAATTCCTTTAATGGTTAAATGTTCTAAGGCATTGGCAATTTCTTTGATAGTCGAATCGCTTGGAATCTTGGCTAAAATACTTTTTGCTTCTTTAATATTGCCCTTTTGTATTTCCAAATAAGCCGCTTCAAAATACCCCAAATCTGTCGAATTGCTAGAATTTAACTCTTGGAGATTCTTATCCAAACTAGCATTTTGCTGTTTGGAGAGTTTGGCTATCATTGGATCTTTGGAAGATTCAAGGGTTTTAAGCGTCTTGGCGTCTTGTTCTTTGAGCGCTTTTTGGAAAAGATACAAATCATAAAGTTTGCTTTGAGAATCTTTTAGGCTTGCAATTGCATTTTCATCGCCCATAAGTGCTTTTTGATAGAATTGTGCATTTTTTTGACTTTGTTGCTCTTGGTAATAATTATTTAAACTATACCCTACTCCGCCAACTACAAGAAGTGCTACTAAAATAATCAAAGGGATTTTATAACGCTTATACCAACTTTCAATTCTTATCAATCCCTCCAACATTTTCTCATCGCTGTTGATTTCTTCTTTGATATAATTTACATTTTGCTTTAAACTCAAAATTTCTCCTTTTATTTTCCTGTGCTACCAAATCCGCCTTTTCCGCGTTTAGTGCTATCTAGTGATTGGACTTCTTTGATTTTTGCTTGTTTTACTCTACAAAGCACCGCTTGTGCGATTCTGTCACCTTTATTGATGATAAAATCCTCTTCTCCTAAATTCATCATAATGACTTTAATTTCTCCGCGATAATCGCTATCAATTGTGCCGGGAGTATTAAGAAGAGTGATTCCATATTGCAAAGCTAAACCGCTTCTTGGACGCACTTGCACTTCATAGCCTTCTTTGAAACTAAAAGCCAACCCTGTAGGCACCAAAGCCCATTTTCCTGCTGGTATAGTCGTTGATTGAATCGCACACAAATCAAATCCCGCTGAACCTGAAGTCTGATACTTTGGCAAAATTGCCTCTGGAGTGAGTTTTTTGATTTTTAAAGTTGCCATTGTTATCCTTAAAACTCGATTTTTTTATAGCAAATTTCTAAGATTTCATAATCCACTTTGCCCTTTGGAAGCGAAATAGTTACCTCATCGCCAACAACTTTGCCCAAAAGCTGTTTTGCCAAAGGCGAATGATAAGAAATAAGCCCCTTGTCTGGATTGCTCTCTGTGGCACCAACAATGGTATAGCAAAACTGCTCTTCACTCTCCAAATCCTCTAGCGTGATAGTCGAGCCAAAGCTCACTTTATCATGGTCAATCGTGCTTGGATCAATCACGCGTGCTTCTGCAACAAGCTGAGTTAGCTCATTAATGCGTGCGTCCAAAAAAAGCTGTCTTTCTCGTGCTGCGTGATACTCGGCATTTTCTTTTAAGTCGCCATGCTCTCGTGCTGCGTCAATTTCTTTGATATTATTGGGGCGTTCTACTTCTTTGAGATTTTTTAATTCACTAATTAGCTTATTATAGCCGTATTCTGTCATTGGTTGCACTTCTAAACTCCAAATCTTTGAAAATAATTTATAATACTAACCAAAGAGGATTAAAAAGCACTTTAGTTTTTTAATTTTTTGACATATTTTTTGCAAAATTTTCAATTTTTTGGACACAATTTTTTGCACTGCCATTTTTTAAATACTCCAAAAGAATCTTTTTTTGGGCAAAAAATTTGGAATAATCATAATTTTGCATTGCCCAAAAAAGCGTATTAGGATTTACTTCTTCTTGCAAAAACTCTGGGTGAATAGGGAAATTTTGAGGGGTTTTATTGTCCTTTGGGGAACCAAAATAAAAAAACTCCAAAAAAATATTTGCAAGTCCGATATAATTAAGCTTAACAAGGCTTTTTGCAATCCAATAATCCAGCTTCCTAGCCTTATAAGCAAGAATTGTTGGGATACCAAGAAGTGTAGATTCTAAGGTTGCTGTGCCACTGCACACAAAAGCAAACTCACATTTTGCCAACCCTTCATAAGTATCATACACTATGCTAAAATCCTCTAAATCGCCATAAATTTTAGATAAATCGCAATTTTCAAAATGTTTGGGAGCAATCAATAATGGCTGTTTATGCAAAGCTTTTAATTTTTTGGCAAGGCTTTTAAAAATAGGAAAAAGCGCTTTGATTTCTGATATTCTTGAACCGGGCATAAAGGCAATAATGCCTGTATCTACCCTACCCTCCCTTGAAAATGGAATCTCATCTAAAAGCGGGTGTCCCACATAAGCAATGTTTGCCTCTTTGGGATAATAAGCACTCTCAAAAGGCAAGATTCCCCATAATTCATCACAAATTTGTGCGAGTATCTTTGCTCGATATGCTTTCCACGCCCACACTTGTGGCAATATATAATAAACCAAATAAGGTTTATTTAAATCCCCACTCAAAGCCTTTAACAAAGGAATATTAAAAGAAGAAGAATCCATAAAGATTGCAATATCACATTGTTTGGCTAATGCAATGAGCTCTTTTTTTATTTTAAAGAATCTAGGAATTAGCTTTAAAACACCGCTAAATCCCATAATTCTAAACTCATTTGGGCTAAAATTACTAGAAAATCCGAGAATCTTAGAATCAAAAATCCCATAAAAATGGCATTCCCCATATTGCTTTTGCAAAGTTTGGATAAGATAAGATAAATGGATATTTGCAGAATATTCTAATGCGGAAATAAAGATTTTGATAGGCTTATTCAAGATTGGATTCTTGTGAGGCTTTGGAATGTAAGCAAAAATAATCTTTTAAATCGCGAATTTCTAATAAAATCTTAGAAGTCTCTAAATCTAAAGATTTGAAGGTAGCAATAAGATTTTCTAATTGCTCATAAATCTCTTGTGCTTGGCTTAACAATACATAGGAATTAGCCGGCTTGGCTAAAAGCTTCTGGTAATTCTGATAAGAAACCTCTAATCTCTCTAATGCCACAGGTTTGGGAGGCAAGGTAATTTTAAGCTGCGATAAAGAGGAATGAATATTTTCACATTGGGTTTGAAGATTTAAAAAATCGCTTTGTAAATCCTTTTGCGAATCTGCTGGTATAGTTTCTTGGCAATTTTTTTGTGTTTCTTGCACACAATCCATTTCTTGAATGATTTTATTTTTTTGGGCAATTTGAGCTTCTAACTCTTTGTTTTTAATTTCTAATTCTTTGTTTTGCGAAAGCAATAAAGCATTTTTGGCAGAAATTTCATTAGAATTTTTTATCAACGCTTCTCTTTGTTGTGATAATATTTCATATTCTTCTTCAAATTGTTTTTTTTGGGTTTCAAAAATCTCATAAATCTGCCATACTTCTTTAATCTCGTCTAATTTTTTTGTAATTTCTTGCAAAGCAAAATTATGCTTCATTCCTCTCCTTTAAAAACCACAAAAATGCAAACATAATCCCGGAAGTTTTGGGATAAGATTCATCTAAAATAAACTCATAAGCTTGTTTGCGTGGAATAAAAATAACTTCAATATTTTCATCATCTACCCCACCTCCTTGATGGACTTTGCATTTCTCATCAATCGTGGCAAAAAACAATGTTTGCTTACTCCCAGCAAAACCCACTGAACTATAAAATTCTGTAATTTTTTCGATATTTTCTAATTCTACATTATATCCGCATTCTTCTAGTATTTCTTCTTGTGCAATTTCTTTGAGTGTTTTATTTGGCTTATCTGTAATACCCGCACAAAGCTCGTAAGTATAACCAATCTCGCTTTTTAGATTTTGAGTTTGGCGGATAGTTTCTTTTAAGAAAACTGCGGGGCGAAATTGCTTGACTATCACAAATGAATCCTTTTTTGGATGATAGAGCAACACAGCCACACTATCATGTGCTTCTATGATATCCCAGCTTCTTTCTTTGCCATTTTCACAAAAAAGCATTCTTTTGGGTTTGATATACAAAGAAGATTCACATGCACAAAAGCGAATATTAGTTATTTCTTTTGGAGGTTTCATCATCTTGTATTTCACTATTTTGTGTGAGATAAACAATATAAGAATTTTGCGTTACTTTAAAAGGCTCATATTCTGCATAAGTTGCCAAAATAGTATCTAGCTTGCTTTTATAATCTTTAGCAAAAAACAAAAATTGCTCTTTTTCTTTGCCTTTAAGTTTGGTTGTAGCAATCCTAAGATGTTTTTGGGGATTTAATGCACTGCCATTGCGATAAAGACCAAAATGCAAATGAGGACCTGTGCTCAATCCAGTGCTACCCACTGTCCCTATTTGTTTGCCTTGTGAAACATAAACCCCCGTGCGGATTCCTTTATTAATCTTGTGCATATGCCCATAAAGTGTGCGATAACCATTTTCGTGTTGGATAATCACGGTTTTTCCATATCCGCCCTTTGTCCCTGCGAAAATCACTTTTCCTTGACTAGCTGCTTTGATAGGGGTATGTCTTGGTGCGGCATAATCTGTGCCTAAATGGGGGCGTTTGTATCCTAATATAGGGTGTTTTCTCCCCATAGAAAAACTAGAGGAAATCCGCTTATAATTAAGCGGAATCATAAAAAGATATTTGTTGAGATTATTTCCTTGTAAGTCATAAAAATGTCCATCTTCATAACGCACAACATATTTTTGTTCATCGCTTGTTTCTAGGGTAGAAGCTTTGATAAGAGGGCTACCAAAAACCTTGCCTAAGCGATATTTTCTCTCATAAATAATAGCAAGTTTATCTCCCTTTTTAATTTGTCGTTTAAAATTAATACTGCCTTTGTAAGCTTGTATAAAATCTGAAGCCAAAAGTGTATCGCCTGTGTATTTGACAATATCATTATAAAGGGAGCTTTCCACAGAAAGTGCTATGGTGCGTTCTTTTTGAAAATAAACAATAGGAATCGCACGCATTCCATAACTATCACCTTGTTTATAAATATGGAGTTGTGAATTTTCATCAATAGGAATCAACGCTTGTAGCAAAGTCTCCCCATCATAAAGAGTATAAAAAGTATTGCCGCTAATAATCTCATCAGCTAGCTCTTTATCTTCTCTTTCTAAATCATAATAAACATTCAAAGGGATAGAATTTTTTTCAAAAAATGTTAATAATGTCTGACCATTTTCCCACTTACTTTCTTTAATCTCTGCTGCTTGCAAGCTAGATAACACAAAAACAAAACAACACAAACTTTTTAATAAAAAAATAAAAAAATTCATTAAAAGCACCCTAATAATTTTGATGATAAATGTAGATTATACCACAATAAAAGCGACTTTTAAAGATACAATACGGCTTTTTACCAAAAATTTTAGAAAAATCTGCTATACTTTTAGTTTAAAAATTAAATTCCATTTAGATTTAAGTGAATATCTCATTAGAAATAAACCTAAATAATAGAGGAAAAAATGAAAGATTGGTTTGTGCCTTCTATTAGTTTTGGATTGTTTATTTATTTTATGCTTTTTGTGATTTTATATGCAATAAAAATTGGCGGCTCTGATGTTCCATTATACAATACCGATGGATATATAGCTCCACCAAAAACCGATACAGAGAAATTTTTACAAGATATTTCAAAAAGTATTAAAAAAGCACTTTAGTTTTTTTAAAAATAGTCGATTTATGCGATATAAATTTTAAGAAAGGGAAAATATGATTAGCCATTTAATGAGCAATTCCGCCTTTTCTAGCGCCATTAATCAAGCAAACAATAAAAACACCGCACAGATTAATGGGGCTAAAAATGAACAGGTTGAAGAAAAACAAAAAAACTCACAAGTAAAAACAAATGCTTCTTCATCGAGAGTAGAAGAAATCAAAAATGCCATCAAAAATGGCACTTATCAAATTAATTTAAAGGGGAGTGCAGAGAAATTGGCACAAGAATTGCTTAGATAGAAATAATTTCAAATTTTAGGAGTTATTCTATGTCTTTGCAATTCTTAAAAGATGCGTTAGAAGATATTAAAGCTTTAATCGCTATTACTGAACAAGATATTTCTGATATCAAAGTAGCAAATAATGAATCCATTTTTGCAAGAATCCCACAAAAAGAAGAACTTACAAGCTCTTTTATCCGCAAAAAAGAAGCCTATGCAAAAAGTATAGAAGATAGACTACGCAAAGAATATCCAAATGCCACACTTGCTGACTTAACTTATGAGGACAAACAAAAGCTTTTGGGAGAAGGTGCGAGTGAATTTACTGCCCAACTTCATGACAAACTTGAAGAACTAAAAAAACTAAACTACCGCTTTGGCAAAATGTCTTTGGCAGTTTCTGAATTTTACAATTCACTTTTAAGGAATATTATCCCTATTGAACAACAAGGATACAAAAAAAGCTCCTTAAGCAATTCTTCCTTTCTTAAAACCGAAGTATAAATAGCAAGGAAAAATTATGGGTGGATTACTTTCTTCTTTAAACACGCCTTATACCGGATTAACCGGGCATCAAGTAATGGTAGATACAGTAAGCAACAACATTGCTAATGCCAACAATGAATTTTATACACGACAAGTAGTAAGAAGTGCAGCACAAACTCCCCTTTTGGTTTCTTCAAACTATGCTATTGGACAAGGGCTTGATACTTTGACTGTAGAGAGGGTGCATGATGAATTTACTTTTTCTCGCTACAAAAAAGCAAGTATGGAAAAAACTTATTATGATACAAGTTTTTCCGGGCTTAAAGAAGCTTCCTCTTATTATCCAGAAGTAGATGGGGTTGGTATTTATAACGATTTGCAAAACTACTTTAATGCTTGGAAAGATTTATCAACCAAAGCTGGTGATTCTGCACAAAAAATCGCACTTGCAGAACAAGCCTCTACACTTGCAAATAATATTTCAGCCACAAGAGAACGCTTAGTTAATCTCCAACAACGTCTTAATGATGAACTCAAAGTAGCTGTTGATGAAGTCAATCGCTTGGGAGAACAAATAGCACAGATTAACAAAAAAATTGCAGAATACGAAAATCAACAACTTAATCAAAAAGCAAATGATTTGCGGGATTTAAGAGATCAATATGAATTTGAAATTAACAATCTCATTGGTTGTGATGTTTTCAAAGAAGGACTTAAAGGAAGTGCGTGCGTAGATGAAAACATTGCTGATTTTGAAGAAGGATACACCCTCACTATTGGTGGAAAATCTATTGTAGATGGCACTTCATTTCACCCGCTTACTCTTGATAATTCCCAAAATGAAAGTGGAATTTATTCTATTAAATACCTAAGAAGCGACCACAAAGAATTCAATCTCACAAATTCACTCACCGATGGAAAAGTAGGTGCAATTTTAGATTTAATTCGCACAGAAGATGTCTTAACCTGCAATGGAACTTTAGGCAAACTACAAGTCTATATCAATGACTTAGATACCTTTGCTAATGGCTTAATTGAAGCTACTAATAATATTTATGCACAAAGCTCTCAATTAGAAGCAAGAAGTGATGTTTTAAATATCAATATCCAAGATGCACTCACAACAAGTGGCTACAATATCAACAATGGCAGCTTTAAAGTGGTTATGTATAATAAACAAGGCGAAGAGATAGGCACAAGAACAGTCAATATTGATGGGCTAACTAATATGCAAAGTATCCTAGACCAACTAAATGCCAATGTTGATGACAACGGCGATGCAAATGCAAGTAATGACTTTGATGATAGGTTTGTAGCAACTTTCAACAATGATACAAAAACCTTTGCTATTACCTCTAAGAATCCTGCCGAAGAGATTTACATTTCTATCCAAGATAATGGGACAAATTTCGCTGGAGCATTTGGGGTGAATCGATTCTTTGATGGCAATGATGCAAGCAATATTCAACTTGCACAATCTTACAAAAATGATCCAACCTTAATCCACGCATATAGAGAAGCAGTAGATGGCAATTTTGAAGTGGCAAATATGATGCAACAACTTCAATATAACAAAATCACTTTTACTGATTCTGAAGGCAATATACAAAATGAAACTATTAGTGGATATTTCCGCTTTATTGCTAGCAAAGTCGCCTCACAAACAGAAAGCACTCAAATCACACAAGAAACTAAAGAAGCAGTATATGTCTCTATCAAACAAGAATACAAAGCAATTTCAGAGGTTTCAGTAGATGATGAATTGGTCAATCTCATTAAATACCAAAGTGGTTATAGTGCTAATGCCAAAATGGTCTCTACAATCGATGAAATGCTAAATACACTACTTGGAATCAAAAGCTAGATGAGTCCTAATTGCCCTATCCTATAAAGCGCAAAATCATACTTGATAGGGTCTTTTGGATTTAATCCCCTCAAAAACTCGCTTGCCTCTAAAGCAGCTTTTAAATCATAACTTTTTCTTTTTAAGATTCCCAATCTTTGGCATACCCTAAAAGTGTGAGTATCTAATGGCAAAATCAAATCACTCGTTCTAATCCCTTCCCACATTCCCAAATCCACAGAATCTTTTCTAACCATCCAACGCAAAAACATATTCCACCGCTTCAAAGGGGAATTGCTTTGAGGTTTGCCAATTAAAAACTCCAAACCCGAAGTTGTTCTACTAAGTTTTTGGTATAACAAATATTGCAAAGATTCAATGCCTTTTAAGAGAGAATCTTTTTTGTAATGCTTATAAAAAATCCCATAAAGAGATTCAACCTCCAAAAGCACTTCAAAAAAATCTTGTATCTCATCTCTTGTTTGGAAACGATAGGGCTTAAGTGTGCATTGAGTAAATTGCGATTCTTGAAGACAATCTAGTTTGCAAGCTTCTAAAAACCTCACAATCGCCCTTGCATTGCCATAAGCAAATAAAGCACAAAAAAGTGCGACTTTTTCATTCTTAAATTTTCTTGCAATGCCTAATGGGTCGGGATAGTCAATAGAAATAGCATGGTAATGGTTAAAGGCTTCATATTGCTCTTCTAAAAGATGATAGAGAAACTTTTTAGAAAGACTTTTGGGCAGTTTGATGGGTGAGTGCATTTTTATCAAAAAAGGAAATTATAACCAAAGAAAAATCCTGTATTAGAAGTTTCACTCAAATCCAAATTTGTGCCTGTTGGTGTATCATTGATAATAACGCTGCTACTTTCATCGCCAAAATCTAATCGCCTTGATTGAATGCCAAATTCTAATTCACCAAACCTCGTTTCATAAATCGCCCCAGCTTTTACTCCATAAGTTAGCCCGGTATAATCCAATTTTCCCATCGCACTATCATTGATGACAAAACTTCCAGAATCAAAGCTACCAAACGCAATTCCAGCATTTACGCCAAGCAAAAGACGCCATTTTTGGGTGTTTGGTATTCTTGGAGTGAAGGCATACCCCAAAGTCAAACTACGATAAGAAAAGCCATTTTTCTTTAAAGTATTTTCAAAATTTACAAGGATTCTATGATTTTGACTTAATAAATATCCCATTTGCAAACCAAAACCAAATGGCTTTTCACTCAAATCGTGATTTTGTGAGGCAAAACCTGAAATATTCAAATTAGCATCTGATTCTACTTTATTAAAAGTCCCATACACCCCAAGCAAACGATTGCGTCGCTCTTCATAAAGTGGATGATAAGAAGCTTGCGGGGAAGAAGCTGTATTTTGATAGGCTTCATAACCAAAAAATAGATTAACAAACAATGCCAAAAAAAATACAATTTTCATCACTTTATCCCCCTTTTAATTTTTAAAACCTCTAGCAAAAATGATTCCAAAATATCCTCACTCTACAATATCCAATTTTCTCGCTACAAAACCAAGTGTAATACCCTGCAAAAGCACAGAAATAAACACCATAAAAAACACCATATTAAAAATCATATGAGAATTTGTTAGTTTATACGCATAAGGATAAGTTGCCAAAATAATAGGCACCGCCCCTCTCAAACCAACCCATGAAATAAAAGCTTTTTCTTTGAAATTATATCTACTCTTAACCAATGAAGCAAATACGCTAATAGGACGAGCAATAAATATCAATACAAAAGAAAGTATCAAAGCCTGTATTGCAACACTAGGAAGCTCTGATGGAAAAACAAGCAATCCTAATACTAAAAACACAATAATCTGCATCATCCAAGCAATGGCATCATGGAATGAAATGATATGTGCTTTATTAGGGAAGGCAAATTTGTTTGTAACAATTCCAGCAATATAAATGCTTAAATAGCCATTCCCATTTAAAAGCGAAGAAAGTCCAAAAATCATAAAAAGCCATGCCACACTAATAAGAGGATAAAGCCCAGCTTGAGAAATATTAATGTATTGACAAATTTTAGGGAAAAGATACCCACAAATAATTCCAAGCAAACCTCCAATTGCAAATTGCATGATAAAATACAACAACCACTCACTCATTGAATTTGCCTCTGGCATAGTAATAAGCTGCAAAACAACAATGGTTAAGAAAATCGCCATAGGATCATTACTTCCAGATTCTAATTCCAAAAGCGGTCGAATATTATTTTTTAATTTAATTTTTTGAGAACGCAAAATCATAAAAACCGCTGCTGCATCGGTAGAAGAAACAACAGAGCCCAAAAGCAAAGATTCCAAAAAAGTAAAATCCAAAATCACATAAATAAAACACGCCATCACAAATGCAGTGATTAAAACTCCAATAGTTGCAAGCACGAACCCCTGTAATGCTACTGGCTTAACCTCTTCCCAAAAAGTATCCAAACCTCCACTATATAAAATAAAAATCAAAGCCATAGTGCCGATTGCTTGAGTTAATAATGCGTTATCAAATTCGATTCCACCAATCCCTTCACTTCCTAGAAGCATTCCAATCCCAAGAAATATAAGCAATAAAGGAATTCCAATTTTTTCTGAAATTTTACTTGCATAAACACTAATAAATAAGATTACTCCGATAATAACAATGTAGAAATTAAAATTTGCAACGATTTGGGCAATTGTCATTCCATATTCCTTGAGATTAAATTTTTACACGCGACTGCAAAGCTCGTATAATAGAAAGCTGGTCGATATTTTCTAAACTCACTCCTGTTGGCACTCCCTGTGCAATTTTGGTAAATTGCAAATCCAAATGGCTAAGTTTATCCTCCAAATATAGCATCAAACTATCACTACTCAAAGAAGGACTTAATGCAAAAATAATTTCCCTAATATTATTTTTGATGATTTTCCTTTCTAACGCTTTCATATCCAAAGTTTCTAAGGAAGTAATCACGAAATATTTACCATTAAACTCTCCGCTTTCTTCAAGCAAAAAAATCTCTTTGGGGCTTGCGATAATGCAAAGCTCACCATTATTTCGCATAGAATTAGAACAAATCTCACAAATTGGCTCTTTGCTAATCCCAAAGCATTCTTCACAAATCCGCAATTCTTGCATACAAGATTCAATATTGTGAGCAATTTGCAAGGCACTTAATTTATCTTCAAAAGCCAAAAAATAAGCAAGACGCATAGCAGATTTTTTTCCGATGCTTGGAAGCTTTTCTAAAGATTCTACAAGTTTTGCAAAACTTTCTGGAATAGATTTCATTAAAATGCCTTGGATTTTATTTGGATATTTTTACAAACTGCTTTTAGTTGATTCTATCTAAGGATTATTTAATAACTAATAAAAGTATTATTAGATACAATAAAGATAAAAAAACAATCAATTTATAGGAGCTTTTTTTGGAAGAATTTGACTATTATGAAATATTAGAATTACAACGCAATGCAAGTGGAGATGAAATCAAAAAAGCCTACCGCAAAATGGCTTTAAAATATCACCCAGATAGGAATCCAGACGACAAAGAAGCAGAAGAAATGTTTAAAAAAGTCAATGAAGCCTATCAAATTTTAAGCGACAAAGAAAAACGACAAATCTATGATACTTATGGCAAAAAAGGCTTAGAGAGTAGCGGCTTTGGGTTTGGTGATATGGAAGGTAGCATTTTTGATATTTTTAATTCTGTTTTTGGTGGAGGATTTGGCGGATTTGGACAAAGAACCAAAAAGAATGAAAAATATTCGCGTGATTTGGGCATAGAAGTAGAATTGACTTTCCAAGAAGCTGTATTTGGCTGCAAAAAAGAAATAGAAATTATTTATAAAAAATCTTGTGAATCTTGCAAAGGAACGGGAGCTAAGGAAGGCAAAGTAACTACTTGTAGTGCCTGCAAAGGAAGTGGAAGAGAAACTTTCTCACAAGGCTTTATGACTTTTGCACAAACTTGCTCTAAATGCCATGGTAGCGGACAAATGATAGCAGAAAACTGCGATAAATGCCACGGCAAGGGCTACAAAGAGGAAAAAGAAAAGTTTGAAGTAAATATCCCTGAAGGTGTAGATAGCCACAATCAAATTCGCGTAGCAAAACATGGAAATATTATGCCCGATGGAACAAGGGGAGATTTATACATTGAAATCTTTGTGCAAGAAGATGAACATTTTATTCGCCATCACAATGATATTTACCTAGAAATTCCTGTATTTTTCACGCTTGTAATGCTTGGAGGAACAATCAAGATTCCAGCCCTTACAAAAGAATTAGAGCTAAAAATTCCAATAGGTGTCAAAGATAAACAACAATTTGTTTTTCATGGTGAAGGTGTAAAAAGTGTCAATGGCAACAAAAGAGGCAATTTCATCGCTGTTGTTAATATCACCTATCCAACCAAACTTGATGAAAAACAAAAAATACTTCTTAATCAACTACACGAATCTTTTGGGTATGAAGAGGCAAAACCCATTAATTGCCTAGAAGGATTAGTAGATAAAATCAAAAATTGGTTCAAATAATCCAAAAATAGGGGGAAATTGATTTGGAATCAATAAAAAAATCTCTAATTATTATTGCAATTGATATTCTTATCTTTGCGCTTTTATATACTTTTTTGCCCTTTGAGAGAAATGCAAACATCGGGATTTGCATTTTGATTTTTGTGGGGATTTTGTGGATTACAGAAGCTACCCATACTGCCATTACTGCATTGTGCGTGCCCTTTTTGGCAGTAATCTTTGGCTTAGAAAATACCTCTAGTGCATTAAAAACTTTTGCTGATCCGGTGATATTCCTGTTTTTTGGAGGTTTTGCGATTGCTAGTGCATTGCATATTCAAGCACTAGATCGTTTCATTGCAAATTATCTCATTTACTTAGCAAAAGGCAAAATGAGCTTAGCTATTATCCTGCTCTTTTGTGTTACTGCCCTTCTTTCAATGTGGATTAGCAACACTGCCACTGCTGCTATTATGCTACCTTTGGCACTTGGTATTCTATCTAATCTCAAAATAGACAAAGACCGCAATACTTTTGTGTTTGTGCTTTTGGGTGTGGCATATAGTGCAAGTATCGGAGGCTTTGGAACTTTGGTTGGAAGCCCACCAAATGCAATTGCAGCTGCATATTTGCAAATGAACTTTTTTGATTGGATGAAGCTTGGAATACCATTTATGCTAATTATGTTACCTAGCTGCATTATTATTTTGTATTTACTTTTGAAGCCTAATTTAAACACTCAATTTAGCATAGAATTAGAAAACACACAATGGAATCACAAAAAAACCATTACCCTAATCATTTTTGCCCTCACTGCACTTGCATGGATATTGAGTGCAAAAATCAGTTCTCTTTTGGGGGGTATTGATGATTTAGACACCATTATTGCCCTTGCTTGTGCCATTGCTATTGGGGTTACCAAAGTAGCCACTTGGAAAGATATTCAAAACAATACAGATTGGGGTGTTTTGTGGCTTTTTGGTGGGGGATTAGCTTTGAGTGCGATTTTAAAAGATTCTGGAGCTAGTGCGGTTTTGGCAAATGGTGTAGCACAAATCTTTGGCAATAGCCATTGGCTAATTATCATTATTGTAGTAGCCTTTTTCATCATTGCTCTAACCGAATTTACAAGCAACACAGCAAGTGCTGCCCTACTTGTGCCGATTTTTGGAGTAGTTGGCGAAGCTATTGGAATGCCAGAACATATCTTGCCACTTGTAATTGGATTTGGTGCAAGTTGTGCTTTTATGCTACCTGTGGCAACTCCACCTAATGCAATTGTGTATGGAACAGGCTATGTCAAACAAATAGAAATGATGAAATATGGCGTATGGGTTAATTTATTTTCAATTGTTTTAATTACGATATTTGCTTCTTTGGTTTGGTGAGTTTTAAGAAACTTTTTACGCATTATTTGAAAGAATAAAAGCAATGCAGATTCAAGAATGGAAAAACCCATTCTTGATTACATAACACTCAAAACGCCCAAAACAATGCTTACAAGACAGCCTGCCAAAATTGTCCCATATTGAATATTTCTATTTTTCTTAGAGTTAAAAAGAGTAATCATCAATCCAGAGAGGTAAAGCAAAACCATCGTAATACCAAAACCAATGGCTAAAACATTAAAATACCATTTAGCTTTTGCCTTGTGCAACATAATCATATCCCCAATCAACGAACGCTTAGTAGTGTTAATAGTCCATTGATTCTCCCCACTTTGTGCGATACTTGCAGAATAATGTGTGCCACCAATACTCAATGCACCACTCTTATTAGGTTTTGGCTCTGTTTTTGCAGGTAGAGGCAAATTATTTTCTTCTAAATACTTCAACATTGCATCAATTTCTCCGCCCTTAGGAATCTCCGCATTGAGGATATAAGTGTTTTTTGTCGCTCCGCTATCTTGGTCAAATCCACTAATATATAAAACACCCGTGAGTGCATACATCAAAGCAACCGGCAAGAAAAACAAGCTAAGATAGATGTGAAGATTGCGAAATTGTTTTGTCATCAAAAACTCCTTTATACAAACAAAATTGAAGGTTTGAATTATATTTAAAAAATGTGAATATAATGTTAAGTAAAAATAATCTTTTATTTGATAGAATCCAAAAACCCTTAAAATAATAGGAAAACTTATGCGTTATTTATTATTCTTGTTTTTATTAAACTTCTCTCTTTTTGCGGCTGATACTTATAGCAATAATGCATTTGCTATCAATGGGGAAGTAAAATACAAAAATTTCAAGCATTTTGATTATGTCAATCCTAATGCCCAAAAAGGTGGGCATATCAAAGAATATGCAATTGGGACTTTTGATAGCTTTTATGACTTTTTGCTAAAAGGCACGAGTGCGCAAGGTTTGCATCTTATCTATGATACTTTAATGGTGCGTTCTTATGATGAGCCAAGCAGTCAATATGGATTAGTAGCCAAACAAATCCAAAGAGCAAAAGACAATACTTTTGTAATCTTCCATTTAAATGAAAATGCTCGTTTTCATGATGGCAAGGAAATTACTGCCTTTGATGTGGAATTTAGCTTTAACACTCTTGCTAGAGGGGAAAATCCCTCCATGGCGCGCTATTATGCTGACATCAAAGAAGCTATTGTGGTTGATAAATATACCATTCGCTTTAATTTCAAAGATTCCAACAATCGCGAATTAGCCCTGATTTTAGGGGATTTACCAATTCTTCCCAAACATTATTATGAAGGGATAGATTTTCATTCAAACTCACTTAGAATCCCGCTAGGAAGCGGTCCATATAAACTTGAATCATTTGATGCTGGACGCAGTGTTACCTACAAAAGAGTAGAAAATTACTGGGCAAAGGATCACCCCACACGCATTGGACATTTCAATTTTGATAGAATCACTTTTGAATATTACAAAGATGATTCAGTAGCACTAGAGGCATTTAAAGCTGGAAAATATGATTACAGACAAGAGATGAGTGCGAAAAATTGGGCTTTGGGCTATGAAGGCAAAGCACTTAAAGAAGGTGAGATTATCAAGCAAGAAATTTTGCACTCTCTCTCTAGCGGAATGCAAGGCTTTGTTTTTAATCTACGCAAGGATTTCTTCAAAGATATTAAAACAAGGGAAGCTTTGGGACTTGCTTTTGATTTTGAATGGAGCAATAAGAATCTTTTTTACAATCAATATTCAAGAACTAAAAGCTTTTTTGACAATTCAGAATTCGCAAGCGTTGGAGTGCCTTTGGGCGAAGAATTAAAACTTCTAGAATCTTTTAAAAACAATCTCCCTCCAAAACTCTTCACACAAAGCTTTGAACTACCTACAACCACAGGCAATGGCAGCAATAGAGAAAATCTCAAAAAAGCACAAAACCTGCTCAAAGAAGCAGGATACACAATGAAAAATGGGAAGCTTTATAATCCAAACAATCAACCTTTTGTCTTTGAGCTTTTATTGGTTTCCCCAGCTATGCAAAGAGTGGCTGTTCCTTTTGCCAAAAATTTGCAATCTCTTGGAATTGAAATGAAAATTCGCCTTGTAGATGTCAGTCAATACATTAACCGCTTAAGGACTTTTGATTATGATATGATTGTGGCGGTTTTCCCTCAAAGTCTCTCACCGGGAAATGAACAAAGATTCTTTTGGGGATCAAGTGCTGCCAAAGCCGAGGGAAGCTATAATTATGCAGGCATAGAAAATCCTGTGGTAGATTCTTTGATTGAAAAAGTAATCAATGCTAAAAACTATCAAGAATTACTCATAACAACAAGAGCGCTTGATAGAGTACTTTTGTGGAATTATTATGTAATCCCTCATTTTCACACCAAAACCTTTAGGGTAGCTTTTTGGAATTTTTTAGAACATCCCAAAATTACCCCCATTTACAATGTTGGTTTTGAAACTTGGTGGGTTAATGAAGAAAAACTTTTGAAACTTCAAGAAAAATATCCTTCATTTAGACGCTAAGGAAGTTTTGTGGGAGCCTATATTTTCAAACGCCTCTTATTGATTATCCCAACTCTTCTTGGCATTATTACTTTAAATTTTTTCATTATCCAAGCAGCACCGGGAGGTCCGGTAGAGCAAATGATAGCCAAACTAGAATCACACAATCTACAAGGTGAAGTTTCTAGCGGAAGCACTTATAAAAATCAAGGTTTAGATGAGGCAACTATTGCTAAAATCAATGCACTTTATGGTTTTGACAAACCTCTTTTGGAGCGTTATTTTTTGATGTTAAAAAATTATATTGTTTTTGATTTTGGAGATAGCTTTTATAAAAATACCTCTGTTGTCAATCTCATCTTAGAAAAACTTCCGGTTTCTATTTCCCTTGGACTTTGGAGCACTTTACTAATCTATCTTATTTCAATTCCACTTGGCATCAAAAAAGCCATCTGCAATGGCACTCCCTTTGACAATCTTACAAGCACACTTATTATCATAGGCAATGCCATTCCCACTTTCCTCTTTGCTTTGATTTTAATCATCTTTTTTGCAGGAGGCACTTATTTTAGCTGGTTTCCTTTGCGAGGAATTGTGGGTGATAATTTTGAATCGCTTTCTTTGATGGAGAAAATCAAAGACTATTTTTGGCACATTACTTTGCCTGTCATTTCACTAAGCATTGGTGGCTTTGCAACCTTAACATTGCTTGCTAAAAACTCTTTTTTAGAAGAAATTTCCAAACAATATGTTAAGCTCGCCTTTGCTAAAGGTTTGAGCGAAAAACAAGTCCTTTATCGCCATATTTTCCGCAATGCAATGTTGCTAATTATCTCTTCTATTCCTGCTGCTTTATTAGGAATTTTTCTTATGGGTTCATTATTGATAGAAATTATCTTTTCATTAGATGGTTTAGGATTATTAGGCTATGAATCCATTATCACTCGTGATTATCCTGTAATTTTTGGGACTTTGTATATTTTTACACTTTTTGGATTGATTGCAACTCTCATTAGCGATTTGCTTTATACTTTAATTGATCCAAGAATCCATTTTCAAAAGGCATAATATGGGATTTTTCACAACTCGACATTACACAGCCTTCAAAAAAAACAAAAAAGCATTTTATTCTTTATGGATATTTTTGGGTATTTTTCTTGTCAGTTTAAGTGCGGAATTTATCGCTAATGACAAACCTTTGTATATACGCTATGACAACAAAAATTATTTTCCTATTTTCAAAAACTATCCAGAAACTACTTTTGGCGGAGATTTTGAAAGTGATGCAAACTACAACGATCCTTATTTGCAAGATTTAATCCGCCAAAAAGGCTTTTTTATTATGCCTCTTATCCCTTATTCTTATGATACTATTATCTACAACCTACCCTCTCCCGCCCCCACTCCACCTACTCTATCTAATTGGCTAGGGACAGATGATTTGGGAAGAGACATTGTAGCACGCCTACTTTATGGCTTACAAACTTCTATCCTCTTTGCGATTATTTTGACTTTTTTTAGTTCTATCATTGGATTTTTAGTTGGAGCAATTTGTGGGTATTTTGGAGGCAAGGTAGATTTATTTGGACAGAGGCTTATAGAAATATGGAGCGGAATGCCGATTTTATTTATTCTTATTATTTTTGCAAGCTTATTGCAACCAACATTTTGGACAATCCTTTTGATTGTTTTACTTTTTTCTTGGATTGCACTCGTGCCTTTTATAAGGGCTGAATTTTTAAAAGTGAGGAATTTAGAATACATTAAAGCAGCAAAAATGCTTGGGGTTGGTCATTGGCGAATCATCTTCTATCACATTTTGCCAAACGCCCTTATAGCAATGCTAACTTATCTACCTTTTATTTTATGTGGAAGCATTACTACTCTAGCATCTTTAGATTTTCTTGGGCTTGGATTGCCTCCACCTAGTGCAAGTTTGGGCGAGATTCTCTCTCAAGGCAAAAACAACCTTAATGCCCCTTGGCTTGGGTTGAGTGGATTTTTTATTTTAAGTATTTTGCTTTGTTTGTTGGTTTTTATTGGTGAGGGCTTAAGAGATGCCCTAAGGAGCGAAAATGACAATTCTTAAAGTAGAATCTCTAAGCTTAAAACTTGCAAATTTCTGCCTTGAAAATATTTCTTTTGAATTACCAAAAGGCGAGATTCTAGGAATTGTTGGAGAATCAGGAAGCGGAAAATCTATGCTTGGCAATGCTATTTTGCAACTTCTTCCAAATATCCAACACCAAAGCGGAACAATTGATTTTCTAGGGCAAAATCTCTTAAATCTCTCCCAAAAGCAAATGCAAAAAATTCGTGGCAAAGAAATTAGCTATATCTTTCAAGAACCACTTAGCGCATTAAATCCTCTACACAAAATCAAAAAACAAATCACTGAGGCTATTTTAATCCACAATCCCACTTGCCCCAAAGATACACTCCAAAAACGAATTTTAGAACTGCTAGAAAATGTTTCTCTTCCCCCAAAAGTGCTTGATTCTTATCCACATGAACTAAGCGGGGGACAAAGACAGCGAATCTGCATTGCTATTGCCCTTGCAAATTCTCCAAAAATCCTTATTGCCGATGAACCAACCACCGCTTTAGATTCTACAACCCAACAGCAAATCCTTGAACTTTTGCAATTCTTGCAAAAAAAACTCCACTTAAGTATTTTGTTTATTAGCCACGACCTCTTGGCTGTCTCTAAGCTCTGCAAAAAAATCCTTGTCCTAAAAAAGGGCAAGATTATAGAAAGCGGGGATACAAGCTCTATTTTTAATAGTCCCAAAAATCCTTATACTAAGCTCTTAGTAGAATCGCTAACCTTCCATTACAACACGCAAAAAAATTTTGGCAAAACAATTATGGAAGTGGAAAATCTTGGGGTATCTTACATTGTCAAAAAAAATTTTTGGGGTAAAGCATTAGAAAAATTTGAAGCCCTAAAACCCCTTAGTTTTCAACTCAAAGAAGGCGAAAATTTAGGCATTATTGGTGAATCTGGCAGCGGCAAAACTTCTCTAGGGAATGCCATTTGCCGCTTAATAGAATCTAATGGCACAATTAAGCTCTTAGGACAAGATTTTTTTAGCCTCAAAGGAGAATCTTTGAGAGATTTTAGAAAGAATATTCAAATGATTTTTCAAGATCCTTTTAGCTCACTCAACCCCAAAATGACAATTTCCCAGATTCTAAAAGAAGGACTATTAGCCCACAAGATTCCAAACTATCAAACAAAAATCACTCAAGCTCTTTTAGATGTCAGCTTAGATGAAAGCTTCTTAGAACGCTATCCAAATGAGTTAAGCGGAGGACAAAGACAGCGAATAAGCATTGCTAGAAGCCTCGTCCTAAAACCCAAAATTTTATTGCTTGATGAGCCCACAAGTGCATTAGACAAAAATACGCAAAAACAAATTTTGGAATTGCTTTTGAGACTTGCTAAACAATACCATTTAAGCTATATTTGCATTAGCCACGATTTAAGCGTGATTGCAAGTTTATGTCAAAGTGTAATTGTCCTAAAAAAGGGAGAAATTTTAGAAAGAGGCGATACTCAAGAAGTTTTTGCAAATCCCAAAAATGCTTATGTCAAAAAACTTTTGGAGGCAAGTGGAATTTGAAACAAAAATTGATTAAAAAAATTTTTATGATAGGACTAATATCCAGCCTTGCTGTGCTGCATCTTTATTCTTTTGTTTTCACACCCATAACCCAACGCGTTATTCTAAAAAATATTTATGCACCCGCTGTATTTAGCGTATATTCCAAAGATAATGGAATGCTATATTGTCAGCTCTATGGAGTGGCATCAGCAAGTAAAGATTTCAAAAGAGATTGCCAAATCACACCAAAAGCCATTAAGGAAATGCGGCATTTTGCAATGAATTATGTGAGAAATAAAATTTTTTTGGAGCAACAATACACCATACATTACCAAAATGGTTGGTGCTTTTTGCAAAATGGAGGAAATCTCTTTAATGAAGAAATTATCAAAGATGGATATGGGGTGGTGCAATATTTTGACACTAGCCAGCCAGAAATAATTGAAAAACTAGAAATTTTAGAAAATCTTGCAAGAAGTCAAAAAAGGGGCTTATGGAAAGAATGGAATCAAGAAATGGAATGCCTCAAAAGCACTCTAAGGCAAATTGCACAAGAATCCCAAAAATAGGAATTTTACTTTAGCTCTCCCCAATTCTCGCCTATGCTAATAGTGCATTTTAAAGGGACTTTCAAAGTTGTGATATTTTCCATAATCTTTGCAATTTCCTCGGATTCTTTTTTTGCTATCTCTTTGGGTGCTTCAAAAATCAGCTCATCATGCACTTGCAATAATAGCTTAGATTCTAAATTAGCCTTTGTAATAGCATTCATTGCCATTTTAATAATATCTGCTGCACTCCCTTGAAAAATCGCATTGATTCCCTCCCTCAAAAAAGCCGCTTTTTGATACTCTTGCACTCCCTCAAAATCAAATTTCCTCATTCTTCCAAGCAATGTTTTAGAATATCCATTCTCCAAAATAAACTCTTCTTGATTCTTCAAAAACTCCTTAACTGTCGGAAATGAAGTAAAATAATTTTGGATATAAGTTTTTGCCTCTTGAAAAGTAATTTTCAATGTTTCTGAAAGCTTTTTTGGACCCATTCCATAAATCAAACCAAAATTGATACTTTTTGCAATTGCGCGTTTTTCTTGTGCCATATCTTCACCAAAAATCTTTTTGGCAGTTTCCAAATGAATATCTGCATCTTTCAAAAAAGCTTCAATCATGGCTTCATCTTCTGAAAAATGCGCCAAAAGACGCAATTCAATTTGCGAGTAATCTAAGCTAACAAGAAGGTGATTTTCTTTTGCGATAAATCCCCTCCTTATACGTCTCCCTTGTGCTGTTTTGACTGGAATATTTTGCAAATTTGGATTTTTAGAGCTCAAACGCCCAGTGCTCGTTCCTGTTTGCATAAAAGAAGTGTAGATTCTATGTTGCAAATCCGCTTTTGCATGCTCGCTCAAAGGCTCAATGTAAGTGCTATAAAGCTTAAAAAATTCCCTATATTCAAGAATCTTTGGAATAATTGGATGCGTATCATAAAGCGAATTTAAAACCGATTCAGAGGTGCTAAAGCCGGATTTTGTTTTTTTGCCTGCTTGCAAATTAAGCTCTTCAAAAAGTATCGTTGCAAGCTGTTGAGGCGAATTGAGATTAAATCGCTTATTAGCTAAAGCAAAAACTTCTTCAGAGATTTGATGCAACCTCTCTCTTGATTCCAAAATCAATTCTTGAAAAAACTCCAAATCAATCTTAATGCCTATCAATTCCATATTCATTAAACTTTGGATGAATGGAAATTCTACATTTTTAGCAATCTCCATCAACCTTTCATCCACTAATCCCTTAAGCTTAAAATACAGCTGGTAGCAAGCCGCTGCATCTTCACTTGCATATTCGCAAGCATATTGAATCAAAATTTGAGAAAAATTTTCTTTTTTATGCACAATATCCTTATAATGTATCATCTCATGATTAAAATATTTTTTCATCAAAAAATCCAAATTGCACAATGCGTCACTTTGCAAAAGCCACGCCAAAAGCATACTATCTCGGATTTTGGAAAAATCTTGCAAAACAAAATCAAAATTAGTCTTTAAAATTTCAAGGTCGTATTTAAGATTATGCCCAATCACATATTTACAGCCAAAAATATATTCAATAAATTCTTTAGCACATTCATAACTAACCTGCTCTTCAACTCCCAAATAATTGTGAGCAATAGGGACATAATAAGAATCCACTCCATTGACACTAAAGGAAAATCCAACAATCTTTGCACTCCTTACTTCCAAAGAAGTCGTTTCAGTATCAAAAGAAAAAATATCTTCTGGCGTAAATGTGGATAAAAGTTCTCTTAATTTTTCATCAGTATTAATCAAATGGGATTTATAAATAAATTGTTTTTCCTGCGTATTTTCTTGCATACTCTGTTTTTGGACTATTTTCTTTTTGGTAATGGGATTTTTATGGAGTTTTTTTAAAATGCTATTTAAATCATAGTGTTTTAGCGAATCTAAAATATTCAACAATGGGCAATCTTGAGGCATTTCACATTTGCTCAAATCAAAATCTCCCAATAAATCATCTCTCAATCGCACAAGCTCTCTACTGCGATAGGCATCTTCTTTGGAAGCAAGCAATAATTCTCTTATGCGCTTTTGCGGGATTTTTTCAATGTTTTCATAGATTCCATCTAAAGTTTGATAAGCCCCCAATAAACTCGCTGCACCTTTTGCACCCACACCTTTGACACCCGGGACATTATCAACACTATCTCCAACGATACTTTGATAATCCACAAACTGGCTAGGACTAACCCCATATTTTTCTATACATTCCTCTTCCCTAATCTCCTCTTTTTTGGAAGGATTAAACAAAAAGGTATCTCTATCAATAAGCTGATAAAGATCTTTATCGTGGCTAATAATTCTTACATTAACTTTTAATTGATTAGCTTGTTTATTGATAGAGGCAATCACATCATCTGCCTCATATCCTTCAATGCTAATATTTTTAAACCCCATATCTTCAACCCATTTAATCGCCACTTCAAGTTGGAGCTTCAAATCTTGTGGCATTTCTGGGCGATTTGCCTTATAAAGAGGATCAATTTGTTTGCGGAAATTTTCGCCTTTGGAATCCAAGGCAAAAACCAAATAATCCTTAGGATAATCTCTATGAAGTTGCATAATTAGCTTTGCAAATCCCGTCAAAAGACCAGTGGGAAACCCCTCATGATTTTTGAGTGGCGGTAATGCAAAATAACTACGAAATAAAAATCCAAAAGTATCAATAATCGTTAAAGTTCTCATATTTCTCCAAAAATTAATTATCCTTTGATTTGCAAACGCTTTTTCTTAATGTAAATATTGATAGATTCAACCCCCAAAGAAAACGCCATAGCAAAATAAATATAACCTTTGGAAATATGAAACTCTAAGCCCTCAGCCACCAAAGTAACTCCCACCAAAATCAAAAATGCTAATGCCAAAATCTTTATAGTAGGATTCTCATCTACAAATTCTGAAATGCTTTTACTTGCTATCATCATTACGCCAACAGCAACAATTACCGCAATCATCATAATCTCGATATTGCTTACCATACCAACTGCTGTAATTACAGAATCCAATGAAAATACAATATCTAAAATAGCAATTTGAATAAGCACACTAAAAAACCCTCTCTTTGCACCTTCTTTTAGTATATCTTCATCACTTTTTTCCCCAGCATTATCAATATCATGATGAATCTCCAATGTGGATTTTGCTATCAAAAACAATCCCCCCAAAATCAAAATAATATCTCGTCCAGAAATCTCTTGAGAAAACACACTAAATAATGGGGTAGTTAGTTTCATAATCCAAAACAAAGAAAGCAACAACAATAAACGCGTAATCATTGCCAAACTCAAACCAAAGATTCTAGCTTTCTGTCTTTGTTCTTTTGGAAGCCTACCAACCAAAATCGCAATAAAAATAATATTGTCAATCCCAAGCACTATTTCTAGCCCAATTAAAGTCGCTAAGGCTATCCACATCTCAGCACTAAAAATCCATTCAAACATTTACTATTCCTTTATTAATTTTATGATGCAAAATCAAACTTCCAAAGCTTTTGTTGAGTCCTAAATAACTTTTCTTAAGTTATTCTTCGCTCAACAAACAAATGCTACATTAAAATTTTGGGCGTTATTATACTCAATGTTTTCTAAATTTTTAAATTTTACAAAAGCATTAATTAGCACTCAAAAATAAGTTTTAGATACTCTATACATTTCTAAATCTCAAATTTATATGCCATTATATTGTTTTATAATCTAATTTTACAAAACTACAAAATCAAGCTTTCTCTGCTACCAATCTTCATGGCAACAAAGCCAAAGTCATACAAAAACCAAATCACTGGCATTTTGGACAAACACCAAGCAAAGCTATAGAAGTATCCTTGACTTTATAATAAGTTTGCTCTTCACATTCTTTTTTAAGTCTTTCAATAGAATTATCAAAATGTATATCCATAATACTTCCGCATTTCTCGCAAATAAGATGTATATGAGGTTGTTTGACAAGCTCATAGCGTTGTTTTTGGTTGGGAAGTTTAACTTCATCGACAATATGAGCCTCTTGCATAGAAGTAAGATTTTTATAAATTGTTGCTAGGGAAATTGAAGGATGAATCTCTTTGATATTTTCATAAATTTCTTCAATACTAATATGCCCACTTTTTTTGATTTCTTTCAAAATTGCAACGCGTTGTGGAGTGATTTTTAAATTATTTTGCTTCAAAACTTCTTCAAACATCAATAAATTCCTTTAAATATTTTAACTCCCAAAAACTATAAGAGCCTCTAAACACTCAAGATTCTATACATTTTTCAAAACAGAAGCTCCTATAATTATTTAGGATAACTTTTATTAACTAAATTTTTATTTTACAATAAAATATTTTTTTGTCAATAAAATTATTTCTTTAAATGAATTAAAATTTTGCTGTTTTCTAAAATACGCAAACCTAATCCATCAAAGCAAACAAAACTTTAAATATAGCCCAAAATTGTCTTATTTGATAAAAGTTTTTATTGTATTTAAAGTTAAAATTTTATAGAATCTAAGCCAAAAAATTTTATAAAATTTACCAATTTGATTTCTTAAGGATAAAAACTTGTTTGGTGCAATTACAGAAAGTTTTCAAAGTGCGATTAACAAAATTCGCTTTCAAGATGATGAAAAAGCCTTAAAAAGAGCATTAGATGAATTAAAAAAAACTCTTTTAAAATCTGATGTTCATTACAAAGTTCTAAAATCTCTTTTAGAAGAAATAGAACAAAAAACAAAATTAGCCGGAATTGGAAAGGAAAATTTTTTAAACGCATTAAAAGAATCTTTAACACATATCTTAACCGCACCGGGAAATTATGGTTTTATTTTTGCTCCCAAACCCCCAACAATTGTCCTAATGGCTGGTTTGCAAGGAAGTGGTAAAACCACAACCACAGCAAAACTAGCAAACTACCTCAAAAACAAACAAAAAAAAGTTTTGCTAGCTGCGTGTGATTTGCAAAGATTAGCGGCAGTTGAGCAGCTTAGACAATTAAGTTTGCAAGTAGAAGTGGATTTTTTCTATGAAGAAAATAAAAGCCCTATTGAAATTGCAATAGCTGCTAAAGAAAAGGCTATTTCTGGGCTTTATGATGTATTAATTGTAGATAGTGCGGGACGCTTGGCTATTGATGAAGATTTAATGCAGGAATTACAAGGGATTAAAGATTCTATCCAACCTAATGAAATTTTTTATGTTGTAGATAGCCTAAGTGGGCAAGATGGTGTGAAAAGTGCTGCGATTTTCCATGAAAAAATGGATTTAAGCGGAGTGATTTTAAGCAAATTTGATGGAGATAGCAAAGGCGGAATCGCTCTTTCTATCGCACATCAACTCGGAATTCCATTGCGTTTTATTGGGGTGGGAGAGAAGATTCCTGATTTGGAAGTTTTTATCCCCCAAAGAATCGTTGGTAGGCTTATGGGGGCTGGAGATATTCATTCACTAGCCGAAAAAACAGCAGCGATTATCAGTGAAAAAGAAGCAAAAGATATTTCCAAAAAAATCAAAAAGGGTAAATTCACCTTCAATGATTTTCTAGCACAAATGGACAATATCAAAAAAATTGGCTCTATGCAATCTATCATTTCAATGCTTCCGGGGCTTGGAAATATGGCTGGTGCTTTAAAAGATGTTGATTTGGACAATTCCAAAGAAATCAAACAAATAAGAGCAATGGTAAATTCAATGACGCCCAAAGAGAGAGAAAATCCCGATTTATTAAATGGTAGTCGCAAAAAACGCATAGCACTTGGAGCTGGGGTTGATGTAAGTGATGTGAATCGATTCTTAAAACAATTTGAAAATGCCGCAAAAATGGCGAAAAGATTCTCATCAAAAGGCGGAATGAGCGACCTAATGGCTTTGATGAAAGATGCGAGAATGGGAGGTTTAAAGAGATAATCTTTTCTCTTTAAGCATAAGTTTGTCTAAAAAAGAATAAAATTTCATTTTTAGACAGATTTATGTCTGTAAAATTAGATTTATTTTAAGGAGTTTGCTTATGGCAACAGTTATTCGTCTAACAAAAATGGGACGCAAGAAAAAACCATTTTATCGAATCGTAGTAACAGATAGTAGAAAAAAAAGAGATGGGGGTTGGATTGAATCTATTGGCTATTACAATCCTTTGACAGAACCTTCAACTGTGAAATTTGATGCAGAGCGTTTGAAATATTGGACAAGCGTTGGTGCAAAAATGAGCGAAAGAGTGCAGGCAATCACAAAATAATGGTTGAAAAATTCGTTGAATTATATGTCAAAAAAATTGTCAATGAACCTGAAAAAATACAAATTCATAAAAAAGAATTGGACACAAATTTTTATGAAATAGAGATTATCTCTTCTGCACAAGATGCTGGAAGATTAATCGGAAAAGATGGCAAAATGATTAGTGCCATTAAAACCATTATTTCTGGTTTAAAAGCAAAAGATGGGAATTCATACAGAGTGATTGTAAAACCCGAATAATGCTTCAAAAACACAAAATACAAAAAGATTGGGTAAGTGTCGCAAAAATTGGTCGCCCAGTAGGTGTAAAAGGGGAAGTCCTTTTGCATTTATTAACAGACTTTCCCGAAGTTTTGAAAGTGGGCGATACTTATTTTTCGCAAATAGGTGATTTGACAATACAATCCTACAACAAAGAAAACTCTCGCATAAAATTTACTCAAATTAATTCAAGAGAAATCGCAAAACAATTCACAAACCTCATACTCTACACAACACAAGATTTCACCAAAGAACATTGCAAATTAAAAGAAGATGAATTTTTTTGGTTTGAGATTATAGGGAGCAAAATACTTGAATCAGAAGAAATTTTGGGGGAAGTATGCGAAATAGAAAGATTTGGGCAAAAAGATTTCTTATCAATAAAAACTAGCCACGATTTACAAGCCAAAGGATTCCCAAAAAGCTTTCTAGTGCCTTATGAAAAACGCTATATCAAAGAAGTGGATATCCACACAACCCCCAAGATAATCCATACAAATTTTTGTAAAGAAATTTTGGAAAATAGCTAATGCACTTTTCTTTTGTGAGCCTATTTCCGCATTTATTAGAATCGTATTTTAGCGATTCGATTTTGTGCCGTGCTATAAAAAATCAAAAAATTTCTGTTGGATACATAAATCCAAGAGATTTTAGCAAAAATCGATTTTTGAAAGTTGATGATTATCAAGTTGGTGGAGGTGCTGGGCTTGTGCTAGAGCCTTTTGCATTGAGTGATACATTAGAATCTATCAAAAATCAAGATTCCAAAGCACATATTATCTTTTTAACACCTTGTGGGAAAAATTTTAACCACAAAGATTCTAGGCGTTTGGCAAAAAAAGAGCATATTGTTTTTGTTTGTGGGCGTTATGAAGGATTTGATGAAAGATTGATTGAGCTTTATGCAAATGAAGTTTTTAGCATAGGGGATTTTATTTTGACAGGTGGTGAGCTTGCGGCACTTTGTTTGTGTGATAGCATTGCAAGGCAAATTAATGGGGTGCTTGGCAATAGCGAATCTCTAAAGGGCGAGAGTTATGAAGATTTTTTGCTTGAAGCGCCAAATTTTGTCAAACCTCATATTTTTAAAAATTTAAGTATTCCTTCAGAGTATTCAAAGGGAAATCATGCTAAAATTTGCGACTTAAAATTAAAAGCATCAGAGGCAAAAACTAGATTCCATAGATTAGACCTCTATTGGCAATACAAACAAAGGTTAAAAAATGAGAAATAAATACATTCAACATTTTGAAGATGCACAAATGGCAGGAAAAGAGATTCCACAATTTAAAGCTGGAGATACTTTGAGGGTTGGGATTCGTATTTCAGAAGGCGACAAAACAAGAATCCAAAATTTCGAAGGGATTTGTATTTCTTTACGCGGGGTTGGCACAGGCAAGACTTTTACGATTAGAAAAATCGGTGCTAATGGCGTTGGAGTTGAGAGAATTTTCCCTATTTATTCAGAAAGTATTGATAGTATCAAGGTGCTTAAAATCGGTCGTGTTAGACGTGCAAAACTCTATTATCTACGCACTAGAAGCGGAAAATCTGCAAGGATTAAAGAGATTAGAAAATAATCTCTTAGCTTCTGCTTTCATTTTTACTTCAAGCTTCACATCAATACAAAAACTTCCTTATAAAGTTTCTCTATTTCTTTTTTATTATCTTGTGTTTCTATATTTTCCATTACTCCAAGATAATGCTCTAATTCACCATTTTGAATAAGATAATTATACAATGCACAACTTCTTGCTTGGCAGTTGATTGAATTTTTGCCAAACTCAATATCAGTAAAAACATTGTATTTTGATAAATCTATTTTGTGCTCTCTCAATGCTTGGATATAAATGTAATCATAAAACAAGGTTTTAGGCTCATTGGGATATTGCTTGCCTTTGTAATCAAAATAATCCAACTGGGATTGTGGATAAAGCATCAAATAAAGCTTATTTAAATCCCTTTTTGATTTTGTATCCCAAAAACCACTCGCTTTTAGCTGTTGATAAATCTTTTTTGCCTTTTCTTTATCGGTTTTATTGGTTGCATCTAGCCTTATTTCATCATTGAATATTCTTTCTTTGATTTCATCAAATCCTTCACAATAGCCATCACTATTGACAAAAACTTTTGCAGTTTGAAAAATATCCTCGATACAAACGCCTTGCAAAGTGAGATTAAAGGCACTAAGTTGAAACCCTAGCTCTTTATTGGGAGATTTTGTAGAAACTTCCAAAATATTGGAATTAGGGTATTGTTTGAGAATTTCATCGTGTAGAGAACAAATACACTTCTGTTTTTGCCCTATTGCAAATCCACCAAAATAATCAAACTCAAATTCCTTTTCCAAAACTCCATTAGCTTGATTAATAAAACAAAGCTTTTTGCTTCTTGGTTGCTTTTTTTGTCTGCTCATTGCATTATCTCCTTTTATTTTCTAACGCTACTAGAAAGGAATATCATCCAAATCATCATTCATAGGCTAAGAATACTCAATGCGTATGATATATTTTGGATCTATTGATCCTTGATACAATATCTCTGCTTGCTCATAGGTTGGCTCATTGGCTGCTTTATTATATCTTTTTACCTGTTGCTTTCCTCTTGTTGTCTCAAAATACACCACATCATCAAACATTCGCTCTAAATCCGATAATGTCCTACCTTTTGGACATTTAGTAGAAGCAGCGTTGGTTACACAATAAAGCCTATCATTGCTTTCTTTATAAAGGATACTAGCATCGATATAAATAAACGCTCCCCTTTGGATACTTCCCTTCTTCACAAAGCTTTGATAAACATAATTATTGGGATTTGTAATAGAGAGGGAAATATAATCCAATCTCTTATCCCATCTCGCATTATCATTAAATCTAAATTCCATTCCTCTTCTTTGCAAAAAGGCTCTACTAAGCAAACCATTCCTTTTGATAGAAGAGATATTAGCCGCATCAGTAAAATGCACGAGGTATTTTATCCCTCTTTTCTCCAAAAACCTCTTAATTTCTGGATAATAGTTAGTTTGTGGCACCCCATCAAAAGCTTTCTCTTTTAAATTGTCCTTTTTATGATAGGCTTCTTGCTCTTCATTTTTACGATAGTTTTTATTTCTCTTATCCGCTTCAATATCTTTTAAAATCTCTTGCCATCTTTTCTTTTCTTCGGCAGTAAAGGGCTTATAGCTTTTATCTAAACTCTTCTCAATTTCATCTTGAAGATTGCGTCTGTGCTGCTTAACGCCACCAAGATTAAAAATATACAACGCAACAATAACAACAACCACTAAGATTAAAAATTCCATAACAACTCCTTTGATTAAAGTTTTGTATAAAATTCCCTAAATATTTTTTACGATTTTTTATCTATCGTCAATCTCTTTCAAAATCTCTTGCCACCTTTTCTTTTCAGCATCGGTTTTGGGTTTATAGCTCTTCATAATAGACCTTTCAATGTCATTGCGAAGATTGCGTCGAAACTTCTTAATAATACTAAGATTTAAAACATATAATGCAACAATAACACCAACTACCAAGATTAAAAATTCCATAACAACTCCTTTGATTAAAGTTTTGTATAAAATTCCCTAAATATTTTTTACGATTTTTTATCTATCGTCAATCTCTTTCAAAATCTCTTGCCATCTTTTCTTTTCTTCGTCGGTAAAGGGCTTATAGTTTTTCATGATAGACCTTTCAATGTCATTGCTAAGATTGCGTCGAAACTTCTTAATAATACTAAGATTTAAAACATATAATGCGACAATAACACCAACCACCAAGATTAAAAATTCCATAACAACTCCTTTGATTTTTTTAATATTATTTTGCGATTCCATTTGCCTTGCTTGGATATTTTGGTCAATCACTACTCAAATCAGTAATCTTTACTCCAAACTTCCAAATCATATTTATAACCTGTCTCGCTTTTTAACTTTCCATTTTCATCATAAACTTTTAAATTTTCATTTTCATCATAAACTTTTACAATTCCATTTATTTTGTCATCTACAAAAGTAGCTTCCTGTTGTATTTTTCCATTTTCATCATAAAGTTTTTGAATTCCATTTGCTTTATCATCTACAAAAGTGGCTTCCTGATCTATTTTTCCATTTTTATAATAAATTTTTGCAATTCCATTTTTTTTACCATCTTTGTAGGGGATTTCCCTTTGTAGTTTTCCATTTTCATAATAAATTTTTGCAATTCCATTTTTTTTACCATCTACAAAAGAAGTTTCCTCTTTTAATTTTCCATTTTCATAATAAAGTTTTGCAATTCCATTTGCTTTGTCATCTTTATAAGGTGTTTCCAGTAGTAATCCTCCACTTTCATAATAAATTTTTGCAATTCCATTTGCTTTGTCATCTTTATAAGGTTTTTCCAATAGTAATTTTCCACTTTCATAATAAGCCTTTGCAATTCCATTGATTTTTCCATCTTTATAGGGGGTTTCAGTTTTTAATCTCCCCTTTGGATAATATTCTTTTTTAATTGTCACTTTTTTATCCGCATTATTGCTACCAATAGCCCATACTATAACCCCTACAAAAAGTGCTAACGCCAAAATAATTTCCATCAAATCTCCTTCATTGGTTTTGTTTCAAACAAACAGCATGAAATCAAGTTTATAATTCTGCCCCCCCCCCCCCATTAAGATTTGCTTAAATCACCCCCAAGATAATTTTCAAAACTTTCATCAAAAATCTTTTGGATATTTTTACAATGCTAAGGTATAATTATAAAAACTTCCAAATAAGGACAAAAATGACAAATCCTTTGAATCAACCTTCCAACTTCATTAACCGCGAACTTTCTTGGTTGCGATTCAACACTAGAGTTTTAAGCGAAGCCCAAAACAAAGAAAATCCACTTCTAGAGCGTCTAAAATTCATCGCCATTTATGGGACAAACCTCGATGAATTTTATATGGTGCGTGTTGCTGGATTGAAGCGACTATATGCCGCTAGAATCACAGAAAGCGGGGCAGATAGGCTAACTCCAAAAGAGCAGTTAGATGAGATTCGGACTTATTTGAAAAATGAAAAAAAGCTTTTGGAATCTTGCTATTTTGAAATCATTAGTGAGCTAAAAAAACTCGGGCTTTGTATCAAAAATTATGAGGAAGTTGAAGAATCCCAAAAAAAAGAATTGCAAACTTATTTTATGAATCACCTCTATCCCATCGTAGTGCCTATTGCTGTAGATGCCACTCACCCATTCCCGCACCTCAATAATCTTAGCTATGTTTTGGCATTAAAACTTCAAAGCCTTGATAATCCAAATGAAATCAAATTTGGTATGACAAGAATCTCAAGAATGCTTCCGGGATTTATCAAGCTTGGGGATATTTATGTTTTGACAGATAGCATTGTAGCAGAATTTACAAGTGAATTATTTCCGGGTTTTCGCGTGCTAAGCTGGACTGCTTTTAGGGTGACAAGAAATGCAGATATTGAAATAGAAGAGGAAGAAGGCGATGACTTCTTAGCTTTGATGACAGAGGGCTTAAAATCTCGTAGAAAGGGAGAGATTATCCGCTTAGAAATCGGCAAAACTTCAGATAATGAACTCAAAAAATTTATTACAAATTATATCCGCGTTTCTCCTGAAGATATTTATGAATGCGAAGTGCCGATGAATTCAAGCATTCTATGGGAAATTGTGGGGAACAAAAATTTCGCCCAACTTACATTTCCAAACTACACGCCAAAGATTCTACCGCCCTTAGATTCTAATGTAAATATTTTTTCTATTTTAGATACACAAGATATTCTTTCATTCCAACCTTATGAGAGTTTTGACCCCATTGTCAGCTTTATCCAAAATGCCGCCAAAAATCCCGATGTATTTTCTATTCGCATGACACTTTATCGTGTAGGCAAAAATTCACCCATTGTAAAAGCACTCATTGAAGCAGCCGAAAATGGCAAGCAAGTAACTGCCCTAGTAGAGCTAAAAGCAAGATTTGATGAAGAAAACAATCTACATTGGGCAAAAGCCCTAGAATCAGCTGGCGCACATGTAATCTATGGAGTCCCCGGGCTAAAAGTCCATGCCAAAATCGCACTTGTAATCAAAAAAGAAGACAAAGAATTGCGTGAATATGTGCATTTAAGCACGGGCAATTATAATCCAAGCACCGCCAAAATCTACACAGACATTAGCTATATGACTTCCAAAAAAGAATTTACCCAAGATGCAATCAAGTTTTTTCACAACCTCTCTGGATTCTCACACAAATCCAAGCTCAACACGCTTCTTGCAGCACCCTTGCAAATCAAACCAAAGATTTTAGAATTAATCGCTAATGAGGCTAAAATGGGAAGTGAGGGAAGAATTATCCTAAAAGCAAATTCTATCGTGGATACCGATGTTATTTTGGCACTTTATGAGGCTTCTAATGCTGGAGTTAAGATTGATTTAATCGTGCGTGGAATTTGTTGTTTGAAACCAGGCATCAAGGGAGTGAGTGAAAATATCCGCGTCGTTTCTATTGTGGGGAAATATTTAGAACACGCCCGTATTTATTATTTCAAAAATGCAACTCCACAAATCTACTTTGCAAGTGCAGATTTAATGCCTAGAAATTTGGAACGCAGAGTGGAATTAATGACACCGGTATTTGAAAAAAATCTCGCAGATAAACTTTTTGGCATAATTCGCCTCCAAAGTGAAGACAATTCTCAAGCACACGAACTTCAAAGCAATGGAGAATATAAAAAATTAAGCCCTATTGATGGCAAAAAAATCAATAGCCAAAAAATCTTAGAGGACTACACTAACGCAACTTACACTTCATTAAAACGAGAAGAAGAGGAAGTAAAAGCCAAAAAACTCGCACGAAGAATGTTTAGGGAGAACTGATGAAACTTTATGAAACTTTGAAAAAAGCCAAAGAAGCAAAAAACATTCTCTCCCAGCTCCCACACACAATAAGGCAAAATTTCTTAAGAGATTGTGCAAGAAATTTAGAAAACAAAACCCTAAAAATCCTAGAAGCAAACCAAAAAGATTTAAAAAACGCCAAACAATACAATCTCAATTCCGCTATGCTAGAGCGGTTAATGCTCAATGAAAAACGCATTGTTGATATGGCAAATTCCTTAAGAGAAATTGCAGATTTTCCAGACCCTTTGAATAGAATCTTAAGTGGTTTTTGCAATGCAAGTGGTTTAGAGATACAAAAAGTAAGCGTTCCACTTGGCTTAATAGCAATTATTTATGAATCAAGACCAAATGTTACAAGTGATACTGCTGGGCTTTGCTTCAAAAGTGGCAATGTATGTATCTTAAAAGGGGGCAAAGAAGCACAAAACTCTAATGAAGCTATTGTGGAAATTTTCTCTCAAGTTTTACAAACATACAACCTTCCACAAGAAGCGATTGTTTTGCTGCCTAGTATGAAAAATAGAGAAGAGTTAAAAGAGCTGTTGGAGGCTAAAGAATATGTAGATTTACTCATTCCACGCGGTGGAGAAGGATTGATTTCTTTTGTTAGTCAATATGCCAAAGTCCCTATTATCAAGCACGATAAGGGAGTTTGCCATATTTTTGCTCACCATAGTTGCAAAATAGAACAATCCATTGAAATAATCATTAATGCAAAAACTTCACGCCCCAGCACCTGCAATGCTTGTGAAACTTTGCTTATTGATTCTAGCTTTGCAGAGGAATTTTTGCCCAAAGTCGCTCAAGCACTCAAGCAAAAAGATACCATTCTCAAAGGCTGCAAGAAAGCATGTGAGATTCTAAGTCAAAACAATATAGAATGCCAATTAATCCCGCTAGAATCCTATCATATTGAATACAATGAAAACATTTTAAATCTTAGAATCGTGCAAGATTTACAAGAGGCAATCCAACACATACAAACTTTTGGAAGTGGGCATAGTGAGGCTATTTTATGCGAGGATTATAGCATAGCAGAGGAATTTTTAAACAAAATTGATAGTGCGTGTGTTTATGTCAATGCCTCTACGCGTTTTAGCGATGGGGGAGAGTTTGGCTATGGGGCAGAAGTTGGCATCTCGACTTCAAAACTCCACGCAAGAGGTCCAATGGGAGTAGATTCTCTTACAAGCTACAAATACAAAATTCGAGGCAATGGACAAATAAGGAAATAAACTTATTATTGCTTAAAATACAATTGAAGGGATTTTTGTATCTCTTCAACATCATCAAAATGCAACATTTCATCTCCAATGATTTGATATTTCTCATCGCCCTTACCAAGCACCAATAGCACCTCATCATCACAAAGCTCTTTAATAGCTCTCTGAATGGCTAGGGCACGATTCTCTTCTAAGAATACTTTTGATTGTTTATCTTTAGGGATTCCATTGAGAATTTCTTGCATAATCGTTTTTGGATTTTCACTACGCGGATTATCGCTTGTAATATAAATTTTACTTGCGTATTTACTTGCACAATACCCCATTTTAGGTCGTTTTGTCTTATCCCTATCGCCCCCAGCACCAAAGATAACTACAATTTTTTGGTGCAAAAAAGATTGAAAAACCTGCTCCATTCCATCTTGTGTATGTGCAAAATCAACAATAATCAAGGGTTTTTCATTCACAACCTGCATTCTCCCCAAAACTCCGCCAAAATTTTCTAATTTGTCTGCAATCATCTGGAGAGGTGATTTGGTGAGTATTTTCACTGCACCAATAGCAGCAAGGGCGTTATAAAGATTATGTTTGCCAAAAAGATAGGCATTTAGCATAGCTTCTTCCTTGCCATAAGCAATTTGTGCTGTGATTCCCCCTTTTAGACTATAAGCTTTAATGTGAAAAGTTGCATTAGATTCAATTCCATAAGTCATTGTATTTTGCAAAGAATATTGAGCATTTTTCTCATCTTTATTGATAAGTTTTTCATCTTTTGGAGTAGCAAAAAAGGAATTTTTGGTAGCAATATAATTTTCTAATGTTTTATGATAATCAAGATGATCGCTTGTAATATTTGTAAGAATCCTCAAAGCAAACTCTAAGCCCTCAATTCTATTTTGCACGATAGCATGAGAGCTAACTTCCATTACAAAAAATTCGCAATCTTCTTGCCTTGCTTCATTAATAGCTGTATAAACTTCCAGCAAAGATGGCGTTGTAAGCCCTTTTTGACGCTTTTGAATGCCATTGACAAAAAATCCTCTTGTCCCCAATAAGCCAACTTTATAACCCATATCCAAAAGAATAGAATATATCATTGCTGCTGTTGTGGTCTTGCCATTTGTGCCCGTAATGCCAATTAATTTGAGATTCAAATCCAAATATTTTTTCAAATCTTGCGGGGTGATAAAAATCTCAAAACCATTATCTTTGGCTTGTTGAAAATATTTTTGCGAACTTTGAGTAACCAAAAAGGCACAATCTTTTGGATTTTCCCTTGAATCATCACTCAAAAACTTAAAATCACTTGCACCCTTAAGAGCAATTTTCATCAACATTCTCCAGATTTCAAAATTCGTTTATAAATTTTTAGAAAATCCCTGTCCAAAAAAAGAATATTTCCAATATTTTCAAAATAATTAATTGCAATATCTTGAAACCCATAATCAATAAGATTTTGCATAAAAAACAAAAAATCTCCCTTATTTGTAAAAATAATTTTTGTGCTAAACATCAAATCCTCAAAAGCCTCTTTAAATCCAACATTATTCACAACTTTTTGAAAATCTTTGTATAAGATTCCATCATTTTTATCAATATCTGCTTCTTGAATTCTTTGAATTGCAAGATTGAGCATCAGCACATCCCTATCGCAATTTTCAATCATTTTAATAATCTCTTTTGGAGCGTTTTTTGTTTTTTTAATCACTTGATAATATTCATACAAAGCCCTAGCTTCTTCTTGGTGCTCTAATGCCATATCTGCAAGCAAAGTTAGCATTTGCAAAAATGAGAGTTTTTTTACAGGAATGCTAGAATCTTCTTGAATCCCTTGAAGGATTCCATTAGCCAAAGAACAAGCCTCAAGACATTCCAAATACTTCCCTTTTTGAAAAAAATCATTTGCTTTTTTTAGAAATTTTAAAAATTGTTTAGTCAAATCCATTTTAGCCTACATTGATTAATTCAATATCGGGGTGAATCTCATTTTTCAATGCCCTTTCAATCCCAAATTTTAATGTTTGGGAACTACTAGGACAGCCCTTACAGGCACCCTCTAATCGCACATAAACCTTTCCATTTTCTATTTTTAGCAATGTAACATTCCCGCCATCATTAATTAACATAGGGCGAACCTTTTCTATTACCATCTCCACAGGCTTTAAAAGCTCTTGGTCACTAAAGACAAACATTGCCTTCTCCTTGCACTTTTGGTTTTTTTATGTTTTATATTCTATTAATTCTTAAGTTTAGATTATTTTCTACTAATTATTAAAAATTTGCAATATTTATGGAATTTTATTCATTATTGTTTTATAATGCAAATTTGGATTACATAAAGGAAGGGAGTTTGTGCGGAAAGCGCTTAGTATATTTACTACTTTAATAGGAGGATTTTATGCAAAATGATGAAGTAGTGATTCAAAGTTATCTAAAAATAACTTCAGAAAGAAAAAAAAGGAAGAATCCTGCGCGTTGGGATATGTGGCAGAGTATTACAGGGCTAGTTTTAGCGATTTTTATTTTATTTCATATGTGTTTTACTTCCTCAATCCTTTTTGGTGTTGATGCGTTTAATGCCGTGGTTGCCTTTAGTGAAGGTTCATTGATTTTTGGCAAAGGTATTCCACTGCTTACAACATTTGTTGTTATTATCATCAGTGCATTTTTCGTAGCTCACGCATTTTTGGCAATGAGAAAGTTTCCAGCAAATTTTCAACAATTAATGATTTTTAAGACTCATAAATCTTTAATGAAACATTGCGATACTACACTTTGGTGGATACAATTCCTCACGGGTTTTGCGTTATTTTTCTTGGGTAGTGCGCATTTAGTCACTATTCTCTTCAATTCTACCGATATTAATGCTTTAACTTCAGCAGCAAGATTTGTAGAAGGAAACTTAGCAGAATTTTATCTTGTTTTACTTGTAGTAATGGTATTGCATGCAAGCATTGGTTTATATCGCGTGATTATCAAATGGATTCCGCTTGAAGCTTCAACAACTGCAAAAAGCAACATTAAAAGAAGAAATGTGAAAATCGCAGTATTTTCAGTATTTATTATTCTTGGGGTAATTGCATTTATTGCAGATTTCACTTGGATTGCTCTTGGAAAAAGTTTATAGGAGTTTTTATGAAAATAGTATATTGTGATTCATTAGTAATTGGTGGAGGATTAGCAGGTCTTAGAGCTGCAGTAGCCTGTCAAGAAAAAGGATTAAGCACAATCGTTTTAAGTCTTATTCCAGTCAAAAGAAGTCACTCAGCAGCAGCACAAGGCGGTATGCAAGCAAGTCTTGGTAACTCCAAAATGAGCGATGGGGATAATGAAGATTTACACTTTGCTGATACCGTAAAAGGAAGCGATTGGGGGTGCGATCAAAAAGTAGCAAGAATGTTTGTAACAACCGCACCAAAGGCTATTAGACAATTAGCGGCTTGGGGAGTGCCTTGGACAAGAATCAAAAAAGGGGATAGAACTGCAGTTATCAATGCCCAAAAAACAACTATCACCGAAGAAGATTTTAGACATGGGTTAATTCACTCAAGAGATTTTGGAGGGACTAAAAAGTGGAGAACTTGCTACACAGCTGATGCCACAGGGCATACAATGCTTTTTGCAGTGGCAAATGAAGCATTAAAGCACAATGTAGAAATCCACGACAGAAAAGAAGCAATTGCGATTATTCACAAAGATGGTCGATGCTATGGATCAATAGTTAGAGACTTAATCACAGGAGAATTAATTGCCTATGTCGCAAAAGGAACTCTCATCGCAACTGGTGGTTATGGAAGAATCTACAAAGATACTACAAATGCTGTGATTTGTGAAGGAACAGGAACTGCGATTGCTCTTGAAACAGGTGTCGCAAAACTTGGCAATATGGAAGCAGTACAATTCCATCCAACTGCACTTTTCCCAAGTGGAATCTTGCTTACTGAAGGTTGTCGTGGTGATGGTGGAATCTTGCGTGATGTTGATGGATATCGCTTTATGCCCGATTATGAGCCAGAAAAAAAAGAATTAGCAAGTCGCGATGTTGTTTCTCGTAGAATGATTCAAAGAATCCGTGAGGGCAAAGGTGTAAAATCTCCCTATGGAGAACACTTGTGGCTAGATATTTCGATTTTGGGACGCCAACACATTGAGACAAATTTAAGAGATGTGCAAGAAATTTGTGAATGTTTTGCGGGGATTGATCCTGCAGAAAAATGGGCTCCTGTTAAACCAATGCAACACTATTCTATGGGAGGTATCCGAACCAACCACAAAGGCGAAAGTGCATTAAAGGGGCTTTTCTCTGCTGGTGAAGCTGCTTGTTGGGATTTGCATGGCTTTAACCGCCTTGGCGGAAATTCAGTCAGCGAAGCGGTGGTAAGTGGTATGATTATCGGTGATTATTTTGCAGAAAGTTGCCAACAAACTTATGCAGATATTGAAACCAAACTTGTAGAAGAATTTTTGCAAAAAGAGCAAAAGTATCTTGAAGATATTCTTGCCAAAGAAAATGGAGAGAATGTTTTTGAAATCAAAAACAAAATGAAAGAAATAATGGGAGATAAAGTAGGAATCTTCCGAGATGGAAAACATTTGCAAGAAGCTGTTGATGAGTTAGAAAAGCTCTATATTCGCTCAAAAAATATCAGCATTAAAACCAAAAGAATGCACGCAAATCCAGAATTAGAAGAAGCTTATCGTGTCCCAAAAATGCTAAAAATCGCATTATGTGTTGCTAAAGGCGCATTAGATAGAACAGAATCCCGTGGAGCACATAGTAGAGAAGATTTCCCTAAACGCGATGATTTAAATTGGTTAAAACGCACCTTAACTTCTTGGGAAGATCCAAATCAAACCTTGCCAACCATTACTTATGAACCATTAGATATTTCTACAATGGAAATTGCACCGGGATTCCGAGGATACGGAGCTAAGGGAATGATTATTGAAAATCCAGAAAGTCTAAAAAGACAAGAAGAAATCGATAATATTCGCACAAAAATGGAAGCAGAAGGCAAAGATCGCTATGAGATTCAAGAAGCATTGATGCCATTTGAATTACAATCATATTACAAAGCACGCAACCAAAGAATAGGAGATAAACAATGAGTGGAGCAGTAGAGAATAGCAACAGAACATTGACAATTAGGGTACTAAAATTTGATCCAAATAGTGCAATCTCAAAACCACATTTTGTGGAATATAAATTGCAAGAAGCACATTCTATGACAATTTTTATTGTTTTAAATATGATTAAAGAGCAATTTGATCCAGATTTGAGTTTTGATTTTGTATGCCGTGCGGGAATTTGTGGAAGTTGTGGAATGATGATTAATGGACGCCCAAGACTTGCTTGCAGAACTTTGACCAAAGATTTTCCTGATGGCATTATCACACTTATGCCACTTCCTGCATTTAAACTCATCAAAGATTTATCCGTAGATACCGGAAATTGGTTTAATGGTATGAGCAAGCGAGTAGAGAGCTGGATTCATGCACAAGAAAAAAGCGAAGAACATATGAGCCAGCTCGAAGAACGCGTAGAGCCTGAAGTAGCACAAGAAGTTTTTGAGCTTGATAGATGTATTGAATGTGGTTGCTGCATTGCATCTTGTGGAACTAAACTAATGCGTGAAGATTTCGTAGGGGCGGCGGGATTAAATCGGGTTGTTCGATTTATGCTTGACCCACATGATGAACGCACAGATGCTGATTATTATGAATTAATAGGTGATGACAATGGTGTTTTTGGTTGTATGAGCTTACTTGCTTGCCATGATGTTTGCCCCAAAAATCTACCACTACAAAGCAAAATTGCTTATTTAAGAAGAAAAATGGCAACTGCAAAATAATTTTTAGAATCCCTTTTGGGATTCAATGCTTTCTTATTTTTATTAGGATAAAATTCCAGCTTTAGAGAGGTGTCCGAGTGGTTGAAGGAGCACGCCTGGAACGCGTGTAAGGTGCAAGCCTTCGAGGGTTCGAATCCCTTCCTCTCTGCCAGAACTACTTTTCTATCCTTTTATTTTTGTTTCCATTTATTCCACAAACTGCGTAAAATACGATGTTTAATCTATCCTATCTATTCCTAGTGATTTCTATTGATTTGCCTTTATGTTATATCAAAAGTATATATGATAGTATACATAAAAAATTTTGCGGTATACATAAAAGGATACATTATGCAATTCACTAATGACAGGCAACTCAAAGCACTTCCAAAAGACAAGCAGGATTATCACAAAGATTCTTTGGTAAAAAATCATTATGCCAATGTATCGCCAAACAAAAAAGGTGGCAGTATTTCTTTTTATTATAGATACAAAAAGAATGGCAAAATATATAATATCAGTTTAGGTAAATACCCTGCAATCTCTTTAGCAGAAGCAAGAGCAAAAGCAAGTGAATTAAATTTAAAGTTAGAAAGAGGCGAAAATCTACAAATCAATAGTGCTAATA
>NZ_JAERIT010000012.1 GCF_017979475.1 Helicobacter pullorum NCTC 12824
AATCAATATTTTCTTTTTTTAGAATCTCTAAAGCCTCCTTACCATTCCTTGCTATGAAAAGCTTATCCACATAATCCTCTAAAACCATAGAAGCAAATCTCAAAATATCTTCTTCATCCTCTACATACAATACGCGTATCTTTCTCATCATTGCTTCATCATTTTTTGATAACATCTTCATCTCTCCTCTATTCTTCAATTTTTAATGGTATTGTAATGATAAATTGTGCTCCACATTCACCACTTTGCACTTGACAATTCTCCAAACATTCTCTTTTTTGGCATTCATAATCTGTTTGCCATTTAACATTTTTCACTTCTATACTCCCTTGCATTTGCTTCTCTATAATTTGTTTGGACATATAAAGCCCAATCCCTGTCCCAACAGATTTATGCTTTGTTGTAAAATAAGGCTCAAAAATCTTTTGTATATCCTCAAGTCTAACTCCTCCTCCATTATCCATAAAAAGTATCCGCACACATCCGCCTTGTTTGTTGTTTTTTGGCAAAACATTATTTTTATTATCTTGACTTACAGAAATTTTAATTTTTGCAGGTGCGATATTTCTTTCTTTTAAAACATCTTCTGAATTTTTAATAAGATTCAAAATCACTTGTGAAAAAGAGTTTTTATATCCATAAAGCACAATATCATTAGGGCATTCTATTTCTAGCTGAATTTCATTTTGTTTTAAAAATGCACTCACCAAAGATACAGAATCCTCAATATTTTCCCTTAGATTAAAAAATTCTTTTTGGCTAGATGAATGGAAAAAATTACGAAAATCCTCAATCGTTCTTGACATTCTTTTGGCTATTTTTAGCCCCTCTTCCACCTGCACTTCTATAAACTCTTGTGTTAATTTACCATTTTGTGACTTGACCTTAAAAGCCTGTATTAATAGCATTAAGGCATTCAAAGGCTGCCTCCATTGATGAGCAATATTCCCTATCATCTCTCCCATACTAGCCAATCTTGCCTGCTGATACATAATTTGATCTTTTTTGCGACTTTCCAAAACCTCCTTTTTAATTGTTTCTTGCAAAGAATCATTTAAATCACGCAATTCCTTAGTTTTTTCTTTGATTTTAATCTCCAATGTTTTGTGCAATAGTTTAATATTACTCAAAACCAAGTAACTAAGCCAAATTGTAATCACCATAATAAGACACATAATTGCCAGCACAGCCTTATGCAAAATACTATGCAATGTGCTATTTCTATCTTTTTTAATCTCCACAAGATTAAGGCTACTATGAATGAGATTAGAAATTTCTTTATTGAGTTGTGCGACTTGATACTTAAGCTCTTCTATGTAGTTTTCTTGATTGCTACTTGCCTTTTTTAAAATATCCAAAAAGATATAAATTTGATTATCCAATTTGCTAATATCATCTATCTTTTGTTGCATTTCTGCTTCTTCTTTCAACCCAAAATCATCTTGATTAAAAAAATAATAAACCTGCAACACAAGATAAATGAGATAATTATCATCAAGAGCAGTCTCTTCCACTCTTTGATATGCTTCCCAATATTCTATGATTTTTTCCCTCAATTCTATCATTTGAGATTCTTGATTAGGCTGCATAAGAATCGCTTGAGTGCCATTAACAATCTGCCTCAATTCTTCTAAACCAATCAAAGATTGATGATATTCTGAAAAGAGCGTTTCATAATCATATTTCAAACTAAAGTAAAATACATAAGAAACGACAGCCAATGATAATAATCCGCATGCGATATTAAAAACCAATATTCTAGCTTTTGCTTCTAAAGAAGTCCCAAAAATCTTTTTTTCCATCTATCCAATTTAATAAACTTTTATTATATTGTAACACTAGGTTTCTTAATTTATTGATAATGTTTTTATCTCATGGTAAATTTTATTACAAAAATCAGCAATTAACCCAACGAAAATAATTGTATGCTTTCAAATGATATTAATAAATATTGTCAAAACAAGCTATAAAATTAGAATCATTTTAACAAGCACATCAAAACAATGCCGCCCTTATCATTCTGCTATGGCATTTCAAGGCAAAAACTACAAAATTTAATCTTTTTCCATACTTTCTACATTTCTATGATTTTATATTTTTAAATATTTAGAAAAATTTTTATTTCAAACTTAAGAGATTTATATTATTTGCAATAAGAAGTTTTTATGTAGTTATATTAATGGTGCCGAGGGTCGGAATCGAACCGACACGGGGTTGCCCCCACCAGATTTTGAGTCTGGCGCGTCTACCAATTTCACCACCCCGGCTAAATTAAAAAATATGATTATACTTATTTTAGCTCAATTTTTACTTAATTTCCAAACCTCTTTGAAAAAAGAGGTAAGAAAATTTATAAAACGACATATTTAATTGCTAAACATGCCTTAATGCTAGAAAGCTCTTTAATTACTTCATTGGACACTTCATCATCTACCAAAATTACAGCCAATGCTTCTTTTCCATATCGCCCTAATCTAAAATCCGCAATATTAATATTGTGTTTTGCCAAAGTTGTCCCAACATGCCCTATAACGCCCGGAGTATCATTATTTCTAAAGAGAATCATACGCCCTTTTGGCTCAATATCCATTTCAAAATGGTTAATCTCCACAATCTTTGGCGTATCCTCATTAAACACCGTTCCAGATACACTAAATTCACCCTCTTGTGTCAGCAATGTCAATCGAATTTGATTTTTATACACATTTTGCAAATTCTTGCTTTCAAGCGAAATTTCTATACCACGCTCTTTTGCAACATAAGGAGCATTAACATAATTTACTTTATCCCCAATCGTTGCATTTAAGATTCCCACTAATGCAAAAGTAGAAAGTGAAGATAAGTATTGACTAATTTCACCCTGCACTTCAAGCTTGATAGAGCGAATCTCACTTTTATTGACTTGAATTGCAAAAAACGCCATTTTTTGCATTAGCTCCAAATAAGCCCTCATAAAATTTGGCAAATCAGAATCTTTAATCGGAAGATTTAAGGCATTAGGGAAACTTGACCCTCTTGCTGCCTCCAACGCAGCTTCTGCTGCTTCAATCGCGATTTTCTCTTGAGATTCAAGAGTATTAGCTCCAATATGTGGCGTTACATAAATATTTGGCAAATCTAAAAGCTTATTAGAAATTGCTGGTTCTTTTGTAAAAACATCAATTCCTGCCCATCGCACTTTCTTGCTCTGCAAAGCTTCAAAGAGTGCATCTTCATTGTATAACCCCCCTCTTGCACAGTTAATCAAAACTACACCCTCTTTCATTTTTGCAATCTGTTCTTTATCAATGATATTAATGGTTTCTTTATTTTTGGGGGTATGAATAGTAATAATATCACACGCCAAAATCTCATCAAAATCTTTTGTATAAGCAATCCCCAAATCTGTTGCCTTAGCTGGATTAATATAAGGATCATAAGTAATAACTTCCATCTCAAAAGCTTTCATACGCTTTCCTACACGACTTCCGATATTACCAAACCCGATAATCCCTAGTTTCTTGCCCTTAAGCTCTGTACCATACCAATCTTCCCTTTTCCACTTTCTTTCATTTTTCAATTGTGCATTAGCACTCGGAAAAGTCCTAATTGCACTCAAAATATGCGCACAAGTTAGCTCAACTGCTGCGATTGTATTAGCTGTTGGAACATTCATCACCACAACACCCTTTTTACTTGATGCTTCAATATCCACATTATCCACACCAACACCAGCACGCACCACCGCTCTAAGCTTTTTTGCTGCCTCCAAAAAGCTCTCATCTACATCAGTAGAACTTCTTGTAATAGCAATATCCGCTTTATAAAGCTCTTTTTTTAATTCATCTTTTGGTAAATTAGCAAGATTCAACATTTCCACATCTGTGGCTTTAGCCAATAAATCCAATCCACTTTGATGGATATGATCGCAAACCATAATTGTAAATTTTGACATTTTATCCTCACTTGTTAAGATTTAGACAATGTATAGTTAATGTCATAATGCTTTAGCTCATCCAAAACACTACGCAAATACCCTTCATTCTCTGTAGTAACTACCAACCAAATATTTTCACCAATTTTATAATAAGAATATTCGATATTATTAGCACTTAAAACCTGATTGATACAAAAAAATTGATAATCATCAATCACTCCCACTGAAACTCTAAAAGTTTCTTTCTCCACTCTATTAAGACTATCTTCAAATAAGAGTTTGACTTTTAGCTCAGCTGCAGGATAAATAAAGCTTGATTGCTCCCTTTTTGAAAGTTGATCAATCCACCCAGCACTTCCTATACTTGCATTATCCTCTGTAGATGTCAGTTGATAGGAACTAATGCTAGGCAAAATATAACTACTCATCGCTTTTACATAATTCCACACCAAAACATAAAGAATAATGCAAGTAAAAATGCTGAATATACCTATCAACAATCTTGTTTGCATAAAACACTACTCTTTAAGAAATTTGATTTTTAATAATATCTCCCAATGTCATTTTATCATCTGCATTGCTATTAAAATTCTTCAAATTTGCTTTTTCTTTTTGTTTTTCTAATCGTCTAATAGAAACTCGGATTCTATTATTTTGTGTATCAATTAGAGAAATTACACCCTTTATTTTATCTCCTACTTTAACATCTTCTTTTTTGATAGGAAATAAATCCTCATTGCGTATAAGTGCGTCCATATCTTCATCAATCTTAATAAACACACCAAAATCTTTAATATCTCTTACAACGCCTTCTACTTCTTCATCTTCAGAATGTCTTTTGGCAAACTCTTCTACCGGAGAAGAAATAATGCCTTTTCGCGTTAATGAAATTCTTTCTTTTTCTTTATCGATTTTAGCAATTTTAACTTCAACTTCTTCGCCAATTTTCATCAAATCTTTACATTTTTCATTCTTATTCCAATAAGCATCTTCATTATGTAATAATCCATCAATGCCATCTAATTTAATAAATGCGCCAAAATCTGTTAGAGTTGCTACTACACCCTTTAGAATATCCCCTTCTTTGTATTTTTTAGCAAATTGATCAAAAGGCTTATCCAATAATTTTTTGAGAGAAACTCTTAAGCGTCGCTCTTTGGTATCAATTTCAATCACTTCCACATCTATTTCTTGCCCTGTTTTCAAAAATTCTTCTGGATTTTGAATATTTTTATTCCAAGAGATTTCTGAAATATGCAAGAATCCCTCAATATCATTACCCAAATCTACAAAAACACCATAAGGCTCGATATTGCTAACTACAACCTTAATCGCATCTCCCACTTCTAATTCATTTTCAACTTCTTTCCATGGATCTTCAATAGTATCTTTAATCGAAAGCGCTAAGCGTCTTTTTTCTTTGTCATAAGATAGCACCTTCAAGGAAACAATATCGCCTTCTTTATAAAGTTTAGAAGGATTTACTGGTCCTTTATGGCTAATCTCTGTATAATGCACCAATCCCTCTACACCCTCTACATCGACAAACATTCCAAAGCTTGTAATTTTTTTGATTCTTCCTTTTAAATTGCCTTCTTGCTTTAAGAGATTATCAATAACATCTTTTTTGATATTATTTTCAATTTCAAATAAACGCTTCCTTGAAATGACTATGCTATCCTCTTCTGGTTTTACATTGATAATGCAAGCTTTGATACGCTTACCTTCATTTTTATTTCCATCTTTAAAAGCTGCTGCAAATTTTGGCATAAAAAACTCCACAGCATCACTTTCTACAATATAGCCACCCTTATTTTTCTTGACAACCACACCTTCTACAATTTTATCTTTATAATCTTCACCTAAACTCTTAATATATTCTCGTATTTTTTCTCTACGAATCGCCTTCTTATAAGAAAGTAGCGGCTGCTCATTTCTTTTCCCCATAATCACAATAGGCAATAAATCCCCTACCCCAAAAAGCAAATTCCCTTGTGAATCTTGAATCTCACTAATTAGAATAACACCCTCTTTTTTCTCACCAGGGACAGCAATAATTACTTGTCCATTTTCAATGGATACTATCTCACCTTGTGAAACCTTCTCACTCTCTTTTTTTTCATATTGCTCAAGCATTGAAGCAAAATCTTCATCTACAATAATTTCATCTAATTCCTGCATATTAATTCCTACCGCAGCCATCTACACCCTTTATCAAAAAATAAAATTTAACTATTTTATCCACAATACCCTTATTAAAGAATTAAAAAATCTTAATATTTCTGAATTGTTTGCACAATTTTATCAATAATCCAATTAGGAGTGGAAGCCCCCGCACTCACTCCACAAAGTTTCTTGCCGCCAAACCATTCTTTTTGCAACTCTTGATAATCCTCCACCAAATAACAATCCTGACAATATTCCTTTGAAATATTATAAAGCTGTTTAGTATTAGAGGAATTTTTACCCCCAACAATTATCATTATATCCACTTCTTTGGCAAGATTCCTAGCAGATTCTTGATTATCAAAAGTAGCATTGCATATTGTATTAAACACTCTACATTCCGAACATTGACGAATCAAAAAATCAGCAATCTCTAAAAAAAGCTCAATATTTTTGGTTGTCTGTGAAATCAAAACCACCTTATCTGGTATCTTCGCATTTTTCAATGCTTCAAGATTTTCTACCACCAAAGGCGTTGTTTTGCAATAACTCATAACCCCCTTTACTTCTGGGTGCATTTCATCTCCAAAAATAATAATCGCATAACCTTCATTGCTCATTTTTTCACAAATTTCTTGAGGTTTAGTTACAAAAGGGCAAGTTGCATCAGTAATGTTTTTTGTTTTTTGCTTCAGCCTTTGCAAATCCTCTTTGGTGATTCCATGAGTGCGTATGATTACCTCTGCATTTGCTGGAATCTCTTGAATATTTTCATTGACAACTACATTAAATTTTTCTTTTAAGCGATTAATTTCTTTTGCATTGTGGATTAAAGGACCCAAAGTAATCCCATTTGGCTTACTTTCAGCTAGCTTGATTGCGCGTCTTACTCCAAAACAAAAACCATAATTTTTTGCCAACTTTACTTGCACGCTAATTTCCTTTTGTCTGTGTAATTTGCCCTAAAATTTCTAAAAAATTCGGAAAAGAAATATTAATATATTCTGCTTGGGTAATCCTCATTCCATTTTTCAATCCAGCAATCGCAAAACTCATCGCAATCCTATGATCTCCATAGCTAGAAACTTCAGCTTTTTGTATCTCTCCACCTGTAATCACAAAACCATCATCAAGCTCTTTTGCTTCAATCCCACAAAGTTTCAGATTCTCAACTACCGCTTTGATTCTATCTGTCTCTTTCACACGCAATTCTTTAGCATTCGTTACTTTGCTTACCCCATTTGCACAAGCCATAGCAATAGCCAATGCTGGAATCTCATCAATTAACCAAGAAATTTTTTCATTCACTTCAATGCTTTGAAGTTTTTTGGGGGAAACAATTTCAATATCTCCAATGCTTTCATAGGTATTTGAATTTTCTTTATAAGCAATTTTTACCCCCATTTTCTCCAACATTTTAAAAGCTTCAATCCGAGTAGGATTTAATAAAACATTCTTCAAAAGTCCATAAGATTCTGGCATAATTGCCACTGCTACTGCAAAGAAAAAGGCGCTAGAAGGATCTGCTGGAATATTCATTTCAAGAGGCTTTAGGGCTTGTTTTAATGGAGAAATGCTAACCTCTACATCGCCCCCTTGATAAATTTTGCTTTCAATCTCTGCCCCCATTCCTCGCAACATACGCTCTGTATGATCGCGGCTAAGCTCTGGTTCAAAATACTTAGAATCCCCATTAGCAAAAAGCCCACTCAAAATCAAAGCCGATTTCACTTGTGCGCTTGGAATCTTACTCACATATTCAAAAGATTTTAAACCTTGATTGCCCATTACAACAAGCGGAGCAAAATTCCCATTATCTCTTCCAAATATTGTAGCCCCAATACTCCTTAGCGGTTCTACAACCCTTTTCATAGGACGATTATTCAAATAGCAATCTCCACTTAAAACAAACATTCCCTTTTGCGCACTCAACAGCCCTAAATACAATCTAATAGCAGTCCCCGCATTTCCACAATCCAAAATTTCACTAGGTTCTTTAATAGATTTTGGCGGCAAAAACACCATTCCCCTGCTTTCTTCTTTTACCTCTAAGCCAAGCCTTTTTGCTATTTTCAAAGTATCAAGCGTGTCTTCCCCTTTGAGATAATTTTGAATATAAGAGGGCTTATCACTCAACAAAGAAAAAATCGCACAACGATGCGAAATAGATTTGTCAGAAGCGATTTTTTCTATCGCAAGCTTAAAACTTTGGGCTTTACAAACCTCCAAAATCATCGCAATCTCACTTTGTAATTCTCTATTAGGGATTCCAAAATCTTATCCATAATGCTTGCAATATCTTTTTCTTCTAAAGTTTTTTCACTAGATTGAATCTCAAAACGAATTGTAAGGCTAATCTCCTCTCCCAAATTCTCATCATGATAAATATCCAATGGATAGAATCCTACAACATCAGCTATCCCAAGATTTCCAATCACTTCTCTAAGTTTATAATAAGGAATATTTTTATTAACCACTATGCTCAAATCTCGCACTACTTTTTGAAATTTGGAATAATCTTTAACCTTTGGCATTAAATGCACCAATTTATCCACTTCTATTTCGCACAAATAAGTTTCATCTAGCCCAAATTCTTCGGCTACTTGTGGGTGCAATGTAGATAAAATACCAACTTCTTGATTATTTTGGATAATCTTCGCACATTGACCGGGGTGATATAGTGCAATCTCACTTACACATTCTCTCAATGTAAAATCTCCAATTACTCTAGCTATATGATTTGCAAAAATAAAATAATCCCCTTTGATACCCTTAGCATTTGGATAACGCTCCTCCATCACAAATCCACTTTGCAAAAAAGCAATTTTTGTATTTTGATTTCTCCTTGCATCATAAGTTTCACCCACTTCCACTAATGCAATTGAATTAAAACCATTATTTCTATTAAGCTTTGCAGCCTGCAACAATCCCAACAATAAGCTTGGTCGCAAAGTATTTAATTCCCTTGTAATAGGATTTAATAATTCCAACTCCTCTTGCAATGTTTGAAAACCATATTTAAGTAACTTCTCTTTATCTTGAAATACAAAATGCACGCTTTCGCTAAAACCTGTCCCAATAGCTTTCTTTGCTAATTCCCTCTTAAAATGATAAAGCCTAGATTCCTCACTGCTTTGGTTGCCTTGAACAAACATTAAAGGCGAACTTGGAACCTCATCAATCCCAATAAATCGAATAATCTCTTCTGCAATATCTTGATAATTAGAAATATCATGCCTAAAAAGTGGTGGCACAACGACAAGCAAATTTTCATCTGTTAGGATTTCAACTTGAAACTCTAATGCTTGCAATAATTGCACCACTTTTGATTTATCTAAAGGAACACCAATGATTTTTGCAATTAATGGTATTTCTATTGTAATAGAAGGGAGTGTTTGCTCACTTGCTAATTCTTGAATATCATTATACAAAACCGCATCATTACCCAGCAACAAATCCCCAAGCACATCCAATCCTAATTTCAAATTTGGATTACTCCCTCTTGAAGAGCGTTGAAACACTTTTGGATCCACTTTTGCTTTTGTTTCTAATACCTTTTGGGCAACAATTTTGGGAGGTATATAACTTGCTTCCAAAATAATAAATTCTTTTTCATTTTCTTTAAGATTCTGTATATTTTCTTCATTAAAAGAAGAAATTCCAATGGCAGATAATTTTTTCTCTCCACAATAAATACTTTCAAACCCCAATTCATCTTGTTTTAACTTCAAAGTTACTCTATCTTCATTTGCGCCCTTGCCTAATTGACAAAATGTTTGTGGATACGCATTCAAAATAACGCCACTTATTAATGTGCTAAAATTTAAAGCATTTAACAATAAATTATTTGTCAAAGACTCATTATAAGCAAGGAATAAATTTACACAAAGTGGAATTTTTATAGCCCCTATCTCTATTGCTTGATACATCAAAGAAGAAGTATGCTTCCTATCCGTTACAACTTGCAAAACACGACCAATCCCCGGTGCATTTTCCAAAGCCATTGGTTTTTCTAAAGGTTTTCTTTTTAGTCCAAATGCCACACTCAAATCTCTTGCTATCCCCAAAAGACTCATACAATCTCCACGATTTGGTGTGATAGAAATTTCATAAATCTCATCATTAAAATAAGAATATTCTAATAATTCCTTGCCAATCTCCAATACTCCGATACTCTCATCAAGTTCGACAATTCCATCATTGATTGCAGGAAATCCAAGCTCAGTTGTAGAACAAAGCATTCCACAGCTCTCAACCCCTCTTAACACTGCTTTTTTGATTGTAATTTGTGGCAACACAGCCCCTTCTAATGCAACTGCGACAAAAATCCCCTCTCTAGCATTTGGCGCTCCACAAACAATTTGCCTCATCTCATAATTTTCTTCACTTCCACCCACTGCTACCTGACAAACATTAAGTTTTGTTGCATCTGGATGTTTTTTGCATTCTATAATTTTGCCTACAACCACCTTTTTTGGCGCACATAACTTTTGAAATGATTCTACCTCCAAACCAATCTTATTTAATGTTTTATAAATCTCATCACTGCTAATATCCTCTAAAGGCAGAATCTTATTTAAAATACTTCTATTAAATTTCATTTAAACTGCTCCAAAATTCTTAAATCACTTTCAAAAAATGCACGCAAGTCTGGCACACTATAAGCCAACATTGCAAATCTTTCTACACCAAGCCCAAATGCGTAACCACTGACATTCTCATAACCCACAGCCTTAAAAACATTTTCACTCACACAACCACAGCCCAACACCTCTAGCCAACCAGTGTTAGAGCAAACACGACAGCCTTCTCCTTTGCAAAAAATACAGCTCATATCCACTTCTGCACTTGGTTCAGTAAAAGGAAAATAACTCGAACGGAATCTCACCTTAACATCACCAAATATATATTTCAAAAAATCCTCTAAAATAAACTTAAGATTTGCAAAATTTACCGAATCTTTACCATTTTCTACTACCAAACCTTCTACTTGATGAAACATTGGTGTATGCGTCAAATCATAATCACAGCGAAAAACATTCCCCGGACAAATCATACGAATTGGGGGCTTCTGTGCTTCCATAGTCCGAATCTGCACGGGAGAAGTGTGAGTCCTCAAAATCTTTCCATCTTTAAAATAAAAAGTATCCTGCATATCTCTTGCAGGGTGATATTTTGGCAAATTAAGGGCTTCAAAATTATGGAAATCATCTTCCACTAGAGGACCTGTTTTTACCATAAAATTCATACCCTCAAAATACTCTACAATTTTATCAAGCATCAACATAATAGGGTGATTTGAACCCCTAAAATTACTAGCACTAAACAAAGAAACATCAATTTTTTGTGCTTGCAATTTCTCTTGCAATTCCCTCAAGCTTAATTCTTCTTTTTTATTTGCAAGGGCTTTTTCAAATTCCACTTTTAGTAGATTTAGCTCCTTTGCCAACGCCTTTTTTTGTGTTTCATCACAATTTTTTAACTCCGCAAATCGTGCAGTTAAAATCCCCTTCTTACCCATTACTGCTATGCGAATTTCTTCCAACTCTGCAGTGCTTATTGCTCCATTGATTCTAGAAAATATCTCTTCCAAAACTTCTTCCTATTTTTTTATTTTAAAGTAAATTATTTTCAAGAATTGTAATCAAAAAATGTTTTACTTTTCTTAATTTTTTTAAAATACTTCACAAAATAAGGTAAAATTTCAAAAACTTTACTTTATGCTAAAAGGATACCAAATGACAGTTTTTGAAAAGATTATAAAAGGCGAGATACCTTGTAACAAAGTTCTTGAAAATGAAGACTTTTTGGCTTTTCACGATATTGCCCCAAAAGCCCCCATTCATGTTTTGGTGATTCCTAAGAAATTTGCTAAAGACTTCCAACAAGTTAGCCCTCAAGAAATGGTAGGAATGACAAATTTTATCCAAGAATGTGCCAAAACTTTGGGATTAGATAAAAATGGTTATAGAATCATTAGCAATATAGGAATTGATGGAGGACAAGAAATCCCTTATTTGCATTTTCATCTTTTAGGTGGTGCAAAATTGCGTTGGGATAATCTAGCACAAAACATTTCAGAGCAACAACGATTAGAAGAAGCCAAAAAAGGAATGTAAAATCCCTATTTAGTGGGATTTTTATCCTTGCAACATTCTTGAATTTCTTTTAATATCCTATGGAGTTTCTCTAGTAATCGTGCCACTACGATTAGTTGCTCACTGGATTGGATTGCCATATCTTCACCCAAATTAATTGCATTTTCAATACTCCTGCGTTTAGATTCGCTAATCTCTACAACTTCAAGTTTCTTTTTAATCTCTTCGCTAATGCTAGCAATCTCCTCGCTAATATCCTCACTTAGCTCTTTTGCACGATTAGAAGTTTCTTGTGCCATATGAAATTTATTCAAAAATTTCGAAAGATTCTTAGATGCCAATGAAAGCTCACTTCCACCCTCTAATTCTATCGCTTCTGCCATATCTTCCTTTATCTGTCCTTGTGCAAGCATTTGAGTTTTTTCAAGGAATTGTTTAAGATGAGTGTGAATATTAAAAAGATTCTTAATAGAATACAAAGCCAAAAGCACCATAATCACAGCTGCGACATATTGAAACTTCTCCAAGTAAGCCCTTGAATGCGTAGAAACATCTGAATAATAATTCACCGTCCAATCAATTTGATTAAGCAAATTCATATTTTGCACAACAATGCTCTTCAAATCTTCTACAATTTTTTCTTGCGCTCTAAGAGTATCTTGAAATTTCTCTTTATAACCCTGCCAAAAATCATAAGTTTCTTTGATGGCTTGATGGACTTTAGGGAGATTCTGATAGGTTGGATTATTATAAAATTCAAAAATTACGCGATCATAGAGATGATAGACTTCCAACAACTCTTTATGAGAAATGCTATCCCATTTATTTGCATAACTCATAAAAAGATGAGCCATTCTTTGTGTAAGCATTCTCTGCTTGCCTGCAGTATCAATCACACTAGGAGACATTTTTGCATTTACCATTGCTTGGACGATATTATCAGAAAGTTTCAAAATTATCGAATTATTCTCATCTAAAAAAAGTTTATTTTTGCAAAATTTATAAGAAACTTCTTTGAAATCTTGAACCACTTTTTTGAATTCTAGCCATTGTTTTTCAATCAATGCGAGTTGTTTGATGATTGTTGAATTGCTTGGAGGGTTAATATTCTTTTTTTGATTCCCATATCGCAAAGTATGTAGATTCTCTTCAAATTCTTTTATTGCCAAATTAAGTTCATCAAAATTTTGCTGATTTTGCGAATTGATAATAAAAACTTCTTTGGTGATTTTTTGGGTTAGCATTCTTTCCTTGCCAGCAATATTAATTAAATATCCATCTTGAATACTTCTTTGATTAATCAAAATAACAGAACCTATCATCACGCCTATACATAAGGTGGTTAAAATTCCAATTACAATAAGACGAGTAACAATTTTTGTCATTTTGCCTCCTGCTTGAAGATCATTTGAAGTCTATGAGAATCCAAAATTTCAATTTTTCCTAGTGAATTAGTTTGTATCACGCCATCTCTATGCAGCTTTTTTAAAATTCTTGAAAGTGTTTCTGGCTGGATATTCAAAAATGCTGCATTTTCTTGTTTTTTGTGCATATTAAATTCTTCCAAATCAGAATACAAAGAATAAGCGATTTTTGCCGTGCTATCAAAAACTAATTCGCGTTGCACTATCTCTTCTAAAACACCAACCCTCTTTAAAGATTCTTCAAAAAATAACTTTAAAATTTGAGGGGATTTTTCAAACAATAAACGCAATTTATCACTTTCAAAACAGGCTATTAGAGAATCTTCTAAACATTCAATATTAACAAAAGTAGCCATTTTATCTTTACAATCATTAAGCAAACCATTTTTGAAGATTCCAAAAAATATTTCATTATCAAATCTATCTACTTTATAAGCCTTGACTGCACCCTCTAACAAAAAATAAATATCACTAACTTTATCTTCCTCATAAAAAACAATCTCTTGTTTCTTATAATTTTTAAAATGCACAATAGCTTTTAAATCCCTAAGAGAATCTTGATTAAGATTGCAAAATGGATGATAAGATTCTAATTCTTCCAAAAAATCACTCCATCAATCCCAAGCTTGGCAATTTCAAGCATTTCTTCTTCTTCTTTTATACACAACAAAACTTTGGCATCAAAAAGATAATTTTCAGCTAAATTTTGCAATTCTTTAGCCATTTCCAAATCCTCACAAATCAAAAATTTTACCCCTAGATTCACCATCAATAAAGCTTCTTTGATATTTTGTATCACACTTGCATAATCTATCCCATTTTGATAACAAAATTGTGCTATTTTCAAATCTCCCCTTAAAATCAAAAAAGCGCTCGGCAAAGAATCTTGAATATCCTGCAAAGAATCCACAACACAAATTTCCAAAGGACTAACAACGCTATGGTTTAAAATCAACATTGCAAATCCCTATTTATCAGCTTCCAAACATTCTTTAGAACAATAATATTTTCCATTGCTAATAATCGCCTCTTTACTAGAAATATAAGTCCCACATTTTTTACACTCCAGCATAATCTCTTCATTTTTATTATGTTTTTTAAAATTTTGATTTTCTTCTTTCTTGACACTCATTTTTCTAAAAAAATAATAGACTGCTAGGATTAATAAAACAATCAACAACCATTTTAACACAGCTTTTCTCCTTTAATCACAAGATAATTTCTAAAATCTTTTTGGTATTTTTGATACTCCAAATCTTTTGGAATTTCACTCTCTACATTTGAGCCTTTATAAAGCAAAATCAAACTTTCTTTAGAAATAATTTTTTGGCATTTTACTAGAAACTCACTCACACCAAAAGTCGCTCTTGAAGTGATAATATCGGGTTTATCCTCCATTGTGATTTGCTCTACCTTTTGCCGCATAACACAAAAATTCTCCAACCCAAGCTCCACTTTCACATTTTGCAAAAAAGCGGCTTTTTTGGCATTTGGCTCACACAAAATCACTTTACTTCCAAGCACAATCCCAAGAGGAATTGCCGGAAAACCATTGCCACTCCCCACATCAAAAAGAAACTTTTTATCTCTTAGCTTCAAACTCTCAATCTCCAAAGGATACAGGGAATCTTCAATATTCTTTTGTATCATCTCCAAACTTTTAGCTCCACTCAAACTATGAATCTTATTCCACTCTAATAGCATAATTGCATAATCTTCAAGCTTTTTTGAGATTCCCACACCAAGATTCATAACACCAACATCCCATCGCCATAAGAATAAAAGCGGTATTTTTTCTTAATGGCTTCTTGATAGATTCTTTTTGTTTCCTCTAATCCAACAAAAGACGCTACTAGCATTAATAGAGTTGTTTTGGGTAAATGAAAATTTGTCAATAAAGCATCCGTCAAAATAGGTTTATTTTGCAAATGCAAAAATAAATCACATTCCCCTTGTGCTTGTTTGGTCCTAGCAAAATATTCAATAGTTCTTGCTGCTGTTGTTCCAATAGCTGTGATATGGGTAGCTTCTTGAATCTTTTGTATGCTCTCTTGTGGGATTATAAAAGATTCTTTGTGCATTTTATGTTCTAAAATATTTTCCACACTTACACCAAGAAAAGTTCCAGCCCCTACATGCAAGGTCACAAAAGCATTGTTAAATTCTCTTTGGAGTTGTTGAAATGATTCTTGACTAAAATGCAAAGAAGCTGTTGGAGCGGCGATTGCCCCAAGATTTTTTGCAAAAACTGAATTATATTCTTCTCTATCTTGCTGGCTTGCTTCTCTTTTGATATAAGGGGGCAAAGGCGTATGCCCACAAGAATCCAAAAACCCAAAAAACTCTTGTTTGTCCAAAGGGCTTTCATCATCAATCTTAAAAAAACTCGCTTCTTTAAAACCCATACCACAATCTTTTATGATTTTAGCAAAGATTCCCCCTTCAAACTTTACCCTACTCCCTTCTTTAAGTCTGCCTCTAAACTGCATCAAATAAAGATTCTCACCAATTTCTTTGTGGAATAAAGCCTCTATTTTTCCGCCCTCTTGTTGGGTATTTTGAAAGATTTTCACACCATAGATTCTTGCAGGAATTACCTTTGTATCATTAAACACTAGCAAGGTTTCTTTGGGCAAAAACTGCTTAAAATCTCTAAAAGTTGAATGAATAATACTTCTATCTTTGCGATTATAAACTAGTAATTTGGCATCTTCTTTTGGTGTGATGGGCTGTGTAGCAATTAGTTCTTTGGGGAGTTCATAATCATAACTTGTAGATAATAATTCATTCATTATCTTCTAACTCTTCTGGTTTGTAAGGATTAACCATTTTTGCAATTATAATCGATAATCCATAAAGAATCGTAAGAGGAATTGCCATCAAAAATTGTGAAAGAATATCAGGGGGAGTGAGGATTGCTGCCAAAATAAAAATAAAAACAATGGCATATTTAAAATAATCTTTCAAAGTTTTATCCGTAACTAGCCCTATTCTTGCTAAGAAAAAAGTAACGACAGGCAACTCAAAAGAGATTCCAAATCCTACCATCAATTTTGCAAAAAACCCCACATAATCGCCAATGCTAGGAAGAGCTGTAAAAAGCTGACTACCAAAACCGATTAAATAACCAAAACCTATGGGAAAAGCTATATAATAAGCAAAAGCACAGCCACACAAAAAAAAGAAAGTTCCAAACATGACAAATGGAATGACTAACTTTTTCTCATTCTCATAAAGACCGGGTGCTACAAATGACCAAATTTGCCAAAATATAATCGGCAATGCAAAAATAAAAGCACTAAAAAATGCAACCTTAATAGCCGTAAAAAACGCTTCTCCCACTTGAGTAAAAATCACACTTTCTCGCCCTTTGGGCAATGCAGCACTCAAAGGTGCAACCATCCAATCTAAAATCATCTCCCAAAAATAAAAAGAAACCGAAAAAGTAACTAGAAGTGCTAAAGCGATAATTATTAGGCATTTACGCAAATCTTGAATATGTGGCTTTAAATCTTCAAACATTCTTTTTCTCACTTTCTTTTTGTGTATCTTGAATATTTTTAGCCTCTTGGCTAATCTCTTCTTTAAAATTTAAACTTTGCTTATTTGTTGCAGGCTTAATCTCTATTCCATTTTCTCCAAATATTTGATGATTGTTTGTTTGTTCTTTTGCTTCAGAAGAGATTGAATTAGAGTGTGTTTTTGGGGTATCTACTTCCAAATCTAATGAAGTAATTTCTTTAAGCTCCATTTCTTTAGTGAGATTCTGCACACCTTGTGTGAGGCTATTTTTATACGCTAAAGCTTCTTCTTTGATTTTACTTAGATTAACTTCTTTGTCCAAACTTTCTTTTGCCTCATCCATTGTTTTCTTGACTGCCTTAAAAAATTTTGCTGCATCTACTAATGCTTTTGGCAATTTTTCAGGACCCAAAAAAATAATAGCCACTGCCACAATCACTAAAATCTCAAAAAATCCCATTCCAAACATCGGCGCTTCTCTGCCTTTACACTAAGCTTTATTATAAAATTTTAGGATTTTATCTAATTTTGGAATAAAGTGTGCTTAGAATCTTACATAATTTTAAAAGACAGGGAAGTTATTATGAAAAAGATTCTAGTTATCTGCATTTTAGGACTAATTTTATTGAGTGGTTGCATTTCCCCAAAAACCGATGCTTTTTTACTCGGAGCTGGACTTGGAGCTGGTGCTACTTATTATTTTTTAAATGGAGGCAAAATTGATGGGATTGGCAAAAACTCTTTCCAAGGCACTTCTCAACAAAGCATAGCAGACACCTCAATCCCATCAGAGTTAGAATGGTATTATTTCAATCAAGATTTGCAAGAGCAAATTTTTCTCAATCAAAAACAATCGCAAATCCCTTTAAACTAAAAATTCCTTTAAAATATCTTGATGCAGCACAGGATTAAATTCCAAAACCTCATATTTAGCTGCATTGTTAAGATAAAAAGGATCTTGCTTTGTAAAATCTAGTGCTTCTTGCTTGTTTATAAATTTCCCAATAATAATCCCTCCGGTGCGTGGATTTTGCGGACCACTTGCAAGAAGTTTTCCACTTTTATAGCCCGTTTTTAAATACTCACGATGTGCTGACAAAATCTCCTCAATAGCTGATAATTCCTTAGTATAATTCACTAAAATCACAAATAAATTTTGCATAACATTCCTTTTGTTTTTTAGCCATTATAACATTTCATTAAAACTTTCTTTTTTCCAATTTTTTTTTAAATTATAAATATTTTGCACAATATCCCCATTCCAAACACTGCTAATACAAGCAATCATATCTGCCTTTGTGAGATAATGAATGTTTGAAGGCGTGATTCCTCCAATTGCACATTTTTTAATATCTGTTACTTTTTGAAATAAATCCAGAGGTATCACTTTTGCTTGTGTCTTTGTAGGAGAAGCAAAACATGCCCCAAAGGCGATATAATCTGCCCTCATTTCCTTTGCATTTTGAGCTAGTTGCAAATCCCCATAACAAGAGATTCCCAAAACTCCACAAAAATCCTTCCGAATCCCCCTTAATTCCTGCACACTATAAGATTCAATTTCATCTTTTTTGCCAATATGCAAACCTTTGGATTTTATTTCACAAGCCAGCTCTACCCTATCATTCAAAACAAAAAGCACATTATTTTTCCCACAATAATCCATCAATTCAATGCAAAGCTGTTTAATTTCATTATCTTTATGCGTCTTATCACGCAACTGAAAAATACTAATCCCGCCCCTAATAGCTAATTCCAACATTTCAAAAATCTTTTGATAAGGAGTGAGTTTTTCATCACTAATTGCATAAATACCTTCTAACATTATAATTCCTTAATATTTTGATAAAATTCTATCAAATTAACCCCCATAAAAATGCAAACCAAATCAATTTGCACTTTTTATAAGGAATATTATGCAAACTTATATTTTAAATCTCACAGGAACTATTCAAGGGGTAGGATTCCGCCCTTTTGTCTATAAAATTGCTACAAAATATTTCCTAAAAGGCTATGTTTTAAATAACAATCAAGGCGTAAAAATCCTCATACAAGGCAACCAAGAATCCATTCAAAACTTCCTAAAAGAGCTAAAAAATCCTCCAAGTGCTGCAAAAATCACTTCTATTACTCAAAAAAAGATTTCCAATAAAAAGATTTTTTCTGATTTTGAAATCCAAAAAAGTCAAACACATTCCATTAAAACCGCCACTATACCAGCAGATCTTGCACTATGCCAAGAATGTATCAATGAGCTTTTTAATCCAAAAGATAGGCGATTTCTTTATCCTTTTATAAGCTGCACCAATTGTGGCGGACGATATAGTCTCATTCACTCCCTACCCTATGATAGACAAAACACCGCTATGGCAAATTTCAAGATGTGTGAAATATGCCAGCAAGAATACACAAACAGCAATTCGCGTCGATTCCATTCTGAGATTAATTGCTGCCCAAATTGCGGACCACAAGTTTTTTTTACAACCCATCTTAATTATAATGACAAACCTCTTTTGGACTCCCAAATTATTCCTTTTTTAAAGACTACACCAAATCCTATCAAAAATGCCATTGCAGCCCTAAAAAATGGAAAAATTTTAGCATTAAAGGGGATAGGAGGATATGCACTAATCTGCGATGCTACAAACCAAGAATCAATACAGATTTTAAGAGATAGAAAAAATCGCCCCAAAAAACCCTTTGCCATTATGTGCAAAGACCTAAAAATGGCAATGAGTTTTGCCTCACTTAATAAAAAAGAAAAAGACTTGCTTACCTCACAGATTGCCCCCATAGTGCTAAGCTATGCCAAGACAAAAACCAAACTACCTTTACACCTTATTGCTCCAAATCTAGCTACTTTAGGGATTATTTTACCTTATGCCCCCTTGCATTATCTTATTTTCAATGAAATTGAATTTCCATTGATTTTTACAAGTGCAAACATTAGTGGCGAGCCAATTATCAAAGATTTCTACACTATCACACAAAAATTACAAGGGATTTGCGATGGAGTTTTACTTTATAATCGCGATATTTTTAACCCCATTGATGATAGCCTTATCCGAATTTTAAACAAAAAAACACAGATTCTAAGGCGTGCTAGAGGGTATCTCTCTGATATTCCATTCTCTGCACCCCATACACAAAAAAACTTCATCGCCCTTGGAGCGCAACAAAAATCTACATTCTGTCTAAAATTCCACAATAAACTTCTATTAAGCCCGCATTTGGGAGATTTAAATAATCTTGAATCTTTTTTAAATTTCAAACAAAATCTCAATTTATTTACCCAACAATACCAAGCCAAAATTGATACATTTTGTGCGGATTTACACCCAAATTACGCCTACAAAGAACTTTTGCCTAATAAAAATACTCATTTCATTCAACATCATTTTGCACATCTTTTATCCAATATTGCAGAAAATCGTATTTCTTCAGAAGTGTTAGGAGTTATTTTTGATGGCACAGGGTATGGATTAGATGGCAATATTTGGGGGGGAGAATTTTTGTTTTATAACTCCAAAAAACCTCTCACTTTTCAGAGAATCGCCTCTTTTGCGCCCTTTTATCTTCTAGGCGGGGAAGTAGCTATTAAAGACATTAGAAGACTCGGCATAGAGGCTCTTTTTGTCGCCTTTAAAGAACATTACAAAACCCTAAAACTACCCCTCTTAGAAAGCCTCAAAAAAGACTATGGAAAAGATATTTTAACTTTCTTTTATAAGCAACACCAAAATACACAAAATTATACTTGTAATTCTGTGGGTAGAATCTTTGATATGGTGGCATCTTTATGCAATCTCACCCAAAAAACAAGTTATGAGGGCGAAGGCGGAATGCTTTTAGAATCGCTTGCCTATAAAGCACAAAAAAACAAAATTCAAGCTATCTCTTATTCCTTTGCAATCAAGAAAAATATTATTTTATGGGATACTATGATACAAGAAATCTACTATGATTTACAAAACCACATTCCCATAGAAAATATTGCTTTGAACTTTCATTTCACCCTTGCAAATATCATTAAACACATTGCAAATCAATATGAAACTATTGCGCTAAGTGGTGGCTGTTTCCAAAATGCAGTTTTAACTCAACTCACATTGCAGATTCTAAAAAATAAAAAAGTATTTTTAAATCAAGAGATACCTTGTAACGATGGAGGAATCAGCTTTGGACAAGCCTATTATATGCAATTAAAGACTAGCAAAGAATCTTGCTAGCCCTTTAAATAATTTAATGAGCATCATGCCATATTTTGCGTTTCCACAAGTAAGCAATTACACCCATAACAACCATAAAGACGACAAGCTTCCACCCCAAAGACTCTCTTTCAGCCTTTTTGCTATCGCCTACACTTTCCATATAAGCAATCACTTGATCTTCTGCTTGTTGTGTCAAACCAACTCTAGGCATTGCAGTACCAGCCAATCTTTTTTGTGGATCATTGATAAAAGTATGCAAATACTCCAAATTTCTACTTCTAATCATCATAGACAAATCAGGAACCTTTGTCCCCAAATAAGTTTTTAATCCACCTTGAGCAAACCATTGATCATATTTGACATCATGGCATCTTCCACAAGCATCAATAAAAACTTCTTTATTGCTTAACTCTTTTGGTGCAATACTTTGCAAATACGCCACAATATCAGCAATCTCTTGATCACTCATCCAATTATACGCAGGCATTGGATGGTTGCCATCAAACTTATGTGTTTGTTTTGTGGCTAATGCAACATCTTTAATCACATTCCCCAAAAAGTTTTTATCATAGATTAATCCAGCACTTGAAAGATCTGGTGGAACTACCCCATAAGCCGCCAAAGCATCTTCTGGAGAAAATGGCATTTCCAAACCTTCTGCTTTAATAGAATGGCATGCCAAACAATTTGCAGTTACAATCTCTTTCCCATTTGCAGCATTTCCACCTTGTGCTTCAAGGGGCTTCAAGTCCGCATAAGTATAATCTGCTGGGGATACTTTTGGATACATTTGCCCATGAGCAAATGGTTCGACACCCCAATAAATAACTCCTGTAATCACAACAACAACAATTAATGCTAAGAACTCTTTCATTCCCACTCTCCTTAACTATTCTTTTTATCTTCAAGTTTTGTAATAATAGGCAATACTACAAACAATAAAAGGAAAAATATAATGGTTACCACAAAGCCAATATAAGCATTAATTCCTGTTGGAGGCAATTTACCCCAAATTGTCAAAATAATCATATCTATTACCAACAACCAAAACCATATCATAAATGCCGGTCTTTTATGTGCAGGAGCAACGACTTTACTTCTATCTAGCCAAGGCAAAAGAATAAAAATAATATTTGCTATACCAAATGCTATTAAACCCAAATCTGCACTAAAGAAAAATCCTCTTAAAATCTCATAACTCCATAAGAAATACCACTCTGGATAAATGTGTGGAGGAGTTTTTAAGTGATCTGCTGGATCAAAGTTAATTGGATCAAGAGCAAAATTAAAATGATAGCAAGTCAAATAGAATAATATTGCTAAGAAAAAACTTGCTACAAAAAAGTCTTTGGACAAAAACATCGGCCAAAAAGGAATGACTTTAGATTCTTTTTTGTTTCCTGCTTTGAATTTCTCCGCTTCTTTTTCAAAATCAATCTCTTCTCCATAAGCGTTATTGACATGAGGGATTCTTAAAGAATAGAAATGCACAGCAATCACAAGCATAATCACTACCGGCAACAACACGACATGTAACATAAAAAATCTTGTCAAGGTTGCATCTGCTACAATGAAGTTACCTCTAATCCACACTACCAAATCTGGTCCAATCACAGGTATTCCACCAAAAAGATTCGTAATAACCGCAGCAGCCCAATAACTCATTTGTCCCCAAGGCAACATATATCCACTAAATGCTTCTGCAGAAAACAAGCCAAATAAAACCATACCGGTAATCCAAATCATTTCTCTACCGCGTTTATAAGAGCCATAATAAATTGCTACAAACATATGGATATAAATGATCAAGAAACAAACAGAAGCGCTCACTGCATGCAAATGTCTCCAAAGCCAACCATATTTCACTTCCTGCATAATCGTATAATTTACACTATCAAAAGCAAGTTTGGTATCTGGCTTATAATACATCAACAAAAATAATCCAGAAATCACCAAAAGAGTAAATAATACCACCAAAACAACACCCATTGCCCACAAAAAATTAATATTTTTTGGTATCCAATATTCTGTCATCAAAACTTTCATCAAAGGCTTTATGGCAAGTCTTTGATCCAACCAATCAATAATACCATTTGCTTTTTCTATTTGTGCCATCAAACCCCCCTATGCTTTGCCTACTAATTTCAAATACTCTGGACCTTCTTCTCCCAAAACAAGCTTATCACCATCAATTTTAAAAGGTGGGATTGCCATTGGAGTTGGAGGCGGTCCAAAAATATTCCTACCACATGCATCAAATCTTCCACCATGACAGGCACAATGAAACTCTGTTGTATTAGAATCATAAGAAGGAATACAGCCTAAATGAGTACAAATTTGAATCCCTAAGCTATAATCCGCATTCCCTACAACGACATCTCTTTCTTCGCATTTTTTCATTTCTGCAGTTTTTTTAATCACATATACAGGCGTTCCTCTATATTCAACTTGTCTATATTCACCTTCTTGCATACTACTCAAATCAATGGTTGTAAAACCAGCAGAAACTACACTTGGTAAAGGATCCCAAGAAGACTTCATTGCCACAAGTGATGCACCAACACCAACAACAGCAACAGCTCCAAGCGTCATACCAAGGAAATCTCGACGATTGACATTCTCTGCCATCTATTTCCTCCTATTTATAAAATAAATTTAGTTTTGATTATTTAAAACCTTGTATTCTATCATACGAAAACTTTAATTTTTAGTAAGATTTAATAAAATTTTGAGAAATAAAGTAAAAAATATTTTAAATTTATCTAAAAGTAAAAAGAAGAGTAAAGAAGGAAGGGCAATAAGTAAAAACTTATTGTCCACTAAACTAATTCAATAATAGCCATCAAAGCAGCATCACCAACTCTTAATCTAGTTTTGATGATTCTTGTATAACCCCCATTTTTATTTGCATATTTAGGAGCTATTTCTTTGACAAGCTTTTTAACAGATTCTTTATGTTGCAAATGTGAAAAAACTAAACGATGTGCCATAGCATCATTTGCTCTAGCTTTTGTTAAAAGTTTTTCAAAATAACTTTGCAATTCTTTTGCTTTTGGAAGTGTTGTTTCAATTTTTCCATTTGCTATCAATGCAATTGATAAATTTTTTAATAAAGCTTTTCTGTGGGAAGAAGTCCTACCAAGCTTTCTATATCCATGTCCATGTCTCATTTTTATCCCTTTTTTAATTAATTAGAAAATTTTTTCTTAAGAATTTGGAGTAAATCCTCTGGAATTTCTCTATTTACAGGATAACCTAGCTCATCAAGCTTTGCAGTAATTTCATCTAAAGATTTTTTACCTAAATTCTTAATATTTTTAATTTGGTCTTCATTTAATAAAACCAATTCACCCAAATACCGAATTCCAGATCTATCCAAACAATTAAAACATCTAGCACTAAAATTCAAACTATCAATAGTCTGCGATAAAACTTTTAATTCTGGACGCTCTTCCTCAGATACAGTAGTTTCTGGCATTTCAATATTCAATTCACTATTAAAAATGGACATTTGTTTATGCATCACACTCAAAGCATTTTTAAAAGCTGTCAAAGGATCCACTTGTCCATCTGTTTGAATATCAAAAATAATTTTCTCATAATTTGGATCATCTTCTAACAACATATTCTCAGTTGTATAAGTAGCACTTGTTACAGGAGTAAAATACGCATCAAGAGGCATGAATCCTTCTGGCACGCTTGCGCGTATCTCTTCACTTGGCACATAACCAATACCCTTATAAATAATAATAGAAAAAGCCAAAGTTGCATCTTCATTAATAGTTGCCAAATGAATATCAGGCGTTACAACCTCTACTAACTCATTTGACAAATCTGCACCCGTAATCACTTTTGAACCATTAAATTTATAATCTACACTCACATTATCACTATTGTCTTTGATTCTAAAACGAATGGCTTTGAGATTTACTATAAATTGCGAAACATCTTCTACCACTCCACGCACAGAATCAAATTCATGTGCAACACCAGAGATTCTCAAAGCAATAGGAGCAAAACCAACTGAACTACCCAACAATAATCGTCTTAGAGGATGAGCCAAAGTAATAGCATAACCATTTTCAAATGGATATGCTGTGATTTGTACTTTATTATTTCCTGTTTCTCTAACTTCTATTTTTGTTGGAATATGAGGAGAAGTTTTAATACTTTTCATACGAATATCCTCTACCTATTACTTAGAATACAACTCAACGATGAGTCTTTCTTCTATAGGTATTACAACCTCTTCTCTTTCTGGCAATCTCGTAAAAATACCAAATACCTTTTCTTGATCCACATCAACCCAAGGAACAATACCTGTTTGCTTTGTAAGCTCGATAGCTCTTTGAATTTGAGGATTCTTTTTGGTTTTTTCACAAATTTCAATTTTTTGCCCTGCATTAACAAAAGCAGAAGGGATATTCAATCTCTTACCATCTACCAAAATATGTCCATGCACTACCAATTGTCTTGCAAATCTTCTTGTAGTGGCAAATCCCATTCTATAAACTACATTATCTAATCTTCTTTCAATAAGCTTAATGAGGTTTTCCCCTGTATTTCCTTCCAATCGATTAGCTTCCACAAATATAGAACGGAATTGTTTTTCAGAAACACCATACATCATTCTCGCTTTTTGTTTTTCGCGGAGTTGGATTCCATATTCAGAGATTTTACCTCTTCTTTGTCCATGTTGTCCAGGACCATAAGGACGCTTATCTAATGCACTCTTACCTGCTAGCCTTCTTTCACCTTTTAGTGCAAGACTAACACCAAATCTTCTTTCAATCTTTTCTACTGGACCTCTATATCTTGCCATTCTCTCTCCTTACACTCTTCTTCTTTTTGGTGGGCGGCAACCATTATGTGGCAATGGAGTAACATCTTTAAACCACAATACTTTAATACCTTCAATGCTTCCAAGACTCTTAACAGCAGTCTCTCTACCGCTTCCCGGACCTTGAATCTTAACACCAAGCTCTTTGATACCATGTTCTTTTGCTTTTGAAACTGCATCTTCAACCGCTTGTTGTGCTGCATAAGGAGTAGATTTTTTACTTCCCTTAAAACCTAATGCACCTGCTGTACTCCAACAAATTACATTTCCCATTTCATCTGTGATAGTTACGCTTGTATTGTTAAAAGCAGCTGAGATATGAATAATACCTCTTGCAATATTCTTTTTGACAACCCTTTTTTTTGTTACATTTCTTTTAGCCATTATTCACCCCTTATTTTGATGCACTACCAACGGTTTTTCTTTTGCCTTTTCGCGTTCTTGCATTATTTTTTGTTGTTTGTCCGCGAACAGGTAAGCCTTTTCTATGTCGTAATCCACGATAGTTACCTAAATCCATAAGTGCTTTAATGTCCATTGTAACTTTTTTGCGCAAATCACCCTCTACGATATGATGAGCTTGAATTTCTTTAGCAATAGCAGAAACTTCATCTTCACCAAGGTCTTGAACCCTTTTGTCATAAGAGATATTTACAGCATTTAAAATATCTCTTGATGCTTTTAAACCAATACCATAAATATAAGTTAAAGCATATTCAATTCTCTTTTTTTTGGGTAAATCAACACCAGCAATTCTCGCCATTATTTTTCCTTTATCCTTGTCTTTGTTTATGTTTTGGATTCTCGCAAATCACTCGAATCACGCCTTTTCTCTTAATAACCTTGCATTTGTCACACATTTTCTTTACAGAAGGTCTGACTTTCATAGCTTACTCCTAACTTTAATATTTGAAGATTCAAATACTTTTTACATAATTTTTAGAATCACTCTAAAACTATCACCTTTTTGAATTGCAATAAAAACCAAAATTGAATTTCATTGCTTCCTAATAAAACTATTAGACATTGAGTTTATAGTCCTCCCAAGGCTTATTCATCACCTAAACGACTATGCAATTTTTGCAATAAAGGGCATATTGTATAAAAAAACTCATTAAAAACTACTTATATCTAAAAGTAATTCTACCTTTATCCAAACTATAAGGAGTGAGTTCTATTTTTACTTTGTCCCCTTGCAAAATCTTAATGTAATTCATTCGCATTCTTCCTGCAATATGACACAAAATAATATGCCCATTTTCCAATTCAACGCGAAAAGTTGCATTTGGTAATGCTTCTTTGACAATTCCATCAATCTCAATCACATCATCTTTTGCCATTTAACTATTCCTTTGATAAAATTTCTGCTTTGCCATTGATAATTGCCACTGTATGTTCATAATGACTACCATTTAGCCCATCTACTGAAACTACACTCCAATCATCTTCTAATATTTTTGGTTCTCCACTTTTTTGACAAATCATCGGCTCAATACAAAAAACCATACCTTCCTTGATTTTATAGCCCTGCTTAGGATTATTACCCTCTAAATAGTTTGGGATTTCTGGTTCTTCATGAGGTTTTTTGCCGATTCCATGACCGCAAAAACCACGCAAAGGCACATACCCATAATCCAAAATAAATTGCTCTATTAAATAACTCAATTCTTTAAAGTGCATACCTACTTTAATTTGAGAAATTGCAAAATGAAGTGAATCTTTAGCACAAGCAATTAATCTTTGATTCTCTTGTGAAATATTACCAACTCCACAAGTGATGGCACTATCTCCATACCAACCATTAAGATTCACACCCAAATCAAGCCCTACAATATCCCCTTCTTTCAAAGCGTAATCCGTAGGGATTCCATGGATAATGACTTCATTAACAGAAATGCAAACAGAGCCACTAAATCCATATAAACCTTTAAAGGCAGGTATTCCCCCTTGAGAAAGGATAAAATCCTCTCCCATTTTATCAACTTCTTTTAGCGTAAGACCCGGCTTGATATTAGCCTTTAGATGATTCAAAGTCTTAGCAACAATCCTATTGGCTTTCCTTAGGGATTCTATTTCTGCAGGTTTCCTAATGGCAATTGACATTATAGACCCACTGCACTCAATGTTTTATATTTATTCATATAAATTTGTGCTTCAATTTTACGCATTGTATCTACAGCAACCTGCACAACAATTAACACAGCCGTTCCACCAAAATAAAATGGAACCCCTGAAGCTTTTACCAAAACCCATGGCAAAGTCGCAATTAATGCTAGATACAAAGATCCCCAAAGTGTTAATTTATTAGCAACTTCTGTTAGAAAATTCGCCGTTCCCTCTCCGGGACGAATACCCGGTATAAATCCACCTTGACGCTTAAGATTTTCGGAAATATCTTTTGCATTAAAAACAATAGAAGCATAAAAATAAGCAAAAAATATAACAAATAAAAACATTAAAACATTATACAAATATCCATTTGGATTAAGATAATCTGCAATTTGCATAATAACGCTATTGGAAGAAGCTTGCAAAATTGTGCTTGGAAACATTAAAATAGCAGAAGCAAAAATCGGAGGGATTACTCCACTAAGATTCATTTTGATTGGAATATAGTTCATAATTCTCTTATCTTGGTTTTGCATTACCACTTTTCTTGAATAAGAAATAGGTATCCTTCTTTCACCAAGCTCAACAAAAATAATACAAGCAACGGTAATGATAATAATTGCAGCAATAAACAATAAAACCAACCAACTAATTTGATTTGTATTCACCAAATTGAAAGTTCCTGCAATTGCACTTGGAATACCCGATACAATACCAGCAAAGATAATTAAACTAATACCATTTCCAACGCCTCGTTGTGTAATTTGCTCACCAATCCACATTAGTAGCATAGTCCCACAAAGCATAGAAAATGCTGAAATTGCAATAAAAATATTCATATCTATCATAATAGCACCATTAGCACCTGTCCCAAGGCTTTTTAAGCCAATAGAAACACCCACAGCTTGAATCAAAGTGATTACCACAGTGCTATAACGGATAATTTGCATATATTTTTGCATTCCATCACGCTCTTTTTTCATTTTTGCCAAATTTGGAAAAGTAGCCGCTAAAAGCTCCATAATAATAGAAGCTGTAATATAAGGCATAATACCTAGAGAAATGATACTTAAACGCTCCACAGCATTTCCGCTAAACATATTAAATAGCCCTAAAGCATTTGAAGCATTATTATCAAAAAAAGTTTTAATGACAGCTGTATCTACTCCGGGAACCGGAATATACGCCAACACACGATAGGCTAAAAGAAAGCCTAGTGTAATGAGAATTTTATTGACGATAGCCTTATTCATTATTTTGTTCCACTTGTTGTGATTCTTTCATCTTTGATTTTAGCTACAAGATTCTTTGCACTTCCGCCAATAAGCTTAATTTTGGTTGTATAAGCAGGAAATTTATGCACACTTCTAATACTTTCAAAAGTGATTTCTTCTAATGTAGAAACTGCTTTAATCAATTCCACATTAATCACATATGGTTTTACCACTCTACTTGTAAAACCAACTTTAGGCAATCGTCTTTGCAAAGGCTGTTGCCCACCTTCAAATCCTCTTTTTTGCTTAGAACCAGTTCTTGCGGTTTGTCCCTTTCCACCTCTTGTGGAAGTTTTACCCATACCACTTCCTTGACCTCGTCCTACTCTTTTAATTTTTTTTACACTACCTTTTGCGGGTACTAAATTTTCTAATGCCATAAAATCTCCTTATGCCTTTACTTTAGAAAGTGCATCAATTGTGGCTCTTACTACATTATATGGATTGTTAGAACCCAATGACTTTGTCAAAATATCTTTGATACCTGCCATTTCCAAAACCGGACGCACAGAACCACCAGCAATTACACCTGTTCCCTCACTTGCAGGCTTCAACAAAATAATACTAGAATTATATTTTTGTTGAACATCATGAGCAATTGTTGTGCCTTTAATATTAACTTTTACAATATTTTTAAAGGCATCATCAATCGCTTTTTTAACTGCATCTGGCACCTCTTTAGCTTTTCCAAGTCCAAATCCTACCAAGCCTTCTTTATTGCCAATTACCACCAAGGCATTAAAGCGGAATCTACGCCCACCTTTTACTACCTTTGTTACACGCCCAATATTTACAACGACTTCTTTAAAATCTTCTCTATTGATTTCCATATTATCCCCTATAGACTAATTCCATTCTCGCGTAGAGAGTCAGCAAAACTTGCAACAACGCCGTGATACAAATATCCATTTCTATCAAAAATAACTTTTTCTACATTGATTTTTTTAAGCGATTGAGCCAAAGTAGATGCGATTTTCTTAACATCTTCTTTATTATTTTTTAATCCCATTTTTTTGCCATCAACACTAGCTAAAGTAATACCTTTTACATCATCAATAACTTGTGCATAGAAATATCTATTTGAGCGAAAAATACTCAATCTTGGAGTTGTCGCATCTCCAAAAACTCTTGCACGGATTCTTAGCTTTCTTTTAATTCTCAAGATTCTTTTTCTTCTAATAATTTTATCTGTCATTGCTTAATCCTTATTTTTTAGAAGTTTTTCCAGCTTTGCGGATAATGCGTTCATCAACATATTTCACACCCTTACCCTTATAAGGTTCAGGTGGTCTAAACTCCCTAATTTCTGCTGCAATTTGCCCAACTTGTTGTTTATCAGCACCTTTAATAATCACGAGATTCTTATCTACTGCAATCTCAATACCCTCTGGAATGTCATAGTTAATAGGGTGAGAGAATCCAAGTGCAAGCTCTAAAACTTTGCCTTTTACTGCTGCTTTATAACCAACACCATTAATCTCTAATTGCTTTGTGAAACCTTCTGTTAATCCCACAACAATGTTATTTGCTAAAGCTCTATAAGTTCCCCAATAAGCTCTAGCTTGTGCATTATCTCCACTCAAAGAAAAACTTAATTCGTTGTCTTTAAAATCAATTCCAACACGCCCATAAGTTTCTAATTCTTTTGTAATTTTTCCACCCTTAAAAACTATTTTGCTCCCTTCAATGCTTACTTGAACACTACTTGGAATGCTAATAGGTTTTTTACCAACTCTTGACATTATTATACTCCTACCAAATACTGCAGAGGGCTTCCCCGCCTACATTTGCCTTATAAGCATCATCATTAGCAATCACGCCTTTGCTTGTGCTTACAACAATAGTTCCATATCCATTTTTGAAGCGTTTTAATTCATTTCTAGCCTTATAAACGCGTCTTCCGGGTTTAGAAATCCTTGCAATCTCATTGATAACTGAACGACCCTTTTCATCGTATTTCAAAACAACATTAATGAATTGTTTTTTGTCTTTTTCAATGACTTTATAGCCTTCAATGAAACCTTTTGCTTGAAAAACTTCTAAAATAGAAACTACAATTTTAGCATAGTATAAAGTTGTAGTATCTAATCTCCTCATACTTGCATTTCTAATTCTTGTCAATGAATCTGCAATAATATCATTTACCATTTTTTCCCCTTACCAGCTTGCTTTTCTAAGTCCCGGTATCAAGCCTTCATTTCCCATTTTACGGAGGCAAACACGGCAAATACCAAAATCCCTATAAACAGAATGTGGTCTCCCACAAATTGAACATCTTGTATAAGCTCTTACTTTAAATTTAGGCTTTCTATTAGCCTTTGCAATCATAGATTTTTTAGCCATTTGTTCTTCCTTTTGCAAAAGGTAAGCCAAAAAGTTCTAAGAGCTTCAATGCCTCTTTATCAGTTTTTGCTGAAGTAACAAAAGTGATATTCATACCATGACTTACCATAATATCATCATACACAACTTCTGGGAAAATTAATTGCTCATTTACACCAAAGCTATAATTTCCTCTCCCATCAAAACCATTGCGTGGAATCCCTCTAAAGTCTTTTACTCTTGGCAATGCAATCACAATGAGTTTTTCCAAAAAGTTATACATTTGGTTTCCTCTTAAGGTAACCTTAACACCCATTGGCATTCCCTCACGCATTTTAAAACCAGCAACTGACTTTTTCGCACTTGTAATCACTGATTTTTGTCCAGCAATCAAAGAAATTGTATCTGCAATATTTTGCATAATTTTAGTATCTTTTGCATGCATACCTGCACCAACACTAATCACAATTTTTTCCAACTTTGGCAAAAGCATAGGATTTTTGATACCTAATTCCTCTGCAAGTTTTGCCCTAATTTCATTTTTATATGCGGCTTTTAATTGATACATAGATTAATCCTCCGCTTTTTTAACATTTGAAATATGAATAGGCATTTCTTTGCTAATAAAACCACCTTTTGGATTTTTTTCACTTGGTTTTACTGCTTTTTTAGCCATTTTACAACCTTCTACAATCACTTGAGATTTCTTAGGCAATACTTGCAAAACTTTTGCTTTTTTGCCTTTATCATCACCTGTGATAACTTCTACCATATCACCTTTTTTAATTTTAAATTTAGTCATTACAACACCTCCGGTGCTAATGATACGATTTTCATAAAATTAGCATAACGAATTTCTCTACCAACAGGACCAAAAATACGTGTCCCGATAGGTTCTTTCTTGCTATCTAAGATCACTGCTGCATTATCATCAAAACGAATCAAAGCACCATCTTCACGATGAATCTCTTTTTTTGTTCTTACTACTACAGCTTTTACTACTTGACCTTTTTTCACTTTTCCACTAGGAAGAGCTTTTTTGACAGAAGCTACAATCACATCGCCCACAGTTGCGTAGCGTCTTTTACTTCCACCTAAAACCTTAATGCACATTATTTCTTTTGCGCCACTATTATCAGCAACATTCAATCTTGTAAAACTTTGAATCATAATTCAACTCCCACAGATACTACTTTGTGGAGTGTAAAGGCTTTTCTTTTTGAGATTGGCTTGCACTCAATTGCCTCAATCACATCTCCTACTTTTACGCTATTATTTTCATCATGTATAATGTATTTTTTGAATCTTTTTACAATTTTTCTATACTTTGGATGGATAACGCGTCTTTCAACTAAAATTGTTACGCTTTTATCTCCAGCTTTTGTAACAACTTTTCCAGAGATAATTCTTTTATGTGGTTGAACACTACTCATTATTCAGCCCTCCCTTTTGCATTAAGAGCAGTTTTGATTCTTGCAATATCTTTTCTTGTTGCTCTTATTTCGCTTGTATTAGTTTGTTGCATTGTTCTAAGTTTTAAATTCAACTCAAACAACGCAGTTTCTTTTTCTTTTAAGAGTTCTTTTAACTCTTGAGTATTTTTTTCATTAATTTCAGTATATTTCATTCTCACCCTCTCTTGTTACAATTTTTGTTTTAAAAGGGAGTTTGCTCTGTGCAAGTGCTAATGCGCTTCTTGCTAATGCTTCATCAACACTACCCATTTCATAGATGATTCTACCGGGCTTAATATTCATAACCCATTTCTCTACTGCACCTTTACCTTTACCCATACGAGTTTCAAGAGGTTTTGCAGTAAGAGGTTTATCAGGGAATACTCTAATCCAAACCATACCGGTTCTTTTTGTCGCACGAGTCATCGCAATACGCGCTGCTTCGATTTGTCTTGAATCAATTCTTCCATGCTCAATTGCTTTGATTCCAAATTCACCAAATGCAAGAGAAGTTCCACGGAATGCTTTTCCTCTATTTCTTCCCTTCATTTGTTTTCTGTATTTTGTTTTCTTTGGCATTAGCATAGTTATTGCCCCCTTCTCTTTCTAGTTGGACGATTTGTTTTTGCTTCGCCCTCTTCTTGCTGCTTTTCAGCTTGGATTCCCTTTTGGAGAACTTCACCTTTAAAAATCCAAACTTTTACACCAATGTTTCCATAAGTTGTTAAAGCTTCTGCAAAACCATAATCGATTTTAGCTCTTAATGTATGAAGAGGTATTCTACCTTCCATATACCATTCAGTTCTTGCCATTTCAGCACCTGCTAAACGCCCAGAAACTTTAACCTTAATACCTTTTGCACCAGATTTCATAGCGCCTTGCATAACTTTTTTCATTGCACGGCGGAATGCTACGCGTCTTTCAAGCTGAGTTGCAACACTTTCAGCGGAGAGTTGAGCATTGCTTTGAGGTTTTTTAACCTCTTTAATATTTAAGAAAATATCTTTATTCACAATTTTCTTAAGAGATTCTTTTAGCTTCTCAACATCTGCACCTTTTTTACCGATAATAATACCCGGTCTTGCTGCGACAACAGTAACTCTAACTTTCCTTGCTGTTCTTTCAATCAAAATATCACTTACACCTGCATAATAAAGCTCTTTTTTCAAAAACTTTCTAATTTTGTAATCTTCTGCAATATTCTGTGGTGCAGTTGTAAATGCAGGAAACCATCTTGATTCCCAATTTCTATTTATACCAAGTCTTAGACCAATAGGATTAACTTTTTGACCCATTACTTATCCTTACTTTTTTGTGCTACTTCTACAAAAATATGTGAAGTAGGTTTTCTTACTGGAGTTGCTCTACCTCTTGCTCGTGGTGTAAAACGTCTAAGCACAGGACCTGCATCTACTCTGCAAGATGAAACAACAACATTTTCAGCCTCATAACCCCCATTTGCAACTGCTGATGCAATCACTTTAGAAATAATCTTTGCAGCTTTATTTGGCATAAATTCCAAAGACGCAATCGCTAATTCAGCATTCATTCCTTGAACCTCTCTTGCAATCAATCTTGCTTTAGTCGGCGAAAGGCGAATGTATCGTAATAATGCTTTACTCATTTTTCACTCCTTACTTACCGATTTTCTTTTGGACACTTCCTTTGTGCCCTTTGAAGGTTCTTGTAGGTGCAAACTCACCCAACTTATAGCCAACATGGTTTTCTGTTACATAAACAGGAACGAAAGCTCTACCATTATGCACATTAAAAGTAAATCCAATCATCTCAGGAATAATTGTGCTTCTACGGGACCATGTTTTAATTGGTTTATTGTCTTTTGTCTCTTTTGCTTTGATGACTTTTTTCATCAAATGTTCATCAACAAAAGGACCTTTTTTTATCGATCTAGCCATTTACTTTCCTTATTTTTTTCTTCTTGAAATAATAAGCTTATCGCTTGCTTTCTTTCTTCTTGTTTTATAACCTTTTGCTGGCATACCCCATGGAGATACAGGATGCCCACTAGAACCAGTTTTACCTTCACCACCACCATGTGGGTGATCTACTGGGTTCATCGCTGAACCTCTTGTTTGAGGACGAATACCCAAATGTCTATTGCGACCTGCTTTACCGATATTAATATTAGCAAAATCTTCATTACCAACAGTTCCGATAGTCGCCATACATTCGCCTAAAATATATCGCATTTCTCCACTTGGCATTCTAATAATTGAATATTTGCCTTCTCTTCCCATAAGTTGTGCGCTTGCTCCTGCACTTCTTGCAAGTTGCCCGCCTCTACCGGGATACATTTCAATATTATGCACCACTGTTCCAATAGGAATATTTTTAAGCTTCATTGCATAACCCAAACGAATATCTAATCCACCTTCTGCTGAAAGCACTATATCACCTACTTTCAAACCACTTGGCTGAATAATGTATCTTTTATCTCCATCTTTATAGGTAACTAACGCTATTCTACAATTTCTATATGGATCATATTCAATTGTGCTAACTTTACCTTCGATATTAAATTTATTACGCTTAAAATCAATAATTCTATAAAGTTTTTTAGCACCACCTTCTTTGTGTCTGCTTGTGATTCTACCATTATTATTGCGACCTGCATGAACAGGTAGTTTTACTAACAATTTTCTTACACTAGCTTTAGCAGTAATATTTTCTGAGCTTAGATTGCTCATAAATCTTCTACTTGGAGTGTATGGTTTATAAGTTTTAATTGCCATTATTTACCCCTTAAACTGCCAATGATTCAATTTTTGCACCTTCTGGAAGTTTCACAAAAAACTTCTTGAAGTCATTTCTTTTACCAATAACGCCACGGAATCTTTTCACTTTTCCTTCTTGTCGTAAAGAATTGATTGAAAGTGGAGTTACACCAAAATACTCTTTAAAAACTTCTTTTAATTGTGTTTTGCTCAATTTTGGAGAAGTTTGCACTACAAGCACATTTTGCTCTTGTAATTTTAAAGATTTCTCTGTATACATAATTGTTTTAATATCTGTAATACTCGCCATTTTAACCTTCTTTCGTGATAGCTTCAAAAAGTGCTTTTTCAATCACAACAGCCCTAAATGTAGCTGCCAAATAAGCATTTAATTCAGCTCCATCAATCAAATAGCATTCTTTAAGATTTCTAAATGCAAAATAAGTTTTCTCATCAAACATTTCAGAAACAAATAAAATATTTCTTTGATTTAATGTTTTAAACATTGTATAAGCATCTTTTGTTTTGCCACTTGGTATTTGGATTTTATCTACAATAAACAAACTACCATTATCCGCTTTTTCTTGCAAAGCATATTGCAAAGCAAGTTTTTTTTGCTTTTTATTTACTTTTAAATTGTAGTTTCTATTATTGCTAGGACCATGAGAAACACCCCCGCCAACAAATACCGGAGAAGTGATACTACCCGCTCTTGCTCTACCACCACCTTTTTGACTCCAAGGCTTCTTGCCTCCTCCGCTAACTCTACCACGAGTTTTTGCCATTGCGTTATTTGCACGCATAGAAGCCAAGAATGATTTGATATAAAGATAGAGATTATGTGAATTGATACTTTTATAGCTTTCGGGCAATTGTGCTTCACCGCTCTTTTTCAATTCTTTATCTAAAATAATTGCTTTACTCATTTTACAACCTTTAACTTACCAAATGCACCATTAAATCCGGGAACAGAACCTTTCAATACAAGCACACCATGCTCTTTATCAAAAGAGATGATTTCATTTTGAACGGTTACTTTTTCATTCCCATAATGTCCTGCCATTTTTTTACCCGGCTGAACACGACCCGGCCACTCACGATTTCCGATAGAACCCGGTGCCCTGTGGAATCTACTACCATGCGCACCCGGACCACCTTGGAAATTCCATCTTTTCATAACACCGCTAAAGCCTCTACCTTTTGTATTAAAAGAAACTTTTGCTCTTTTTGCATTTTCTAATACTGATAAATCCAAATCGCCTGCTTCTGTATTATTTACTTCAAGTGTAGCAAACTTATTGTATTCTTTATCAAGATTATACTTTTTTTGTTGCCCTGCAATAGATTTATTAATTGACTTTCCTTGGTGATAAGCCACTAGAGCTTTTCCACCCTCTAAAACTTCACAAACTTTTGCGTTTTTAACTTTTAATAATGTTACAGGTATGCTTGGTTTAGCAACGGTTCTACTCATTCCGATTTTTTCTACTAAAAATTCCATTTATACCCCTTATTTACCCATTGAGCGGACTTCTACATCCACTTCTGGTGCCATATCTAATTTTGTCAAACTATCCACTGTTTCTGGAGTTGCCGAAACAATATCAATAACTCTACAATGAACACGAATTTCAAATTGTTCTCTTGAATCTTTATTGATATGAGGAGATTTTAAGACTGTATATCGTCTTTTTTTAGTTGGAAGTGGAATAGGACCACGAATCTCTGCACCTGTTCTTTTTACAGCTTCCACGATTGAAACAACTGACCTATCAAGAACGCGGTGATCATACGCTTTTAACTTAAGTCTAATTTTTTCCATAATTTTTCCTTCAAAGAACTCATTGGCTAGCCAATGTAATATTTTTGGAAGTCGAAATTATACTTCAAAAGTTTTTATTTTGATAATACTTTACAATGAATTTTTGCAATTTATTTCCTTTTAAAAAGGAAAGTTATAAAATTTCATCATTCAAATCCTACAAAATATCAAGGAAATTTTTATGGTTTTAGAAAAAATCTTAGAATCTTATCCCAAAAATATTGCTAAAATCCATAGAAAAGTAGATATAAAGCTCAAAGATTTAAACCTTATTTATGGTGCAAAAAACATCGGCAAAACAAATTTTGTTTTACAATACTACCAACAAGCCGAATTTAAAAATCTCAAAAAAATGTATATCAATCTAAAAGATTCCAAAATCAATCCAAATAAAGATTTCGATGATTTAGAATCTTTTTGCCAAAAAGAAAAAGTAGAAATTTTGATTGTTGATTCTTATATGCCCTCTTTCAAACTCCCAAACCTACCCAAAATTACGCTAATTAGCGATATTCCACACCAAATTACAAATTATTCAATCTTTGAACTTCCCCCCATTACTTTTTATGAATACCAGCAAATCCACAAGCCAAATATTCAAGACTCTTTTAATAATTATCTCAAATATGGGAATCTTTTTGAAGCAGAATCACTCAATGATTACAAAAAGGGAGAATTTCTCAAATTTCTAGCCAATGACAATATTCATTTTTGGATTCTCAAAAATCTCGCTCAAAATCTAGGGCTTAAAGTTTCATTGCACCAAATATACACAAAGCTAAAAAAGGAAGGCAAAATCTCAAAAGATAGATTCTACGAATATGCAAAATTTTTACAAGATAGCAAAATACTTTTTTGGCTTGAAAAGTTTGAACACAATCTCTCTCCCAAAAAACTTTATTTTTATGATTTTACACTTAAAAATGCGGTAAGTTATGACAAAAACTTTTCTTCCCTCTTTGAAAATATGGTATTTTTAGAATTGCTTTACCATTTCAAACAAGACATTTTTTTTACCGATAAGCTTGATTTTTATTTGCCTCAAGTTTCTTTGGGGATTCTATGTTTGCCTTTCATTCAGCAACATTCCCTCGAACAAAAGCTCCACAAAATCATCAAAGAAAGAGAATATTGCGAAAAATTCTTAATCATCACCCTAAACCAAAAAGGACAAGGTGAAAATCTAGGAACCCCCTATACACTCTCACCCTTTTATGATTTTGCACTGCAAAACTCACTTTCCTAATTTCTCTATACTCTCACTTTAAGAGTGAGTGTTCTACCACCACACTCCTAATCTAATATACCCTGCATGAGATTGAACTCCATTTGCA
>NZ_JAERIT010000013.1 GCF_017979475.1 Helicobacter pullorum NCTC 12824
ATAATACTTCAACCTAGTGTTTTTGATTTCATAAAAAGAATCTTGGGCTAAGTTATGCAGTTAAGGTTCTCTTGACTACTCTTTACTCTTCGTCTTTATCAATATCTCTAATAGATATTAATCCAACAATAGGTATAAGAAAAATAGCCAATGCCATAAATATGGCTGTAATTGTTCCCATTATAAATCCTCCAAATCATTAATTTTTTTATTAATGCGTTTTGATACAATAAGTATCAAAACACTTAAAAGAATAATTAAAAGAATAGATAATGCTAACAACCAACTTTCTGTCTTTGCATAATTTGTAACTCCCCAGCCAATAATGGCTAAAAAAGTTGCAACAAATATGCCAAGCCAAAACTTTAAAAGATTGATTTTTTCTTTTATTTTATCTATTTTTCCTAATTTTTACTATTATACCAAAATTCTCTATAAACAAAAAAAGCCCCCTTTTAGCAAAAAGGATAAAATCCTTTTAAAAGGAGGCTAATTAGGGAGAGAACAAACAAATAATTGAATATTCCCTCAACTTAAAATTTTGTAATTGATAAGTTTTAGAAAACTTTTAAAAAACTTCGTTAAAATTCTTCTAAAAAAGTTGCAAAAATGATTAATCAAGATTTACAAATAAAACAAATTTTAGAACAATCTAAAACCATTGCTATTTTGGGGCTTTCTCCCAGTGAAGATAAGCCAAGTCATAAAGTGGCAAAATATCTTTTGGAAAAAGGTTATAGAATAATCCCTATTTATCCAAAAGGTGGAGAGATTCTTGGAATGAAGGTTTATCGGAGTTTGCAGGAAGTTTTTTGTGATGAATCTATCAGGCAAAACAGAGGAGTTGATATTTTGGATATTTTTCGCAAAAGTGAGGCACTTTTGGGGATAATTCAAGAGATTTCAGAGTTAGAAAACAAGCCAAAATGCGTTTGGGCACAGCTTGGGATTCAAAGGCAAGGGGCAAAAGAGGAATTGGAAGCAAAAGGGATAATGTATTTTGAAAATTTATGTATCAAATTAGAACATCAAAGGTTGTGTAAATGATTGCTTTAGCAAAAATAATGGACGCAAGTCGCAGATTAAAAGGCGTGGTAGAACATACAAAGTTGGCTTTTGCACCAAAACTTAGTGAATTAAGTCAAGCAAAAGTCTATGTCAAACAAGAGAATCTCCAAAATACCGGTTCTTTCAAGCTAAGAGGAGCCTTTAATAAAATCGCCACTCTCACTCAAGAAGAGCGGAAAAATGGGGTGATTGCTTCAAGTGCTGGGAATCATGCACAAGGTGTGGCATATAGTGCAAAGCATTATGGCATTAGAGCGGTTATTGTAATGCCAGAATCCACTCCATTGCTTAAGGTTATGGGGGTTAAGGAGCTTGGAGCAGAAGCAATTTTGCATGGAAACAATTATGATGAAGCTTACGCTTATGCTTTGGAGTATGCACAAAAGAATAATTTGCATTTTATTCACCCTTTTGCCGATGATGAGGTGATTGCAGGGCAGGGGACAATCGCATTAGAAATGATAGAAGATCAAAATAATCTAACAACTATTGTTGTTCCTATAGGTGGAGGAGGATTGATTTCTGGAATTGCTGCAGCTTATAAGCAAATGTTACCAAGTGTGAGGATAGTAGGGGTTGTCGCACAAGGTGCGCCGGGAATGTATCATTCTTTTTATAAAAAGGCAATCCAAACCACAAAATCTGTGCGGACAATTGCCGATGGTATTGCTGTGCGTGATGTGAATGAGAGAAATTTTGATTATATTTTAGAGAGTGTAGATGAGATTGTAATGGTGGATGATGAGGAAATCGCTAATGCAATTTTGTATTTGTTAGAAAAACAAAAATTAGTAGTAGAGGGTGCTGGGGCAGCTGCTGTGGCGGCTCTTTTGCACCATAAGTTCAAAATTGCTCAAAATGAATCTGTGGGGTTGGTTTTGAGCGGTGGAAATATTGATGTTACAATGCTTGGAGTGATTATTGAAAAAGGCTTGGTTCGCTCTCATCGCAAAATGCGTTTTAGTGTTGTTTTGATTGATAAGCCCGGAAGTTTGCAGTCTCTTAGTGATTTGCTTTCAAGATTGGGGGCAAATATTGTAAAAATCGATTTTGATAGGACTTCCACTTCTTTGGGGTATGGCGATGCAAATGTGGTTGTGGTGATTGAAACAAAAGGCAAAGAGCATCAAGATGAAATTCGAAGAGAATTGCATAAAGATGGCTATAAATTTGTTGAAATGTAGTTAATGCTAGTAGAAAGTAGAAAAATTTATTTTTATCTATGTGTTTTATTGATTGTAGATTTTTTGATACTTTTGTGGGTTGGCAAGAATCTAAGCATTAGCTATGATGAAGCAAGTCATTTTTTTGAACCTTTGGATTTTGGTGGCTTTCTAAGCAATTTGAGTGTTTTTTTGTTTGGGCAAAATGATATTGGACTAAGAATGCTTTTTTTGCTTTTGCATTTGTGCAATGCAGTTTTAATGTTTATTTTTGCCAAAGGATTCTTGAAGCGTCCAAGTGATGCACTTTTTTGTGTTTTGTTGTTTTTGTTGCTACCCGGAGTGAATGCAGCTGCAATCCTTATTTCTAATAGCGGAATTATTATTTTTCTTACTTTGTTGTTGTGTATTTTGTATCAACAAACGCATAAAATTCCTTATTGGCTTTTGTTGATTATGGCTTTTGTGGATAAAAGTTTTGCTTTGGTTTTTTTGGCATTAATTTTTTATGGGATTGCACAAAAAAATACATTTTTAGTTTTTCTTTCGTTGATATTTTTTGCGCTTAATATGTATTTATTTGATTTAGAAATTGGAGGACACCCAGCAGGATATTTCATTGATACTAGTGGGCATTTGCTTTTGATTTTTTCACCCTTGGTTTTTTTGTATTTTTTATACGCACTTTATCGTTTTTATAACTCTAAAACAAAGCCATTGATTTGGTATATTTCTATTGTTGCATTAGGTTTTATTCTTTTTTTGTCTTTGCGTCAAAAGGTGGAAACTGAAACTTTTGCACCATTATTGATAGTGGGGATTCCTTTGATGGTGAGTTTGTATTTTTCGGGGCTTAGAGTGAGATTACCTGAGTTTAAATCGCGTTATAAAATACCTTTTGGGATAACTTTGTTGGTTTTATTGGCAATGGTTTTGGTTTTGCTATTTTCTAAGCCCTTATTTGCATTATTTAGCAGCAATCAAGAAGAATATTTTGCATACCGCCATTATTTGGCAAAAGAATTGGCTCAAAATCTAAAAGAGCAGAATATTTTTCAAGTCAATACAAATGAAAGAATGCAAAAGCGTTTAAGGTTTTATGGAATCAATCAAGGTGGAAATGTCAAGATTACTACTCATTTTGTAAAAAATGCAAAAGAGATTCCTATTTTTTATTATGGCAAAAAGGTTGCAGTGTTTTATGTCCAAAAAAGCCTTTAGCTTATTTGAAATTTTACTTGTTTTGGCAATTATTGGGATTTTGGGTGCAGTTGGCTATGTGATTTATCCACAATCTTTATTAAATCTTGCACAAGAGCAGATTGTGAATCATCTAAATTACACGCGTTTTTTGGCACTCAATTCTTCTAAGCAAATTACGCAAAATGCTTTTTGTCAAAGTGATTTTTGTCAAGAAGAGAGAGAAAGATACCAAGAGAGTTTTTGGAGATTGCAGTTTGCTGATTTGAAAAATATTGGTTGGGCTTATTCTGTTTTTAGCGATAGTGCAAGGAGCTCTAAGACAAAAAATTTTGATGATAGACCTATGGATTCTTTTGAAGTTGCTAGGGATTCTATGAGTGGAAAATATTTGAGTGTTTATACTTATAATAATACCAAATTTGCAAATGGTTTAAGGGAGGGTGATTTATCTATATCTAAGCGGTATGGAGTGAGTAAGGTGCAAATGTATGGAGGATGCGGAAAGCAAAATGGAGGAAGAATACTTTTTGATGATTTGGGGTTTGTAAGATGTAAAAAATCGGGAGAAAAGGTAAGTTATCCAGATAGCGAGGTAATTTTGGAATTAATGGATAATTTTGGTGCATCGGTGAGAATTTGTATTTCTGAAAATGGTTTGGTTGAAAAGCGTTAAATTAAATAAAATTATGTTACAATAAAAAAATATTTTTTAAGGTTTGAAATATCAAAACAATTGATAAAAATAGACTTGCAAAAAAGCATTTTGGACAGAATTTTTTACAAGATGAGAATGTGTTATTGCAGATTGTCCAATCCATTCCCAAAGAGGCTCTTGATTTGGAGCTTATTGAGATTGGGGCTGGCTTAGGTGATCTAACAAATAAGCTTTTAGGCTTAGGGAATATCACTGCTTATGAGGTCGATGAGGAATTGCTACCTTATTTGAAAGAGCGTTTTAAAAAAGCCCTTGAGAGTAAGCAATTGGAACTTAAAATTGGCGATGTAATGGAAATTTGGAAGGGAAATAGTTTGCGGGATAAGCCTTATTTTCTTATTTCAAATTTGCCTTATTATATTGCAACATTGTTGGTAATAAAAGCCATTAAAGATCCTTTGTGTAAGGGCTGTGTCGTGATGACACAAAAAGAAGTTGCTTTAAAATTTTGTGCTAGTGAGAATCAAAGTGATTTTAGTGCTTTGAGTGTTTTAACACAGAGTGTTGGGGAGGCAAAATTGCTTTTTGAAGTCCCACCAGTTGCCTTTGTGCCACAGCCAAAAGTAACTTCTGCGGTATTTTTGATACAAAAGAATCAAATATTGCCAAGCGATTTTTTGGAGGCATTAGAGGGATTGCTAAAGATTTCTTTTAACGCCCCAAGAAAAACGATTTTTAATAATCTTTCTAAAAACTATTCCAAACAAAAAGTTTTGGAAGTTTTAGAAGATTTGCAAATAACGCCCAATAAAAGACCTCATGAGATTGATACTGCCACTTATCACCGACTTTTGAAAATTTTATAAAAGGCGGATTGTCATGGAAGAAAAAGAAACGCAAAATAATACACAAAATACAAATTCACAAAAAGAGCCAAATAAAAGGCGTTTTAAACCACGAAACCAACAAGATAGAACAAGAGAAGAAAAACAAGGGCAAGAGGGACAAAGTCGCAATCACTATAGGCACAAAAAATCTCAAAATAATTCTGGACAAAATGGAGAAAAATTCCACAATAGAAATGGCGGAAATAGAGAGGTCAATCAATCTAATTTGGAATTAAGAAAAGCTGTTGAAGTGAATGCAAAAGTCCATCAAAATTCTTTGACTACACACTCTCAAGTGCAATTTAATCCAAATGGAAAGGTAAGAATCACTCCTATTGGCGGGCTTGGTGAAATTGGCGGAAATATGACGGTGATTGAAACTCAAAATTCTGCAATTATTATTGATGCAGGAATGAGTTTCCCTGATGGCGATATGCACGGGATAGATATTTTGGTGCCAGATTTTAGCTATCTTGAAGTGATAAAAGACAAAATTGCAGGGATTGTGATTACCCATGCACATGAGGATCATATTGGTGCGATGCCTTATTTGTTTAAAAAATATCAATTTCCTATTTATGGGACTCCGCTTCCTTTGGGATTGATTGGTTCTAAATTTGATGAGCATGGTTTGAAAAAATATCGCTCGCTTTTTCGCGCAGTAGAAAAAAGAAAGCCCATTAGAATTGGTGAATTTGAGATTGAATGGATACACATTACTCATTCAATCGTAGATTCTAGTGCATTGGCTATCAAAACAGAGGCTGGAGTGATATTCCACACAGGTGATTTTAAAATCGATCATACACCCATTGATGGTTATCCAACAGATTTGAATCGAATCGCATATTATGGAGAACAAGGCGTTTTATTGCTGCTTAGCGATTCTACAAACTCCCATAAAGCAGGATATACTCCTAGTGAGGCAAGCGTTGGACCCGCATTTGATATGTTGTTTTCGAGGGCTAAGGGGCGTGTGATTATGAGTACTTTTAGCTCTAATATCCATCGTGTTTATCAAGCAATCCAGTATGGATTGAAATATGGTAGAAAAATCTCTGTAATTGGACGCTCTATGGAGAAAAATTTGGAAATTGCAAGGACTTTGGGTTATATAGATTTGCCACAAAATATTTTTATTGAAGCACACGAAGTGGCAAAATATGCCGATGAAGAAGTTTTGATTGTCACAACAGGTAGCCAAGGGGAGACAATGAGCGCCCTTTATCGTATGGCAACTGATGAACATAGACATATTAAAATCAAGCCAAGCGATATTGTGATACTTTCAGCAAAAGCGATTCCGGGTAATGAAGGTTCTGTTTCAAATATTTTGAATTTTATTAATAAAGCTGGTGCAAAAGTGTATTATCAAGATTTTAGTGAGATTCATACAAGTGGGCATGCTGCACAAGAAGAGCAAAAGTTGATGTTAAGACTTGTGAAGCCAAAATTCTTCTTGCCTGTGCATGGAGAGTATAATCATATTTTAAAACACAAAGAAACAGCCATTTCTTGTGGGGTTGATGAAAAAAATATTTATCTTATGGAAGATGGTGATCAAATAGAAATCGCACACAATTATTTACGCAAAGTAAGAAGTGTGAAAACTGGTAAAATCTATATTGATAATCAAATCAATGCATTTGTTGCAAATGATGTGGTGCTAGATAGGCAGAATCTTGCTGAAAATGGTATAGTGATTGTAGTCGTCCAAATAGATAAGGCAAAGAATGCAGTCATCGGTAAGCCAAGAATACAAACAATGGGAATTATTGCAAATAAAGATATTTTGAGCTTTAATAAAGAAATTGAGGAGTTTTTCTCACTTTTTGTTAAAAATTGCAAAAAAGAACTTTATAGCAGTCAAAAAGCTATGGAAAACGAGATTCGCAATGCTTTAAGAAAGCTGATGTTTAAAAAAACCAAGCGTTATCCTACTATTATGCCTAATGTGATTTTTAGCTAGAATCTTGGAGATTCTAGACTAGAATCCTAAACTTCTATTCTCTTGGTATTGAAAAATAAAATAATATTAAATAATAATTAAATTACTCCATATAATAATATTAAATGGCTTTCATTATCATTTTTATTATTTTTTAAGTCAATAATAAATAAAATCCATTCTTATTATTATTTTAGGAGTGTTATTAATGTTAAAAATATCCAAAAGTAGGTATGTATCTTATATTTCTTTAGCTTTGATTTTTTGCGGGGTAGGGGTAAATGCAGCGGAACAATATCGATTGGATACTTCAGTAGTTAGTGCAAGTGGTTTTTCTCAAGATGTGAAAGATGCACCAGCAAGTATTTCAGTAATTACTAAGGAAGATTTAGAGGGGCGTCCATTTAAAGATTTGGGTGAGGCTTTAATGGGGGTGCCGGGGGTAGATGTTTCATTAAATAAATTGGGAAGTTATGATTTTTCTATCCGTGGATTTAGCTCTAGTAGTGGATATGTTTTGGTGCTTGTTGATGGGAAAAGGCAAAATAGTATCCAAGGGCTTTATGATGATGGATTTGGTGGCGTTGAAAGCACATTTTTGCCACCATTGTCAATGATTGAGAGGATTGAGGTTATTAGGGGTCCTGCTTCTACTCTTTATGGTGGAGATGCAGTTGGTGGGGTTGTCAATATCATTACAAAGAAAAATCCAAGCCAATTTAGTGCTTCTATTGGCTTTGATTCTACTTTTCAGCAACACCCTAAAATTAATGGAAATTCAAGGGGGATTAATGGATATATGGCAATTCCTTTGGTAAAAGATAAGCTTTCTTTGGCATTAAGGGGAAAATATTATACCAAGGGTGATACAGCAATTACCACGCCAACAGGGGATTATGCAAGCCATAGTGCAGGGGAAATGAGGCTTGGAAATATCGGTGGTAAGCTTAATTGGACAATCAATGAACAAAACAATGTTTATTTAGATGCAGAACATTCAGTAGCCTATACCGCTTCTTTGGCTAGTAGCTCTGCTGGGACTTATTCGCCAAGGAATGTTTATAAAGACAGGGTGCTTTTAAACCATGATGGGTATTATCATTTTGGTTCTATTAATACTTATGCACAAGCAAATTTCACAGATGATAAAACTATTGATGCACAAGGGACAAGTTATATTGTAGAGAGTAAAGGGGTTTTGCCTTTTGATTTTAATGCAATGGGTTCTATGACTTTAAGTGCAGGGGTGCAATATCTCTATGAAAGCTACTTAAACAATAATAGCGATGCTAAATATGCAGAGATTAAGGGGCATTTATTTGAGCAAAATACAATAGCACCTTATGCGGAAGCAGAATATTATATTACCGATGATTTAATCTTAACAGGAGGGATTCGCTACGCGCATAGTGATTTATTTGATGGTGAAGTAACCCCTAGAGGTTATCTAGTGTATCATCTCACAGAAACTATTACACTTAAAGGCGGTGTGGCAAAGGGATATAGGACGCCAGAGGTGAGACAGCTTTTTGATGGAATCTATCGTCTTAATAATCGCAATAATCAAGGTGTTTATGGAAATTCAGATTTAAAGCCAGAGACAAGCACAAACTATGAAATTGGAGTAATTTTTGAATTCCCAAGCTATGCAAATTTAAGTGTTACAGGTTTTCAGACAGATTTTAGAGATGCAATTGAATCAGAGGATTTTAATCAAGGGGATATGTTGCCTAATGGAAGCATTTGCCAAGGACCAGAAGGGACAAATGGGGAAAATGCTTGTAGATTTTTCTCTAATGTAGCTAAAACACAAGTTAAAGGGATTGAAGTGAGTGTGCAGACTGCAAAATGGTATGGTTTGAGTGCAGATTTGAGTTATACCTTTATGGATAAGAAATACAAAAGTGGTGTGAATAATGGGCAAAGATTTGCCGATACACCTAGGCATATTGCAACACTAAAGCTTAATTATACCAATGGTAAATTTAGCTCATACCTTAGGGGGAGTGGCAGATATGATTCGTTGATTGATGAAACAAGAAAATATGAAGATTATTATGTTGTAGATTTGGGTGTTAGCTATAAGATGACAAAAAATTCAAGTATAGCATTAGCAATTAATAATTTACTTGATAAAGATTTTTATAAGCCTTATGAAAGTGTTGGTAGGGGTGGTGCTATTTCTTATGCAAATAGTTATCAAGATTATATCGATGGTAGGAATTTTTGGATTAGTTATAAATTAGATTTTTAAGGAAAGTAAATAATGGCAAAAAAAATTATCAGTAATAAAACTTGGATGCAAGTGCATTTGTATGTTAGTTTATTTTTTATACCTATGGCTTTGATTTATGCTATTACAGGTTCTTTATATATTTTTGATATTCGGCAAAATGCGGGGGCAGAGATTCATGAAGTTAGGATTCAAGCCCCTATCCAAAAGGGAAGTGAGAGGGAGACAATGCTAAGAATCCTAAAAGAAAATAAGCTAGAAATACCAAGCAATACAGAAGTTAGATTTTTCAAAGGTTCTCATTCTATGGGGACTTTGAAATATCAAGTTTTGCTCACACAAGATAAAAATAGCCCAAATTATACACTAAGGGCAATTGATAGAAATTGGTATGGAGTTTTGCTGCTTTTGCATAAGGCGGCTGGGAAGTATTATTTTGATATTTTAGCGGTTGGATTTTCGATTGCTTTAGTGCTTTTGTATCTTTCTGGATTGTTTTTAACGGCATTTTGCAAACGCGATAGGAAAGGATCTATCATTGCAATTATTCTTGGAATATTGGTAACGACTTTGGCGGTGTATTTGAGTATTTGATAGATAGGTTTAATCTTGTAAAAATTGCTTTGTTGCTATAATTTTGCATTTTTTTAGGATTTATCTTGGAAGTGGCAGTGTATTTGCACATTCCCTTTTGTGATAGCAAATGTGGTTATTGTGCATTTAATTCAAAAACTAATAAAAATCATCTTAAGCATCAATATATGCAAAGATTGTATGATGATTTGGCGGAGCAATTGGCGTTTTATGGAGTTTCTAAAATCACTTCAGTTTATATAGGGGGTGGTACTCCAAGTGTGGTGGAATCATCAAAATACCAAAGAATTTTTGAGATTCTTTATCCTTTTTTGGAAGGGAATGCAGAAGTCAATATTGAAGCAAATCCAAATTCACTAACTTTAGAATGGATGAAGAATCTAAAAAGTTTTGGTGTCAATCGCTTAAGTCTTGGGGTGCAGAGTTTTTTTGCTGAAAAATTGCGATTTTTGGAGCGTATTCATAGAGAAGATTCTATTTATGAGGCAATGGAAAATGCACTCAAAGTTGGGTTAGAAAATATTAGTATAGATTTGATTTATGGCACTCCATTTTGTGCCAAAGAGATTTTGGAGCAAGAAGTGCAAATGGCATCTAAGTTGCCTATTAATCATATTTCTGCTTATCAATTAAGCATTGATGAGGGGAGTAGATTTTTTGTGCAACAAAAAAGGGAATTTAGTGGAGAGTTTGAGGGGTATCCGAGTATGGGGCATTTTATGAAAGAGTGTTTGGGGCAACAAGGGTTTGTGCAATATGAAGTGAGCAATTATGCAAGGGGTTATTATTCTAAGCATAATCTAGGGTATTGGGAACAAAAAGAATATTTAGGTATTGGAGCGGGTGCAGTAGGGTGTATCAATGGTATTAGGACTTATGGGGTGTGTGAAATTGAGGATTATTTGAAGGGAAAAAGTGGAGATAGAGAGATTCTAAAATCAAAGGATATAGAATTAGAACATTTATTTTTGGGGCTTCGCTCTTGTGTGGGTGTGCTAGAATCTAAAATAACCAAAAAGAAAGCCTTAGAAATTTTGCTCAATGAGAAAAAAGTAGAAAAAAAAGAGAATAAAATCTATGCGTTGGATTATTTTTTGGGCGATGAGTTGGCGTTATTTTTGGGGTAAAAGCCAAAGGGCTATATCATTGCCTATCATTTGGCAGTGTAGAAGTTTAAAATGGGCTTGAAAATGGTGCGTTAGGTGATAAGTCGAAAGGGTTGGGCTTACAAAGACAAGCAGCATATCAATATGGGGCAGGAGAGATTCTAAAAGATTGCTTCCGCCTTCACACATTACAAAACCGCTAAAGTTTGGAATAGAGTGGCAAATTTCAACTTTGCGATTAGGAATAGCAAAGAGGGGAGCGGTTTGAGGGAAATTGGAATTTTTGGTCAAAATTGTGATATTAGGAGGGTTTTTGTTTGCCAAAGAACAAAACCTTGAATCTAGTGTGGGATTATCAAGCAAAATTGTTTTTCCTGAAATGATGAGATTATTAAGTTTGGAGCGTAGATTGTGCATAAAAATTTGTGTTTCTTTGGAGCTAATTTGCCCCCCATCAATACTACCATCAAGTCTGCAAGCATATTTAAACAGCACAAAACTTCCTTTTTTTTGCAAAAGGTTGAAGGGCAATAGTAATTCTTGAGCTTTGATAGCAAGCGTGTTAAATTGTGAATCCTCCCATATTTTAGTAACTTTTATATTGGAATTTGCGAGATATTCTGCACCGCCTTGTGCTTTGGGATTGGGGTCTTTTGCTGCAACAATGAGATTTTTGATTCCTAAAGATTTGATAAGAGATGCACAAGAAGGGGTTTTGCCTTCGTGCATACAAGGTTCTAGCGTGGTGTAGAGAGTGGAGTTGTGAAAAATATCTTTGGCATTTTGTTTGAGATATTGGTGGATTTGGTGGGATTCTTGGAGTGAAAGGATAGCAGAATCTTGGGTGAGGTGGAAATAGGCATTTTTGAGGGCTAAAACTTCCGCATGGGGTTTGCCTGCTTCTTGGTGTGCATCAATAGAGAGGAGTTTGCCATTTTTGTCCAAAATAGCTGCACCAACTGCAGGGTTTGGTAGGGTTTGGCATTGGGTTTTCCATGCCTCTTTGATTGCTAATTCTAAATAAAGAGATTCTACCATTCAAAATAAGTTTGTGCTTTTTTGATTTCAGAAATTGGAATTATTTCGCCACTTTCTAGCTTTAGAGATTCATCGTCTATGGCTATGAGTTTGCCCTTGAAATCTTGTTTGGAGGTGGTTTTTATTTTTACTAATTCACCTATTGCATCTTCAAAATGTTCTTTGGTTTTTAAGGGGCGTTCAATCCCCGGAGAACTCACTTCTAGGTAATATTTTTCGAAATTTGGAATCTCAACATCCAAAAGCGGAGAGAGTGCAAGACTAACTTCTTGGCAATCATCAAGGCTAACAGAAGGTTTTTTGGTAATAGAGATTCTAAGGATTTGGTTTTCATTTTCTTTGAGGGTTGTAATATCATAGATTTTGCAACCAAAACTCTCTACAAGTTTTTGGATTTTTGCTTGTAATTCTTGGCTAATTAGCATCGATATTCCTTTTTTGTTTTTCTTGCTCAATAGTGCGGAAGATTTTGTCTAGTTTGTTTTCTATTTCAAGCGATTCATCAAAAAAGAATTGAAAATCAGGACATCTAAACCAGCCGGTTTCTTCTAAGCAGTATTCTTTGATGAGATTTTTTGCTTTTTTGAGTTGATTTAGGATTTCTTTTTGCTCTTGCTTATCCAAAGAAGCAGAATCTAAAAAAACTTGTGCAGAATATTTACCTCTTGAACATTTTACTTCAATTACATTTAAGGCATTGAGCCTAGTATCATTAAGATTGGCTAATGCTGTTGGGATAAGCTCTTTTAGAAGCGATTGAGTCCGCTCTAGCTTGATATTTTTCATTTCCTAGAATGTCCTTTGTTTGGCAACTTCTTTGTAAGTTTCAAAAACATCACCCACTTGAATATCATTATAATTTTCTAGCATAATTCCGCATTCAAAGCCTTTTTGCACTTCTCTTGCATCATCTTTGAATCTTTTAAGCGAAGCAATGTTTCCTGTATGGATTACAACCCCATTTCTAATTAAGCGGACTTTGATGCCTCTTTGAATCACTCCATCAGTTACAAAACAACCCGCGATAGTCCCTACTTTTGCGATATTAAATGTTTCTCTTACTTCTGCTTGTCCGGTATTTTCTTCTTCAAATACAGGGGAGAGTAATCCGCCAAGCAAGGCTTTAATATCATCAATTAGAGCATAAATAATAGAGTAAGTTTTGATTTCAATCCCTAGTTCTTTTGCTTTATTTTTGACACTTCCTGTTGGGCGGACATTAAAGCCCAAAATTACACAATTTGTGCTTGCTGCTGCAAGAGTAATATCGCTTTCTGTGATACCTCCTACGCCTTTGTGGATAATATTGACTTTTACTTCATCGTTTTGAAGTTTTTCTAAACTACCGCGGATAGCTTCTAAACTTCCTTGAGTATCGGTTTTGATAATAACAGGGAGATTTTTAAGCTGCCCTTGTGCTACCATAGAGCTAAGCTCATCAAAAGAAACTTTTGTAGAGTGTGAAAGCTCTTTTTGTCGTAGGTGGGCTGCGCGTTTTTGTGCGTAATCTCGGGCAATGTTGTCATTTTCTACAGCCAAAAGGATAGAACCAGCAGGTGGGACTTCATTTAATCCGGTGATAACGCCCACTCCAGAAGGTGTAATGGTAGTAATATTTTTGCCTAAATCATCGCTAATCGCTCTTACACGCCCATAAGCAGTATCTGCAATAATGCTATCCCCAACTTTTAATGTTCCATTTTGGACGATTAATGTTGCAACAGGTCCTTTTCCTTTTTCTAAGCTACTTTCAATTACAACAGCACGCGCGGGTTTATTTGGGTTGGCTTTTAATTCTAGGATTTCTGCTTGAAGTAAAATGGTTTCTAATAAATCATCAATCCCTTCTCCTGTTTTTGCAGAGATATGCACAAATTCATATTCGCCTCCCCATTCAAGTGGAGTAAATCCAAGCTCTGCCGCTTCTGCTTTGACTTTGTCGGTGTTTGCTTCGGGTTTGTCAATTTTATTGACTGCAATAATAATCGGTGCATTTGCGGCTTTTGCGTGATTTAATGCTTCGATTGTTTGAGGTTTGATGCCATCATCTGCGGCAATAACGATAATTGCAATATCTGTTACTGAAGCTCCTCTTGCACGCATTTCACTAAAAGCCTCATGTCCGGGAGTATCAATAAAGGTGATTTGTTTGCCATTTTTGGTAATCGTGTAAGCTCCAATGTGTTGAGTGATTCCTCCTGCTTCAGCTGAAGCGATTTTGGTATTTCTAATGTAATCTAACAAAGAAGTTTTTCCATGATCAACATGCCCCATAATCGTAACAACGGGTGCGCGTTCTACCAAGTCTTTTTCATTTTCATTAGATTCGTGGAGTTGTGTATAGTCTAGCTCATCGGCATTATTTGTAATTTCGATTTGTATGCCAAATTCTTCTGCTAGGATTTCAATGGCGTCTTTTTCTAAAAAGTCGTTTTTAGTTACCATCATTCCAAGTGAGAAAAGGACTTTGATAACATCTCCTGTGGAACGCCCTATTTTTTCTGCAAATTCATAGGCTCTAATTTCTTCTGGAATATTTACAATTCCTTGGATAGTTTCTTGAGTTTTTTGAGGTTTTGGGGCTTTTTTGCGGCTAGAACGCCTTGTGCTACCTTGCTCCATAAAAGGATTGTGACGCTGGATTTTGATTCTTTCTGTGGTAGCTCTTTTTTCATTTTCTTCTTCATCAAGATTGACTTCATCTTGCACGCTTAAATCAAATAAAATAATGCCTTCTTCCTCTTCATCATCAGAGCTTTGAAACTCCCTATTGTCTAATAAATCTATTTTTTGTTGGTTGGGCTTTTTGGTGTGTTGTAGATTGGATTTTTCTTTTTTCTTTTTTTTGTCTTTTTTTGCAAAGCTATCATTGTCAAAATTGCCTAACAAATCTTGTAGTGTTTTTGAAGGTTCCTTTTTTTCTTCTATTGGTGTTTGTGGGATTTCTTCGGTTTTTAAGTCTCGTTTTTTAACAATTCGTAATCCCGTGCGTTTGATAGTGGAATTTTCTTGAGGGGTAATGGGTAAGTCTTGCTTTGGAGATTCTTGTTGTGTTTTTGGGGATTCTTGTGGATTTTCTTCTTGTAAAACTTCTGTGATTGCGATTTTTGGAGATTCTTTTTTGGAATCTTTTGTGGAAGTTTTTGTGCGAGTTTTTTTGTCAATCTCATCTTCTTTTGTTTTTTTGAGTTTGGATTCTTCTTTCTTTGTTTTTGTGGTTTTTTCTGTTTTGGTGCTTTTTTTGGTTTCTTCTTTGGAAGTTTTTATCTCAACACTTTTGCCTGATAAAACATAATTGTATAATTCTTCTGCCTGTTCTGTTGTTACAGCACTTGAAGCGGTTTTTACTTCAAACCCTAATTCTTGTGCCTTTTGAAGAATCTCTTTGCTAGTTTTCCCGATTTCTTTTGCAATTTGACTGATACGGATTTTATCCATTATGTAAAAATCTCCTTTAATGATTCTTTTAAAATTTCTTTATGTTTTTTATCAATCTTATGTATTCTAGTCACGGCATTGATAAAGTTGGGTGTATTTTGACAGGCTTTACACACATAAAAACTTCTGCCTTCCCCCCTAAATAAGTGAATTGCTAAATCTTTATATTGTAAGCGTGTTAATTGCTCTTTAGCAAATCTTTCTCTACAAACAATGCACATTCTAATTGGACTTGACATAAAATTCTCGATTATAGCAAACTAGAGCTTAAATTCATCATCAAAAACCATACCAAAATTATCAAATTTCAATGTAAGAACTTTTAATTTTGGAAACTTATTGGTCAAAACCTCACATAAATTAGCACTATCTTCTTTGTAACAGAGGTTAAAAAAGGTAGAACCACTGCCAGATAAAGTGCTCATTAAAGCACCATTGTTTAAAGCGGTTTTTTGCACTTCAAATAAAATAGGGATTTGCCTCATTCTAAAAAATTGATGAAATTTATCCATACTTGCCTCCCTTAGCAAATCCCATTTTTCTTCAAAAAACGCACTTGCCAAAAGTGTAGAGTGAGAAAGGTTGAAAATAGCGTCCTTTTGGGAGTATTTTTGTGGCAAAGTTTTTCTTGATAGATGAGTGGAAATAGATTGATTGGGGATAACAATCACAGCTTGGATAGAATCGGGCAAAGTTTTTTTTAAGAAGCGGACTTGATTGCGTGAGAGCATACAAGCATTAAAACCGCCCATACAAGCTGGAGTAATATTATCAGGGTGGGATTCATAATGCAAAGCGATATTGATGATTTTTTGCTTATCTATTGGGATTTGTGCGACTTTAAATGCGGCACTAATTGCACCAATAATCACAGCAGAGCTACTGCCTAAGCCCCTTGAAATAGGTATGGAATTTTCAAAAGTAAATTTAAATGGAAGGGTTTTGCCAATGAGTTTTTTGAGTTGTTCATTAAAGATTCGCACAAAAACATTATCAATGCGTAATTTTGGATTCTTCGCCCCTTCTCCATGGATTTGAATGGAAGTAAATTTTGAGGGCTTTAAACTAAAATAATTATAAAGTTCCAAAGCAAGCCCTAAACTATCAAAACCCGGTCCTAAATTAGCACTAGTGGCTGGAACGCGTAAAAGCATAAAATTTCCTTTAATCCAAATTAGCAAATTTGAGTGTAAATTCAACTTCGCCTTTGCCGATGCGTAATTCTTTGGCAATAGAATCTACACTCCATCCATCTTTATACATAGAGATAATACGCCCTTCATCAATGTTATTTGGATTACTTGGTGTATAGGCAAATTCTTTGATTCTTTCTTCTAGGGCGATGATTTTATTGTCTATGTTATCTTGGTATTCTTCGTATTTTTCTCTAAGGGAGGAAAGGTGTGTTTTGATGGGGGAAATCTGGGCATAAAGGTTAGAATCAATGAGATTTTTCATCTCAAGGCGAGTTTCTTGATAAATTTGTTGCTTAAAGGATTGCTTGAATTTTTCTAAGTCGTTTTCTTGTTCTTTGAATTTTTTTTGGAGACGATAAATCTCTTTGTTTAAATCCTCGATAGAATTTTCATAGCGTCTAGCCTTCCTTGCACTTTCATAATCTTTTAGATACAAATAGATAATTAGCAAAATAAAAACAAGAGCGATTCCTCCCCCAATCCAAAGTATCATATTTTCGTTATTCATGGTTAGCCTCTTTATTGTTGGATTTCATCAAACGTATTAATGCTCTTTCTTTGGAAGCGACATAGCTATCCCATTCTGTTTCATCTCGCCCATGGATTTTTTCGATAATAGCTAAATTAGTATGAAAAATAAAATAAATAGGTATGATTCTAGTTGGGAAAGTGGGCAATTCTACTCTGCCATAATAAAGTGCATTTTCTTGCAATTTGGAATCTTTTAGTGCAAAGCAATTATGCCCAATAGTAGTAATAATATCTTTGTTGGATAAAGGAATATACGACTTAGTTTCGCCTTGTATTTTGTGCTCTAGGATTTCTATTTTGCGATAAATTTCTACTAAAAGCTCCAAAATAATTGTATTCTCGCTATCTAAATTTCCTTTTTTGGCACGCATTAAACGCAACCATTCTCCTATTGGATCTTCATCGCTTTGGGTAAGTTTATTAAATTCTATGGCAAATTCTTCAGCATTATCATGGGCTTTTTGGTATTGGATTTGCAAGGCGGTGTTAATTAAGCGGCTTTTTTCAAAATTTTCCATATTCTCTAATCCCATATTATTTTGTGAATATTAAATCTAATAAACAAAATCCAAAAAATACAATCCCAAGATAACCATTAACAACAAAGAATGCTTTTGGAATATTGTGAAAGTTTTTTGAAACCAAAAAATGTTCATAGGCAAGGGCAAAAACAGCTATGATTAATCCAAACCACATTAAGAATCCTCGATTGGATTGCATGATAAAAAGTCCCCAAAAAATCAATGTTAAAAGATGAAAAAGGCGTGAAATCCAAAGTGTATTTTGAATCCCAAAAACTCTCGGCACAGAATGCAATCCTTCTTTTTTGTCGTGTTCTATATCTTGCAAAGAATAAAGTAAATCAAAGCCTGCTACCCAAAATAGCACACCACAGCATAGCCATACACTCCACAATGGAATCTCTCCACTCACTGCAGCTACCCCAGCAATTGGTGCTAATCCAAGTGATAACCCCAAAACCAAATGGGCTGCTGAAGTAAATCGCTTCATTAAAGAATAGCTAGCTAAAATCAATAAAATAGGCACGGAGAGATAGAAACACAAAGGATTGATTAACCACCCCATAAAAATAAATACAATAGCATTAATCAAAATAAAAACAAGCATTGCAAAAGGGGAGATTCTACCATCAACACTTGGGCGATTTTTGGTGCGTGGATTGGTGCTATCAAATTTTCTATCTGCATAACGATTGAATGCCATTGCAAAATTTCTAGCACTAATGCTTGCAATCACCCCAAATGCAAAGAGTTTCCAGCCAAACCAGCCATTTGCTGCAGTAAGCATTGCAATAAAAATAAAAGGCATAGAAAAAATGCTGTGTTGAAACATGACAAGTTCGCTAAAATCTTTGATTTTTGCAAACATTATTTGACTCCTAGTGATATGATTTTTTTAAATCCATCGCTTACAGATAAATCTGACATTTTAATATTTTTTTGGTGGATTCTTAGAATAAAGCCAGAAGTAGGATTTGGCGTTGTTGGGACAAAAACCCAATAATATTCCCCTTCTTCTTTGGTGATAAAGCCCATTAGCTCCATTTCTCCAACATTGACATAAGCTACACCCAAATAACCTTCTTTATTTTTGCCAGAAAATATGTGTAAGACTTCTTTGATTCCAGAATAAATGCTTTTTACAACAGGAATCTTGCCGATAATGATTTCTGTGATTCTAATGAGCAAAAATTCCTTATTTTTATCTACCAAATGCCCGATATAATACAACAAAATAAGGCTAATAGCAAAGATTAAAAGCGTGATAAATAAATTAGAATTAGTAATGCCAAAAATAGAGTAAAAAATCGCTGCACAAAACTTATAAACAAAAGAAAAAATCCAAAAAAGCAACAAAAAAGGCAGAATCGCAAAAATGCCTTTGCTAACTTTTGCAATGAATTGATTCACAAGATTCCTTTGAAAATAAAAAATAATGTAGAATTTTAACTGATTTTCATAAAAAAACCAAATGTAAATTTTGGTGTGTTTTGGAAATATTGAGTAGATGGGTAATTGATGAGTATTGAGCGTGTAATGGTGGCATAAGATGGGCTAGATTATGGAGTTTTTGCAAAAAGATAGATTCCATAGATATAATAAATCAAATTCACTCCAAAAAGCGTATAAAATGCGTAGCGATAGAAAATTGCTAGGAGGGTTAAGAAATTACAAAATAAAAAGAAAAATAAATTTGGTTGTAAGGTGATAGTGTGCGTATCAATATTAACCCACCACAAGAGTAGCAAGTCTAATAATCCACCAAAGCCAAAAAAATGTGCTAATAAAATCAAAGGATAATAAAGAGTAAAAAGTGGAGTGAAAATCAAAGAAGTGAGGGAAAGGGGAGAAAATGGAGGAAAAAAGTAATAAACAATAACCCCCATAAGAAAAAATGTAAAGACATTGAGAAAAAATCCATAAAGTAATTTTTGAAATAATGTGCGTGGAATCTTAAAATATTTGAAAAATAGCAAAATATATAAAACTCCAAAAGATGAGAAATAAAAGCCAACTGAAAAGATGAGGGAGGGAAAAAAGCTAAGTAAAATTCCAATACTCCAAAAAAAGGATTCTAATTTTAAAATATCTAATCCTTTAAAAATTAGGAAAAATGCTACACAAGACATTGCTAAAGCCCTAAGGTAGGAAGGGGATTGTGTGAGTAAAAAATAATAAACAATAAGCAATAATAAAACTAGCATTCCCAAATCAAAATAGCGATTGCGGTATGGAAAATAACGCTTATGCAGAGGCGAATAGATTAATCCTAAGATGAAAAATCCTATGGCACTTAGGATTCCTGTATGGTAACCAGATATGGCAAAAATATGTGCAATTCCATAGCTTTGAGCAAGATCCCTCCAAGGAAGTGGTAAAGGATCTGATAAAAAAAGCGAAAGATAGTATTCTCCCATTAATTGTGTTTGGTGTTGGCTTAAAATAAAATCCCTAAGGGGCTTTCTAAAATTCTCCCCTTGCAAAAGCGAAAGGTTAAAACTTGGTGCATAAAAGCCTTTTAGAAAATCTACAAAACTAACTTGCTTTAAAATAATGTTTAAAGAGATTCTTTTGTTTTTGAGATTCTTTAAGTCTTCCCACGAAGTAGTATAAAAAGCTCCAAAATTGCTTTGGAGTTTTAGGACATAATAGCTTTTATCTCCTCGCATTTTTGTGTATTGCAAAAGCACATTAGCTTCAATTTTGGCGGATTTTTGGGATTTTAGGGTGTGGAATTGATAATATTTGTAGCTTAGGGTGCAACTTAAGATAGCAATTAAAAAGAGCAAAAAAACCAGCCTCTCTTTTTTGCTGAAAAAAAGAGGGGGAGAGAGGTTATTCATTGGAGGGTGGTTAAAATTTCCAAATCAAAACATCTATTTTGGAGTTTTCTAAAACATCCAATGCAAAAAAGCTAATTTTGCCACTTGTAGGCAGTGCAATTAATGAAGCATTTTTGCTTTCTGCGACGCTTAAGAGGCGAGTATAAGAGAGAATGCCACTATCTAATATCATTTCTTTTTTGCTACCTTGGAAGTTTTTTAAGAATTTTTTGGCTATTTCTTTGGCTTTGTTTTCGGCATTTTGGTTGAAATTTGTAATTTGTTCATCATCAGCACCATAATGCCCTAATCGAATCTCAAAAGGGCGATTAATCATATGATAGAAAATCAAGTGAGCCTCTGGAAAGATTCTTTTTGCAATTTTTGCAATTTTGACAGAAGAATCGCTAAAATCTGTCGGAGAGAAAATATTGATATAATCTGGCAAACTTTCGTTTTTGGCAACAAGGACGGGAATAGATGATTTTTTGATGATTTGTTTGGTAACAGAGCCAAGCAAAATATCTGTCAAATGCTGTGTCTCTCCTGTGGCACCTACACATAAGATTTGGCATTTGTATTCTTTGATGTGTTTATTGATTTCTTTATGGATAGTGCCAACATAGCAAAATTGTCGCATTTCTATTTCTAGGTTTGGAAAATTATCTTCAATGAATTTTGCTAGAGCTTCTTTGCCTGCTTTTTTGTCTTTTTTGGGGTTGTGGAAGATTGAATATTCCACAATATGCAAAACATCTAAAGAACATTGGAATTTTTTTGCAAGATAGATTGCCTTTGTAAGTGCCATAAGACTTTTTTTTGAGAAGTCTGTTGCGACTGCGATTCTGTTTTTCATCTTTGAAAGTCCCCCTTGTATTTTATGTATAGATTATACAGGTAGAAACTTTCAAAGCAAAGAAAAAAAGAAAGTATTTTTGTATTTCTCCAAAAAGGTGTAAAAACTACCCATTTTTTATAAAAAAGTTTAGAAAAAATGATTTTGTAATAGAGCTAAGAATAGATGCAGATGAGTTTAAGAGGTTTTATAGATAAAAGAGCTAAAGAGATACAAAATGCAAAAATTAGTATTTGTGATGATTAATAGCCTTTAAATAAGTCTTGGTGTCTTCCTATGCGATAAAGACTTAAAATTTCTTTATCTCTTTGATATATTATTATCAAATCGCTAAAAATATGGCATTCCATATAATTTTTATAATCTCCACCTAATGGATGTGGTTTTAATTGTGGATTTAAAATATCATCGTTTGCAAGTTGTTTAATCACTTCATCAATAGCATTTTCACTCCAACCTTGTTTCAAGACTTGTCTATAATCTTTTTTGAAAGTGTTTTTAATGTCAATTTTTCTCATCATTCATCACTCATTAAGGCTTTTTTAGCTTCATCAAAATCATTAAAAACCCCTATACTTGTATTATTGTTTAAGGCATTAATTGTTTTACTATTTGGAATATTATTCTTTTTGTTTTTTTTAGAACTAAAAGATTCTTTTAATTTTTTTTGCAAAAATTTAAAAATCTCTCTATTCTCTTTTAATTGCTGGTTTAACTTTTCTGATTTTCTTTGTGTTAGATTTAAAGCATGTATTATTTCTTTTTGTGTTGCATTTTCATATTTAGCATAATCAAACATAATTTACCCTTTTGCTATTTTGATGGCACAATTATATCTAATATTGTTTAAACAAAAAGTTTGTGTGGGTTGTTTGGTTTGAAGAAAAACGGAGATAAAAATTCCAAAAAAGAAATAATAGAAAGCTTTGAAAAATGCCCTTTTATGCAAGAAATGCAAGGGCATTATAATATTTATTTAGTTTAAAATTTGATTAAAAAGTGCCAATAAATCCACCACCTAAAACCTGATTCCCTTCATATAATACTAGGGCTTGTCCGTTTGCTACTCCATAAGCAGCTTCTTTGAGGTGTGCTGTGATAATGTTTTGGTTGTTTTTGTTTTCTAGGCTAATTTTAGCTGGAATCTTGTGGCTTTTGTAGCGTATTTTGACTTCACAATCTATTTGCCTTTTGTCTTCAAACCATTCTTGTGGCAAAGAGAGATTGAGAGCTTGAACTTGTGTGGTAGCTAATTCTTCTTTGTCTCCCACAATGATAGTATTTTCTTTGGGATTGATTTTTAGCACATAATGTGGAGTAAGCGCACCTTTGATTGTAAAGCCTTTGCGTTTTCCTATGGTGTATTGCATATAGCCTTTGTGTGTGCCAATTTTATTGCCTTTGCTATCTAGCACATCTCCTGTTTTGTTGGTGTTGTAGTGTTTTTGCAAAATATCAATGTATGAATTTTCAACAAAGCAAATTTCTTGAGAATCTTTATAAGTCTCTAGTGTGCCAAGCCAAGGAAGTTCCTTTAGTGCAATGGGTTTGATTTCTTCTTTTTTTTTGTCTCCAAGTGGAAAAATAATTCTATCAATCCATTCTTGCTTTAAACCAAAAAGAAAATAGCTTTGATCCTTATGTGTATCCACTGCTTGAGCGATTCTGCCATTTTGGATTTGTGCATAATGCCCTGTTGCAACAAAATCGCAATTGAACTCTTTGGCAAGTTTAAAAGCAATGTGGAATTTTACATTAGGATTACACATTGCGCATGGATTAGGTGTTAAGCCTTGTTTGTAAGATTCGACAAAATAATCATACACGCTTTTTTTAAACAGCTCTCTCTCATCAACAATTTGATAAGGAATCTTAAGATATTCAGAGCATTTTTGAATATTTTGTGTGTAGTATTGATGTTTTTCGTCTTTGTTGTGAAGCTTAAGGTAAATCCCATAAACGCTGTAACCTTGTTTTTGTAGTAGATACGCACAATAGCTGGAATCCACGCCGCCGCTCATTAATAATAAAACTTTTTTCATAATTTTTTCCTCTTATATTTTATGTTGTTTTCTTTAATATTAAGTTTTTGGGGCTTGAATTGTAGCTAAAAAGCCTTAAAATAGAGCTTTTATAAGAAAATATAGTGAAATTTATTTTAATTTTTATTATACATATTTTATGATGGACTAATTTTTTGATAAAAGAGTTTTTGGTTTAAGAGAAGTTTATTGTCTGTATATTTTGCCCATTGGATTTCTAGTGCAAAAATATCCCCTTTGATGAGTTTTGCATAAGGGAAATGGGAATAATAAATCTCTTTTTGCATTAAAGAAGCGTCTTTAAAAAGAGCTTTGATTTGTAGTCCTTTAAGCAAAGATAAGTTTTGATGATCTTTAGCAATTGTGATTCCGATTTTTGGGCTTTTTTGTGCAAGTTGAATATGCTTTGAAGTTTTGTCACTTTTGATTAAAAAGGTTAAATTTTCTGTATCAAAGGCGTAATAGCAATTGGCAACATACACGCCATCATCATCTATGGTGCTCAAAGAAAGCAAATGATTTTGTCTAATAAAGTCTAATATCTTTAAATCCATCATTGTTTGAACCTTTTTAGTAAGGGTATTATTTTGCATTACAATTTTATCGCCTTTGATTTAGCTTATAAACCAAGCATTAAAATATTCCATAATTTTTCAACCTCCAAATCCTCCAAAAACTCTCCTTGCAAGTTTAGCCATTGTGCGATGTGAGATTTTTGGAAGGTTTCACCTTGAATGCAAGATTTATGCCCACAAATAATACCGCGACTAATTGCGATTTCATCAGAAGTTTCTTTCTCGCATATTATACAAGTAGAGAGTGGATTTTTCCTGCCTTCAAAATTGAGTAATTGTGCATAAAGATTCAAAATGCACCGCTTAGATTCTTCTTTGTGGAGACGTTTAGCACCTTCCTCTAAGTGTTTAAAATAAAAGGAATCAATATGATTAATATCATGTAAATGTTGATTGAGTAATTTTAGGTATTGTTGCCAATAGTAGCGTTTATTAGGTTCTCTCTCCCAAGCAAAGCCCAAATGCATAGGCTCTCTTAGTTTGCCAATTTCTCGCAAATCTTGCTCGATGATAAAGTCAATTTTATTCCCCAAATGAATAATGCTATGCCTAGCCCCATAGAATCTATAAAGTGTGTGAATGTGATTAGAAGTTAGGATTCTAACAAGCAAATCTTCTTCACGCACTTTATGTGTGTGCAATATGAAACCTTGCAAAAACGCCTCTTAAAATTCTAAAAGCCCATCAGTTGGAGAGCTAGCCGTTGCATAAGGCTTTTTGGGGATTCTTCCTGCTAGATAACTTGCTCTCCCAGCCCTCACTGCTTGTGCCATTGCTTGTGCCATTAAAATAGGATTTTTAGCTTGAGCAATAGCAGTATTAGTTAGCACACCATCAGCACCAAGCTCCATTGCAATTGCCGCATCAGAAGCACAACCAACACCAGCATCAACAATCACAGGAATCTTGATAGCAGATTTGATAAATGCTATATTATAGCGGTTTTGGATACCAAGTCCGCTTCCAATAGGGGCAGCAAGTGGCATAACAGCACTTGCACCAGCGTTTTCTAAATGTTTTGCCATTACAGGATCATCGTTGCTATAAGCTAATACCACAAAGCCATCTTTGGCTAAGGTTTCACAAGCTTTGAGTGTTTCTAAAACATCAGGATAAAGAGTTTTTTGGGTATCTCCAATAATTTCAAGTTTAATAAAATCAATCCCGGTTGCTTCCCTAGTTAGCCTAAAAAGCGTAATAGCCTCATTAGCATTAGTGCAACCAGCGGAGTTTGGGAGAAATTGTATTTGAGTATTCTTAAAATAATCCAAAAGATTCTCTTCATTTGGATTAGTGATATTCACCCGACGCACTGCAACGGTGATCATTTCAGCTTCAGAAGCAAGAGTAGCTTCATAGGTAGTTTTAAAATCAGGGTATTTTCCACTACCTACAATAAGGCGACTTTTAAAGCTTTGATTTCCGATTATTAAAGCATCATTGTTCATAAATATCCTTGTAAATTTTAAAATTTATATTAAAGATAGCGAATTTGTGTAATTAAATCAAGGGGGCTTAGAGAGAAATCTGCATTTTTTTTACAAAAATTGTTTGCACAAAGGCTGTGGGCTAAAGTTCCTTGAATGCAAGATTCTAAAGGAGAATAGCTTTGAGCCAAAAAGCCCCCAATCATCCCTGCTAAAACATCGCCACTCCCTCCTTTTGCAAGAGCATTACTCCCCAAAGGATTGATGAAAATTTCTCCATTTTTTGCAATAATGCTATTAGCACCTTTTAAGATGAGCGTAATGTTGGGGTATTTTTGTGAAAATTCTAGTGCAAGAGAAATGCGATTCTTTTGGATTTCTTGAGTAGAAATTTCTTGATGACAAAGCGTTTTTAAAATCGTTTGAAATTCTTTTGGGTGCGGAGTTAGGATAAGATGTTTAAAATTTTGTGTGAGATTTTGAAAATCTTTGTGATAAAAAATATCTGCATCTAATAAAAGCGGAATTTCTTTGAAATTTTGGAGAGATTCCAAAGGCAATGGGGTTTCTTTGCCAAAGCCCATTCCCAGCAAAATAGCAGTTGTGTTTGATGGGATAAAGCAAGAGTGCATAATCTCATAAGGAAAGTTTGAAGGTGGAGTTTGACTAATGATACTAACTAGTCCCGCGCCTATTTTAAATCCGCTAAGGGCAGCTAAGATGCTAGCACCGCTTTTTTCGCCACCAAAAATACTTAAATGTCCAAAACTACCCTTATTGCAGTTTTGCAGCTTTCTTGTTGGGGCTTTGAAATCTTGAGATTCTAAAAGCCTAAAAGAAGAATCTGTGCTAAAAATTTGTTGGCTAATGCCAAGCTCTATGCAGTGGATTTCCCCTACAAAATCCTTTGCTAAATCGCTAAAAAGTGCAGTTTTTAAAGCCCCCATTGTAAGGGTAAAATCTGCTTTGAAGGCAAATGCTTTATCATCTAAGATACAAGGATTCCCGCTTTTGTCAATTCCACTTGGAATATCACAAGCAATTTTTGTTGCACAAGATTGATTGAGTAATGCAATAAGGGATTTTAATTCATCTGCAAGCTGCCCTTTAAATCCGATACCAAAGATTCCATCGATGATGAGATTGAATTGTGCAAGAGTGGAATTATCAAGGGTGGATAGAAATTCAATCTCGCAGCAAAGAGAGACTTTTTTTAGGCGTTCATATTGGAGTTGGCATAGGGAGCTTTTAATCCCTAGGGGCAAAAATATCCCCAAAGAGTATTTGCCAGCCAACATTCTAGCCAACGCTAGACAATCTGCACCATTATCACCACTGCCGCAAACTAAAAGGATTTTGGAGTGCTTATCAAATTGAGAACAAATAAATTCTGCCATACCTCTAGCAGCATTTTCCATTAAAATTTCAGAAGGGAGTAAAAAATCTTGTGTTGCACGAGAATCAAGAATCTTAGTATCAAAAAATAAATTTTTCATTTTCTACCTTAAGCAAAATTGATAGTTTGGGATTAAAATTTATTTGCAATCTTAACAAAATATGCTATAAATCCAAAATTAATTTTTAAGAGTGAATGGATGGGTTATAGGATAATTGTTTTATGCTTGATAGTTTTTTTGGGCTGTGAAAAACCATTAGAAAATAAAGAATCTAATAACACCAAAGAAACACAAAGTTTTATTCCTAATGCTAATTCTTTGAGCGACGATAAAGAGAAAATAGAAACTCCAAAAAAAAGTGCATTAAAACAACACATAGAGAATCTAAGTGAGCAGTTGCGTCAAAAAAATTTGGATAATTTGCAAATGCAACACAATGGCACAAAGGAACATATTAAGCATTTTGAGGAATTTTACAACCGCAAAGATTTACCAAAAGACAAAAGCCAAAAAGGGCAAAATTCATACCAAAATCTTAATAAGGCTTATGAGTTGCAATTACAACAAATGGAAAAATTACAACAAAAGAATGATGAAATTTGGTAGATTCCTCAAATTCTTTACTTAATCGTAAGTATCTTTTGAATATAATAAAAAATTTCAAGTGCTAAATTGTGAGGTTTTTATGGCAAGAAGAATTTTGATAAAGTTTTCTGGTGAGGCTTTGGCTGGAGAGAGTGGCTTTGGGATTGAGAGTGGAATCCTGGATTATATTGCAATGGAATTAAAAACACTTGTAGATAATGGAATTGAAGTAGGAATTGTCATTGGTGGAGGGAATTTTATACGAGGTGTGAGTGCATCAAAAGGTGGCATCATTAGGCGGACAAGCGGCGATTATATGGGTATGCTTGCAACTGTGATTAATGGAGTAGCAATGCAAGAGGCATTGGAATATCACGGGCTTGATGTGAGAGTGCAAAGCGCATTAGAAATCAAAGAAGTGTGCGAAACATATATCAATCGTCGTGCAATGCGTCATTTTGAAAAGGGACGAGTGGTGATTTTTGTCGCAGGGACAGGGAATCCATTTTTTACCACAGATACCGCAGCGACTTTGAGAGCAGTTGAGATTGAAGCAGAAATGATTATCAAAGCAACAAAAGTTGATGGTGTGTATGATAAGGATCCAGCAAAATATTCTGATGCAATAATGCTTAAGCAAATTAGCTATGAGCAAGCACTTAGGGATAATATTAAAGTGATGGACGATACTGCGATTGCTTTAGCAAAAGATAATGCGTTGCCTATTGTGGTGTGTAATATGTTTAAAAAAGGGAATCTTCTAGCAATCCTTAAAAATGAGGAAAATGCTATTTATTCCAAAGTTTCAAATTAATTAAAGGATAGAGAATGAGAACAGAACAAATCGCTTCTAAGGCTTTAGAAAAAGTAAATTTTGATAGATATTTATTATCTAATATTCTTTTTGCAAGAATTGATGAGCTAAGTAGGGGTGCAAAACCACTTGTCAATAAAAATGTCAAGACAGATAAGCTTGCCGATATTGCATTGCTAGAAGTAGCCGAGGGGAAAATCGGATTAGAAAAAGTGGAGGATTTGCAAGGCTAAGAATCTTTTAGATTCTATGTGATTGTTTAGGGTAGAATGTGAAGTTTTTAGACAAAGTTGCTGCAATTAATAGTCCGCAAAAAGCCACAGAATTGCTTTATAGTATGGTGGAGATAACACCAAATATAGAAGCAGCCATTGCTTTTGCTACACAAGCACACAAAGAGCAAAAAAGACGCAGTGGAGAGCCTTATATCGTGCATCCATTGCTTGTTTCTTGCATTGTAGCCCATTTTGGTGGCGATGAAGTAATGGTGTGTGCAGCACTTTTGCATGATGTGGTAGAAGATACGCAATACACGCTTGATGAAGTAAGAAGAGATTATGGCGATGATGTTGCTTCTTTGGTAGATGGATTAACCAAAATCGTTGCCATTAGAGCAGAGGAATTGCCCGCTTCACATTCTAATGAGAAGCTTGTTGTAGCGGCTTTGAGTTTCCGAAAGATGTTAATTACTTCAGTAAAAGATGTGCGGGTTTTGGTAGTCAAATTGTGCGATAGATTGCATAATATGCTAACACTTGGTGCCTTGCCTCCAAATAAACAACGCAGAATCTCTGAAGAAACTTTGGTAGTTTATGCTCCAATTGCACATAGACTAGGAATCTCAAGCTTAAAAAATGAGCTAGAAGATAGAAGTTTTTTTTATATTTTTCCACAAGATTACCGCAAAATAGAAGATTATTTTTTAAACCATAAGCAAACAATTCAATTAAAACTTAATGCGTTTATGCAAAAGGTCAAAAAAAGCCTTATCCAAAGTGGTGTGCCAGAGGGAGATTTCCATTTAGAAAGCCGAGTGAAGCGGCATTATTCAATTTATCTCAAAATGCAACGCAAAGGCATTTCTATCGAAGAAGTTTTGGATTTGCTTGCTATTAGAGTGATTGTTAAAAATGATTTGGATTGTTATAAAGTGCTTGGAATTTTGCACTTGCGTTTTAAGCCTATTATGTCGCGGTTTAAAGATTATATTGCCTTGCCAAAAGAAAATGGCTATCAGACAATCCATAGCACCCTTTTTGATGATTCGGCTATTTTTGAAGTGCAAATCCGCACAGAAGATATGCACAGAAGTGCAGAGTATGGAATTGCTGCACATTGGAAGTATAAAATCGGTGGCAATAGTGGTCCGAGCCTTGATTGGCTCAATAAATTACAATTTCAAAATAATTCAGTAGAAGAGTTTTATGAACTTGTAAAAAACGATCTTTATCGGGAAGATATTGTTGTTTTTTCACCCGATGGGGATAATTATTCTTTGCCCATTGGTGCGGTGGTGTTGGATTTTGCTTATGCGGTGCATACAGAAGTGGGGAATCGCGCAAAAGAAGCTTATGTGAATAATCAAAAAACTTCTCTACTAACCACTCTAAAAAGTGGTGATATTGTAAAAATCATCACTGCAAAAGAGACGATTTTGCGTTGTTCGTGGATAGATGCAGTCAAAACTTCAAGAGCCAAAAGTCAAATTAAAATGAATTGTGCTTCAAGGATTAAAGAAATTGAGAAAAAAAGTGCGATTAATATCATTGCGACTATTTTTGAAAAAAGTGCAGAAGAAATCGAAATGTTTGTAAAAGAAAATGGACTAGAAGAATCCATTTACAAAGCAACAACCGATATTGCTTTTTTGAAAGATATTAAAAATCGGATTAAAAATTATTATAAACAAAAAGCGGGATTTCTAACGCAAATTAAAATCCGAATTTTAAAACTCAAAGAATTGTATTTTGATAATTTAGTCATTCAAACTAACCACACAATCAATCAAGCTGTTTTTGATTATTGCTGCCACCCCAAATTTGGAGATTCTATTATTGCATTTAAAAGTGGTTCTAAAGCATTTGTGCATCATAAGCTTTGTGATAGGGCGTATTTGGAGATTCAAAAAGGTGTAAAAATGCTTTATGTAAATTGGCTTGGCGATAGATTGCAGACTTATAAACTTATCGTTGCTTTGGAGAATCAAAGAGGAGTTTTGGCAAATTTCTTGCAATTTTTGGCAAAATGCGATATTAATGTGCTAGGTGTCGAGCTTGGTTCTCAAAAAAGCACTTATGCAACCCATTGTGAGGTGCGTTTTGAAACACATATTTCAGATGTGAAGGAGCTTAGAGCATTGCTTGGAAATAATTATAAAATCATTGATATTAGCGCTTTTAAAGACGCATATGCAAATTAAGGAGAATAGATGAGTGTAGAAAAGCAAATAGAGTTGGCTTTAGAAGAAATCCAAAGAGGAACACAAGAAATTATAGGTTTGGATTATATTAAAAAGTTAGTAAGCGATTATTTCAAAGAAGGAAAAACCTTCAAAGTCAAAGCGGGATTTGATCCAACTGCACCAGATTTGCATTTGGGACATACAGTGCTTTTGCAAAAACTAGCTACCTTTCAAAAATATGGAGGTAGGGTTTATTTTCTAATCGGTGATTTTACAGGGATGATTGGTGATCCATCAGGCAAAAGTGAGACAAGAAAACCATTGAGCAAAGAGCAAGTTTTGGCTAATGCGAAGACTTATCAAGAGCAAGTTACAAAGGTATTGGATTCTTCTAAAATGGAGATTGTGTTTAATTCAAAATGGCTTGATGAGCTTGGAACGCGTGGAATGATTGAGCTTTCTGCCAAATTTTCAGTCGCAAGAATGCTTGAGAGAGATGATTTTGAGAAACGGTTTAAAGCACAAAGTCCTATTAGCATTGTAGAGTTTTTTTATCCTTTGTTGCAGGGGTATGATTCTGTGGCTTTGGATTGTGATATTGAATGCGGAGGGACAGATCAGAAGTTTAATTTGCTAATGGGTAGGCATCTACAAAGAGCTTATGGTATGTCCAAAGAACAATCAGTAGTAATGGTGCCTTTATTAGAGGGCTTAGATGGCGTCAATAAAATGAGTAAAAGTTTGGGTAATTATGTGGGAATTACACAAGAACCAAAAGAAATGTTTGGGCGATTATTGAGTATTTCTGATAGTTTGATGTGGCGTTATTATGAGCTTTTGAGCACCAAAAGTTTGCAAGAAATTGCAGAGCTTAAAGAGGGGGTAGAAAAGGGAAGTTTGCACCCAAAAGCAGTCAAAGAAAACCTAGCCTTAGAAATCATTACTCGCTATTACAATAAAGAAAGTGCAGAAGCTGCAAGAGAGGAATTTATCAAGGTTTTTAGCAAAGATGAATTGCCAAGTGATATGCCAACTTTTGAAAAAAATGCTGGAATCTGGATTGCACAATTGATGAATGAATGTGCCTTAAGCACTTCTAGCTCGGAAGCTTTGCGGCTCATTAAACAAGGTGGAGTAAAAATCAATGGCGAAAGATTAACTGATACAAAGCTAAATTTAGAAGCTGGAGAATATGTTATACAAGCTGGGAAGCGTAAATTTGCGCGTATATTGATTAAATAAAAAAGGGAAATTATGCCATATAAATTAGAATTAAAACCTCTCAAAATAGGAAAATACACAATACCTCTCCCGATTTTTCAAGGTGGAATGGGAGTTGGGATTAGCTGGGATAATCTAGCGGGAAATGTCTCCAAAAATGGTGCATTAGGGATAATTTCTTGTGTTGGGACTGGATATTATAAAAATAGTGCTTTTGTCCAAAGAGTGATAAAAAATCGCCCTTTTGATACGATTAATTTCTATTCCAAAGAATCTTTGTTAGAAATTTTTAAAAATGCAAGAAAAATCTGCGGAGAAAATCCTCTTGGTGCAAATATTTTGTATGCTATTAATGAGTATGGGAGAGTTGTCCGTGATGCGTGTGAGGCAGGGGCAAATATGATTATCACGGGTGCAGGATTGCCTACAAATATGCCCGAATTTACAAGTAATTTCCCAAATGTCGCACTTATTCCCATTGTTTCATCGGCAAAGGCTTTAAAAATACTTTGCAAGCGTTGGGAGGGAAGATACAAAAGAATGCCCGATGCGGTTATTGTAGAGGGTCCTTTGAGTGGAGGACATCAAGGGGTGAGTTATGAGGATTGTTTCAAGCCAGAATACCAGCTAGAGAGTATTGTCCCTGAAGTTTTAGAAGAAAGCAAAAAGTGGGGAGAGATTCCTATTATCGCAGCAGGTGGGATTTGGGATAGAGCAGATATTGACAAAATGATAAAGTTAGGGGCAAGTGGTGTGCAAATGGGAACTCGATTCTTGGGGGCTAGTGAATGTGATGCAAGGTATTATAATGAGCTAATGCCAAAAATCAAAAAAGAAGATATAGAGTTGATTAAATCCCCAGTGGGTTATCCTGCAAGGGCGATTGTTACCGGCGTGATTAGGGAATTACGCGAGGGGAGAAAACCAAAAATCGCTTGTATTAGTAATTGTGTCGCACCTTGCCATAGAGGCGAGGAGGCAAAAAAGGTAGGATATTGCATCGCAGATGGTTTGGGCGATGGGTATTTAGGAGATCCTATCAAAGGCTTATACTTTACAGGTGCAAATGGTTATAGGATTGAAAAAATCCAAAGCGTTAAAGAAATCCTTGATGAACTAACCAAATGATGAGATTTGTTGTTGTAGTTTGCTTTTTTTGTAGTTTGTTGATGGGGGGAGGTTTGGAAATACTCTCTATCAAACAAACGCAAAATGGAATTACTTTGAGATTCAATCAAACAATCACTAAAAATCACTTCAAAAAGTTTGTATTAGAAAATAAACAAGAATTGCGTTATGTGTATGATATACAAGCCTCTCTTATGGGGAGTGCAAAATCATTTGAAATACAAGGGACAAAAATCAAAATCGCACAAAATTCCCCCACCAAAGTGCGTTTGGTGATACAAACGCCCAAAAAACTTGAAATAGCCCTAGCAGTCTCGCAAAAACAAGCAAGTTTTACTTTTCCAAATACAAATAACATTTCTATCCCTATGCTTTTTGGCAAAGATACTTCCAAAAATTCAAAAATCAATACAAACGACAAAATTATCGTAATAGATCCCGGACATGGTGGCAAAGATTGTGGTGCAGTGGGTGTCAATAAAACTTGTGAAAAAAATGTAGTTTTAAAGATTGGATTGTATTTGAGGGACAATCTCAAAGAGAGAGGATACAAAGTCTATATGACACGCAGTAGTGATAAATTTGTAGGCTTGCGAGATAGGACGAAGTTTGCCAACAATAAAAATGCAGATTTATTTATTTCAATCCATGCTAATGCTATTATGGACAACAAAGATGAGCTAGAAGGGGTAGAGAGTTATTTTCTCTCCACAGCAAGGAGCGAGAGGGCAAAGAAAGTCGCAGCTTTGGAAAACAAAGATGATATTGAAGCGATGAATTATTTTTCTAAACAATCTTTTTTAAATACGCTAAACACCCAAAGGATCATCGCTTCTAATCGTTTAGCAATTGATATTCAATATGGAATGTTAAGCTCTCTAAGGAAAGAATATAAAATTGTCGATGGCGGTGTGAGGGAAGGTCCTTTTTGGGTTTTAGCAGGGGCGGTAATGCCATCAGTTTTGTTAGAAGTGGGATATATCACACACCCCAAAGAGGGCAAAAGACTCTCACAAACCAAATTCCAAAAAAACATTGCCAAGGGAATTGCCGATGGCGTTGATAGTTATTTTATTAGAAATCCATAAGGAAATAAATTGAAAAAAATCACTTTACCACATTTAGTTTTTTCATCTTTGTATTTTATATTGGCATTTTTTACGATTCTAACTTTATTTTTAAGTGGAGTTGTGAATGATTTCAAGCAAATGTTTCGATTAGTAACACAGCCATTTGGAATCTATTTTTGCACAGGGGTTACCTTTTTGCTCTGTGGAGTGATAGTGAGTGTTTTTAATATGGTGAGGATTTATTCTAGCCATTTACCCAAATTATATAGTGCGATGATTTTTGTCGCATTGTGTGTTTTTGGCACTTTTTTGTATTATGAACTTTTTGTGTTGCAAAGAACCTATTATGATATTTTTTCGCTAGAGGATTCTTTGAAATTTGCGACAAATGAGAATGCTTTTGATAAGAGCTTTTACCAAATGGTAATGGATTATAGTTTTTATTTGTTTTTTGTGGTTTTTCCCTTTATTATTTACTTTTTCAAACTCAACTTTGACAAAAGCACCAAAATAGGCAAAATTTTGCAATTAATGCAACCAAATATTAATGTAATGATTGTAACTTTGTTTGGTTTTGCTATTACTTCCCCTATGAAATCCACAGCGGATTATATTGATTTTGCTTTGTTGATAGTAGGGTTATTGATGGTTGGGTTTCTTTGTTTGAAGCGAAAATATCTCATTGGATTCTATGAATTTTTAAATCTTTTGCTTTTGCTTGTGAATTGTTTGATTATCTTTTGTTTTTCTTATTTTTTCGTAGATGGAGAATCTTATTTTGAAGTGCGAAAAGCCTTTTATTTCTTAGCCCTTTTTGGTTGGTGTAATATCTGGATGATGAAGCTAATCATCAAGCCTAATTATAAAGATTAAATTATTATTTAACTTTTACTAAATCATTTATATAATTTTGTTATAATTATTTTATTTTTATTTCATCAATTTTATCTCAATTTAGTAGTATAATTCTCTTTATGAATTTATAAATAAAAAGACTTTTCTTTATTTTATAAATTTAAATATCTTATAAAGGAGATAAAATGTCAAACAATCCTAATTCTGTCGTAGTATGGGGGGGGGGGGCAAATAAGCCTTTAACTAACTCTTTAAAAACTCTCAAAAACTCAAAACCCCAAAAACTTACTAAGAATCCAAAGAAGATTCAAGAATCCCAAAAAGATTCCAAAACCATTAGTAAAATCGGTATTTCTATCATCGCTAGTGTGTTATTGTCTCAAAACTTAGCGGCTTTACCTGCTGGGGGTAAATTTATCCACGGAAGCGGAAATATCAAAGTTGATGGCAAGACCAATACAATGGATATCACAGGAAATAACAGAAACCATGTAATTGCGTGGGGTGGTGGATTTAATATTAATAATGGAGAAAGGGTAAATTTTAACGGAAGTGGCAAAGCCTTTTTGAATCTTGATTATTCCAACAAAGCCTCTAAGATATTAGGAACTCTCAATGGCAATGGCAATAATATCTATCTAGTCAATCCAAGTGGAGTGTTGATAGGAGAGGGTGGGAAGGTCAATAATGTAGGTCGGTTTGTCGCTTCTACTTCAAGTTTGGATAAAGCACTCACTAAATTTGTAAATGAAGCCAAACAAAATGGCGATCAAAATGCAGTGTATTTCTCCCCTGTGTTTAGTCGTGGTAGCTTGAAGGGCAATGTTATCAATATGGGGACTATTAATGCAAATAATATTATGCTAGTAGGTAATGTAGTGAGGAATCTAACCTCAAATGGCACCAAAGATGTCCAAGGAAAATACAATAATACTGGTAATTTGCATATAATAGGAAGTGAAATCTTTTTGGATGTTGAGGGTGTTGCAAATAAGAAAAATATTCGGCTTACAGGAACTAATGATGTTCTCAATTCTACACCTAAAATTACAGTCCAAATGGCAATGAGCACTTTTAAAACTAATGGGCACAAGGATTGGATTACAAAAGATTATAGTATTGATGGATCACAATTTGGAACAGGGAGTTATTATGTTGATCGTATCATTACCATTGGTGGCACAGGGGGTTGGAATGATTTTGCAAATGCTTGGAATGAAAATAAGGGACAAACAAGAAGCATAAATGAATTTAAATTAATCAGCAATCTTGATTTCAAAAATAGTCCCGATTTTGTTTCTGTTGGCAAACCGCAAGGTGCAGGGTTTAATAAAATCTTCAATGGTAATGGCTATAAAATGTCTAATATCACGCTTAATAATGATGACGCTTCAAACAATGGCGGTATAACTATCGCTGGTGTGTTTAACAAAATCGGTGGAGGCACTATCAAAAATCTAACTATTGATACAATCAATGCAAATATTACAGCAAATAGTGCAGATGTATTACATTTTGGTGCTTTTGCAGGGCAAATCAATGGTGGAACTATCGAGAATGTTACACTCAATAACATTAATATAAAAGGAACTATAAATTACAACAGCCCAAATAGTGGATCAAATGATATGGGCTATATGGGCGGATTTGCAGGCGTGATTAGCAATAATGGAAACATTAGCATTAACAATGTTGTTTTGAATAATATTAAGCAAGTGTTTGTGTATTCTAATCAAAGTATTGGAGCAACATTGTATGTAGGTGGATTTGCAGGGAGAATTGAAAATGCAAGTAATGGTTCTAGCACAAATATTAATAATGTGATTTTAAATAAAATCGGGACTTTACGCACAGATGTGGTTACAGGTTATGGAATTGGTAGTGCAAATCCATTGGTTGCTGGTTTTGTTCCATGGCTTGGATCGGGTAATTCTATTAGCAATGCTTCTCTTTATTTCACCGAAAATTCAAAACTAATGCCGGCACTTTTGAGAGATTTCAATGGGGATAGTCGCGACAAAGTCCATAGTTTTTATCATCAAATGAATGGTCTTGGTAGCTCTATAAGTAATATCAATATTTTTTATAATAATAAGGCAACAAACCCAACTTATAATCGTCCTGATATAGATACGGGATATGGTTATGTTAGAGATGGAAATAATGCCCAAAGTGATAGAATGTATTATACGGCTAAAGGTTTGATTGAGGGTATTCGTTCGGGCTATACTGGTTACTATGTGACGCCAGAAACAAATGGTTATTACAATGGCAAAGTGAATTTTACTGCTTATGATGCAGTATCAAATGATATGGGGTTTGATGGCAGGGTAAAGGCATGGCATCCAAATATAACTGCTAGTAATTACAATTACTCTTGGGTGAGACAAGAGAGAATCTCAAATACTTATCCTATGAATGGTAGTCTCAACACAAGCAGTGATTACACGACTTTGATTAATACATATCTCCCTCAAATTATCGATGATATTTTGGAAGCAGATTATGGGGTAACTATCGAAAAAGAAGATGGCTCATCAACACAAGCTACTTTGAATACTATCATCACACAACTTAATAACATTCTCAATGCAATCAATAAGGGAGAGGGCGAAGGAACTGCAGATGGTAAAATTACTAATTTCTTAAATAATATTTTGATTGATAAAGATAATCCACAGCTAAAAGAATCTATCAAACAATCCATTAATTTCTTGCGTGCTTTTTATGAGGGGTATAATGGTAGCAACAGCAAT
>NZ_JAERIT010000014.1 GCF_017979475.1 Helicobacter pullorum NCTC 12824
AATATTTCAAAGTCTGTTTTAAAGTTTTTAACATTAATTTCTCTTAGCATATTATTAGTATCAATCTGACGCATTCTTGAGGAATAGATTAAAGAAGCACCTAGGGTTTTACCGGAGAGTTCTTTAGTGTCTAAGCCTACGCTAAAAGTTCCATCTCCATTATCTGTTGGATTAAAGATATCAATAAAGGTTAAAGCATTAAAGAGTTCATCATCTTGACTAAAATCTTGTCCGATAGGTTTTTTATCTTCATTTTGAATATAGCTATGATAATTATAGATTTTTCCACTTTCAAGATTTCCTTCTACAAAGATAGAATCTTCTTTTAAATGGATTCCATCTGTATTGCTACCATTTGCTATGATAATAGGATTTTTTGGATTGTCTGGATTATCTAGTGTCCAACCATCAATGTGGGTATTAGAATTACTTCCTGTATTGCTAATAGCTCCAATATGACCACCGGGCTTAACTGTGTTACCCTCTATTCCACCATTGATAATAGTTGTATTTCCTCCATTGCTTGTAGTAATTCCACCTATAAATCCACTTCCACTATTATTAACAGTAATGTTTCCAGAATCATTAGTGATTTTATCTTTAATAGTTCCACTATTATTAAGATTATCTACATTAGCTCCACCACTAAAGCTCATACAATTTGCAGTTGCTCCATTAGTGTTATTGATTTTTCCTATTTTACCACCCTCTAGGATAATACAACCAGCAATGGTGCTAGAATTTTGGATTAAATCAACTTCAGAATTACCTGCTACCCTTACATTTCCATTGATACTTCCAGAATTAGCAATGGCAGTTACTACATTAGAGATAGTATTTAAAGAGATAGCATCATTAGAGGCATTTTGAATATCACTATCATTCATTGTATGAGAGGAATTAATTATCCCTGCATTCATGATTGTTCCAATATTGCTAGAACCATTAGAAATTATTTGTCCTGTAATGGTTCCACTATTAGCATTCTCAAGCTTAGTAATGGTTCCATCATTGTTATCAATATCACCTAAGATAGTTCCTTGATTTTGGATTAAATCATATCTACCATCGCTATTATCAATTCCTGCAATAACAGAATTTTTATCATTGAGTAGATTTTTAATCGTGTTTTTACTTGTATTATAGATAGTTCCCATTGTTCCTTTATTAGTTAATGTACCAATGTGTCCTTCATTGTATAAATTACCTGTAATGGTTCCTGAGTTTGTAAAGTTTGTGATAGTAGAATTGGTTTTGTTTGTGATATTTCCATTAAGCCTTCCACTATTATTAAAAGTATCAAGAGTAGAATTACTTACATTTGCAAGATTACCTGCAATGGTTCCTAGATTGTTAATGATTCCATTTTTAGAATTAAAAGAGAGAGTTCCATTATTTTGAATAGTTAAAGTTTTATTTTTTGCTACTTCTAAGGCTTGAGTGATTCTATCACTTCCATTGCCATTGTAAGTTAGATTTCCATACACAGCTAAAGAGCCAATGTTGGAATTATTAGTTAGACTACTATTATCTGCATTATTGATGATAGTTGTAATGCTTCCAGAGTTTGTAACGCTATTAGAGCTTCCCTTTAGAGTTAAAGTACCTGCAAGAATACCTTCATTATTTACACTACCATTAGTTGCATTGAGGGTGATTCCATTAGTTGTAAGAGTTGTACTACTTGCAATATTAATAGAATCTGTAATACTTCCACTTCCACTATAATTAAGGTTTTTTTGAATATCAAGGCTTCCAATGTTTCCATCATTTTGCATTTGTGAAACATTACCATCAACTACAAGATTATCAATAATTCCTGTATTGCTGTTGCTAAGTAGTCCTGTGATATTTCCACTCTCTAAGCCTGTGATACTTCCTGTGTTAGTAAAGCTTGCTAAAGCTCCAATATTACTAATTGTTCCCTTTAAGATTCCATTGTTGTTAAAGGTGTTGTCCTTGCCATTTAAAATTAAATTATTATTATTATTCAGTGTTATTGTAGAATCTTTAGCATTACTAAAATTCCCTGTAATGCTTCCACTTCCACTATAAGTAATATTTGCATTATTAGTGAAATTTCCAATTGCTGCATTGTTTGTGATTCCATTATTTCCTAAAATAACGCCTTTGTCAATGGTTAAATTTGTAATGTTTGAATTATTTGTGATTCCATGATCAACATTTCCTGTAACTTTTAGTGTAGTAATCTCTCCAGAGTTAGTAATACTTCCTGTGATACTTCCTGTGTTGATGGTTGTGATAATGGAGTTAGCTTTATTAGTAAGATTGCCTGTAATCAACCCTGTATTATTTATCATTCCAATTTGAGAAGAGTTAGTAATACCTCCATTGATAGTGCCTTTGTTGTAGTTAGTTATATTTGTAATTATTCCATCATTGGTAATACCATTATTGATTGTTCCATTGTTGTAGTTATGTATCTGATTAATTGTTCCACTATTAGCAATACCATTATTAAGAACGGCATTGATATTAGTTTGACTATTGCTTCCATTGATAACAGAATCAATAGTTTTATTAGCTTCATTTGTGAAAGTTCCAGTGATGGTTCCCTCATTCCATAAACCAGAAAGTTTGCAAATAGTACCACTATTACTACCACAATCTCCTTCTTTCCCCACTAATTCAACATTTCCACTAATAGTTCCTGTATTTTTTAAAGCAGTAGCAACATTTTCAAAATTACCATTAATGACTTTATTGTTTAATACTCCATAGATGATTCCTGTATTATTGAAGCTACCAATGATTCCATTATTTTCATAAAAAGCAATCAATCCTTCATTTTTAAATTCTTTAATGCTTCCAGAGTTTGTAAAATCACCAATGTTTGCATTATTAGTTAATGTTCCATTGATAGTTCCTGCGTTATTAAAGTCAAGAATAGTTCCAGAGTTATTAATATTCCCTGTGATACTTCCTTGGTTATTAAAGTTGCTAATGGTGTCACCTGCAATATTAGTAATATTGCCTGTAAAGTTTCCTGAATTAATAAAGTTAGTGATATTTCCATTATTGGTTAAATCACCATCAAAGCTTCCAGAGTTTGTAAAGCTAGTGATGATTCCACTATTGATAATATTTCCAGCAATTTTACCTGTGCTTTCATTGACAAAGTTTTTAATGGTAGAAGTATCAAGGTTAGTGATATTACCATTGATAGTTCCTGCATTGCCAATCGTTCCATTTGTTGCTTTGAAGTTTAGATTTCCAGTTCCATTATTTCCAATTGTAAGCGTATAGCCATTTCCACTATTATTCTTTTCTACCACCAAAGAATTAGTAATGCTTCCATTGCCTGTATAATCCATATCACTATCAACAATAAAATCTTTAACCACACCAGCATTAGAGAGATTTCCTACAACACTAGAATTCAAAGTATCAATAATTCCTTGTGTTCGATTATCTAAAGAACCTCCAATCGTTCCACTATCTAAACTAACAATAGAGCCTTCATTAGTTAGATTCCCTGTAATTGTTCCATTTGAGAGGCTTTGAAGTGTTGCACCGCTATTATTTTTGAAATCACCTTCAAGTGTTCCACCTATCCAATCAGTGGTTAGGGTATTGATGAGATTCCCTATAATAGCTCCCTCATTAGTAATGGTTTTTACTGAATTAGCACCAGCAGTATTAGTAAGAGTTAGGGTATTTGTAACACCACTATTGTTATTGCTAATAGTAAATTGAGTTGAGCTTCCTGTAACCTTTAAAGCATTTGTGATACTTCCAGCTCCGGCATAGGTTGTGTTTGCATAAACTGCCAAAGTCCCAATACCTCGAGTATTAGTGATTTGCATACCAGCTTTATGGTTATTCAAGCTTGTAATCACACCACTATTGCTAACCCCAACACTTCCCAAATCTGCACTATTTTCAAGCGTGAGAGTTTGAATATTTCCACTATTTAAAATCCCTTGAGTAATCTCACTTTGCACACTCAAAGTTGTAATCTCTGATTCATTATTCAAAGTCCCCACTACATTATCGATAGTCAAGTCCCCAATATTACCTTTATTGAGTAGAGTTCCTGTAATTTGTCCTGCACTTAAACTACCGATATTTGCATTAGTATCATTGATAAAGCTCCCTTGAATATTGCTGACATTATTCCAAGTGCTAATACTTCCTGCATTTTTAAGACTACCTTGAAAAATAGAATTTGCTAATAAATTAAGCCTAGAGCCAGTATTACTATCTAATGTAATCGTTCCAGCTCCGCCAGCAATAGAGAGAGTAGCACCACCTGCGACACTTATTTCCTCTGTAACAATACCACTCCCAATATAATTGATAGTTCCTCCATTACCGCCACTAGTGTTTCCATTTTTGACTTCTAATTTAGCGATAGTTCCTTCATTCTTGATTGTATTATTAACATTAGTTCCTGTATTAGAAGTGATTGTGCCTATATTACCTTCAACTGCATTTGTGATTCCATTTGTGATGGTGCTATCATTGTTTAGGGTAAGTTCTGAGATGGTTCCTCTATTATTGACAATGCTTCCGATAGAAGCATCATTATTTAGGGTAAGATTTGAGATTACACCTTTTGCGTTACCACCACTAGTATTACCTATATCTATACCACTGATATAGGCATCATTGCTTAGCGTTAAATTATCGATTGTTGCAGTATCGTCATTAGAATTTGTTGTAAGCCCTTGAAAATTAATACCCCCTGTGATTGTTCCACCATTTAGATTTAAAGTAGCGATTTTTGCTTTATTATCAAGCTGCACTTTTTGAGTAATTACACCACTTATATCCATTTGATTGATTGTTCCATTATAACTAGCATTTCCCCAAGCTACCTTGACATTACCATCAAGAGTTCCAGCAATAGCAATAGAATCTGTAATCTGAGAATTACCCACCACAGAAATATCGCCTTCCATCGTAGAACCATTACCGATATTAATACTATCTATGGTTATATTACCGCCACCACTCGCAGTTGAAAGAGAAATACTCCCTGTCATATTTGCAGAATCAAGGACAATACCATTTTGTATTCCTGCATTGTTCGTTAGTGATATATTACCTATCAAACTTCCATTGTTAATTGCAATTCCACCGATACGAGAAGAATTTCGAGCGTTGATATTACCATCCAATGTTCCACCATTTGCGATGGTGATTCCATTTGTGATTTCATTGCTTGTATTGAGTGTGATATCTCCATCTAGTTTTGGAGTGCCATTTGCCCCACTACCACCCATATTAGAACCATCAATGAGTATCTTTGAAATGCTAGATCGACCAGCTAGGGAGATATTACCTGTCAAAGTTGCATTACTACCACTTCCACTAGCAGAATTTCCACCAATAGTGATTCCATTAGTAATAGCAGAGCTTCCAGCCAAAGAAATATTACCAGCAATAGTCCCAGAATCATGGATTGCAATTCCATTAGTGATTCTGGCAGAATTAGCCAAAGAAATATTACCTGCCATACTTGCAGAATCTTGAAAAGTAATATTTCCAATAGTGCCTTGATCAAATGTAAAATTCCCCCTTAATACTGCACTATCTTTAGAAAGAATGCTCCCAATTATTTCACGATTTCCAACATCATCTTTAATAAAAATAATATTACGGTGCCGACTTCCTGTTGTTTCTGTTTTGCTTTGATTAGCAAAAATAAAACTATCAAATTGACTACTACTTGTTTCAATACTATAAATTGCATGCCAATTTTGAGTTGCACCTGTAACTTGAATCGTGCCATTATTTTCAATTGTCCCAGCCTTACCAAACAGCATAAAAGCAGTATAAGCATTAGAAGTCATAGTTCCATTATTAATAATATGTTCCACTCTACCATTTGCTTCAATCCCTACAACACGCCCAGACTTTGTTGCTTGAAGCGTTCCATTGTTTGTAATAGTCCCAGCTCCAGTAGCTCTAATACCAATCAACGAGTTATTATTGCTATACCCTATAACACCGGCACCTTCTCCCCTAAATATAATACTATTAATTGTCAAATGTGTGCCATTTCCATTATTGTTATATTGAATATAGCCACTACTTTTATTAGCAGACAAAGTGCAAGTATCTCCACTGCAATTAAAAGTTCCATTACCACTATTATTCCAACCAGCCGCCAAAGGAGAAGCTAATGCTGAAGCCAAAGCAATAGAAATCGGAATTGTGCGGATAAAGGATTTTATTTTGGATTTTTGGGAATTTGTGAGTTTTTTGGAATCACTAGTTTTAGCTCTTTGAATCTTTGGTGATTTGGATTTTGAATTTGATTTTTGGGAAGTTTTGGAATCTAGTTTGGGGCTAGATTCTAATTTCATTGAATCTTTGGAGGTTTTAGAAACCTTAGAATCTTTTAATTTTGGGGAGTTGGATTCTAATTTTGCTAAATCTTTGGGATTAGATTCTAATTGTATTTTAGAATCTTGAATCTTGGCAGTTTGAATCTTGTTTGGATTTTGAGATTCTAAAGCTTTGTTTGTTTTGGATTTAGAATCTAAACCTTTAGCATTTTTTGGATTTTCTAGGGATTGATTATTGAGAGATTGCCCCCCCCCCCCGCTATTGTAGAGTGATTTGTTTGCATAGTGTTCCTTTGTTGAGAGATAGTGTTTGTATTAGACAAGGGAAGCCCCCCCCCCCCCACAGAGGGATTAGAGTTTGTATTGTTTGTATTTGGCATTTGTTATCCTTATAATTAGTTGTATTGATGATTACGAAAAAATTATAATTATTTTATATCAACTTCAATTTTTATCCAATAAAACATAAAAAATTTATATTTTAATCCATTCTAAATACTAAATTTACGAGCTTTGATTAGAATCCAAAAGCGTAGAATAAGATTTGTCAATATGGTATTTGCGATAAAATTCCTCTAAACTCTCTTGACTAAAATCATTTAATAATCCCTTTTGGGCTAAAGATTCTAATGTTTTGCTATCGCAATCTGTCTCTTTGGGCCACTCTCTGTGGTAACCATCATCGGCATTCTTATCGGTTGCGTCAATGACTACTATTTCTCCCAAAATCCTAATGTCTCTTTTGGAATCGATATTATTTACCACACGCCAAAGTATCATATAGAGGTTTTCTAAGTCGTTTTTGGAATCATCAAGCAAAATGAGGATTCTTAAATGTTTTTGCAAATTAGCAAAGGCGGATTTTTTGAGAAATTTTTGTAGAGAATGGCTGTCCTTTTGCACTCCTAGAAGTGTGATAGGATTTTTGGTATCTAAGAAATACTGCCTTAGTGTCTTAGATAAAGGAATGATAGAAGAGAGATTGTCTAATAAATCTTGATTGTCCAAAATCTCCAAAGGCGGATTTTCTACTTCATTTCCTGTGCAGTCAATCCCTAGTTTGCCACCTTCGGCAAAACTAGGTGAGGAATGATCAAGTGCATCGCAAACCCCCTCGCTAAAAAGGCAGTTTTTGACACTAAAGCGATTTAAAATATAAGGGATAATTTCACTTGTATGAAGGCTTGGAGAATCTTCGCCCACAAAAATAGCATGTTTGACAAAACTCATCTGCCCTACTCCCCAAAAAGAGTGCATACTCTGCTTGGCTTGGCTTGGGAATCTAGCTTTGATTTTGGCTAAAATGAGATTGTGAAATACGCCATTTTCGGGCATATAATAATCCACCAAAGAGGGCGTAGTCGTCTGCAAAAGTGGCAAGAAAATCCGCTCTGTGGGGTAGCCTAGATATTTATCTTCCAAAGGCGGTTTGCCCACAACGGTTGCAAGATAAATGGGGTTTTGCTTGTGTGTAATCGCACTGACTTCTAGCACCGGATAAGGCTCGATGGGCGTATAAAATCCGGTATGGTCGCCAAATCTCCCCTCATCTCTTAGCACTTCTGTATCCACATAACCTTCAATCACAATATCGCTATCATAAGGCACAAAAAGCGGATTGCTTACGCATTTCACCATTTTTGCCTTGCGTTTTTTGATAAAACCATAAAGCATAAGTTCAAACATACCATAAGGCAAGGGAGCGGTCGCACACCAAGTATAAAGAGGGTCCCCTCCAATAGCGATGCTTACAGGCATTTTTTGCTTTGCCTTTTTGTATTCTTCAAAAATCCCCACAGAATCTTTGTGAATCTGCCAATGCAATCCTAGATGATTCCTATCATACACTTGCAAACGATACATTCCGAGATTTTTCACACTTCCATCAAGGCTTTGGGTATAACACTGCCCCATAGTGATAAAGGCTCCGCCATCATCACTCCAAGTTTTGAGAATCGGAAGTGAAGTTAAATCAATTTCTTTGTTTGTTTTTATCACTTCTTGGCATAGCCCTCTTGTGTTTAGGATTTTGGGGCTTAAGTGTCGTAAATTTAGCAATCGTGGAAGAAATTTGAGGGCTTCTTGAAAGTTTTTGGGAGGTTTTAGTTTTAGCATAAATGCGATTTCTTTTGCAATTTCTTGAGTGTTTCCTATTAGCAATTCTACTCGCTTAAAATTCCCAAAAAGATTCATCAAAACCGGTATTTCAAAGCTTGTATTGCCTCTTGTTGGATTAGTAAAAAGTAGGGCTTTGGAATCTGGCTTTTTTACTTCCAAATAAGCTAAATGAGGGATTTCTAACTCTATGTCTAAAGGTTCTGTGATGATTTTTAGCTCATTGTGTGCTTTTAATAAATCTAATGTTTGTCTCATAATTCCTCCTATTTGCTATATGCCCTTAAGGTTTCTTGCAAACTGCCTCCATCAACTGCTTTGAGCTTGAAGGCTTCTGTGCATTTGCCATTTTTTAGTTCAAAAACTATCATTTGAAAAATAGTTGGGATACCCTTGCCCTCTGGGATTCTTAGGCGATTTGGCAAGCCATTTAAAAATCTTTGTATCGGCTCATCAATCTCCATACCAATCACACTTTCTCTTGCTCCACTCATTCCCACATCGCTCACACCAAAAGTCCCTTCAAAAATCTCTAAATCATCTGTCCCAATATGCGTATGCGTCCCAAGAATCGCACCTATTTTGCCTTTTAGCATCATAAACATTGCTCTTTTTTCACTCGTGGCTTCTGCATGAAAATCAATAATAATATTTTTTATCCCTTGATTGTGGAGAGATTCTACTGCCTCTTTTGCACAGATAAAGGCATTATCACATTGTGGCATACCAAAATGCCCCATAAGATTTAGCACTGCAAAGGATTCTCCCTCAATCTCTTTGCGATAAATTCCGCTTCCCATTACACCTTGTGGATAATTATGCGGACGCAATATCACCGAATCTTCTTGCGATAAAAAGGGGAAAATGTCCTTTTTGTCCCAAATGTGATTCCCACCTGTAAAAATATCCACCCCATAGCTTTGGAGTTCCAAAAAGGTAGAAACACTCAATCCAAATCCATGGCTTGCATTCTCGCCATTTGCGATGATACAATCTAGCTTATAAGTCCTTTTTGCTTCTTGGATATAATCTTTTACCAAATTTCTACCAACTTTCCCTACAATATCCCCGATAAATCCAAAACGCATTTTATCCCTTTAAGCTTTCTAAATACTTCATCACAGATTCCAAAATATCTTCTTCATCTTTGCTTTTTGCAGCGATAGTCGTTTTCTCGCCTTGTAAATCTACAAAAGTGATATTTTGTTGATAATTTAGGATATTTATTATTCCTTGTTTTCTTGCTTTTATTTTGATGACAATTAAAGCAATGAATTGTTTGGTATAAATATCTAACGCCCCAAAACGCTCTTCAATCTCTGACTCAATCCCATATACTGCACTTTCTTCTTCGCACCTTGAAAGTCGGCGGTAAATCTCTAATCGCAACTTCTCTGATGCAATCAACTCGGGATTTAAAAACGCTGTAACACTTAATTTTACATCAATATTTGCTTTTTCTTCTTTGATATTTCCGCTTAATTGATAGATAGCTTCTTCTAGCATTCTTAGATAAAGCGAATAACCGATATTTTTGATATGCCCACTTTGTGCCTCGCCTAGCAAGTTTCCGCCTCCCCTAATCTCTAAATCATGGTAAGCCAAAGCACCACCACTTCCTAGATAGGCGTTTTTTTCTAATGCCAAAAGGCGTTTTTGTGCTTCTTGTGTGATAGAGCTTGAATCTTCTATCAAAAAATAGCAAAATCCCTCTTTGCTCCCTCGCCCTACTCTCCCTCTTAGCTGGTGCAAATCTGCAATGCCAAAACAATCACTTCTACCCACCAAAATCGTATTTGCATTAGGGAGATGAATGCCTGATTCAACAATAGAAGTGCAAAGCAAGAGATTGAAATTGCCTTTTGCAAACTCCATAATGATATTTTCTGACTCTTGTGCTTGGATTTGAGAGTGCAAAATCGCAATTTTGAGATGGGGCAAAATAGTCAAAATTTCTTCTTTTTTTTGATTGATTGTAGAGATATTATTGTGGATATAAAACACCTGCCCACCGCGTCTTAGTTCTCTTAGTATCACTTCTTTGAGTAAAGAATCGCTATATTCTTTGACAAAAGTCCTTGTGGGTAATCTTTGGCTTGGTGCTTCTTTTAGCTCACTTAAGCCTTTGATATGAGAGAGTGCCATATTGAGAGTTCTTGGGATAGGTGTAGCTGACATAGAAAGCAAATGCGTATTTTGAGCGATTTCTTTGATTCTTTCTTTTTGCTTCACTCCAAATTTATGCTCCTCATCAATCACAATCAAAGCAAGATTCTTAAAACTCACATTCAAAAGAGCGTGTGTGCCTACCACTGCATGAATGGTGCCATCTTTTAATCCCTCTAAAATCGCCTTTTTTTCTTTTGTGCTGATATATCTATCAAGCCTTGCAATCTTAATCCCAAACGATTCAAAACGCGATTTAATCGTCAAATAATGCTGATAGGCAAGTAAAGTCGTAGGCGTGATAATGGCGGATTGATACCCGCTTAGATAGCTTACAAACATCGCATTCATAGCCACTTCTGTCTTGCCAAAGCCCACATCACCACTTAAAAGCCTATCCATAACCCTACCGCTTGATAAGTCCTTAAAAATCTCTTCAATAGCTTTGCTTTGGTCTTTTGTATAGACAAATCCACTTTGATTTTGAAAAATCAAAATTTCCTCTTTATTGGTATCCAAAACAATGCCATCAATTAGCTCTCTTTTGGCAGCTAGGGCGATAATGCCATTTGCGATGACAAATAGTTTTTCTTTTACTTTTTCTTTTAATCTTGCAAACGAACCTTTGCCGAGTTTATCTAATATCGGAATCCCACCATCAGCGATATATCTGTCGATTCTATCGAGATTTTCCACAGGCAAAAGCAGCTTGTCTTCCCCCAAATATTTAAGCTCGATAAAGTCCCTTGTAGCACCAAAAATATTTGCTTGCACAATCCCATTAAAAAGTGCCACACCATAATCAATATGCACCACATAATCGCCAACTTTAAGTTCATCAATGAGGATTTTATTGGCAAATTTTTTCTTTTGTTTGGTTTTGGTATTGAGTGACAAAATCAACTCATCTTTGCCCAAAATCCAGATTCCATAATCTTTGCCCAAAACCAGCTGATATTCTTTATGCTCGCCCAAAGAGATTCCAGCCTGTCGTATTAGGCTTTCAGTCTTTGCAATAATCGTGATTTTTTTGTTTTTGTGAAATTCTAAAAAAGTAGGAATATTTCTAAAAGCACATTCAAAATCTTCATAATTTTGGCTAACTTCTATACTTTTGTGCTCTAAAATCCGCTTTAATAACTCTTTGTTTTGCTCTTGGAAACTCAATAATTCATCCAGCAAACCTTGAATGTTGGGTGCTTTGAGATAAGGGTAAATTTCTAATAAATTCTGTTTTTCTTCCAAAAACCAAAGCCCATAAGCTGCGATTAAATTCCCTTGATAATGTAAAGAATTTTCGATATTGGCTTCTTGGATTTTACTCAAAAGCTCTTCATAGGATTTGGCACTAAGATTAAAAAAGGCAGGAAGAATCTCGAGTTTTTCTATTTCTTCTTGAAAGCATAACTGCGTTTGCACATCAAAAAATCTAATACTTTCAATTTCATTACAAAAGAGTGAAAGGCGGATAGGATTCTCATAATTTGGCAAAAATAAGTCAATAATATCTCCCCGTATTGAAACCTCGCCGCTCATTTCTACCAGCTCTACAAACTCATACCCAAAATGTAATAAAGTCTCTTGAAACTCTCTAAGCTCCAAACTCTCCCCAAAGCCAATGCTAAACCCCTCTAAAGCCTCTAATTTTGGCATAGGATTGAGCAAAGTTTGCAAAGGGGAAAAAAGGATTTTTGGTGAATTTGCCATATAGAAGTTTTTAAGCGTGTTTAAAATCTCTCTAAGCTCCTCTTGATAGCTTCGCAAATCCTCCCCAAAAACAGCTCTTAAATCCTCCAACACAAAGGATTGTATTCCCAAAAAACTAGCTACATCTGCCAATTTTTGTGCGTCATTTTTGTCCTTTGTAAGGCAGATTAAGCCATTTTGGTATTTTTCTTGAAAATCCCTTAAATGAGTTTTGAAAAATTCATAAAAACTACTTTGTATCACCTACATTCTCAACTTTTTTTGGTGTATTGCTAGGAATATTTTTGCTTTTATCAAAAGAATGTTTAATCTCATTATCTTTGTGTGTAATGCTATGTCCGACAAATTCTGCAGTTTTTTCGATGATAAGCTCTCTTGCTCTCACTTCTCCTTCGATTCTGCCTTGTGGAAGAATCTCAACAATAGCACATTCGCAATTCCCCATTAGCTTACCACTTACCACTAAATGTTCTGCATTAATACTTCCATTGACATTGCCACTTTTGCCAATTACCACATTGCTTTTTGCGATGATACTGCCCTCCAAGCTCCCATCAATATGCAAATTGCACTCGCTTACAATATCTCCTTTTATTCTTGTTCCCTGCGAGATAATACTGGTGTTTCCCGAATTTCCGATAGTTTGTTTATCATTGTTAGTAAAGATTGCCATTTTATGTTTTTCTCCTTTTCAAAAATTTGCGTGTAATCCCGCATAGTCCATTCAATAAATGGCTTTGGATTTAAATCGCGTCCCAAATAACGAATCTCATAATGCAAATGCGGTCCTGTGCTTCTCCCGGAATTTCCAGAATAAGCAATCAACTGCCCTCGTCTCACAAAATCACCGCGTTTCACGACAATTTTGCTTAAATGTGCATAAAAGGTTTTAAATCCAAAGGAATGTTCTAATTTTACCATAATTCCATAGCCACCATTATAACCTGTGCTAGTAAAATCAGCCACTCCATCAGCAGGTGCATAAATAGGGGTACCAATAGGCATTCCAAAATCTATACCTGTATGAGAATGGGTGCGTCTTAAGATAGGATGCAACCTTGAACCCCAAGAAGCAGTAATTCGGTATTCCCCTCTAATGGGCGCACCATTTGGTATAAGCTGCATAACAAATGCTTTTTGAGCACCTGTAATGCTTGCTAAATCTACTCTTTCCATTAGGCTTAAATCTTGCTCATAAACCTGCTTATCTATCCCTACAATTCCCTCTAAATCCTCTATTTTATCAGAAACTTTTACTAATTCTTCGGTTTTCTCATCGATTAAAGCCTGTAATTGCTCATTTTTTTCATTGATTTTTAAAAATTCTTGCTGCATTAAATCGCGTTTAGTTTCAATCTGCTTGACTTCTTTTAGCAATAATTGAATAGAAATCGCACTAAAAAAGAAAATCACCACAACAAATAAAATAACATAAAGAATAATTTGCTTAACATATTGATGGATATTGTATTGTTTAGAACCATTAATATCTGTAATCGTTACAACAAAGCGATTCTTCATATTTTACTTCTTTTGCAAAATTCACTCACCACGCTAAATGAGCCACATACCAAATATTTTTCATCATCTTTAATACTTACAAAATCACTAAATTCCACTCTCAACTCTCTTAAAATATTTTTTAATTCTTCTTTTGGAATTATGCGGGGGTTATCCACTTCCATAATTTCTATGCGTTTGATAATAGGTTTTAAGATACTTAAAATTTCTTTTGGGTTTTTATCAAAATACGAATTATAGACTAAAACATATTTTTCTTTGCTAAAATTTTGCAAAATAGCTCTTGCTCCACTTGGATTGTGCAAAACATCTAGCCAAATATTGTGTGAGATTTTTTGCATTCTCCCCATTAAATCCAGCTTTGCCAAAGATTCTAAAGCCATATCAAGCCCTAATGCCTTAAGCCCAAAATACGCCAAAGTTAGATTTTCTTCTTGATATTTTGGGTAGGCGTGTTTTTTGCAATACTCTTTAATAGATGACAAAATATCTTGTTTTTCCAAAATCTGCAAATTGGCTTGTTTTTCTTGTGCTATTTTTTTGGCAAGCATAACAATCGCTAAATCACTTTGTATTCCCAAAATAGCCTTTTTGCTCATTGCATTAAGTTTGGTTGTAGCAATTTCTTCTATGGTTTCTCCCAAAAACTCTTGATGGTCAATTCCAATGTGCGTAAAAAGCGTCAAGTCTCGCTTAAAACAAGTTGTCGTAGAATCAAACTCCCCTCCAAGCCCCGCTTCCAACACCAAATAATCACAATCCCCAAAAACCCTAAAAGCTAAAAATGTCAAAACTTCAAAATAGCTTGCTTCTTTTAATAATGTAAAATCCAGCTCCAAAAATGCTTTTTGTAAAATCTCATCGGCTAGATTCTTGCCATTAAGCCAAAAGCGTTCATTGAAATTGAGTAAATGCGGCGAGGTGAAATGCCCTACATTAAAGCCTTTTTGATAAAGCATTAAGGCTAAAAATCTCCCTGTGCTTCCTTTGCCATTAGTCCCGATAATATGAATCACTTTAAGCTTTTTGGGAAGTGTGAGATTTAATAAAGCTAGAATCTCTGGAGCGCGTTTTGGCTCAAAAGGTGCATATTCCTGCCCTTTTTTGTCTAAAAATTCCATTAAAGCATTCACAAGATTCCTTTATTGTCTTTATTGTTTTGAAAAGATTCAAGGGTTATCTCTAGCATTTTTTGCATACTCTCTTCATCTTCGCGATAAGAAATTTGCGCACTAAGCTCGATATGGATACGCGTTTTTTGATACATAAAAATACTTTTTTTGACAATTTCGCTCAATGTTTGGATAAAATCTATCGCTTCTTCCTTGCTTCTATCTAGCAAACACGCCAAAAACTCCTCTTTGCTATAATACGCAATCAAATCGCTTTGTGTGCTATATTCTTTTAGCAATCTCCCAAGTGTCGCCAAAATCCGCTTTCCTGCTTCACTCCCAAAAGATTCAACGATTTTGTGATAAGAAACTATACCAAATACAATGATTGAATAGTTTTTGTGGCTTTTTTGGTATTCTTCTTCGGCAAATTCCAAAACCTTTTGCATTCCCTCTTTGCTAATTAGAGTTGTCATAGAATCAAGTGGCAAAGCATCGCTAGAGTGGTATTGAAGGGTATTGTGATTATTTGGACTTGAGGTATTTGCATTTAGATTTTTCTTCAAAACCTCTTCTAGTTTGGACATAATTTTTGGAGTTTGTGCTGGAATCTTTTGCTCTTTAAGATATTCTTTAAGCTCACATTGCCATTCTTTAAAATCCAAATTATCAATTTGAAACTCACTCATCATCGCCAAAACTTCACCCTCTTTGCCAACAATTTCTGGAGTTTTTCTAACCTGCTCATTCCACCTTTCTTTCCATATTTGCATATTTTGCAAATTAGAATTATCAAGCTCTAAAAGCTGTCCTTTGGCAAGTGAGCTAATTTCCTTTTGCGGACAATTAGCAAGAAGTCGCAAAAGAATCCTAAGTATCTCTAATTGTGTAGTAAAGTTCTTTTTGTAAAAATAAAATTGATTAAGCATTCTCACAAGATAAATAATCCATTCATCTTTGTTTTTAAATTCTTGACTTAAAAGAGTATCTTTTATTTCCTCATCAAGCACAGATAGCATACTTTTGAGTGCAGAATTTTCCTCTCCGATTTTAATACCCTTTTTTCTAGCATAATTATAAAATGCCTCTGCATAAGCATCTGGAGTTGGACTTTTCCCCTCTCTTAAAAGCTGTTTTAATGCTTCCCTAGCGATATTTTGGATACTTTGCATTAAAAGGTTTCAATTCCTACTTGTGAAATAAACCCATCAAGTGCTTGAATAACCGCTTCATCAATTGCTTCTATTCTTGCAGAATCTGTAATAATAGAGGAAGTTCCAAGCGAGAAATTATAATAGCCTTTTTTGGTAAAGATTCGAGTGCTTTGCGTGATTTGATTGGTGTATTTAAACTTAACCACCGCTTCACAACGATAGAAAGTTGCAAAACCTGTTGTGTTTTCTGCCAAAGAGCTAAAACTCACGCTTTGCAATTCTACTTCTATGATAGAAGTTGCTTCCTTTTTATCTACAACCCTAGCATGCAATCGCTCAAAAATGCTTTTGGAGATTTCATCTTTGAGTGTTATGCTATTTTGAGGATCTCTAAGAGAGATTTTCACTTCTACAAAGATCTTGCCACCAAAGGCTTTATTAGCTTGATGGGCTATTGGCTGATAACCACAACCAACAAAAAATAAACAAGCCACCAAAGCATAAAGAAAATTTTTCATTATCCCTGCACCACAAAATTAACTAATTTATTTGGCACAACAATCTCTTTGGTTATGTTTTTCCCCTCCAACCATTTTGCCACCTTTTCTTTTGCAAGGCTTAAAATCTCTTCTTTGCTTGCGTCCAAAGAAGTTTCAATCTCATCTCTTCGTTTTCCATTGATTGTAATTGCAAGAGTGATAGAATCTTCTTTTAGGGCATCGTTATCTATTGAAATAAATTTAAAATTTTCAAGCCCAAAATACTGCTCACTTAGCTCCCAACAAATATGAGGAATGATTGGCTCTAAAATATGCAACAAGATAAAATAACCCTCACTCCAAACTGCTTGATTGTCCTGCTCACTCAAAGCATTCAATGCTTCCATACAAGCAGCAATTAATGTATTAAAGGCAAATCCATTCTCATGGATAAAAGTTTCATTTGATTTTTTAAGTGCTTCATAAACCTTTTTTCTAGCATATTTTTCGGCTTTTGAAAGTCCTTTTGTATCAATTTCTGGTAAAGATTCCATTTTGGAGGCATTCTCTATTTTTGCACTCAATCTTTTAATAAACCTAAAAGCCCCCTCTAATGCAGAATCATTCCACTCTAATTCCCTCACTGGCGGAGCAGCAAAAAGTATAAAAAGCCTAGCGGTATCTGCTCCATATTGCTCAATGATTTCTTGAGGATCAACTACATTGCCTTTGGATTTACTCATTTTTGCACCATCTTTTGTAACCATTCCTTGCGTCAATAAATGCAAAAACGGCTCACTTATTTTGGTATATCCCAAATCTCGCAATACTTTGGTAAAAAATCTTGAATACAATAAATGCAAAATAGCATGCTCAATCCCGCCAATATACTCATCAACTCCCATCCAATACTTTTCATCTTCTGGGCTCAAAAGCATTTTGTCTCGCAATTCTTTGGGCGTTGTGTAACGCAAAAAATACCAACTTGATTCTACAAAGGTATCTAGTGTGTCAGTCTCCCTCAAGGCTTTATTGCCACATTTAGGACAAGCGCAATGTTTCCAGCTTGAATGTTTATCAAGTGGATTCCCCTCTCCATCAATCACTACATCTTCAGGCAATGCCACAGGCAAATTGTCCTTATTTTCAGGCAAAATTCCACATTTCTCACAATGGATAAGAGGGATAGGAGTCCCCCAATATCTTTGTCTTGAAACACCCCAATCACGCAATTTAAATTGTATTACCGCTTTTCCTAGTGAATTTTTTTCAAAATATTCGATAATTTTTTCTTTGGCGATATTTGAATCCAATCCATCGTATTTACCAGAATTGATGATTTTTCCGCTTTCACAATAAGGCAATGCTGTCTCTTCCCCCTCTTTTTGGATAACCTGTTTAAGAGGCAAATTGTATTTTTTTGCAAACTCATAATCCCTTTCATCATGGGCAGGGACACTCATTACCGCTCCACTTCCATAATCCATTAAAACAAAATTTGCTACCCAAAGCGGTATTTTTTCGCCATTTAGAGGATTGATTGCGTAGATTCCTAGAGGCACTCCCCTTTTTTCTTGTTGAGATCTCTCACGCACAGAAGTGTTTTGCATTTTTTCAATTTCATCTTTTATATTGAGGCTTAGTTCGTTATTTGCAATCAGTGTTTTTACCAAAGAATGTTCTGGTGCCAAAGCACAATAACTTACCCCAAAAATTGTATCAGGGCGAGTCGTAAAAACCTCCAAAGAATCAAACTCTCCACATTTTTTTTCTAATGCAAAAGAAAAACTCAATCCGCGAGATTTTCCAATCCAATTTCTCTGCATTGTCAATACTTGATTAGGCCATTTGCCCTCCAAAGTATCCAAATCACGCAACAATTCTTCGGCGTAATCTGTGATTTTAATATAATATTGATACATTTCTTTTTGGACTACTTGAGTATCACAACGCCAACATTTTCCTTCAATTACTTGTTCATTAGCCAAAACCGTTTGATCATTAGGACACCAATTCAAATAGCCTTTTTTGCGGTAGATTAAGCCCTTTTCCCACATATCGATAAATAAAGATTGCTCCCATTTGGAATATTCCAAATCACAAGTAGCTAACTCACGCGTTTTAGAAAAGGAAAATCCCAAAGAATAAAGTTGATTTTTCATATTTTCTATATTTGCATAAGTCCATTGTTTTGGGTGAGTTTTGTTTTTGATTGCTGCATTTTCAGCAGGCATTCCAAAAGCATCCCAACCAATAGGGTGCAAAACATTAAAGCCTTGTTTGCGATAATTTCTTGCAATTGCATCGCTAATACAATAATTCCTCACATGCCCCATATGAATATTTCCACTCGGATATGGAAACATACTTAAAATATATTTTTTAGGAAGATTTTTGTCTTCTTTGGGTTCATAAGCATTAGTTTTTTCCCAAAATTCTTGCCATTTTTTCTCGATTACTTTTGCATTATATTCCATTAGTTATTCCTCAATTAAAATCATCATATTTTTTTATACTCTCAATTGCAAGAAAAATAATAGAAACAATATTAGCAACCAATGCTCCAAGTGCGAGTGCCACTGCAACATTAGCATTATTTAAAACTTGCATATAAATAAAAGCAGGTATTAAATGCAAATCTGCCACCAAAGAAGCCGCCATTAATTCAGCAGACATATAATTCCTAACCCCTATTTTTAGAATGGTAGAAATGATATTTACTCCTCCGGCTATAAAAAGCATTACAATATTTTGCTCCCACAAAAATCCAATGGTAGAGGTCAAACTCATCAAAACAAAAAAGATATAAATTACCTTGCCCCAGTCCATAAAAACCTCCTATAATCTTCCTCTCTCATACATTTCACGCATTTTCTTTTTTTCTAATGCTTTGCGTTCATTTTCTACAAGTTTTTGGTGATATTTTTTCAAATCAAAACCTAAAAGCATTACGAGTTTGCTTGCAACAAAAATCGAGCTATAACTTCCAACAATAGAACCAACCAACATAGGCAAACTAAATCCTTTGATAATCTCACCACCAAACAAATAAAGCGTCAAAACTACAAAAAACACTGTCAATGAAGTTAGCATTGTCCGAGACAAAGTTGCCGATAAGGCTTCATTAACCACTGCTTTTAAGTCATTGCTCGCCTTTACACTCATAGTTTCGCGGATTCTATCAAAAATAATAATAGTATCATTGATAGAATAACCAATAAGCGTCAAAAGTGCTGCAATGACTTCCAAACTCAAATCAACATCAAACAAAATAACTGCCCCAGCAGCAATCACAACATCATGCACCAATGCCAAAATACTTGCCAAAGCAAAACGCCATTCATAGCGATAAGCAACATAAACCATAATCGAAATCAAAGCCAAAGTTAATGCCAAAATCCCTTTTTCTTTTAGCTCATTTCCAACTTTTGGTCCCACTACATCTACACGGCGTATTTGTAAATCCCCTGTATCTTTGAGTAACTCTGCGATTTCTTCACCAATGTTTTGATTGACATTAGAAGTTGCAACCGAAAGTCTAATTAATATCTCTTGTGGGCTTCCAAACTCGCTTACTTGTGCGCCCTTATAGCTTTCAACACTCTCTAATTTTTCTCGTATCTGTGCTAATGGTGCAATCTCTTTGTATTGAATTTGGACAATCGTCCCACCCGCAAAATCTACTCCCAAAGTAAATCCGGGCTTAAAAAACAAAAACAAAGAACCCACAAATAAAATTGCAGAAAGTATAATTCCATAATTTGACCATTTTACAAAATCATAAATTTTATTGTGTCTAAAAAATTCCATTATACTTTCCTTTCTTTATATCCAAACCAAAGAGCATAATTACCGGATTTGATAATTCTATTTTGCAACATTCTAAAAATACCATGAGTTCCAACAATAGCAGTAATAACAGAAGCAACAATCCCAATACTCATCGTAATAGCAAAGCCTTTAATCGCTCCTGTCCCACACATATAAAGCAAAACAGCAGCTATCAAAGAAGTGAGATTAGAATCAAAAATTGCCCTTGAGGCATTAGCATAACCATTTTCCATAGATTTAATGAAATTTTCTCCAGCCCTAAAGCCCTCTCTAATCCGCTCATTGATAATCACATTTGCATCCACAGCCATACCCACTGTAAGAATGATTCCAGCCATACCCGGCAAAGTTAGCGTCGCACTAAAAAGCGCCATAACAGCAATTACTAATAAAATATTTACCACCATTGCAAGATTAGCAATAATTCCAGCAATACCATAATAAAATATCATAAATACAATAACAAGCACAGCCCCGCTAATCAAAGCTATCATAGAAGCCTTAATGCTATCTGCCCCAAGACTTGGTCCCACACTGCGTTTTTCTAATAGAGTAATGGGTGCAGGCAAAGCACCGCTTCTTAGTGCAATAGCAATATCGCTTGCTTCTTGCACGCTAAATCCACCACTAATTTGCCCACTACCACCGCCGATTCTCTCACGAATCACAGGTGCAGAATACACTTTCCCATCTAGCACAACTGCCATACGATTCCCGACATTCTTCCCAGAAAAATCCCCAAAAATCTTGCCACCTTGTGCATTGAGCGTAAAATTAATAATAGGCTGTCCATTTTGGTCATAAGCAGCCCTTGCATCTGTTAGCATTGCACCATCTAAAATAGGGATAGCTTTAAGCAATATTTTTTGGTTTGGATTATTCACAAAAGGCAAAATCACATCTCCATAAGATTCCGCCTCTAATGGCGTCATTGTATTAACTCTTGCATTTCTTGCTTCATCAACAGCCATCATTTGCAAATGTCCGCCTTTAGAAATAAGCTCTAATGCCCTTTGTTCTTCTTCTTGAGTTTTAATCCCGGGTAATTGCACCAAAATAGAATCTTCCCCTTGCTTAGTAACACTCGGCTCAGAAAGTCCAAATTGATCCAAACGATTCCTAATATTTCCTATTGCTTGCTCAATTGCATAGTTTTCAATATTGATAATTTCTACTTCGGTGAAAGTAATAGTATATTTCAAATTATTTTCACTCACATTCAAACCTTGTATTTCTTTAAGGTAATTATCAATTTTTGTCTTTTCATTCGAATCTAATAATTCAAAACTCACACTATCTTCTTGAGCGCTTAACCCATCAAGCAAAATTTGTTCTTCTAGAGCATAAAAATTTATCCCTGAAGCCAAAGAAGAATAACGCGTTTTAATCGCCTCTTCTGTTTTAACACCAAGCAATAAATTTAATCCACCTTGCAAATCAAGTCCCAAAGTAATTTTAGGTCCTTGTGTCTGAAAAATAGAAGGGATAGATAGAGCAATCCCAAACAATGCTGCGATGATGAAAAAAAATAATTTACTATTGAAACTTTTTTTCATAATTCTTATTCAGCCTTTTTGGCAACATAATCTTTTGCCAATTTTACAATCGTATCGTCATTTAAACGCACCATAAAATAATCTTCTTCGCGTTTTACTACTTCTACAATAAAACCACCACTTGTGACAATTTTGTCCCCTTTGTCCAAAGAAGCAATCATTTCACGATGATTCTTTGCCTGCTTTTGTTGAGGGCGAATAATCAAGAAATAAAAAATTGCAATTAAGACAATCAAAGGTAAAAGTTGTGTAAAGATATTTCCAGCATTTTCCATAAGTGCTAACCTCTCTAAAATAAAATTGAGGTGAGATTCTACCATTTATTTGTTAATTATTTACTAAATAAATCTGTTATTTTCTTTTGGAAGTAATTTCCACCCCAAACACAAATCAAATTCACACAAATAATTAGTTAATCTTATATTGAATTATTAGTTTATATCGAATGTTAATTGCATTGATTATCAGCTATTCATTACATTAGTTGCATTGATTAATTATATTAATTATTAGTTAGTTAGGTTATATTCCACTTATCAAACTATAGCCAAGCAAAAGAATAATGCCTAGCTTATTATTCAATTCAATATTAAAGAGAAACAAAGATTCTATAATTCTATAAAAGAATCTTTGATAAATGAAAGTTTATCTTGTAAAAGAATCTTCAAGAAATCAAATCTCATCTATTACAAGAAATCTAAGAAATCAAAGTTTAGCTTTATAATTCTAAGTCTATCTTGTAAAAGAATCTTTAGTATAAAGCTTATCTATAAAAATATCTTGAATAGATTAATCTCGTTTCTAAAGTCTTTTACAAGAATTTTCTCACTTTAAGAGTGAGTGTTCTACCACCACACTCCTAATCTAATATACCCCGAATGCGACTGAATCCTATCTGCAAAAATCCCATTATAATTCAACGAAATATTAGCATTCTCTCCCAATCCATAAGAAATTCCCACTTGTGCAGTTCCATAAAGCCTTTCTACATCAATCTCTTCAGTGATTTTAGTCCCCTCTACAGAAGCCGTCCCTTTAGCATCATCATACACATTATACAGCCCACCTACAGAAGCCATCGTTTTAAAGACATTATTCCATGCTCTCTGCCATCGAAGTGCTACACTCACATCAAAGAAATTCACATCTTGTGCAAAATAATGCTCCTTTGTCCCACTTCTATGAAGCAAACTAAAACTTTCCGTGCTAATCCCTTGATAACTCACCCCAATTTCAGGAGAAATCACCGAGTTATTAAAGATATTATAATAATTCGCCCCAAGTTTAATATCCGCACCATAATCATAAGAATCCAATTCTGACTTGATGACAAAATTCCCACTTTTATAAGTCTTGTAAATATCAGTTTGAGTGAAATCTAACCGCGTATTAGCTGAGAGATAATACTCACTCACACCCTTTCTTGCTAACACTTGATAATAAGTCAATCCACCATAATACACCTTATCATCAAAATCCAGCCTTTGCAATCCTACAGACTTATCTGCACTTTCATAGCCAAAATAAGCCCCTAAAATCCCATTTTCATTAGGAAGCTTGGATTGTATCCCAGCAATCACACCATTAGTATGGGATTTTAGCGTGCCTCTGCCCTCTTCTAATCCTACCGAAGAATACCGCGTATAAGGAAGCACGAAGTTAAAGATATTATCCCCTCCCTTATGATTGACAAAAATATCATCTAATTCCCTTAAAAGATCATTATGGGAATAAAAATCACTCCCTTGCTCTTGCAAATCAAGCCCTTGCACAGCTAAATCCTCATAATACTCCGCCACTTCCACAGAGTTATAAGGCATATTTTCCAAACTAGGCTGCTTAGAAACTTTTGCATTGGTAGCTTTTGTGCTAGGATTTTCCGCATTGGATTTTTTAGAATCAACCCTCCCCTCACTTGGCTTATCTGTAAGCTTAGAGAGATAGACTTCTTTAGCTTGTCTATAAGATTCTACTAAAGCTCTCTGTCTTTGTTTCTGCTCTAAAATCTCAAAATCTGTTTTGAAATTTTTCACATTCACTTCTCTTAAAATATTGCTCACTGAAATCTGCCTAATCCTAGCAGAATAAATCAAAGACGCCCCCAAAGTTTTACCAGAAAGCTCACTGACATTCACCCCCGTAGAGTAAGTCCCATCGCCATTATCTACCGCCTGCACGATATCATCAAACACCAACGCATCAAAAATTTCCTTATCTTTACTGCCATCATCATACATGGGATCACCATTTTCATCAATGATATAGTCGCGGTAGTTATTAGTCTCATTAGTCTTCACTCCATCAACTTGAATCGAATCTTGTGCGAAGTGGATATTCTCGGGGTTAAGACTATCACTATCCACAGAGACATAAGTATCCTTATTGCCTTGAATGATACTCGTCCATTTATCGACATAAGTATGAGAATTATCTCCGTCATTCTTAATAAGCCCTACATTGCCGCCTTCATTGCTAAGGTGCGTTTCCCCACCTCCTGAAGTAATCACTCCACCTAAATTCCCATTACCTGCATTATCAATCGTAACCTTTCCGCCATCATTGGTGATTCCTCCTTGCACCTCACCGCTATTATTCACTTCCGTAGTGGCATTATTGCTAAACCTCATACAGCTGACGATTCCACCGCTATTGTTAATCGCGCCGATATTCCCGCCATCTAGGATAATACAACCATTGATAGTTTTATAATTGTTCAGCTCGCCAATCTCTGATTTGTCCCCTACGACGCGCACATTCCCGCTAATCGTCCCATCATTGTGAATCAAAGTCGTGTTAATCGTATCTAGCGAGATGGCATCGTTTGCTTTGTCCTCCATATTACTTGAATCAAGCTGCCCTTTGGCATTGACGACCCCATTTGCCCCGATATGGATTTTCTCTATCACACTGCCACTTTGGGAAGTAATCTGCCCATTAATCGTTCCTTCATTGGTAATGATATTAATATTACCCGTATTATTTACCGCTTCGATAGTCGCGCCCTCGCCATTACCCAGCGCGATAATTGTGTTTTTGCTCGTGTTAGAAATCGTCCCAATACTTCCGGTATTTTGCAGCGTCGCGATATGCCCGTCGTTTTGCAAGCTACCGATACTTCCAGTGTTAGCAAAATTAGCGATAGTTCCCTCATTATTTCCAGCTTTTTCATTGGTAACTACACCACTAATCGTTCCATTATTTAGGAAACTTGTAATTACTCCGCTGCTTTGATTTGTCACATTTGCCATTGCGCCATTATTTACAAATTTTGTAATGGAATCCACATTGACAAAATCCCCCGTATGCGCGCCTTTGTGGTTTGCGAAGTTCTCTAATTTGCCACTATTAGTAATCCCCCCTTCCATCACACCATGGTTAATCAAGCTTTGCATATTTCCTTGGTTTGTGACATTCCCGCGGATTGTCCCGCGATTTTCTAATCCCGCAATGCTATTCCCCGCAAAGATTAAAGCCGAAGTGTTATCCAAAATCGCATTTTCTGCGATGATTGCAGAATCACTAATGCTTCCAGCTCCACTATAATTTAGATTTTTCTCTACCCTTAGTGCATTGATGATTCCAGCGTTTGTGAGTGTATTGCCCGCTTGGGAGTTGGTAAGCCCCGTAATCACACCTGCATTTGTGATAGCATTATTGCTTCCTGTGAGGCTCAAGATTCCATTGATATTCCCTTGATTCTCGACACTTCCGCTATTTGCTGTGAAATGAATCGCCGCATTGTTTGCATCCAGCGTGATTCCACTTGCCACTTTAAGAGAATTACTAATGCTCCCAACCCCACCATAAATGAGATTTTTTTGGACATCCAAAGTTCCGATATTCCCAGCATTATTTAGCTTTGTCCCAGCGAAATTATTTACAAGGCTTGTGATAGTTCCGGCATTTTGCAGACCATTATCGCCCAAGCTAGCTTGGATATTCAAATCCCCAATCGTTGCCTGCTTATGGCTAGAATCCCCATTGAGGATTCCCTCTACAATGTTTCCATTGACTTTCAAATCCCCGATATTCCCCGTATTTCGCAATCCTGCAACCGCGCCATTTACCACAAGATTATTAATGATTCCACTATCACCATTGCTAAGCAGCCCTGTGATACTTCCACTATTTAGCGTCGTAATGCTTCCTGTGTTATTTAGGCTAGCCAAAGTCCCGACATTGCTCACCACGCCATTTAAGATTCCACTATTGACAAACGCATTGCCCTTGCCATTGAGATTCAAAGTATCCTTAAGAGTTATCGTAGAATTTTGGTTATTAGTGAAATCCCCCGTAATGCTTCCAGTCCCACTATAAGCGATATTTGCACTATTTGTGAAATCCCCGATTGTCGCGTTATTTGTAATTCCATTTGTTACACTCACGCCCTTACCAATCGTCAAGCTTCCGATATTCCCCGCTGTGTGCGTGATTCCACCGACATTCCCAGTGACTGCTAGCGCACCCACATTCCCGCTATTTGCGATACTTCCTGTGATGCTTCCGGTATTTAGCGTTGTGATACTTCCAGTATTTGTGATTCCCCCTTGAATCACCCCACTATTTTCTATTTTACCGATACTTGCCTCATTGCTGATTCCAGCTAGAGTGCCGCTATTTGTAACGCTACCGATACTCGCCCCCGCAGCGTTGCTGATATCTCCGCTAATCGTCCCGCTATTTGCGATATTCCCGATACTCGCGTTTGCATTATTTGTGATTGCCCCATCGATTACGCCATCATTAGTGATATTCCCCATTTTGTCGTTATTTGTGATTCCACCATCGATAGTTCCGATATTTGCGGTGCCATTGCTCTCCACTTTATTGTGGATACTCTCGATACTCCCGCTTTTATTGGTGATTCCACCATAGATGATTCCGCTATTGTGGATAGCACTTAGAGTGTGGTTATTATTGAGGATTCCATTAGCCCCTGTCGCGCCATTTGTCCCGATAGTCCCGCTGTTGAAGATAAACGACGGCATTTCGCTATCAAGGCAACTATCTTTATCCGTGCAGACGCCTTGCAGATTGACTTGCCCCGTGATAGTCCCCCTATTATCCAGCGCGGCGATATCTTCGCCAAAGTCCCCGCTCACAAGTTCATTATTCACAAAGCCATAGATGATTCCACCTGTGCCGCTAAACTTCTTAATCTCGCCATTATTTTCAAAAATCCCAATCGTTCCGTTATTAGCAAAATCCGCAATCACGCCATTTGCCTGATTCTCCAGCTTGCCAATCACCGCGTTATTCTCATTGGTGAAAGTCCCCTCGATTGTCCCAGAGTTAATAAAGCTATTGATAGTCGCGCCTGTTTGATTCGTGACATTCCCGCCGATTGTTCCTTGATTTAGGAAGTTACCAATCAGCCCAGCATTTGTGATATTCCCTGTCACTTCGCCTTGATTCTCGATAGTAAATCCACTCATTTCACTACCGCTAACATTATGCAAGCTACCCTCAAGCTTCCCGCCAGTCTCGATAAGCACAGAGTTTTTAGAGCCATCAGCAAAGTTTGTGGTAATCGTGCCTGTGCCAGCATTCCCCGCGCCAAGCACTCCGCCACTTGCAATCGTCAGCGATTCTGTGATATTTCCATCCCCTGTGTAATCCACATCGCTATCCACGACAAAATTCTTAATCGCGCCTGCATTAGAGATATTACCCACAACGCTAGAATGCAAGCTACCAATCACGCCGCTTTGGTTATTTGTAAGCCCTCCACCGCCTTGAATCGTCCCGCTATTTAGGCTTACAATAGAGCCGCTATTTATGAGATTTCCTGTGATTGTCCCCGCATTGTTAGTATCACCGAGATTCCCAAGCTTCGCTCCACTTTCATTTGTGAAGTTTCCTTGCAATGTCCCGCCAATCCAAGAATCAAGCTCTTTTTGATTGACAAGATTCCCGATGATGATTCCCTCATTGGAAATATCCGCCACACTGCCAGCACCTGTGCCACCAAGTGTAAGCGTTTGATTCCCGCCGATTGTAAATCGCGTCGTATTTCCTTTAATCTCAAGCAATTTGCTAATGCTTCCAGAATCGCCGATATAATTTACATTTGCGCCCACGCTTAATGTCCCAATATCCGCCTCATTTGTGATTCCATTTGCCACACTCACGCCGCTATTAATCGTAAGCGTATCGATTTTACCTTGAGCGTTTGTGATTCCATTGACATTGCCAGTCGCGGTTAAATTTACGATACTTCCGCTATTTTCAATGCTTCCACTAATGCTTCCGGTGTTAAAGATTTTAATAGTAGAGCCGTCAAGATTTGCAATATTTCCTGCAATCATCCCTGCATTTTCAATCGTATTTGCATCAGCACCACTAGTGAAATCCACCTTAAGCGTGCCTGTGCCTGTTTGCCCGCCAGCCCCTGCAGTAGAATCATTAATCGTCAAGGTATAGCCAGCGCCGTTAGGATTCTTTTCAATCGTTAGCGATTCTGTGAGGCTTCCAGCATCTGTTATGGCTTTATCAGAATCCACCACCAATGCGCCGATTTTTCCTTTATTATCAATAGAGCCCGTAACCGCGCTTGTGCTTAGGCTATTTAAAGTCGCAGTCGCTTCGTTTGTCAAATTCCCCTGCAATGTCCCGCCAATCCAATCTGTCGTCGTAGCATTAGTAAGATTCCCGATAATCGTTCCAGCATTCTCGATAGCTTTCACACTTCCATTACCTGTGCCGCCAAGTGTAAGCGTGTTATTTGTCCCACCGATTGTAAATTGTGTCGTAGCCCCTGTAACTTTTAGTAACTCACTAATGCTTCCAGAATCGCCGATATAATTCGCATTCGCACCCACGCTTAATGTCCCAATATCCGCATTATTTGTGATTCCGCCTGTCCCGAGACTTGCGCCGCTATTAATCGTAAGTGTATCGATTTTACCTTGAGCGTTTGTGATTCCATTGACATTGCCAGTCGCGGTTAAATTTACGATACTTCCGCTATTTTCAATACTTCCACTAATGCTTCCCGTGTTAAAGGTTTTGATAGTAGAGCCTTTTTGGTTGTTTAGATTTCCACTAATAATTCCTGCGTTATTAATCGTTCCTGTTGCATCATCATTAAATAAAATATTAATTCCATTAGTAGAAGCATTTAATGTTTTACTGCCTGCAATATCCAAAGCATTAGTAATGCTACCGCTTCCATTATAAGTAACATTTTCTTGTAAATTCAAAGAACCGATATTTGAATTGTTTCTGATTCCACTAGCAATGTTTGAACCATTTTGAATGGTTAGAGTATTGATAATACCATTACTATCGTTTGTTAATGTTCCTATATTTTTATTGATAATTAAATTTGTAATATTTCCTTCATTTAAGAGATTATCTCTAATCTCTCCTGCAATTAAAACTCCTACACTAGCACCACTTGCATTGATGAAACTTCCTCGGATATTGCTTTCATTTTTCCATTCTTTAATTGCACTTGCATTTCTAAGATTCCCTTCAAAAGTAGAGCCTTGTTTCAAATCCAAAACAGAGCCGAAATCACTTCCTATGGTAATTGTTTCATCTCCATTTGCACCCATTTTAAGTGTTGCACCATCCTCAACTTGCAAAAGTGTATCTACTACACCACTATTATTAGAATCTATATAAGTGATTGTTCCTTTGGATACAACCAATTCATTAATCGTTCCACTATTAGTGATTGTGTTGTTAATATTATTTGTATTAGAAGTGATTGTGCCTATATTACCTTCAACTGCGTTTGTGATTCCATTTGTGATTGTTCCTTTTTCACTTAAATTAAGGTTTGCAATAGTCGCACTATTAGCAATTGTGCCGATAGAGGAAGTGCCTCCTAGAGTAAGAGTTGAGATTGTTCCTCTATTATTGACAATACTTCCGATAGAGGAAGTGCCTCCTAGAGTAAGGCTATCAATCCTTCCTTGACTACCATTATTTGCACTATTTCCAAGAGTGATATTTGCTATAGTTGAAGCATTTTGCAAAGATATTGTAGGGATACTTGCCACAGAATCATCTGCAGTGCCAATATTTAAATTGATAGCACCATTAATAGTTCCATTATTGAGAGTCATACCATTAGTAATAGTATTCTTATTAGCTAGTTCGATATTGCCCCCAACCTCTCCACCAGTGATTGTAATTTGATTGATTGTTCCAATACCATTACCTGCTAAATCCCAATTTGCAGAAATATTGCCACCAACTCTACCATTTGTAATATTAATAGAATCAATCCTAGCTCCACCCACTGCAGAAATATTATTTGTGATAGTTCCATTTTGGACATTGATACCACCAGTGATATTAGAGGTATGAGTCAAGGATATACTACCTATCAAACTTCCATTGTTAATTGCAATTCCACCGATACGAGAAGAATTTCGAGCGTTGATATTACCATCCAATGTTCCACCATTTGCAATGGTGATTCCATTTGTGATTCCTTGACTTGTATTGAGTGTGATATCTCCATCTAGTTTTGGAGTGCCATTTGCCCCACTACCACCCATATTAGAACCATCAATGAGTATTTTTGAAATGCGTGATGAATTATTTAGGGAGATATTACCTGTCAAACTTGCATTATTACCACTTCCACCGGTAGAATTTCCACCAATAGTGATAGTTCCAATAGTAGCAGAGTTAGAGAGATTGAAATTCCCTCTGATACTTGAATTATCATTCAAGGTAATATTACCTATTTGGCTTTGTCCAGACAATCTAAAAACATCTTTACTATAATCATGACTAATCACTCCATTTCCTGTGAGTGTTATTCCGCCTATTTGGCTATTACCCTCTATTTCAAAAATTCCTCGCTTATCATTTGAACCATTTATTGTCCCACTATTAATTATAGTTCCTATTTGCCCCCCTGCTCTTATGTAAAAAACTATATTTGAGCCTTTAATGGAGCCCATATTGTTTAATGCCGCCAAAGATCCGCTATTCTCAATACGAAAAGTTCCACTGATAACCCCTGGGAAATATAGATCAATGATTCCATTGTTTGTGATTGTGCCTGCTTGTTCCTCAATATAAATTAAAGAATTTTTACCAGAACCAGACCCTCCACTAGCAGTCTTATTAATAGTAACCCCTGAACTAATTGTCAAATTAGTTGCACTTCCTCTAGACCAAATTTCATCAAAAATAGACATTGTCACATTGCCAGTAATACATTGCCCATCACCATTTGTACAACCAGCAATACCCTTTCCAGTCCAATCCGCCACTGCTTGACTTGATAATGCTGAAGCCAAAGCAATAGAAATCGGAATTGTGCGGATAAAGGATTTTATTTTGCTAGAATTTTTGGATTTTGTGGATTTTTTAGATTGTTTAGAATCGCAAGTGCTTTTGGCTTTTTGAATCTTTTTAGGTTGTTTGGATTCTGATTCTTTGTTTGATTTTTGGGAAGTTTTGGAATCTAGTTTGGGACTAGATTCTAAAATCTTTTTGGATTCTAGATTCATTGAATCTTTGGAAGTTTTGGAATCTTGAATTTTTGATTTTAGAATCTTATTTGAATTTTTGGATTCTAATTTGGAATTAGAATCTTTTAATTTTGGGGAGTTGGATTCTAATTTTGCTAAATCTTTGGGATTAGATTCTAATTGTATTTTAGA
>NZ_JAERIT010000015.1 GCF_017979475.1 Helicobacter pullorum NCTC 12824
GACTTTGCCTATCCAAGCCCTTATATGTTTCCAAGCGAGATTAGCAAAAATAAATCCATAGCAGAAAACACTTTAAACTATGGTCTTAAACGCTTAGGTTTTGGAGAATTAATGGTATATCACGGATTTAGAAGCACCGCTTCAACCTTTCTTTATGAAAACAAAAACAAGCACAAGCAAGATTCTGAAGTGATAGAGCTTTGCCTTGACCATAGAGAGAGAAACAAAGTCAAAGCAGTGTATAATAGAAGCTTAAGGCTGGAGGATAGGAGAGCCTTAATGCAATGGTGGAGTGATTTTATAGAAGAGTTAAAAAAGCAAAAATAATATTTCTACTTTGCTTTAGCTTAATGATTGCCATTGAAATGAAGAAACAAAGTTTTCTTGCTCGAGGGAAAAACTAAATTTTTAATTAGAATCCTAGCCTTTCTTTTTTATAGTTCTCCAATCCTTTCAAAAGAGTGTAAAGGTCTTGAGATTTTATACTTCCCTCGATTGGAATTCCTATTAAATTGCCTGTTGGAGTTAGAATATAGGTTGTTGGTGTTTTTCCATTGAAGACTATATCATTTGGAATCCTAGAATATGGATTTTCTAAATCAGTTACTATAAATACAAAATCATCCTTTAATAATTTTAAAAGATGGGGAGTATTGTTAATACCATTAAGTAAATTGTGGCAGTGTTGGCATTTTGATGAGGATATAATGTAGAGCATTAATTTTGCTTCTTTTAAAGCTACTTTTTGCCCCTCAAAAATATCATTATAAACCTTTGGATTTCCAAAAGTTACTCCTTCCACTAAAAATAATAAAAACAATATTTTTTTCATATTTGCTCCTTATTTGATATAGGTTTTATTTTTTATTTTTTTTGCATTTGTCTCCACAATTTAGGCTCTATTGCATTATCTTGTTGCCATAATCCTAATTTTTTTGTTTTTGCACTAAACTGATTAGGAAAATACAAAAAGGAATAATCAGTATATGCCCACGCATAGCCTTGAGCAACCTGTTCTTTATTTAAATTGTATCCTTTACATTCTATAATTCCTACAATTCTTCCATACTTATCTTTATCTTTAATAGATACAGTTGCTTCACTTCCAATGGGACAAAGCTCCAATAAATGTTCTCTTGATTCCTTTCCGAACTCTTGTTTTAATTCGGGGGCATCTATTCCAAAGAATCTTATCTTATAGTCTTTGTTGTCTCTATGAAGAGTGATTGTGTCTCCATCATAGATTTTATAAACACTTCCTGTTAGCTTTTCATCAAAAAAAGTAACTTTATCCCCAAAGAAATAACCTATAAAAGCAAGAATTGTTATGATAGAAGTAATTTCTAACCTTTTAATCGTTTTTTGATGCAACATTGTTGTTCTCCTTTATATTATAAGTTTCTAAGGCTAAAGAGAGTTCCTCTAAAACCTTTTTGCCATAGGGGTTATCTTTAATTCTGCCATTGTAACAAGTAACTCCATTTGTAAGATTTCCTTTGTGTTTATCAAGACATCTTTTAAGTATCATTGCACCTATATGGATATTAACTCTTGGATTGTATAAATCCTCTTTTTTGATATTGTATTTTTCTTTTAATTCAGGTAAGTGGATAGAGTTTATTTGCATAATGCCTATATCATAAGTCCCATTTTTGTTTTTATTTAGAGCTTTAGTGTCAAAACTAGATTCTGTTTTAGCAATTACCCAAAGCAATTGAGGTTCTACATTAAACATTTCTCCCGCTTCGACATAGTAGCTCTTAGCGTGTAAAAAAAGAGGGATAAAAAAAAGAAAAATTATCTGTTTCATTGGCTCTCCTTATTTTCCATAAATTTAATTGTTGCAGGCTTACTATAATCTTTTCCTATTTTTTTATAAAGCTCTTCTATAAAGTCTGAATTGTGAGTAATTAATTCTTTTATTACATTGATATTTTTAACAACATCTTCATAATCATATAGCCCTCCTGCGTTTTCTTTTAAGATTCTTAGTGCATAATCTAGCTTTTTTGTTAAATCTAACAATGCTTCTGCTTCTATGTTATTTGTAATTATTATTTTTGCATTCTTATTTCTTAAAAGCTTCATTCTTTGATAACTAATCTTTTGCATTTTGCCTCCTAAAATTGCATAAATTGTTCAATTTTTATATTCTTTAATGTTTCTTTTTTGGTGTAGTAATCCATTTTTGCATTATCAATATTTAAAGCTTTTCTATCAAAAGGGACACAAATATATTCAAATTTCTTGCCATTCTCTACCAAAAAATAAATGCTTGTATAATATCCTTTGGTTACATTAATATCATAAATATATCTAGGATTAGAATCTTTACTTCCATAATATTTCACAAAATAATTAGCTCTTTTAATTGCCTCGCCTCTGCTACATTTGCTAACCTCCTCAATTAGTGAAATAAAAAATTGACTGCTCACTAAAATACGACTTCGTGTTTTATAGGGGACAGCACAAAAACTTGATGAGCCTGAAAATGGTTCTCCCACTTTTTCTCTAATTTGAGAAAATATAGCTTCTGCAAACTTATCACATTCAAAGGCACTCTCTTTAATATCAGATTTCTTAGATGGTCCAATTGTTGTTAAAGATTCTTTAGCGTTTTTGATTTTGTCTTGAAAATCGCTTGGAATTACAATATTCTCCTCTTTTTTGCCAAGCGTATCTTTTTCTGCTTCTATAAAATCCTCTGCATTGATAATTTCTCCATTGTTGCTAAAAAGTGCCTTTTGTAAAACATTGATTGCTTTATAAGCATTATCTATCCCCTTTAATGAAAGATAAGCTATGGTATGTTTATCTTTAAGGGCATTTTGTAGTTTATAAAGTATGGTTTCAACATCTGCCATCCCTTTTTCTTTCAAAAAGACTAACAGAGAATCATTGTGTATATATTTTAGGGGTATATCTTTAAAGAATATTGCAAATTCCTTAATTGTGTTTTTTCTTGTTTCTCGTGTTAGGTTTAACATTGCAATATAACTATCTTTGTTTTTTAACCCTAAAACTTCGCTAGAACTTCTATTTTCAAATTCAGCTATATGGATTGTTTTTGTTTCTATACTTTCTTGTTGGGTTGTTTCTGTGTTTTTTTCAATTACTTCTTTAGCTTCTTGTTCATTTTTCTTTTTAGCTTCGTTTTTGATTTGTTCTATACAATAAAGCTTTTCTTTGTTTCTTGTTGCCCAATCTGCTTGAATAAGAATATAAAGTAATAAATCATCTTTATTGATTGGTGTATGGTGCATTTTAACCACTCTTGCAATCTCTTTAATATATTCATCATCCATTTTAATGCCTATGTAGCCTATTTCATTGACAATCATTGATGAAATTTCTTGATGGGGTAGCTCTTTTACTCTTTTAACATAATCTTTATTGGTAGTTACTTGTGAATTATAACGCTCTATTTTGCCTAAATCGTGAGCCAAAGAGGCTAATATACTTTGTGGAATTATCTTTTTCTTTTTACTAACTGATATTTTTTCTGATTCAATAATCTTGACTGCATTTTTTGCGACATTTAAGCTATGTGTTAAAAGTGGAACATATTTACTTAATGCCTCATAAGCAGAAATATTAAGCGTAATCATATCTTCTTTATAGGCTTTGTTGCTATCGCTATGGTAAATAGAAGTTACACTAGGACATTCTTTATTTTCTTGCAAAAAAGAAAGAAACATTACAAGCATTTGTAGTTCTTTTTCTGAAAACAATTCAAAATTTGGTCTAATAACTTCATAAATAAAAAGTTTGATTTCATCAATGAAAAGATCATTTACGGTGTTAATCCACACTTCAAGACTCTCTGGGTCTCTAATCATTCTTAATTGCTTCTCTTTTTGAGGTGTTTTTTTGTAGAGATCTTCCATTTCTTCTTCAGAAAGCCACAAATGAACAAAATTCTCTAGCGGAACTTTTTCTACTTCTTCTTGCTGGAATGATGATTTATTGGTTTTTGCTTTATTGTAGAATAAAAATAGCCAAAGCATAAATTGTTCAATAAACACTGCAAAAATAAAAATGGTTTTATAGTTTTCCCATAGCCATAAATAAGTTTTTTTGTGTAAAAGAATAGTGGGGTTATAATAGATTACCCCTGTTTTATAAAATATCATAAATGCAACAACAAAGAAAAAGAATACTAAAGAGATAACTATATAGTTAATCCCCATTCTTAAATAGCGGTGTTTTAAAACAAATTTTACACTATTTTCTATAACGCTTAACATTATCTATTTTTCCTTGCTTCTTTTGTTGAAATATCTGGGAATATAATTTGTAATTTACAATTAGATACAGGTGCAGTCTTTCCTTTAAATCTTCCCTCAAATCCAAAATAGAAAAACTCTCTTTTTTGTAGTTGGGTAATATCATCAGTTTCAATGTTCATCTCCTCAACCTCTCTTGAGTTTAAGCCTCCATCTAGGTTCAAAAATACAGAATATCCCATTCTTTTTCCTGCCATATCTGAAATCATCTTTGCACTTTTTTGCTCATTAATTCTCATAATAATTTTAGTATTCGTTAAATCTAATATCCTATCGGCAGCGTCATCTCCAATGGCGGCTATTAAGTCTGCTTTGGACTGAGTTAAGCCTGTAAGATTAATATTTGAGCTTCTGCCTTGTGCATATAAAGTTTCAATTCCTCTATAAAGAACACTAGCGGACTCATCGATATAAATATTAAGGCGATGAGTAAAGCTTTTTCCTGATGAAATTACTCTACCCACACAGCATTGAATCATTGAGACTACAATTTTTGCTAGGATTGATGAACTTTCTCTTGTAACCATTGAACCCGTCATTACATAGAGTAAAACAGGTTTATCTTCCTCTAATCTGTCAATAAATTTATTGGTTTTAACATTTCCTATAATTTTCCCAATATTTCCTACTGACATTTCAGAGAGTGTTGTTCTTAGTGTTGTGGTAACTTTTGAGAAGTAATCTTGGTTTGAGGACATTACTTGTTCTAATAGGCTTTTAATTCTAATTAAATCTGCATTTAAATCTGTATCTTCATTACAAGATTCAATGCTATCTAATTCATCTTTTAAAGATTCTATGCCTCTATAATGAGCTTTTTTTGCTACTTCTTCAAAGGTAATAGGTTCATCGTTACCATTAATTTTTCTAAGCAAAACAAGGCTTTTTACAATAGCTGTTGTTGTTTCTTGTGCTACTTTTAAAAAGAATTCATCTTTTGCAGGAACACCACTAATAATATTTGAAATAATTTCCTCATCAATAAAATAGTTGTTAAGCGGATTAATTTTTAGGCTGTATTTAGGAAATATGGTAGATATAAACATTAAATCTTGTTCCCTTTGGCATTTTTTAGCCATTTCCACCATTTTTGAAAAGAGTCCTATATCGCCTTTTGGGTCAATGATAACAACACTTTGTCCTTTTTTAATATCTTGTTCCATTAAGCCCTCTAATAGTCTAGTTTTTCCAACCCCTGTTGAGCCAAATACAAAAGTATGGTTAGGGCGATTGTCATCATCTTGATAAATATCTAATAGGTTTTCTTTCCTTTTATCTTCTAAAGCAAATCCCTTTCCGACATAGGTTCTTTGGCTTGTTTCTTTTGTTAAAAATAGCATTAAACTAGTTCCAAATAAGAATTAGTGAGTTTCTTTTTTATAATTTCATATTCTCTATTATCAAAGAATATACTATTTTTATAAGGTTCTAAAGCTAATTGTAATGCTTCTTTTAAAGTGTATTGTGGTCTATATTCTCTTGGCAAAATTGCCTCTGTAAATTCCTCAGCAATATTAATAATTGCAGATTCTTTAGGGTAAGATTGTTTTCTTAAATACCCTTGTGCGTTTGGCTTTTCGTGGTGATAGAGGACAATTTCTGCTGATTTTGGCAAATTGATTTTTTCTAAGAAATCAGCACTTAGATAAATGTGCCTTTTAAAAGTTTTTAGCTCTTCTTCATTTAAAGTTTCCTTTCTTAAAAGATGCTCCATAGAGAGAAAAGACATATTGGCATAGTAACAAGCAAAAATAAAATCATCACTTCTAATATCTAGGATATTCCCAATACTTAATGCCAAATTTCCAATATTTGTATTGTAATTAAAGATATTAAGCTTAAATGTTTTTAGAAACGGAATTAATTTAAATAAAAACTGTTTTTCATATTCGATGTGTTTTTGAAAATCACTTAAAGACTCATTAATATTTATTTTTTTTTGATTTTTATTCTCCATATTATTTCCCTTATTTTTCCTAACTTTTTCTATTTTATTTCCATTATTTTCCATATTTTTTTGTCCTTCCATTGTGCTTCCTTTCTTAATAAGTTTCTAAATCTTCTAAGATTTTTTGCTTTTTAACTCGTTTAATGTAGCTAATTAAAAAAATTGTCCCATAAGGCAATGCGGCAAAAAACAACATTGTTAGCAAAATGCTTAAACTAGCTTCTCTTAGGGCAATGACTGCGTATTTGTAATAATATTGATATAAAGATTCTGTGGATATTTTGAGTTCTGAAAACATATTAATGCCTGCTTGTGTAATATCCGCTAACTCATACAAAACATTTGGGTTCTTTAAAGAATACCCAATAAACCAATTGATTAAGAAATAAAACAATACCCCCTTAACCATAAAGGATAAACTTCTCCCATTAATTAAGGAAAATATAGCTCTTCTTGTAATTGTTCCATAATAATATTTACCGATATATATTATAAAAAGCGTTGAGATAATAATGGGAGAGTAAGAGATAATTTGAAAGAATAAAATCTCCCCATCAGTAATATTAGAATCTAAAAAATAATATTTAAAACTAGGATAAATAATTGTTAAAAATGGAACAAGCGTTAAGAATATAAAACTTTCTGCCATACCATTGACAAATCCTGATTTAAAATATCCTAGAATCTGCTCAATAGTAAAATATTCTTTTGGTAGCTCATCTGAACGCCTCTCAATAACATAATATCTCTGTATTTCGCTAAGAATGGTAAAGATATTTCTTGAATCAATTCTTGTTCTATAAAGTTCCTGTTCAGCTTCAATAATATTATCTAGCTCACTACCACGCCATCTATCTCCGCCTTGATTTTTTCTGCCGATATTATCTCTTGCTTTTGATTCTCTACTATTATCAAGCATTTAAAACCTTTACTTTAACTTGTTCTTTATATCTTTTGGATAGCCTTTTAATACTTTCTTTATCTATTTTATTTTTTACATAAAGGGTTATTTTGCTTCCTATATCTCTATTAATATTGATAAGATTTTGTTCTTGTGTATCAATAATTTCTTTAATGTCTTGCAATAGGATATTTTTACTATATCTATCAAGAATTATTTTTAAAACTCCCATTTTTATTGTAACTTTATTGATATGGAAATAATGAGCAACATTCTTTTTGAATATTTTTTTATTTTTTTCTGCAATAGGGATAGCAGAAAATGGCAAATAAGCTGTTCCAAATTTTGTTAAAACCTTAAAACCATTTGCCACTTTTCCTATAACCTCGCCACTAATTACACCATTGTTACTTTTTTGGAAGTCTTTAATATTCTTAAAAATCCTCAGTTGTGATTCTTTAAAAAGAAGTTTGTAAAAAATTTTATTAATCTTGTTTTTATCCTCTACTTTGAGTTTAATTTGCTCTCTTTTTAACTCATTGTAGCGATTATAAAAGGTCTTGTAAAAAATTAATTTTTGATTAGAGACTTCTACTTCAATCTCTTTGTGTGGGGAACTTTTAGTTACAGCCTTTCTTAATAAATCAATAATCTCTATTTCAGATATACCATAGATCTTTGTTAATTCGCTGATTTGTTGAATAGGTGAGTTTTTCATTTTTTGTAAATCCCAATTCTTAATTCAGGAAATTCATTATACAAGTGAGAAAGTAATCTTCTTTTTCTGAGTATGTTAATCACTTCTTGATTTCTATATCTACCTGTAATTACCGCATAAAAAGTGTTGATATTAAGTCTATGTTTTTTACAAAAATAGGAAACATTCATTCCTCTTCTTTTTAATTCTTTTACTACAAGATGTTTTGCCAAAACTTTGCCCCTTTCTTTAAAATATTTTTATATTTTATAAATTTTGTGTCCAATATTTACAAAATAAGAGAATATAATTGGAGTTTTTTAGTCCTTTTTTGTTAAGATTCTTGTATTCATATATAAGGAGATAAAATATGAACGGAGATAGGTTATTAGATTACAATAATGTAATCGCAGGAGAAAGATTAAAAATAATCAGGGAAAGTTTAGGTTTAAAAAGAAATGAGATGGCATTTGTTTTGGGGGTAACCGATAAACTTCTCCAAAACTATGAAACGGGACATAAAAAAATCGGAATAGATTTCGCAAAATCTATTTATGATGTTTATAAAGCAAATCCTATTTTTTTAACTTTTGGTATTGGAGAACCCATTTTAAACAAAAATTTAGAAGATTTGTTTAAATAATATTAGGCAGGTTAAACCTGCCTGATTTTAGCGTTGCAATTCTGCGAGTTCTTTTTCAATATTTCTTATTAAAAGATTTCTATCGCCAAAATCAATTAAAGATGAAAAGCTATCAAGATAGCAAGAAAGTTGTTCATCTTTTTCAGATTTAGGAAAAGAATTAAGATTTTTAATTTTTTCTTTCATCTTAATTAATCCCTCAATCTTTTTAGATTTTTCTTCAATCATAAAAACTTCTATGAAATCCTTGAAAAGTGAATCTGCAATAGAATTAACTTGCATTTTCGTCCTCCTTAACTAATTGTCTGATTGCTTCTCCTAATGGAACACCACTATCAACCAATTTTTGTATTCTTTTTTTATCATTGGGGTCTGTTGTGGTGACATAGTAAAAGAATCTATCCATTATAAGCCTATAAGGAACTTTTACTTCTTCAGGACTAATTAACATTAACTCTGAATACTCACCTTTTTTAGTGGATATGTTTTTAATGATATTCTCTTCTATTTGTGTAAAGCTAAAAAGTTGCGATTTAAGCAAAGCATTTGCAGATACCTCAGTTTGTTTCATAAAAACTTTCCACGCAGAGTTATTAATAATGGCAGATCCTGCCTTACTTAGACTTTTACTTTCTATGTTATAAACATCATTAAAGCCTTGTGTTGCAAGAATTGCAGAGGCTGAATACTTTCTAAATCTCCTATATCCTTGCTCTATCATTTCGTCCATTAATATATTTCTGCCTAAAAATTTATGAGCTTCATCGATAATAACTGTGGTTCTAGTTTCATTGCTTCCTCCCATATAAACCAACTGATTTAAGTGGTAAATCATTAGCATAATAAGTGTATCTCTTAAATCAGGTGTATTATCCATTGCTTTAAATTCAGTTACAATAAATTCTTTTTTAATATTAAAATCACATTTGCCTGAGAAAAATTTTCCATAAATTCCCTCTCTACAAAAAGGTCTTAATTGATTTGCAAAATCTTGAAATCTTTGGTCCTCAATAGTTTTAATTTCATCTCTAATATTAGTGATTTCCATTTTTTCGCCAATTTCATCATATAACCTTTCAACGATTTCGTGGAGCTTAGAAGTGATCAATTTTTCGTGTTTTTCGGAATGGTCAATATTCTTTGAAGCACCCATCATATAAATTAAACTACCAAGATAAACAAGGTCTGATTTTAATTCTTCTTTGCTATGGATTTCGCTAAAAGGATTAAAGGATATAGGTTTTTCTAAATTAAGCTCTAAATATTGTCCTTGTAGCGTCTCGCACAATTTAAAAAAGGAATTATCATAATCCATAATAAAAACTCTATCTCCTCGTGCATAACTATTAAAAGCTAACATATTAAGTAAAACCGATTTTCCTGCCCCTGAAGTAGCAACCACAAATCCATTGTAATTTGTATTAGATACAAACAAATCTAGCCCTGCCATTTGCCCTCTACGAGAATAAAATACTAGATTTGGACTATTCCCTGCATAATCTGCTTCTAAAGCAATAAATTGTGCAATTTGCTCAGAGAATAATGAACGATATTTTTTTGTTAATGTGAATAAATACTCTTCATTAATTCCCATAGGTAGAGAAGCTAAAAAATTTAATTGATGAATGCCGAGAGCTTTTCCCATAATAATACCTTGATCGCCACCTTTGTTCCAATAAGAGATAATTCTATCGGCATTCTCGCTCGCTTGTTCGTAATCTTTTCCGCTAATTAATACATTCAAATCAAAGGCATATAATCTTTCTTTTTTTTGGTCAATTCTATCAATAATGCCTAAGCTCTCTTGCCTTACAGCCGCAAACTCCCTAAATATCGCTTCACTCCACTTTTGTTGGATATTAAAAGTGTGATTTCTTGAAGCCTCTTTCGTCTTTTTTTGTGGCAAAAGATATATACTTGAAGTGATAAAAAAAGTATCCACAAATTGATTGGAATCTAATGCAGATGAAAGTGTATCTCCTATTTTTTCTCCAAAATCGCTAATATGAAACTCTTTTGGTAAAGATTGCAAGCCTAAAGAAATCCAACTCTTAGTGTCAATTTCCAAATGAGTATCCTTTACAGCAAAAGGAGTATTAGGGGCAATTAATTGCCTAGATAAATACATATTCTCATCATAATTTGGGATATTATTTAAATCGTGTTCAGGATTAAAAATTTCATACAAAAAGATTTTTAGATTTTGTGGTGTTAGTTCTATTGGATAATAATTGTTACTTTCAAAGATATTTTTTACATCCCTTTTAAATGTTAAAAGTTTCCCTTTATTTTCAGATTTTAAAGAGATGATAATAGTGTAGTTTTTAGCCATTGTTATCATACTTTTTGAAAGTGGATTTTTAGTTTTTGAGCGATAAAAATCAGACATAGAACTAACGGCGTTCATTAAGAACTCATCTTTCTCTGCAATTCCTCTTTTTAAATGTTCCTGTTCCCAAAAATTAATTTGATTGTTTAGATTTTTAGAGCCAAATAGCATAAACTGCAAAAATACACCCTCAGGAAGTCTATCAATAATTTCCCTTAGAGTAACTGCTGTTGCTTCCCCTGTTTTAATTCTTGGGGAAATTTGAAAGACACTGCCATAGGTATTGTCATTATTTCGAAAAATCTTTTCCTTATCATTATAAAAAGCATAAGGTAAAAAATCGGATATTCTATATCGTTTAAAGATTTTATTCCATATTGAAGTGGGCAAAGAGGTTAAATCATCAAAAGGTTTTAACGCCTTTTGCTTTAGCTCGTGAGATTTTTCTTTGTAATATGTAGAGCCTTTCTCTTGAGCGTTAGAAACCATTTCTTTGCTTTTTTGATAATTTTTTATCACTGAATTTTTAATGTTATTTTCCATTAGAATAGCCTGCCTCATTAAAAGTTCTATATCTTTCCCTTTGATTTGCACTTTTTGGATCGCTCAAGACAAATTCGCCCTCTTTAATTTTTATCCAACTTTCGCTATATCCGTGGTAAATTCCTGTTTTACTTACATAAGGAAATACAACAAGTTGTGCAAAAAGCGGTTCTCTATAAAGTGGCATATTATTAGGTAATTGAACAATATTTTCCTCTACTGCCTCTTGTCTTTTTGCTTGTGCATAACTTGGAGAATTTTTTAATAAAGCAGAAATAACTGCTTCTTCATCATCGCTATATGCCCTTTCTTCGCCTTTCATTAAATTGGTTAATTCTGCATCTAAATGGTTTGGGGTAATTTCAACTTGCTTGTTTGCCAAACAACCGCTAAGAGACATAGCTCCAACTATTAAAAGACTATAAAATGATATTTTGGAATTAATTTTCATTGATTACCCCCATTACTTTTTTCATCTAAGATTTTCTGTGCTTTTTCCATATCGAGTTCAATTTTGCTTTTTGTTTGCTCTTGTTTAATCTCTTTAACTAATTTACTTGCCTGTTCTTTAACTATTGGATCAGTCTTAACTTTAGATTTTTTATTTTCTTTAAAAATCGGTTTTAGATTTTTAGAATGTGTAAAATTGCTATCGGCAATTTGAAACCAATAATCCCCTGCATTATTTTCTATTCCTAGAATCTTAGTTTCATCTCCTGCTTGATGGATTTTTACTGATTTATTCTCAGTTCCTGCACCCTCTCTTGCGTGGCTTTTTCTTACAAAATAAGCTTCAAGAGGCGTTTTTGTATCATTTTTAAAATGTTCAATTACATTTTTAATCATCTCATCGTGATTAATGGAAATAGCTTCTTGTTTTTGTGTTTTTTTATTAGGAATTATCTTTTGTTTTTTGGTTTTTTCTAAAACTTCTTTTTGTTGAGCCTTAAATCTTTCAAATTCCTCATTATTTTGCAGTTTAATTTCTTTTATTTTATCTTTAGAATAAGAAGCTAAAACTAAGATATTTTGAGAATTTCTATCGACTTTTGTTTCTAATTGATTTAACCTTTCTTTTAATTCTTTATTTTCTTTTATAACTTTAATTAAAGCACTTTTGATAAGATTAAAAGATTCTTCATTGATTATAAATTGTTCTTTTTTCTCTTTAGAACTAGGTTTGTTAGCCCATATTTGAGTTAAAACCAAACTTCCTAATAAAAATCCTATTAAAATCTTGTTGAACATTCTTTACTCCTTTTATTTTTCAATTGTTACAATACTTCTGTGGATAAAAGTTCCATTGTTAAGTTTTACCCAACCGCCTTGCTCATATTCTGCAAACATTACCTCGCCCTTATTGGCAATTCCTAAAATATTTGCTCTACAACTAGGTTTTTCTCTAATATTGGCTTGATACACGCAAATTTTGACATTGCTATTAATATATTTAATTTGCATATCTCCACTTTGACAGTGAGGATTGTTTAAATTTGCATTGCTTGAATGATTAAATCCATTTAAATCGTTTGAATTGTTGGAGTTACTAGAGTTGTTAAATTTGTTAGTGCTATTTAAAGCATTAGAATTATTGGTTTTCTTAGAATCTCCATAAGCTCTTTTATTATCGCTCTCATTTAAAAATGCCAATAAATCATTTTGATTATTTTTTAGCTGATTACTATCATTAAAGCTACTACCATTAGAAATATTATCATTAGATAGGTTATTGCTAATAGTGCTTCTATTGCGGATTGAAGAACTATTAGAATCTTTTTTATATAAATAATCTTTAAAGGCGTCATTGCTTTCATTATTTAATCTCCTTTTATAAGCTTCTTTGTCCTTAATTAAATACTCTACAACTTCTTGATTATGTGGGGCAATATATTTGTGATCACTCCCTGCGTAATAATTTTTTGTGAGTGTTGTTTCTTTGATTTTAAACACAACAGGTTTTCCATTTTGGATTTGCTTAATAGAGATAGAATTTGCAATATTTCTTAAGTTGTTAGAATCTATATTTGATATTGCAATTTCCTTAGTTGGCTTTTGTGGGATATTTTCTCCACTTGCATTAATTGTTCTTAATTTATCCATATCATCGCTTAATTCATAAACATCATTCACAGAAGCACACACTCCGCTATCTATTCCCTTTTCACATTTAAAATTATCTTCATAAGGCAACATAGCGGAGCAACCACTAAGAGATAAAACTCCCGCTAAAACTAAACTTGAATACAAGATTTTATTTTTTATCATTGCTATTTCCTTTTAAATATTTCTCTAGTTTTGGGATATTTGCTCCCTCGATAATATCTACAACCTTATCCCCTGAGATTACATAAATCTTTGGAGTTCCTTGAATCTCTAAAGTCTCACCTAAAGACATCATTTTTGTTAATTGTTCTTCTGCTTCTTTTGTGATTTCCACTCCCAAATCTTTTTGGGTTTTTTGGATTTTTAGCATTGCTTCTTTATGGTCTTTGCTAGAGAGAATCTCTAAACTCCATTTTTTAGCATTTTGGTGGAAAGATAATGGATAGAAATTTGCATATATTGTTGCGTTATTTTCTGATAAAAACTTTTCAACTTGATTGCAGAAAGGACATTCAGGGTCTGTAAAGATAACAAATTGATAATCCTTACTCCCTTTACCAAAAATTATTTTTTCAGAATGCTCTGTTAGTTTTTTGGCGTTTAAGCTTTTTAAAATTGCTTTATTTAGCTCATTTTTCCATTCTTCTCTTTCTTGAGCTGAAACATTAATGCCTCCTGCGGTGTAAATATCACCTATAAAAATAGCTCTATTGTAGGGATTAACATAGAGAATATTCCCATTTTTCAAATAAGCCTTATAAAAGCCATCAATGACTGCTCTATCTACTTTTTCTATTTTTGTAGAGGGCATAATGGTTTTAACTAAGCTTTCTTCTTGTCTTTCAGTAAGGCTTAGTTCTGCCATTAAAATAGAGCTTAAAGCTATCGATAGAAAACTAATTTTAAATACTCTTTTCATCTTTTATCCTTTTGTATTTGGTTGTTTAGTATTATTTGTGTGCTTTTTTTAGCTTCTTCTTCAATGCTTTTGATTTCTGTTAAATCAGTAGTGATGACTGTAATTTCTCTACCTGCTGAAATTTCAATCACAGGCGAAATTTGGTCAGCCATTTTCAAATAAAAATCCGCTAACTTCTCAGCACTATCTGAAAGCCCTTGAAATAAGCCCTGTTGAAAAGCTTCATTTGCTGTTTGGTCTAATGGAACTGTTGTTGTTCCTGAGCCACTTACGATAGTTGTAGTATCTTGTTGTCCAAAAGATTCTCCTACGCCTTGTAAAAATCCTGCAATTAAAGTCCTAGCTAATAATGCCCCTTGTTTTGTAACAACTCGCCCTTTTAAGCCGATTTTTCCATCTTCGCCTGACACAGCACCTTTAAAATCCAAATTAATATGTCTTCCATCATTTGCCATACAAGATAAAGTGTTGGTTCTAATATAAGCTCTCTCGCTTGTTAAATCCCCATATCCCTCGCCTGTAATAAAGCAATCTTTAATATCATACTGCCAAGAGTTTGGTAAAACTGAAGTATCCACTACACGCATTAAAACAGGCAATGGGTTAGTTTTGGCTTGTGTCATTGTTGGTGCATCTACACCATTTAATAGAACAACTTTAACAAAAGAACCTGTTGGAATATAGTGTTTTTCTTTCGCCTCTTCTTTTACTTCTTGTATTGTTCTTTGTGCGTGATTATTAAAAACAAGCGGATTTTCTAAAGATCTTGTTCTTTCCTCGTAAGTTTCTTGAATAGGCGGAACTTCTCCTGTCTTTTCTAATCCAAAATTGTTGCTTTCATTAGGTTTTGGGAAGTCTTTATATAAATTTACATTGCCTAAGTCAGGAAGCTCTATACCATTTAAAGTTACATTTTTTGGGGTTTCTATGTTGCTAGATTGAGATTCTTTTTCTTTCTTTTCTTTGTTGGTAACTAAATTTCCTACTGTCTTTTTTAAAGTTTCAAGCTCTGTATTTAGCCTTTGATTAGTGATAGATAAGGAATCGATTTTCTTTTTAGATAATTCAAGGTCTTCAGCTGCACTACCAATCCAATTTGTTCTAACATTTTCATCTTTATCGGTTAAAACAAAATTCCCAATGTTTTTATCGTTAATTGCGTTTGTTTCGCTATTTGAGTTGCCACTAAAGATTAGAAATACAAAAACTAAAATAACTAAAATAGCTACCCCCAAAAAAAGAATTTTCCTTTTTTGTTTGGTCTCTGTATCATCAGAATTTCCATTATCATTGCTAAAAAAATTTTTGAAAAAGTGTGTTAGTTTTTCTTTCATTTTTTATCCTTTGTTTCTTTCTTAGTTTTGGTAATAATTACAACTTTTGCATAACCCAAAGGAAGCAAATGATTAACTTCATTGTCATAGTAAATACTAATGGACTTTGGAGAATCTTTGGCATAAGCAATAAATTCTTTGGGATTTAAGATTAAAGCCTCTTTTGTTTTGTTTTTCACTTCTAATAAGTGAGCAGAATATAAAACGCCCTCATATAAATTAACATAGGAAACGCTAATATCTTTTAAATCTTTTAATTTTTTAGGTCTCTCTTTTACTTTGTATCCTTGTGGCGTTCCACCCTTTAAAACACTTTCAGTAATTTTAGATAGTGTAGTAATATAATTGTCCTCTGTTTCATATTTTAGGATTTCTTGTTTTTCTGTTCTAAAATCATTGATGATAATAGTTTCTGAATCTATGCTTTTTGGGTGTAGAGCAACAGAATAAGTTTTTGTTTCGGTAATAAAGAATATTTCTGTTGGTTTTGCAGTGTCATAAATATATTCAGGCTCTCCCACAACTTCAACATTGTTACCTACTTTTTTAACTTTTTCTTTGATTTTAGGTTGATAACGAATAAATGCCTCATTTCCATAAACCTGTATTACTAAACCTATCTCTTGAGAATAAGAAGTATCTAAAATTTTACTTGGGAAAACAATTCTATTAACCATTTTATTTGAAACATTGACTTCAATACTATCTGAAGTTGGATTATCAATAATTGTTGTTGCAAATAAGAAGTTAAATGATCCTAAGCAAAACGCTATTATTGTTATGATTTTTTTAATCATTGTTCTGTCCTTTTGAATTCATTTTTTGAATCAATGGAATTAATCCAAAATCTTCCTTGTTCCATTTTGTATCCGATTTCTACGATATAGTTTTCTGAATTAACAACTTTATCACCGATAATGTCTTTAATGACACCCATAACTTTTATTAGTCCTTTAGTATCTGCATTTACAGAAGACACAAAAAAAGTTCTTGAAATAGAGTTATTGATAATATATTCTGTTTGTGCAATAAGTTCAGCTCTTACTTTATTGTAGAATTGAGGTTCAATAAGGTGCATAATGTTATCAACATTATTTTTTGCATTATCTTTTGTGATATTTAATAAATTTGAAGCAATAAATTGTCCCATATCTTGTAAATAAGATTTGGACACTTCATTGCCTTTAACCCACATTTCTTGCGTAATTACTTTTGGTGGCATAAAGACAATTTTTTGTTCATTAATTCTTGTAGATAAAATCCATACAAGATAAATGATTATCATCAATAATGCGATTGTTATAATTCTAAAAGTAATGTTCTCAAAAATGTATCTATCTAATTTATTTTTGTAAAACTTCTCTAACAAATTAACCTCCTAGAAAATATCTCATATAGCTTGGGGGATAAGATTTTGGTTTTAAGAAACCTATCATATACATAATATGCGTGAAAAACCCTTTAATTCTTGCATTTCTAATCTTGCTAAAATAAAAAACAGAATAAAAACAAGCAATGGAAAATACAACTCTTGATAGCCCCTCAAAAGGAGCTACTAAGGCGATATAAAGTGCTACAACATACAGCATAGCAATATCCATTTCCCAATTGCAAACCATCATTTTCTTATCGATATATTTATTTATGAATGTTCTGCCACTTTGTCCCATTAAAACAATCCTGCGTTAATTCCTGCTGCCGCCCCTTCTGCTAATTTTGGCAAAAAGACAAAGAATATTGCTATAAGTCCTGTAAATGCAAATGGAACTAAAGAACTCATTTTGTATGAACCAAAAAGTCCAATACCTAACAATAAAAGAATGATGATAACCCTTAAGGATTGATTGTTAAAAAGCTCATTAACAATACTGTCTTTTAAATCACTAAAGCCAAAAGAATCTGTGCTTGTTCCTGCGATCATTGTAGATGAAAACAAGAGAAAAATAAAAACACTAATAAGCAACCAACCAATCTTTTTGTTCCAATGAAGGTTAGCACTTAAACCATTTTCTTGAATGTTTGCAAACATTTTTGCTCCTTTAAGTTTTTTTAAAACTAAAAATTTTTAGTTCAAAGAAATTTTATATATTTTGTGTTCAATATTTATAAAAATGAATAAAAAATAATAAAAATTTTTTGATTTTAAAAATGATTTTGAAAAACTCTAGCTAAGAATCTATTACGAAATTAGACGCTAATGAATACAGGTTTTAGGGTTTATAAAAAAAGAAAAAGTTTGTATTAAATGGAGTATTGCTCGGTTAAAATACGCTCAAGTTTAAATATAAAATTTATTTAATAAAAAAATTTAATTTTTTTTAAGCTTTTTGTGTATATTTTAATATATTAATAAAAAAATATATTAATTACTAGTATAGTAATTAATGTGTTTTTTTATAATAATATATTTTTTTATTAATATATTAAAATGCAAGGTGGCTTGTAAATTTCAGTTTTCTTAAATAATCTTGGATTACATTTGAAGTTTATTTATGTCAATAAATACAGCAATATAGCATAACTTTTCTTTTTTAACTCATTAAAAATTTTCAGTAGAGTTGGAATCTTAAGCAGAATGTTCCTTTGCACATTCAGTTTCTTAGAATCATTTTTAAAATTTTAAATTTATTTGTAAATATTTGACATTTTTTACATAAAATCATTTTTTAAGAAGCTAGCAAAGGAATCTAATGCAAAAAAAATCTCGAGAGACAAAGAAAACTGAAAATTTAAAATATTCTAGGAATATTTTAAATCTACTATATGTTGTATTTTTTGCTTGTATCGTGTTCTTTATTTTGGCTTTTTTTAATGTTGGAGGGCTTAAAGACAAAATGCAATCCAAAAAAGATAAAGAGAGTTATGTCACTTTGAATGTTTTTTATATTCAAAGCAATAGCTTAGAAGATCAAATTATGACTTTTATTGCTTCAAAGATTATCCAAAATGGTAGCAATCAAATACCTAATATGGCTTCTTATAACGATTCTCTTTTGATTTTAGATGGGGTTGTTAATAATATAGCAAGAGATAATCAAGCAATTGTTGTTAAAGATGACTCTCTTTTTAGCTTTGAAAATACCAAAAATATCACAGGTTTTGTTTTAGAAAAATTCAAAGAAGAATTTAATAAACGCTATAAAGAGCAACAATGACAAAGGTAAAAGTAATATTTCTATGTTTAAATCCTATGGAATTTATTAGAAAATTTGGAATTAAGAGTGTATTAAAAGCCTCTTTTTTCTCTGTTTTTTTAGGGCTTTTGATTATTGGAGCTTTATTTATAGCCAAAAAGCATTATTTGGGAGATAAATATTATTTTGGAATTTTGATTAGTGATAGCATTGTAGGCAAAGATTTTGTAGTTGTGGATAAAGAACATAGCTTAAAAAATCTAAAAGGCGAGATATTGGCTTTTGACTTTCCATTAGATACTGATTATTTCAAAAAGGGTAAATCTTTTGCAAAATATGTGAAATGCGAAGAGGGAGACTTATTGGAAAATAAAAGCGGTAAATTTTATTGTAATGGAGAGTTTATAGGTGGTGCATTACCAAAAGATAGTAAAGGAAACCCTGTGCAAGATTTTAAATGGAATGGAATTATCCCAAAAGATTCTTTTTTTGTAATGGGAACGCATACTTATAGCTTTGATAGTAGGTATTGGGGCTTTGTAACAAAAAAAGATGTCAAAGGAGTAGTAGTGTGGTTACAGTAAAGAAAAAAATAGTTGTAAGTGTTATATTGTCTGCAATGTTAGGGCAACAAGTTGCTAATGCTAGTTTATCTAATTTTGTCAGTCAAAGTTTAGATACCGCAGTATTAAATCAAGATGCAGGATATTTTAAATCTCAAGCAGGTGGTTTAATAAGCTTGGGAAGTAGTCGAATTAGATTTGGCGGTGGAAATGGGATTATCAATCCTTTTAATATTCAAACGCCCTCATTGAATATAGGTTGTTCAGGTATTGATATGGTATTTGGCGGCTTTTCATATTTGAACTTTGACAATATCGTGGAAAAGCTTAAAAAGATTACCACTGCCGCCCCTGCCTTTGCCTTTAAGATAGCACTTTCAACACTTTGTAAAGATTGTGATACGATTATGACTGAGCTAGAACAAATTGCTAATGCTATTAATGGTATGAACTTTGATACTTGCACAGCTTTAAATAATTGGAGCGATAAACTTGCAGGATCATTAAAATCAAATATTGGTTCTACTGCTATTGAATCTGGTGTTGTTGAAGATTGGATTTCAGGTTTTAGTGATGGTGTTTCAGATTCTGTTAATAGATTTACTAATTTTATTAATGGAAAATTTCCTAGTGATGATGGGGGGACTGCCTCTGATAAAGTATATGGACAAGGTAGCCTTTTAAGACAGGTTTTAGAACATAGGAAAGATATTTATTTTAGGAAACTTATTGGCGAAAATGATTATGAAGATTTGCTAAGGGATTTAATAGGCGATGTTGTAGTGTTTGATAGTGGCAAGCAAAGTGTTAGCACAGGAGAAGAGACAGTAGATTTTAAAAGTATTTTTATTGGCGGTTCTTTAGAGGCTAAAGAGTTTGCCTCTGCTGTTTTTGGGGAATTTGATACACAACAAACTAAGGAAAGCACTTTAAGAATCCTTACTTGGAACATTGTAAAAGACAATAAAACAGGAAATTATAAAAAGCCAACAGAAAGTGATTCCAAAGAAGTAAAAATAAAACATTTTATTGGGGAAATCTCTAATAGGATACAAAAAATTGTTGAAAATGGGCGAGCTAATAAAGAGTTATCTGAAGATGATAAATACTTTGTCTCGGCACTTTCAATGCCAATTGTAAAATTGGTTGATGTTTTAATTGCTAGTCCTAATATTAATGGAGAACCTTACTTCAAAATCGCAGCCGTATCTACCTTTAATGACTTCATAAATGGGCTTATTGCAGATGTTCAAAAAGCTTTGATTATAGGAATGGATAAAACGCAAATTGAGAAAGAAATACAAGAAGAGCATTTAAGTAAATTTAGAGAAAAAGTTTCAAAAATGAGGGCTGAGGTTGATGCTAGAGCTAAAATCTTTAAAAGTAAATTTGCAGATGAAACTAAGCAACTTGAAGCCATTGAAAATTTAGTAAAAGGCTACAATGTTAGAACTCAGGCTGGAAAGTAAAGGATACAATAATGAATATATTAAGATTTATTTTAATTTCGGTGGTTTGCTCTAGTTTTCTTTATGCAAATGACAACTTAAAAGAGGGTAATAGTGTAGGTAATAGCTTACTAAATTATTTTAGGGGGAATATGGATTTAACTATTAATTCCCCTATCTCTAATGGCAGTCAATTGCAAACAGTCGATGGCACTCAAAGTGGCAATGCTAATATTTCTTGTAGTGGAGAAAATAGTAAAATAGAATATATGGAAATTGAGTATGCAAGTAGCGTTAGTGGAATTAATATCACTATTTCCATAGATAAAAATTATGATGGCACTAAAGAGAGTAAATATAATTTTAGTGGTGTTACAGGAATTTGTGCTAGTGGGTTTGTTAAAAATAATCCACTCTTAGGCTTAAGCTATTACCAATGGGAAGTTAATAATGGAAATGTTACTACTAAAGAAATTTTTAATAGTGAAAGTATCTCTTGTTATGATATTACTAAAGGTGGAATTTCAACCTCTCAAAAACAAAGAATTTTACAAGATATAGGAGGAGGCATTTCCTCTTATTTTACTTCTAGCGAGCAATTTATTATTAGTGGAGCTACTTATAAAAACAGCTCTTTAGTTTATTATGGTGAGACTTATAATAATTGTAGTAATGCTGGAAGCATTAATGTTACAAGAGATTCTGACTTAGCCTCTATGACGCAAAGTGAAGCTTCCTCTCAAAGTTTAAATGAAAATAGCGTATATAGTGTTTTTGAAAAAGGAAGTGATAATATGACTAAATTAGACAAAGAAACACAAAGTGCTATTTCAGGAACACAAGCAAATGTTGAAGACTCTTTGAAATATAATCAAAATAATTTCTCTTATAGCTATACAAATGGTGGAGAAAAGGTAAATAATTCCTATCAAGCAGAGAATGTCAAAATACAATATTGTGAGGTTTTAACTCAAAAAATAGATACTTCTATCTTTAGTGATGGAACTACTAGAGGAGAAAGCACCGATAGTAATGTAACTTTAGTAGGAGAGATTAGAGAATGCACAAATAACTATACAATTTGTCCTGTTGATACTACAAAAGGAGAAAGCATAAAGCATAATTGTGGCTCTATTGATAATTTTGAAGAAGCAATAGGTATTTTAAGTGGAGTTGAAGAAGCAGTAGGAGATATGGTATGCACAACAAAATAAAAACTTTTTTGGGAACAAGTTTGCTAGGTGTCTTATTTGCAACACAAGCCTATGGGATTAATTGCAATGATTTCACTGAATTTAAAAGCTATGGGGGGCATTATTATGCAACTACAATTAAACGAATGAGTTTTGATACTGCAAAAGCCTTTGCACAAAAAAATGGAGGCTATCTAGCCATTCCTGAAACTTCAGGTGAGAATGATTTTATCGCTTCTATTATCCCTAATGGTAGATATGCTTGGATTGGCGTTTATGATCCAAACTATACACAAAACCATTGTTTAGAGAATAAAGGTTGTTCTTATGACGCTTCAAGATTTAGAAATATTAAAACAAATGGTGCAGTTGCCTTTTCTAAGTGGGCTACAAGACAGCCTGATAATCTTTTAAAGAATAATGATGTTATTAATGGAAAAGAGGTTGTTTCTCCACTTGGGGAACATTGGGTGGCAATGGCATTTGATAGTGGAGAATGGGCTGATTTTGGAAATCACGCTGGAGATGAAATCCCTAAAAAAGAATATGCTGTGATAGAATTTGAAAGTCAGCCTATTTGCCACTCTATTCCTGAAACTGATATTGATGATACCCTAAATATAGTAGGACAATGCAATTCTTGGACAAGCAATGATCCAAATTATAGTATTGATGAGAGTAAAGGAATGCAAAGTTTTACTTGTTTGAATGATATTAATGGGGAACTTTTTTGTCCTATTGGCTTAACTGAATGTAAAGTAGATACTTCTGATAAAGTAGAGGGCAGTTCAAAGAAAGTCGAAGCTAAAATTTATATGCAAAGACAATTTATAGATATTTCTTTTTATCGTAATGTTGGATACGAAGCCGCCGAGTTTGTGGATTTAAAATTTATCATTAATGATTTAAGCAAAATAGATACTTTTAAGGCTATTTCTTTAGGTGCAGATGATTGGGTGGTAATGTATAAGCCTAATCAATTTATTAATACTGCCTATGAAAGAGATACACAAGGTCTTATTTATGTTCCTTGGAATCCAAATGGGAATTATTATGAACTTAGTCGATGGACTTCTGCTTCTTCTACTGCTTTAAATAAAATAGAAATGTTGCCTTATTTAAAAGAAGGAGAAAATTTTGTTAGATTGTTTTTTAGAACAGTTGGAACAGGAGGTTGGGGAGCTACTTTAAGATTAATTGGTGAGGGTATTTCTTGTGAAAATAATATTCAAGGTAGCGGTTTTACTTGCAATAGTGGAGATTATTATGACCATTATAGCTATTATGAATATACTTGTCCTGCTAATTATACACCTATTGAGCAAGGTGGAAATTGTAATCCATCAAGCATTAAAGATTTAATAGATACTAATAATGATGGAGTAGGGGACGCTTGCCCTAATAATCCTAGCACTCCACCTGCTCTAAATTGTCAAGCTTCTACAAAAGTTTGTCCCTATAATAAAGAGAGGGGTTGTGTGGAATATGATGGAAAACTTCAATGCTCTCCACATCCTTGCTTTGTAAATAGTAATGGTGGAGATCCTATTATTGAAGTCTCAGGGAATCCAACAGGGGTTAATGATGCCGATAATAATGGGTGGAATGAAGATGGGAGTTGTAGTGGAGAGATTTTAATCTTTAATGGTAAGGATAATCGTTGTAGAAGTGGTGATAAACTATTAGGATTAACAGGGGGCGGTTGTTGTGATAAAGATAAAGTATTCTTAGGGCTTATTTCTTGCAAAGAAAGTGAAAAGAATTTAGCTAAACAAAATGAACAAAAGAAGTGTCACGAGGTTGGAGAATATTGCTCTAAAAAAATTAATCTAGGTTTTTCTAAGATTTGCATTCAAAATAGTAAGTCTTATTGTTGTTTTAATAGCTTACTTGGGCGTATCTTTCAAGAGCAGGGCAGACAACAGCTTGGTATTGGTTGGGGCAGTGGAGATTCACCAAATTGTAGAGGATTTACGCCTGAACAATTCCAAAAACTAGATTTTAGCAGGATTAATCTGCAAGAGTTTATTGATACGCTAACAATTCAAGTTGATGATTCCTTTGCACAAAGACAATCCCAAAAAATCAAAGATAAAATCAATGCAAATCTCAATGCTACAACAGGCAAAAATTAAAGAAGGAGGATCGTTAGTGAAAAAATTTCTTTTATTATTTATATTTTTTGGCGTAATAGCCTTTGGTGCTACTAATGTTCCTAATACACACCTGATTTATACTTGGGGTTATGCGAGTTTAATGAATGAAACATTGCAAGCATTAAGAGGGCTTTTGCAAGATTCAGGCAAAATTTTATTTTCAATTTCTGCTCTTATAGGACTTGCAGTTTATATTTTTAGGTCCTCTTATAATGATAAACTTAATCCTCTCTTTGAAATTGGTAAATTTTTTGTTGTTGCCTTAGTGATAGCGTTTTTATTCTTTAGAACCTCAAATGATTCTACACATAGATTTATGGTGTTTGATGAAGTAACTACTGAGGTTTATATGGTTGATGGAATTCCTCTTGGTGTAGGTGCTACACTGTCTTTCTTTAGTCGTTTAGAAAGGGGTATTTTAATGGCTATGGAAAAGCATTATAGCACACCTGATTCACTCTCAATGAGGAATGCAGGAGTAGGGTTTTCCACAAAAGCCATTATGAATCTTTCTTATTTTAGAAACTCTAATAGTGATTATGTTTTAAAATATAATATGGATAACTATATAGGGATTTGCTATAACTATAATGTAAGGTATGATCCTAATGTCAAACAAATAGAATATTCAGATAATCTTTATAGAGATCTTATACAGGGACAAGCTCTTGTATTAACTAGAGGACTTATTGCACCTGTAATGGATGAAAATAGAAATATTGAAGTTTCAAATTGTGAGGTATTATCTAAAACAATACAGGAACAATTTTCAAAACTTGCCGATTCTAATGTAAAAAGCTATTTAAAGATGTTAAATCCAAGTCAAGCAAATCAAGCAAATGTTGAAGCAAGTGCCACTGCCTTATCTTCTATTTATCGGTCTAATTGGAATGGAAGTAGAGATATGTTACAGCAATTTATGCTCATTAATTTTATGCGAGATGGTATTAGAAATATGGAAAAAATGTATGATCTTGGGGCTGGAACTTTATCTACTCCACATTCAATAGCACATTACAATCTTTTTAACCAAATGCAACAACAAGGCTTTTTAGCACAAACATATTTGCCTTTAATCAAAGTTTATCTCTCAATGATTGCAGCGAGTATTTCTTGGATTATTGCCCTTTTAACTGTTGCTCTTGGAACTGCTAAATGGCTTAAAATGTATTTTATTCTATTCTTGTGGTTAATTATTTGGACTCCTATGATTTCATTAATTAATTATTTCAATGATCTTAATTTAATGTCTGTCTTTTCTGCTATGAAAGATACAGGTTTAGGAATGGCTATGACTTTTGCAGGGAATACAGACTTTTTTATGAAAGTTATAGAAAATGCCAATGTTTTAAATTATTTGGTTATGGGAACTGCATTGTTAAGTTTTGCAATTGCAACAGCTTCAGGAATGGGATTTGTTTCTTTTGCTTCACAACTTACACAAGGATTGCAAGGTTCTGCTAGAACAGCTTCCACATTCCAACAACAACAAGCTACTGCCACAGAAGCTAAAATGGCTATTGGAGAGGAAGTGTATGTTAGTCAGCCTGCAATGAATATGGTAAATTCTGCTTCTTGGAATAATGGGGTAAGCTCTATGAATAGTTTTACATTTGGCAAGGGGGGTATGCAAACCAATGCGGATTATAATATTGGAGAGGGTGCTTTAACATTTAGAATGGGAAATGATGGAAATGTTATCTCCGCAAATTCTAGTGTAGTGGGTATGAATGCTATGAAATCACACATAACTCAAAGTGCAGAAAACATTAGTAATGATATAGGAAGTAATCTAGCTACACAAAATACAGAACAGGTTAATGCTTCTTATCAAAAAGCACTCAATGCTTCAAATCAGACAGGAGCAGGAACAGCTAATGAAATCGGACATCAAGCTATTGAGGATTTGCAAAAACAAGGCGTCATCACTAAAGAACAAGCAGATCAAATTCAATTATCAGGTGGTTTATTAAAATATGTAGGCTTTGGTGCAAGCACAAGCGATACAGATAGGGCAAGCGATTCTCTCTCTAAAGCAGAACAAGATAGAATATCAGAGGCATATAAACTCGCTTTTACTAAAAATGCTTTACTTAATGATAGTGTTTCTAATGCAATGTCAGAAAGTGTAAATCACACTGATTCTAATGCACTTCAAGAGTCTATGAATATGTCTAAAAATTATCAACAAACAATGCAAAGGGCAGATAATCTAAATGTAAATACCCTTAAAGATGAATTGCAAAATGGGGCTAGAGAAATGTTTGGAGCAGAAACTTGGGATAACGCTAATATTCACCAAAGGGGAGAAATGGTGAAAGAATTTGGAACAAGGTTGATTCAAGGAGATTTAGCAGGAACACATATTACAGCACAAGATGCTGGAGTTAATGAGAATGTTACAGCATACTATAATCTAAATGGTAAAGCTAATGTTTCTGGCTTTTATAATTCACATCAAGGTGATGTTAGAAGTCAAGATAATGTTAATATTGGAAGTGTAGCTAGTGATGAGAAAATACAAAAGTTAGATGAAAATATATATCATCACAATACGAATAAAAATGATGAATATGATAAAAAAAGAATGAGTTTAGAAGCGGAGACAGGTGTGGGTAATTTGGGAAAAGTCTCAGCAAATGTAGATGGGGCTATTGAAACTGTAAAGGAAGTAGCAAGTAATTTCCCAAAAGTCACTTTGGGAACTTATGTAATGAGTGAATTTGCTAGAAATGTGGCTATTGATGGTGAGAAAGATAAAAATGCTTTTTTGGATAATTCTTCAGAAACAAAAGAGATTTTAAATTTAAAGTATTAATTTGATAATAGATTAAACATTGGATGATTTTTTATATCCCTGTTTTCTTTTTTCTATTTCTTTTCTATTTTCTTCTCTTTTTCTTAGCTCCAAGTTTTCTTTTTGGAGCTTTACAAGTTCCTGTAAAAGTTTATTGTTATCCTCTGCTTGTTTATTTAATTGCTTATTAAGGTTTGAGATTCTGCTACCAATTTCAATTTCAGGAAAAAATAATAACTTAAAAAAACTACCTTCATTTTTTTTCATCCTTCTAGTTGCTAATTTAGGATATGTTCTGAGTGCATTTTTTTTTAAAATCCCAAAAATGAGTAATGCTAACACGATAATACCAACGCCATAAATAATTAACTTAATATTTTCCATAGTTTTTCTCCCTCATTAATATATTTTCTTTATTTATTGAGAAAATTATATTTAAATATTACTTAATGTTAATTAAAGTTAATTAGATTTTAATATAAAATGTGGTAATAAAGTAGTTTTTACAATGATTTTGCAAATTTTAAGCTAAAGCAATTCTATATTTTGTTAAAATTTTTTAAAAATAAAGAAGTTTGTGTAATGGGACTTATAAAAAAGGGTGAAAGGAATCTTGAAATTGCTAAAATATTGGACACTCAAGAATTCCTTAAAATGTCTAATCTCCAAAAAGAACATTTATGTTCAACTATTATCAATCGACTGTATTATGGTGTATATTTGATTGGAAAAGGGAAGTTATTGCAAAAAGATTCGACTTTAAAAGAGGAGGACTTCTTGGGGCACGGAACATTAAATCAAATAAATAATCAAAACCTTAACCCAAATTCAAAGCATTTATGGATAAGATTAATGCAATATTATCCAAAAGCAATCTGTGTTCGAGGAGTTAAATTAAGAGAAATAAGAGAGATGTATGATTATCGTTCCGATGATATGAATAAAGCATTACAGGATTTGCAATCTGCCAAGAATATTGCTCAAGACTTAGCCAAACAATTAAAGGAGTTACAATGAAGCATATTAACGATTTGATACAACCACAAAAATACATTAGTGATTTGCCACAACAAGCTCAAAAAGAATTAGAATATTACTTTGAAGCTTTATTGTCAATAGACAATAATATTGTATTTGAATTATATGAAAGTCCTAGTTTATACACTATTTACTTAGATGATAAAGTATATGATGGGCTAGAAAAGAAGCTTGAAAAAATACTAGAAAGAGATTGCAAATTAGAAAAGTTTGTTCTTTATGCACCTGAGCGATTTAGATTTTCTTATGAAGAAAAGATTGAAGTTCCAAACTTCGCTATTAATGTTGAAGAAAATTTTAATGATTTTATTTATAAAAGAAAAGAAGTTGATTCTTTAAAGGACAATAGGAACAATATGACATATTTTGATTTTTACTTTTCTAATCACGATATAGAATGTGTCAATCAATCCAACAAATTAACCCTAGCAAAATATTCAATGGTTGATAAAGGAGTATCCTATGAGTATAAAATCGCATAACACTTTTAAGATAAAAACCATTCAACTTAAAAAGTTTGACTTTGAGCAAACAGGAAAATTGGTAGCTGATAAAAAGAAAGAGATAAATCTAGAACAAAAAATAGGAGCTATTGCAAAACAAGAAACCACAAATATTTATATCATTCAACTGAATGCAAATATATTCTTTAAGCAAAATGAGCAAGATTTGTTCTTTATTAAAGCTATTATCATTGGAGCAATCGAAGTAGGCAAAGATTTTGAAGAAAAATCACTAAATAATATGGTTGCTATAATGTTTTCTTACTTGCGTCCTATGGTGGCACAAATGACTGCTATGGCAAAGCTTCCGCCACTTGACTTACCGCCTGTAAGTTTTGAGGAATTTGAGGTAAAAGTGGAAAGGAGAGAGCCTAAGACAAAGAGTGCAAATAAAAAGTGATTGGCTTTTAAAAATATTTAGAATTGGATTTATTTGGCAACATATCAATATCTTTTTTGTATTAGCAAATTTAAAGACTTAGAAAGCACTCTTAATTATTTTATAACCATCTTGATAGCCTTATTTGCTACTCATCGGTTAATTCTACCTATCCAACGAATCACATTGCCTTTAGAATCTATTTCTATTTCTAAGTCTTTGTATTTATTATAGAATCTAGGGGCTAAGACTTTTTCAAAGTATTCATCGCCTTTGGGGGTTATAGTTGCATTGATATTATATTTACTCCATTTGTTTGGTGTATCCCAAGAAGCATTGCAAAAATCCTCTGCCCTAAATCTTTCTTTGCAAATAAAATTATCACTAAAATATATCCACGCTTGGCATTTATCCTCTTTGTAATGCGATAATGTGGGTTGTGTTGGCTCATCAATAATATAAAAATCTATCTTATCATTTAAAAACAATTCTGTTAGTGTGGCAATGTATATATCTTGGTATTTTTTCGTATAGAGATTAAACATCATATAAATCTCTGAATATTCATAGAACATAGAAAGCTCACATAATATATCGTATTCTATAATCTCCATTATATCGATTTTATCAATATCTGTGTGCGTTATAAAAATATCAAGATAGGATTGTATATAGGAGTCAAGAGTAGTATCCCATTGTGGAAATATACTATCCCCTATATCTTCTAAAACTTTAAATTGCATAATACTTCCTTATTAGTTATCAATATGAATCTTATAGTCTTTTCCATTAATTTTGGTATCTATGGTGGGTGTATTACCACTTTTTTTACTTGAATAATTCCTTAAGCTTATTTCAGTGCCATCGTCCAATGTCCTGACAATTCTTGTTCCTTTTTCATTAGTTTCAATACGCTCATTTTTAAAATTTCGGGTTAGTTTTTCCCACAATCTCATAAGCTCATCTTTGCTATTGACAAGATAAATTCTAGTTCTTGGCTTGCCCTTTGGATTTAAAGCCTTCCTAAGTCCATTAATTATCCCCAACACCTCCTGCCTACTCAAAGACTTTGGTTTAGGTTTTGCTATCCTCACATCTTTCTTATTCTTATCTTTATTGATAATGTTCTCTATTTTGTTGGCTATTGTTTTAGCTCTATCAACTATCTTTTCAGCTTTAAATACTTTTGCCATTGGTAATATAGTGATAGTATCTATTAAGGCATCTTTATACTCACCAGCAGTGAGGTTATCATAAGCAGATTCCATAGAGCTTAAGGGTGAGAGTTCGTATAAAATATCTTTTGCTTGGTGTAATAGGTCATTAAGTTCATCATCGTTATTTATGTCTTTGAGATTATCATTCTCATCAAATACTATCTCTATATACTCCCCACTGCCATCCTCTGTTTCTATTCTAATAACATTATCAGGTATATCATCTCCCCCCTCTACCTCTTCTCTTTCTTCTATAACATCTCCACTTAACACCTTAAACTTACAAACATTAGTATTGCT
>NZ_JAERIT010000016.1 GCF_017979475.1 Helicobacter pullorum NCTC 12824
ATTAGAGGGTTGCTCTAACAAAAAATGCAAAAAAGGAAATGGAATTATATCAGCTAAAGCTTAAGGGAAGTTGAAATAGAAAAAATTATGGGGCGATTTAAAAAGCCCCATAATAACTATCAATTTCATCAGGATTGCAACCGCTCATACCTACCGCTAATCCTGCTAATAAACTAACTGCTATTATACTTTTTAAAATTCTTTTCATCTTTTATTCCTTATATTTTAAATTATTTCTCATTTCAAAACCTAATCTTTAAGCTTCAAATAGATAATCAAATTATATTTATTTTTGACAAACACTTGGTAAATCGCCAACAAACCCACGCCTTGCAAATAATCAAAATTTCACTTGCCCAAAAAACTTGCTTAATCCAAAACTTCTATTACTCCATTTAAGCCTATGTAAGCAATGCTTTACTATACTCCACAAAACATTTATGGAGATTTTATGCAAAAGCTCACCCACGAACAAATAGGTATTTTATGGATAACAAGTGCAAGTATCGCTTATGGAATGATGCCGATATGGAGCGTATTTGTGCAAGATAGCGGAATCTCGACAGAATACTTATTGTTATTTCGATTTATATGCACTGCTCTTTTACTATTTTCGTGGTCAATCTACAAAAAAATCTCTCTTAAACTCCCCATGCCTTATTTATTCAAATTTTTCTTTTTGGGCGGAGTGCTTTATATCGTGCAATCTTTTGCTTATCTAGATTCTTTGCGTTTTATCCCTGCTTCTCTTTCGGTTCTGCTCTATCACATTTATCCTGCCATTGTTGCTCTTATTGCCATTATTTTTCTCAAAGACAAAATCACCCCCAAAATGCTATTTTGCCTCATTACAAGCTTTATAGGCTTGGTTGTTATTTTGCAACCTTCTTCGTATCTAGCACTCAATTTTTATGGCATTTTCCTATCACTTGTTGGAGCGCTTTTTTATGGATTATATGTAATTTTTAGCAAAAATCTTGCACAAAAATTTTCTTCTATTGTGTGCAGCTTTTATGTTTGCCTCTTTGCTTCACTTGCCATATTATGCTACATTGTTATTGATTTACCCAACCTCCAAAATATCAAAGCAAATGGAATCTTAGCACTTCTTGGACTTACTTTTGTTTCTACACTTTTTCCTATGATTGCTTATTTTCTTGGAATGTCCAAAATCGGAGTTACAAAAACTGCCATTTTAGGCATGATAGAACCTCTTGTAGGGGTTTTGCTCTCATTGTGGATTTTAGGGGAAAGTCTAACCTTAATACAATGCCTAGGGGCTTGCTTGATATTCTTTGGCTCTATTTTACTCTTTATTAAGCATTAAGCAAATCATTTCTTGCCATTTTTTAAACACTTCCCCAACGCCATACTTTGCATAAATTTCTTGAGTATTTTTTGCAAAACTATCTCTTTTTTGCGACATTTCCAAAAAGGCTTCTAGCAATGCTTGTTTATTTCCCATTTCTACCAAAATTCCATTTTTTTTATTGCGGATAATCTCACTTGGTCCATAAGGGCAATCATAGCTAACAGCTGGAATCCCACACATTAAAGATTCAATTAACACATTACTCAAACCTTCTCTATGGCTTGTGAGTGCAAAAAATTCTGCATTTTTATAGGCATTATAGAGATTTTCCACACGCCCCAAAAAAACAATCTTTGCCCCCAAACTCTCAGCTTGTTTTTGCAAAGAATCTTTACATTCTCCATCACCTGCTAAAAGTAAAGAAAATTTAGGATTCTGCTTGGAAAATTCCCCAAAAACTTCCAACAACTCTTCAAAATGTTTGGTTTTTATCATTCTTCCTGCGCTTAAAATATAAGGCTTATAAATTTCCAAATTTGGCTCACTGCAAACCTCCAAAGAAACAGGATTTGGCATTACACATACATTTTTCAAAAAACGATAATTCTCTAAATCCCCCTTTGTAAGCGTGGTAACTTGATTAGCCAAAGGATAAATAATACGCCGCAAAAACTTCCACATTTTGCTATTATCCAAACTTGCATAAATGCTATGCTCTGTAGCAATCACGGGAATCCTAGCAATTTTTGAAGCAATAATTGCCAAAATGTTGGTTTGATGAATAAAACTAACAGCCAAATCCACTCTAAAACTCTTGAAACATTTTATAAGCCCAAAAATACGCTCTATATTTCCAAATATTCCACGCATTTTAGCAGGCAAAACTATAATTTTCACACGCTTATCCACTTCAAAGAAGCGATTTTCATCACTCCAAAGCACTAAAATCACATTATAAGAATCTACAAAATGGTTTGCTAGAAAACTCGCTACTTTCTCCGCACCACCCATTCTAAGCGATGAGATAACAAAAGCTAGCGTCTTTTTAGTTTGCGTGTGCATTGTGATGAAACTCCACAACAATTTCTTGCAATTTAGCAATAATATCTTGCGTTTTTAAAAGCTCATTAATGTCTTCATTGAGCTTTTTAATATCATAATTTGTGGGACGAGCCACTTGAATGGAGGGATATTTGGTTTTGCCCTCACTCTCGCCAATTAACAACTCTTCATAAAGTTTCTCACCGGGCCTAAGTCCACTAAAAACAATCTCTATCTCATCTTCTTTGCCATAAAGTCTTAGCATATTTTTAGCCAAATCTACAATTTTTACAGGCTCTCCCATATCCAAAATAAAAATCTCTCCGCCCTTAGCGATTGCTGAAGCCTGCAAAACAAGCCTGCAAGCTTCAGGGATTAGCATAAAATAACGCGTAATATCTGGGTGAGTTACGGTAATTGGACCCCCACTTTGAATTTGTGCTTTGAACTTTGGCACAACAGAACCACTACTTCCAAGCACATTCCCAAATCTCACCGCAACAATTTCACTTTCTTTGGGATCGACATTTTGTGCATACAATTCCACAATCCTTTTAGTAGCACCCATCACATTAGTAGGACGCACAGCTTTATCTGTGGATATGATGACTATTTTTGGAACTTTGGATTCTATGGCACAATCAATGACATTTTTACTACCTATAACATTATTTTCAATTGCACTTTTTTGATTGTATTCACACAATGGGACATGCTTATAAGCAGCCGCATGGACAACAATATCTGGCTTTTCTTCTTGCATCAAGGGCAAAAGTCGCTCTTTTTCCAAAATTGACAACATCACAGGACGCAATAATTCTGTTTTATCAAGATTCTTAATCGGAGTTTTTTTAGTTAGCTCCTCTGTAATAGCATAAAGATTATATTCGCTATGCTCTACTAAAATAATTCGTTTAGCCCCAAATTCTACACATTGACGCACAATCTCACTTCCAATACTCCCACCAGCCCCGGTAATCAAAACCTTCTTATTGCGGATAAAAGAACCAATGACTTCTTTATCCAAATCTTTGCTAGGGCGTGAGAGTAAATCCTCAATAGAAATATCTTCCAAATGCCTATCTTCTTTTAGCATAGAGGCAATTTTTATCTCTTCAATCCCCATTTTTGTTAGCTCATTAAACAGCTTTTCTAAAGGCGGTTTTGCGTAAGCTTGTGTAAGAATCGCACTTTTGATTTTATGTTTTTCCAAAAGCTCTTTAAGGGCGGTTTTGGGATAAACTTTGAGATTTGAAATATAACTGCCTTGAGATTTTTCATCTTCATCGATAATAGCTAAAGGATAAAAGGGAATCTCACTATTTAATGCACTTTTAATAAGCGTGGAAGCTTGGGTATTAGCCCCAAAGATCAAAGCAGGCTTTGGAGAGTTTTTAGGGGAATTTTCCAAATAAATTCGCTTTGAAATCCTTATCCCCCCAATTAAAATCCCAGAAATAACGAAATCTATCACAACAACGCTCAAAGGAAACGCACCAAATAAGCCCAAAAAAGAGAGAAGTATAAAAATTCCATAAGCCAAAATATGCGCATAAATAATCTTTAATGCCTCACTTAAACCAAAAAACCGCCATGGCACCAAATAAACTTTAAAAATCCATAATGCACAAACCTTCAAAGCAATCAAAGCACAAAACACCAAAGCAACTTCTTTGCTAAACTCCAAAGGCACCTGAAAACTAAAACGCAAATCATACGAAAGTATCAAAGTAAAATAAGAAACAATAACATCAATCAACAAAAAAAATACAATTCTCTTAGTATTACTTGGACGAAAAATAGCAGATTTTATCACTTACAAACTCTTTAAATAATCTAAAACATAATTTGAAATTTCAAATACAATTTCTTTGTCCATTGCTCCACCACTTGGGAGACAAATACCGCTATTAAACAGCTCTTGACTGCTTCCATCACAAAAATTCATAGAATCTCTAAACAAAGGTTGAAGGTGCATAGGCTTCCACAATGGTCGCGATTCAATGCCTTTTTTTGCAAGAATCTCCACTAGCTCCATTGGATTAGCCCTTGAATGCTTAAACCTCAAAGTTGTTAGCCAACGATTCCCGCGCGAATCTTGCACTTCAGGCATAAATTCAACCAAATCATGGGATAGATTTTCACAATACCACTCAAAAATTTCTCTCCTCTTTGCCACCTTTGCTTCTATCTCTTCTAGCTGTCCCACACCAATGGCTGCACAGATATTACTCAAACGATAATTGTAACCATAATCCAAATGTTCATAATAAGGGAGATTTTCCCTTGCTTGTGTGGAATAATACCTAGCTTTTTGCATTTTGTGCATATCTTTGCCCAAAAGCATTCCCCCACCACTTGTAGTGATGATTTTATTGCCATTAAAGGACAAAGCACCAAACTCCCCAAAAGTCCCTGTATGCTTGTCCTTATAAAATGCCCCCAAAGATTCTGCTGCATCTTCAATAAGCAAGATTCCATACTCCTTGCAAATCTCTACAATCTCATCTAACTTCGCACATTGCCCATAAAGATGCGTTACAATCAATGCCTTAGGCTTTGTTTTTAATTTATCCAAAGCTTCTTGCAATAATTTTGGAGAGAGATTCCATGATTCATCACTATCAATAAACACAGGAATAGCCCCTTGATACAAGATTGGCACAATAGAACCAATAAAAGTAAAAGTGCTTGCCAAAACAAAATCACCTTTGCTAATACCAGCCACCCTCAAAGCCAAATGCAAAGCCGCCGTCCCACTACTAAGTGCCAAAGCATTAGCACTTTTTGTATAATCTTGCATTCTATTTTCAAAGCGATTAACAAACTCACCCAAAGGTGCAATATAATTGCTCTTAAAAGCCTCATCGACATATTTTTGCTCATTTTTTCCCATTTGCGGAGGGGATAAAAAAACTCTAAAACTCATTTTAACTCCTTTTTAGCAGGGTTGCCCACAACTTTTTTAAAAGATTCAATATCATTAATCACGACACTTCCAGCACCAACCAAACAAGAATCTCCAATTTTCTTGCCCTCAATTATCACACTTCCAGCACCGATATGAGTCATCTCTCCTATACTCACACCCCCGCACATTACACTTCTTGGTGCAATATGAGAAAAGCTACCAATGGCACAATCATGCTCTACAACACATGCTGTATTCAAAATCACTCCAACACCAACACTGCTTTTTGCATTCACCACAACATTTGGCATTATCACACAAGCTTCTTTAATGATAGATTCTTCAGAAATAATAGCACTTGGATGAATGATGCTTGGCACCTCAAAACCTTTTTGTTTAAAAAAATAATAAATTTCTTTTCTTAAATGATTATCTCCAATGGCTAATGCAATTTTAATCTCTTTTTGTGAAGAAATTGTTAAAAATTTTTCTTTGGTTATTGCTTCTTTTCCTGCCAAACTTTTTGCACTAGGGGCATCATCAAGCACATAAGCAATCTCTCCACCACAAGCCAAAATCATATCTGCAATTACCCTACCATGCCCACCAGCACCAAAAATTGCAAATCTTTCCATACTCTGAATGCTCCCAAAGTTTTTATAAATTATTTCAAATTAAAAATTAAAGCGTTTTTTTCTTGTAAAAACACTTAACATTTTTTGTTTTTATTTGATAAAATTTCCTTTTAAATTTTAAAATTCATAAATATAAGGCTTTAATTGCGAATAGAAAAGCTCAAAGAAAATGTTTATATACTCCATGGCAAAATGAAAGATATTAGCGATTATTATGATATTAAACTTCTTTTGGAAAAAATGCGTAGAGAGCAGAATATGGAAGTTTTTTTTGATATTCCACAAGCCAAAGAAATTACCTTTTATATCTTGGGGTATTGGTTAAAACTAGCAAGAAAGGATAATTTCAAATTCCACATTTATATTGCAAACCCCTATTTATACAATAACTTTCTCAATATGGGATTAAATGAATTTTTTAAGGTTACTAATGGAGAAATGGAACAATATTTATAGCACTTTTGACCCCATAGCCTTTAATCTCTTTGGAATCCCTGTTCATTGGTATGGCATTATGTATGTTTTGGCTCTACTTGTGGCATTATTTGTAGCAAAATGGATTGCCAAAAAAGATTCTTATCCTATTTCTGATAGTCTTTTAGATAGTTATTTTTTGTGGGTAGAAATTGGCGTGATTTTGGGTGCTAGGCTTGGATATATTATTTTTTATGACCCTTTTACCTCTTATTATCTTACTCACCCTTGGCAAATTTTCAACCCCTTTGATAGAGAAGGAAATTTCGTTGGCATTAGAGGTATGAGTTATCATGGGGCTGTTATTGGATTTTTGATTGCGTCTTTGATTTTTGCTAAAATCAAAAAAATTAATTTTTGGCTTTTTATGGATTTAGTGGGTTTAAGTGTCCCACTTGGCTATGTTTTTGGCAGGATAGGAAACTTCCTCAATCAAGAGTTAGTCGGTAGAGAAACCACAAGTCAATTAGGAATCTATGTTGATAATATCTTACGCCATCCCAGCCAACTTTATGAAGCATTTTTGGAGGGCATTGTTGTTTTTATTGTTTTATTTTTATGGCGCAAAAAAGCAAGTTTTGTAGGGCAAATTGGAATTATGTATGGATTGCTTTATTCATTAATGCGATTTATTGCAGAATTCTTTAGAGAGCCTGATTCTCAACTCGGTTTCATTGCTTTTAATTGGCTTACTCAAGGACAACTTCTCTCACTAATCATCGGAGGATTATGCCTTGTGCTACTTTTTAAACCCAAAGATTCAAAGGGCAAAAATGTCTAATATCTCTTTGCAAAATATCTCCAAACAATACAATTACAAAGCCATTTTAAATGATATTTCACTAAGCGTTCAAGAGGGACAAAGGGTAGCTATTATAGGCAAAAATGGTGCAGGAAAATCCACATTATTGAAGATTCTTAGTGGAGAGTTAGAACCAGATGAGGGCTCTAGGATTCTCCAAGGAAATTTAGAAATCAAACACCTCATACAAAAACCCCATTTCAAAGAAGGACAAAGCGTCAAAGAAGTGATTTTAGAATCCTTAGAAGAAATCACAAAAGCCCGCAAAAAACTAGAAGAAATCGCCAAAGCATTACAAAATACCCCAGATGACAAAGCTCTTTTGCAAGAACACTCTATGCTTAGTGCTTTTATAGACCACCATAATGCTTGGGATTTGGAAAACAAGATTCAACAAATCCTAGAAACTTTTGCATTAAAAAAACTTGAAAATAACTTTGTCAATCTCTTAAGTGGAGGGGAACAAAAAAGAGTAGCCCTTGCTTGTTTGCTACTTAGCAAGCCTGATATTTTACTGCTTGATGAACCCACAAACCACCTTGATGTGCAAATGGTAGAATTTTTAGAAGATTTACTACTCAAAGAAAAATGGACACTCATTTTTATTAGCCATGATAGATATTTCATCGATAGAATCGCAACTCGCATTATTGAAGTAGAAGATTGCAAAATTCGCAATTTCAAGGGCGGCTATGGAGATTATCTAAAAGAAAAAGAAGAATTATTAAAAAGCCTAGCCAAAAGCCATGAAACCCTACTTAAACACCTAAAAGCAGAGGAAGAATGGTTAGCAAGAGGGGTAAGAGCTAGAGTAAAACGCAATGAAGGGCGTAAAGAACGGATTATGCAAATGCGTCAAGCAGCAAAAAGCAATCCCTCTATCATTCGCAAAATGACTTTAGAACTAGAGCGAGAAAAAAAACACTTCAATCAAGAAGACGGAACAAATCGCAAAAAAATGCTTTTTGACTTGCAAAATATCTCTTTTGCTATTGACAATAAAACCCTTATTCAAAACTTCTCAACCCGCATTTTGCAACGCGATAAAATTGCCATAGTTGGCAAAAATGGTGCAGGAAAATCCACATTATTAAAACTTATGCTAGGCAAACTAAAACCCAAAGAAGGCAAAATAGAATGCGGGGAAGTGCGGATTGGATATTTCGACCAACACCGCGAAATGCTAGATGATTCTAAGAATCTCTTAGAAACTTTTTGCCCTTTTGGAGGCGACCATATCGATGTTAAGGGCAAAAGCATGCATGTTTTTGGTTATCTCAAAAACTTCCTTTTCCCCAAAGAGTTTTTAGACAACAAAATTGGCTCTCTAAGTGGCGGAGAAAAAAATCGCGTAGCACTTGCATTGCTTTTTACCAAAGAATATGATTGTTTGATTTTAGATGAACCCACAAATGACTTAGATATCCCAACAATCAATATTTTAGAGGAATATTTACAAAGCTTTGAAGGGGCGATTATTTTTGTCAGCCACGACCGCTATTTTGTGGATAAAATTGCTAAAAAACTCTTAGTTTTCAAAGAAAATGGCGAGATTGAAGAAACCCACCGCAGCTTTAGCGAGTATTTAGAGATAGAAAAAGAACTCAAAGAATACCAAAGCTTTGAAAAAAGCCTACAATCCCCCAAAGAAAAGCCCAAACAAGAAAAACCAAAAACCAAACTTTCCTACAACCAAAAGCGACTTTTAGAGATTCTACCCCACGAAATTGACGCATTAGAATCCCAAATCAAAGCCATTGAATCCAAACTCTACTCCAACACTCTAAGTGCTAATGAGCTACAAGAGCTTTCTTTGGAGCTAGAGGCTAAAAAAGCCTTGTGCGAAGAAAAAACAATGCAATATTTTGAGCTTGAAGAGAAGCAAGAGGGATTTTAATGCAGCCTTTCTCTCACCTAATGCAACAATGGCTTTATGGCAAAGAGAGCTATTATCAAAACCACAAAATAGGCAAAGATGGGGATTTTTACACCAGCGTTAGCGTTAGCCCATTTTTTGGATATTGTATTGCAAATTTCATTGCGGATTTTTTCACAAAACTTCCCCCCCTCCAAAAGATTGCCATTGTAGAAATTGGTGCGGACAAAGGCTATCTCATCAGCGATATTGCAAGCTTTCTAGCCCACAATCCACTTTTTGCAAAACTCAGCTTCCACACCCTTGAACCACTCAAAAACCTCCAAACCACCCAAAAATCCACCTTCTATTCCAAAACCTCCCAAACACTTCACACATTAGATTCCCCCAAAGATTTACAGGCACAAAACTACGATTTTACTTTTTTTATCAGCAATGAGCTTTTGGATTCTTTTGCTTGCGAGCTTTATTACAAAGGGGAAATGGCTTATTTGCAAGATAACTCTTTGCTTTTTGCCCCCGCCCCAAAAGAAATTATAGAAATTGCACAAGCAATGGAGCTAGAAATCGGCGAGATTCCACTACATTTAAAATCTTTTCTTGCCTCCCTTACTCAATACATACCCTCTTTTGCCTTTCTCACTTTTGATTATGGGGATTTAAAAGCGCGCAATGCCTTTTCTTTGCGTTTTTATCAAAACCACACTACCAACAATCTTTTCTTAAATCCCATCTCCAAAGATTATTACCCAAACTTTTTGGAATCCTTTGGCAAAAGCGACATAACCTATGAAGTGCATTTTGGCTATCTTAAGAATCTTTTTAAAGCAATGAATGCAAAAGAACTATTTTTTGGCAGACAAAATAAAATCCTTGTAGATATGGGATTAGACAAAGTTGGAGAATGGTATATCCAAAACTTTGGCTTAGAATCTTTTATGCACCATTCCCCAAAAATTCGCACCCTCATAGATCCAGCATTCCTAGGGGAAAGATTTTTTGGAATCGGATTTGCTAGAATCTAAACAAAAAGGAATAAAATGAAATATTTATGGTTTTTCAATTTACTTGGCATTGCGTTGCTTTTTAGCGGTTGTATTTATCATAATGAATGCGGATATTCTGATTCTTATTGGGATGAAAAAAGCTATTATTATGATTCGCAGGGAAATTACATAGAGGTTTGCCCAGACAATCTTCTTTACAAAGAAGGCAAACAACCCAAAATGCAAGATGAGACTTTTTAATGCAAACCCTGCAATCTATTCAAAATAGACGCAATCTAGCACTAACGCACAAACACATCACACCTCTTTTAGAATCCCTTAATCGCCTAAACAATATCCCCGCAAATGAACTTCAAAATGCCACTTTTAGCCCTAATGACTTTATCACTCTCCACCTACCCTATCTATCCAAAGCTTCCCTAGAGCTTATAACTCATATCGCAAAAACCCTCATTCCTTGGAGAAAAGGACCTTTTTGCATTAATTCCTTAGAGATTCTTAGTGAATGGAATAGTGCTATCAAATACAATTTACTAAGCCCCCACTTAGAGCTTAGAAACAAGATTATCGGCGATATTGGCTGCAACAATGGCTATTATATGTTTAGAATGCTAGAGCAAAACCCCAAGCAAATCATCGGCTTAGACCCTATGCCCCTTTGCAAGTTGCAATTTGATTTTATGCAGTTTTTTATCCGCGATTCTAGACTAGATTTTAAGCTTTTGGGGATTGAGGATTTGCCTTTTTTGGAAATAAAATTTGATATGTTATTTTGCCTTGGAGTGCTTTATCATCGCAAAAGCCCATTAGATTCGATAAAAATTATTTATGATTCTCTTGCAAAAAATGGTGAGGCGATTTTTGATAGCATTATTATTCCGGGCAATGAGGAAATCGCCCTTTGTCCCAAAAATAAGCGTTATGCCAAAATGCCAAATGTCTATTTTATCCCCACGCTTAAAACTTTCATAAATTGGCTAGAATCTTGTGGTTTTAGGGAAATCACTCATATTGCTACACTCAAAACCGGTATTGATGAGCAGAAAAAAACCCCTTGGAGCAACGCACAAAGCCTAGAAGATTTCCTAAATGCCGACCAAAGCAAAACTATCGAGGGCTACCCCGCACCCCAAAGGGCTTATTTAAAAGCCAAAAAATATTAAACAATAACTTTTTGCTAAATAATTTTTAAACTATGTTATAATAATCTATCTCATTAAAAAGGAAAAATTATGAAAAAATTTTTGTCAATTTCAGCTTTTGTCGCATTGCTTGGTTGTCCGCTTCTAGCACAGCCTTATACACTAGATTCTCAAAATTCCAAAGTAGATTTTCAAATCTCACACTTAAAGCTAACCAAAGTCGATGGTAAATTTAAGAAATTTAGTGCAAACATTGACTATGATTTGGCTACAAAAAAGCTCAATATTTTAGAGGGTAGTGTGGAAATCGCCTCTGTGGATACTGCAAACGCCAAACGCGATGAACACCTTAATGCAGCAGATATTTTTGATTCTAAAAAATATCCTAATATGACTTTTAAAATGACAAAATTCGAAGCAGGAAAAATCTCTGGAGATTTAACGATTAAAGGCATTACAAAGCCTATAATCTTTGAAAGCACAGAAACGCTAAAGGACAAAACATTGCAAATCCAAGCAACTGCAAAGATTAAACGCTCAGATTTTGGAGTAGTATGGGAATCCAACCTCAAAGATAGCCTTGTAGGCGATGAAGTAACAATCCTGCTTACTCTAATTGCCAATCCGCAATAAATCACTTCCTGCTTCTTTGAAGCGGGCTAGCCAAAGCCAACCAACATTCAATTTTAATCATTAAATTCAATATTAAAGAGAAGCAAAGATTCTATCATTCTATAAAAGAATCTTTGATAAATGAAAGTTTATCTTTTACAAGAATTTTAAAAGAATTAAATCTCATCTTTTCAATTCAATTCAATTCAATTTAATTTAATTTAATTTAATTTGATTCAATTTTATAATTCTAAGCTTATCTTGTAAAAGAATCTTTAGTATAAAGCTTATCTATAAAAATATCTTGAATAGATTAATCTCGTTTCTAAAGTCT
>NZ_JAERIT010000017.1 GCF_017979475.1 Helicobacter pullorum NCTC 12824
ATCTATATTTTTCTCATCTATATTTTTCTCATCTATATTTTTCTCATCTATATTTTTCTCATCTATATTTTTCTCATAGTTTTTAGCATAAATACCATATTGCATTAGTTGTTCATCGTATTCCATTTATTTCCCCTCTATAATTTTTATTTCATCATCGGTTAGGTGGTAGAGTTTATAGATTTATAAACATTATATAATTGTGGATATTTATTTTTATTAGTTTCTTCAAAACTAAAATATATATCACAATATGATAAAATCATCTTATTATCCAAAAAATCCCTTATTTTTTCTTCTGATGATTTATTTATTTTTTCTAAATTTGCGAGAAAATCACTATAATTTTTTATATGTTTATATTTATTAGTCTCTCTTGTGGTTTCAAAATAATTATTTGATTCTATCTCTGTTTCTTCATTAAAGTTCTTGTAATATTGCTTTAATTCTTCATCACCATCGCATATTATGTTAATAAATTTTTCATCTGTATATTCATAATTTTTTGCTAATTCTAAACAATATTTTTTCATTTTTAGATTTCTTTCATTTTTATCAAAATGAAATGTTCTATCAAGTGCTATAAAATTTATATAACCTAATTTATATATAAAATCTTCCAATCGCTCTTCATCAACACTATTAAAAAAATCTTCAAATTTATTTTTATCAATACTATTTGGATATCGAATGCTATTTTGCAATAACCCCTCCAAAGCAAATGAGTCTTTATAAAACTTATGTTCTTTCAATTCTTTTTCAAATTCTTCCTTTTTATCATTAGGTATAGAATAAACCAAGCCATTGCCAATATAGTCTTTGATTATATTATCGATAGTTTTTAAAAATGCAATCTCTAAAGGTATAAATTCTTGTTTTTCTTTATTTTGATTATGCAAATCCATATTTTCATAATTTGATATTATTTTGTTTGATATTTCTTTAAAGAAATCTTTATACTCTTTGTTTTGTTTCAATCTGTCTGCAAATTGCAATTCTTTATTAAAAAATTTAAGAGTTTTTATTGTTTTATTTAAATTTCTTAGATTTTTGATTTTCCATATAGAATCTGGAATTATTTCTTTAGGTATTTCTGGAATTTTTTCTTTTAAAATTTGCAATATAACCTCTGCTTTAGAGCGTATGTGTATATTTAAGTCTATACATTTTTCTTTATATGTGTCAAAAATTTCTTTATTATTTAATAATTCATCTTTATTTGATATCAAAATAACTTTACATTTTTCTTCTTTAAGCTGATTAATCAAACCTAAAATATCTTTAATATCAAGTTTATCTGATTTTCTTTCTAAATCATCAAGGCATACAATTACATTTTCGAAATTTTTTGTTATAAATAATTGCAAAAATGTTCCTACAGATAACTTCCAAAAAGTTATATTTCTAATAAAATATAAAAACCTGTTATGTTTATAGGCTTTTAGGGTTATTTCTTCTAAAACTTCTTTGCAATGTTCTTTCCCAAACAAAGAAACATAAATAATATTTTTTTCTTGTTTATTTGAATTTTCAATTTTATTTAGATTTTCAATATAATTACAAAGATTAAAATACTTTATAATACCCATAAGAATAATTCCAACATATTGTTCTATGATGGAAATTAGTATCATTAAATGGTTAAAAAAATTTATATTAGACTTAAACTTTTTCCACAAATTTTCCTTATGTGTTATTTTTGGATTAAGTTCATTTTCAATTTCTTTCCACAAATAAGTTTTTCCAACTCCCCAAGAACCACTTATTAATAAACTATAATTTTCCTTATCTTCCAAAAAATTTTTAATCTGTTCTTTGTATTCCATTATTTTCCTTCTATGATTTTTATTTCATCATCGGTTAGGTGGTAGAGTTTATAGACTAGAGAATCTATGTGAGATTCTAGCTCTTTGGTGTCTGTGGTGGGGTCTTTGGCTTTGGATTCTAAAATTTGCTCTACTAGGCTTATAATCTCATCGCTTAGGGCTTTGTTTGTAGAATCTATTTTAGGAATAGGAAGCGATTCTAATTCATAAATATTTACATGATTATTTGTGCTAGTGATTCTAAAAAGCCAATTTAAAAGTTTAGAGTTAAGAAGTGCTACTAAAATTTTTGCATCTTTTTCATTTTTGCAATATGTAATGTTACAAGAATGTAAAAAAATAATTTTTGTATTTTTGGATTCTAGAAAATTGGCATGTATGCGATATTTATCGGTGGTGCCTGTGATGTTTTGCGTTGTAATAATATATTGATTCTTGTTTTTGTTATATATTTTTTGCGTTATTTCATTATCAAGCCCATACCATACTTCTTTGTCTAAATACCACCTATGACAAAAAGCCCCTTTATATATCTTAATATCTGTTGTGCTAGAGCTTTGAATCTTCTTTAAATGAATTGTATTAATATTTCCTTGCAAACTAAAATCTATTACAGCTTTAAGTGGAATTTTGTTTTCTTTTGTTTTTGCAACAATTGACATTTCGCCTTTTTTGATAAGTGGAATCTCATAAAGCGGAAAAAACTCTAAAATCTGTGCTTGGCTTATATATTCAAAATTTATTTTATCTAGCTTAGATTCTGTGTTGTTTATAGCTATCTTAAAAGGTTTAGTTAAGTTTGGTTTGGTTTTTATAAATTCTATAATGCAAACACCTTGAATCACATCTGTAAATAACTTTTGATTCTTTTTAAACTCTATAAAGTATTGCATTTGCGTTTCTCTTAGTAGCATTTCTCGTGTAAATTGTGCAGATAAATCGCACATTATGGAGCTTTGTGTAATCAAAGAAACAACAGAATTTTGATGTCCTAAATTATAAGAAAGCTCTACAAAAACTTTATAAAGATTTTGCTTACCTTTATCTTTTCCCTCACTATATGAAAAACTTGTTGCACTAAAAATACCTTTTGGCACTTGCATGTAAGGTGGATTGCCTATCACTAAATCAAAGCCCAAAAAATCGCCATTGTTATCTAGCACTTCTGGGAATGCAAACCGCCATTCAAAGCTTTGGCTAGTGCGAATCTTTTCTAGCGATTCAAAATCATTGTGAATAGATTCTAGGAGTTTTTGCCCTTTTGGGTCAAGCTTCTTTGGCTCTAGGTTTTCCAAATCTGGCTGGAATCTAAAATTTTGCTTTCGTGTGATTCTTAGCATTTCCATACCAAAAGGCGTTTCCATATCAAACGCAGAATCTCCATAAATGCTTACAAACTCTCCAAGATTCTTTTTGAGATTTTTATAATCTTTCATTGTTGTTAAAAGCGTGTTTTTAAAAAGCTCTTTGATGTTTTCAATGGTATTTATGAGTTCTTTTTTATCTTTTAGTGCTTCTTTGTAGGCATTTACGCTTTCTTTGTAGATTTTGATTTGTTCTTTGAAGTTATTTGCAAATCCTGTGTCTTGTGCCATAAGCCACTTTAGCGTATTTTCACGCGGTTTTCCTTGCAGATTATTTTCATTGACTTCAAAGTAACTTATAAGGCTGTTGCCGCATTTTATGTTGATATCTATGTTTGGGAGAGTTTGGAGGGCGTGAATGCTTTTGTCAAGGCTTGAATCTAGTGTGTAGTAGCTGTGCTTTAGGAGTTCTATCCACAAGCGAAGTCTAGCGATTTCACAAGAATTTGGGTTTATATCCACGCCAAAAAGGCAGGATTCTATGATTTGCTTTTTGAGTGTAAAGAGTTCTTTTTGGATTTTGTGGTTTGGGTCTTGCTCTGTGGTGGGGCGCTTGTATTCTATGATTTCAAAGCGGGAGTTTCTTACAAAAATCTCATCATTTTGGATTTCAAGCATAATGTTGCCCAAAAGATTGAGTTTGCTAAAGATTTCTAGCATTACATTAAGTGCGGTTGCTAGGAAATATCCGCTTCCTACTGCGGGATCACAGATTTTTATACTTAGTAGGATTTCTCTTGCTTGTTTGATGATTTCATCTTTTTGGCTTAGGTTTTGTTTTATTTTTATAAATAGGAGATTGGAGAGAGATTCTAGGCTTTTTTCATCTGAATCTAAAAAGGCGTTAAATTTGTCAAGGACGACTTTTTCTAGGGATTGCTTACACATATAGTAAGTGATGTAAGCTGGAGTGTAGTAGCTCCCCTCTTTGTAGCCATTTAGCCGCTCAAACACGCTGCCTAATACGCTATAGTTTATCAAATCTTTGTGAGTGATAGAGTGTTCTTCATCGGTGCTAATATGCCCAAAGTCAAAGCTGTTTAGAAAAGTAAAAAGGTATTCTAAAAGCTTGACTTCACCAGATTTTGGTTTGTAGTTTGTGTCTTTGATTTGCGTGTTTTTGTAGTATTTTAGTGTTAGGTCGTTGTTTAGCTGTGAGATTTGGAGTGTGTTTTCTATTGGCTGTTTTTGGAAAAGCGATGAATTGAGATAGGGTAGGTAGGTAAAGGGGCTTTTTTTGTTTCTTTGTGTGTAGTCCTTTGCCAAAATTTCAAAAAATAGCTCACTTAGTTTGTCAAAGCTATCTATTTTCTCGTAATTAAGGAATTTGAGTGTGGTGTCGTTGTTAAAACGCACGAGATTGGATTCGATTAGTTTTAGGAATAGGATTCTATTTAGCCATAAAATAATGTATTGTATGATGTCTTCAAAGTCTTTGTTTGTAAGCTTGGATTTGATTGCATAAAATAATGTGCCTTCACTGGCTTTGCTTTCTTTGCTTTCTTGGATTATGGCTTTGCCATTTTGGGTGGATTGGGTCAAGCCTAAAATGTATAAAAGCTCATCGTAGAATTTTTTGTTTAAGTCATTAGCATCGTTTGGATTAAAGCAATCAAGCAAGAAGTCTTTGTTAAAGATTTTGAAACTTGTTAGGAATGCGGGGTTGTCTTTTGATTCTTGTGATTCTGTGGATTTTTTTGATTCTTTTGATTCTGCGGATTGTGGTGCTAAAAGCGGTGTGAGATCCCAAAATAAGCCATTTAAACTCACTTCATTAGAATCTAAGCTAGAATTAAAGCTAGTTTGCAAGGATTGTGCGTATTGGGGAGAATCCAAAAGGGATTTGGCTTCTTTGTAGAATTCATCGGTATTGCCTTTGAAAAGGGAGTTTGGGTTTTGGAAATTTTCAAAAAGCTTTTGGAATTCTTTGTTTTTGTGAAATAACTTTTCAAAGTCTTTTGCAGAGAAAATGTAAAAATGATAGCAATTAGTGATGATGATAAACTTTAGCGATGAATTGGTGTTTTTGCGTTCTCTTAAGTAGTATAAAATGCACTCGTGCAGAGCTTTGCAGTTTGGATTGTTTGGGGTGAAAAAATCGTTTGAATTGGGTTTTTTGACTTCAAAGATTACTTCTATAGTATCGTTTTGGGTGATAGCTAGATCGATTTCGCTTTTGCCTTTTTGCTTGGCTTTTACTTGTGTGGTGAATTCTAGGGATTCTAAAAATGGCTTAAGTGCGTTTGCGACAAGGGCATCTTCATTTTGGTTTTGGTTTTTAAGGAGATTTTGGCGGTAAGATTCTAGGGATTGTAGGAAGTTTTGGTAAGTGTTATCTAAAATCGGTGCTTTGGCATAAAAGGGATTTAAAAAATCTTTGTAACTTAGGGCGTTGAATCTAAAAGACATTGTGTTTCCTTGATTTTTGGGGTGGAATTTGAGTGATTGTGAGATTTGCAAAGGCAATGTGTGGTGTATTTGCCTTTGTTGTTGCTTTGATACTTGGCATTATTCTTTGAAAATGATGATTTCATAAGAGCTTTGCTTCCTAATCACGGATTTATTGGGTTGATTGCTTTTGAGTTTTTCTAGGCGGATTTGCAATTCTTCGATTTCTCTATCTTGCTCATCAAGCTTATCTTTAAGGCGCAAGATTATATCTACCCCTGCAAGATTCACTCCCAAATCACGCGTTAAACGCAAAATTGTTTTGATTTTGTCAATATCTCTTTGAGAATAAAGCCTCATTTTGCCATCGGTTCTTCCCGGTTCTATTAGTCCTTCCCTCTCATATTGACGCAAAGTTTGGGGGTGGATTGAGAGGATTTTTGCCACTACGCTGATAAGATAAACGGGTTCATCATAGCTATACATTGTGTTTCCTTGATTATAAGTATTTTTCTAAAGCTTTTGTAAGTTCTTTTGGCAAAGAATCTACATCAGGCAAAATAATATTTGCCTCCAAATATAAATCGCCATTTGTTTTGCTTTTGCGATTATAAGCACCAAGTTCTTTGACGCGGAATCTTTGGTTGTTTTTGGTGTTTTTTGGCACTTTTAGGGTGATTGTTTTGTAGAGAGTTTCTATCTCTACCTTGCCTCCAAAAAGGGCGGTTTTTAGGGGTAAATCAAATTTCTTAGTAAGATTGTCTCCATCTTGTGAGTATTGCGGGTGTGGCGCAACAGAAACTTTAAGCAACACATCTCCGCTTTGATTGCCCATAGTTTTGCCTTTTCCTCTTAGGCGGATAGTTTCTCCATCTCTGATACCAGCTGGTATTTTGATGTCAAAATTTTGATTTTGGAGATTGATATTGTGTTTGCCCCCCAAAATAGCTGTGCTAAAAGGGATTGTGATTTGTGCATTGATATCAAGATTGGGTTGGCTTCTCCCTCCAAATCCTCCAAATCCGCCAAAGCTCTCAAATCCCCCAAAACCTCCTGTGCCTTGAGAGAATCCGCCTCCGCCAAAGATTTGGCTTAAAATATCATCTAAATCCACATTGCCTTGCCCTCTTGCAAAATCGTGGAAATTTTGTCCGCCAAACATTGAATCGCCAAATTGATCGTATTGTTTGCGTTTTTTCTCATCGCTTAAGATTTCATAGGCTGCGTTGATTTCTTTGAATTTTTCTTCTGCGTCTTTTTCTTTATTGATATCGGGGTGATATTTTCTTGCTAAGCGACGATAAGATTTTTTAATCTCATCACTTGTCGCATTGGGCGAAACTTCAAGTGTTTCATATAGGCTTTTTGACATTTAATATTCCTTGCAAAATTAAATTAAACTTTTAGTGTATTATATAATAAAAGTTTAGTATATGTCAATCAACTTTTGGCTTTTTTATTTTAATGCTATAATCACAAATAAAATTCAAGGAAAAATATTTATGGATAGTGCTTTATTGTGCCTCAATGCAAGTGCTGGGAGTGGTAAAACTTATCGTTTAGTTTTGAGATACCTTGAGTTATTGTTTTTGGGAGCGAAGCCTTCAGAGATTCTTACGCTTACCTTTACCAAAAAAGCCGCCAAAGAAATGGAAGAGCGTATTGCTAAGAGTATTGGGGAAATCTATCAATATAGAAATGATAGAGATTATATTAATAAACTTGAGTGTATAAGCATTAAAGACAAAAATGATTTTGGGAAATTGCAAGAAAAAATCCATCAAATCTACCATTCTTTTTTGAAAGAGGATTTGAAGATTACTACCATTGATTCTTTTTTTCAGAGGATTTTAAAGAGCTTTTGTTGGTATGTTGGGGTGGAATATGATTTTGAAATACAAAGCGATGATAGAGAAAAAATTATAGAGATTTTTTTGACAAATTTAGATAACCAGCAATTGCAAGGAATTTTAAATCTCTGCATTCAGAGGCAATTGCGTATTGATAGCGTAATTTCTTTTTGCGATTTTTTGGATTCTTTAAAAGAAATGTTGGAAAAAGAATTATTTATTTATCCTACAAAAGAGGGGTATAAACAGCAAGCAATGGAGTATGCTAGGAGGATTCAGGCTACTTATCAAGATACAAAGGGAGAGATTCATTCTGCTTTGGAATTTGATGATATTGAATCTTTGTTGCAAAAAGGAAAAACTTGGCTTACAAAAGAGAGATTGCAAGATTATAGAGGATTTTCAAAAATACCTTTTAGAGATGAGGATTTTAGAGGACTAAAAGAAGCATTAGTAGGGGTTTTTGTAGAAGATGAAGCAAAATACCTTGAGAATCTCTATGGCATTTTTGTGCTTTATTTAAAAGCCAAACAAGAATATTACAAACAAACCAATACTTTAAGTTTTAATGCGGTAACTTCAAAGGTTTATGAATTGCTTTTGCAAAAACAGATTGATAAGAATTTTTTGTATTTTAGGCTTGATAGCACGATTAGCCATATTTTGATAGATGAATTCCAAGATACAAGTGTTTTGCAATATGAGATACTAAAACCTATGATTGATGAAATCAAAAGTGGGGAGGGGGCAAAAAGATTCTTACGCAGTTTTTTTTATGTGGGGGATATTAAGCAATCCATTTATCGCTTTAGAGGAGGGAATTCTGAATTATTTAAAATAGCCGCTCAAGGAATGCAAGAAGAAAGCCTCAAAATCAATTATCGCAGTGCCAAAAATATCGTAGAATTTGTCAATGAAACATTTTCTAATAAAATTGAAGGGTTTGTTCCTCAAGAGTCAAATAGCAAGAATAAAGGATTTGTGCAAGTTTATATACAAGAAAAAGAAGCCATTTTATCCCAAGTTGCTACAAGTATAAGGGAGCTTTTGGAGGTTGGGGCAAAAGAAGAAGAAATTGCGATTTTGACTTTTGATAATGATTGCGTGGTAGAAATAGCGGAGTTTTTGCAAGAGGAAGGGTTTAAAGTCGTTGTGGATACAAGTGCAAAGTTGATTTTTCATAATGAGGTGCGTGCTTTAATAGAGTTTTTAAAATATCTCATTTTTGAGAATCCGAAGTTTTGTGCAGAGTTTTTTATGCTTTTGGGATTAGAAAAAGAGAATTTAGAGCAATATTTCTATCTCAAAACACAAAAGCCTTCAAAAGTTTTGTTAGAAATTATGCAAAGGTATAAAATCGCTTCTTTGAGTGCCAAAAAGTTTTTGGAATATTCTTTGGAATATCTTGGCATTGAAGAATTGCTAGAAAAAGTAGAATCCTTGCAAAGCGATATTGTTTCAAGTGATTTTTTTGGAATACGCATAATGACAATTCACAAATCCAAAGGTTTGGAATTTAATAATGTTTTAGTTATTGATGATATTAGGGCTAAGAATCGTTCTGGTAATGTATTTTTTGAGTTTAAGGAAAATGGGGTAGAAATAAAAAGGATTTTTTGGCGTTCTAATGAATTGCGTATGCAAATTGATAAAGAGTATCAAAAAGCACTTCTAAAAGAAAATATTTTAAAAGAAAAAGATTTGAAAAATCAGCTTTATGTCGCATTAACTCGTGCAAAAAATACAATGCAAATTATTTTGCTAGACCAAAAAAGCCGCTTTGAATCTTTGGGATTGCAGTTAATGCAAAAAGGAGAGTTAAAACAAGCGATTTTGGAGATAAAAAGCGCTAATTTGGAAGATAGTTTGACACAAAATAAAGATTTTGAGTGTTTTGCACACAATCAAAAAAGCCTAGAATCTTTGGGCAGACAAAAACAAATGCAAATCGCACAAAAAGAGGATTTAATAGGAGAAGTTGGGGCTATTTATTATGGGATTGCATTGCATTTTGTGATGGAGCAGAAAATCAAAAATCAGCTAGAAGATTCTTTGATTTTAACCCTTTTGTTAAATAAAATAGGATTTTATATCGAAAAAAAAATATTAGAAAAAATCATCAATCATTGCAAAATTCTTTTAAATCATTCTAGTTTTATTGAAATAATGGGTAAAGGCAAGGTAAAATGTGAAGTTCCTTTTTTGATCAATGGTAGGCAAAAACGCTTAGATCTTTTAATCATCGGAGATAATGAAGCTTTTGTGATAGATTATAAAAGCGGTATGCAAAGGGAAATATATAAAATGCAAGTATTAGAATATATGCAAAGTGTGAATTTGATTTTGCAAAAGCCTACTTATGGTTTTATCTTTTATACAGAGGGTGAAGGAAAATTAGTTGAAGTGATAGGGGATTAAATGGAAACAAAAAGTCAAAATAGTTTAATTGCTTTTTTTAGCAAAATCACCAAAAGTGAATCTTTTGCAGGTATTTTATTGCTTTGTTGTGCGGTTTTGGCGATGATTGTCGCAAATTCGCCTTGGGGTGATAGCTATGCAGCACTTTGGAAAACAAAGTTTGGTTTTGATGTCAATGGCGTTTTTATAGGAATGAGTTTAGAGCATTGGATTAACGATGTTTTGATGGCTTTTTTCTTTTTGGTTGTTGGTTTGGAAATCAAAAGAGAGGTGCTTTTTGGGGAGTTGGCTGGATTTAAGAGGGCAGCATTGCCTATAATTGCAGCATTAGGCGGTATGATTGGACCGGGTATTATTTATTTTACGCTCAATGCTGGGACACCTTCAGAACATGGATTTGGAATCCCTATGGCAACAGATATTGCTTTTGCCTTGGGGGTATTATCTGCGCTGGGCAAAAGAGTTTCTATTTCTGTAAAAGTTTTTTTGGTATCTTTAGCGGTTGCAGATGATTTGGGTGCGATTATTGTCATTGCTTTGTTTTATTCTAGTGGGATTAGCTTTGAATGGTTGGCTGTGGCAGTTGGGATTGTAGCGGTATTGGTGGTATTAAACAAAGCAGGCATCAAAGCATTGACGCCTTATATGATTTTGGGTGTGTTGCTGTGGATTGCAGTCCATAATTGCGGAGTGCATGCGACAATTGCAGCGGTTGTTTTGGCATTTACAATACCTGTTGCACCAAAGATTGATACCTTAACCTTTATGGAAAAAATCAAAACCATGATTAAGGATTTTCAAGAATCAGAAAAGCAAAAAGATGGCATTTTGTTGCAAAGTGAGCAAGTAGAAGCTTTGTATCATATTGCCAAACACAAAAATGCTGTTCAAAATCCACTTTTGCGATTAGAGCACGCATTGGCACCTTATTCAAATTATCTTATTATGCCGATATTTGCTTTTGCTAATGCAGGGGTAAGCATTGGCTCAAACATTGATTTTGGTATTGATCATGTTTTCTTGGGTATATTCTTTGGGCTTGTTGTTGGAAAGCCTCTTGGGATTTTTACTTTCACATTTTTAGCAGAAAAACTCGGAATCGCTGCAAGACCCAAAGGGGCAACTTGGGTAGAAATTTTTGGTGCGGGTGCATTGGGTGGTATTGGCTTTACAATGTCAATGTTTGTAACAAATCTCGCCTTTAGCGGAGAACATGCTCTTGTAGCGACAGATGTAGCTAAAATTTCTATTTTGATTGCTTCATTGAGTGCTGGGGTTTTGGGTAGTATATTCTTTTTTGTGAGGGACAAAGTTACTCATCATCACTAAATTTGCGTAAAATGTGGCAATGAAGTATTGCTGCATTTTGCCATATCTAAAGATAAAACTTCTCAGTCAAATTCAATCATTTTTGTTTAACTCCAAAGATTTAAGTAAATTAGATTCCAAAATAAACAATCACCAAACGCCACACACAGGGTAAAAAATCTCAAAGAGGCTTTAGAAATACTTATTGATTGATTAAAAATTTTAAAAATTGATTTTGAGTTTGTTTAGATTTTGTATAAAATCTTTATTGATAAAATAAA
>NZ_JAERIT010000001.1 GCF_017979475.1 Helicobacter pullorum NCTC 12824
AATAAATAAAATATTTATATTTTATTAAAATCACTTTTATAATGGGGGGGGGGGGGGCAAAATGTGTTTATATGGGGTATTGGTAATCATTAAAAAATAAATTACTAGGGGGTATTTTATTTATTTTATCAATAAAGATTTTATACAAAATCTAAACATACCCAAAATCAATTTTTAAAATTTTTAATCAATCAATGAGTATTTCTAAAGCCTCTTTGAGATTCTTTACCCTGTGTGTGGCGTTTTGCGATTCGCCTTTGCCTACGATAATGCGAGTTTGCACACCTGCATTTAACCCAGCAATCATATCGGTATCTTTATCCCCCAAAATATAACTTTCATACAAAGACAAATCCAAACCAAAATCCTTGCACGCCTGAAGTAGCATTTGGCTTTTAGGTTTGCGACAAGCGCAATTTTCTTCTTTGGTATGGGGGCAAAAATAAATGCCATCAAAAGCTATATTTTTGGGGACAAAACCGCTCTGCCTTAGAGGAATAGTCAAGCAAGAAACAATGCAATTTTGCATAAAAGCACTCAAAACTTCAAAATCCTTTTGTGTAAAAATTCCACGATTAATGCCTGATTGATTAGTTACCAAAAAGCACAAAGAATCTAGCTTTTTTAGCTCCAAAAAAAGTTCCATAAAATAAGGGGCGAAGTAGAAAGTCTCTATTTTGTATCCATAGGGTGCGTCCTCGAGATTGACGACATCATCTCTATCAAAAAACACAACTTTTCGTTTCATTTGGCACAGATTCCTAAGAAATTTTGCATACGAATCGCAAAAAGATAAAAAAGTGGAGTATTTAAAAATGCCAAAATAAACTTAATGAGATAATCTCCAGCAATTAGCATAAGGATATTTTGCCACGGCATCACAAACAAAAATGCAATATGGAAAAACACCACCGTATCAACAAATTGAGAAAAGGCTGTGCTACCGACATTTCTTAGCCACCAGAGTTTTGGGAATTTGGACTTTAGCCAATAAAACACATAAATATCGGCTTGCTGTGAAACAAAAAATGCGCTCACACTCGCAAGTGCTATGCGGAATTCTGCCAAAAACATTGAAGGGATAAAAGCACAAAAAATCCCAATCCTAACGACTTTTAGCACCTCTTCTTTGCTGTGCTTTTCTGCTAGAATATCTGCAAGCAAAAAAGTAAAGGGATAAAGAATCGCACCATAAGTAAAAAAGTCATTGATTGGAAATTGCACAAGATAGTTAGAAGCGACGATAAGAAACATAAAAATCGCCACGGAGATAAATTTTATACCAAACGACATTTGCACTCCCGCATTCTAAATTTATCCTCTAAAAAAGGCTTTGTGTTTTTAGCACCAAAGCACTTTTTAGAAAACCAAAAAACCACTTAGAAACTTCTAAATGGAAATTTTGGAATCTTTTGAATTGGACTAGATTTTGAAAGGATTTTCTACGACATTTTTCCTATCTACAATGTAAGGAATCAATGCCATTTGTCTAGCTCTTTTGATAGCTACTTCTACACGCTCTTGCCATTTTTTGGAATTTCCTGTCAAACGGCGAGGCATAATCTTGTAACGCTCTGACAATGAATGCTTAAGCATATCAATATCTTTATAATCAATAAATTCGATTTTTGATTCTGTGTATCTGCAATATCTTTTGGAATATCTCTTTTTTTCTGCCATAATTTATCCTTTAAAATGGTATTTCATCATCATTAATATCAATCACTGGGAGTTCGGGCTCTTTTTGCACCGGTTGTGCCTTTGGTGCAGCAGGTGCTGTATAAGCAGGCTTCTCATACTCTTGGTAATTATTATAATCCCCTGCCCCATAATCGTGATTTTCTTCTTGAGTGCTTTGTCGTTGTCCTAGCATTTGCATAGATTCAGCAGTGATAGAATGCTTTGTCCTCTTTGCTCCTGTATTATCTGTCCAACTCTCTAGCACCAAACGCCCTTCAATCAAAACTTGAGAACCTTTTTTAAGGTATTGATTTGCCACTTCAGCAGTTCTACCAAAAAGATTCACATCAATAAAACACACCTCCTCAGCTTGTGTCCCATCTTGTTTTTTATAGCGGCGATTGGTTGCCAGATTCAACCTTGCTAATGCTGCTCCACTTGGTAAATAACGCAATTCAACATCTCGCGTCAAATTCCCCACCAAAATGACTTTATTAAACATCTAAAATCCTTAAATTAATCCTCTTGTGTCTCTGAAACTTCGGAAGCTTCTTGTGCTTTTGGAGCTTCTTTCTCTACGGCTTTTTCTTTTGGCTCTTTTAGAGGAGTTGCCTTTTTGTTGTTAATTGCTCTATCTACAAGAGTTTCCCAAGCTTTTTGTTCTTTTTTGCTATCATATTTAATCACGATAAAACGCAAAATATCTTCATTGATGCGATAAAGACGCTCTAGCTCCAAAACAAGCTTTGGTTCAGCCTTGAAATAAATAACAAAATAATATCCACGCTTGTTTTTTTTGATTTCATAAGCAAGATTTCGCATACCCATATCCAAAGTTGCACTAATCTCACCACCATTATTGAGGATTGCAGTTTTATAAAAATCGATTTTCTGCACTATCTCTTCTTGTGTCAAAGTGGGTTTTACCACAAACATAGTTTCATAAAAACGCATTTTATCTCCTTATAGATTTCGCCCTTTTTTGCTAAAAAGAGCAAGGATTTTTACAATTTAAAATATGTAAAGGCGTGATTTTATTCTAAAATTGCTTGAATTTTTATTAAGGCACTAAAAAAACCATTTCCCTTGGTATTTCCTTTGATTGCTTCTTCACGCCATTTGTTCAATACATAAAAAATTTTTTGGAATCTTTCTTGGGTGTTAATTTGTATGGCTCTTTTTCTTTTTTTTTCTAAAATTATGGGAGGAAGTTTGTATCCCAAAATCTCTTCTGATGAAGCATTGCCATAGATTCTAATATGGCTTGAAAATAAAAAGAGTTGAAAAAAATATCGTTGCACTTCTGCGATTAGTTGGACTTCTTCAAAACCCTGTTCTAAAAATCTATCAAGCTCTTTAAAAAAGGGCTTTTTATCCAACAAAAGTTCCAAAATTTCCTCATACTCTACGCTTCCTAGCCCATACCCCAAACTTTCGATACTCTCTACATTGATTTCCTCATCAAAAATACTATATTTACGCAATTCTGCGACGCTAAGCCCCAAATCATAATTTTGTTGTTCTAGGATTTTTTTGAGTGCATAATCAGAAATCTTAATACAAAGAGCGTTAGCATATTCCCTCAAAATCGCCATTGCCTCCCCTTGATTAGCAAAGAAAAATCGCACCTCATAAATATTTTTGCCCCTAAAACTTCCTGCTAAAGCCTTGCAATCTAGCCCATACTCACTCACACTTTTATTTTCTGCTTGATAAAATTCCAAAATAAGATAACCGCTTTGATTTTTCTCTATTGCCTCTATTAAAGAATCTAATTGCTTTTTGGGAATCTTTTTATCGACTTTTATCCACACTAATGCTTCATCGCCAAAAAGTGAGCCTTGAGAAAAACAAGATAAGGCTGCTTCAAAATCAAATTCGCCAAAATAAAAGCTGTTTTTTTCACAACCTTTTGCTAAGATTTTTTGTGCGATTTTATCTCCATAATACCCTATCAAAAAAGAATCTTCGCCATAAAGCAAAATTGCACGCATTTCTGTATTGTTGGCAAGTTTGGTATCTAGCTCTTTTTTATACATTTCTCTTTCGCCTTTTGTGGAATTTTTGCTTTTTGTGTCTTTTGGCTCTTGAAGCAATCCTTCTTGCTTCCTCTTTTGCGTGCTGTTTTTTGATTTTTGCTTGGTTTTGTTTTTTGGCAACAATGTATTGAGAAATCGCTTCATTATTAGAATCAAATCCCTCATTATAAACTTTGACCACCATACCATAAACCTTTGTGGTTGCAAGATTGACTTCTATAATTTGCACCAAAGCTTTTTGGTATTTTACCCCGCTTCCATTTAGTCCTACTACTCTAGCACCCATTAGCGGATAATCTGTCAATGAAATCAAAATAGGATGGCTTTCATTGATGATAATTCCTTGATAGGTTTGCCCCAAATGCTTTGAGAGATAACGCGCAAATTTTCTATCTTGGAAATCCCATTCAATCTGCATAATCTCTCTTTCTTGAGTGTTTAGATTATCACAAAGCATAGGCAAAGATTCTTTATAATCAATGTCTTCTTGGAGTGTGATTTTGGATTTTAAGATTCGGTGCAAAATAAGATCACTATAACGCCTTATGGGGGAAGTAAAATGACTATATGCTTCAAACCCCAAACCAAAATGCCCTAGATTATGGCTTGCATAGTTAGCTTGCTGCATTGATTTGATGATTAGTTTATCAACCTCTCTTTGCATTTTTGCCTTTTTGGCATTATTTTGAATTTCAATAATCGCCTTATGTAAAGATTCTTGTGTTTTGGGGATAGCTTTGCCCCTCCAAATACCGAGCATTCTTAATTCCCCAAATAACTCTGAAAGTTTTTCTTGCTTGGGTTTTTGATGCACACGATAAATGCCTAATTTTAAATTTTCATCATTTTTGGAATTTTTTTGTTCAAGAAGTTTGGCACTTTGGATATTTGCAAGCAACATACATTCTTCTATTAACTGATGAGAAGAGCTTTGAGGTTGGAAGTGGAGTGATTTTAGCTCCAAATTCTTATCCAACTCCAACTCCACTTCATCGCCCAAAAAGTCAAATCCCTTTTGCAAACGCTTTTTGCGGAGTTTTTGAGTCAATTCTTGGAGAGCAAAAAGCATAGAATGGAGAGATTTTTTGATTGTTTTGCTCTTTTGGGTCTCAAAAAGAATATCCACCTCCTCATAAGTTAATTTTTGTTTAACTTTAATAACCGCAGCAAAAAGCTCACTGCTCAAAACTACTTTTGTGCGTTTATGGAGGCGAATCTTCCAAACCATTGCCAAACGCATTTTGCCTTCTTGCAAAGAACAAAGATTCTCGCTTAAAATGCGTGGTAGCATAGGGATAGATTTGTGTGGAAAATAAATACTAAATCCACGACTTTTAGCGTCAATATCCAAAGGTGAATTAGGCGTTACATAATGACTAACATCGGCAATAGCCACATAAAGTATAGAACTTTCTTCATCATAAAAAACCGCGTCATCATGGTCCTTTGCACTCACTGGATCAATAGCACAAAAGGGTAAATTAGTAAGGTTGATACGCTCTTTAAAATCTTTAATTTTAACCTCTTTGAAACTCTGGGCTTGGATTTCTGCTTGGAGGCTAAATGATTCGTGCTTATCATAGAGGTTTAGGGAAATAATTTCATCGATTTTGGGGTCTTCTAGTGTCCCTAAAATCTCTAAAATCTCCCCATTTCTAGGGTTAATTTTCAAAATAGTTTTAGAAGGAAGAGTTTTGAGGGATTTTTGGGACGCATTGATTTTATACACCACTTCATTAGGGATAGATACCGCTATACAATCTAATTTGTATTTTTCCAAATAGCAAATAACACTAGAAACTTTTTCTTGCAAAACTACAAGGACTTTTGCTTTGATTTTTGCACTATGCTGGTGCTTAATCAAGGATTTTGCCAAAACTATATCGCCTTTTTGTGCGCCTTTTAGGAGATTCTTTTCAACAAGCCAATCTTTGCCTGTATTGTCAAATGCCCTTACAAATCCATACCCTGCTTTTGTTAGCTCTACTTTACCAATGCGGAATTTTTCCAAAAGATAATATTTATTTTTTTTGATTTTAAGCACATTCAAATGGGCTAATAATTCTAAATATTTTTGGAAGGCTGGAGCGAGTTTTGCATCAAGAGGTATTCCCTCTTCTAAAATCTTAACAAATTCAATCATGCTAATTATAATTTTCTAATTCTCTTAGGCTTTTTACAAAGCCCATTGCAAGCAATGTCTCATCAAAACCTTGAATATCTAATCCATAATTTATTGCCAAATTCCTTGCATTTTTTATTTGCTCTTTAGCAGCAATGCTAAAGGGATTAATCAAGGCATTTAAAACACGCAAAGGATAAACATATCTTTGAATCTCTTGTGGCAATCTCTCTTCTTGCAAGCTGTGAATAACTTTTATTATTGTAGGTTCAAAATGCCAATGCTCACAAAGCATTTCTAAAATCTCAAATTGATTGACTCCCAACATTTCTTTTTCCAAAGCTATACAAGGGGTTGTTTTTAGCCGCTCGCTAAACTTTTTACCTTTTTTGGATTTAATCAAGCAATCCGATAAAATCGCCATACCAATGTGCATAATAAGAGCACAAGTTACCAAAATAGAAAGCAATTTAGACCCTTTATACCATTTGCTAACAAACATACCTTTTTGATTAGCTGCTTCAGTGAAATTTGATACACTTAATCCATAAGGTGTGAGATTAATTACTAATTGAGCCTTTACAACACTCACAATCGCAAGTCCTTTGGCAGTATAAACTCCAAATATCGCAACTGCTTGTGCGACAGAATTCACGGTTCTTGTATAGCCATACAAAGGTGCATTTGCACTTTTTATAATGCTTGCAGTCAAAAAAGGATCTGTTTGAATAACCTCTGCAACTTCTTTTACACTCACATCATCACGCGCACAGATTCTTTGTAATTCAACGATGGTTTGCGATAGAGGCGGGAGAGATTCTATGTTTGCAATGATTAATTCTTTCATTCAATAACAGCCTGTCTATTTTGAATTATAATTCATTATTATGGAGCAAAAATAATATCATAATAAGACTTTAAAATTCTAATTATTTAAAACTATTTTGTTATAATGCAACATTCTTAACACAATGCAAAGGAATCTTATGCAATACATTGATGATACGCTTGCAAAAAAACGTATTTTAATCACAGGAGGTGCTGGGTTTATTGGTTCTAACCTTGCCCATTATTTTCAAAAATACCATGTAGATGCCGAAGTTGTCATTTTTGACTGCTTTAGAAATGAAGAAACTTTTAGCAATGGCAACTTAAAATCTCTAGGGCATTTTAAGAATCTTTTGGGATTCAAGGGAGAAGTGATTACAGGCGATATTAACAACAAAAATGATTTAGAAAGATTAAGAAAACAAAAATTTGATTACATTTTTCATCAAGCTGCAATTTCAGATACCACGGTTATGAATCAAGAAATGGTTTTGCGAAGCAATCTCAATGCTTTTAAAGATTTATTAGATTTATGTTTAGAGAGTGGTGCTAAGATGATTTATGCCTCAAGTGCAGGCGTATATGGCAATACTCCTGCACCAAATAGCATTGGTAGCGGAGAGATTCCTGAGAATGTTTATGGATTCTCTAAATTAATGATGGATAATCTCAATTATCAATATTTGCAAAAATACCCCAACTTACATAGCGTTGGATTGCGTTATTTTAATGTTTATGGGGAAAATGAATTTTATAAAGGCAAAACTGCTTCTATGATTTTGCAGCTAGGATTACAAGCGCTCCAAAACAAAAAAGTAAGGCTTTTTAAAATGGGGGAACAAAAGCGTGATTTTGTCTATATTCAAGATGTGATTCAAGCTAATATCAAAGCAATGTTTGCCAAAAAAAGTGGCGTATATAATGTGGGAAGTGGGGTTGCTAGAAGTTATAATGATATTGTATCTTGCCTCAAACAAGAATTAGGAAACTTTGAAGTAGAATACTTTGATAATCCTTATCCATTTTTCCAAACACACACTCAAGCAAACATTATCTTAACGCAAGAATTTTTAGATTACACGCCTAGATTTTCTTTAGAAATCGGTATCAAAAACTATCTCAAACAAATCAAAGAAATCCACACAAAAGGGAGTTATTAATTGAAGCCTAGCATTCTAGTTATTGGGGATTTGATTTTAGACCATTATATTTGGGGACAATGTGAGAGAATCTCTCCAGAAGCCCCCGTGCAAGTCATCGAAGTCGCCAAAGAAACGCTGAATTTGGGAGGTGCTTGCAATGTAGCAAATAACCTTGTCGCATTAGAATGCGAAGTGTTTATTTGTGGAATGGTGGGCAAAGATGAAGCAGGCACAAAACTCAAAGAAACATTAGAATCCCTACACATTCACACACAAGGCATTTATTATAATCTAAACCGCCCAACCACACAAAAATCAAGAATCATCGCCGCACACCAACAAGTTATCCGCGTAGATAGAGAGGATAAAAGCCCTATTTCACAAGAGGGCGAAGAGTTTATTTTAAATTTTGCCAAAACGCTAATAGAAAGCCACAAAATAGATTGTATAATCCTCTCTGATTATCAAAAAGGCGTATTAAGCGAGAATCTCACCCAAAACCTCATCAAAATTGCCAAAGATTCTAAGCTAAAAATCCTCATTGACCCCAAAGGCAAAGATTATTCCAAATACAAAGGTGCAACCCTCCTAACACCCAACAAAAAAGAAGCCAAAGAAGCAACAGGCATTCAAATCCTCGATGATTCTACACTACTTCTTGCACTCCAAAACCTAAAAAAATCTTGCAATCTTGAATACTCCCTCATCACACTTAGTGAAGATGGCATTGGGATTTTAGATGACAAACTTCACAAGCTCCCAACCATAGCCAAAGAAGTTTTTGATGTAACCGGTGCTGGAGACACGGTTATTGCTGCACTTGCTTTTATGCTTGCACAAAATGAAGACATTCTCTCTAGCATACAATTTGCAAATGCCGCTGCTGCTGTGGTGGTGGGGAAAATTGGCTCTGCAGTTGCAACCAAACAAGAAATTTTTGCTTATTTACAAGACAATCATCTTCTTGATACGCTTTCTTTAGGGTTTTTCAAAGTTTTTAAAGAAAATCCAAACACACGATTTTTACCACACCTGCAACGAATCTCCCAAAAACAAAAACCCATTGCACCTAGCTCCAAACTAATTAATCAAAATACCTTTTCATCTTTTTTGGAATTTTTAGGAACACTCAAGCAACAAGATTTCAAAATCGTTTTTACTAATGGCTGCTTTGATATTTTGCATTTTGGGCATATTAGCTACCTTAATCAAGCAAGAGCATTAGGGGATTTACTCATTGTTGGATTAAATAGCGATAATTCCATCAAAAGACTTAAAGGCAAAGATCGCCCCATCAATTCTCAAGAGGATAGAGCGGCTTTATTATGTGCTTTAGAATGCGTGGATTTTGTGATTATTTTTGATGAGGATACTCCCCTAGAGCTTATCAAAGCCATTCAACCTCACTTTTTGGCTAAAGGGGCAGATTATCAAGGCAAAAAAGTTGCAGGGAGTGAATTTGCCAAAAAACTATGCTTGATTGACTTTGTAGAGGGCAAAAGCACTACAAATACTATTCAAAAAATCAAAAAAGGATAACCATGCAACACATTTTAGATGAAATTAACGCTCACATTCAAACCGCACAAAAAATGCCAGCACTCGCACAAACTATACAAAAAGCGGCACTTTTGGCAATACAAACTCTCAAAAATGGCAATAAGATTCTAATTTGCGGAAATGGAGGAAGTGCAGCTGATGCACAACATATCGCAGCAGAATTAACAGGACGCTACAAAAGAGAAAGAAGAGGTTTAAGTGCCATAGCCCTTACCACCGATACAAGTGCATTAACTGCCATAGGCAATGATTATGGCTATGATTTTGTTTTTTCTCGTCAATTTGAAGCATTAGCACAAAAGGGGGATTTGCTATGGGGAATCTCCACAAGTGGCAATAGCACAAATGTCTTAAATGCTTTAAAATTAGCCAAAAAAATGGAATGTAACACGCTTGGCTTTAGTGGCAGAAATGGAGGGGAAATGAAAGAATGGTGCGATATTTTATTAATCTCCCCAAGTGAAGATACTCCAAGAATCCAAGAAATGCACATTTTAATGGCACATATTATTTGTGATTTAATCGAAAAAGAAGCATAATTTGTTTTTTCAAAAAACCATAGAATCCTGCCAGCAATTTCACTTTAACCTAAAATCAACCCTTTTAGACACACTAAAAACTAGCGGGATTAGTGCAAATCTAGCGGATTTAAATCCCACAAAAGAGGGGATTTACTTCACTCTCCCTGACAAAACCTCTACCAAAGTAATGCTCTATCAAGCAAAAATTCAAGAATCTCTTTTTCGCACTCAAGGGGATCCTTTGGTGCATTTGTGTGCTTGCAAAGAAAGCTTAAAACACTATAATAACCCTGAATTTTTAGCAATCATTCGCCCTAATATGCAGTTTTTTATAAGCATTTATTCCCACAAAATCCAAACAAGATTTTTCAATGAAAAACCTCTTGATATTTGCCCAGAATGCCTTTATAATCTAGGGGATTTATTTGATAAAAATTTAGAATTATTTTTGGATTATTCTTTGTAATTTAAAACTTTCAAAAAACAATTTTTGCGTTTATTTCAATTTAAGATAATTATCGTTATCATTTTAATGTATTTCAAAAATGAAAGGACAAATTATGGATTTTTCCAAAATTTTAGAACATCTTAATAATCATCACCAAGATAATTTGAAAGATTTGTGCAAAAAATTTGGCAATGCAAGTACTATTTCAAATGTCCAAGCTACAAAAGTGGATTTTGAAGGAATCACGCTTTGTTACAATGAAAATAAGACATTGAAAATCGACTTTGAGAAGAAAGCCGATGAAAAAACGCTCAAAGACACGATTGTCCAACTTTGTTTAAGCGTCAAAAGCAGCCTTGATACACAAGCCATCAAAGAGGAATTAGAAGAGTTTATGCGTGGCTTCAAATCTATTTGCATAGCCTCTATTGCCCCTAATGGCACTGCGGTTTGCTCTTATGCACCTTTAATCCAAACCAATGGCAAATACTACATTTATATTAGCGAGGTTTCTGAGCATTTTTCTAGCATTCACACCAATCCAAACAAGATTGAAATTATGTTTTTGCAGGACGAAAAAGAAGCACCTTTGATTATTTTAAGAAAAAGAGCAAGATTCAAAAGTGAGGCGACTTTTATCCCAAGGGGAGAAGAGTTTGATAGAATCTATGATGCTTTTGAAGCACAAAATGAACACAATGGACCTTTGAAAACCATACGCAAAATGCTTGATTTTCATTTGATTGAACTGCATCTAAAAACCGGACGCTTTGTCAAAGGATTCGGACAGGCTTATGATATCATTGATGGTGAAATTATTCCATTAACAGAGAATAACCCTCACACCAAATCCCCGCACAACCACTAAAAGCTATCAAGATTTTTTCTTGATGGTTTTATGTTGTTTTATAATAATAAAAATTATCACTTTTAATATTAAAAAGGATACTCGATGAAAAATTTACCAACTCTAACAGGATTATTTACTCTATCTTTGGCATTGCTTAATGCACAAGAGACACAAAACATTCAACAAGAATCCAAAAAACAAGACGAAAAAGTCCTCTTAGAAACCGCCGTTGTTTCTGCACCTATTATGCGTTTTAGTCTTGATGAGCTTAATAGAAATATGGTTATTATTGACAAAGAAGCAATCAACGATAAGGGTTACAAAAATTTAGAAGATGTTTTTCGCACTCTACCCTTTGTAAATCTCACAGATATCGGGCTTGGAAAGAATATTGACTTAAGAGGACAAGGGGATAAAGCCAATATTAGCGTTCAAGTTTTGGTTAATGGAATCCCACAAAATATGCTTGATTCTAGCCATGGTGTAACTCCACTCAATACCATTGATATTAACTCCATAGAAAGGATAGAAATCCTACCCGGCGGAGGGGCTGTTATGTATGGAAATGGCACAAGGGGAGGAGTAGTCAATATCATCACACAAAGACGCTATGAAAAACCAACTTTTAACGCTAATATCGGATATAGCAATGTTTTAGAGGGCAATGGAAATAGCTATAATGTGGATTTCAAATATGGAAATAAAACCAATGAAAATCTCTATTATTCATTTGGGGCAAATTATCAAAATAAGGGCGGACCGCGATATGGAGACAAGATAGAGGGAGTAGGGGCAAATTTAAGCCTTACAAAAGATATCGGACAATCACAGAGCGTATTTTTTGATTTTGATATTTTTAGAGGCGATATTGATTCTTCGCCCAATAACTCTTTTTTGGATAATCCAAATCCTTCTAAAAATGATAGAAAAACCCCCGGTAATGGCGACTTTCACAATAGGCAACTTCGCTTTGATGCAAGTTTGGGATACCAAAATGAACTAAGCCCCACAGCAAACCTAATCGCTAAAATCTTTTATCACTATAACAAAATTGATTATTTAGACACCAAAACCTACATTAGCAATTATACTTTACAAATGAGTGGTATGCCTATAGCATTTTCTTTTCCAAATACTCTAGCAGACCAAAGCGGCTCGTTTTTTGATGACCAAAAAATCGGACTAGATATCAAATATGACCAAAAACACAACAATGGTTTGCTGATTCTAGGTGCGCAATCTACTTACAATATCAGCAAACGCACGATGGATAATTATATTGATGCCTATGATCCAAATTATTCTATGGGTACTTTAAGCGGACTTCAATACATTAATGGTATGCTAATTCCTTTTGAGGGCAATAAATGGAGTAATTCCCTCTATGCAATAGAAAAATACGACTTTACCGATAGATTCTCACTTATGGGTGGAATCCGCTATGAATACGACAAATACGATGTTGATGTGGATTACAATATGCACACTCATGATATTTTTGTAGGCGGAACTCGGATGCCCTTTGTTAGTCCAACCTACGCACAAGGCTCTTTAAATGAAGATTCCCACAATTTTGCCTTTGAAATTAATCCAAACTACAAATATTCAACTTATGGCAATATCTATGCCAAATACGAAAGAGGCTTCATCTCTCCTTCGCCCAACTCCCTTTTGCAAAGACAAGGAACCACTTATCAAACAACCAACATCAAAGATGAAACTTACAACACTTTTGAAATTGGTATTAGGGATTTTTGGTGGGATACCTTTTTATTCTCTCTTACAGGTTACTACACACTTACCAACGATGAGTTTTACACCATTGGCACAGCACATTCTATATCGGGTGTAGAATACGGAAACTATGATAAAACCGAAAGGATGGGATTTGAGCTATTTTTGGAACAATACTTTTTGGACAATACCCTTACCCTTACAGAAAGCCTCTCCTACACCGATGCGAAAATAAAAAAACAAAATGGGCAAAGCACCAGCCAAAGAATCCCTTATGTAAGCAAATACAAAGCCACTTTGGGACTTAATTATAAATTCCTCAAAGATTACACTTTGTGGATTAATAACACCTTTTATGGCAACCAAGTAGATACCATACAAAGCAAAATTCAATCTTACTCTCTAACAGACATAGGAATTACCGCAAAATACAAAGAATTTCTTATCAGTGCTGGAGTAAAAAACCTTTTTGATAAATTTTATTATAGCTTTTATAATTCAGATTCTAGTGATACTATCACTGGATATAGCTATCTTATAGGGCAAGGAAGGACATTCTTTATCTCTGCAAAATATTCTTTTTAGTCATTTAAGTAGAATCCCCACTTGCTTTGGCGGTGGGATTCTGCTAAACCTCTTATGCTTCCAAACATTAATCTTTGCTAGTGAATATCTTTTTTGGGCTAAAGTGCTTTGGTAGATTGCAAAAAGCATAAAAACAAAATCACACTTAGATAGGGGCAAAGGCTAGAATTATAAATTAAAATCACTCGCCCTTAATAAAAGAATTGCTTTATATTGCTACTCAATCTAAATTTTAGATTAGAAACCTAACAAGGGCAGTTAGAGTGATTATAAAATAGTTTAAAATCCTAGATAATCATTATTGCCCAATTTATAGAGTTTTGGGCTAAAATCTTAAAGTAGTTTTGAATTGAAGACTTTAGCTACTTTTAGACACTTTTATATCTAGTTTCCTCCAAGCTTGTAATGCCATTTTCTCCGCATATTTTGCATTTAGGATTCCGTCTAATAGAGATTTTGCGAAATTCCATATCCCGAATATCGCAGCTCAAAAACTTATCAAACAAAGGCTCTCCAACGCCTGTAATTATCTTTATTGCCTCATTTGCTTGAATACAGCCAAAAAGCCCTGCTACTGCCCCCAAGATTCCAACACTGGCTCCCGTTGGCATTTCTTCTTGTGGGGGAGAATCAAACAAACAAGCATAACAAGCACTTTCTTTGGGCTTGATACTCATAGCTTGCCCACAAAAATGCAATGCACTCGCTCTAACTAAAATCTTCCCACCAAGCACACACGCATCATTAACAAGAAACTTTGAGGCAAAGGCATCTGTAGATTCTACAACCAAATCATAATCCCCTATAATCTTCAAAGCATTAGTCGCATTAAGACGCTCTTTAAAGATTTTAATGCAAATATTTGGATTAAGTGCTTCTAGCTTTGCTTTAGCGGATTCTGCCTTGTTAATCCCTATATCCTGCGTTCTATGCAGAATCTGCCTTTGGAGATTGCTCAAATCTACACTATCCCCATCACAAATCCCAATCTCTCCAACTCCAGCTGCTGTTAGATAAAACAACACCGGCGAACCAAGCCCACCAGCACCTACGACAAGCACTTTTGCATTTTTTAGCTTTTGCTGCCCTTCTTCTCCAATTCCACTTAGCAAGATATTGCGGTTATAACGCTCCAGCTCTTCTTTATCAAGCCCCATTTTATCCCTTTAAAATCTATACCCTAAGCCTACTAATCCAATATGGTATCTTTCATCAAAAAATCCAATATCATCACTCACATTGCTATAAAGATAAGTAGCAAAAGCATACACGCCCTTATATCCAAAAATATTGTGTCTAGAGATTCCCAACTTTGCTTTCCAAATATCACTTTCCCTAGTTTTATCAAAGATAATATTCTTAGAATCATAGCTTCTATTGCCATAAACTAACCCAAAATTTGCAAAAGTTTCATTATCCAAAATAGGCAAATTTCCATCTATCTTAATCCCAAAACCATCGTAACTTTCTGCGCTACCATCGGCATTTTTCATATCATAGTATGCACCAATTTCTATACCATAATATTTAAATCCTACCTCAAATTCATGTATATCTCCCTCTCTACGCAAAGATTGCTCCAAATTTTCTTTATCATAGTTATCTTGTGCATAGACATAGCGACCAAAAACATCTAATTTTTCATTAAAATGATAAGTTTGCTCTATTTTAAGCCCATATTGATTCCTATCAACTACCTCTCTATCGCCGATTTGGTAAGGATTTGCATAGGCTTCTTGACGCAAAGAGCTAATAAAAGCAATATCACTCTTATTATTCCCATAATTCAATCCATATCCGACACTAAGACCACTAACATCTCGTCCATTATAGTTTTTTAGATACACCTCATCATCGCTCAATAACCCCTTATAAGAAAGCTCAATCCCAAGAAACGGAATAGCCTCTGTGGAGTTATTTTTATCATTCAAACTATTAAGGCGATTCTCATCTAATGAGGGATCAATATTGCTCTCTCCCTTTTTAAATCCGCCACCCAAACTAATATTTCCGCTAAATCCAGATTCTGCTGCTAATACAAGACTTCCGCACATCGCCAAAGTTAATGCTATTTTTATCATTTAAAACCTTTTTTATAATCTTTTAAAAGGCTGAATTGTAGCAATTTTCGCTTAATATCCACTGATTAATTTTGATTTAAGAAAAAAGAGACTACCATTCCAAAGTTTAAATATATGAATATATATTCATATATGATTAATATTTCACCAAAATAACGGAGTAAAAAATGGCAGAATTTGATGAAAAACGCTCTAAAACTCTTGAAGAGATTCTCAAAAAACTTCCCAAAGAAGAGTTGCTGTATGAATTAGCAGAGCTTTTTAAGATTTTTGGAGATTCTTCACGAATCCGCATTCTCTCGCTACTGCAAAAAGAAAAGCTTTGCGTGAGTGAAATCTCCACTCTTCTCAATCTCTCACAATCAGCCATCTCACACCAACTTAGAATCCTGCGACAAGCAAGACTTGTGCGATACAAAAAAATAGGCAAAGAAGTGTTTTATGAACTTGATGATGACCATATCGAAAAGATTTTCGAGCAAGGTTTAGAGCATATCCAAGAAATGTAAAGGAATCTTATGGCAAATTGTTGCAGCACTTGTTCAAATGGACAAAACAACACACAAACTCCCACAAATGAGAAATTAACTCAAGGGATTTTTTATCTTAGCATCATTATTTATCTTTTTGCACTCACAGAAGATTTTGAAATTTTTGGCAAGCATTTAGAAACCTTTATGCTTAATAGCCTCTATCTCTTTTGCTACTTTGTTTTGGGCTATGAAATCCTAAAAGAAGCCCTTGTTGGATTTTATAAAAAAGAATTTTTTAATGAGAATAGCTTAATGGCTCTAGCTAGCGTTGGAGCTTGGGCTATTGGAGAAGGTGCTGAAGCGGTTGCTATTTTGCTTTTTTATCGCATTGGTGAAGCCTTAGAATCCCTTATTGTTGAAAAATCAAAAAAATCTATCCGCACGCTTGCCTCTATCAAAATAGAACAAGCCCACTTATTAAAGGGAGACAAAACAGAAAATATTGACCCAAAAACTATCCAAAAAGATGATATTTTGGTGATTTTTGCTGGAGAAAGAATCCCTGCTGATGGGATTGTAATAAAGGGAGAAGGAAGTATAGATAATTCTGCACTCAATGGAGAATCAATCCCACAAAATGTAAAAGTTGGCGATTCTTTGCTCTCTGGTGGAATCAACCTTGATGGAATCTTGCACCTAAAGGCAACCAAAAGCTACGAAAACTCCGCTTTTAGCAAAATTATCAAACTCATTGAAGAGGGCAATGCACAAAAAAGCAAAAGCGAGGAATTTATCACCAAATTTGCCCGTTACTACACGCCCATTGTAACGCTACTTGCCATTAGTGTTGTGATTTTTCCAACACTTTATTTTTGGGCTATGGGAGCAGATTTTGTAGAATCTTTTAAAACTTGGCTTTATAGAGGAATTATCTTTTTGGTAGTTTCTTGTCCTTGTGCGCTTGTAATCTCTATCCCGCTGACTTTTTTTGCAGCACTAGGCAGAGCATCAAAAGAAGGCATATTAATCAAAGGTTCAAGCTACATTGAATCTCTAAAAGACGCAAATGCCATTATATTTGACAAAACAGGCACTCTCACCAAAGGCGAATTAATCATAAAAGAAATTAATGCTTATAAAAATTATGATAAAGATTTTATATTAAAAATAGCAAAATCATTAGAATCTCATTCTAATCACCCTATTGCAAAAGCTATTATCCAGCAAACCAATGAGCAAAATTTGCAAAAACTCCATTTAGAAAATCTCAAAGAAAGTGCTGGTGGTGGAATTAGTGCGACTTTTGAAAACAAAACCATTGCTTTAGGAAATGCACGCTTCATTGAATCTATTACCCAAAAACCCATCCAAGAAGATTCTATTGCAAAATGTCAAATTTTCATTGCTTTTGATGGTGAAATAATCGGAAATATCATCTTAGAGGACGCAATCAAAGAGGAAGCAAAAGAAGTTATAAACACTCTAAAAAAAGAGCATTTAGAAGAACTTTATATTCTAAGTGGGGACAAAAAGTCAGTAGTGGAGCAAGTTGCAAACACCATTGGCATTACTCACTTTTTTGCAGAGCTTATGCCAAAGGACAAAGTAACTCACTTAAAAGAAATTTTGGCTTCACAAAAAGCACAGAGAAAAAAGGTGATTTTTGTGGGCGATGGTATCAATGATGCTCCATCACTTGCCCTTTGTGATATTGGAATTGCTATGGGAAAAGCCGGAAGCGATGTTGCTTTGGAAGGTGCGGATATTGTAATTATGAATGATGATTTAAATAAAATCCCAAAGGTTTTGCAAATAGCCAAAAAAACTCGTGCGATTTTGTGGCAGAATATCATTTTTGCACTAGGGGTGAAAGCGGGAATTATGATACTTGGAGCTTTTGGGGCTACAAATCTCTGGATTGCACTCTTTGGCGATGTGGGAGTAGCAATTTTAGCCTTGCTAAATGCCATTAGGGCTATTAGATAAGCAAACTCTATAGCCTAGAATAAGCCCTGCAATACAAAGAAGGCTTTACTAAAAAAGGCTATGAAAATCTATGCTTTGCAACCCTATTGATAAAATCTTAAATTTTAGATAATGGCATTCTAAAAATAATCTTGATAGTTATACTCCAAACACACCTTTGGGATAGCAAAAACAAAATAAATCAATCAATCACAAATTGATTATCTCAACAATTTTATTGTAATATACCACCAAAAATATCAAATATAAGGAAAATTATAATGATACCCAAAAGATTTTATCGTTTAGTTTTTGCAGGGATAATGTCCCTTTTTATGAGCTTTATTATGTCTGGAATCATCACTTTTTTAAACCTAGGATTTATTCCTTCTTTCTTTGCACAATGGCTTTTAGAGGCTTTTCCAAAAGCTTGGGTAGCTGCATTTCCTATCGTGTTTTTTGTCGCCCCTCGTGCTGCAAAACTCGCAGAATCTTTGATGAAAAAATAGCATATTCTCACACCTCCATTCCCCTCCCTTTTGCCCTTTTATTAAAATTTACTTAAGAAACTTCTGCTACAATTCCACTCCTAAAAATCACAAGGGAATCTTAATGCGATATAGAATTTTTATTAAACCGATAAAAACGCTTAAAGCCTTTAAGCTTCTTTTTAATATTATGGCTCTACAAACTCTTTATTAATCTGCAATTTACTTAAATCACTTATACAATCAAACTAAAATTTACATTAACTTTAAGGAAAACTATGAAACTAGGCTGGTTTTGTGTCATTTTGGGCGGGATTTTGGAGATTTTTTGGGTAAGTGGGCTTAAATATTCCACAAGCCTTTTGGCTTATATAATTACTGGAATCCTTGTGTTTTGCTCATTTAGCTTGATGATTATAGCAACTAAAAAAATCGAGGTTAGTATTGCTTATGCGGTATTTGTAGGGATAGGTGCTGCTGGTGTGGCGTTGAGCGAAATTGTAGTTTTTGGTGCTTCTACAAGCCCTTTGCAACTCACATTTATTGCGCTTTTAATCCTTAGCGTGATTGGACTAAAACTTGCAAGCAAAGAAAACGACAAACAAGAGCTAAAAGTCATTCAAGAATTTTCTCACGATTTGGGTATTGATACGATTGCCCAAAAACTTGAAACACTAGAATCCACGCAAACAAAAAAGGATAGCAAATGAGCTGGATATACTTAATATTAGCTGGAATTATGGAAATCTTTGGCGTAATATGTATGAAAAAATTTGCTCTTAGCAACCAAAAAATCTACTTACTTGGAAGTGCGGCATTATTTGTATTAAGCTTAAGCTTGCTTTCTTTGGCATTACGCGAGATTCCTATGGGAATTGGCTATGCGATTTGGACAGGTATTGGAACAGCTGGGGGCGTGCTAGTAGGCATTTTCATCTACAAAGAATCAAAATCCTTTTGGAAGCTTTTCTTTGTTGCCTCTATCGTGGTATGCAGTGTCGGCTTAAAGGCGTTAAATTAATCCACAAGGGGCTTTTGTGCCCCTATTTTTGATTGATATGCTTCAAAACAGGATCATCTTTAAAAACAGCAAGAATATTCATACCCATAGGAAAAATTTCATAGCCAAGAGGCTTAATCAAATCAAAAATTTCTTGTTGCGGGCTTTTTAGGACTTCAATTAATAAAATAGGCTTATACTTTTTAAGTGTTTTCATAGCTCCATTTAGCACTTCTACTTCCATTCTTTCCACATCAATTTTTACAAAATCTACCCGCTCTAATTCCAAAGAATCAATGCTCATTAAGGGAACTTTTTGCGTTTTTTGATAATCGATATTTTGCCCTATAAATTCATTATTTATGTTTGCTTTTAACTCCAAACTTCCAAAAGAAGCAGGCTTAGTATAATCCACTTGAGGAATATCCAAAAAGCCCCCCCCCCCCGCTTGTTAGAAGGATTACCCAAAGCAGCAAAAATTGCCTTAACATTAAAACAATTATTAATTGCGATATTTCCTGCTAGAGCATAATAGATTCTCTCTTGTGCCTCAAAAGCAATTACACGCCCAAAATGCGTCATAGCAATGCCCCAAGTTACGCTATGGGCTCCAATATTTGCACCACAATCCAAAGCAACCACGCCATCACCAAAATATTGCCGCCTAAGATTCAATAAGGCAACCACACTCTCCACTTCATAAAAATCAAAAGAACCTGTTTGCAAAAACTGGTAACCTACTCCATAGGCACCATTAGGAGTTTCACATTTATCCAAATGATTCACAATCATTGTTCCAATATTTGTTGAAGCGAGGATAAAAGGCAAAGGTCTTTGAATATGTATCATAAAAACTCCTTTAGGAAATAATTAAGAATTTTAATGCTAAAAACCTTAAATAATTACTATGTTACTGATTCATACAAAATATTCAATCCATAAATAAATTTTGTTAAAGCAAGGAATATAATAAAAAACTAAATAAAAAATTAGTATAATGGTATTGAAAAATTTTTAAAGGAGTTTTTTAATGAAAAAGTTATTATTAACTTTATCTGTAATTGCTGGTCTTTTAAGCAATGCTTTTGCTATTGATTTAATTTCTGTGGCTACTAATGGAAAATCTAGTGAAAATTCTTTAGGTGTTAAAACACTCAATAATCAAGAGATGAGTGAGATTGTAGGTGGGGCTTATATAAGCAGTACAGAAAAAGTTGCTTATCAGTATGGCGTTAAGAATAATTCTGGTGCTAAGATTTCATATACTGCTTATTATAATTTAATAGAGGAGGTAAGCAATGAGCTTCTTCCATTAAATGTTGATGATGGTAGCGGAAAGTATAAACCTGTTGTTCAAGCTACATTAAACTACTCTACTAATAAAGTTAATATTTCAATTATTGGTATGAATCAATATAACCCTGTCTATACGCGTCCAGCAGATAGAAATTATGCAAATCAATTGCTATCAAAATATAAAAGTAAAATTGCGGATAGAATCAATAATAGAATTAGAAACGATGCTGTTAAATATTGGTAAATAAGGAACACCTTTTGCTTACTTTTTCTTAATTTTTTTATAATTTTTAGAAAAGGTAGGCAAATGGCTAGTATATCAAATTCTTTTTATTCTAACTATTTAAATATTTATAGCAGTCCAAACTCCGCTAATTCTACAAGCTATAAAGAGATACAAGAATCAAATACACAGATAGAAACTCAAAGTGATGAGGAAATATTAAGTAAAGTTCAAAAGAATGTCGGATTCTTTACGGCAACTTTTATGCAATCTATTTGTGATACTGATATTGAAAAATCATTAAACAAAAATAAAAGTGGATTTTCTAGTTATATGACAATAGATACACAAGATTTGCACTTTCATGGTCAAGTACTAAATAAGGTTAATGATTATTCTGGACAAAAAATTACTCAACAAGAAATGCAAGAAGCACAAGATTTCCTAAATAAGCAAATGGATAATCTAATGCTAAAATTCTATAAGGCTAATCCTGAAATAGTAGAGGATACACTAAAGGGAGATTTTATCTTTTATTCTGAAGGTGGCTTAAATAGAACAATGAATGTTGATGATATAGAAATATCAAGAGACTATCCAGAGCTAAAATATGATAAAAAGGTTTCTGCTATTTTATTTGCTTATGGGGCTAGAATAGAAGCAGATAGAACAAATAATGAATATGAAAAGTTTCTCAATAAAGCAAAAGAATATCTTGGTAATACTGAAAAATTAGATGAAATTGATGAAAAAATATTGTGGGAAATAGAAAGTGGATTATTTGAGTATAATGCAAGCAAAATTGCTGCGACAGGGTATGAATTATTTTCTGCTCTTTCAAATATGTTATCCCCCATAGAGCAAGAAAAAATTACAGATTCCATTGCTAAAGTTATAGGGTTTTACTCACAATCAAATTCAATAGAAATCAATGGCATTAAAGTATCTTGGGAACCGCAAAATACAAATTATTCTGTAAATGATATATACTCCCTTCACAATAAAATTGGATTAATGAGTTTTAAAGTAGATTATCCGCAATCAAACAACCTTACAAGCCCTCATAACAATCTCTTAACCTCTCTTGCCTCTAACTTTGATACTACCCAAAGTATTTTTGATATACTCAATCAAAAAGAAAAACTAGAAAAGGAAAATCAAGACTTGAAAAACAAACAAGCAATAGAAGCATATAGTTATGGCAATGGATATTCTAGCACTTTAACTTCTAAAACTTCTAAAGAAATAGATAGTTTCATTAATCAAATGATCAAGGAAGCAAAAGCATAATGCAAAAAATGCTCTTATTGCGCATTTTTTTGCTTGTTTTTATAGCAAACTTTGCTTTTGCTTTTAGTGTTAAATCTCTACAAGAACTCCACAATCAAAATGTTATAAGACAGCAATATGAGGAATCTTGTGGGGCTTCTGCTTTAGCTACTTTACTTAATTTCTTTGAATTTAGACAATATAGCGAACAAGATATACTTGCTTTTTTAAATCAAAAAACCGATATGTTAAGCTTCAAAGAATTGCAAGAAGTGGCAAATACTCTAGGTTATGCAACTAAAGGCTTTCAACTCCAAAGAGAAATATTAGAGCAAACTTCTTATCCTTTGCTTGTAAGAATAGAAAATGACCCTAGATTCCCTCATTTTGTTGTGATTATCAATCACAAAGGCGATTTTATTCAAGTTTTTGACCCTAATTTTGGACAATATAAAGCAACCAAAAAAGAGTTTTATTCTGTATGGGATAGGAATCATACAGGCGGATTTGCTCTTGTAATTGCTAAAAATGAAAACTCCAAACCTATGATAAAAGATTTAGAATTTCCTAACGAAGCATTTTTCAAATGAAATAGATTTTCTATGAATAGAGTTTGGTTGATTGGGGGCAAAGACTCTATTTTATATCTTTACCATCTTTATCCTTTTATTATTTTTTTTAAGAGGTTATCTCTTTGGGTTTTTGTATAAGAGTTAGTGATTGCATTTATTCCATAAGCCTCTATTGCTTGTTTGTTTTTCAAGTCTTGATTTTCCTTTTCTAATTTTTCTTTTTGATTGAGTATATCAAAAATACTTTGGGTAGTGTCAAAGTTAGAGGCAAGAGAGGTTAAGAGATTGTTAGAAAGATTATTTTGATTGTTAGAAATAGTATAATTTTTGCCATCAAAATAATCACTTTCCCACGAAATAACAAAATCCCCTAATTGAAAATATTTATCCAAATATCCACCTTGATGATAAAGGTATCTTTGGGATATTTGTAGATTTTCTGAAATTTTATTTTTACTTTCTTGTGGAATCAATTCATATAAATCCGCTAATGCAAAAAAATCACTAAGGCAATCCGCCTCACTTGTCGTATATGTTTTATAAAATGCTAAAGATATGTCCATTTCTTTGGCAGTATCATAGTCCATATTACTATTGATTTGTTGCATTAAACTAATGGCGTGTTGTGTTGTTTTGGGGACTTCTTTATCATTCTTGATAAACCATTGTGCATAATGCAACAAACCTTGAAACTCCTTACTACTTTCCCCTTTGTTTTCATAAGCATTATTTAGAATATTTTTCATTTCTTGAGATAATATATTTTTTGAATCTTCAAAATTCTGTTCTGTGGGCAAAGGGACATTTTCTAATAAATATTGTTTTAAGTCCATAAATTCCAAGAATGCTGTATTAGTATCTGTATGTAAAGCGAAAAGTTCATCAGTAAAATCATGCTTTTGTGGCTCTATCAGTAAAATATCTTCCATTTCCTGTATTTTATCGTTTGTGTTTGTATTTATTGTTTCTTGAGTATTAGAAGTTTTATTAGAATTACTATATAGGCTCGTGTAAGCACCCATATAATTGTTGTAGGTATTAGATATACTAGCCATTTGCCTACCTTTTCTAAAAATTATAAAATAATTAAGAAAAAGTAAGCAAAAGGTGTTCCAAGTGGAGATTTTAACCACTCACTTGCTATCTAAAATATTTAATATTAACTTTATCTGCATTTATTTGAGAGTTTATCAAATTATTAAAATTATCTATTTTAGATTTTATAAAGTCACCATTAGTTAAAACCCTCATTCTCGTGGTATCATTTTGATTAACTGCCACAATAGTAGTCGTAATCTTATTTGTTTGAAAATTGTAAGTTGTTTGAACGGCTGCTATTTCATTAGACAATAAGTTTAGATAAACTTTATCCATATAATTATCCGGAGTAATTTGATAATATGCAGTATAATAAATATTGCGTCCTGAATTATCTACAACTCCATATTGCTTAAAAAATTGTGTTTTAAAGTCATACCGCCCACAATCTCACTCATCTCTTGATTATTGAGTGTTTTAATACCTAAAGAATTTTCATTAGATTTTCCATTAGTAGCTACAGAAATTAAATCAATAGCAAAAGCATTGCTTAAAAGACCAGCAATTACAGATAAAGTTAGTAATAGCTTTTTCATTTTAAATCCTTTCTTATGAAATATTGGTTTTTATTGCAACATATATAAGTTATAAGTCAATAGGGATTTAAAAAAATAAAATATGGAATTGTTTTTGCTATAACATTAAGTTTTAAATTTTACAAAAAGGATTTTTATGTTGAGAAAGATTGCATTTTTGATTTTTTTTGCACTTTTAAGCATTAGTTGTTTTGCTTCTGACCCCATTACTTTGGATTCGCTTTTTAAAAAACAAATTGGCTTAAGAAGTATTACAAGCGTAAGTTATCTAAGTAGCGGTAATGCCTACATTTACAATATGTATCCCACACTTGTGGCACAGCCTGACACAAAAACTTGGACAGATACAAAACAAGTCTCTATTAGTCAAACTTTTATTTACACTCTTACACCTAAATTTGATATTCTTGTAGCTGGTAATGGAAGCTATAAACAAAATGAATATGTAAGCAATTTTGGTTTTTCTTTTGAAAGCGAGAGAAGTTTTGATTTTGATTCTTTATGGATTGGTGGAATTTATACAGGAGATACTATCGGAGGTATTTTTGTCCCACAAGTTACCTTACAAGGTGGAGTTATTCAAAGAGAGGAGCATTTCGATGAAGCAAAAAACTTTATTTTCAAATCTTTTTCCGCTCAATTTGCACTCAAAAATTATTCCGACCCTGTTATCTCATCGCTTTATATTGGCGGTGTTTATAATATGGATAGAAACTTTAACTATGGGAAATTAGAATATGGCAATAGCTTTTATTTTGGGTTTGATATGTCCATTATTTTAAGTCCTAAAATCTCTTTAGATGTGGGATTAGAACAAAGATATCAAAGTGGCTCTAAATTTGAAGGGCGAAAAACTTCTAATTCTTATTCTATCCCTACATTTTCTTTGGGGGCTACTTATAGTTTAAATTCTGATACTGCTATTTCTGTATCTGGCACAGCTGGGGGAAGCTCATCGGCTCCTGATAGTGTTTTTACAATTAGTTTATGGAAAAAATTTTAATCATAGATGAGGATTTTTCCTTATCTTCGCTGCATGCTGCTCAATAATTTTCAAAAATCATCTAAATGCTTTGTATCACATAATTTTACATAGAACTTGTTGAATTAGAATCTGCATTTACCGGGATATTTTGGGGATTATTCTGCATATTTGTTTGTATGATTTCTTGCGTTTCAAAAGGAGGTCCCTTTTGGATAATCTGCGTAAGGCTTGCTGCTTTTTGCGGATCCATTTTTGCCAAAATTTTACTGACAACCTTAGTATCAAGCGAAAACAAAATTCTTGCTGCCTCTGATTCTGGTAGATTCTCCAAAATCGCTGCGGATTTAGAATCTTTCATACTCGCATAAGTTGCACCCAATTTGCTTTGTGTGACGTCTTTAATCTCTTTGAGAATCTCTTCGTTTTTTTTCAAGAGCGCTTGAATATTAGCCTCTTTTTGTTCTATTGCTTTTTTTTCTTCATTCAATGCAGCTTCTCTTTTTTTCAAATCTGCATCTTTTTGATCTAAAACACTTTGCGTTGCTTGCTGCAAAGCCTGTAAAGCTTGTTGTTGTTCATCAATTTTTTCAATTTCTTTCAAAATCTCTTGTTTTCTCTGTTCAAAAATAATATTACAATCAACAATCTGCCTCTCTTGTGCAAACAATAAAAAACCCGAAAAACAAAAGCTCAAAAATAATATTTTTTTCATTATTGTTCCTTGTGATGGTTGGCATAAAGCATTACAGAAATTTCATCTAAATCCTTGCTTTCTTGTCTTCTAATTTTATCCAAAATCTTTTTAACCTCTAGCCCATCTAAATATTTTGCTTTTTCATATTCAACATTTTGCATTTTAAAATATTCTTGCAATTCCTGTTTTTGTTTTTTTAATAACGCCAATTCTCCCATTTTAAAATCAATGGTTTCTCGGTATTCATTTTTGTGATGGACAAAAGTCAAAAAAGCTTGATAAACGCCATTTTTTGGCTCCTCTAATGTCGCAAATTCTCGGATTAGAGCGTCTATTTCAGCTTGTTTATCTATAATCTTTTGTGCGTTTTTTTGGAGCATTAATTCTGCTTCATCAACCTTTTTTTTACGCAATACCACAAGTTGAGTGAATTTTGTTTTCATGCCCTAAAAATCGTATCATTCCTATCAGGGCTTGTCGAAATCATCGTAAATTTCACTCCAATGAACTTTTCTAATTCCAAAATATACTCTTGTGCTTCTTTGGGCAACGCATCAAATTCCCTAATTCCAGCTGTTTTATCCCAGCCTTTGAAAGTCTTATAAATAGGGCATATTCCCTCAAAATCAAAAGGGAAAGATTCCAAAACATTGCCATTTTTATCTTGATATTGCACGCACACTTTTACCTCATCAAAACCATCTAGCACATCTAATTTCATCATTGCCAAAGCATTGACTCCATTTAATCGACAAGCATACTTGACTGCCACTGCATCAAGCCAACCACATCTTCTAGCGCGTCCGGTAGTTACCCCAAACTCTCCACCTTTTTGACGCAAAGTCTCACCAATTTCGCCCTCTTCCTCTGTCACAAAAGGTCCATTCCCTACCCTTGTGCAATATGCTTTGGTAATCCCAATCACATCCCCCAATTCTCTAGGGGAGATTCCTGTCCCGCTACACGCCCCTGAAGCTGTGGTAGTAGAGCTAGTAACAAAAGGATAGGTTCCATGGTCAATATCCAACATACTCCCTTGCGCACCCTCACAAAGGATCTTCTCCCCTCTATCCATAGCCTTCCATAGCATATCTGTTGTATTAGCTATAAAGGGCAAAAGTGCTTGCGCATAAGAATCAAGCGTGGCTTTCAATGCTTCTTTGGTTGGAATCTCTCCACCAAGATTAATAATATCCTTCTCCTCCATAAGCTCTAATATTTTTTCACACAATGATTGCGTATCTCTCAAATCACCGACCCTAAAACCTTTTCTTGCGATTTTATCAGTATAAGCTGGTCCTATTCCCTTGCCTGTCGTTCCGATGGCTTTTTTAGCCCTCTTTTCGCTTAATTTGTCCAAAAACTCATGATAAGGCAAAATCAAATGAGCTTTTGTGCTAATAAATAGCCTCCCTTCCAACTCTGAAAATTGCTGCATTTCTTCAATCAATGCACTAGGGCTAATCACCACCCCATTACCAATGATATTTTTACACTTAGGATACAAAATCCCTGAAGGAATCAAATGCAAAGCGTATTTTTTTCCTTCTACGACAATTGTATGTCCGGCATTATGCCCACCTTGATAACGCACAACATAATCATAATTTTGCGCCAATAAATCAACCATTTTACCTTTGCCTTCATCTCCCCACTGAATCCCAACAATCAAATCTGCTTTTGTATTCATTTGCCCTCCTTCATTAAATGCAAAATTATAGCATCTGTATAAAATCCAAAACCACAAGCTTTCTGCTCTAAAATTTCATATTCACCGCCCAAAATCATCGTTTGATTCTCCAAAAAAAACCTAAAAAGCATACCACTATAATAAGACATAGGCGAATAAAAAAACGGCGCTAGAATCTTGTTTTGATAATTAATTTGCTTTGCCAAATCCAATAATTTTTCTAGCTCTTCTTGCAAACATTTTGGAGATTTTTCAAGCACCGCCTTAAGGGATTGCTCATCTTGCACTTCCAAAAGTTCTGACAAAAAAGCATTTGCACTCTGGATAGTCCCAACCTCATTTTTCTCAAACACTTCCAAAGGGATTCCAAATTCTTTAGCACAAATCTTTGGAATCTTCACATTAGAAAGCTGCAAAAGAGGCTTGATTTGAATCTCACACAAAACACTCAAAGACATTTCAATAAAAGGCAAAATATCGCGTTCTTCTAGATTCTCTGCACCAATTTGATGAATCTCTTTGGTTGGATAAACAAAAATGGGCTGGATATAAAACCACTTCTTTTTGATAGCGTTTTCTTTGAGATGTGGTGCCAAAAGCCTAATTGCATCAATTGTAGAATCATTACGCAAGGCAATTTGATGATTAGAGGGATTGCTTATCCTCACAAACTCTCTGCTTTGCGTATCTCTTTGATGTTGCAAATAAGTAAATGAAGGGGTAAGTATTTCTTCATAACCATTTTCATAAAATGTTTTGCTTACCAAATTTTCAAAATCTCTTTTAATTTTTGCACTTTTTCCAAAATAAAGCTTTGAATCCTGTGGTATTTCGTGGCTTAAAATCAAAATATTAATCCTTGAAAAATTCTCTAAAGATTGCATTATAGCATAAGTTTAATATTAGACTTATCAAAAATCTATTATCAAAATCAACAAGAATCTTAACTTTTTGTGCTAGAATCTAATTTGAAAGATAAAATACAAAATATAGAAAGGGGAAGAAATGGCTTTTAAAATCAACACACAAGCAACACTCAATCCGCCCACTCCATCAAAACCAAAGCCACAAGAATCTACTCCTCCCCAAACTCCAACTTCTATGCCCAACACACAAACTCCGACAAAATCTCCGATAGGAAACTTATCCTCCACACTTCCGCCAAGCTCAAATAGTGCTTTTAGCTCGCTTTTCCTCTCCCAAAAAGAATGGCTAGACAAAGAATTTGGAATCAATGAAGAAACTTTTGGAGAAATCCAAGATCTCTTAGAAGAGAGCAGGCAAGAACGCTATTTGGCGGATTTTTTGTGGAATTTTAAAAAAATTTAAAACATTTTATAGAAATAATTTTTCAAAAAATTGTTATCCAAAATGGTATAATTCTAGCTTTATGCAAAAGGCATCTTTATGAAAAAACAATTAAATATCGGTATCATCGGCTTGGGCGTCGTTGGGAGCAGTGTAGCAAGAATCCTAAAAAACAATCAAGAACTAATTGCTGCTAGAGCTGGTTGCAATATTATTATCAAAAAAGGCGTGGTGAGAAATATTTCCAAAGTAAGAGATATTTTTGATTTTCCTATCACTAATGAAGTAGAAAGCATTTTAGAAGACCCTGAAATTGATATTGTTGTAGAACTTGCTGGAGGCATTAAAGAGCCATTTGAAATTGCAAAAAAGGCGCTCTATAATTCCAAAGCCTTTATTACTGCCAACAAAGCAATGCTTGCCTATCATCGCTATGATTTACAAAAAATTGCCGGGGATTTGCCTATTGGCTTTGAAGCAAGCGTTGCAGGTGGAATACCTATCATCAAGGCTTTGCGTGATGGACTTGGAGCAAATCACATTTTAAGCATTTGTGGAATTATCAATGGGACTTGTAATTATATTTTAACCCAAATGAAAGAATGCGGCGTGAGCTTTGAAGAAGCACTAAAGGAAGCCCAAAAACTTGGCTATGCAGAAAGTGATCCTAGTTTTGATATTGGTGGTTTTGATGCAGCACACAAACTCTTAATTCTAGCAAGTATTGCCTATGGGATTGACGCAAAGCCCGAAGATATTTTGATAGAGGGCATTACTGACATCACACAAGAAGACATTGAATTTGCCAAAGAATTTGGCTACAACCTCAAACTTTTGGGAATTGCAAAAAAAGACAAAGAAAGTGTAGAATTGCGAATCCACCCAACTTTTTTACCCCAACAAGCAATGATTGGCAAAGTAGATGGTGTAATGAATGCTATTAGCGTGGTAGGTGATAGTGTAGGCGAAACACTTTTCTATGGAGCTGGGGCTGGCGGAGATGCGACAGCAAGTGCAGTGATTTCTGATATTATTGAGATTGCTCGCACCAAAAGTTCTCCAATGCTAGGCTTTAAAACCTCCATTGAAAAAAACCTCAAACTAAAGCCAATAGCTGAGATTCAAAGTGCGTATTATCTGCGAATCATTGTGCTTGACAAACCGGGAGTTTTAGCTCAAATTACGACGATTCTGGGAGAAGAGGAAATTTCTATTGATACTTTTTTACAACGCAAATCCAACAACAAAAACTGCTCTGTATTGCTGCTTTCTACTCATATTTGCACAGAATCCAAAATCCAAACTGCACTGGAGAAAATCAACAATCTTGAAATCACACAAGAAAAACCCATAATGATACGAATTGAAAAAAACTAAGATGAAAAACACAACGCAAAAGGGCAAAGAGGCTGAAACTTTTGCGTGTGAATTTCTTGTGCAAAATGGTTTTGGAATTATCCAACGCAATTACTTCACGCCTTTTGGTGAGATTGATATTATTGCCAAAAAAGACAAAATACTTCACTTTATTGAAGTCAAAAGCGGTATTGGATTTGAACCGGTTTTTAACATCACAAAAACAAAACTAGAGAGAATTATCAAAAGTGTAGAAATGTATTTAAAGCTTGAGGGCAGCAAAGATTCTTATTGTTTAAGTGCATTGATACTCTCCAAACAAAACACTCAAGATTCTACTTTCAATGTGCAATGGCTAGAGAATCTTACGCTTTTTTCTTAAACTTAACGATTGTCAATTTTTTCTGGATATAAGTCATGATTTAAAAGCCTATATCGTGCCATTTCCTCATATTTTGTATTTGGGATTCCATAATTTACATAAGGATCAATACTAATTCCACCTCTTGGGGTAAATTTCCCCCAAACCTCAATGTATCTAGGCTCCATTAGCTCCACTAAATCATTCAAAATTGTATTGACACAATCCTCATGGAAGCCGCCATGATTTCTAAAGCTAAACAAATAAAGTTTCAAAGATTTAGATTCTACCATTTTGATATTTGGAATATAAGAAATATAAATTGTCGCAAAATCTGGTTGCCCTGTGATAGGGCAAAGACTTGTGAATTCTGGACAATTAAACTTCACAAAATAATCCCGATTAGAATGCTTGTTTTCAAAAGTTTCTAATAACTTTTTATTGTAGTCAAAAGTATATTCTATCTGCTTTCCTAGCTGTTTTAGTTCCATATTTATCCTTATTTATAGCCAGATTTTGGCTCTTTAAAATTCACTTGCTTTGGTTTTATGCTATTTCTAGGCTCTATTTTGATATTTCTATATCAACAATCAAGCCTTCCATTTCGCCCCTCTGTGTATAAATCGCCATTGCTCCCAAACCTTTACTTTTTAGTGGAGTTTGGATAGTCCTTATTCTGCTAATGAGATAATCTCATTTACTTTTTGCAACGCCTTTTGCAATATTTATCCTATCTCCCCTTCAAAACCTTCTTGATTCTCTTTTAGTTATAAGTTTCAATTAGGCTAAAAGCACTACGCCAAGCCCTTTGATTGATTTTGCAAAATCATCGCTTCAAATATAGATATGCTGTATTTTGCCTGATTTACAACAATACTCCAAAGGGCAAAGATTGCTAGAATCACCAAAGCCAAAAGCCCTAGTGATTCTAAAATCCTAAAAAAATGGAAGTTTGATTATCCCGCTAATCACAAAAGCATTAATCAAATCAATAAAAAACGCTCCCACCAAAGGCACAACAATAAACGCCATATGGCTTGGTCCATAATGTTGAGTTACTGTTTGCATATTTACCATTGCTGTTGGTGTTGCCCCAAGTCCAAACCCACAATGCCCTGCTGCCAAAACTGCCGCATCATAATCTTTGCCACAGAATCTAAAGGTAACAAAAATTGCATAAAAAATCATAATAATCACTTGAATAAGCAAAATAATCACCATCGGCAAAGCCAAAGAAACAAGCTCCACAAGGTTAATTGCCATCAACGAAAAAGCAAGGAATAATGAAAGCGAAACATTCCCTAAAACTGCCACTTCTCTATCAAAAACTTGATGGATTTTCGTCGCTTGCAAAATATTTCTCAAAATTGCACCCACAAGCAAACACCACACAAATGTAGGCATCGTAAAAGAAGAGCCTTGAAAGAGTTTAGCAACCATTGTCCCTATTAGCAATGAAATCGCAATCAGCGCCAAAGATTCTATAAAAGAAGTTGCCGTGATTAAACGCTCCTTTTCTGGCTTTTCAAATGCCACCTCTGTATCATCTTGCAAATGTGCATTAGGAAGCTTTAGTTTGTATTTTTTTACCAAATAATGTGCCACAGGTCCGCCGATAATACCTCCTGCAATCAAACCAAAAGTTGCACACGCCATAGCCACTTCCATTGCCGCTGTGAAATTATAAGGTGCTTCCTTGAAAACATCTGCCCAAGCAGCTCCTGTCCCATGCCCTCCACTCATAGTAATAGAACCGCCCAAAAGCCCTATAAGCGGATTTACACCCATGATTTTAGCGGCTATGATTCCAGCGATATTTTGCAAAATCAAAAGCCCTGTTACAATAAACAAAAATCCAAATAAAATCTTTCCACCCTTTTTGAAAGAAGCAAAATCTGCACTTAGCCCAATACTTGCATAAAAAGCGAGCATTAAAGGATCTTTTAGTGAGTTATCAAATTGAAACTTGATTCCTCCCCATTTCAAAAGACAAAAGATTACAATTGCTGCAATAATCCCGCCTACAACCGGCTCTGGAATATTATAATCTTTTAAAAAATTACTACGAGATATTATCCATCTTCCAAGCAACAAAACTCCGACCAAAGCCGTTAAAGTTGCATAAAAATTTAATGAAATTTCCATAATAATCCTTTACCTTATAAAATAAAACTATCCTTAATATTTTATTATAAAAATTATTATACCTCTATAAATTAATAAAAATTTAACTTTTTTAAACTCTGGATATTACTCTTTTACACTCTAAATTGCTCCAAAATCTCTTTTAAGCTATCTATCACAAAACAAACCTGCTCTTGTGTGATGATATAAGGAGGCATAAAATAAATAGTATTCCCAAGAGGTCTTAGCAACAAGCCCTTTTTTAGCCCTGCATTAAACACTTCTAGCCCTTTTCTTTGCCCTTCAAACCCTACCAAATCAAAGGCAAAAACCATACCGCAATGCCTAAGATTCTTCACAAAAGCAAATTCCCCTAAAATCTGCATTTTCTTCCAAATAAATTCTGATAGAATCTTGTTTTTCTCACACACATTTTCTGTTTCAAAAATATCCAAAACCGCATTTGCACAAGCACAAGCAAGGGCATTTCCCGTATAAGAATGAGAATGCAAAAACGATTTATTTTCATAATAGGGCGCATAAAAAAGCTGATAAATTTCCTCTTTGGTTACCACCACTGATAAGGGCAAATAACCCCCTGTAATCCCCTTGCTTAAGCACAAGAAATCTGGCACTACTCCGCATTGCTGATAAGCAAACATACTCCCACTTCGCCCAAACCCCACTGCAATTTCATCAAAAATCACATAGATTCCATTCTCTTGACAAACTTTCGTTGCCTCTTTGACAAACTCACTAGAATACATATTCATATTTCCCGCACATTGTATCAAAGGCTCTAGCACAAAAGCTGCAATTTCATCTTTTTTTGATGCGATAATTTTCTTTAACTCTTGCAAAGATTCTTCGATGTCTTCTCCACAAGGGGCTTTAACCTTTAGAGTTTCAAGCAAGATTGGTTGATAAACTTCTGTATAAATCCCCACATCTCCCACGCTCAAAGCCCCTATTGTCTCGCCATGGTAAGCATTTTCTAAACACAAAAATTTATTTTTCTTTTTGCCCTTTATCACATTAGCATGGAATGCCATTTTCAACGCCACTTCAATCGCACTAGAACCATTATCGGCATAAAAGCATTTACAAAGCCTAGAATCCAAAAGCCCCACCAAACGCTTGGATAACTCTACAATGGGCTTATGCGTAAAACCTGCAAAAATAATATGCTCTAGGCTCTCTAATTGCTCTTTTAGTTTTTGATTGATATAAGGATTACAATGCCCAAAGAGATTCACCCACCAGCTAGAAACACAATCGATATACTTCTTATTGTCAAAATCATAGAGATAAATGCCTTTTGCGGATTTTATGGGAATTAGAGGAATGTTTTTTTCATGATCTTGCATTTGTGTGCAAGGGTGCCAAATGTATTTTAAATCTTGTTGTATGAGGGTTTGTAAGTCCATAAAAAACCTTTAGAATTTTTTGGTATTTTACCGCAAAATCTAAAGGTTTATTGAAGTTTTAGGGGGAATAAATTTTAATATGCTTTAGGGAAGCACTTCCATTCAATTTCTTTTGCAGTAAGTTGCCCATCTTTTGGCAATCCTGTTGCTGGGTCGATTGCTTGAGTGTTGTTTGCATTATAAGCATTATAACCACCATAAGGCACTGCTTCTACTTTAACATATTTTCCGGGAGTTAAATCTTTAAAGCTTCCATACACATCTTGTCCGAACGCTCCACAATCATCACCTTTGATTTCTGTATAAGGCAAAACTTTAATAACAAGTTGTCCGCCCGGTCCTGCTAATGTGATAGTTTTATCTTTGTCATTCACTGCTGAAATTTGCCCTTGCACATCAAAATCATAATCTGCCATCGCTGCTGTAGAAAATAATGCCGCCAAACTTAAAGCTCCGAGTAATTTTAAAGTTTTCATATTTGCTCCTTTAAGCATTTTAATTTTAGATTCCAGTTTCCCTTCATCTGTGAGTAGAATTATAAAACCCATTTATCAAGAAAGTGTGAAGATATTGCCAAATTTATATCAAGAGCATTTATTCTTAGAAATTACTTTTTTTCTAGCAAATAATCAATCTTATAAATGAAATCTTCTGTCCCTTTTAAATTCTGAGATGATACCATATATTTACCATTGACAATAAAACTCGGCACACCTTGTATATTAGCATATTCAATCAAGTTTTGCCACTTTTGCAACATTTCTTTAGCTTCTTTGGTTTCTAAAATCTTTTGATATTCCACTTCATCAATGCCTATGATCTCTAATCCTTTGCTAGCAAAATCTTGTGGATTCTTCCAATTTCTCTTTTCTTTGTGAATAGCATCAAAATAATAATTTAAGACTTTCTTATAAAGGGCATTTGGTGATTTTGTGCTAGTTTTATTTTGCTTATCTTTACTTAGGGCAACTACCAAAATTTTAGACATTTCTTGATGAATCTCTATGGGTGCTGCAATATGATAGGGTAGAAACTCTACATTTTCTGGCAAAAACTCCAAAAGGTTTGGCAAAAAATTTTCGTTATAATAAGCACAATGAGGGCAACCGATATTGTAGATTTCAAGCACTGTGTTATCCATATTTGCAATTGGCTTATCCAAAAGAATATAATCTTTCCCTTCTTGTAATCCATTTGCAACTAATTGCGTAACCACTAAACAAAATCCTATCAAACAAAGTTTTAAAAATTTCATTACATTTTCTCCTTAGAAATCAAATCAACAAAAATAAATTGGTGTTCTTTGGGAATTGCATCAAAAATTGCCAAAGCAAGATTCCTAATCTCCCAAAGCGCACTTTTAGAGCTTCTTAGGTGCAAAAAGTTTTGCAAATTTCTTGCATTAATGCTCCAAGTAAGCTCTGTTTTGTAAGATTCTGGCATTGCAAATTTTGCCAAATCATTACTGATATTTTCTTGCAAAAGCAATCTTAGATTCTCTAATGCTCTAATAGACGCCTCATTGACTAACCTATTTTCAGTAAAAACCAAAAATTCTTCAGCTCTTTTGAGGTTTTTTTCATCAAGAGGCAAAAAACTCTCTGTGTTTTTTAGCTCTTTTAGTGTATAGCGACTACTCTTGACACTTAAAGAAGCTATACGATGTCTAGCTAATTCTTGCAAACAAGCCCTTGAAATACCCTGAATATAAAAAGTATAATTAAGATGTTCTAGGGTTGAGGCGTGTTTATATTTATTGCCCACTCTATCGATGAGTTCTTTATCTTTTTCTCCGCCATTATCGCCCTTTTCAAAACTCTGCCAACAAGTCCTAATGGCATGAGAACAAATCTTTAAATCTGTATAATGTAGTAGTGTAATTTGCATAAACCCTAAAACCCCTTATTTTTGTAATTTTAATCGCTGTGCGTGTGTAATGGCTATGGCTATGGCATCCGTGATATCCAAAGGCTTAATCTCGCCTTTGATTCCCAAAAGCCGCTTTACCATAAAAGCCACCTGCTCTTTTTGCGCTTTTCCATTTCCGGTTAAAGCCTTCTTGACTTGCAAAGGCGTGTATTCTGTAAAATTTCCTAATTCTTGGAGAATCTTCAAACTCAAAGCCCCTCGAAATTGTGCCAGTTTTATCACAGTTTTAGGATTATACGCATAAAAAATATCCTCTATTGCCACAGAATCAATTTTATGGCTTTTTAGCACCAAATCGATTCCTTCTACAAATTCTAAAATTTGATATTGCAATATCCTCTCATGAATCTTTATCAAACCTGCCTCTAGCAACTTTAGTGAATTATTTTCAATTTGCACAATTGCATAGCCACAATTCCGACTTCCCGGATCAATCCCCAAAATATTCATATCAATCTTTATTATAAAATTTAAAGCCTTAAATAGCCTTATTGTCTTGCTTCTTAGTTTTCTTTTATCTCTTTGCCTTCCCGGCGATGATAAACCTTAGGGCATTAAGCTTAATAAATCCTGCAGCGTCTTTTTGGTTATAGACAGAATCTTCCTCAAAAGTGCTGTATGCGGCATTAAAGAGGGAGTTTTTAGATTCTCTACCTAGCACGGTTACATTGCCTTTATACAGCTCTAGTCGCACATTCCCGCTTACTTTCTCTTGTGTCTTATCGATTAACGCCTGCAATGCCTCTCGCTCTGGGCTAAACCAATAGCCATTATAGATAAGCTCGGCATACTTTGGCATTAGAGAATCTTTGAGATGTGCCTCTTCTCTATCAAGGCATAAAGATTCTATCGCACGATGGGCTTTGAGGTAGATTGTCCCACCGGGTGTCTCATAGCAGCCGCGTGATTTCATACCCACATAGCGATTTTCCACCAAATCTAAGCGTCCGATACCATTTGCCCCGCCTAGCTCATTGAGTTTAGCCCAAAATGCCGCTGGGCTTAGATTCTCTCCATTTATCGCTACGCCATCGCCCTTTTCAAAAGTGATAGTGATGATAGTGGGTGTATCGGGGGCATTCTTAGGACTCACACTCCACCGCCACATATCCTCTTCTGGTGCGACATTTGGATCCTCTAAAATCTGCCCTTCATAGCTGATATGTAGGAGGTTTGCGTCCATTGAATAGGGGGATTTGTTTTGCTTTTTTTCTATCGCGATACCTGCAGATTCTGCATAAGATAGAAGTTTTTCACGGCTATTTAGCTCCCATTCCCTCCAAGGGGCGATGACTTTTATATCTGGATTGAGTGCATACGCCCCGATTTCAAAGCGCACTTGATCATTACCCTTGCCTGTCGCACCATGTGCGATAGCGTCCGCTCCCACTTCTTTAGCGATTTCTACAAGTCTCTTAGCGATTAATGGACGCGCGATACTTGTGCCTAGCAGGTATTCACCCTCATAAATGGTGTTTGCCCGAAACATAGGGAATACAAAATCGCGTATAAACTCCTCGCGTAAATCCTCGATAAAGATATTTTGAGGCTTTATGCCAAGCTTGAGGGCTTTTTCTCGTGCAGGCTCGACCTCCTCGCCCTGCCCAATATCTGCGGTGAAGGTAACCACCTCACACCCATAAGTATCCCCAAGCCATTTTAAAATCACGCTCGTATCAAGCCCACCACTATAAGCTAACACGACTTTTTTGATGTTTTTTGTGTTTTCTTGAGACATTACTATTCCTTTTGTTTTTTGAAGATTTAAATCCTAATAATTATATACTATTTGCTTAGAATCTATGCTAAATTAATATAGCTTTGGATATAATGTTGCAAAAATTTTTGAGCTTTGAGAAATGAGAATTGATAAATTTTTGAATGCAGTTAATATTACAAAAAGGCGAACTATCGCTCAAGATATGATTGAAAATGGGGTTGTAAAAATCTCTGGAATAAGCGTCAAAGCAAGTAGAGATGTAAAAGTGGGCGATGTGATTGAAATTGCCTTCTTAGAAAAGCCGAGATTCTTTGAAGTATTGCAAATTCCCACACAAAAAACAATCAAAAAAAACGAATCGCATTTGTATTATAAAGAAATTATAAAATAAAGGCGAATTGTGATTTGTTGTGCAGGTAAAATTGAAAATTTTTCTTTTGCCAAAAGCATAGGGGTTGGATTGATAGAAAGTGCGATAAACCTTACTCAATGTATATTTTATGAAAAGCCCAGCGAGATTGTGTTTGTAGGGACTTGTGGTTGTTATGATGATTCTAAACCTTTGTTGGAAATCTTTGAATCCCAAAGTGCAACTAACATTGAACTTTCTTTTTTGCAAAACAATTCTTACACCCCTTTGGATAATTGCATTAGTTTAGAAAATGTTTCACATGAAACATTAACAAAAAATATTGTCAATTCCAGCAATTATATCACCACAAATAAAGAACTTGCACAGAAATTTATCAAACTTGGAATCTTATATGAAAATATGGAATTTTTTAGCGTTTTACAGGTAGCTAAAACTTATCAGATTCCAGCTTTGGGAGTTTTTTGCAGCACAAATCATATTCACAAAGAGGCTCAAAAAGAATTTTTTAGCAACCATAAAATTGCTATGAATAAGCTAGAAGAATATATTAGAGACAAGAAAAATGGATAAAAAAAATATTTTTGGATTAACATTAGAAGAATTAACGCAATCATTAAATGGGTTTCCAAAATTCCGTGCTAAGCAAATCTATCATTGGCTTTATGTGCGTTATGAAAACAACTTCGACAAAATGGAAAATCTTCCCAAAAATTTACGGGAATTTCTCAAGCAAGATTTTACAGGCGATTTAGTAAGCATCGCAAAAAAGGAACAAAGCAGTGATGGGAGTGTGAAATATCTCTTTAGAACCGCGGATAATCTTACCTATGAAGCAGTTTTTTTGAAAATGAAAGAAGATAAATTCACACTTTGTCTTTCTTCCCAAATCGGTTGCAAAGTTGGTTGTAGCTTTTGCCTCACGGCTAAAGGTGGATTTGTGCGGAATCTAAGTGCGGGAGAAATGGTTTATCAAGTTTTCGCAATCAAAAAAGACCAAAATATCCCTAGCAACAAAGCTGTAAATATTGTTTATATGGGAATGGGAGAGCCATTAGACAATTTAGAAAATGTATCAAAGTGTATTCAAATTCTATCAGAACTTGATGGTTTGAGCATTTCAAGACGCAGACAAACCATCTCTACAAGCGGAATCGCTCCCAAAATCAAAAAACTAGGTGCTTTGAATCTAGGTGTGCAATTAGCAATTTCTCTACATGCCGTCGATGATGAGCTAAGAACCAAACTAATGCCTATTAACAAAGCCTATAACATTCAAAGCGTTATTGATGAAGTGGCTATTTTCCCTATTGATACACGCAAAAGAGTAATGTTTGAATACCTTATGATTGATGAAGTGAATGATAGTTTGGAATGTGCTAAAAAACTCGTAGCATTGCTTAACAAAATCAAAGCAAAAGTCAATCTTATCTATTTCAATCCCCACGAAGGAAGTCCATACAAAAGACCTAATAAAGAGAAAGTAGAAGCCTTTAGGGAATTTCTGCTCAAAAAAGGGCTTTTATGCACCATACGCGAATCTAAGGGCTTAGATATTAGTGCAGCTTGTGGGCAGCTAAGAGAAAAGGAGTTGGCTAGTGAGTAACTTAGATATTGTTTTGCTCGTGTTTTTGGTGGTGGTTTTTGTCGTGGGAATGGGAGCGTTCTTATATTATGCCTACAAAAACAATTAATCCCAAATCTATGTCAATAAAATTATTCTAAAAGGCACAAAATATCACAGATTCCTTATGATTTTAGAGATAAAAATACCACTTTAGTCCATATTTGTTGTAGCGTGGATAGCCACCATTTTTTGATACAATTGCAAAAACTTTACCCCCAAAAATCTTTTTGTGGATTTTTCTATAATCCCAATATCCACCCTTATGAAGAATATCAAATGCGCCTAAAAGATGTCCAAAGAAGCTGTGAAATGCTCGGAATCCCACTTATTGTTGGCGAATATGATTTAGATTCTTGGCTTTGTGGGACAAAAGGCTTAGAAGATGCTCCAGAGAAAGGGGAGCGTTGCTCATATTGTTTTGATTATCGCTTAGAAAAAAGCGCAAAAATCGCCAAAGAAACGAATTGCATTGAATTTACTACAACACTTCTTGCAAGCCCTATGAAATCACAAAATGAACTATTTGCACAAGGCAAAACCATAGCCCAAAGGCATCAATTAGCATTTTTGCCCATTGATGTGCGTAGCAATGGTGGAACCAAGATTCAAAATGAGCTTGCAAAAGAGGCAAATCTTTATCGCCAAAATTATTGTGGTTGCTTTTTTGCGCTAACTAAACAAAGAGAAAAATCTCACAAAACTCCATTAGAGCTTGTTTCTACTCTCACACTTCCAAAAGATTCACGCAATATACCAAGTTTGCGTCTCAAGAATTTTCAAACAAGAGAAGAGCTAGAAAACTCCAATAAGCCCTATCATCTTATCAAAAGAAAGATTCAATGTTATCGATTACTAAAAGGCATTTTAGTCCAAGATTCTCAAAGCATTCCTAGTTTTATTTGTAGCCATTCTATGCTCAACAAACCCACTAAAGCAAAAATAGAATTTTGGGAAAATGGCGTAGGTTATGCCTCCAAAGAAGGAATTTTGTTCTTAGAATTTGAAGTTTTTAAAGAATTTCTTGATAAAAAAGATTTTGAATCTCTCATCAAAGAAGGACTAGATGAATCCATTCAACTCGCATTGCGTCAAAAACTCTATCCACAGGGCTTTTTAATCTCGCCTATCTTGATTATCAAAAACAAAATTTACGGAGATTTTACACTAGAGATTCAATACATTTTACAAGAAGAAATGATAGAGGATTTTATTTCTTAGCTTTGGTTTATAAACACAAATTTGTACCACCTACAAACCAAACTTTTGCCAAAAGCAACTTACCCCAAACAAATCCTCCCAAAGCCCAAAAGCAATAGTTATTACCTTTGTATTTTGTAAATCACGATTTATCATTACCAAAACAAGAGATGGACAGTAAAGCCCTAATCTAGACAAATGCAAATCAAGCTAAGCAAGAGTTAGAAATAAACCCCCACACTCGCATAAAGTCTATCTCTTCTTCTGCCATCATTAGCAAGTTTAGTAACCGCCTTTGCCAAGTCTAATTTCACATAAAACATATTTGGTTTCATATAAAGCAGTTCAAGCCCAGCAGCATCGATAAACAAGTCATTTTTATCACCTCTGCCTGCCACGCCAATAGCATTGTTTGGATAATTGTCATTCCAGCCATATGCAAACTCATAAAATGGCGTTACATAAAAGTTTGGATTCACCACATTTGCCCTCAATCCAAAAGTTGCTAATACCATATTATCAACTTCACCAAATCCATTAGTATAAGCTCTTACTCCATAAGGACCACCCAAAGATGCTGTTTCACTAGAATCAAGCTCAAAGCCACCAATATCTTGTTGATAGCTTACATTAATGATGTGTGTAAGCTTCTCATTAAAATAATAAGAATTGCTCAAATAAGCATTGAATTTCCAAAACTCATCCATTGCTTTACTAAAAGTCAAAAGCTCACTATCTGAGACAACATCTCCATAAGTCAATCTTAGATTATAACTAAAAATATTATTAGGAATCTCTCCAAAAGTCCCTTCTACACCAATATATCCAGAATCGCTATGTTTATTGAAATTTACGCCAAAATCGCCATAAATATCTTCTAGTTTTCTATGGGTATATCCTCCAATTAGATAAAGAGAATTCACAGTATTGATAAACACAGGATAAGACAAATCCACACCAATATCAAGGGAAGTTCCATAAGCATTAAGACTACTATATGGTCCTCCTAGCTCATAGTTTCCACGGCTGATTCTAGGAGATATTTTGAGATTTCCCAAAAATGTAGTATAAGTTGCACCATAATTTTTTTGGATTTCATCGCTCAATTGTGCAAAAAGATTCAAAGAATCTCCAAACCCCAGCACATTATTTAATTGTCCGCTAACCCCCATACGATAAACTCCGGCTCCTTCTGTCCCGTAGTTATCAAAAAACAACATTGCACTAGCCTTGGTAGAATCTTCTACATCAATGACAACATCTGTTGTCCCATACTCTTTTCCAGCGGTTAGCGTTCCTTTAGCTTGCACGCCATACATTTCATTGATTCTATAAATCACATCTTCTAATTCTCTTGTTCTTAAAATTTTACCCTTTAGAGAATCTCTAAGCTTAGAAGTAATCGCCCAATCCCTAGCTTGTGAGTAATTTCTCACTTGATATTCACCCAATTTCCCTATCATAATATTAATATGAATAGTGTCTGTAATTTCTTGTTGAGGAATATAAGCTGTTGCTGATGGATAGCCATTATATTGAAAATAATAAGAAACAATATTAGCAATCTCTTGCAAAGTTGAAACATTTAAATCAGAAACTTTCAATGCCACAATCGATTCGCTAAGCCATTGTTCATTGATTCCTAAATCCTCTAAAGTGATTGTTTTATCCCCATCTTTAGTGTCAATAGAAAATTCATATTTAAACCGAAAATCTTGGTCTTGGCGCATTACCAATCCATCTTTGCCCATTTGCTCATCTTGTTTGTTTTGTATCTCTTTTTTGCCAGATTCTTTGTTTGAATCTTGAGGTTGCGTAGTTTCTTGCTTATTTTGCTGCTCTATCTTTAAGGGAGATTGTCTATTTTTCAAAGTATTTTGAATATTCTTGTTTTGTGGAATATCTCTATAAGGTGAAATCTCTATCATTTCTTCGATTGCTTTAGCATCTGATTGACTTACTGCAAAAGCATTGCAAGATAATAAAGCTGCAAGTGTAGAGCTTATTAAAATCGGATATTTTTTCATAAAAAACCTTTTTTATAATTTCAAAGTAACTTATGCCAAATACATTAGCATCTAATTTTTTACTTTTGGCAAATGTGAAATATAAGTGCTAACTGCTTCAATTTCGGCATTTGTAAAACGCCAATTTTTCATATTAGCATACATAATTACCTTAGCTCCTCCATTATCTGCAGTTCCAGCAACATATCCCTTTAATTGCTCGACAAGATAATCCTTATCCATTCCGCCAATTGTAATTCCTCTTTTACTGCCCGGTGCTACTTTTTCTCCATTTTGTCCATGACAAGCAATACACTTTTTATAGATCTCTGCACCTTCTTGATACACCAATGCATTTTCTGCTGCAAAACAAAAGCCTGATATAACCATTAATGCTACTAATTTTTTCATTGATTGTCTCCTTTATTTGATTTTTTCTGAATATTAAACACTTGTTATTTTATTAACCTCCTTATTTTAGATTTCTGCATAAATTGTTCTTCCATCATCGCCCAATGAAAGCTTGATAGGAATTACTTTCAATCCAGCTTTTTGCAGTTGTGGAATCTCGCTATATTTGAAAGTATTTTTGTTTTTGGATATTGTTTCTAAAAGATTACTTACTTCTGCGGAAGTAAGGTTATTGCCATCTATATCGCTAAAACCTCCCATACTTGTAATAAGAGGTATTTTGCTTCCTTTTTTGGGCGCATTATCCCCCTTCCTCAACAAAAGAGAGATGATTGCTTCTGATGAAAGATTGATAGGTGATTCTAAACTAACAGCAAAGCTTGTTTTATTATCCTTGTGATAGATAAAACTATAATGTTCAAAATTATTAATTACCTTTGCGTGCATATGTTTTTCTAAAATCAAATGATTATCATCTGTAAGTTGCCCCAAAGAAGGTGCAGGAACTGTGATAATATCTGCATTGCTCTTAGAATAGCTTGGAACTCTAATGATACTGCCACTTAATGCACTAAGAATCGTATTTCTATGCATTTCCACATCTCCGCCAATATACAAAGTATTTGCATAAGACAATGCTAAATTACTCTCTGCATTTGGTAAAGCACTCGCAGCAATATAAATATAATCTTCATCAGGATTATATTCTCCAATTTGTATATTTTCGATACTTAAAACATTATGGTATGTGCTTGCACCTACCCCGCCAACTAATACAAGTCCAGAATTTTCTCTATCAGCATTAAAACTGACATTATTAAAAATCACTTGATTGTCATAAGCCTCTACTTCTCCACGAATTCCATAAATATTCAGCCTAGAAGTCGCCCAATAATTACTCGCCCTAAAAACATTCCCTTTTGCTACATTAACTGCTTTGATATACACACTGCTTTCTTTATCTTGACTTTCACCAGAAGATTGTGCCTCTACATTATGATAGCTTATAGTATTATCATAAACATTGATTGCAGTTAATCCAGATTTTATATTTTTCCTACCAAAAACATTATCAAGGCTGACTTTATTTCCTTTTGCCTCTTCAGGATAATGGATAGAGCCTTCAAAATCCTCGCTCCAAGTAGCATATACATACAAAGGCAATGCCACTTGAGAATCTTTAAAATCTACTATATTATTATTTGCTTTACCAGCCAAAGTTCTACCTGCTATGATATTCACTCTATCATTGATATTATCTGTCCCATCAATAACTGTTAAATTATTGCGAATCTTAATTGTATTATTGCTGGCACCATCACTTGCATACGCACCATAAAATCCAAAGCTATTTTGTCTTAGATAAGTTGCTGTAATTTGCAATGGTGATTTTAATGCTACATCCAAAACATTATCCTCTGCTTTGCCCTCTAAAGCATATCCTCCAAAAAACTCATAAATGCCTTGGACTTTTACCCCTTTGCTAACTCTACTTAGAGATGGCACATTATTTAAGATAATTTTATTCCCATTTGCGTTTCCTTTCGCAGTTTTCCCGCCAAAAAATTCGCCAAAGAAAATTGAATCATAAAAAAATAGCTTTGATTCATCGACTTTTAACCCCAAATTAAAAGAATCAATCAATAAAGTATTATTGATTGCATTATGATTTTTACCATCATCTACATCAATGAATGCCCCAGCAATATGTGCAGCTGAATAAGAAGAATACACTCCACTTGGACCATGCATAATAAAGCGTGTTCCATTCAAATGCACTTGATTGTCTCTAGCACTTCCATTTTGTGCCAAACCTCCGATGATATGTGTGATTCTCTCATCAAAAACAAATTCATTAGTTTCTGTCATACCATAAGGCGTAATATGAAAATCCATCTCTGCACCACCAAAAGCAACAACCTTATTGCCTCTAACTTCACCACCTATTGTAACTCCACCTGCGACATAAGGAGCGCCATTTAATTGCAAACTATAAGTATCATCAACTCCCATATTGATATAACTTCCCTCTCTTAGCTCTACAATATTAAAGTTTGCATTTCCTTTGTTGGCAATTGCTGCTGTGATGAGATAATTAAAATTATCCTCTTTTTTCTTTTTTGGGGGTTTATTGTTATTTTTAATCACACTTGGCTTAATAAAATTTACAGAACTCAACTCCCCTTCTTTAAGCACTAATTTATTATTAGTAGCACTTCCCATAGAAGAATACCCAGCTACCAAAAATGGCACAACATAGATAGGATGCAATTCCCTATTAGATGAAACTGCGGCATGGGTGCCTTGTATGGAAATAATTTCTTTTTGAGAGATATTAGGAGTGAGAATCTGCATTGCTCGTTCTTGATTAGAAGAGTTTGGATTTTTAGGATTATAAAATTCCAAACTTACCCCATCTACAGCCCCTTTTTGAAATATTCCATAATAATTTTTGCCATTAACTTTTTTGAAAATACTCTCTTTAGAATCCCACACTTGCGAATCCAAAAAGACATTTTTGGGAGTTTGATAGCTTTTTGCCCCGATTTTATTTGCTTGTTCAGCTGCAAACAAAACATTGCTTGTTGTCAGACTTACACAAACAAATATCCCCAAAATCCCATTTTTTGACAAAGGATAGCCTCTCATCATTCCTCCTTGATTATCAAATTTGTAAATAGTAAATCATAATTCAAAATATATTAAAAATAAATTAAAAATATACTTTATTTGATTAATATATTTATCTTTAATTTATATATTTTAATTTAACTTAAAATATATATAACTAATACTACTATTTACTTTATTTATCTTTAATAATATAGATAATATTAAATATTTTCTTTAATATATCGTATTTAAAGAAATTAAATAATTTAGCTATTTATCTTAAAAATATCTAATACACTAATTAAACTTATTATGATATTGCAAAATAGTGATAATTTCTTTTATTATAATATCCTTTTATAAAGATATATAATATTCATAATATACTATATTTGCAATATCTACTTTACACACTTGAAAAATATATTTATCTTGTAGCCTCTCTCCACCTCCTATATCTTAATACTTTAGAATCTTAAAATACAATTCAATTTAATCTTAGAAATATCATTCAATTATTTAAAAGTATTGAATCTCTTTTAAGATTCTAAAAAGATTCAAAGTTTAAATGTTTATTTTGTATTAGAGTTTATAAAATAATCAAACAAGAATAAAAAGAAGTTTTTATTGCATTGTTTATTTTGAATCTTTTTAAAATCTCTTCAATATTTTTATTATTAGTATCTATTTAGCTTAGGATTAACCTAAGCTAATAGGATTAATTAATTAATTAATAAGTAATCGCCATACAAGGATTATTTGTCTTAGCATTATCACTTACAATACATAATCTACCTCTTTCTTTTCCATCTTCTACAATGGCTTCTTGTTTTTCTTGTGCTGGGAGGATTAGTATTGCTTCTTTAGAGGCTAAGTCTGCTATTTTTTGTAAATTATTTGGAACATCTGGATTATTCTCTTTTGTTGGGTCATCTCCCACTTCTTCTTTTGTTGGTGGAGTAAGAGCTGGTTTGTCTTCTAAAATAATGCTATCTATTTTTGAGAGAATATCATTCCCACTAAAGCTAAAAGTTCCTCTAATATCATCAAAGCCACTATCCTCTTTAATAGAATATTCTTTATAAAGACGAGTAAGATAATCTCTATCCTCTCCCTTTAGTGTTTCTAAAACACCAAGAGCTTGAATATAAGATTCATTAATAGTTTTTACCATTCCATTATAAATACCCTCTAAGGTCTCATAAGGCAATTTAGCTTCTAATGCTTCTTGATAATATTTTTGAGCTGCTTTAATTCTTTGTTTTAGAGATTCTAGGATTTGGATATTTTTAATCATAGAATCCAATCTACCATTTAAATCTCCACTAATAAAATTACCTAAATCTTTAAGAGAAGTAGAGATATAAAAAGATTTATCATAAAAATCTTTATAATTTGTATCCCCTTTAAATTTATTCCCTAATCCATTTTCTCCATAAAAGGCAACTAAGAAATCCATTGATTGTCTAATAGATTCTTTTGTAGATTCATCCAAAGAAGAAGATATAAGATAGCTATTTATTGCATTAAAATAATCTTGGAGAGTGTTTGCATTATTAAGAGATTCTGCTAAATTGCTTAGCACTTCTCTATTATCAATGTTTATGCCATATTTTCCATTTAAAATATCATTGATAATCTCTTGCAAGATTGAAACACTAAAATCACTGCCCTCTAAGACAACATTACCCAAATCAATGTTTGGAAGACTTGGGTCTGTATCTATTGAAGGTGGAATAATAGAGGGAGGGGTTACATTTGCCCCTGTGGTGTTAGTGAAATAGTAATAATAATTTCCACTAGAGTCTTGAGTGTATTTGATATTATTAGATTCAAAAGCACCGCCTAAATTGTTTTGTTGTTCTAAGGCTGTTTGGAAGTCTTTAATGCCTTGAGTGGAATCAGTGTAAGTATAAAGGTTGATTTTATTGGTTTCTGGAGTAGTTGGATTAATAGTTTGATTGTAGAAAGCACTATTACTACTATCTGCATCTTTTATGGGATTAGCCAAGCTTGAATCAGGATTGGCATTGTAGTAAATATGGACATTGTTAAAGGCTATACCGTTATTAATGTTTCCGTAGAATTTGCCTACTGATACATTTGCTAGATTAGTTCCATTTGCAATAATAGTTGCATCAGGATTAAAGTAGAGGTAAATGTTATTAAAGGTACTATCTGCACTATCCCCTACAAATCCGCCACTATAAGCATTAATATAAGCATTGCTTTCTTTCTTTCCAGTAGAGACTACTTCTTTTATATTATTTAAAACCACATTACCAATATTGCTTTTATTTATGCTCCCAGCAAAACCTCCTGAAGCAATATCATTTAAATGCTGAGTAACATTCATCCGCACATTATTTACTCCATTGGTACTTATTTTGCTTATATCATTTAAAACTACACTATCAATCGTACTATTTTCTATCCCCCCAACAAATCCACCAGCAAAAATTCTATTCGTTCCATGCCCAACTTGGTTACCATTCTTTATACTCGCATCAACAACCACTTCTCCAATATTGCTTAAAGTAATATTGGAGAAAGTCCCATTATTAATATATCCTGCAAATCCTCCTGCCATAACTTCAAGAGAATACATTGGGTCTTTATCAAAACTACTAGATGCTATTTTTACAATATCCTCTAAAACAATATTTGAAACATCAATACTTCCATTTGTGCCATTGATATACCCAGCAAAACCGCCAGCATAAACATTATTCATTGAAGATAAAGTTGATGTGTTTCCACTTATGGCAGTTTCTATTATTCCAATATTTTTTACAACAACATTAGAGATTTTTACTGAACCTAAATTTTGATTGTTTGTTTGCACGCCAATATGTCCTACAAATCCACCTGCATAATTAGCATTTTTTGCATTTCCACCTGTAATTTTTATTTCTCCAATATCTTCTAAAACAATATTTGAAATATCAATACTTCCTTTTTGAGAGCCATTGATAAACCCAACAAAACCGCCGGCATAGCTGGTCCCATTTTCATTTGCAATTTTTATCGATTCAATATTCCCTAAAGCAATATTTGAAATATTTCCCGAACTTGAGCTAGAACCAATATGTCCTACAAATCCACCCACTGCAATATCTCCAGTGCTACCTGAAACCATTATTGTTATATTGGAGTTTTTTAAATCTATTTTGTCTAATGTTAGATTTTTTTGATAACTACCTCCAACAATTCCAGCAAAACCTCCAATCTTAATATAGTCATTGCCTCCAGACGAATTAGATCTTTTAACAGCAATATCTATATATCCTTCCAAAATAATATTAGAAAACGTTCCTCCGCCGCCTTTAATATTTCCAAAACCACCTATTTCCATGCTTGAATAGGAACTTGTATTAATAACATCTATTTTAATATCTTTTATGGATATATTATTAAAGCTTTTGGCACTAGAAATATTAGTAGCAAAACCACCAATATAATAATGACCACCATTAGCTTTTATTGTTACCTTATCCAAAGATATATTATTATATGTGGCACCTCCACCATCTGAAGCGACAAATCCAGCAACTCTGTCAATTCCATTATTAACAGCATTTATATTCATATCAGAAACAACAATATCTGAAATTGAAGTTTGATTCTCTACATGAGCTATAACTCCACCAACACTTCCTTCAGTATCAATTGTAACCCCATTAACATTGAAATTTCCAAAATACCCACTATTTACCCATCCAAAAATACCAGTATAACCCCTATTTGTAGAATCTGTTTTCATTGTAACATTGCTTAGAGTGTGTCCATTGCCATCAAAATTTGCCCATAATTGAGTCGCTATATTTTTGCCATTAATAAAATGTTCACCACCCACTATCATACTTCCAATCAATGTTTTACCTTGACTATTTACAATAGTATGATTTGCATAATTTTTCACATCACTAAAATCAATATCCCCTACAAGCCTAAACTCATCATAACCACCACCAAAATCAAAATTAGGATTACCACCATTTGGGTCAAATACTCCTGTATTCAGAGCGTTTGCAAAATAAAACCATTCTTCTACATTAGCTTTAGAATTTCCCATATTACCTATAGTAATGGCCTTTTTGAATATCTTTCCATTGGTTTGGAGTTTTCCACTATCGCTTATGAAGTTATAACCATTCTCATAATATTTATTCATTTGCATTTGAATATAACCTTCTTTAAAGGCAGTAGCATAAATATCTTTTCCACCAGAATCAATAGCAGACATATCAATATAAACTTTATCTCCAGTTATTTGAATAGAATTATCTATGCTCGTATTTGAATTTCCTCCCTTATTCTCTAGCTTTCCTCCTCTTATATCCACGGTGTTACCAATTAGTGTAATTCCCTCATTTGCCTTTATATGCCCTAGATTCACTACATTGCCTTTATTAGGTTTATACACAGGGGAGAAAGAAGCTCCATTGGTTGTTCCATTTGCTTTAAATTGATTTAATTCTAATTCACTTAAAGCAGAAGTAGAAGCAATGAATTTATTTGCATTAATATTTGCATTTTGTCCTATTAATACACCACTTGGATTAACTAAATAGATATTATTGCCATTGCCATTAAGATTACCTAATATTTGTGAAGCCTTGTTAGAATAATCAAGATTTAAAAAAGAAGCTTGTTGTTTATGGCTTGTATTAAAATTAACACTTTCTCCTTTATTAATATTAAATCCACCACCCCAAGCAATAATATGGTTTGTATTATTCCCTGTGATATTCATTTCTTTACCATTAACTTTAATACTTCCACTACCATGAGTGAATTTACCTCCACTAGGTAAAGCTACTAAGGATTGAGATAAAACAATACTAGCTACAATAGAGATTCCTATTTTAGTGATTGTTGTTTTAGATTGTTTGGATTGAATAGAATTAGAATCTTTGATTGATTCTAATTTAATTGAATCTTGAATCTTAGAATTAGATTCTTTAGAAAGATTAGAAGATTGAATCTTATTTAGATTCTTTGCAAGTTCTTTAGAGTTTGAGTTTTTAAGAGTATTGAGAGTATTTAAAGAGTTAATTAAAGGCTGATTTGCCCCCCCCCCCCCATACTACAACAGAATTAGGATTGTTTGACATTTTGGGTCCTTTTTGAAAAATTATTTGTAAAATCATCTTACAAATTGAGAACATTATAATATATTTTAAATTAATTTTGGAAAAAATAAAAAGAAAAATCGTAGGTAAATTAAAATAATTCCTAATAAAAAACAAAAGTTAAAGAACTTTTTGTTCTTTATTTTGGAATAGCCGTATAATATTTGGAATATGCTTATAAAAAATAATCACCGCTACTAAGACAAGTGGAGCATGGCTATGTATATGTGGAATATCTGGATGCAAAACAAAACTCATAATCACCCCAAACAAAACTCCAAACAAAGAAGCTAAAGATGAGATTTTCAAAAACTTCCCTACCAAAAACCAAACCACTAATCCCAAAATAGCTTCTATGGGTAAAAATACACCAATTGCCCCTACACTTGTAGCAACACCTTTGCCCCCTTCAAACTTCAAAAATGGGCTAAAACAATGTCCAACCACTGCCAAAAATGCAATCATCCATTGTGCTTCATAAGTAAGACCAAAAAACTTTGCAGCTAAAATAACAATGATTCCCTTTAACGCATCACTAATAATCGTTAAAATCGCAAGTTTTTTTGCAAGTTTTGGATTAATTTCTTTTAAAGAACGCAAAACATTTGTCGCTCCAATACTACCACTTCCTACTTCACGGATATTAACTCCACCAAAAACTTTAGCATAAATAAGCCCAAAAGGAATCCCACCTACTAAATAAGCAATAAGATAGAAAATCCCATTAATACTTGTAAAAAAATCAATAATTCCTGATAATAAAACCATTTATTTCCCTATACATCTAAATGTTTTACATCTTTTGCATGAGCTTGGATATATTCGCGTCTTGGCTCAACCTCATCTCCCATAAAGAGTGAAAAGACATCGCTTGCTTCTTCCACATCTTTGATTTCTACACGAATCAAACGGCGATTTTCTGGAGTCATCGTAGTTTCCCAAAGTTGCTCTGGATTCATTTCTCCCAAACCTTTATACCTTTGGATATCCGCGCCTTTTTTGCTGCTTTCTTCTATTTTTTCTAGCATTTCTACTGGATCATTGCCCTGCAAAAACTCTAAATTGCGTTCTTTTAATTTGCCATAAACAAAATGTGCTTCTTCAAAAAGCGGATGAGTAAATAATTCATCATCAATTTTAATATCTACCAATCCTGAATCTGTTTGCACATAGAGATGAATCCTTTGCTCATCTAACATTTCATTTAGGATATTAAAATTCAAACTTTGGATTTTTTGTTTGATTTGTTCATACAATTCTTGATTTTTCATACCAATCAAATCTGGATTTTCAATAAAATGCCGCACAATTTCAATGAGCTGGAATCGTTTTTCTAATTCATTAAGTGTAGAGCGATAATGAGCTACAATTTTGAAAAATTCTATTAAATCCTTTGTCCCAATCCCTTGAAATTCAAAATTTTCAATGCCATTTTCGATTAAATATTCACTCAAAGCTTTCTCATCTTTGAGATAAATTTCTTTTTTGCCTTTTTTGAAACGATACAAAGGTGGTTGTGCAATATACAAATAACCTGATTCAATAATGCCTCGTAAATAACGGAAGAAAAATGTCATCAAAAGAGTTTGAATATGGCTACCATCGACATCAGCATCGGTCATAATAATGATTTTGTTATAGCGAATTTTACTAATATCAAAATCTTCCCCAATCCCACAACCAAGAGCAGTAATAAGATTTTTAATTTCTTCACTTTTTAAAATCTTATCAAGGCGACTTTTTTCAACATTCAAAATTTTCCCTCTTAAAGGCAAGATTGCTTGATAAACCCTATCTCGCCCTTGCTTTGCACTACCTCCCGCAGAATCTCCCTCTACCAAATAAATCTCTGAAATGCTAGGATCTTTGCTTTGGCAATCAGCAAGTTTCCCAGGCAGCGTTCCTACACTAAAAGTTTCTTTTTTGCGTGTGAGTTCCCTTGCTTTTTTGGCTGCTTCCCTTCCTCTTGCTGCCAAAAGTGCTTTTTGCATAATCGCTTTTGCTTCATTTGGATTTTCTTCAAAGAATTTTGTGAGTTTCTCAAAGGTAAGTTTTTGCACGATTGGACGCACGAAAGAACTTCCTAATTTTCCTTTTGTTTGCCCTTCAAATTGAGGATCTACGACTTTGACAGAAACAATCGCTACTAATCCCTCTCGGATATCTTCACCTGTGATTTTAGAATCTTTTTCCCTTGCATTTGCATTAGCTTCAATATAATTTGTAATTACGCGGGTTAAACCCATTCTAAAACCTGATTCGTGAGTTCCACCATCTATGGTTCGAATATTATTAACAAAACTCAAAACTTTTTCATCAAAGCCATCATTATAAGCTAAAGCAATTTGCATTTCTACATCATTTTCTAGCCCTTCAAAACTAATAATTGTAGAAATAAGAGGCTTTTTATTTAAATCACTTACAAATTGATTTAAACCTCCTTCAAAATGATAAGTTTCCTCGAAATTATCTCGTTCATCTTTAAAATGGATTGTAATTTGTTTGTTAAGATAGGCTAATTCTTTGAAGCGTTTGGCTAAGATTTCTCTTTGGAATTCTGTAACTTCAAAAATTGTTCCATCAGGAATAAATTCAATAGTTGTTCCGTTTTCTTTGCATTCACCAATGATTGTTAATTCATCTTGTGGAATCCCTTGTGCAAAATTTTGGCGATAAATCTGTCCATTTTTGTAAATAGTCATTTGCAAAGATTTTGAAAGAGCATTAACAACAGAAACTCCAACTCCATGCAAACCACCAGAAACTTTATAAGAATCTTGGTCAAACTTCCCACCTGCATGAAGCACTGTTAAAACCACTGTTGCAGCAGGAATATTTTCAGTAGGGTGAATATCCACTGGGATTCCGCGTCCATTATCTTTGATAATCGCACTTCCTTCTTTGGTTAGAGTGATAGAAATTTCATTACAATACCCTGCCATTGCCTCATCAATAGAATTATCTACAACTTCATAAATAAGATGATGCAATCCATTAATATTGGTATCCCCAATATACATTCCCGGTCTTTTTCTAACAGCCTCTAAACCCTTTAATACTTTAATACTACTACCTGAATATTGTTTATTTTCCATTCATTTCCTTAGCTAAAATTACAGATATTTTAAAGAATAATTGGCATAACTACGGTTGAAAAGTTTCCATTTTTTAGGACAAAAGGTGCATTTTTGCCATTTAATCCCCAAATAAATTCTACTGAATCAATTTGACTTAAAAAGTCTAATACATGGCGAGAATTGATACCGATTTCAATTTCTTCTGTGATAGGTAAATTGATTTCAATTTGAGTTTGTGCTTCTGAATTGTCTTGACTTAAAGATTCAAAAAGAATTTCATTAGGTCTAAAGGTTAATTTCACATCATTAGTTACAGAATTGATTACTTTGATTCCTTCAATGATACTAGATTTTTGGAGGACTAATTCTGTTTGAATCTCTTTTGGCAAGATTTTCTCATAATCTGGGAATTTACCATTAATAAGATGAGAAAAGAAAATATAATTTTGTGATTTGATGATGATATTTCTTTCGTTATAAAATAATTCAATATTATCAAAAAACAATCTTTGGATTTCTGTGATAGCTTTTTTGGGGAAAATTAATGCTAAATTATTTCCTGAAGCATTATCGAATTTTACCATTGCTAAGCGTTTAGTATCTGTTGCAACAAAATTATAAGAATATTCTTTGATATCTAACAAAGCTCCATTAAGCTCTCTTTTTTGATTGTTAATATCAATAACAGGGAATATTTTTTTCATTGAAGAAATGAGCTCTAAGGAATTGATTTCTAATTTGGGTAAGGTTTCATATTCTGGGAAAGTTGGGAATTCTTGTGCATTAAACATTGGTAATTTAAAGGAGCTTTTGTTTTGTTTAATGTGTAAATTTTCGTTGTTAGTATAGAGATTAACCTCACCTTCTTTTAATCTTTTGATAATATCTAGGATTTGTTTTCCATTGACAGTTGCGATTCCTTGTTCATTGATAGTAAGAGAATCTGTCATACTGCATAACCCCATTTCAAAATCAGTTGCTTTGCAAATTAGTTGATTATCTCGTGTTTCTAAATAAATATGAGAAGTGATTTGACTAGAATCTTTTTTGTCCAAGAAAGGTTGTAAAGCAGTGAATATATTGTCTAAAACGCTGTTTTGTAAGGTAATGTTCATAGTAAAGCTCCTTTTATTTTAAAATTTAGAAGTATTAGTAGAGAGGTTGAAAAGTTGAATAACTACTAAGAATTCCTAAATTTTGGTTGTTTTTTGTGTGAATTTTTTGTTATTTGTTTTTCACATAATTTCACTATTTTAGCAAAAGTTTGTTTAAAAGTTTCAAATTATGGTTACTTGATTTTATTTTTTAGTTCTTCAATAATTGTTTTGAAGTTTGGATTTTTGTTGATTTCTTCTTGAATACTTTTCATTGCTTTGCTTACTGTGCTATGATCTTTCATTCCAAAGTAATTTGCCAAAGAAGGCATAGAATTTGGCGTGAGAGTGCGAGCTAGGTAAATAACGATTTTTCTAGCAGTTACGATATTTTTAGAGCGACTTTTGCTACGAATATCTGATGGTTTGATATTATAATATTTAGAAACTATTTCAATGATTTCGTCCATATCAATGTTTTCTTTTGTTTCTTTGATATATTCTTTGAGAATATCTCTTACAAAGTCAATAGTTACTTCTTGGACATTAGTGACATTAATTGAGAAGTTAAGTTTTACCAAAACCCCTTCAATCTCTCGGATATTATCATTGATATTTGCAGCAATAAAGTCAATAACTTGGGGCGTCAAATGAATCCCATCTAATTCACATTTAGCATTAATAATATTGATTTTGGTTTCTAATTCTGGAGGTTGTATATCTGCTAGAAGTCCTGAAGTGAAACGAGTTTTTAATCTTTCTTCCAAACCATCCATATTTTTTGGAGGTCTATCAGAAGTCAAAACAATTTGTTTATTATTTTTTTTGAGTTCATTGAAGGTGTGAAAAAATTCTTCTTGAATTTGATTCTTGCCACTCAAAAATTGTATATCATCAATAAGCAAATAATCACAAGCACGATATTTTTCACGGAATCTATCCATAGTGTTGTTGCGAATATGGAGTAAATAATCATTTAAAAATTGTTCGCTTGTTGTGTAAATTACAGATTTTCCAACATTGACATTAGCATTCCCAATGGCATTTAGCAAATGTGTTTTGCCAAGCCCGGTATTTCCATAAATCATTAGAGGATTATAGATTGTGCTTTGATTTTGTGCCACTGCTTTTGCAACATTGAAAGCAAAACTATTAGAATTTCCTACAATAAAAGAATTAAAAGTCAAAGAAGGATTGAGATTTGTAGCATTTTGAATTTTTTTTGTATTGTGTTTGTTGTCTTTTTTTTTGTTGGGGTTAAAAACTTCAATAATAATTTCGGGTTTAAAGCCATTTTGTATTTCAAAAAGTTGTGCAATTTTGCTAGCGTATTTGGTTTTTATCCAGCTAGCAATAATTGTATTTGGAGCATTAAAAATAATTCTATCATCGCGTGAATATTTTTCATTAAAATGAAGCTGATTGATATAATTATCAAATTCAAAAGGTGTAATTTCTTTTTTAAGTTGCAATAAAATAGGGTGCAAAATAACCTCAATATTTATAAATTTAGTTATTCACATTCTGTGAATATTATGTGAAAAACTTTTGTTTTTAGATTTTATCTAAGAGTTGCTAAAAATTTAATAATCTGTATTTTTATCATCAGGTGTGATAAAAAAGGATTGATATTCTAATCCTTTTTTATTTGAGTAAATTATTGAGAGATTTTATCTAAAATTGCATTGAATGTTGTGCTTGGACGCATAATAGCATTGCATTTAAAATCATCAAATTTATAATAACCACCCAAATCTACTTTGTTGCCTTGAGTGTTAATGTATTCTGCTCTTATAATGTCTTGTTTATTTTCTAATTCTTCTGCAATAGGTTTAAAGAAATCTCGTAAATTTGTATCTTTATCTTGCATAGCTAGTGCTTTGGCAAAATACATTGCTAGATAAAAATGGCTTGTGCGGTTGTCATCTTCTTTGACTTTTCTTGAAGGTGCTTTGTTATTATCCAACCATTGTGCAATCGCTTCATCAAGGCAATTTGCTAGAATCTGTGCTTGAGTATTATTCATTTTTTGTGCAAAAAATTCTAAACTTGCTTGTAGTGCTAGGAATTCTCCCAAACTATCCCAACGCAAATGGTTCTCTTCTACAAGTTGTTCAACTTGTTTTGGCGCACTTCCACCAGCCCCTGTTTCAAACATCGCTCCACCATTTAGCATAGGCACAACAGAAAGCATTTTTGCACTAGTTCCAAGTTCTAAAATCGGGAATAAATCTGTAAGATAATCGCGTAAAACATTGCCTGTAATAGAAATGCAATTTTTCCCTGCACGGATAAGTTTTAGAGATTCTAAACAAGCTTCTTTTGGAGCTAGAATCTTGATATCTTTGCCTTTTTCTTTTAGTCTAGTTTGCACTAAATCTATCATAATTTTATTGCTAGGGCGTTTAGAATCTAGCCAAAAAATCGCTTCATCTCCGCTAATTTCAGCTCTTTGTATGCCTAAATCAATCCAATTAATCACCGCATCATATTTTGCTTGATTTGCTCTATAAATATCACCTTTTTGCACTTTATGTTCTAAAAGAGTATTTCCTTTTTCATCAATGATTCTAAAAACCCCTTCATCTGGAGCGACAAAAGTCTTGTCATGTGAGCCATATTCTTGTGCTTTTTTAGCCATTAAACCTACATTAGAAACACTTCCCAAACTTCTAGGATCAAGTGTGCCATTTTGGTGTAAATCTTCAATTACAGCTTCATAAATGGTTGCATAGGTTTTATCTGGAATGAGTGCATTAGTATCGCATTCTTTGCCCTCTTTATCCCAAAGCTTCGCACCATTTTTGAGCATCGCAGGCATTGAAGCATCGACAATTACATCACTAGGTATATGAAGATTTGTAATCCCTTTGTCAGAATTTACCATAGAAAGTGGAGCATTATTGGCTAAAATTTCATTATATTTTGCTAGAATCTCTACCTTTTTGGGAGAATGCTCTATTTTGCTAAGAAGTTCAGAAATTCCATTATTTGGATTGATTCCGAGTTTTGTAAATTCTTCGCTAAATTCTTTGAATAGTTCTTTGAAATAAGCTTTTAGGGCATAGCCAAAGATGATTGGATCGCTTACTTTCATCATTGTGGCTTTTAAATGCAAAGAAAGTAAAATATTTTCTTTTTTGCAAACTTGGATTTGTTCATCATAAAACGCACTTAAATCCGCCACACTCATAAAAGTTGCATCTAAAATTTCATTTTTTTCTAATTTTAATCCTTCTTTTAATACGATACTTTTGCCATTGTTATCGATAAATTCAATTTTTGCAGTGGTTGGATTTTGGATTAAAATTGCTTTTTCATTATCAAAGAAATCTCCCTTTTGCATATAAGAAACTCGACTTTTTGAGTTTTTATCAAAAGGAATTACTTTGTAAGGATTTTTTTTGGCATATTCTTTTACGGCTTTTGTGCAGCGTCTATCAGAATTTCCTTGACGCAAAACAGGATTTACAGCAGAGCCAAGCACTTTTTGATATTTTTCTTTAATCGTTTTTTGTTCATCATTTTGCGGTTCATCAGGAAAATCAGGGATTTTAAAACCTTTTTGCTGCAATTCTTTAATCGCTGCTTTTAGTTGAGGTATAGAAGCAGAAATATTAGGGGTTTTGATGAGGTTTGCATCAGGCATTTCTACTAAATTACCAAGCAAGGTTAGTTCATCTTTGTAGCCATTTTCTGGGAATTGTGCCAAGATTCTAGCAGCAAGTGAAATATCTGAAGTTTCAACTTCAATATTTGCTTTTTTTAAGAATGCTTTGACAATAGGCAAAAACGAATAAGTTGCTAGTGCTGGAGATTCATCGGTAAGTGTGTAGGTAATTTTCATAAGAATCCTTTTGTAAGAAGTTTTGCTAGAGTATAGCAAAGAATTTCATAGAATAGAATAATTTTAGATAAGAATCTTTTTACTTTTTAAGAAGCGTGAAATTCTGTTGCATTGAATGAAGATTCTTTTTTGTTTGTCTTAAAATTTGCTATGGAATTAACCCCAAGATTCTATCAAGAACAAATGAGATTCTAGCAATCCAAAAATAGCAATAAATGCTCATTGCTGCCTTATAACATTTTGATTGTGGAGTTCTTGTAGAGATTTAACACTAAAAGCAAAAGCAAAATTTGTTATAAAAACAAGCAAAAAAATGCGCAATAAAAGCATTTTTTGCATTATGCTTTTGCTTCCTTGATCATTTGATTAATGAAACTATCTATTTCTTTAGAAGTTTTAGAAGTTAAAGTGCTAGAATATCCATTGCCATAACTATATGCTTCTATTGCTTGTTTGTTTTTCAAGTCTTGATTTTCCTTTTCTAATTTTTCTTTTTGGTTGAGTATATCAAAAATACTTTGGGTAGTATCAAAGTTATAATTTTTAGCATTCAAAGGAAGTAAAAAATCATCATTAGAGGTATTATATTCTATTTTTACATCGATACAAGCTACTCCCATAGTAATATCAGAGCCATAGCCATAAATACTATAAACATCTTCCCCTTGTGTTTCCCAAGATACTTTAGTGCCATTAATATCTATTGAGTTAGAGCGAGAATAAAAAGATAATACACTAGAGATTGCATCTGCAATCTTTTCTTGTTGTGCAGGAGAGAGCATATCTGTAACTTGAGAAAAAAAAGAATAACCACTCATTAGCATTTTTTCTCTTCTATATGTGCCAACTCCCATAGCTAAAGTTGAAGAGGTAATTTCATCCGCATTCCCATTTTGAACATCTCTCTTTATCTCTACTAAAAAATTTTCAAATCTTTTATCCAATTCTTGAGCTTCTGTTCTTATGCCATATTCCAATAATAAATTAGATATTTTTCTATCAAATTGTAGATTAGCTATTTCCTCACTAGGTTTATAATTATCTTTTAAGCCATCATTAGCGTAAAAATCATAGCTTCTTTTCATAGTGCTTTCCATAAGCTCAGGATTCTTTTTGTAAAGCTCTAGCATAACATTATCCATTTGCTTATTTAGAAATTCTTGTGCTTCCTCTACTTCTTGTAGAGTAATGTTTTTAGTAGCTTTTTCTTGTAGTTTAGTGTCAATCTTGCTAATAAAGCCTTTGTCCTCATCGTAGAAAGTTCCTGCACTTAAACGCAATGTTTCAACATCACATAATCCACGAACTATAACTATATTTCTAGAGTCCCTCCAGCTCTCTTGATAAAAATGTGTTTGATTACTTATCTTGTCTAAAATCTCACTATCGCTTAAATTTGTTTGTTCTGTATTATCTTGTAAAGGTGAAAGGCTATCTTGAGTATTAGAAGTTTTATTAGAATTACTATATAGGCTTGTGTAAGCTCCCATATAATTGTTGTAGGTATTAGATATACTAGCCATTTGCCTACCTTTTCTAAAAATGATAAAAAAATTAAGAAAAAGTAAGCAAAAGGTGTTCCATTATTTGCAAAATATTGATTATAATCCCTAAAATGCCATTTATTTCATCAAAACGCATAATCTTGCAAATTTGGATAATAAGTGCAAAATAAACAATCTATGTTGCAAGGATAGGAAGTTTTTCAAACAAGGCTTAAAATGGCGTTTGGATAGTCATCTAAGGCTTGTAGATAATTTAGCCATTTTTGCGTCTCTATCCTAAAGTTAAATAATTGGAGCTTCTATATTCATATTATCTTTGTCATTAGGGGGCGGTGTAAATTGCGTTTGCGTGTTTTGTGCTGCGGATTCATAGATAATTTCTAATGTGTTTCTAGAATCTGTGCTATCTACAAAACGCGTGCAATGTTTATGGAAAGTAAGTTTTACCATTCCTGTTGGACCATTTCTTTGTTTGCCAATGATAATTTCTGCCTCTTCTTCATTTTTGGGAGTGAAGTTTGATTTGTATTCTTTGCCTTCTTTTTTTGCGGCTTCTTCTTTTTCTTTTTCATCTTTTTGTTTATAAACCGCATCGCGATAAACAAAAAGAATAATATCCGCATCTTGTTCTATGGAGCCAGATTCTCGTAAATCTGAAAGCATAGGGCGTCTATCACTTCTTGATTCAAGACTTCGGTTGAGTTGTGATAAAGCAATGATAGGAATCTCAAGTTCTCTTGCAATCATTTTTAATCCGCGACTTATTTCACTTACTTCTTGATGTCTATCTTTTTTGCCATCAGCACTGCTCATAAGCTGCAAATAATCAATTACTGCAAGTCCGATTTCTGGGTGTTTGGATTTGATTTTACGCATTTTTGTGCGAAATTGATGAATGGTTAATAAACTATTATCATCAATAAAAAGCGGTGCATTTGACATAACATCAGCAGCGTGAGTTAGTCTTTGCCATTCATCATCTTGCAAATTCCCTACTCTTAGGTGTTGCAAGGCGATAGAAGTTTTGGCAGAAAGCATTCTTAACATCAATTGTTCTGCTGGCATTTCAAGGCTAAAAAACGCCACTCCTCTTCCTGTGTCAAGTGCCTTTTGTGCCATATTTAAAACAAGTGTAGTTTTTCCCATTGCTGGACGAGCTGCTACGATGATTAAATCACCTTTGCCAAAACCGGTGGTTTTTTCATTGAGAGAATGAAAGCCAGTATCCACGCCAATAAGGACGGAGTTTCCTTTTTGTTTCATTTCTTCAATATATTTTAAAGTAGAGATTGTAACTTCTTTGGAATCTTTAAATTCTCTATTTTCATGCACATTTGTAATCTTATAAAGCTCGCTTTGGAGATAGTCTATTATATCTTTAACGGGGTGGTCTGCTTCATTGCTTGCTTCATTGATTTTCATTGCCAAAGAATGCAATTTGCGTTTGGTAGAATCTTCTTTGATTTCATTGATATAAGAATTAAGGTCGCTAATGGGATTAGTTGCTAGAATATTTAAAATTTCTTCTTGTGAGATAGGGCGAGATTTGGTGGATTTTTTGAGGATAAATTCTTCATCAATGGGCATATCTAGTTTTCGTAATTCAAGCATAGCAGCAAAAATATTTTGATTTGGAGTGTATAAAAAATCCTCTGGGCTAAGAATCTCTGCTACATTATCAAGTTGTTCGGGGTCAAAAAAAATAGAACTTAAAACAGCTCTTTCAATTTGCACTTCCATAGATTAGTCTCCTTGTTTGATAGTAAAAAATAAATGTGTTAAAGCCGCAAGAGCAAAAAAGGGAATGAAAAAATTTAGAAAAGGAATGAGGCTTAATCCATAAAGTGGCAAAATTAAGCTTCTTATAGAAGTTTTGTAGGTTTTTTTTATGGTTTTAAATTCTGTTTTTTTGAAAATATTTTCTCCGACATCTTGAGAGAGTGTTTTTGAAAATAGCCAATAGTTTGGAAGTAAGACAAAAAGCGTCCCCACAAAAGGAATAAAATAAAAAGGAATTAAAATAAGCAAGAAAAATCCATATACCAAATAAATCCATACAAGCGACAAGATTGAAGAAAATAAGCTAGTATCAGGTGCAATTTGGATATTTTGGTAATGCCGCTTATGGATGAAATTCACCACTAATGGAGTCAAAAATGAACAAATGATAAGATTGCTAAGAAGACTTAATACCAAAAAACTAACAAAAAGCACGATAAAAAGAGTGGCTTTGATGATAAAATCTAATATGCTTTGAATCCAAGATAACCAAGAAGTTTCAATGGCTAAATCTGGGCGGATAAAATCATATAATTCTAAGAATAAATTATCACCAAAAAAATAAAAGATAATTGCCCAAAAAAGCAAAGAAATCACCAAAGGCAAAATAGCAAGTTTTAGCATAAAAGGCGTGAAAAAATCATTTTTTGCATTTTGCAAATGTTGTTTGGTTTGGATAATTATATTTCCCATTTTTTGCCTCAAATTTATAGTTGATATTGTTTGATAGATTCTACCTTTTTTGTGCTAAAAGATAAATAGGCTCATAAGTTAGTTGATTGTTGAAATATTCTTGATAGGCTAAAAGTCGCTTTTTTGTAAGAATAAAAGAATCTCCATAAACATTTACACCCGTGTTTTTTAGATGTCTAAATACTTCAATTGGTGTGTGAAAATGCAGAGTTTCTAAAGTGCTAAAGCATTCTAAAATATCCCAATCTTTTTTCAAAATATCATAATATTGATGGATATCCAAATATTCTAAGCCAACGCCTAGAAACTTTTTGATTTCAAAGAGATTCTTTGTGCCAAAAATACCTAAGAGTAAATACGCATTTTTGCAAGCAAGTGAAGAGAGTTTGGGAAGAAGAATGTTTTGATTGCACCATTGCAATGCAGCATTAGAGGCGATAAAATCAAATGGTAAATTTTGATAAAAATTTTTTATCATTTTTATATTTTCCATATCAAATTGCAAAAATTGAATTTTTTCTCCCACAAATTCTTTGGAAAAATCTACAATATCTAATGCCAAAAAATGTTCGAATGTCAAAAGGTTGCAAATTTTTTTTGAGAAGCTACCATTGCCACAACCAAGTTCTAAAATATTTTGAAAATGGATTTTTTGTTTGTGTTTCATTAAAATTTCAAGCAGAGTATTTTGCATTTTTTCTTGAATTATAGCGGCTGAAGTATAGGTATTTTGGGCTTTTAAAAAGGTTTTTTGGAGCTTAGATTTTAGCATAAAATTCCCAATCAAAAAAGACAAAATGCGGAGCTTGAATTTTAAAAATCTGGTTTTGATAGCCTTTGTAGTGCCAAAAGTTTTCTTGAATCTCTGTGAAAAATACCTCATCTTTGAGAGAAATAATAACCCTATCCCACGGGAATTGATTTTCAATGATTTTCCTATGATCTAAGAAAAATTGTAATTCTTTTTTTAGCAAAGATTCTTCTAAAAAGGTAAAATTTTGCGTTTTGGGTAGGTGTTCTCCAAAAAGATTGTTTTTAAAGGATTCTAAATTGAATCTTTTTTGGGTTAGAGCAAAAAGCTTTGGGTGGATTCCATAGGTTTCATCAATCCCATATTCTGTGCCATTTATAGCAGTTTTTGAAGCGAATTTTAAAGGGCATTGTGTAGAATTTAAAAATAAATTTGCCGCCCAAACTCCCATAGAAAAAGCAAAAAGATGAAATGTTTTATCTTGGAGGGATGGGAGTAGATTGTTTAATATTTCAAATTTCAAATGTTGGTAGTTAAAAACCAAAATCCAGTCATAATTTTTGGGGATAAAGTTTTTGAAATGCGTAGGATGAGATGCAAAACCTCCAAAAATTAATAAAATATTTTTATTATTATTAAGCTCTTGATATATATTCATTATCAATTTCTTTTAAAATGTGATGGAGTGATTGGAGTTTGCTAAAGGGCATTTTTTGTGTGAGTGAAAACCTCAAGCAAGCACGATTATTTGGAATTGTTGGCGGTTTTATGGCGGGAGCAAAAAACCCTCTTTTTTCTAATTCTTTTTGGAAAAATACCGCTTTTTGATTTTCTTTTAGGACAAGGCTTAAGATATTGTAATCCCCCATAATTTCATAGTTTGTAGCTTCTTGTAAAGAGCTTTTGAAGTCAAAACTAAGTTTGGCAAGGTTTTTTCTTTCTTGATGAAGTTTTGGCAAATGCAAAAAAGCAAAATAGCTCATAGCTATATTAACAGGCGGTAATGCAGTGGAATAAATAAGACTTCTTGCGAAGTTGATAAAATAATCTTTGAAATCTTGATTGCATAGCATACAAGCACCCATAGAGGCTAGAGCCTTGCCAAAGGTGAGAATAATAAAATCAATGTCCTTCAAATAGGGATAACAAATTCCTAAACCATTTTCCCCAAAACTACCTATACTATGGGCTTCATCGATATAAAGATAAACATTTTTAAAGCGATTTTTTAGGGCAATGAGAGATTCTATTTTCGCAAAATCTCCCTCCATGCTAAAAAGCCCTTCACTTAAAATAAAAATCAATTCAAAATTGTTGGCATTTTTTTCTAAAATTTTCTCTAAATCTTGCATATCATTATGCAAAAAGCGTTTTAAAGATATTTTGCTAAAGGATTTTAGTCCATCAATATGGCTTGCATGAATACTTCTATCAGCCAAAAATAAGACATTCTTAAGCCTAGAGAGAGCATTCAAAATCCCAACATTTGCGTGATAACCACTATTAAAAAGTAGAGCTTTTTTGTGATAAATGGATTCCAAATGGCTTTCAAAAGCCTCATAAATTTCAAAATTTCCGCTTAAACTTCGCGAGGAAGAGCTACTAAAAAAGCAATTTTTTTTGAAAAGTTCAGAATCTAAAAATTCATGAATAAATTCTTGGTTGCTAGCAAGATTTAAATAATCATTACTAGCAAGATTAAAAAGCCATTTTCCATTTTTTTGGATTTCTAAATCTTGGTGTTTTTGGGCAAAAAGTGTGCGAAAATTTGAAGAATCTTTGAGTTCTTGCAAAATTGTTTGGAGGGGATTTTTCAAAAAGTCCCCTAGGCTTTTGAAGTTTGCAAAAGTTGTGCAAATTCCTTGAAAAGTGCGGTGGATTCTAGCGGTCCGGGTCCAGCTTCTGGGTGATGTTGAAGTGAGCAAATAAGGGCATTTTTGTATCTCACTCCCTCGATAGTTCCATCAAAAAGATTCCTATGGGTAACTTCTGCAATTTCTTGAATGGATTCTGGAATTGAATAGTTGTGATTTTGAGCGGTGATTTCAATTTGTTGGGTGAATAGGTTTTTTACAGGGTGATTGCCACCATGGTGTCCAAATTTGAGTTTGTAGGTCGGATAACCTTGCGCTAGGGATAACAATTGATGTCCTAGGCAGATTGCAAAAAGTGGTATTTTTGCTTCAATGAGTTTTTTGATTTCTGCGATTTCTTTTGTCAAAACTTGGGGATCTCCGGGACCATTGGACAAAAAGATTCCATCAAACTCTTTGTTTTGGTATTGTGCAATCAAGGCTTTAGCGTCAAAATTATGTGGAATTACTTTTACATTAAAACCGGCATTAACTAGCTCTCTTAAGATGCTTTTTTTGATACCAAAGTCAATGGCTAGGATTGTTTGGTCGGTTTTGGGGCGTGAAAAGTCCATTGTAGAGAAGTCAAATCTTCCTTCATTGTGTGGATAGGATTCTTTGGTGCTTACTTCTTGGATATAATTGATTTCTTCGATTCTAGGGGAAGATTCTAAAATCTTTTTTAGTTCTTCTTTGTCAGAAATTTCTGTGGAGGCAACCATCATCATCGCCCCTTGTTTTCTTAGGGTTTGTGTGATGCCTCTTGTATCTATTTCACAAAGCCCCATTACATCATGCTTTTTGAGAAAACTGCTTAAGCTTTCATCGGCTCTAAAATTAGAATAAAAAGAATTATAATGGTGGCATAAAATACCCTTTGCAAAAACGCCTTTGCTTTCCATATCTTGTGGGTTTGTCCCTACAATCCCGATTTCTGGCATTGTAAAACAGATAAATTGCCCTGCATAGCTAGGGTCTGTCGTGATTTCTTGATAGCCTGTCATTGAAGTATTAAAAACAAGTTCGCCAACAGATGTTTTGCTTGCTCCAAAACTTTTAGCCTCAAAAAACATTCCATTTTCTAAATAAATCCAAGCATTTTCTAAAGTCTCCATTATAAGAATCCTTTCTTTTTTAGTTCTTCTTGATAAAGTCTATCAAAAATCAAGTCGTATTCTTCAGAGCCAAAAATAATTTTGCGTTTGTAATTGCTAATTTTTTCATTCACAATTTCTTCAATTTCATTATAAATTTTTGTATAGCTATCAATGGCTTTGAATATAATATTCTTGACGCGTGTTTCAGAAGTTGAAAATTCAATCAAATCTTCATCATAGAGTTCATCTAGGATTTTATGTGCAAGATTATTATAACGATCTTCCCAATTTAAAATAAAGTTTTGATTCTCGGCAAGTTTATGTTTGATTTTCCAAAAAAGTTGGTGTTCATCAGCTTGCATAAACTCGATTTCATCTAAATTTTCTTCTAAAATTTCTCTTGCTTTTTCTTCAATTCGCATTTCTTCTTTGATATCTTCTTCAATAAATTTTTGTGCAATTTTGCTAATAGGCTCAATTCCGTGTAAGACATTGACAAATCCGCAGTTTGATAGATCAAGTGCTATTTTGTTACCGATATAAGGTGCATGTGGGAGTCTAAGCTTCATTGTTATAACCTTAAATAATTTTTTTGCTATTTTAGCGTTTTATCTCTTAAAATATTGCTTGTAAATTTATGAGGAATGTTATTTTGAAATTAAAATTTGATTTTCTTCTAGTTCTTGTTTTAAGTTTTGGGCTTGAATTTGAAAATCCTTCGTATAAGTATGGAAATGGGCTATTTTGATTTGGGTGTAGTTTTGGATAAAATCGTCCATTTGCGGATTTTGTTCTTTGGATATAATGAGCCCTAAAATTTCTATATTTCTTTGTTTGAGTGCCTCAATACTTAGCAAAATGTGATTGATTCCACCAAGATAGTAGCTACCTACCAACAATGTAGGCAAACGATATTTTTCCAAATAATCAATCATGCACATTTTAGAATCCAAAGGAGTAAAAAGCCCGCCTGCACTTTCTATTAAAAGATGATTAGAGTGAGGCAAAGGGATTTCTAAGCCATTGTATTTGATATTTTCTCTTTGCATGCCAATATGTGGGCTTGCTGGAGTTTTGAGCAAAATTCCTTGAGGATGGATTTTGGTTTTTGGGCTAAGTTCTTGAATCTTTTGGCTATCTGTTGGGATTCCTGCTTGAATGAGTTTAAAATATTCAAATCCATAAGCATAGCACAATGCTGCACTTACTGAGGTTTTTCCAACATCGGTATGACTTCCACAAATGAAAATTTGCATTTGTTTCCTTAGCACACACTCTTGCTTAGTGTTTTTGCAAGCCCACCAAGAGCGGTTTCTCTGTATTTTGCATTCATATCTTTACCTGTTTGATACATGGTTGCAATAACATTATCAAGGCTAACTACCGGGCGACTTTTGCGGGTCATTGCCATTCTAGCAGCACTAATTGCCTTAATGGCTCCAAAAGCATTTCGCTCTATACAAGGAATTTGCACTAATCCAAAAGCAGGATCGCAAGTTAGTCCTAAGTGGTGTTCCATAGCAATTTCTGCGGCATTGCAAGCTTGTTCTATATTGCCTCCAAGTATGGTTACCATAGCAGCTGCTGCCATAGAGCTAGCCGAGCCAATTTCGGCTTGACAACCTGCTTCAGCTCCGCTAATGCTTGCATTTTTTTTATAAAGAGAGCCTATCATCATTGCAGCAAGCAAAAAATCTATTGCCAAAGAATCATTGAAGCCAACACTATGATTTTTTAGATAAAGCATTACGCTAGGAATTACTGCACAAGCCCCATTTGTCGGTGCTGTTACTACCTTGCCTCCCCCTGCATTTTCTTCTGCAATGGCAATAGCATAAAGACTAATATAATCTAAGATTCCAAATGGGTCTGTGGTGGGGTGGATTCTTTCATAAAGTCCTTTTGCGCGCCTGTGGAGGTTAAGGGGTCCTGGGAGGGTAAGATTTTTTGGGTGACAACCTTGGTGGTAAGAATCTTGCATAACTTCCCAAATTTCCAAACAATAGGATTTAATTTCTTTTAGAGAGTGAAACTGCTTTTCATAAAGCAAAGAGATTCCCGAGAGATTTTTTTTGTGTTTTTTGGCGGCTTGTATGAGTTCTTTTGCATTATTGATTTGCAGTGGTTGGTTTGTGGCTTGTGTGGCATTATCTTGTTGCATTTGCATTTGATCTTTTATAAATCCACCACCTATGGAATAATATCTCTCTTGGAGCAAGAGTTTTTTGTCATCTCCATAAGCACAAAATTCCATCGCATTTTCATGAAGTGGTAAGAAATCATTGCAAAAATGAATGTTTTTTTCATAGACAAAAGAAATTTCTTTTTTGCCAAAGAGATTTAGGGTTTTATTTTCAAAAACGCCTTTGAGTATTTTTTCTTGCACAGAAGCAGTGATTTCTTTGGGGGTTATACCGCTTAACCCCCAAAGCAAAGCCTTGTCGCTTAAATGCCCTTTGCCTGTAAGGCTTAAAGAACCAAAGAGTGTGCAGTTTATTTGGTGTGTTTTTTCAAGTAGATTCTTGTTTTCTAATAGCTTACAAAAAGTGTTAGCAGCGATGATTGGACCTAGAGTGTGAGAGGATGAAGGTCCAACACCGATTTTGAAAATACTAAGATTGCTCATAATTATAAGAGTTTATAAACTACGCTTGTGATTGTAAGAATCCCTGTGATAATGACAAAAATATCTAATGCGGGATTTTTGTATTTTTTGAGCTTACTCACTCCCCAAATAGCTATCATTGGCATAATAAACAAAATCATTGCAATAATAGGACCGCCTAAATCTTCAATAAAGCCCAAAATGCTAGGATTTAAATAGGCTACAACAATGATTGTAACATACATAAAGATTGTGCTAAAGATTTTAATGCCTTTGATATTTGGGTTTTCGTTGCCAGACATTTTAATGGCTTTGCGTAAAATTCCATTTAAGCCCTCATAAGCACCAAAATAATGCCCAAAGAAAGAAGTAACAATAGCCAAAAAAGCAACCAGTGGCGCACCATAAGCGATAAATGGGACATTTAGTTTGTTGGCAAAATAAGAAAGAATAGGTATATTAGCCTCTCTAGCTGCTTGGAAATCCGTAGAATCTAGGCATAAAATACAAGAAAAAACAAAAAACATAACAAAAATTAAAAGCATAACAGCGGTTCTAAAAAGAATTTGATTTGCCTTTTGGCTAGAGGCTTCCCCATATTCTCTACGCACACTTAAAGTAAAAGTAGAAATTGCTGGAGAGTGATTAAAAGAAAAAACAAGCACAGGCAAAGTTAGCCAAACAACTTCAATGAAATCTTTTGCACTCGGTGCAGTTTGGATAATTTCTAGCTTCCAATGTGGAATGAGATAAAAAGAAAAAGCAAAAAGCACTAAACAAAGTGGATAAACTAAAATGTTACAGGCTTTGGTAATAGTTTCTTCTTTGAGAAGCATAATAGACATCATCGAACTTACCAAAACAAAAGCCAAAATCGCTCTAACACTTGGATAAAGCTGCATAGTTTGTGAATCATAAAGGCTAGTTAGTTGCAGTTGGTTGATAAAAAAGCTTGCAAAAGTGTTAGTAATGCCAACACCATAGGCTAGACAAATTGGATAGATTGCAAAGAAATACAAAATGGTAATAAAAAAGCTTGTATTTCTACCCCAATACTCTTCAGCTGCGTGAGTAATGTCGTGTTCAACGCTTTGGGATTCATTGACAAAGCGGCTTAAGGCTCTGTGAGAAAGCCACACCATAGGGAAAATTAAAATTGTCATTACAACAACAGGCCAAAATCCCCCCGTCCCTGCTCTAATGGGCAAAAACAAAATCCCTGCTCCAACTGCTGTTCCAAAAAGTGAAAGCATCCAACGCGTGTCAAATTTCGTCCATTTCATAAAAACACCTTATCAAAGTTAATTTAAAGCAAATAACTTTATTAAAAATCATCTAAAACTAAAATAAAATCTTTTTGTAGAGAAAAGGTTTGAAAATCATCTTGATAGATTCCAAAAATATCAACAAAATAAAGATTATTTTTTGTCAAGCTAGAATCGAATTTTTTGATAATGGCAGTATAATGAAAGTGGTTATCTATGGTCATAGAAAAGGTTTGAAAGCCTTGAGATTCTAAGTTTTTATTGGCAATCTCATCTTTTAATGCTTCTTTAAAAGAAACCATATACAAAGAAAGCCATTTGGTGTGAGTGTGTTGGGTGGAGATTTCTTGAGTGAGGGATTCTTGCTTTAGGGAAATCCATAAAACCATTGCACCAAGGATAACAAAAAGTATCAAAGGCAATAACACAAAAGCTCTCATAAAGTTTCTTTTGCGATGAAATCTTCTATGCAGATTTTTTGGTTTTGGTGATTTGTGCAGAGTTTTAGGATAATGCCTAAATCATTTTGAGAGAGATAAAAGGAATCAAGATTTTTGGCTAAGAGATAGGTTTTGTCTTTTGTTACCAAAGAAAGAGAATCATTAAAATGAAGCATAGAGGGTTGGGAGAGAAAATATATTTTGGGCAATAAAGAAAGGTTGGCATTTTTATGTGTTTGCAAAAAGATAGGGATGGTGCTTTGCATAGAGGTGGCATTTAGATGTAGAATTTTGGCTTTGTATTCTTGGGAGTAGAAATCTTTTGGGGCTGTGAAATTTTGTAACATAAAAAGTGCTTCAAGAGAATGGGTATAGGAAGTGCATTTTTGGTTTAATGAGGCAGTAGAATCTCTGTGAATGGTTAAAAACTCTAAAGAAAGATGGGCATTAATTTGGAGTGTTTTAGGGTCAAAAAATCCATGCAAACAAGGTATTGAGTAGCTTCCAATAGAGATTTTTTCTCGGATTTTGGGATAAAAAATCAATGTTTTGTTTTTGAGGTTTAATGGAGAGCTACTAAGGGATTCTTGAGTGTCAAGCATTAGGCTTGGTTGTATAGAGTTTTGTAGAATCTTTTTGACTTGCAAAAGGGCATTTTGGGTTTGCAGTTGGTGTTTTATATTCTCTTGTATAGGGGTGTGATGTTGGTAGATTTTAAGCAAAGAAAAACCGCTAATTACTCCGATAATTCCTAATATTCCAAGCACAATTGTGATTTCTATTAGACTAAAAGCTTGTTTCATTGTGTAGCATTAACTTCATAAGGATATAAAATTTCTTGAATATTTGAAAAATAGACACATTGAGAGTTGATTTTGTCGCAAATAGTAACTTTTTGTAATATCAATTCTTGGGATTGATGATTATCTGCGGATAAATTTAATGCAACACTTTGTAGAAGCGTAGTCATAAGAATGCTTAAAACAGCAATAAAAATGATAATTTCTATTAGGCTAAAGGCTTTTTTTGTGGGCATAATGTCCTCTGATATTTTAAAATAGTTAAATAATTTTAAACTTTTTTAAGTAGTATTATTATAAAAATTTGGAATAAAATCAATGAAAGGGGAGGGGTGATTAGATTTTTTTCTGGGAAAGAGATAGTTTTTTATTTTTTGCCTGCCAAAGAATGTGATAGGGAGAATTTGGAGGATTTTTTAGAAGAGAAAATTTGCAAGATTCTCAATCTTAAAATGGATTGTGAATATTTTTTAAGATATTTTGAAATCCAAAATAATTTTTATTGTTTGTTGCTAAACAAAGAAGCATTGCAAGGCTACACTCAAGATTCTGAAGATTTTTTAACCCACCCTGTATTTTTTACTTCGCAAATGTTAAATGCCAACAAAGAGTATCAATTTTTTATTGTAGAAAATACATTTTGTGGCACGGAGTTTATGCTTGTTGGTTATTTTAAAGATAAGATGATTTATTTGCAGCAGTTTAATGCTTTGGAAGATGCAATGGCTAGAATGATGGAATTTAGCCAAAATTACCCTAATGCGACTTTTTATTTTTGGTCTCTTGATAAGAGCAATGAGAAAGAATTTCAAAAATATTCTTCTAAAATAGAGATTTTAGAGCAAAGTTGGGAAAGTTTGACTTTGGAGGAACAATTTAATTTTAATCCCATACAAAAGGAAATTCCTCTTAGAAAACAAAGAGTGGGCAAGCTTTTGTCGTTTATGGCAGTTGGAGGAATTTGTGGAGTATTTTATCCTTTGTTGCTGTTTGCTTGGGCTTTGTGGGAGGGCGAAAATTGCAAGAATCTACAAGAACAAATCAAAAAACAAAAAGACACTCAACAATTGCAAGTGCAAAACTATTCTGCCCTTCAAAAAGAAATTTTGGCTTTGGAGCAGAAGCATCAAAAACTACAAGAAGTTTTTGCACAAAATGAAGCATTCTTGCAGCGATTTTTGCCCACTAGTCCTAGAATATCATCGTTTTTTGAGCAGATTAGTTCGTATTTGCAGATTCAAGATGTAAAAATCGCCTATTTTCACGCAAATAAAAATATTTTTGAATTTTTGCTAGTTGGTGAGGGGAGTGCGGAATTTTTGAGAATCTTAGAGCAAGAAAAATTGGGGAAATTAGAGGTTATTCAAGCAATCGATTCTTTTTATTTTGTAAGGATTGCGGTGTGAAAGAAATTCTAAAGAAAATTGAATCTTTTTTGGAAACCAAAAGCAAAAGAGAGATGATTTTGATTTTTGTGCTTGCTTTTTTGTGTTTTTTTACCTTAACATTTATGTTAATTTATGATAGAGCTTGGAATTATTTTTTGACTATAAAGCAAACTAAATTGGATTTAGAACGACAACTTTTATCTTTGCAAGAGCAGCCCCCTATCCCAAAAGTTTATGGAGATAAAGAGCTAAAGAGCGAAATTCAAAAATTGGAAGATTCTATTGTGCTACAAGAAAAGCAAAAAGAGAGATTGCAAGGCAATTTTAATCACTTTTTGGCACTAAACTATTTGGGGAAAAAGTATTTTTTGAACACTTTTGTAATCCAGCAAGAAGGCGAGGGGTTTTTGTTGTATGGGGAGGGAAATTTCAAAGAAGCCTTTTTGTTTTTGGAAGAATTAGAAAATTTGCAAATGCTGGATATTAAGGGTGCTTCAATTTATCCCAAAAAGAAGAATTTGGAGTTTTTTATGAATCTTGAGGCACTTTATGGGATTTTGCAATGAAAAAGATTGGAGGTTTGTTGATTTTGGCGGGGTTTGTGTTTGGATATGATCCTTTTTTCTATGAAGAGAGTGAAATGAGGCTTTTTGGAGTGATGCAAGATAGGGCAAAAATTAATGGAAAATGGTTGATTTTGGGAGATGAAATAGAGGGATTTAAAGTAATGCAAATCCAAGAGAAATGTGTAATTTTAGAAAATGAAAACCAAGAAATCAAAACGATTTGTTTGGAAAAAACTAGGAGATTTTTTTGAGAATTTTTATGCGAATAATATATGGGTGGATTTTGTGTGTGGGTGTTTCTTTTGCTTGTGAAAATCGTGTTTTTGATTTGACTTTGCAGGATTTTGAAGTTAAGATTTATGAGGTGTTAAGCGAGTTTGCCAACACTTGCTCTTTTAGCGTTGTTTATGGAGATGATGAGGTAAAAGAACATTTGGATAAAAACTTAACTATGGTTAATTTTAAACAAAAAGATTTGGAGTTTGTTTTTGATTTGCTTTTTAGCCAAGCCAACTTGCATTATTCTTATGCAAATCATATTTTGACGCTCAAAACAAAAGACACAAAAGTTTTTAAAATCAATTATGTTAGCACTAATCGACAAGGTAGCAGCAATACTTCTGTGTCTATTAATAATGAGGATAATTTTTCAAAGTTTCCAAATTATGCTTATGTGGGGAGCGAAAATTCCTCACAGACACCGAGCAAATCAGGGATTAATATTACAAGTGAAGATGGGTTTAATTTTTGGGAGACAATTAAGCTTGAAATTTTGGGAATATTAGGAGTGCAAGAAGATTCTCAAGAATCTTATGTGGTGATTAATAAGGGGGCGGGTTTGGTGAGTGTTAGAGGGGATAAGGAGGGTTTGGAGAGGGTGGAAGCTTATATCCAAAAACTCCATCAAAGACTTCAACAGCAAGTGCTTATTGATGTGCATATCCTAAGTATTACGCACACGCACTCTGATACTACGGGGATTAATTGGGATGGGTTATACAATATACAAAATATTATGATTCCTGCTTTTAGCGAAGGGGCGAGTTTTGGAGGAGGTGGAGAGGTTGGTAATGTGAGTGGGATAAATATTGTCGGTCAAAATGGTTCAAATGCCTTGCAATACGGGATTAATATTTTTTCACAAGGACTAAGTCTTAATCGTATTATAGAGTTTTTAAAAACTTATGGTAAGGTTGAATCAATCTCAAATCCCAAAGTGCTGACGCTCAACAATCAACCTGCAATGATTAGTGTGGGAGATATTTTGCGTTATCAAAAAAGCTCGATTTATCAAAATACAAACGCACAAACTACGCTAACTAATACAGATAATGAATATCCAAGTATTTTTGCGGGAGTTTTGTTGGATATTACTCCGGTAATTTTTGGCGATGAAATTATGCTAAAAATCAATCCTTCAATCACCAAAACCAAAGAGAATCGCACAGAGATTCCAGCCACTGCTTTTGAATCTCCCCCAAACTTAACCACTAATCAACTTTCTTCAATTGTGAGTGTAAAAAACAATCAAAAAATTGTTTTGGGTGGCTTGATTTCTAAAAATATTTCTTCAATAGAAAATAAGATTCCGGTTTTGGGAAGTATTCCGCTTATTAAGCCTCTTTTTTCTTATTCGCAAGATATAGAAAGAACAGAGGAGATTGTTTTTATTATTGAGCCAAAAATCATTTCTCAAGAGATACAAGAAAATCTTAGTTTGAAATCTTTGGGCTATCAGCTAATGCAAGGAGAATAAATGTTGAGGATTGCAATGTTGTTTATTGTTGTTGGGGGATTTTTGATTGGGGTTGGATTTTTGGGGATGCCAAAAACAAAAGAAACTCCCCCTAAGGCTTGTTGGTATGTGAGTGCTAAGACGCTTAATATCCGAGAAAAGCCTAGCTTAGAATCTGCTATTTGGGGTGTTTTGCAAAAGAATACTAAAATTTGTGAGTATGGGGGCGTGCAAAATGGGTTTTTGCAAATATCAAGGGGCTGGGTGGCAATGGATTATTTATCTTCTAATCCGATTCCTCATCCTAAAATTCAAGAAAAATTAGCTTTTGAAAATAAAAAAATAGTGCTTAGAAGTCATCTTAAAGAAGAGAATAAAGATTCATTAAAAGAAGCAAGAGAATATTTTGCTAATTCAGATTACAGAGCGGCTAAAAATTTAGCTTTGAGGGCTAATTATGAGAATCCTAAGAATCCGGAGAGTTGGGAAATTTTCACAAAAAGCTTGTATTTAGAGGGCAAGAAGCAAGAAGCCATTAGCATTTTAGAGAAATTTTTGCAAACACAATATGATGAAAATTTATTTAATTTGCTAGAAAAAATGCAAGGAGATAAGATTTGAAGCAAATCTATGATTATTTTAATGGAGAATTCAAGCTGGATTCTATTAGCCTTGCAGAACAAAAAGAGTTTTTTGAAGAAGCGGCAAATAAACTCAAAGTGCCTTTGTTTAAATTAAGAGATATTCACAAAGAAACTGCACTTTTGTTGAGCGTGGAGCAAATGTTGCATTTTGGGGCAATTGTGGTTGAAAACAAGGAAAATAAGCTTGCTATAGCCTTGAAGAATCCCTTGGATAAAACCCATCAAGATACATTAAGAATGTTGTTTAGGGATTTTTTGATAGAGTTTGGATTGATAGCAAAAGAAGATTTCAAAGAGGCGATTTTGTGGCTTAAAGGGCAAGAGAGGCTTAAGGAGATTTTGGAGCAAATTCCCTATGAGATAACTAAAGATTCTAAGGGAGAGCATTCAAGTATTTTGGAGCTAGTGAAGCTTGTTTTGCAAGAGGCTGTGTATAAAGGGGCAAGTGATGTGCATTTTGAAAAGGATTTTGAAAGTTTGAGAATCCGCTTCCGCATAGATGGGGTTTTGGTGGAATATTTGTGTTTGGAAGATTGGCTTTTAAATCCGCTTAGCTCTTGCATTAAGCTTTTATCGCATCTAAACATTACAGAGACGAAAATCCCACAAGATGGGAGATTTTCTTTGGGGTTGGAAATAAGAGGAGGAGAGCAAAGAATCTTTGATTTTCGTGTTTCTACACTTCCCCTAATAGAAGGAGAATCTATCGTGCTTAGAATCTTAGATAAGCAAAAAACTCTTATTCCTTTGGAGCATTTGGGGTTCTCATCTAGTGAGCTAGAGAGCATTGTTGAGCTATTTAATTTGCCCTATGGTTTGGTGTTTATCACAGGTCCAACAGGCAGCGGAAAAAGCACCACAATGTATGGTATTTTAAATATCTTAAAAGAGAGAAATCTAAAAATTATTACGCTAGAAGATCCGGTGGAATATCGTTTGAAGCATATTTCCCAAGTGGCAATGAGTGATAAAATTAGCTTTGCTGGGGCTTTGAGGAATGTTTTGAGGCAAGATCCAGATGTGATTATTCTAGGCGAAGTGAGGGATAAAGAAACATTGCAAATTGCTATTCAAGCAGCATTTACAGGGCATTTGGTGTTTGCTACATTGCATACAAATGATTCGCTAGATACCATTGTGAGGCTTTTGGATATGGGGCTTGAGCCTTATTTTATCGCACAATCATTGAGTGGAATCATCGCCCAAAGGTTATTGAGAAAACTATGCATTTATTGCAGAGAAAAGCAAAATGAAGGTTATGTGTCTAGGGGCTGTGAAGCATGCAATTATACGGGCTATAATACAAGGGAAGCTATTGCGGAGATTCTTGTGATGAATCAGGATTTGGAGGATTTTATTTTCAAAAAAATAGAAAAAACACAAATGCTCTCAAGGCTAGAGCAGGTAAACCCAAATTTCACTTTGATAAAAAAGGCTTTCAATAAAGCAGAATGCGGAATTACAGATTTAAAAGAGGTGTATAGGGTAGTAAAATAATGGCGACTTTTTGGGTAAAGTTTAAAAAACAAGGGAAAATTTATCATCAGAAATTTAATGCCAAAAGCCAAAAAGAGCTTGAAATCAATTTGCGTAATCAAAAAATATTTGTTTTGAGTATTGAGCCCAAAGAGGATTGGTTAGAAAAAATAATGATTTTTCAAAAACCAAAAATTAGTGAGGTTTTGAGTGCGTTTTATCAGTTTAAAATGGGCTTAAAGGCAAATTTGGCATTGAGGGAGAATCTAGAGAGTATCCAGCGGCATACCAAAAATAAAATGCTCCAAAAGCAGTTTTCAAAAACTTGTCAAGCACTTTATAAGGGTAAAGAGCTTTCATTGTGCTTTAAAGAAGCGGGTTTTTCTGACTTTATTTGTGCAATGATTAGTGTGGGGCAAAAAAGTGGCAGGTTAATTGAGGTGGTAGAATTTATCATCATAGAGCTTAAAAATACGCAAAAAAATCATAAGATTCTTAAAAAAATATTGCTGTATCCTCTTTTTGTTTCTTTGGTAATGGTGGCAGTGTTTTTGGGGATTACTCTTTTTGTTTTGCCGCAATTTGAAAGTTTGTTTTTGGGGTTTGATACTAATTTGCCTTTGGCGAGTAAAAGTTTGCTTTTTATGCGAAGTGTGGTGTTGGATTATGGATTTTTTATTTTGGTGGCTGTGGTGGTATTTTTGGTTTTGTGCGTTAATTTGTATAATAAAAGTTTGGCTTTTAAAACAAAATTTTCTTTTTTCTTGCTGCAAATACCTTTTTTGGGGAAAGTGTTTTATTTTTATCAAACTTCGCAATTTTTATTAGGATTTTATTGGCTTTATAAGAATAATTTGGAATTAAAAGAAGTTTTGGAGATTGCTATTAAATCTGTAACAAATGTTTATTTGAATCAAAAATTGCAAGGGATTTATACAGGCATTGCAAGAGGAATGTTGATAGCCGATAGTTTTGAGGGGAGTGGAGTTTGGGATTCTTTGAGTTTGCAGCTTTTGCATGGAGCCAAAGATCAAGAGGGATTTTTGGAAGCTTTGGAGGTGATTTTGTCTCTTCATCAAGAGGAATTGCAAAGCAAAAGTGAAAATTTGCTTTCTATGATGGAGCCAGCAATGATACTTGTATTGGGGGTGCTTGTTTTGTGGTTGGCATTGGGGATATTTTTGCCTCTTTGGGAATTGCCTATGCATATTAAGCAGTGAATGATAAAGAAATTATTTGGTTTTTTATCAAGAATATTATAAAATATTTCATTTCTAAGGTAAATTTATATTCTAAGGATTGTAATGAAAAAAATAATCGCTATTTTGGCTTGTAGCTTGACTTTTGTCAATGCAGGTTTGGAAGATAATTTTAAAAAAAGTATTAAAAATATCGCAGATGTTGAGGTAGAAGTAGAGTTCAAAAAAGAGTTGGTTAGCTTTCCTTCGATGTTTTTTGTGATTGGAAAAACACAAGGGGGAGATATTTTTCCTGTAATTGTGAGTAAAGATGGAGAGTATTTTATCGGGCTTAGTAATGTTTTAAAATTGAGCAATGTAGATACGCAAATGATGAGAGATGCCTTAGAGAAGGCACAAAAAGAAAAAGAGCAAAAAGATTCTAAGGTTTTAAGTCAGCTTTTTGATGGGTTTTTGGAGAGCGATTTTGTCTATCTAAAGGGAGATGGTAAGAATCTTCCTACCAAAATAGTGGTAACAGATCCGGATTGTCCTTATTGTAGAGAGCATTTAAAGAATGTTGATGCAGAGCTAAAAGAGGCAAATCTCAAGCTTATTTTTGCGCCCATTCACCAAAAAGAAGCGTTTATTAAAGCACAATTAATCATGAATGAAGTTGCCAAACTTGATGCAGGGGATACGAAGGGGAAAATTAAAGTTCTTGAAAAATATTATAGAGACATTACTCTTGATGCAGGGCAGTTAAAAACAGATTATTCACAAATTACCAAAAATACAGATAAAATTTTTCAAACCGGTGTAATCAAGGGAGTCCCATTTATTTTTGAAGAATAAAATGAACGCTTCACTTGTATTGACAAAAAAGGAAAACGCCACTCTTAGGCTTGATGGAATTTGGGATTATAGAATCTCAAAATCCATTTTGTCCCAGCTAAAAGCCATTAAATTAACAAATGTTAAGATTAATATTGTATTGGGAGAGCATTTTGATTTGGATTTTTGCGGTGGTGGGGTTTTGTTGGAGTTTGTAACGGAATTAGAAAGTCAGCAAAGAATCCTTGAAAATCAATTGCAACAAAATCCTAAAAGCCAAAAAATTTTCAAAATACTTAGCACCAAAGAAATTCCATCTAGCACGAATCTAACGCAAAATATTATTAAAATCCATTCAGATAGTTTTATAATTATTAAAAATAACATTAAAACTTTGATTTTGTCCTTGGGGTTTTTGGGGGAGATTCTTTATACCTTTTTAGCGAGCTTTATTAATTTCAAAAGCATTCGATTAAAAGCTACTTTTTATTTTATTCAAGAATCTCTTATTAAAGCCGTTGGTATTGTGGCTTTGGCGTGCTTTTTGATTGGGATTGTCATTGCCTATCAGGGTTCAATCCAGCTTAGGCAATTTGGGGCAAGTATTTTGATTGTAGAGATGAGTTCTATGCTAACTTTGCGTGAAATGGCGCCGATTATTACTGCAATTATTATTGCAGGGAGAAGTGCATCAGCCTTTAGTGCGGAGATTGGAATGATGCGTGCTACTCAAGAGATTGATGCAATGCGTGTTATGGGGTTTAATCCGATGACATTTTTGGTTGTGCCTAGAATGTTGGCACTTTGTTGTGTTTTGCCTCTTGTTGTTTTTATTGCCGATTTATTTGGGCTTGTGGGCTCTATGTTTGTGTGTCAAATTCAATTAGATATAAGCACAGAGCAGTTTTTGGAGAGATTTTTGCAAATGGTAGATATGAGGCATTTTTGGGTGGGAATAGCAAAAGCACCATTTTTTGGGCTGATTATTTCTTTTATTGGCTGTTTTCATGGATTTAGCGTGGCAAAAGATACTAGAAGCATTGGTGTGCATACAACTAAAAGTGTCGTAGAATCGATTTTTTTTGTTATTGCATTTGATGCGGTTTGTTCGGTGATTTTTACAGAAATGGGTTGGTAAATGCAAAATATCCAAAATATTATAGAAGTAAAAAATCTCATTACAGGTTATGGGGGAAATATTATCCACAATCAGATTAGCTTTGAGGTGCATAAGGGCGATATTTTTGCGATTCTTGGGGGAAGTGGAAGTGGGAAAAGCACGCTTTTAAATACAATGATTTTTTTAAAAAAGCCTTTAGAGGGCGAAGTTAGAATCTTGGGTAAAGATATTTGGCGTTTAGATTTTCAAGAAATTTTGGAGATGAAATTAAAATTTGGCGTCCTTTTTCAGTTTGGGGCTTTGTTTAGTTCTTTAAATGTTTTGGATAATTTGCTTTTGCCCTTAAGAGAGTATTCGAATTTTAATTCTAATGAAAGTGAAAATATCGCTTATTTTTGGCTAACAAGAGTGGGGCTAGATTCTAAGGTTGCAAAGCTCTATCCTAGTGAGTTAAGTGGCGGAATGGTAAAGCGAGTGGGTTTGGCTAGAGCATTGTGCCTTAGTCCAAAGATATTGTTTTTAGATGAGCCAACAAGCGGTTTAGATCCAAAAGGCGCAAGGCATTTTGATGAATTAATTAAAGAGCTTAGAGACTTGCTTGGAATTAGCATAGTAATGGTAACGCATGATATGGATAGCGTAAAGGGAGTGGTTGATAGAATGATTGTTTTAAGAGATAGGCAAATATTTTTTCAAGGGAGTTTGGAGGAGTTAAGTCAAATCACAGATTCTTTGGATTTATTTTTGTATCAGATTTAAGGAGAGGGGAATGGAAGCACGATTAAATTATGTTTTATTAGGAAGTTTTTTCGTGATAGTTTTGTTTGCTTTGGCGGGATTTATTTTGTGGATGGGCAAATATGATAGAAATCTTAGCGAATATAGAGAATATTATATTTATAATAAAGAACTTCCAGCGGGCATTAGGATAGAAACGCCAGTAAAGTATCTTGGCTTGCCTGTGGGATTTGTCAAACAATATGAATTAAGCGGGGATAAAGTAGAGATTATCATATGGGTTAAAAAGGAAATTGTATTAAATGAAGGGAGCAAGGTGGTTGTAGAGAGGCAAGGGATAACGGGAGGAGGATTTTTTGCTTTGATACAAGGAGAGGGTGCTCCCTTTGGAGATTCACAAAAAGCTATTTTGGGATTCAAGGAAAATTGGATAGAGCAAGTGGGGACGAAAGCTGAAAAAGTAATGGGGCAATTGGAAGTAAGCCTAGAGAGATTTAATAGGCTTCTTAGTGAGCAGAATCTTAATAATATAGAGATGGGATTAGATAATTTTTCTAAGTCTTCTGGAGAATTTTATGGATTGCTAAAAGAAGCTAGAGGGGAGATTTTTCAAATCGGTAAGGTCAGGGATAGTTTTGAGCAAAGTTTAAAAGCAGGAGATTATAATTTGAGGCTTATTCTAACGCCATTGCTTTTTGAGTTGCAGCAAAATTCTAAAGCTTTGCAGCATATATTGCAAAAGGGCAATGGTATTTTAGATGATTTTAGGGACTCTCCAAGCGGCTTTTTGTTTGATAGCACAAAGGTTAAATTAGGACCTCGCGAATAAAGGATAAAAATGAAAGCAATAATGTGGTTAATAAGCGTGATTATGGGCGTATTGTTAAGTGGTTGTGTGGGCAAAGAGATAGCACCTATTAATCATTATCAATTTGAGATGGAACACAAAGAAGCAAAATGTAATAAAACGGGGCTATATGGGTGGCTTGGAATAGAGGCTGAAGCTAAGATTGATACTTCAAAAATCGCCTATATCAAAGAGCCAAATAAGGTTGAATATTTTGCCAAAAATCGCTGGATAGATAATTTGCCAAATTTGCTTGATGTGTTGGTGTTGAAAGTAGCAAGAGAAAATTGTATAGTGTTGGCAAAAGATAAGCAATTTTTGACTGATACTTTGAGGCTTTATATTTTGGATTTGCATTATGATGAAAATTTGAATTCCGCGGTATTTGAGGCATTGTTGGAGCAAACTAAAGGAGAGCAAATAGAGCAATTTTGGATTTTGGAGACTAAAGAGGTGTCAAAAGGTGGGTTTGAGGAGATTATTAGGGCTATGAATGAGAGTGTGTTGGAGGGGATTTCTAAGGTTTTTACAAGGATAAAGTAGTTTATGTGGTATAAGATTTTTTTAGAGAATTTATTGCTTGAAGTGGTGATTGGGATTTTGCCTTTTGAGAGAGAGAAGCGGCAGAAAATACGGATTGATGGAGAATTTGTTTATTTTAAAAATAATGAAGATGAATTTTTGGATTATAGGGATTTAAGGGAGTTTTTGAGCGGAGCATTTATGCGAGAATTTGGATTGTTAGAAGAGGCATTAGAATTTTTTGCCAAAGAGATTCCAAAGAATTTTCCGCAAATTAAAAAGTATAGACTTAAAGTTACAAAGTTGGAGATTTTTGGGGATTGTCAAGTGGCATTGGAGATTAGTCAATAAATTTGCTAGAATCATAAAAAACTTAACAAGGATATAAGATGGAATTGCAAATTGGAGATAAAGCACCAAATTTTAGTTTGCCAAATCAGGATAATGCCGAGATTTCTTTGCAGGATTTTAGGGGAAGTTGGGTAGTTTTATATTTCTACCCCAAAGATAAAACGCCCGGTTGCACTCAAGAGGCTTGTGATTTTCGTGATAATTTAGCAAATTTATCAGGGCTTAATGCGGTAGTTTTGGGGGTAAGTCCAGATAGTGTGAAAACTCATCAAAGCTTCATTGATAAAGAATCTTTGAATTTTACGCTTCTTAGCGATACAGACAAAAAGGCACTTAAAGCTTATGGTGCTTGGGGGCTAAAAAAGCTTTATGGCAAAGAATATGAGGGTGTGATTCGTTCTACTTTTGTGATTGATCCTCAAGGCAAAATTGCCTTTTTGTGGAAAAATGTTAAGGTTAAAGGGCATATTGATGCCATCAAAGAGAAATTGCAAGAATTGCAAGGCTAACTTACCAAGTTAGCACTTCTTTTTTGATTTTATTAAGGCTATCTATGGCTTCTTTGAGTTTGGAGACTTCATTGTCGATTTGTTGGAGATTCCAAGCTCCTAATTCTTCTGGCATATCTTGTGAGCCGCGTTTTATCATAATATAATCTACAAATGAAATTTTCGCCATTCCTAATAGTAGTTTAATTTCTGCTTGTGCTTCTTCGATGTTTTGCAAAATAGAGTCGATTCGTTCAAACATTGCTTACCTCAATCTTTGGATTAATTAGGATTATTTTAGCATTTTTTGGTTTATGGAATCTTTTATAGAGCTAATTTATTGTGGGATAATGGAGAGTGCAAGGGAGTTTTTTGCCATAAAAAAGCGGAATTTTTTTGGGATTTTATGCTTTCTGAAGAGTTCCTTTTGTGTTTTGGTGAGTGTGCAAGAAGTGTAGGGGAAAATAAAGAGGTTGTTTTGGGATTTTTCTAGTGCTATTTTTCCTCCAAAGACAATAGAAAAACAATCTTGTGTGAGTTTTAGTTGGCATTCCTTTTTTTGTGCTTGACTTAGACAATAGCCTAGTTTTTTGGTGGCTTTATCAATTTTGTATAAATCAAGTGGGCTGGATTTAAAAATAAAATATCCTCCCAAATCTTTTAAATTATCTAAGGGCATTTGTTTGGCTAGATTTTCTAAGCTGAAGTGAATGCCTTTTGTGAAATTTTCTATTAATGGATTTGCGAAATTTTGCCTAAAATAATTTCTAGTAAATGCAATATCAAGATTGCTAGAATCTTCAAAATAAAAAATATTTCTTTTTTGCAAATAGGATTTGATTTGATTTTTTGAAATAGAAATCATTGGGCGAAGGATATGGCATTTTCTTTGGCTTTCTTCCCAAAAGAGACTTTTTTTGGGAATCTGCATATTTTCTATACTAGAGCCTTTGCAAAACTGCATCAAAAACCATTCAAAATTATCATTGAGCTGATGAGCTAAGATGAGGTTTTGGTATGATTCTTGGAGGGTTAGTGTGTAGAAAAAATCATAGCGAATCTTCCTTGCCTCTGCTTCAAAATTTTTGGTAATGGGCTTTGTGGTGAGTGTATAGCATTTTTTATTATCCCAAAAACAAAGACTTTTTGCCCTTGAGACTTCTAGTTTAGATTGCTTTCTTGTGCCATAATCAACAATGGCTATATCAAAAGAAATTTCATATTCTTTTAATAAAAAATAAAGTGCCGTAGAATCTGTTCCACTAGAAAATGCCAAAAGATTCTTGGCGTTTTTTAATTCATCTAAAAATTCTAGTGGCAATCTCATTTCTAGCCTTTTTTGACTATGCAGCCTATTATATCTTCCCCTAAAATTTCTGTAATTTTCACTTTGTAATAGCCATTTTGGATAGGTTCATCAATGGTTTTATCATTAATGAGAATCTCGCCATCAATTTGTGGTGCAAATCGTATGTCGCGTGCTGCATAAAAAAACTCATGTTCGCTAGAGTTGCCCTCAACAATGCAAAGTAATTCTTTGTTTTTGAGATTCTTTAGGCTTTGTCGGTATTGTTTTTGGAAGATTTGGTTGATTTTTTTTAGCCTAGCATTAATAGTTTTGTTTGGGATTTGCTCCATTTTTGCACTTTTGGTGCCTTCTTCTTTGGAGTAGGCAAAGAAATTAATTCTATCAAAGTGGAATTTTTCTACAAATTCACAAAGTTCAACAAAATCAGATTCTTCCTCACCTGGATGCCCGATGATGAAACTTGTCCGCACAAAGCTATTTGGGGCTTGCCTCATCGTTTCTAGCAATTCTTTAAATTCCCCGCCTCTGCCCATTTGTTTTAAGACTTTTTGTGAGATGTGTTGCAAGGGCATATCAAAATAGTTGTGAAAAATTGGCGAATCAATGATGGTTTGGATAAGCTTTTTGGAGGTAGTAGCAGGATAGAGATATAAAATCCTTGCGCTTTTGATGCCTATACCTTCTTTTGCTAATTTATCTATGCCTTTAACCAAATCAACAAGCCCATCTTTTATGCCCAAATCTCGTAGATAAGAGCTAGAATCTTGGGAAATGAAAGTAAAATCGCTAAAGCCTTTTTGTGCGAGATTTTGCACTTCTTTGAGCGTGGATTCTAGTGTCCTTGAGTGCAATTTGCCTTTGAAGCTAGGGATAGCACAAAAGCTACATTTTTGATTGCAACCTTCAGAGAGCTTGATATAAGCATGGATTTTTGAGCCACTAATAATGCGTTTGTCGTTTTCATTTGCCAAAAACACTCCATTAGCATTAGATAGGATTTTCTCGCCCTTTTTGCGTTTTTCTATCATTAAGTCAATTTTGTCATAATCCCCAACCCCTGTAATGATATCAATTTCTGGAATCTCTTCTTTGAGTTCTTTTGCATAACGCTCACTCAAACAGCCACTTGCCACCAAAATGGCATTTTCTTTTTTATTATTCAGTGCTTCTAGGATAGTTTGAATACTTTCTGTTTTTGCAGCTTCAATAAATCCGCAAGTATTGACTATTACTACATCGGCTTCTTTGATTTCTTGTGTATTTTCATATTCGCTTAATTTTCCAAGCATTACCTCGCTATCTACGAGATTTTTTGTGCAACCAAGAGAAATTAAATGTAATTTTTTGCTCATTTATAAACCTTGTATTTTTTTTAATGCGGCTTTTACCATTTGCCCTACCTCATCTTTTTCTAAGCCTTTAATGGCTTTTTGGATAATGTCATTTTTGTAGCCTAAAGATTCTAAGGCTAAAACTACTTGATGAAGTGTAGAATCTTCTTTGATTGTTTGGTTGGTTTGGCTAAGCTCTAGCGACCAGCCTGAGAGTTCTACTAAGATTCTGCCTGCACTTTTTGGACCAATCCCCGGGACTCTTTGCATGGATTTGATATCGTTGCTTTCGACAACTTTTGCAAAAGTTTGGGGTGTGTAAGTGGAGAGAATTGCCATTGCAACTTTGGGTCCTACGCCATTAATTTTGATAAGTGTATCAAAAAGTTTTTTTTCGTTGTTTTCTAAAAAGCCAAATAAAATTTGTGCATCTTCTCGGATAATATGTGTTGTTAGTAGCGTGAGATTCTCACCTTTTGTTTGTGTGATTTGATTGCTTGTTTGCAAAGAAATGAAAACTTCATAAATCACTCCAGCACATTTAATGGCAATTCTTGTAGGTTCTTTGAAAAATATTTCCCCTTGCAGTGCAATAATCATGGATATACTCCTATAAGATGAGATGAATTTGTCCATTTTGAAAAATGGCTTTGGAGGGTTCCCCAGCTCTTGGGATTAGCATAAATTCTTTTTGGGGGGAATGAAAAATATAATGGATTTCATTGTAGCCTATCCAACCGCTTTGGACTTCAATTATCCCATTTTTTGTATTAGAATCTAGTTGATTTAGAGCATCTCTAGCTTCCTTGAATGCGGCACTTAAAGCATTGATTTTTTGTCGTTTTTCTTTTAGGGCTACTACGCGTGCGTGATATTCTTCAAATTTGGATAATAAATAGCTTGGCGGTGTTGTTTTGGTTTTTTTGTATTGGATTAGAATCTGACGCATTTCATCGGCTGTATTTTTGAGTTTTTTGAGCTCTAGGCTTTCCACTTTTAATTCTTTGGTGAGCTGGATAGCTTCTTTAATGGAGGTATTTTTTTTGTGCAATAGGGTGTTGTAGAGTTCTTTGGTGTCAAGACTATAGTTTGCAGCGATATAAAATCGATTTTCTCCCTTTTGCATTGTGATAACTTGAATTTGTTTTGTGGCGTATAAGAAGGCATTGGAATGTAGGTGTTGAATAAAAATCTCTTCTGCATAGATTTTGCCTCCATACATTTTTTCTACTTCGACTCTTTTGCCTTCGATAATCCCGGCTTCTAGGGTGTGTATTTTGATGTTTTGTGCTTTGAGATAGCCTTTGTGGGTTTGGATTTCTGCATCGGTGGCAAAGATTTTGGAATCTTGGTGTGTGAAACCACCGATATAGACTTCTTTGGCGTGTATTTGTGCGTTGGCACCAACATTGCCTTGGATATTGACTTTGGAGGCTTGAATCTCCATTCCTTGCCCCAAAGCTTCTTTGAGAGAATCCGCTTCTGTGATATTGATTTCTGTGCCACTTTCGATTTCGCCTATAAGGGAACCGGTAGTTTTTAGGCTCACTTCTTTGGTTTCTAATGTGTCTTCAATGGATAATATGTCTTCTTTGTATTTTAAGATTCCGCCAATAGCGGCGAGATATTCTACTTTTGTGGGGTAATCTTTGGTTTGAATGCTGGTAGTATCAAATTTTAATAAGCAGGGTTGATTGAGGCTTTTGGGGTCTTCTGGGATAATGTATTGCCCGCGGATATTTCTTCCGGGTTTGCCCTTTAGGGCTTTGTGAAAGATGCAGATAACTTCATCTTTGAGTATGGTTTGAAATTGTCCTGTGATTTCTTTTTTGAATTCCAAATGTGATTCAGCTGGGGGAATGAAATTGAAACTTTGGCACAAAAGATATCGCACTTCTTGCTTTAGGGGATACTTTAGAGATTGCAAAAATTCTTTTAATGCGAGCTTTTCTGCTTTTTCATTGATGAATAAGATTTTGTTCCATGCTTTGATTTTGCGGATTTGTAGGTAGAGATTCTCAAACTCTTCTTGGTTGAAAACAAATCCCGCACGCAATATAAGATATGCTTCGCTAAAGGATTTGTTGGAGATAAAGTGAAATTTGTTTTCATTTTTTTCTTTTTCTACAATTAGGATAGAATAGTATTGTGTGATTGTAAGGCTTGGCTCTAAAAGGTTGTTGAGATTTTCTAAAAACTCATTGACTTCATTTTCTTTGAGTGGTTCTGGAGCGTAATCATGAAGATTTTTTTTGTAAGTTGTAATGGCTTGGAGTATAAAGTCTAGGGTATCTGGATCTTTGTTGAACTGAGAAGCAATTTGCTTGATAGTGAATTTAATATCTTCACATTCATTGACATAATAGGGGCGAAATGAGGTTTGAGAATCTTTTTTTACCATATTCTAAAATCTTTTATGCAAAAATATTTTTTGATTTTATCAAATTCACAATAAGAAAAATATTACAAAGAGATTAGATTAATGTTTTTGAAAGCTTTTTTGACTAATAGTAGTGGGATTTTGACTTCAAGAATCTTGGGGTTTATTAGAGATTTACTCACAGCTACAACTCTTGGTGCTGGGGTTTATAGCGATATTTTTTTTGTTGCTTTTAAGCTGCCTAATCTTTTTCGTAGAATCTTTGGGGAGGGTGCTTTTAATCAATCCTTTTTGCCGAGCTTTTTTCAAGCAAGGTTTAAAGGCGGGTTTGCATTAAAGATTTTATTAATATTTTGCGGAATCTTAGTGATTTTGTCTTTGCTTGTATGGATTTTTCAAATTGAAGTTACAAAGATACTAGCCTATGGGTTTAGTGATGAAAATATCGCACTTGCAGCACCTTTGGTGGCGATTAATTTTTGGTATTTATTGCTGGTTTTTATTGTAACTTTTTTTGGAGCGATGTTGCAATATAGGCGGAATTTCACTGCATGGGCGTATTCCCCCGCACTTTTGAATCTTGCGATGATTGTTGCTTTGCTTTTGGCACAAAATAGCGATGCTTATGAGAGTGTTTTGTTGCTTAGTTATGGTGTTTTAGCCGGTGGGGTGGCACAAATTTTGTTGCATTTTTATCCGATGTGGAGATTGGGTTTTTTTAAATTGCTTTGTGTGGGCTTTAAAGAAATAAGAGCAAAAAAAGATTTGGTAAATGCGAGCGTAAAGTCCTTTGGCAAGCAGTTTTTCCCAGCTATGATTGGGAGTTCTAGCGCACAACTAGCTTCTTTTATTGATACGCTTTTGGCGTCATTTTTGGCAAGTGGGGCGATTTCTTATTTGTATTATGCAAATCGTATTTTTCAACTTCCTTTGGCGATTTTTGCAATCGCAACCTCCACAGCGCTTTTTCCATTAGTGGCAAAATATCTCAAAGAAAAGCAAGAGCAAAAGGCTTTAAGGGAGCTTGTGCGTTCTTTTTGGCTTTTGTGTGTTTTGCTTGGGGCGTGCGTGATTGGTGGAATTTTGTTGCAAAAAGAGATTATTTGGCTTTTGTTTGAGCGGGGGCAGTTTGGGCGTGAAGATACTTTGCAGACAGCAGCGGTATTTAGTGCATATATGATAGGGCTTTTGCCCTTTGGGCTATCGCGTATTTTTTCTTTGTGGCTTTATTCGCAAAATAAACAGGCTTTGGCGGCAAAAATTACAGCCTTTTCTTTGGGGGTTGGGACGATTTTTTCTTTGGTTTTAATGCAGTTTTTGGGTGCGGTGGGATTGGCTTTGGCTGGGAGTATTAGCGGGTTTTTTGTATTTTTTCTAACCTTGCATTACTTTGGATGGAAGAGATTTTTGCAGATTTTAAACCAACCTAGGTGGATTTTCTATACCTTTGTTTTTTTGGCTTTAGAATCTGCGTTGATTTGGCTGTTTAAGCAATATGTGTTTGCGCTTTAGGAGACTTTGCTGGCAATAATGGTAATTTGAAATGGATGGTAAAAGATATCATCATTTTTGATTTTAATGGTTGCTTAAAATTATTTTTAGAGGTAAAACATTGCAGTTTAGAGGTTAAATCTTGTATAAAGTTCCAAGATTCTATCTTCAAGTAGCATTTTTTTATCAATTCTTGTGCCAATGTTTGAATCTTGTGAGTTTTGATAGTCTTTTATGGTTAGGTATTCTTTGAAGCTTAAATGGCACCTGCTTTGTTTGATAAAAGGAAAATGGTAGTTTGTTAGTTCTGCTTTGAAATGCCTTCTGCAAAATTCAATAAAAAGGAATCTGTCTAGTATTTTATTATTTCTTTTGAAAAAACCCATAATAAAGGCTTCATAACTTCGATAATTGGGGAGCAATTTTATGTCTTCCTTGGTTGGAGGAGTGTAAAAGCGTTTTTTGCCAACTCTCTCGACGAATCCACAAGCAATATTGCAACACAGCTTTTGATCTCCAATGTCTAGTAGATACCCATTTTTACCATTTTTTGCTATTAGAATGTCGGCATTTTTGACTTGTAGGTTGATTCTTGGATAATCTACCATATCCCATTTGTTTCTTGGCAAATAAAAACTCTTATAAAGCCTTTTGGCATCATAGATATGATCCACATCAATTTTAATAAACCATTCATTTTTGGGGATAAAGTTTAATATATAGTTATAATAGCTATAAAGTTTGTTTTCTTCTTTTGTGGGATTTTCTATAATGACTTTGTAAGGGTATTTGACGGGGATAAAGCTAGGGTATTGTTTGCAAAATTCTAAAATAATCTCTTCACTTCCATCATCACAATCATTATATCCAATGACCCCTCGCTGGATTGCTGGGAGAATAGAATCTAAACTTGCCCTTAGTGTTTTTGCTTCATTTTTTACACGCACATAAGCCCATGGATTTAAAGGGGATTTTGGATTTTTAGAATTTGAATCAAAATCAAAGAAGCCATAATGCCTCCTCCCCTTTCTCTCCTCCTGCATATCAATGTTTTGTTGCAAGAGATTGTAGAGATTTTCTAATTGATTAGAATGAATGAAATATTTTTTGGAAATTTGAGAATTGCTAGATATTTTTGTTGTTTTTGTTAATGTTTTGTGTTTATCTTTGTTGTTTAAGAAATTTAAAGCCAAAAAATCGTCATTATCAAAATGGTTAATTTTTTCTATTGTCTGTTTGGGAATCTTTTTATCTGAATCGCCTGCATTGAAAATTAGAGTGCGTCTTTCTATAAAATTTCTTATTTTCTTGCGTTTTTGTTTGTCTTTTGTAATTTGCACCCAAAGATGAGCAGTAAATCGCCTTGAGATGCCTAATAAAATATTCCAGTCTAAAAGTAATCTCATAAATTTCCTTTTGTGATAAAAAAATTTATTCCATTTACATTGTTTATACTTACTTTTTTTTCTTGGTGCAGAATCTCTAGCCTATTTATGCTTTCTTTATTCCAAAGGCTTTCTATGTCTTCTTTGCTCATAGGACGCAAGGCGAGGGTTTTTAGGATTTCATCTTGACTTAGATTTAAATTTTCTTTTTTTGTGTTTGGGGTTCTTGTTGGTAGAAAGGTTGGGATTTTAAAGTCTCTAAAAATTCTTGCAAAGATTTCTAATTGCTCTTGAGGGATTGGGGAAACCTTATAAGCAGGGGGTCTGTCAATGCTGCTAATATCTAGCCTTTTTAGCCTCATAGGCGCTAAGAATCTTGCCATTTTTTTTATTTCATCTAGGCTATCATTGATATTTTTGACAAAAAGAATTTCTGCATAAAGTTCCCCGCTAAAGTCCGCACTAAATTGGTAGATTCCTTGCAAAATTTGCTCCAAAGAAATATTTTTTGTGGGTCTATCGATTTTTTTAAACACTTCTGGTGAAATAGCATCCAATGAAAATTTTACCTTATCAAAAAGCAAACAAGCCCTAGAAACACTTAAATCCCACAAAAGTGAGCCATTGGTTAGAAGCAAAGTTTGCACTCCGCCTTTAATGTCCTCTAAACGCAACATCAATTCGTATAAATAAGGATAAAGGGTGGGTTCTCCATTGGCGGTAATTGTGAGAGATTGGATATTTTTAAATTGTTTTAGCCCTTTTTTGATTGCCTCTAAAATCTCTTCAACCTCTAAAATCTCTTGCATAGAATCTTGTGCTTTCTTGCCTTTTAATTCACAATACAAGCAATCATAATTGCATTGTTTGGTTTTGGGGGATAAGTCTATCCCTAGAGATTCGCCAAACCTTCTTGATTGTACCGGTCCAAAAATAATATCCATTGATTACTCTCTTAAAGTTTCATTTTGAAAATCCTAAAAGTTTTGGGATTATAGCACATTTTAATGCTGCAAAATTGGGCAAAATTTTTCTATTTTTTCGTTGGCTTTGCTAAAAATTGCGTAAAAAATGATTTTTAAAGATTAGTTTTAGCAGGTTTTCTATATACTCTAAAGTTTAATTCAATTTTAAGGAGATAAATATGTCTGTTAAAATTACTGATATTTGCATCGCCTGTGGTGCTTGCATTGATGAATGTCCAGTTGAAGCAATTGTAGATGATGATGATAATCCAAACAATGATGGTTGCTACTTTGTTTATAACAATAAATGCGTAGAATGCGTAGGACATAATGATGAACCTGCCTGTGCTTCTGCCTGTCCAACTGATGGCTGTATCGTGTGGGATGAGGTTGTAGGCTCTCAACCACATAGAGAAGATATTGGAGAAGATAAAAGATCTGCTCACACTCCAGTTGTTGAGTAACTAGCCTTTTTGGCTAGTGCCAAATTTGATTTTCAAGCTTATATTTTCTTCTTGATTTTATCTAACCATTCTTTTAATGTTTTTTCAAATCCCTTAGGAAGCCATTTAACAAATTCTAATTTTTTGGGTAAATAGCTTTGTTCTACCCAACCTCCAAAATCGTGGGGATATAGATAGTCTTTGTGGAATTGTTGAATATGTTTTGGGATAGGCTCATTGGGGTGGGCTTTTATGTAATCTAAAGCAGCATTGATGGCTTCATAGGAAGTGTTTGATTTGGGTGAAGCACTTAGGTAAATAACGCACTGGCTTAAAATGATTCTAGCTTCTGGATAGCCGATTTTAGCAACGCTTTGCATAGTGGAGGTGGCAAGATTCAAAGCATTTGGATTTGCATTGCCTATATCTTCGCTAGCCAAAATCACTAATCGTCTTGCAATAAATTCTGGATTCTCGCCGCCTTCAATTAATCTTGCAAGATAATAAATAGCCGCATTTTCATCACTTCCTCGTATGCTTTTAATCATCGCAGAAATAAGATTATAGTGTGTATTAGAATCATTTGTGCCACTATTGAGTGAATGGGTGCGGAAGTTTTTAAGAAGTTCAATGCTTAAAGGCTTGTTGCTACTTAATGCACAATCTAAGAGGTTTAGCATTGCCCTTGCATCTCCCCCGCTAGTGCTAATGAGAAATTCTCTAATTTCATCTTTTAAATCATATTCTTTTAAGATTTCTGCTAATTCTTCTTGTTTTAGTAAGTGAAATTCAAAAACAAAAGAGCGTGAGCGAATTGCATTAGTGAGTGCAAAAAAGGGATTTTCTGTCGAAGCTCCCAAAATCAAGGCTTGATGATTTTCCATAATGGGTAGCAATAATTCTTGTTGTGCTTTGTTTAGGCGATGCACTTCATCAATAAAAATCAAAGGTTTTTGGAGTGTGTTTTGGTGGTTTTTTAAAATATTGCGTAAATCCTCACTTTTAAAGCTTGTGGCATTAAGATTATAAAAAGGGTATCCAAGCTCATTAGCAATCAAAGTTGCTGCGGTTGTTTTGCCACTTCCAGGGGGTCCAAAGAAAAAACTATGAGGAATTTTTCCGCTTTTTAGAAGTTGCATAAAAGGGGCATTTTCTCCAAAAATGTGCTTTTGTCCAATGAATTGTTGGAAATTTTTAGGTCTTTTATTGTATGCTAAATCTTTCATTTACTTTCTTTGCTGTGAGGGATTTGATATGGCACGATTTGCTCCTATTATTTTGGCATTGTTTGCAGCTTTTATGGTTTTATTTATGATGTATGGGGTTGGGAATCCCATTTTTTAGAATCTTTAAAACTTCTTTTGGAGAATCTGCAAGACTTAGCAGGGCTAATTCTTGTTTGGTGATGAGATTTTCTTTTAGCATTTGTTTTTTTAGCCACTTAATAAAGCCTCTCCAATATTCTTTTCCATATAAAATAATAGGAATCTTTTTGTGCTTTCCTGTGGCAATTTGCACCAAAACTTCACTTAACTCATCAAGCGTCCCAAATCCCCCTATTGCAACAATAAAAGCCGTAGAATTGTGATTGAAAACTAATTTACGACTAAAAAAGTTTTGAAATTTTAGTGGAATTTCTACATAGGGATTCATTTCTTGTTCGTGGGGGAGTTGGATATTTAATCCAATAGAGACAATGTTTGGGTTTTTGCTTTTGGCTTTGAATGCTCCAAAATTAGCAGCTTCCATAATTCCCGGTCCTCCGCCCGTCATAATAGAATATCCTTCTTTTGCGAGTTCATAGGCTAGTTTTTGGATTTTTTTATAATTTTTATTTTCTTTTGAGATTCGTGCGCCCCCAAAGATAGTTACAACATTTTGGTATTGGTTTAAGATTTTGAAGCTCTCGGTAATTTCTTCGTAATCTTTTAGGATTTTTTTCATTAGGGTTCCTTATGGTTTTTTGTATTTTTGGATTCTAGGTATTTATAGATTGCTTGAATCTCGCTTTGTGTGAGATAATATTTTGGCATTACTTTTGTGGGTTCTTGTAGGGCTTGAAGAAACTTTTTGAAAGATAGATTATTGATTTGAGGACCTTTTAATCTTTTTTCTTTTTGTTTGTGAGAATAATCTGCAATAAGTTTTCCTTCCCCTCTTTCTCCATGGCAATTTACACAACCAATTCCCCTAGGGTTTTCATAAAGCATTTGCCCATATTCAATAGGCGTGATAAAGCTGTCTTCACCATAGAGATTGATGAATATAATGCAAATTAAAATAACTCTGTGCAATCTTAATTAACCTCGCTTAAAAACAACTAGAGTTTAAAGTATTAAAAAAACTTTTTTTATTATAATATCACAATAACTTTTTAAAGGGCATTAATGCAGATTTTAGATGGAAAGTCATTAGCTTTAGAGATTCAAGAGCAAATTAAGCAAGAAGTTCAAATGCTAAACCAACGAAAAATTACTCCGGGGTTGGCAGTTATTTTGGTGGGAAACGATCCTGCTTCACAAAGCTATGTTAATATGAAAGCTAAGGCATGCAGTCAAACGGGGATTTATTCTACCACGCACGAAATGCCAGAGAGTATCACGCAAGATGCGCTTTTGCAAACTATTTTGATGCTTAATCAAAATCCAAATATCGATGGTATTTTGGTGCAACTCCCTCTACCAAAACATATTGATGCAACTTCTGTGTTGGAGGCTATCTCTCCAAAGAAAGATGTTGATGGTTTTCATCCTTTTAATATGGGAAGAATCTTTTGCAATCTTGAGGGGTTTATCCCTGCAACGCCTATGGGTGTAATCACGCTTTTAAAGCATTATCAAATTCCAATCAAAGGTAAAAATGTCGTGATTGTGGGTGCAAGCAATATTGTTGGCAAACCACTTGGAGCGTTATTTTTAAACGAAAATGCCACCATTACGCTTTGCCATATTTACACCCAAAACCTTATAGAGCATACCAAAAAGGCAGATATTTTGTGTGTAGGTGTGGGCAAACCAAATCTCATTACCAAAGATATGGTAAAAGAAGGTGCGGTGGTTGTGGATATTGGAATTACTCGCCTAGATAATGGCAGAATCGTAGGGGATGTAGATTATGAAAATGTTGCCCCTCTTTGTAGCTATATCACTCCTGTTCCTGGTGGAGTAGGTCCCATGACAATTGCATCGTTATTGCAAAACACTATTAAAGCGGCAAAATTAAGGGCAGAAATACAAGGAAAAGAATGAAGATTTTAAGTAAAATTTATAATTTTATCAATAGTTGGGTTGGCACAATTATTATTGTTTTGGCTATTATTTTTTTTATTGCACAAGCTTTTGTGATTCCCAGTGGAAGTATGTTAAATACAATGTTGATTGGGGATAATTTATTTGTCAAAAAATATGCCTATGGAATCCCTACACCCACTATTCCTTGGATTGAATTTAAGGTTTTGCCAGATTTTAATAATAATGGGCATTTAATTGAGGGCGAGCGACCAAAGAGAGGCGATATTGTGGTATTTCGCTATCCGCTAGAGCCCAAAATCCATTTTGTCAAACGCAATGTTGCCATAGGTGGCGATGAAGTGCTTTATACCAAAGAGGGGCTTTGGGTGCATTTCAAAGAAGAAAATCCATATAGCCAAAATCCTACCAAAACATTGCAGTTTGGAGGCAAAACCTTTATTTATGATCCTTATGCGACAAAGCATCCCGGAGTTCATTATCAAAAGAGTGATATTGATTCTTTTGTGCTTTTGCAAAATACTCCTAATATTGCTATGAAGCCTGTGTATTTAGAAAATGGGGAATTGGCATTTTATGCCAAAATTGCTGAAGATGAATTTTTTATGATGGGGGATAATCGCAACAATTCAAGTGATTCAAGATTCTGGGGAAGTGTGCATTATAGATATGTGATTGGTAAGCCTTGGTTTGTTTATTTTAGCTGGGATGATGATTTTAATATTCGCTGGGAGAGAATGGGTAAGAGCATTGAATCTTTAGAGGATAAAATGAGAGAGAAGTTGTAATGTCTGAATTGTCTTTGGCGTATAAAATCCCATTAATGGTAGTAGCACTTCTTATTGCTATTATTGGGCATGAAATTATGCATGGGTATGTCGCTTATCGTTATGGAGATAGCACAGCAAAGGATTCTGGAAGGCTTAGTTTAAATCCTATTGTCCATATTGATTTGATTGGTTCTATTCTTGTCCCTGCTACTTTGTTTTTGGCAAATGCACCTTTCTTGTTTGGTTGGGCTAAACCCGTGCCTGTAAGAATGGATAGAGTGATTTATAATGGTGGATATTTCGCAGCTTTTTTGGTATCTTTGGCTGGGATTGGTTATAACTTGGTATTGGCAATCTTGGCAAGTTTGTTGCTTTATGGATTAAATGGGGGAATCTTAAGCGGTGTTTTTGGATACTTTGAAAATCCACAATTTTTATTTATTTTAGTTATTTTTTTCTTTTTGCAGCTTATAATTTATAATGTAATTTTGGCAATTTTTAATCTTTTGCCCATACCGCCTTTAGATGGTTCAAATGCTTTGGCATATTTGGGATTGATGTTTAAAAATGATTTTTTTGCAAGGGCATTCAACAAAATTCATCCGGTAGTTGGAATGGTGGTTTTGATTTTGATTTTGAGCACCCCGCTTTCGGTTATTTTATCAGCACCTGTGGATTTTGTTTTGCAATGGCTTTTATCATAGGAGGATATAATGAAAATTTTTGTTGCAAGTGATCATGCGGGTTTTGAGCTTAAAGAGAGTGTGGCAGAGATTTTGAAGTCAATGGGGCATCAAGTGGTTAATTTGGGACCTTATGATAATAATCGCGTGGATTATCCTGATTTTGCTAATTTGCTTTGTGGTGAAGTTTTGAAAGAAGAGGGGAGCTTGGGAGTTTTGGTTTGTGGAAGCGGGATTGGAATGAGTATTGCTGCTAATCGCCATAAAGGGATTCGAGCTGCACTTTGTAATGAGCCTTATGGAGCAATGATGGCAAGGGCGCACAATGATGCCAATGTGCTTTGTCTTGGGGCTAGGGTGATTGGCATTGGAATGGCAGAAATAATTTTGCAAAGTTTTATTTCAGGGAAGTTTGAAGGTGGAAGGCACGCTATTAGAGTAGAAAAGTTACAATAAGGATAGATTTATGGCTCAATTTGCACAATGGTTGTTTTTGACAGCATTTATTTTGTTTGTTTTATTTATGATAGTGAAAACTTTTTTTTATAAAAGTGTTGCGCAAAAGGAAGAGAAAAATAGTGCAGTGATGAAGCTAACTCTACAAGAGGCAGAGATTCTTATACGAAAACATCAATTGCAGCTCCAAAGGGCTTTGGGAAATATTGATATTTTAACTGATGAAATTACGGCATTGAGGAATGAAGTCAAAACTTTAAAGCAAAGAAACTCGCAATATCGCGTGGAAACTGAAAAATACAAAAGTAAAATCAAAGATTTAGAGCAAAAAATAGAAGCTTTACTCTAAAATAAAGGAAGGATATGGAGCTAACACAACAAGAAAAAAATATGCTTTTGGATTCTATCCGAGAGATAAAGGACTTTCCACAACCCGGAATCGTATTTAGAGATATCACCACGCTTCTTAACAATAAAGAGGCTTATAGTTTTCTTATGGATTCTTTAAGTAGGCGGTATAGGGATTATCATTTGGATTATGTGGCTGGAATTGAAAGTCGCGGATTTATCTTTGGGGCGGCGTTGGCGTATTCTTTGGGGATTGGGTTTGTGCCTATTCGCAAAAAAGGAAAACTCCCCTATACAACGATTTCTGAAAAATATTCTTTGGAGTATGGGTTTAGCGAGATTGAAATCCATATTGATGCGTTTAAAAATCATTCTTTGGAACATGCCCCAAAAGTTTTATTGATTGATGATTTAATCGCCACAGGGGGGACAGCTTATGCAGCGGCAAATCTTATCAAAAAAGCTGGTGCAGAGTGCGTAGAATCTTGTTTTATTATCAATCTACAAGAGCTAAAGGGGGCTGAAGAATTGAAGAAAATTACCCCGGTTTATTCGGTTTTGGAAATATAAGAAAGATTGATTCTAAAGTCGATTAATTTTAGTAGAGTGAGATTGTTTAAATCTTCACTCTTGCATAGCTTTTAGGGTTTTGGAAAAATCTATAAGATTCTCTGCCCAAGGAGTTTGTAGAGGCGAAAAATAGCCAAGTTTAGCCCCTGATTCTTGTGCGATGAATTCAGCGGCTTTGGTAGAAAATTCTGGTTGAGCAAAAATAATTTTAAGATTTTCTTTTTTTATGGTGTTGATTACTTTCATCATTTCTTTCATTTTGGGGCTTTTGCCTTCTACTTCAATAGAAATTTCTTCTAAATTATAATCTTTTGCGAAATATCCAAGCATAGGGTGAAAGACGACGAATTTTTGTCCTTTGGGTAGGTTTTTTAGATTTTCTTTGATGATTTTGTCGGTATTTTTTATTTCTATTATAAGTGCTTCATAGGCTTTAGAATAGTCTTTTTGGGGGTTAAGAGTGGAGAGGGCTTTGTAAAGATTAGTAGCGATTTGTTTGGCATTAGAGGTAGAGAGCCAAATGTGCTTATCTCCATTGTCGTGGCTATGATTCTCATGATGATGCGTATTTTGAGCAAAATTGATAAAATCAATCCCAGCATTAGAAGGGAAAATTTGCATTTGCGGATTTTGCTGTTTAAATCTCTTTAGCCAAGAATCTTCAAATTCTATTCCTATTGAAAAGTATGCAATCGCCTCATTGACTTTCTTGATACTCGAAAATTTTGGCTCAAAATCATGAGGATTCACCCCTTTTTCCACAAGAGAGATAATTTCATATTCCATACCAGCAATCTTTTGTATAAATTCTTCTTGCATGGGAATGCTGACGGCTAAGATGGGTTTTGAAACTAGACTTTGAAGAGTAAGTAAAAATAAAATTAAAAGTTTTTTCATAATGTGCCTTTAGTATTTATTAAAATTAATTAAGATATGATTCTATCTCTTTTTTGCGTCCATAGCTCAATTGGATAGAGCATCAGACTTCGGATCTGAGGGTTGGGGGTTCGACTCCCTCTGGGCGTACCACTTCACAACCTTTCTTATTTATCTAGCAAAAAAAGTTCTAATGGATAGTTTTTCCCCAAATTTTTTAAATCTAAATAAGCGCGTATTTTTAGAAGTTCATTTTGCGGGTGTGAGTTTAATCTTTCTTTGGCTTCATCAATCATTTCAAGTTCTAATAATACATAAAAATAGGCTAATTCTGCATTTTCATCTTTGTTGGCTAAAGATTCAAATAATCTTACCCAACTAGAAGGCTCATAGCATTCTTTTGTTTTTTGTGCTAAAGCAAGATAATCTTCTTTGTTGTAGCCAACCTCTGCACATAATTTTGCCACTTCTTCATCGCTAAAATCCATTTTTTGTGCATAACACATTCCAAGCACTTTATTAGCCAAATCTTTGTTGAATTTTATTTCGCCAACAAAGCGTTTAATATCTTTTAAATCGCCAGCTTCTAAAAGCTTTTTGAAAGCCTCTTGTTTATATTCTTCATCGTAATTTTGCTTTTTTAGCACTTCTGCGGCAAATTTTTTATCATTGTGAATCTCATTTAAAATATTCAATTTCAAAAAGGGGCATTTTTCACCCGGATTAAATTTCTTGAGATTGACATATTCGCCCCTTTTTAGATTTCCTAGTGTTTCTATCATCTCATCTAATCTCACTTCACCGCTTTTAATTGGAGTGCCTTCTTTGATATCAAAGGTTAGATTGCTTAGCAAAATGGAGAGTTTTTTGTAGCGATTCATAGAAGGCTCTTTATAGGGAACTTCTTTGCATAAAAGCTGATTTTCAATTTGCGTAAGAAGAAGTTTGTAGTCATTTTTGTATTTAGTTCGTTTATACCACATACGATAAGCACCGCCCACTTCTAAGAAAATCACAATAACAAAAAACATAATTACAGGGATAATAAACCATATAGCTATAGGCAATGTAATGGTTTGTGGCGTAAAAGGAATATGATAAGTATAGCTAAAGCCACTTAGGCTATAAACATACAATCCAAGCAACACAATAAAAACAAATAAAGCTCCAAGATAATATTTAAATTTCATTTTCTACCCTTTAAATCTTTTTCAACTATTTCTCTGCATATAATACAGAATCTCGCATGAGGTTTTGCTTTTAGTCTTTGAATACTAATTGGTTCATCGCACATTTCGCAAATCCCATATTCTCCATTTTCAATTTTTTCTAATGCCCTTTCTATGTATTCTAGCTCTTTATGATGATGTTCAAAGATTAGTCCATCAAGGGTGTTTTTCATGCTCATTGCTGCTTCATCGGCTTCGTCCAAAGAGATTCCGCGTAGATTTTCCATGCTTTTTTGGTGGTCAAAATTGTTATCTAATATCGCCTTTTTTTTGGTTTCTAAGATTTTTTTTAAAGCTTCTATTTCTGTTTGTTGCACAAAGTCCTCCATTATTTGTGATAGGGGTGATTGTTGATGAGGCAAAAAGCCCTATAAATTTGCTCACTTACGACAACTTTAGCTACTTTATGGCTAAAGGTTAAATTTGAGAGTGAAAGCGAATAATGGCATTTTTGGATAAAAGATTCTTCTAATCCATAAGCACCCCCGATAAAAAAGGCGATTTCTCCTTTATTTTCTAAGAGCTTAGAAAACGCAAAAGAATCGATACTTTTTCCATTAGGGGAGAGAGCGATTTTGCATTGTTGATTTTTGAAAACCTTTAAAAATTCTTTGGTATAAGATTTTTGGGCTTCTTGTGAATCTTGTTTTTGCCCCTCTTTGATTGACTTTGAAAAAAGATTAATAAAATCAAGTTTGACACCAAATCCAAGGCTTAAGGCTTTGAATTCTTCACATAGAGTATCGCTCATATCTTTGTTTTTGGCAATGTAATACACCATAATTTTAACCATTGATGGATTCTGCTTTGAAATATTCCAAGATTTGTGCGATTTTTTCTTTCATTTCTTTTCTTTGGACAATCATATCAATCAAGCCATGTTCAAGCAAAAATTCTGCTGTTTGGAATCCTTGTGGCAAATCTGCACCAATAGTTTGTTTGATAACTCTAGCTCCGGCAAATCCAATCATTGCACCCGGTTCTGCCATAATAATATCTCCAAGAAACGCAAATGAAGCACTAACGCCTCCCATTGTTGGATCGCTTAAAATAGAGATAAAGGGCAATTTGGCATTGCTAAGTGCATTGAGTGCAGCAGAGGTTTTTGCCATTTGCATTAGCGAATAGGTGGATTCTTGCATTCTAGCTCCTCCGCTTGCACTGACGATAATAAGCCCTTGTTTGTTGGCAATAGCCCTATGGATAGCTCTTGTAATTTTTTCTCCCTCCACAGAAGCCAAAGAACCTCCCATGAAGTTAAAATCAAATAAGACAATTTGTGCAGAAATGCCATTGATTGTGCATTCTCCGCTGACAATGGAGCTTGGGCGTCCGCATTTTTTCTCGTATTCTTCAATGCGTTTTTTGTAGCTTTTTTTATCCACAAAATTCAAAGGATCTGTGGGGGCTAGTTCTTTGTCAAATTCTACAAAGCTGCCTTCATCGCAGATTAGAGAGATTCTATCTTTTAGCCCAATACGCATATGGAAATTGCATTTTGGGCATGTGTGGTATTGTGCAATGACTTCTTTGTAATACATCAAGGCATTGCAGCTAGGGCATTTTATCCAATGACTAGGAGCTTCTTTTGGGGTCGCTCTTTCTTGATTGTCTTTTTTGAAAGTTTTAAAAAAATCTACAAATCCCACTATCAATCCTTATAAAGTGCAACAATTTGCAAAAAAATAATGGAATTGTATAAAATAATGTGTTAATTTATACTAAAGATTGTCAAAATGAATATTCAAACTAGCGATAAAAGTTTCACTCTTTTTAGTCAGGTTTTCCAAGAGCATTATCATTCTACGCAAGATGGGGCATTGCAAGAAACTTTGCACAAACATATTTTGCCAAGTTTCTATTTCCACAAAAATAAGCGCAATCTCAAGATTCTTGATATTTGTTTTGGGCTTGGATACAACACGCTTTGTGCGATTAACTATGCTTATCAAAATGGAATTAAAGCTTTAGAGATTCATTCTCCTGAAATGGATAGAAATTTGATTCAAACTTTGTTACAATATTCTTACCCTAAAGAGCTAGATACAGAGATATTATCAGAATTAACACAAAAGCATTTTTATCAAAAGGGCGATTTTAAAGTTTTTTTGCATTTGGGAGATGCAAGGGAGATATTGAAGGGTTTTCAAAAGAAGCAAATGGTTTTTGATATAGTTTTTCAAGATGCCTTTAGCCCCAACAAAAATAAGCTATTATGGACTTATGAATATTTTAAAACGCTTTTTTTGCTCACTTCAAAGGATTGCATTATTACTACTTATAGTCAAAATTCTTCAATGCTTTATAGTGCGTTTTTGGCTGGATTTAAAAGCTATACTCTCAAACAAGCAAACACAAGAGATTCTATTGTTTTGACAAAAACCCAAGAGATTCCTTGTTTGGAATCAAGCAATATTCTTGAGGTTTTGAAAGTGGATATATCTCACAAAATAGCAACAAACAAAAATCTTGTAGGATTGTATGATGAGGATTAGATTTGCTTATAGCTTTTTTAGGGCTTTGTAGTATGTATGGATAGCTTTTTTGTAGTTTGGAATCACAAAGCCCGTGTGTTTAGCTATTTTGCTAGCTGTCTCATCACAAAGCCTTTGCAAAGCTTTCAAAGCTTTATAGCTTTGTGTAATATCGCCTAGTTTATAAGTCTTTAACAAAGTCTTATAAGTCCCCTTAGAAAGAAAGTCAGGGAGGTATTTGCAGTGCTTTCCAAAGCTAAAGTTATGCTGAAATCTCTTGGTGTGAATCTTTAGCTCTTGCGTCCTCTCATCACAATCTAAATCCTTGTCTTTGCTAGGCTTTGTGGGTGCTAACAACGCCCTTTTAGAATCTCCACCCCTCAAAGCCTCTAATGCCCTCTCCCAGCACAGCAAAATTAACAATGCCTCCCGCATAGAATCTATATAAGCATTCATACTCATAGCCTCATCTCTTAGATATGCCCTTAGCACATAGCCTTTGAGATGATAAAACTCATTTAGGCAATCATCAAAACTTCTTTGTGTGAGGGGTTTGAGCCAAAAATCCTCATCACTTGGGACAATCTCACGCCCCATAGTCTTTGACACTACATCATTTTTATCTAGCAAAACTTGTGTAAGTTTCTCGTGTGTGAAATAATATTCCATATCACTTAGCGGTATCAGCGTAAAATCAATCTTTACCCCATTTTCATACAGCACAAGATAGCTCTCCCACCCTTCTTTTAAATCCGGTGGAAATAGTTCCATAGATTCTGGCATTTGCATCATCAAAATCTTGCCAAAATGCCCAAGCCACGAAGTATCTTGACGCAGAGATGAAATATCCTCCATAAAAAAGCTTATATCATAATCTTGGAATCTATCCTTTTTGGCATTGACATTAGCCCTTGAGCCCTCTAGGGTAACGAGTTGTATATCCTTGCGTAAAGAAGCAAATGCCAAAATGGAATCTATAACCAAATCCGCCATTACGCAGTCCTTTTGTCTGTTATTATTGTTTTGCTTGGTGCATCGCTTATGTGTTGGCATTATAGCAGATTTGACTTGCTTGGGTGGATTGATCACTCTAGCAAGAATCCATACTCATAGATTCTAGGCTCTATTTTTGGCTAGATTCTCTTTTCTCCCATATACTCGTTTTTCTCATTATACACATCAAGTTTTATGATTTTTTGCATTTATAAGCCTAATATTTCGATTAATATCTTTTTTAAATTTTCTTTATCTATCTTGCCACTTGCCACATCTACCACGACATCTTCTAACTTTTCATACAAATCTTCTCTTAAAATCTCTGGGTGATTTAGCTCTATAAAGGCATCGGCAATATAAATAGCAGTGCGTTTGTTGCCATCTAAAAAGGGGTGGAATTTCACACAAGAAAAGATTAGGTGCGTAAGCTTATCCAAAAAGCTAGGATAAAACTCATCATTTTGTATATGTGTGAGGGCAGATTCTAGGTAGCTAATTTGGCTTTTGTTGTAGCCTTGTAGCCCATTCATCGCCTCCATAATATCATTGTGTAAAATAATAGCCTCATCTAGGCTTAGATATTTCATTTATCTTTTAGCCTTTCAAATACGGCTTTATTTCGTGGTAAGTCTAACTTTTGTCGCATTTTTTGTCGTATAAATTCAAAGTCTTTGTCCTCTTGTATTTCTATCTCTAAATTCTTTTGCATTTTTTGCAAATTTTTGATAGCTTCCAAAGTAGTGTAATCCGCATTTTTAAGCACTACAGTCATGGTTTGCTCCTTTTCTTAAAATTTATGCCATTAAACACATATCTTTGATTTGCTCTTAACCAAACAACTCACTATGACTGCCTAGTCTAAAGCACACTAGCACCAATATATCCTCTTGCTTTTTATAGATAAGTAGCAACTCTGGCTCTATGTGGCATTCTCTATATCCTGTGTATTCACCTTGTAATGCGTGGTCTTTGTGTTTTGGCTCTAGGGCTTCATCATTTGCTAGTTTTTCTATTAGAGAATCTATCTTATCTTGTTTGCCCTGCCGTATCGCTCTTTTATACTCTTTTTTGAATCTTTTAGAGAAATCAATCTTATACATCGTTATGCCCTTAGTCTCCAATTAGTCTTTAAGTAGGGCTTCTTTTGCTTCTTGATAAGAATTATATGGCACTCTTTTGCCCTTTCTTATATTCTCTAAAATCTCCTCACATTCCTTCATCGCCTCTAGGGTCTCATCATTTGGGATTTTCTCTATCTCTAAATCTTTTTTTAAGCCCTTTAAACTCTCAATCACTTGCAAAGTCTCAAAATCTACATTTCTTAATGTGATAGTCATAGTTTGCTCCTTACAGCTTTATATCCTATCATTATAGCAGATTTATTGAAGTCATTCTACTCTAGCAAGAATCCATACTCATAGATTCTAGTTTCTCAAAAGCACAGAATCTAAGCTAACCCATCGCATTATAGGATTTAAGATTGCTTTTTAGATTCCATGGATTTTAACCCTAGCATTATAGCAAGTTTGTTGTGGAGTGTAGAGGGCTTAGTTGTGGTGGCTGTGCTTTTGTATCGCGACTTAGGTATTTGGACTTAGAGAGCCTTTGTATCTTTGATGTTGATTATACAGAGAATAAGAGTGATGTTACAAATTGAGGAGTATAAAAGGTATTTGCTTACTTAAAGCTCTTTGCTTGTGATGATTGCTATAAAGGAATTGTTGGTAAAATTTGGTCAAGCTTTAGAAGTTATGGCTTGGGAGGCAATACATTGGGATATTGTGAAGCTTTATTATGCAATGTGAAATTTTATTATATAGGCTTTGCTTTAGATGTTTTAGGGCGATTCTAAAGGGAGCTTTCCTTTAGAATGCTTTTTGCTCTTGATAATCGCTAAATATCCGCCTTATACTCACTAAGCCATTTCACCATTTTAGGATCTCTGTGGTCAAAAAAGAGGCTTTTTGCATCATCAAGGCTCGCCATAGTCTGCATATCTTTAGAATCTAACTCAAAGTCAAAGACACTAAAATTTTCTATCATACGCTCTTTTCTCGTGGTCTTTGGAATGACTATGATATTTCGCTGTATTAGCCACCTTAAAATCACCTGTGCCACGCTTTTATTGTGTTTTTTGCCAATGGTAGCGATGATTGGATTGCCAAACATATTATTTCTGCCCTCGCCAAAAGGCGCCCAAGACTGCATAGCGACATTGTATTCTTGCATTATCTTTTGTGCCTCAAATTGTGCATGCATTGGGCTGCATTCTACTTGATTGAGAGCGGGTTTTATCTCGTTATTCAAGCAAAAATCCACCAATCTATCAGGATAGAAATTGCTTACCCCAATGGCTCGTATAAGTTTATCTTTATAGAGCGCGCTCATCGCCCGCCACGCACCATAGACATCATTAAATGGCTGGTGGATAAGATAGAGGTCAAGATACTCTAGCCCTAGCTTTTTAAGCGAAGTCTCAAACGCCCTTTTTGCCTTAGATTCACTCGCACTAGTAATCCAAAGCTTTGTAGTGATAAACAGCTCTTCGCGTTTTATACCACTTGCCTTTATCGCAGCACCTACGGCTTCTTCGTTGAAATAACTAGCCGCAGTATCAATACTCCTATACCCTACACTTAGCGCATCTTCCACGCATCGTTGGCATTCTTTTTTATCGATTTGATACACGCCATAGCCTAAAATTGGCATTTTCACGCCATTATTTAAAGTGATTGTTTGCATATTGTTTCCTTTTTTGTTTGGATTTTGTTTTTTGGCTTGTGTAGCCGCAAATATCGGATTTATAGCACCTAATGTGCTAAAGGCTAGCCCCGCACCCAGCATTTTAGAACTTTCTTTAAGAAAATCTCGCCTTGAGGCTCTCTGGGGAGAATCGCAGGATTGCAAGGGCTGTTTGTTTTTATCGCGCATTGTGCCTCCTTAAGCTTTTTGATAATCTTGCCTTAGCAAGATTCTAAAGTAAGATTCTAAAACCTGACACCTAGTGTCTGTCAAGAAAAAAAGGAAAATTATGAGCTAAAATCTATGAAAGTTTTAATCTCAAAAAATGTGTGGCAAGGTATGTGTGGCTTTTAGATTCTAAAATACATTAGCACAAATCAAGGCTAACTCTTAATGAGGCTTTAGAATCTTTTTGTACAATGAGTGGAATGCAAAGTAAGGAGTTTAGGTGAAAAAGATATTTTGGAGCTTGTTTGGGGTTTTGTAGAGGGTGGTTGGGCTTATGAGGAGTTGCTATCTTAGTGCATTAAGGGCTATCTTTGAGACATTGTGGCAGTCAAAATATTTTAGATTTTGCAGGTTTATAAAATTGGTTTATACATTTCTAACAAGGCGGAGCTTGGCTTAAAAGCCTAGATTTACTCCACCGCTTGGGTTAATTGAGTAGTTTGCATCTCTGCCTTCACCCCCACCATTGGAACTTCCTAAAGGGCGGCATAGATTGCCTTTTTGAACGCTACCTTGCGTAATGCTTCCATAGGACATTTTAGGGTTTGTTCTTGTGATGGTTGCTTCACCTACTTTGGTTTCGATTCTTCCGGTGGTTTCTTTGGTGTAAGAATCCTTAATCGCCTCGCCCAAGGCAAAGCATTCATAGACATCACCAACTTTTAGAGTTTGAGAAAATACTGCTTCATTATTGGCGATATTGGCAACTTTTAGAGGATAAATAGCGTTTAAAATATCATCAGAAATCTTTTGTGCTACTTGTTTTAGGGCTTCTTGGTTGGTGCTTAGGTTGTCGTCTTTGAGATTTAGGGACATAGTTAGGGTGTTGGAATATTTGATTTGCCTAGTGGCAAACAAAATCACGCGATAATCCACGACAATTTCGACTTGGTGGATTTCTTTGTTGGTGAGATTGCTTTTTTTGGTTTGACCTGCAATTCCTTGTATGCCAAAGAGCAAAAAATAATCGCTTCCTAGCACATTGCCTAGTTTGTAAATCTCATCACTTTGTGCATCAGGGCTTTTGATGAGTGCTTTTTCTAAGTCATAATAGCCCTTTGAATCTCTATCAAGCACATTGAATTTTCGGCTTTCTAAGAGATTGGTGATGAGGTGTTGTTGCAAGATAGAGCCCACTCCGGCATAATCGCCAACCTTAAACTTACGCACCTTGCTTCCCACTGCCACGACTTTGCCCATAATCTCATGACCGGGCACCATAGGATAGATTGGACTCCCATGATCGCCACTCACAGCGTGCAAGTCGCTATGGCAGATTCCAGCATACATAATCTCAATAAGCACATCTTCTTGCCCTAATGGGTGGCGAGTGAAAGTATAGGGCTTAAACTTCCATTCTTTGCCAAAGGCTGCATAGCCGCGTGCGGGGATTCTCTCTCCGTTTTTAAAAGGTATCTTAGAATCTCCTAGCAGTGTTGCACCCTGCGTGTCTTGTCCAGCATTTACTCTATGAGAATTCTTAGAATCCGCAAAAAGTGTGCTAATCCCCATACTTGCCAAAGCCACTCCACCAGCGACTTTTGCACCTGTTTTTAAAAACGCTCGTCTTTGTTGCATATATGCTCCTTTTAGAAAATATCTTAATCCATCTTATGCTTTGATATGAGAGATTTAAGCTGACAAAATGCAATTATAAAAGATGAGAGTTAGTCTAAGTCAAGGGGTAAATGCAAAATTTTTCCAAATTTTTCTGTCTTATCATCCAGCCCTGTTCATTTGGCTCTACATGGCAATATTTTTCTACTTCATAAATAGCTTGAAAAATTTATTTTGTCTTTTCTAAATAATTAAAAGTCAGAAAAATATTTTGATTATTAAAAATTTTTCCTACTTTTTCAAGTTAGCTAGGCATAGATTCTAAATTTATGTTTGCATTTGTAAAAAAACTCTTGACTTAGACTAACTCTCATCTTTTATAATTGCATTGTATAGAATCTTTAAAGTATAAACGCTTTAACCACGTCGCATAATAAGCACAATGTATGTGTTGTTTAGATTCTATTGAATTCTTTTTAAGGAGGCACAATGGCAAAAAATCGGCGAGAGTTTTTGGGAAATTCATTAAAACTTGCTGGAGCTTCCCTTGCTTTTGTTGCATTTGATGATTTGTATGCTTTAGAGGCTACCATAAACACTATTTCACCTATCAAGGAGACAACAATGAATGATTTAACACCAACTGCTAAGGCAAATTTAGAGAGACTTTTTGGCACAAGCAAACTACCACAAGAGGATTTAGAGTTTTTCACAAATTACGCAAATTTCGCCTTTGATGAGGTATGGGAGAAATCGCCCTTGCAAGAGCATGAAAGACTTTTGATTATCCTTGCTTCTTTGGTGGCAATCCCAGCAAAAGAGGAGTTTGGGACAATGCTTAATGCAGCTTTGAAACTAGGGATAAGCCCTATTGCTATCAAAGAAGTGGTGTATCAAGCCACGCCCTATGTGGGAATGGGTAAAATAGCTGAGATTTTAAGCCTCACCAACACAATTTTTAAGCAAAGAGGTATCAAGCTACCTTTAGAATCTCAAGGCACGACAAATAGGGAAAATCGCAAACAAAAGGGTTTAGAAACACAAAGGGTGCTCTTTGGTGAGGGGATAGATAAATCCAATGCTGCCGCCCCAAGCGACCAAAGGCATATACGCGATTTTTTAAGTGCAAATTGCTTTGGGGATTATTACACACGCACAGGGTTAGAGCTGCAGTTTAGAGAGCTTATAACCTTCGTGTATATCGCTTCTATGGGTGGAGCAGAACCGCAGCTAAGAGCGCATATCGCAGGGAATTTGCGTAATGGCAATGATAGGGCTAAACTCACTGCAGTGATTACAGCTCTAGTGCCCTACATCGGCTATCCTAGAAGTCTCAATGCCCTAAGCGCGATAGATGAGATAGCAAAGTAGATATTCACAGAGGCTTATGCTATGGAATTTAACCTAAAGGCAAGATTTTGCTAAGGCTTATTTGCACATTATGTTAAAAGCATCTTTTGTGATATTTTAGGGCAAAAGGTAGCGATGAAGGCTTGGAGTTAGTGTTGTTGGGATGAGATTATCATATAGTTTTAGAATCTACCTAGAGGGCATGAAAGATGAGCAAAGTGCTTTATTTGGCTTATTTTTTCATATCTTTGCAAACTTGTATAATTTTCTAATTTACCCCTTGACTTAGACTAGCTCTCATTCTTTATACTTTTATTTGAGAATCTAAAGTCATTAATTTTGATATAGATTCTAAACCAAATTTAGATTCTAAGATTTGAGATTCTCTAAGAATCCTAAAATCCTTAAGGGGCAAACTATGCAAAACAACGAATTTCAAAATAGAAGGGATTTTTTAAAATTAGGTGCAAAAGTTGCTAGTAGCGTGGCTTTGGCAGGTTTGGGAGCAAATATGCTCTTAGCAGATTCTATCAAATCACAAACAAAAGGAGAAAATATGAATACTACACAACTACCTTTTAGAATCTTGGGCAAAGATTCTGCCACACTTAGGGTTTCAGCCTTGGGCTTAGGGTGTATGGGCATGAGTGCAAATCATGGCGTGCCACCGGAAGAAAAGGCTATGATAAAGCTACTGCATGAGGCTTATGAACTTGGTGTGCGATACTTTGATACCGCAGAAATCTATGGACCACATACTAATGAGATTTTGCTTGGCAAGGCTTTTGGCGATAGACGCGATAAAGTCGTGATTGGCACGAAGTTTGGGCTATATTATCCCTTTAATAAACAGCAGCAAGATTCAAGCAAAAAGTCTATTTTTAGGGCAGTTGATGCGAGTTTGAAAAGACTTGGGAGCGAATATATCGACCTCTATACCCAGCACAGAGTGGATACTGACACGCCTATTGAGGAAGTGGCAGATACGATGAGTGAGCTTATAAAAATGGGTAAAATCCGCCATTATGGGCTTAGTGAAGCGGGGGCAAAGACGATAGCAAAAGCCCATAGAATCTGCCCTATCACTTCGATTCAAAGTCATTATTCTATGATGATGAGAGAGGTTGAGAGTAATGACGTGCTGCAAACTTGTGAGGAGCTTGGCATCGGCTTTACTGCGTATTCTCCATTAGAGAGAGGATTTTTGGGTGGGCTTATGAATGAAAACACGAGATTTCACCCCACACTTGATATGAGGGCGTCTTTCCCGCGTTTCACACCTGAGGCTTTAAAGGCAAATCAAGCATTTATCAAGCTTGTAAAAGACATAGCAAAAAGCAAAGTTGTAGATGGCAAAGAAGCCACAACCGCACAAATCGCTCTAGCGTGGCTACTAGCACAAAAGCCCTTTATAATGCCTATCCCAGAGACGACTAAATTAGCACACTTAAAGCAAAATCTAGGGGCTTTAAAGATTAGCTTTTCTAAGCAAGAATTACAAGAAATAGATGTAAAAATAAAAGAGATAAAAATCGTAGGGGAACGATACCCGATAGGTTCAGACCAAGCAAAAAGCGTGGGGCTTTGAGAGTGATGAAAGCAAAAATTGCATACTTGATACTATTTTTGGGGAGTGTGGTAATGGCACAGACAATGCACATACAACTAGAGTTTGAGGGCAAATATGTGAGGGTAGAACTAGAGGATAATGCGGCTTCAAGGGAGTTTGTGGCACAGCTGCCTTTGAGCTTAGAATTTAGCGATTATGTGGGCAAAGAAAAAATAGCTCATCTGCCAAAACCTCTAAGTGTCAAAAACACAGCGGGTTATGATCCACAAATCGGAGATTTGTTTTATTTTTCTCCTTGGGGCAATATAGGGATTTTTTATGCCAAACAACCTCCTTATAATGGGCTAGTTTATCTTGGCAAGGTTTTAGATTCTAAAAGCCTAGAGATTCTAAAAAGTCAGAAAAAAAATTTCAAGGTAGTACTAAGCAAGTAAAGCTTGTGAATGCTAGATGAGAATCCCAAATATGCTTTAAAGCCATACTGCATAAGCTTACATTTGGGATTCTCTTGCTGATACAAAAATAGAATCTACAAAACAAAAGTGAGCTAAAAAGTATGCGAGATATAAAAGGGATATTATGACATTTTCATACAGATAAATGGGATTGTGCAACAAGCTTTATGCAGTATTTATCATCAATATTTGATGAATGAATGTTTTATCTTGACAAACACTAGGTGTTAGGTTTTAAAATATCATAAAACTTAAAATGCAAGGAAAATAATGCTAAACCTAAACAGAAGAAAATTTTTACAAAATAGTGTGAAAATGGCGATATTTGCATCAGCTATCAATTTCACAGATAAGTTATTTGGGGCAACCAAGCTTTCTATTCCCAAGAGTCAAACAAATTCAAAAATGGCTATTGTTTATTATTCAAGAACCCTCAACACACATATTTTAACTTCCTATCTTGCTTATATTTTAAAAGCAGACCTTTTTAGATTAGAAACCATACAAAACTATCCAGAAAATTATGATGAAATGGTAAAAACCGCAGCAAAAGAGAGAGAATCGCACACGCTCATATCTCTTCAAAATCCGCCTAATCTCTCTAAATACACCCATATTTTCATTGCCTCACCGCTTTGGGGAATGTCTCTAAGCACTCCCATACGCACATTTATAAGTCAAACAAAATTAGAAAATAAAATCTTAATACCTTTGATTACAAATGCAGGATACAGCATAAATGGTGCATTAAGAGAAATTGAAAACATCAGCAAAACAGCTTTAAACTCCCCTCTAAGTTTCACATTCCCTTATAAAGAAAAAGACAAAAGGGATTTAAAATCCTACAATCAAAGTCTATTAGATTATAAAAATCAACAAGGCATTCCTCTAGCTTTTAGCAACTTGCAAGATAATTCAAAAATATCTACTTGGTTGAAATCTTTAAAATTATAAAATTTACTTGACAAACACTAGGTGTTAGGTTTTAGAATCTTTTTTGTAAATTGATTTAAGGAGAACAGCTATGAAAAAACAAAATCGCAGAAAGTTTTTAGGAGATTCTATGAAGTTAGCAAGTACAGCTTTGGTGCTTGGCTCTATACCTAGTGCTTTTGCTAAAGATCAAAATCAAGAAAGCCTACACGCAACACACAAGCCAAAAATTACTAATGCAGTCAATAAAAGCCAAGAAGCCGCACGTAATGTAGCTAGAAATCCCTTTGGCTTAGTGTATGAAAACGCCATAAGCAAAAACGAAAAAGGCAAGGTGAATCTTAAGCAAGTATCCTATGACACACGAGGGCTTAAGGCAGTGGCAAATGTCTATCTACCACCAAACTTTACATCTAGTGGCAAGTATCCTGCTATCGTGGTAGCTCACCCAAATGGAGGGGTCAAAGAGCAAGTGGCAGGGTTGTATGCACAAAATCTCGCACAAATAGGCTATGTAACACTAGCCTTTGATGCGCTCTATCAAGGGGCAAGCGAGGGAAGCCCCCGAAATGTCGATACCCCAACTAATCGCATAGAGGATATATACGCGGCTATAGATTTTATCTCTACTTTTAAGGGCGTGGATAACAATCGCCTAGGGATTTTAGGGATTTGTGGCGGTGGGGGTTACACGCTTAAAGCCGCACAAACAGACAAACGTCTAAAAGCAATCGCCACGCTTAGTATGTTTAATAGCGGACTAGTAAGACGCAATGGCTTTTTGGATTCTCAAATTTCAAGCATACAAGCTCGCTTAGAGGAAGCCTCAAAGGCAAGAGCAAAGCAGGCTTTAGGAGAGATACTCTACACTGGAGCTGCCCCTGTGAAATTAAGCCAGCCAGAGCTAGTCAAGATTGACACGGATTTATACCGCGAGGGCGCAATCTATTATGGCGACACACACGCACACCCAAACTCTAGCTTTGCTTACACCACAGCCTCACTTTTGGAGCTTATGAGCTTTGATGCACTCAATCAAATCGAGCTTATAAATAAGCCACTTTTGCTAATGGTGGGCGATAAGGCAGATACAGCGTATATGAGTGAGCAGGCGTATAACAGAGCAAGTGGCACAGATACAAAGGAGCTTTTTAGGTTGCAAGATTCTACGCACATACAGACATATTTTAAGCCAAACGTGGTGGCACAGGCACTAGGCAAATTAGAGGAGTTTTATAAGCAGTATGTGTAATGGGATATAAAATATTTAATGCCCAAATCCATAGCCCAAAAACCGGGCTAATGGCGTATGGTTTTGGTTAATATTAAATTAACCTTTTTGTTATATAATAAAATTTTAAAACGCCTTGAGATTCTATCATTCATTCTCCAGACGCTTCAAAACTAAATTGCTACTATGGCATTAAAATATTTTTGATTCTTTTTCTTTTCAAAACAAGTTAAGTTATACCGCTAGAGGCAACCTATCTTGATTTCAATAAAATTATTTTTTTGTAAATGGAGGGTGCTTATGCCATTGAAATTTGCATTTTGCCATTGTTTTGGCAAAATATGTTCTATTTGAAGCTTAGCTGTATTGACATTTTCAGTAAAATCAGCGTAAATATTCGCATATCCATATTTTCTAGGTTTTGCAAAAAGGTTTCAAAATTTGGCATTTGTTGCTTGATTTGAATATTGCTCCAATTATTAGTTTTTAGGGCTGCATTCATTTTAAAAACTATTTCTTTAGTGGTATTAATGGTGGCATTATTATTCAAAAGTAATAAGCTTGAGATTGTTATCAATTTTGGCAAAAACTTATCAAAATCTTCACTAAATTTTGCAACATTAAATTCGCCAGTTTTTATTTTATGTGATTTTGTCACATAAAAAATTAATAAAATAATAGTAAGATTCGTTATCATTTTTAAATAATTAAAAAAGGAAGATTAATGAAGCTTAAAGTTATGGGTTTAGCTCTATTATTTACAGCACAAAATATCTTAGCAACTCAGATATATTTTTTAGAAAAATCTATTGTAAGTCAAAAAGGTCTTGAGCAAGATTTGCTTTTTGCCCCTGGCAGTGTTTCTGTCATCACTAAAGAAGAGTTGCAAACTAGACAAATCCATGATCTAGGGGAAGCTCTTATGGGGATTCCTGGGGTAGATGTAACACCAAGCGGGGTGGGAACTTATTCTTTTAGTATTAGAGGGTTTGGCGAGGGAAGAACTTTAGTATTAGTAGATGGCAAACGCATTAATGAGGTAAATGGATTTAGAGAAAACTTTAATGGCAATATGTATGCCACAGGAGAAGATAATGGATATATTCCACCCATTTCTATGATAGAAAGAATTGAAGTGATTAGAGGGGGAGCTAGCACACTTTATGGAAGTGATGCGATAGGGGGAGTGATTAATATCATCACAAAAAAATTAGCTGATAATTTTAGCGGATCTATTTCTTTGGAAACAAAATTCCAACAACACCCAAATGAATATGGCAACCAAAGAGCAGCAAGTGCTGTTTTAGCATTTCCATTAACCAAAGACAAGCTCTCTTTATCCTTAAGAGGTAAGATTTCTAAAAAAGATCCTATGAATCTAAAATACCCAAATAGCGATATTTCCGCTCCAGGTGCTAGTGGAAATTATTCTTTAGGAAATATCGGAGCAAGAGCCACTTATAAATTTGACTCGCAAAATATTTTTTACTTAGATGGAGAACATTTTTCGCAAAATACAAATATGAAACGCGCCGAAGAAAATAATCCAAACAGCCCAATGGCTAATAGAAAAGTGCATAGAAATAAAATTGTATTAAACCATGATGGAAACTATACAAAACTAAACACAAATACCTATTTTCAAATACAAAATTCAAGGCATAAAAAAGGCAGTAATCTAGCAAAATCTAACCTTTATATTGCAGAAAGCAATGCAAATATTCCTGTTTCTTTCGGTAAATTTGGAGATTTATCCCTTCTTGGCGGATTAAATTATCAATACGATGATTATCTTGGTGGCAATGAAATTTATAGACAAAACACTTTTGCGCCCTATATAAATTTTGAATATTTTATTCAGGATAATTTAAGTCTTGGTGTGGGCGCAAGATATGCTTATAGTGATTTATTTGATGGCGCTTTAATACCAAGAGCTTTTTTCACCTACCAACCTTTAGAGTGGCTCACTTTTAAAGGGGGAATTTCTAAAGGATATAGTGCCCCAAGAGCCCAATATCTCACAAACGGCATTTATGATAGTGGAGAAAATTACCGAGGAGAAACTTATGACTACTATGGAAATCCAAATATAAAACCCGAAGAAAGCACAAACTATGAATTTGGAGTAAATTTTAATTTAAACCATTATGCAAATCTTAGTCTAACAGGCTTTATTGTTGATTTTAAAAATGAACTTTTTGGAGATGAGTTTTTTATAGGAGAATCTTTACCTAATGGGCAAATTTGTCAATCTGATACTTGCTATATCCAAACAAATAGAGGAAAAAACCAATCAAGAGGTGTAGAAGTCGGATTAAACACTGCTAACTTTTATGGATTTAGCCTAGAAGCCACCTATACTTATTTGGAACAATTCTATAAAGGTTCTGATAGTGAAGGCTTGCAAAAGAATCCCTTTGGAGGTGAGAGAGTAGAAGGACTTCCAAGACATATAGGTATGGTAAAGCTAAACTACAAAAATGGAAAATTTAGCTCTTTTTTAAGTGCTAATGGTAGATTTGACATTTTAAGAAGCTCACAATATCAAAAACTTGATGGCTCTACAGTTATTAAATACAAAGACTACTATACTTTGAATCTCGGTGCAAGTTATAAGATTAGTAAGAACATCACCCTTAGTGCCACAATCAACAATCTTTTGGATCAAAACTATTTTCAACCTTTTGCATATAGACAAGGAAGTAGAATCAACTACACTAACGAATACCAAACTTTCAATGAAAGGAGGAATCTTTGGATTAACTACAAATATGATTTTTAATAAATTTTAACAACAAGGACAAAAATGAAAAAAATAATATTAATCTTAGCGATTTTTGGAATCAATTTAGCATTAGCTGATATTGTAATAGGCGTAGGTGGGGGCTATAAAAAACCTCTTGAAGAAATTATTACAGAATTTCATAAAAGCCACAAAAACAAAGTAATACGACGCTATGGAAATATGAAATTTCTAAAAGAACAGGTAAGCAAAAAAGAGCTAGATGGGCTAATAGGACTAGAGCAAATGCTACAAAGACTAGAAATTAGCACCAACAAAGAAATGATTGGATTAAATGGGCTTGTGCTAGTCTCTAGAAAGGGTATTGCTTTAAAAGATTTTAAAGATTTACAAAAAGTAAATAGTATCATAGTTTTAGATTCTAAAAAAGGAGCTTTTGGAGAAAATAGTCAAAATTTTTTAGAAAGTTTAGAATTTTATCCTAATATCCAATCTAAGATTCTTCTCACGCAAGATTCGCATTTAGGTATTGATATGTTAATAGAAGGCAAAATAGATGCGGCTTTTTTAAACACAAGACATTATTATGAAAACAAACAAAAACTAGGAGATTTCTTAGAAATCCCAACAAGTTTCTACAAGCCCCAAAAGCTTTTTATTGCTAAAATCAATGATTCTAGAGAATTAGAAGATTTTATACAATTTTTAAAAAGCAATAAAGCTCAAGAAATATTCTTAAAACATGGGATTATAAACAAATAATTTCCCTTCCACAAAACAAGTTTTGCTTGTTTTGTGATAAAGCTTTGCTAAAATTATCCTTATGAATATATTTTTATTGTTAAATTGTAAAATTTTTCTTGAGATCAATGTTTGGAATTATTATTTAATGCTCCAAATTTCCAAAAAATTATCACTTAGAATCTTTGTGCGTTTTTCAATTTCATCTTTATTCCAAGCTTTCTTGTCCAATAATTCCCTATTGACAATTAAATCAGCACTTTTCTTAATGTGGTTTTTTAGCTTTCCATCACCATTTAGCTTTGTTTCCCAATCCTTATTTTTGAGCGATGAGTTTAATGAGCCTTTTAAAATTGTCATATTGCCTATTTGATAAATGAGTTTCCTTGCCTCATCGTCATTATTTGCATATTGATGCCAATTTTCCTCCCAAGATTGAGGCATTAAATGCTCCAAGCTATAAACATCTGCTAATTCCACAATGTCCCTTGTATTTTGTTCTTTTGAACGCCTAAATAACTCTATCCAAAATAAAATTAGATTCGCTCTTTTGTTATCACCATTATCCCATAAAGTTTTTAGTTTGTTGCACATCTCATCGTCATTTGGTAAAGTAAAAGTATTGTGATTATTGATAAAATCTTCAATAAATATAAGTAAATAGGTCAATAAGTAGATGTTAATTATAGATGTAGATAAATAGATGTGTGGGCAATGAGTAGGCAGAGTGAGATGAGGAGTTATTTAAGAAGTGCTACCATATCCTTTATGGCTTGTTCTAATCCTGTGAAAATTGCTCTTGCAACAATGCTTTGTCCGATATTTAACTCTATGATTTCTGGAATTTCTAAAATCGGCTTTAAATTGGCATAATTTAGTCCATGTCCTGCTGCAACTTCTAGCCCAAGCCATTTTGCTTCTTTTGCTGCATTTTTTAGCTCTATTAAGGAATTTTCATAAGCTTCTCTTAGGTGGCTTTTGGATTGTTCTAAAGTTTTGATGCTATTGTGCATTTTTGGGAGATTTGTAAATAACATTAAATGCAGGTTTGCATAAGCTCCTGTGTGAAGTTCTATCATATTTGCACCTGTTTCTTTTGCAGCACAGATTTGGCAAATATCTGTGTCAATAAAAAGCGAAACTTCTGTGCCATTGTCTTGGAATTTTTTTGTAATTTCTTGGATTATTTTGAGGTTTTTTTCTACATTTAATCCGCCTTCAGTTGTGACTTCTTGACGATTTTCTGGGACAAGAGTGATTCTGTGTGGAGCTATTTTTAGTAAAAAATCAATGATTTGGGAATTGATAGAAGATTCGATATTGATGGGCAAAAATGAAGATTCTACAATGCGAGAAATATCATCATCATTCATATGGCGTCTATCTTCTCTTAGGTGTAGAGTGATTTGGTCTGCCCCGGCTCTTTTGGCAATAAAAATGGCTTCTAGTGGGTCTGGGTCATTGATTTTTCTAGCTTCTCTTAAAGTTGCGATATGGTCAATATTTACTCCAAGTAACATTTTTATCCCTTTTTATAACAAATTGATAGGATTTTAACTAAAATTACTTTAAAAAATATTTGTGGAGCAAAAATGGTAATGGTGTTTGATTGTGAAACAATTCCTGATGTAGAGCTTATTAAACAGGGCTTTAGGGCGGAATTTGAAAAATGTGATTTTGTTTCTAGCGATGATTTGGAGATTAGCAAAAAGGCAATGGAGATTCAAAAAGAAAATAGTGGAAGTGAATTTTTGCCTATTTGTTATCATCAAGTCGTGTCTATTGCGGCGGTGTTTTGTGATGAATTTGGGAATTTTAAAAAAGTGGGAAATTTCAAAGCCATTGGCGAAACCAAAGAGCAAAGAGAGGAATCCCTCATCAAAGCCTTTTTGGATTATCTTAATAAACATCAACCAAAGCTTGTGAGTTTTAATGGTAGAGGATTTGATTTGCCGATGCTTTTGCTTAGGGCGATGAAGTATAAGCTTCAAGCTAATGCTTATTTTGAAGTGGATAATCTTCAATATAACAAGAATAAATGGGAGAATTATCGCCAAAGATATAGTGAGAGATTTCATACAGATTTATTAGATGTGCTTGGTAATTTTGGTAGTGTGCGTGGATTGAAATTAGATGTGGTGGCAAATCTTGTGGGAATGCCCGGAAAATATGATGTGCATGGAGATATGGTTTTGGAGTTGTATTATCAAGGAAAGTATGAGGTGATTGATGAATATTGTCAAAGCGATGTGTTAAATACCTATGGAGTGTATTTGCATTATGAGCTTTTAAAGGGGAATTTGAGTGTCGCAGAATATAAGGGAATCTTAGAAATTTGGAGAGAAAATCTCCCCAAAGATAAAGCTTATCATAGAATCTTTTTTGATACAATCACAAAACAGATTGAATCTTAAAGATATTTTTTAAGGAAATTAATGCTTTCAAAAGAAATTTTACAATTTGCAGAAATGCGTTATGAAATACGAGCATATTTGTGTTTTTTGTTGCAACGCAATATCAAAAATTATTTGCCCCATATTGAGTTAAATAAAATTATTGATGGTTTGCATAAAATTGGCAGTGAGGTAAGAATTTTTGAGCTTTTGTATGTGCTTGATTCTAGTGGAAATTTAGCAATTGATGGGATTAGTAATGATAGTTCTATTGAATGCAAAAAAGGGGAAAATCACAACGATAGAGCGTATTTTTATCGGGCTGTTAAAGAAAAAAAGTGTATTTTAACAGATCCTTACCCTTCTTTGGCAAGTGGGAATCTTGTAGTAACGGTTTCTTATCCTCTTTATAATGATAAGGGTAAATTGATGTATGTGGTGTGTATGGATGTTCCATTGGATAAGACTTCTTTGTTGGTGCGTCCTATGCCATTATTTGGATTTTTTTCAAACTTTAAAAAAGCGATTTATTTTGTAATTTCTTTGGCTTTATTTTTGGTTTGTGGATTGCTGCTTGTAAAGGGCGGAATTAGCATGTGGGAGGCATTAGAAAGATTTAATAGTTTGGATATTAAAGATATTTTTGAAGCGACAATTCTTATTACGCTCTCATTGGCAATTTTTGATTTAGTAAGGGCAATTTTTGAAGAAGAGGTGTTGGGTAGGCAAAAGTCTCAAGATTCAAAAATGGTGCATAAAACAATGATACGTTTTTTGGGTTCTATTGTCATTGCATTAGCGATTGAAGCTTTGATGTTGGTGTTTAAATTTACTATTATTGAGCCTGAAAAACTAATCTATGCGGTGTATTTGATAGGCGGTGTAACCTTGTTGCTTGTGGGGCTTTCGCTGTATGTGAAATTTACCATAGGAATTAAAAGAGATTAGTAATATGCTTGGGATTGTGGATTATAATATTGGTAATTTAGCAAGCGTGCAAAATGCTATTTTGAAAGTGGGTGAGAGTGCAAAGATTGAAAGCGATCCTTCAAAACTAAAGGATTATGACAAAATAATATTGCCCGGAGTGGGGGCTTTTGGCGATGCAATGGAGCATTTGCAAAAAAGTGGAATGCAAGAAGCGATTTTGGAATTCATCAAAAGTGGAAAGTTTTTGCTTGGAATTTGTCTTGGTATGCAACTTTTGTTTCAAAAAAGTTACGAATTTGGCGAACATTCTGGGCTTGGACTTTTGGAGGGAGAAATTATTCATTTTGAGAAGGCAGCCTTGAAAAAGGGAGAGAAGATTCCACATATGGGCTGGAATCTCGTTAAAAAAGTCAAAAATAGTGCCTTGTTGGAGGGGTTAGAGGATAGTTTTTATCTTTATTTTGTGCATAGTTATTATTTGGGGGAATCTAAAAATGCCCTAGGAATGAGTCATTATGGCATAGATTTTGTAAGCATTGTGCAAAAGGAAAATATCTTTGGGATTCAGCCTCACCCTGAAAAATCTCACAATGTGGGTTTAAAAATACTAAAAAATTTTGTGAAATTATAAAATGAGGGCTTTTAGAAGCGTATTCCCGCTTCTAAAGAGGTAAAAAAGTCTGTATGGTGTTTTTGGGTATTGCTTTGGAGGGCTAAATTTGTAAAAAATCCATTTTTGTAAAAAAGCCCAATATCGCCTCTTAGCTGCAAAGAATCTTTTTTGTCGAGTGTATTTTGTGCATAAAAGGGCGTATGGTTGGAATCGTTTTTGAATTTGGCATTGATTTTGAGGTTGTCTGTAAATAAGTGATAATAGCCGCCAAGTAAAGTTAATTTTAGCCCATAAAGGCTTGTAATATCATTGTTGTAAGCGAGTTTTAAACCTGCAAATGAGCCTAGGAAATAGTGATTGTCGCTTTTGATTTCTAAGGCTGCACCTTCGTTAGATTCTGTAATATCAGGCATATGGAGAGAGTTTATCTCCCCATAAACTAAAGGTGAGATAGAAAGTTTGGGAGTGAGTGTGAAGTCCTTGCCTAATCCAGCTAATGCACTAGTGGTGAGAGAATGGAAGCTAGAAGAAAAATTTTGGGAATATGCCCCTATGTTTAAAGCGCGTTCTAAATTTGTGTATTCATAGCCAAGACGCAATGAACCCAAAAGATAAACAGAATCAAAGTCATATTTGGAGGTAATTCCAAAATACCCTCCCTTGCTTTTAGAATTGCTGTTGTTTTCAAAATCAAAATTATTGGAGTTAAAAATAAAATGGAATGCTAGATCCCATGAATCATTGAAATTTTTGGAAAGTTTGGTATGGATTCCTCCATTGTAACCTTTATATGCGTTGAAATCTCCATTTTCTTTTGTATTTTGATAGGCACCAAAAGTAGAAACCTGCACAATCCATTCGTGATTGGAAGAGTGATTAAAATCATTGATAAAATCCTCATTTAAGCTTTTTTGGAAGTCAAGAGAGATTTTTGCAGAATCTAAATAGGTTTTGGCATTTAGATTATCAAGGCTGTTTGCAATAAGGTTTGTATCTTGGGTGAAATCTAATTCTTGGAATAATTGAGGCACATAAGAAGATTCACTAGAGTTTAAAGCTAGCGATTTTAATGCTAGGGCTAGGGAGCGAGAATCGTCATTTTTTGCAAATTTTTCATAGTTTCTAGTAATGGTTAGGGTGTTTGTGGCGTTGTCAAATTTGAAATTTAAAGTATGAGAAGCATTAAGGCTAGAATCATAGTTGATATTTGCAAAATCACCTGTAATATTTATAGGATTTTCATTGCTTAATAAATCGTGGGGATTGAGCGTAAGTTTGTCTTTGTAAAAATCTTTTGCCATATAGAAATTTAAATTTCCTGCTAATGAGGCAGAATTGCCTATTTGGAGGTTAAGTTTGCCTTGTGCATTGATGGGTGCATATAAAGTGGCATTAGTGGAGTTTTCAAAATGATTTTTAATGCCTATAAGTGCATTTGGATTTTTTAGGGTTAAAGAGGCATTGTTGTATAAATCATAGACTAGAATATTGTCACTAAGGGCTAGAGTGGAATAATTATTGAGCTTGATACTTTCATAGCCATAAATCCCTCCATCAAAAGAAATAGGGTCATTAAGAGTTAATAAGGATTGATTGCCAAAATTTAATGTGGTGTAGTATTGATTTTGGTAATTTTCAAGCAAATGGGGGTTGTTTGGATTCCAAAGGGAAATAATATCGCCTTTGATTGTGGCACCATTTTGGATATTGATATTTTCCACAAAAGCATTATTAGCAATAAAAATGGACGCAAGAGAGCCTTCAGTGTAGCTACCATTTTGCAAATTAAGATTGCTAACCAAAGCACCATCAAGGCGATAAGCTTCTAAAAAATCTTGCCATTCACTCAAATCATAATTAGGATTTGCAAACATATATGAGCCTCTATATTCAGAGCTATTCCCAGCTTCATTATCTCCAAAATTTAAATGGATTCCAATCCCTTCTTTTCCAGTGGCTTTGATTTCGCCTTTGTGGTTAATAGTGTGATTTTTTCCATAAGACACAAGCACTCCATTAGAATAATCCCCTAGAGCGTGTATTTTGGAATGAATGTTTAGAGTGTTGTTGCTCCCATCTATGCGGATACCACTTGCTGCAATGCCTTGAGATAGGATATTGTGGTTTTGTGTGGCGGTGTTTTCTCTGCCATAGATATGTAAGCCCACTCCATAAGTTGAAAGGTTGTAACTCCCTTCAACCCAAGCGTTGTTTTCTCTATCATAAAAGCCATTACGGCTTTCCCAAGTAATTCCATTTTCATAAATAGAATCCCCATAAAAGAGTTTTCTATCAAAAACATATCCCAAGTCTTGAAGCAAAGCAAGTTCTGCCTCCATAAAGAAAAGGTAATTAATCCAAGTTTGGTGGCTCATAAGAGAGTTATCAAGCTCGATGTGAGATAAATCCGCATCCCCATTTTCCCAACCACTAATAGGCAGTCCATTAAAGGCATCAAAGCCAAGTTCTGCATTTTGGATAACTTCATTGACATGGTTTCCTACAAAATAAGCATGTCCTGTGGCATTGCTCAAACTACCCCCCATATTTCCTTCCCACATATTCACTTCAGAATCTACTAGAAAAATGTTTTTATTAGATTGATAGGCATTGTCATCTAAAATTAACATTTCTTTTTGTGCATTAACACCCCTTGAATCAACTAGATTTTGTGTATAGGCATTGAGTGAAGTTGCAAAAGCATCATTAGGTTCTCTTGTGGTGGTGGAGGCAAGCCCTAAAGCATGGAATAATTCGTGAGTAAAGGTGCTAAAGGTATCGTATTGGTTGGCATTAGTTGGCAATGTGCTTGGGTGTGGAGCAATATACCAATTGAGTGTTCCCATATTAATGTGTCCCAAATATTTTAAATCGTGGTCGGAAAGAAAAATGGGATTTCCTTGTGAATCTTTGTCCATGGGAATTTGGCTAAGATTTTCTTTTGCATTTTCTAAAGTTAAATTATGATAAAGCATATCAGCAAATAAAGAAGAATTGTTTGCATGCAAAATATCATAAGAAATGGCAGAAGCATTTTTTTCTTTAATAGTGCCAACGCTTAAAGGAATGGGATTAAAATTAGTCGCGTTTGCTCCTAAAATATCTGCCCAAAATTGTGCTGCTCTTAAAACTTCTGCCCTTTGTGCTTGCGTGAGATTGTGAGAAGAAGTTTGGGATTCTCCGCCAAAAGATGAACTTTCGCCTTGTGTGTAAAAATCTAATGTGAAAATGGGTTTATTGTTGTGATTGATGATAATTGTATCATATCCAAAAACATAGCTAGTTAAACCAAGGGTTAAAATGATAATGTTTGAAGTATTCATAATTGTATTCCTTATAAATTTGTGATTTTAAATTCAATGAATACTAACACAAGTTTTACAAACAAATTAATAATGAGTTTATTTATCGATAAATTGACAAAAAAATAATAAAAGTATATACTAAAATCTAAAAATTAATTTATTGTAGATTCATTTGGAATTGCTTTTGGTGCAATGTCTAATTAAGGGTAAAAAATGCAAATTATTCCAGCAATTGATTTAAAGGGTGGCTGTGCTGTGCGTTTAACGCAAGGCAAAATGGAGAGTGCAAAAGTTTATTATAAGAATCCCCTAGAGGTTGCAAAGCTTTTTTGGTCTATGGGTGCAGAATATTTGCATATTGTGGATTTAGATGGGGCTTTTAGGGGAGAGCCAAAAAATAGAGAGGTAATTGAGAAGATTGCTAAGCACTCTAAGCTTAAAATTGAAGTTGGGGGTGGAATTAGAGATGAAAAGACAATACAAGAGTATTTAGAAATTGGAGTAAATCGTGTGATTTTGGGTTCTATTGCACTGAAAAATCCAGATTTTGCAAAAGAAATGGCACAAAAATACCCTATTGTTATAGGCATTGATGCCAAAGAAGGTAGGGTAGCAACAGAAGGTTGGGATAAGGTAGATGGAATCTTGGCTAAAGAATTTGCAAAAGAGTTTGTAAATAGCAAAATAGAAGCTATCGTATGCACAGATATTAGCAATGATGGAATGCTTGGAGGGATTAATATAGATTTTACCAAAGAAATTGCACAAAGTAGTGGTAAATTTACTATTGCAAGTGGTGGATTATCGTGCATGGAAGATTTGGAGAAATTAAAAGATTCTGACATTGAGGGTGTAATTGTGGGTAAAGCTTTTTATGAAGATAAAATTAATTTGAAAGAGGCTTTTAGGATTTTTGGATAGAAAAGCACCAACAAAACTATAAAATTTATTGTAGCTTATGTTAAATTTTGCTATTATGTAACAATTCTTTTTTAATTTTTATTTTTAATAATTTAAAGGAGTCCGCTTTGAAGATGGTCGTTGTTGATGATAGTTCAACTATGAGAAGGATTATAAAAAATACTCTTGCAAGATTAGGATATAATGATATTTTAGAGGGTGAAAATGGGATTGAAGGCTGGGAAAGAATGAATGCAAATCCTGATGTAAAAGTCCTCATTACAGATTGGAATATGCCTGAAATGAATGGGTTAGATTTGGTGAAAAAAGTTCGTGCTGATGATAGATTTAAGGATATTCCGATTATTATGGTTACCACAGAGGGAGGAAAAGCAGAAGTTATTACTGCATTGAAAGCAGGGGTAAATAACTATATTGTAAAACCATTTACACCACAAGTCTTAAAAGAAAAGTTAGAAGTTGTATTAGGCGTAAATGATTAGTGATGGAATATTATAATTGCCTTAGCATTAAAGCAGATAAGTTTTTATGGCTTTTGCAAAATAAAGCATTAGAAATTACTAATGAAGCTATCGAAGAAAGTGATAATAGCTTTATTATACGCACTTACCAAGATATTAATGCAATTCAAGAGCAATTACAAGAGTATGCTAACAATTTAGAAAATATTATGGGAGAGAAAATCCACCTTGAATTTGAAAAGCAAGTTTTGCAAAATCAAGATTGGATTGCCAAATACAGAGATTCTATTCAGCCTATTGAATGCGGTAAATACTACATACACCCTTCTTGGTTTGAAGCCAAAAAAGATAAAATCAATCTCATTGTTGATCCTGCACTTGCTTTTGGGAGTGGGCATCATGGGAGCACTTTTGGCTGCTTAGAGGCTTTAAGTAAGATAGATTTAGAGGGAAAAAGATTGCTAGATGTTGGCTGTGGGAGTGGGATTCTCTCGCTTGCTGCTAAGAAAAGTGGGGCTAATGTTTGGTGCTGTGATACAGATGAAGTAGCTATTATCGCAACAAAAGACAATATGCAAAAAAATGGCGTGGTATTAGATAAAGTATTTTTGGGCACAATTGATAAAATTACAAGCGAAAAAGGAAGCTTTGATGTGGTTGTGGCAAATATTTTAGCTGATATTATCGTGGCATTGCCTTTGGATTCTTATCTTAAGAAAGAGGGAAGATTAATTTTATCAGGGATTTTGGAGAAATATACAAATAAAGTTCTTGATAAGTTTAAAAACTTAGAATTACTTACTCAAAATAATTATGAAGAATGGGTAACTTTGACTTTTAAAAAAATATAAGGATAAAAATGCAAAAACAAAATAATAATCAAAATCCACAAGATAAAAAACCAAATAATATTTTTAATCAAAACCCTTTGTTGATGTTTGTAATCTTTGCTATCATCGCTATTGTAATCTTTCGCTTTATGTCTCCAAGTGGTGAAGTAAGCAAGTTAAGTGGTGCTAGCACAACAAAAACAATTAATTATTATGAAATGAAAAAATTGATTGAAAATAAAGAGGTTGATTTTGTTGCCATCGGACAAACTAATATTAAAGCGACAGCGAATAATGCGGGCGGAAAAATCGTATATAATGCTCAAAGAGTAAGCCCTGATAATACTCTCATTCCTTTGCTTGATGAAAAGGGCGTAGAATATACAGGTTATAGTGAAAGTAATTGGCTTAGTGATATGCTTTTTGGTTGGGTGTTGCCGATTTTTATTTTCTTTGCTATTTGGATGTTTTTGGCAAATCGTATGCAAAAAAATATGGGTAATGGAATATTGGGAATTGGAAGCTCTAAAAGGCTTGTGAATGCCGAAAAGCCAAATGTAAAATTTGATGATATGGCTGGAAATGTAGAAGCTAAAGATGAGGTAGTAGAAATTGTGGATTTCTTAAAAAATCCAGAAAGATACGCGGCTTTGGGTGCGAAGATTCCCAAAGGGGTGCTTTTAGTAGGACCTCCGGGGACGGGTAAGACATTGCTTGCAAAGGCGGTTGCTGGAGAGGCAAATGTGCCTTTCTTTTCTGTAAGTGGAAGTAGTTTTATTGAAATGTTTGTAGGTGTAGGTGCGAGTCGCGTTAGAGATTTGTTTGAAAATGCCAAAAAAAATGCCCCTAGTATTATTTTTATTGATGAAATTGATGCTATTGGGAAAAGTCGTGCAGCAGGTGGAATGATAAGTGGAAATGATGAGAGAGAGCAAACGCTCAACCAGCTTTTGGCAGAAATGGATGGATTTAGTTCGGATTCATCACCTGTTATTGTGCTTGCTGCAACCAACCGCCCAGAGGTTTTGGACCCAGCATTATTGCGTCCGGGTAGATTTGATAGACAAGTTTTGGTGGATAAGCCGGATTTTGAAGGTAGAGTGGAAATTTTAAAGGTGCATATTAAAAATATCAAGCTTTCAAAAAATGTTGATTTGTTTGAAGTGGCAAAGCTAACAGCTGGTTTAGCGGGTGCAGATTTGGCAAATATTGTCAATGAAGCGGCTTTGTTGGCAGGAAGAAACAATAAAAAAGAAGTAGAGCAAAGTGACTTTTTGGAGGCAGTAGAGAGAGGGATTGCGGGATTAGAAAAGAAATCACGCAGAATCTCGCCCAAAGAGAAAAAAATCGTTGCTTATCATGAAAGTGGGCACGCACTTATCGCAGAAATTACAAAAGGGGCAAAAAAAGTTACCAAAGTTTCTATTATCCCTCGCGGTTTGGCGGCACTTGGCTATACGCTTAATACACCAGAAGAAAACAAATATTTAATGCAAAAGCATGAATTGTTGGCTGAAGTAGATGTTTTGCTTGGTGGAAGGGCTGCTGAAGCGGTATTTTTGGGAGAAATTTCGACAGGTGCTAGCAATGATTTAGAAAGAGCAACAGATATTATTAAGGCTATGGTAAGCTATTATGGAATGACAGATGTTGCAGGGCTTATGGTGCTTGAAAAACAACGCAATGTATTCTTAAATGGTGGGCTTGGAAGCACTAGAGAGTATAGTGAAGAAATGGCACAAAAAATGGATGAATATATCAAAAAGATTCTCAATGAGCGTTTTGAGGCGGTTAAAGAATCGTTAGAAACTTACAGAGAAGCTATTGAAAATATCGTAAAAGAGCTTTTTGAGAAAGAAAATATTGATGGAGAAAAAGTGCGTGAAATTATCTCAGAATATGAGAAAGCGCATAATTTAGAAAGCAGGATAGTTCAAGAAGAGAAAGAAGAAGCTTAAAGGAGAGAATTTGGGAACTACAACACAAATTATCGCTAAAGAAGGTTGGAAGCCGATAATTATTACTTTGGTGATATTATTTTTTTGTTGGTTGGTTGGTTGGAAATTTATTGGATTTCTTGCCTTTTTGGTTTTAATTTGTTTTGTTTATTTTTATTATAATCCAGAGAGAATCCCGCAAGATTTATCAGAAAACAGCATTTTGGCTCCCATTGATGGCAAAATAGTTAATATTGAAAATCAACATGATGGGATTTATTTGGAAATCAAAAAGCCCATTTGTTTTTGTGGAATGATAAGAATGCCTTTTGAGGGGGAGGCAAAAGAGAAGCTTAGGATACAAGGTTTATACAATGGAAAGGAAGCTACTGGAGAAAAAATTATTTTAGATTTTAAGGGTGTTTGTGGGGATAGCTCTCTTGTGCTATATCCTAAAGTTTGTTTGCGTAATGTTTATTTGTATTTTTTTGATTCAAAGTTTAGAATGGGGCAAAGAATAGGATTCTTTTTAAATGGCAGGGCAAAGTTTAAACTCCCAGCTAATGTAGAAATTAAAGTGTCAATAGATGATAGAATCTATGCGGGTTCTAGCGTGATTGGGTATGTTCGTTGATGAAAATTGATCCTTTGTATATTTTGCCAAATCTTTTCACTGGTGCGAGTATTTATCTTGGAATCTTGAGTGTTTCTTATGCAACAATGGGAAAGTTCCACTTGGCTTGTTGGCTTGTGCTATTGAGTTTGATTTTTGATGGTTTAGATGGTCGTGTAGCAAGATTGACAGGGACAACTAGCAAATTTGGAGTAGAATTTGACTCGTTGGCAGATGTAGTAGCTTTTGGTGTGGCACCTGCAATGATCTTGTTTTGTTATGTTGGGTATATGTATGGGAAACTAGGGATTATTGTATCTGGGCTTTATGTCGTATTTGGTGCAATTAGACTTGCGAGGTTTAATGTTACAACAACACAAAATGAGCCTAATGTATTTATAGGGTTGCCCATTCCTGCTGCTGCAGTTTTTGTCGTGAGCTGGTTATTGCTTGAAATGGGATTTTTGCAAAATTATTTGGAAAATTCCAAAGCCATCTCACAATTTTTATTGATTGGAAGTTTGATTGTAGCATTGCTTATGGTTAGCAATATTCGCTATCCTAGTTTCAAAAAATTAAATTTTGAAAAGATTAGTTTTGTAAGAGCAATTGTTTTGCTAATGATTATTTTGGCGATTCTTTTTGCTTATCCGGTTCTTAGTATTGTTACTTTGATTACTTGTTATGTGTTATTTGGTCCTATTAGAGCATTGTATTATTTATTGAAGAAAAAGATAGTGGAGAAGAAAAAATGAGAATGCACCATAAGGGATATTATGGCATCTATTTTTATATCCGATTCACTTTTTCCATATTTTTGCCTCTGAGTCTTTTTTCTTTGTAAAATGATTGTAAATTAGAATATTTTAATAAGGATAAAAACAATGGAAATGATAAAAATTTTTGATACAACTTTAAGAGATGGTGAGCAAAGTCCCGGTGCCTCAATGAATACAGAGGAAAAAATCAAGCTTGCTTTGCAGTTAGAAAGATTGGGAGTAGATATTATTGAAGCGGGTTTTGCAGCGGCAAGCCCGGGAGATTTTGAAGCAATTTCAAGAATTGCTGAAGCAGTCAAAGATAGCACTATTTGTTCTCTTGCGAGGGCTGTGCCAAAGGACATTGAGGCTGCTGCAAAGGCATTAGAAAAAGCAAAATTAAAACGAATCCACACTTTTATTGCAACAAGTCCTATTCATATGGAATATAAGCTCAAAATGCAACCTAGCGAAGTAATCAAACGAGCTGTTGAATCTGTGCAACTTGCAAAAAGTTTATGTGAGGATGTAGAATTTAGCTGTGAAGATGCTTGTAGGAGCGATATTGGTTTTTTAAAAGAAATCGCTTTGGCAGTTATTGAAGCAGGGGCACAGACATTGAATCTCCCAGACACTGTTGGCTATCGCTTGCCAAGTGAGATTGGGGATATTATTAGAGAAATGAAAGAATGCGTGGGGAATAGAGCTATTTTGTCGGTGCATTGTCATAATGATTTGGGATTGGCAGTGGCAAATTCCATTGCGGGAATACAAAATGGTGCAAGACAGCTTGAATGCACCATCAATGGGCTTGGAGAGCGTGCTGGAAATACAGCTTTAGAAGAAGTGGTAATGATATTAAAAACGCGTAAAGATATTTTTAAGGATTTGGATACAAGAATCAAAACGCAAGAAATTTATGCTGCAAGCAAGTTAGTCGCAGATATTACCGGTATTCGCCCTCAACCAAACAAAGCTATTGTGGGCAAAAATGCTTTTGCTCATGAGAGTGGAATCCATCAAGATGGGGTATTAAAGCACCCTGAAACTTATGAGATTATGAAGGCTAGTGATATTGGCATCCCACAAGATAATGGTTTGGTGCTTGGCAAGCATAGTGGTAGGGCAGCCTTTAGGGATAAATTATCAAGCTTAGGATTTGGTGAAATTTCACAAGATGAGCTAGATAGTGCGTTTGAGAAATTTAAGATTCTTTGCGATAAGAAAAAAGAAGTTTATGATGAGGATATTCGTTCAATTTTGACAGAACAATCCACGAAGATTCCGCAAATTTTTGAGCTTGTAAGAATGCAGATTAGTGATTGTTCTAGTGGGGTGCCACACGCTGCTATTTGTATTCAAAAAGATGGCTTAGAAAGAGTTGATGCGGCAATTGGTAATGGAAGTGTGGATGCAATTTTGAAAACCATTGATAGGATTAGTGGCTATCAGGGGATTTTAAAAGATTATAAAGTAGAAGCGGTGAGCGAAGGGAAAGATGCGTTGGCAAAAGTGGTGGTAAAAGTGGAGTTTGAATCAGGTAAGTCAGCAGTCATTGGGCATGGATTGCATCTTGATACTATGCAAGCAACAGCAATGGCGTATCTTGGGGCTTTGAATAGCTATTTATCAATGAAAGAGCTAATAGCCACAAAAAAATGTTTTTAATAATGCTTTTAGCATTGTATTAGTTAGATTTTGTTAGAATTTCAGAATTTTTAAGCGAGGTAGAAGTATGAGTGGGATTTTATTAGTCGTGCAATTTGTTTTGGCAATTATCATTACTATTGTGGTGTTATTACAAAAAAGTTCAAGCATCGGGCTTGGGGCATATAGTGGAAGCAATGAAAGTCTCTTTGGTGCAAAAGGACCCGCAGGATTTTTGGCAAAAACGACTTTTGTGCTTGGATTTTTGTTTGTGGTAAATACTATTGCACTTGGTTATTTTTATACAAAAGATTCTCAGAAATCTATCGTGGATAATGTAGAGATACCAGCCACACAGACAAATCCTGCCCCAGTAGTTCCTACTACCCCTGCTGCACCTATAGCTCCAGCTGCTCCAGCACAAACCAAATAGAAGGAAAATGATGAGTTTGCAAGAAATTTATAATCACACACAAGAGACAATGAATAAGAGCATTGAGGCAATGAAAAAAGAGTTTGGGACATTAAGAAGCGGTAAGGTTTCTGTGGCTATTTTGGACCATATTCGTATCGATTATTATGATACCCCAACACCTCTTAATCAAGTAGGTTCTGTGATTGCGCAAGATGCAAGCACGATTGTGATTACTCCTTGGGAAAAGAATCTTTTAAAAGAGATTGAAAGGGCTATACAAGAAGCTAATATTGGTGTGAATCCTAATAATGATGGTGAGGCTATCAAGCTTTTTTTCCCACCTATGACAAGTGAGCAACGCAAAGAAATTGCCAAAGAGGCAAAAAATATTGGAGAAAAGGCAAAAATCGCTATTAGAAATATTCGCAAAGATTCAAATGATAAAGTTAAAAAACTTGAAAAAGATAAAACTATTAGCGAAGATGAATCCAAAAAAGCACAAGATGAGATTCAGAAATTTACTGATAATGCGGTGAAAAAGATTGATGAGCTTGTAAAGCACAAAGAAGAGGAATTGCTTAAAATCTAAAAGGAATCATCATGGATATTATGCAAATTTATAAAAATGCAAACGCTCTTTTAGAAGGGCATTTTTTGCTTAGTAGTGGAAAGCATTCGCCCTTTTATTTGCAATCTGCAAAAGTTCTTGAAAATCCAAAAATAGCAGAAGAATTGGCAAGGGCATTAGCAGAGATTATTCGTGATTGTGGAGTGCAAATTGATTGTGTTTGTTCTCCAGCACTTGGTGGAATATTGGCTGGATATGAGCTTGCAAGGGCACTTGGAGTGAGATTTATCTTTACTGAACGCGTCAATGGCGCAATGACTTTGCGTAGAGGATTTGAGGTAAGTGAGGGTGAAAAAATACTTGTTTGTGAAGATATTATCACCACAGGCGGTTCTGCAATGGAAGCAGCTAAAGAAGTCCAAAAGCTTGGTGCAAAAGTCGTAGCTTATGCAGCCCTTGCAAATCGTGGAATCTGCAATCGCTATAAAAGCCCAAATTCTTTTGATGCAACAGAATGCAAGTTGGATTGCAATCTTCCACTTTTTGCCTTAGAGGATTTTGTATTTGAGACTTATACGCCAGAAAATTGTCCATTATGCAAACAAGGCAGTGTTGCCATTAAGCCCGGAAGTCGCGGTAATTAGAGTTTTTAATGTCAAAACAATGGAGAAAGTTAAAAAAGCAGGGTTTCTCCAAAACTTCCATAGAATCTAATCTCACAAATAAAACCGAGATTCTTGCTACTTTTTGGGAAAGAGGCAAAGCACAAGTGATTGATACTTTTATGATTTATTTGCCACTTTTGTATTTTCTTACTTATGTTGTTATTGGTAGTGCTCAAGGTTTTAGGGAATCTCAATGGGGACCTTTGATTGCTGTTTTGATTTATGGAGTTATTGTTGCTTTATTGATGGCGACAAAAGGGCAGACTCCGGGCAAGAAAGCTTATGATTTGTGGGTTAGGCGTAATGAGAATCAGCCCATTGGATTTTTCTTTTCTTTGCTGCGGTTTTTTCTATTTTTGTTTTCAGGTTTTACTCTCGTGGGACTTTTAATGCCTTTGTGGAGAAAAGATAAAAAAGCATTGCATGATTTAATTCTTAAAACTTCAGTTTATAAAAAAGGTTAATTTTTTATTAAAATTAGTTTTGGCATAATTATAGACTTTATAAAAATATGGGGAGTTAGTTTATGAATTCTATTTTTACATTTGCAGGGTTAATTAGCCATGACCATGATTTTATTATCGCATTTCATGTTATTTTGGTGGCTATTATTGCAGTTATTTTAGCCAAACTTGCCACTTCAAAAATGCAAGTTGTGCCAGGTGCAGTGCAAAATGTTTTTGAAGCATTTTTGGGTGGGGTTATTTTTATGGCAAAAGATGTAATTGGAGAAGAAAAAGCACGTCAATACTTGCCACTTACCGCAACACTTGCTTTTTTTGTTTTTTTGGCAAATGCAATTGGTATTATTCCGGGCTTTGAAGCGCCTTCTTCAAGTCTTAGTTTCACTCTTACTTTGGCATTGGTAGTATTTGTATATTATAATTTTGAAGGAATCCGCACCTTTGGTGTTGTCAAATATTTTGCACATTTTGCAGGACCGGTTAAGGCTTTGGCGCCTTTGATGTTCCCTATCGAAATTATTTCTCATTGTTCGCGTGTAGTTTCACTCTCTTTCCGTCTTTTTGGAAATATTAAGGGTGATGATATGTTTTTGCTTGTTATGCTTATGCTTGCTCCTTGGGTTGCTCCTCTTCCTGCATTTTTAATCTTGACTTTTATGGCATTTTTACAAGCTTTTATTTTTATGATTTTGACTTATGTTTTTTTAGCGGGTGCAGTTTTGGCTAGTGAGGAAGCACATTAAAGCTTACCTCATTACCGATTCAAAACTTTATCCAACCTCTCCTAGAGAATTTCAGAATTTTTATCAAAGGATTTTGGATTCTCATCAAATTGATTTTGCCTGCTATCGTGATAAACAGAATGTTTTTAATCCAAGCCTACTTGAAGTTTTTTTGAAGCTTAATCAATACTGCAAGATTCCAAGTTTGGTGAATTCTAATTTGGCAATCGCATTGAAATTTGGTTTTGATGGTTTGCATTGCAATGGTATGCAAATGCAACAAATTGCAGAAGCAAAGAAAAAGATTCCTTTGGTGTTTTATAGTGCGCATAGTTCTGAGGAAATTTTGCAAGCTGATTTAGAGGGTGCAAATGGCATAACTATTAGTCCGATTTTTAAAACACGAAATAAAGGACAGCCTTTGGGAATTGATTTTTTGGAGAAGTTGAATCCAAAAAATTATCAAGCAGAAATTTTTGCACTTGGAGGGATCATTGGGGCAAAAGAAGTTGAGGCAATTTCTAAAACTTCTATCAAAAATTTTGCCTCAATTCGTTATTTTCTTTCTTAAGATTTAGATGTTTTGAGCAATAATACTTCCCATTTGTTCTGTGGAGCAAATTTCTTTTGCTCCAAAGTTTGCAATATCTTTTGTGCGATAGCCCTTTTTGAGTGTGGTTTCTATGGCATTATCAATGGCGTTTGCAGCGTCAATTTCCCCTAGTGAGTAACGCAAAAGCATACTAGCACTTGCAATGGTTGCAATAGGGTTTGCAATTCCCATTCCCGCAATATCTGGAGCACTTCCATGGATTGGTTCATATACTGCTGCTTTGCCACCAATAGAAGCTGATGGCAATAAACCAATAGAGCCACTAAGCATACTTGCCTCATCGCTCAAAATATCCCCAAAAAGATTCCCCGTTAAAATTACATCAAATTGTTTGGGGTAGCGAATAAGTTGCATAGCAGCATTATCTACATACATATGGCTTAGTTCCACATCGGGATATTCTTTTGCCACTTCACTTACCACTTCACGCCATAATTGACTAACATCAAGCACATTTGCCTTATCCACCGAACAAACTTTTTTATTGCGTTTTTGAGCAGCTTTGAATGCAGTATGTGCGATTCTCTCTACTTCGCTGACGCTATAAACCATAGTATTAAAACCGCGTTCTTTGTCGCGTCCTTTGGGTGTGCCAAAATAGATTCCGCCGATTAATTCACGCACGACTAAAATATCCACTCCGCTTACAATTTCGGGCTTTAATGTGCTTGCTTCAATGAGTTCATCATAAACTTTTGCAGGGCGGAGATTTGCAAAAACCTCCAAAGATTTTCTAAGACGCAATAATCCACTTTCTGGACGCAAATCCCTAGGGAGATTGTCCCATTTTTCTCCCCCAATAGCACCAAAGAGTGTCGCATCTGCCTTTAGGCAGCCTTCAATTGTTTCGTTGGGTAAAGGATTGCCGGTTAGATCATAAGCGATTCCGCCCATTAAGTAATCCTCAAAATCTAGTCTAAAACTAAATTTTTCTCCAACTACTTTTAAAACCTTGACGGCTTCATTGATGATTTCAGGACCGATTCCATCGCCTTTGATAACGGCAATTTTATAATTTTTCATTTTGGTTTCCTTTTTGGGTTTTTGCATAAGGGATTAATCCCCCGCATTCAAGAAGTTCAAGCATAAAAGGCGGGATAGGCGTGAAGTGATATTGTGTTTTTTGTGTTTGGTTGTGAATGATTCCGGCTTTTAAATCAATTTCTAAAACATCACCTTCGTTAATTAAATCGGTTTCTTTGATTTCTAAAATCGGTAATCCCGTGTTAAAAGCATTGCGATAAAAGATTCTAGCATAGCTTTTTGCAATTACCGCTGCAATTCCAGCTGCTTTTATGGCAACTGGTGCATGTTCCCTACTTGAACCACAACCAAAATTTTCTCCAGCTACAATAATATCTCCTTTGGAGATTTCTTGTGTGAAGTTTGCCCTTGCATCTTCCATTAAATGTGAGGCGAGAAATTTTTCATCACTAGTGTTTAAATAACGCGCAGCAATAATCAAATCTGTATCAATATTATCTCCAAATTTCCAAGCTTTTCCTTGCATTTTTGCTCCTTAATCTTGATAAATTTCTAGTTTTGAGCCATTCCAATACCAATCTTTTGATAAGAGTTTCTTTTTGGCTTCTTGTGGAATGTTTTTAAAAAAGATTCTTTGTGGCTCAATCTCATTGGTTTTAAGAGCGTGTTCAATACTCAAAAAAAGTGTTTCTAGCGAAGAAACTTTGACATTTTGCACAAGAATCTCCCCATTTTCTTGATTAATGATAGTCATTTTTGGAATTCCTTAAATTTTAAGATTTTAAAAATGTTATAAAAATTATAACAAAGCTAGCTTAAAACTTGAAAATATTTCTATTATTGACAATCGTAATATATTAAAATATAATACGAGACAAAAGATTGCTTTTAGTAGAAATTTAATGATTGTAGGATGCTTGATTGATGGAAGTGCAAGGTCGTATTTGGATTAAGGAAAATAATAAAAATTTCTTAGGGCATGGAAAAGTAGAGCTTTTGGAGAGAATCGCAGAGAGTGGCTCTATTGCTAAAGCTGCAAGAGAGATGAAAATGAGCTATAAAGCAGCATGGGATAGCATTGATATGATGAATAAAATATCTCAACAACCTTTGGTGCTTAGGGCGACAGGAGGGAAAGGAGGGGGAGGCACTCAAATCACAGAAAAAGGCAGGGAAGCTATTAAAATTTTTCGAGAAATGGAAGAAATACAAGAAAGGCTTCTCAAACTTTTTGAAGTGGATTTAAAAGAATGGGATAATGTAACAAAAAATACAATTTTTGGGAGGCAATTTATACTAAAGACAAGTGCTAGAAATCAGTTATTAGGTGAGATAGTTGCTATTAAAGAAGGGAAGGTTAATGCAGAGGTAACTTTGCAGATAAGTCAAGATTTGCAAATTGTTAGCATTATTACTTTGCAATCCCTAAAAGAAATGGGTTTAGCATTGGGGATGCAGGTTTATGCTTTGGTAAAAGCAAGTTGGATTGTTATTTTTACGCAAAAACCTTCTGAGAATTCTCTGCAAAATTGTATGTGTGGAGAAATCAGGGCGATTTCTGATGGTGCAGTAAATTGCGGGATTACTATCCAAAGTGGCGAGATTGAATTTGGGGCAGTGATTACAGAAGATTCTAAAAACAATCTTGCTTTGGAAGTTGGGCAGAAAGTGTGGTTTGGTTTTAAAGCAAATGATGTAATTTTGGGAATATAAAAGAAGAATAAAATGTTACATAAAGTTATTTTTTTGGTTTTTTGCCTTGTTGGATTTACTTCAAGTGTTTATGCAGAACAAATTCGTGTTTTAGGGGCGGCGTCTTTAAAATATGTTTTAGAGGAAATTAAAAATGATTTTTTAAAAGATCGCAAAAATGATGAGATTGAAATTTCATATATTTCTAGTGGCAAAGCTTATGCGCAAATCAAAAATGGCGCACCAGTGCATTTATTTGTCGCTGCTGATGTAAGCTATCCTGCAAAGCTTTATGCAGATAAACTTGCACCACAAAAAGAAGAGATTTATGCAAAAGGCAAACTTGTATTGTGGAGTAATAATGCGGATTTTAAAGTTACAGATTTTAAAGATATTTTAAATCCAAAGATTCAACATATTTCAATCCCAAATCCAAAAGTCGCCCCTTATGGTCGTGCAAGTATTGAAGCTTTGGAAGCTACAAAGATGTTAGAAAAAGTTCAAGAGAAATTTGTAATAGGTGAAAGCATTGGAGGGGCAACTACCTATGTAGAATCCAAAAATGCTGAAGTTGGTTTTACTGCTTTATCAATGTTGGGTAAAAATGGTATTGATACGCCAACAATGAGTTTTGTTGCAATTGATGAGAAGCTTTATAAGCCTATTGAACAAGCTCTTATTATCACAAACTATGGCAAAGATTCTAAACTTGCTCAAGAGTTTAAAGACTATATTTTGGGTCAAAAAGGCAAAGAAAAATTTATTCAATTTGGTTATAGTGTTGAATAATTTTGTAGGAATCTTGAAGCAAATTCAATCCTATAATGGAATTTCTCGATTAACCATAGAAATAGGAGATGAGACTATTTCGGTTTTGCTGGTAGAAGAGTTGAGTTTGGAGTTTATAGGGCAGAATCTAGAATTGTGCTTCAAAGAGACAAATGTATTGGTTGCACTTAGGATAGAAGGGGTGGGAAATTCCTTTTGTTCTAAGATTGTAGAAATACAAGAAGATGAGCTTTTTGCGCGCATCATCTTAGAATCTCATTTGGCAAAAAATGGAAATATCAGTGCACTTGTAAGTTTGGATTTTATTAATCAAAACGCTTTAAAAGTTGGCAGTGAAGTGTTTTGGCATATTTCAGAAAATGAAATTATGTTGCTAGGAGTGGGTTGATGGATTTTGTTCAGACAATGCTTCTAACTTTCAAAGTTTCTATTTTGACTACTTTTTTGCTTTTATTAATTGCCATACCCTTGGGTTATTTTTTGGCGTTTAGTAAAAGCAAAATTGTACCGTTTTTGGAGACAATTGTTTCTATGCCTTTGGTGTTGCCACCGAGTGTTTTGGGATTTTATTTGTTGATTGCTTTTAGCCCACAAAATATATTTGGCAAGTTTTTGCTAGAGACTTTTGGACTTAAACTTGTTTTTAGTTTTGAGGGGTTGATTGTTGCTTCAGTAATTTTTAGTTTGCCATTTATGGTAAATCCGATTCAAGCTGGTTTTAGGAGCATTCCAAAATCTATTTTTGAAGCGGCTTTAACTTTGGGCAAAGGTCCTTTGGAGATTTTATGGCGTATTTTGCTGCCAAATATCAAACATTCTGTTTTAATAGGAATTATTATGGCTTTTGCACATACTATTGGTGAGTTTGGAGTAGTGATGATGATTGGCGGAAATATCGCAGGAGAAACAAGGGTGGCAAGTATTGCGATTTATGATGAGGTAGAATCTTTGAATTACGCATTAGCGCATCAATACGCCTTAATCCTTTTTATCATTACTTTTTGTATTTTGCTTTTAACTTTTTATCTTAACAAAAAGTCTGCTTAAATGATTTATCTGGATTTTCAAAAAAAGCTTTATAGCACTCAAGGTGAAGTGTTGTTAAAAGTGCAATGTAGTTTAAAAATGCGTGAGCTAATTACGCTTTTTGGCAAAAGTGGTGCAGGCAAAACAACAATTCTTAGGATTTTAGCTGGGCTTACTACGCCTGATTTTGGAATTATCAAAGTGCAAGATTCTATTTGGTTTAGCTCCAAAGATAAAATTAATATCCCCCCTCAAAAAAGGGAGATTGGTTTTGTATTTCAAGATTATGCACTTTTTCCTAATATGAGCATTGAAGAGAATCTTCTCTGTGCTTTGCCAAAAAGAGGGGATAAGAAGCATATAGAGGAATTGCTTGAGATTGTAGAATTGCAAAACTTTAGGAAAGTTAAGCCAAGTATGTTGAGTGGTGGGCAACAACAAAGAGTGGCTTTGATAAGGGCGTTGGTGCGGAATCCTAAGATTTTGCTTTTAGATGAGCCTTTTTCTGCGTTGGATGCTTCTATGTCCCAAAGATTGCAAGAAGAGCTTTTGAAGATTCATCAAAAGTTTGAATTAACAACTTTTTTTGTAAGTCACAATTTAGCCGATGTATTTTATCTTTCGCAATATGTTTTGCATTTGAATAATGGGGTGGTAGATAAACAAGGAACGCCTAGTGAAGTTTTTTTGAAAGATTTGCCTAGTGGCAAATTTCGTCAAAGTGGGACAATAGTGGAAATCTCTATGAATGGTTTGGTGGCTATTGTGCGTGTTTTGGTGGGGAATTGGAGCATAGAAGTCGTGGTTTCTAAAAGTGAAGGGGAGAATTTGAAAGTCGGTGATTTGGTGCTTGTAAGCTCCAAAGCGTGGAATCCTATTATTGTGAAATTATAAGTTTTTAGTTTAAGTTAAGCGGTGCTAATCAATTGGGTGGTATAAAACTTTCAGCACTTAAAGCATGCAAAAATCAAGGTTAAGAGGTATTTTGTATTAAGAAAATTTTGAAAGATTTTATTGTAAATTAAAAAAATTAACATAGTTTTATTGAAAATTTAGCAAAAAGTGATAATAATTCAACCTCACAAAGTGATAAGTAGGGGACAGATCCGAACAGACTTTGAAAATTCATTAAGGAGATAAAATGAAAAAAATTCTTTTGGCTTTTTTTGCATTAGCTAGCGTAGCATTTGCTGCTGAAGGTGCTGGAGAGATGTTGTTGTCTTATTCTGCTATTGCTGCTGGTATTGGACTAGGTATTGCTGCACTTGGTGGTGCTATCGGTATGGGAAGCACTGCTGCTGCAACAATTTCTGGTATGGCTAGAAATCCGGGAGTTGGCGGTAAATTGATGACAACAATGTTTATTGCATTAGCGATGATTGAAGCACAAGTTATTTATACGCTTGTTGTGGCTTTGATTTTGCTTTATGCAAATCCATTCACAGGAATGCTAGGTTTATAATATCTTTTCGAGATTCTTCAAGAATCTCGGAATTTCTTCGAAATTTATGCGCTGGTGGTGGAATGGTAGACACACCATCTTGAGGGGGTGGCGGGGCGACCCGTGCGAGTTCAAGTCTCGCCCAGCGCACCATACTTCTAATTAAACTTCCTTTACTTGATTTGTTTTTTTAATTTGAGAATGAATTTGGGTTGTAATTTTTGCTATTAATTTACCTAGAAACTTAATTGAGATTGTTATTTGGTTGGAGTGAAAATTTTAATTTATGTTAGAATTTCATAAAACTTTTAGAAGGAGATTTATGTATCCTATTGTTTTTAATTTAAATGAAAGTTATGTGCCTTATGCTTCTGTATTGATGACTTCGATTATACAAAATACAAATAAAGATTCTAATGTTAGCGGGGGGGGGGGGCGTATAATTTTCATCTCTTAATGGATTTTGTCAGTCAAGAAACAAAAGAAAAACTTCAAAACCTCATTTTAGAACTTTCCAAAATTTACCCCTGCACACTTAATATTCATATTTTAGAGGATGATTACTTTGTTGCATATTCTTTAAAAAAACACAAGGGAAAATATTTAGCTTATTATCGCTTGAAAATCGGTAGTATTTTGCCACAATCTATAACAAAATGTGTTTATTTGGATGTAGATATGCTTGTTTTGGGAGATTTGAGGGAATTATTTGCCATAGATTTAAAGGGTAAAATTTGTGGGGTGGTGATGGAATATAATTCCCAAAAAATTTTTAAACCAAAAGATAAAACTTATAAAACCCTCGATATTACAGGAAGTTATTTTAACTCTGGAATGTTACTTGTAGATTTGTATTTATGGAGGAAAGAGGGGATAGAGGATAAGGCTTTTGGATTTTCTAAGAGTTATTATTATTTTCTTCATGACCAAGATCTTTTGAATCTTGCTTTGTATGAGAAAACCTATAAAATTGGAATGGAATGGAATTTTATGGTTTATGTTTATTATCGGGCAATTTGTGCTGATGAAAGAGGGAGGAGAAAACTGCCTTATAGACGACAAGAGTTTAATTATTCCTTGAAAAATATAAAGATTATGCATTACTTTGCATATAGCAAGCCATGGGAAGATGGCAAAATTTATTTGGATTACCACAATAAATTTCTAGGGCAATATTGGTGGGATATGGTGGAGCAAACACCGATTTTTAAAGAGGAATTGCTAGAGAAAAAACCGCAAGCTGATAACACCCTATCTTTTCAATGTTATTTGGGATATAAACTTTTAAGGCTTTACCAAAAGGGACTATTTTTAACTATTCCATTTTACACCTATTTTCTAATTGCCCAAAAAGATTCAATGAAGATAGAGGAGATTCCATTGCAAGATTATAATCTTTCTCGTGAGATAGGTAGAATCGCATTTGGTGCATATGGTAAGCGTAGAAGGGGGAAGCTGATTTCCCTGCCTTTTAGAATATTGCATACTATTAAAAACTTTAAAAAAAATCAAGCAAAAATTTTCAAAAACGATTCTTAAAACTTTGTAGATTTTGGTTGGATAAGTTTTGGTGGAGTGATAAAAATATCTTTGGTGATTGTTTGAAAGTGGGTAATAGCAAAGCCTGTCTTGGTGTGAAATGGAGGCTTGATTTTAAAATTTAAAAAACTTGAGAGATAATTAGCAATGCTTTTGGGGATAAAGAGGAGATTGTAATCCCCCTAAAGCCCTTATTTAAGACTGAAGTAGTCCTTGATAGCTTCTACTTTGTCGGTTTTTTCCCAAGTAAATTCTGGTAATTCTCTACCAAAATGCCCATAACTTGCTGTTTTTTGATAAATTGGGCGAAGTAAATCTAGCGATTCAATAATGCCTTTAGGAGTTAGGCGGAAGAGTTTTTTTACGCATTCTTCAATTTTGGAATCCTCTACTTTGCCTGTTCCATGCGTATTAACTAGAATTGAAACAGGCTCTACAACGCCGATGGCATAAGCAATTTGCACGGTAGCTTTATCGCAAATGCCACTTGCAACGAGATTCTTTGCTACATAACGCATTGCATAAGCCCCACTTCTATCCACTTTGCTTGGATCTTTTCCACTAAAAGCTCCACCGCCATGAGGGCAACTTCCACCATAAGTATCTACGATGATTTTTCTCCCTGTCAATCCCGCATCACCTTGAGGACCACCGATGACAAATTTACCGGTTGGATTAACAAAATAGCGAATATTGTTTGAAGCAAACTCTTGTGGCAAAGCCTTTTTGACAACTTCTTCAATCACTGCACTTCTAAGCATTTCTTGAGAGGTTTCTGGGCTGTGTTGGGTAGAAACTACAATCGTATCAATTTCTGTTGGGATTCCATTGGAATATTTGATAGTAACTTGTGATTTTCCATCAGGACGCAAAAAGGGCAATGTACCATCTTTTCTAAGAGCTGCTAGTCTTTCTGTGATTCGGTGAGAAAGATAAATAGGAAGTGGCATTAAAACATCGGTTTCTCTGCAAGCATAGCCAAACATCAAACCTTGATCCCCAGCACCGATTTCCCCATCTTCTCTATCAACACCTTGGTTAATATCGGGGCTTTGTTCTCCAATGCCATTTAATACACCCGCACTGCGGTAGTCAAAACCATATTTTGCATCAATGTAGCCAATCTCTCTAATAACGCGTCTAGCAATGTCTTGCATAGGTGCATAAGTGTGTGTTTTTAGCTCCCCTGCAATCACGCAATAACCATTAGAAAGCAATGTTTCGCAGGCAACTCTTGCTTTTGGGTCTCGCTCTATAATATAGTCCAAAATCGCATCGCTAATTTGGTCTGCCATTTTATCTGGGTGTCCTTCAGTAACCGATTCAGAAGTAAAAAGAAATTCTTTTTTCATAAATTCACCTTGTATTTTTAATTTTTTGAAATTGTAACATTAGAAAACTTAAAATCATCACAAAATTAGTTGTGAAATTTTAGCTTTAATTTTGGCTTTATATTTTTTTGGATACTATTCTAATTGATATTTTTTATCAACAAATTATTTTTATAAAGGATTTAAAATGTTAGTTACAAAAAAAGCTCCAAATTTCAAAGCACCTGCAGTTTTAGCAGATAATCAAATTGTAGAAGATTTCGAACTTGCAAGAAATCTTGGTAGAAATGGTGCAGTTGTATTCTTTTGGCCAAAAGATTTTACATTTGTTTGCCCTTCAGAAATCATTGCAATGGATCACAGAGTAAAAGCATTTGCAGAAAAAGGTTTCAATGTAATTGGTGTTTCAATCGATTCTGATGTTGTGCATTTTGCTTGGAAAAACACTCCGGTAAATCAAGGTGGTATTGGTAATGTTCAATTCCCTATGGTTTCTGATATTACAAAACAAATTTCAAGAGATTATGAAGTATTAATCGATGAAGCAGTTGCACTTAGAGGTTCTTTCCTAATTGATAAAAATCAAGTTGTTCGCCATGCGGTAATCAATGACCTTCCACTTGGTAGAAATATGGATGAGATGTTAAGAATGTGCGATGCTTTGACATTCTTTGAAGAGCATGGTGAAGTTTGCCCTGCTGGTTGGAATAAAGGTGATAAAGGTATGAAAGCTGATGCAAAAGGTGTTGCAGAATATCTTTCACAAAATGCAGATAAGCTTTAATCGCATTCTTCTATCTTCCCACCTTTTAAAGGTGGGTTTAATCTTCAATCTCTTTTGCTAAGTTGTTTTTGGCTTCTTGCGGTAGATTAGCAAGGAAATTGCTCATGTCAAAATTAATTTCTTGATTTTTTGCTTCGTTTAAAAGTGCAATAGCTTTTTTTGAGTTAAAGAGACTAAAAGGTGCATAAGGTTCAAATAGGCAGTTGGTAATTGCTAGAGCATAGGCATTTTTTTTGATTTCGTTAGAAGCGGCATGAGGATTGTCAATATGGGCGATACTTTGAATGAGAATTTCATCAAATTTCCAATAATCAAACAAGAATCCTAAAAATGAAATGCTATCAATGCCACAATAGTGATTTTCTATTTCGTGGATATCTTGAAAGTTATGCGCTTTGTTTTCTTGTAGAAATTGTTCGCTTTTGTTGGACTTAATAAGCATATCAGAAAGCAGTATCATTCCTAGACGCAAAAGCATAGCACACGGCACAAGAGTGTTTGCCAAAGCTTTATCTTCTTCTTTTAGCCAATTTGAAATGAAATCTACTTCTTTGGAACAATTATTGAGAAAATCTGCCGTATTTAATCCATAGGGAGAAACATCGATATGAAAAGTGGATTTGAGAGAATTTGCTAATACAATGTTTTTGATATTATTGATTCCAAGTAGAGAGATGACTTGTTGGATTGTGGAAACTTGTCTTGAGAATCCAAAAAATGGGGAATTTGCAAGGCGTAATAATTCTGCAACCAACAAAGGATCTTTGGAGATAATAGTGGCAATTTTATTGATTTCCAAATTTGCTCCATTAGAATCAATGTAATTGCGTAATTCTTCTACGGTGCTAGGAAGTGGTGGAAGATTTTTGATGGTTTCTAATAATAAGGGATTCATAATTTCCTCCAATTTTTTATGCTATTTTATAGAAATTTTTTTGAAAGCTTACTTTATTTGAAGTTTTAGTAGAAACAACAAAAAAATTAACAAACTTTGGTGTAAAATATCCACAAAAAGTTTAGTGTTTTAAGGAAAATTATGCGTTTTGGAAAAATTGATTATTTAAATCTTCTTCCTTTTGAGGTTTTTATTCGTTCTTATCCGACAACCTCGCAATTTATGCTATTTTATAGGAAAAATAAATCTTATCCAGCAAAATTAAATAAAGAATTTTTATTTGGACGTATTGACGCTGGATTTGTCTCATCTATTACTGCATTGAGAGCTAAGAGCGAGAGATTCTTTGCCTCACAAGTTGGGATTGTAGCTAAGCGAGAAGTTTTGAGTGTGATTTGCATTCAAGGCAAAGAGGGGAGTGACTATCAATCTGCAACTTCTAATGCACTTTTAAAAGTTTTGGGATTAAAGGGTAGGGTGTTAATCGGTGATAGGGCGCTTTTTGAGGTGCTTAGACAAAAAGCACGAGGAGAAAAAAACTACATTGATATGGGGGAATATTGGTATCAAAAGGGGGGATTGCCTTTTGTTTTTGGAAGACTTTGTGTGAGAAAGGATTTTAAATCTTGTGAGAAGATTATTCAAGCTTTTAGTAAAAGTCATATTAAGATTCCTTACTATCTTTTAAATGAGGCTTCCAAAAATACCAAAATAGCCAAAAAGGACATTATAGAATACTTAAAAGTACTTTCTTATAAAATTGACAAAAAGGCAAATTTTGGTGTGGAAAGATTTTATAGGGAATTAAGGATATTGGGGATTAAAGCACCAAAAAGATTCTAAAATCTAAAAGATTTAATTTTAAATGCAGGTTTTTTTTGTATAATAACACGCTTAATTTTATAAAAATCCAAAAATTTGGGTTAAACTAGGAGCAAAAATGGAGCAGACATTATCCATTATCAAGCCTGATGCTGTCAAAAAGAATGTAATTGGCAAAATTGTTGATAGATTTGAAAGCAATGGCTTAAGAATCGCGGCAATGAAGAAAGTGCAGTTAAGCGAATGCGATGCACAAGAGTTTTATGCTATCCACAAAAGCAGACCATTTTTTAATGATTTGGTAGCATTTATGGTAAGCGGTCCTGTGGTTGTAATGGTTTTAGAAGGGCTCAATGCGGTTGCTAAGAATCGTGAGTTAATGGGTGCTACTAATCCTAAAGAAGCAGCAGCAGGGACAATCCGAGCAGATTTTGCTGAAAGTATTGATGCTAATGCAGTCCATGGAAGCGATAGCTTGGAAAATGCAGAAAAAGAGATTCGATTCTTCTTTGCAGAAAGAGAAATTTGCTAATTGAATAAGATTCCTTTTAATAGGGCATTTCAGAGCTGTAAAAATGGAGAGAAAATTCCATTTTTTATAGAAAAAGATGCAATAAAGTTTGAAGGGATTTTGGCTTATGATAGCAGTCATAGAGAATTCATCAAACTTTGTGGAACAATAAGAGGAACAATTGAGCTTATCTGTGATTTGAGTGGAGAATCATACAATGAGGGGCTTAATGAGGATTTAGAATTTTATCTAAGTAATGGGCAGATTGATTTGGACAGCGAGCATTTTGAAGATATTGTCGAATGTGAGAATGGACAAATTGATTTGGAAGAAATTTTAAGAAGCGAATTAGAAATGATTCGCTGTGATTATCATATCAAAGAATAAGGAGAATAAAATGGCAGTACCAAAGAGACGCGTAAGTAAAACAAGAGCAGCAAAGAGAAGAACACACTATAAAATTACCTTGGCAATGCCGGTAAAAGATAAAGATGGCACATGGAAAATGCCACATAGGGTAAATAAATTTACTGGAAATTATAAAAATCAATAATTATAGGCTATAAGAGTGAGAATTGCTGTAGATGCAATGGGTGGAGACTTCGGTGCTTCGCCTCTTGTAGAAGGTGCCTTGTGGGCATTGAAGGAGAAAGATTTTTCTTTGGTTTTGATTGGTGATGAGAAGATTCTTGCACCTTTGATACCTGCACAAGTAAGCAAAGAAGTTAAGATTGTTCATTGTGATGATTTCATTGCGATGGATGATAGTGCGACTGCTGCTTTGAAGCGAAAAGAAAGTTCCATTTATGTTGCTATGGAAATGTTAAAAAGTAAGCAAGTTGATGCGGTAGTATCTGCTGGGCATAGTGGTGCTACAATGAGTTTGGCAACTTTGAAGATTGGGCGTCTAAAAGGCATCAGTAGACCTGCAATTTGCACTTTAATGCCGCGTATAGATGGCAATAAAAGTTTGGTTATTGATGCAGGTGCAAATGTGGATTGTAAGCCTGAGAATCTTTTTGAATTTGGCGTGATGGGGTATGAATATGCAAAATGGATTTTAAAATACCCTAACGCAAGAATCGGACTTCTCACTAATGGAGAGGAAGAGTGCAAGGGAAATGAGACGAGCAAGGCTGCCTTTGAGCTCCTCAAAACACATCCTAATTTTCTTGGTAATATCGAGGGAAATAATATTTTTGATTCTTCTGTTGAAGTGGTTGTTTGTGATGGTTTTGTGGGCAATGTAGTTTTAAAGACAAGTGAAGGTGTGGCAGATTCTATTGTTTATCTTTTGAAAAAATACATTAAGGCTTCGCCTATTAGCTTATTTGGTGCTTTATTTTTGAAGGGTGTTTTTAAGAAATTAAAAAAACAAATCGACTATGCAGAGTATGGTGGAGCACCACTTCTTGGAATTGATGGGAATGTTATTATTTGCCATGGTAAGAGTAATGCCAAAGCTATGAAAAATGCGATTTTTCAGGCTATTGCTACGATTGAAAATGGCATCAATGATAAGATTTTAGAATCTTTAGAAAAATACAAAGATTAAAAAGCGGAGGAACAATGGAGAAAAAAATCTATGCAGCTTTAAACTCCATTGGTGCTTATGTTCCAAGCAAAATTATCACTAATGATGATTTGTCAAAAATTGTAGATACAAGCGATGAGTGGATACAAAAAAGAACAGGAATCAAAGAGCGGAGATTCGCAGAGGCTGCTGAAGCCACGAGTGATTTGGCTACAAAGGCAGCTAGAATCGCACTTCAAAGAGCCAAACTCAATCCAGAGCAAATTGATATGGTGATTTTAGCAACCATTTCTCCCGATTTTTTTTGTATGCCATCAACTGCCTGTGTGGTGGCAAATAATCTTGGTATCATCAATAAACCGGCTTTTGATATTTCTGCGGCTTGTAGTGGGTTTATCTATTTGCTTGCTTTAGCAAAATCATTGATAGAATCCAAAGCTTATAAAAATATTTTAATTGTTGGTGCTGAAAAACTCTCAAGCATAATAGATATGCAAGATAGAAGCACTTGTGTGTTGTTTGGTGATGGTGCTGGAGCTGCTATAATTAGTGCCACAGAGGATAAAGAGGCTGCAATTTTGGATGTTAGGGTTGCTTCTAATGGAGCATACAAAGATTTCTTGATGACACCGGGCTGTGGGAGTAGAAATCCAGCTAATGCAAGAATGTTGGAGGAAAGACTGCAATTTATCAAAATGAAAGGCAATGAGACATTTAAGATTGCCGTGAAAACATTAACTAATGATGTTATAGAGATTATGAAGGCTAATAATCTTACCAAAGATGATATTGATTTTTTTATCCCACACCAAGCAAATTCTCGCATTATCTCTGCTGTGGGAGAGGCTTTGGAATTTCCAAGTGATAAAGTGGTAAAAACAGTGCATAAATATGGCAATACATCCGCTGCTTCCATACCTATGGCAATTAACGATTATTATCAAGAAGGAAGAATCAAAAATGGTTCTAAATTATTGCTTGATGCCTTTGGTGGGGGTTTGACTTGGGGTTCTGCTATTCTTACTTTTAATGGTGATTAGAAAGCTTTAGAAAATATCGCAGTAGGATTCTCCATTGTGCAAAGTGGCGCTTTTTGTATGCTCACATTCTAAAATCCCATTTTTTATTATAAAATAGACTTTTTTATCTTGATTAATACCTATAAAGCCATTTTTTTGTGTTTCAAAATAACAGGTGCTAGGGTGCATATCAAGGGTATCATAGAGTTTTTGTAGGTCAATAGAGGGGTTTTGCGTATTTTGTGTTTTTATTTGAGTTCTCAAAGCGGTTTTAAAATTAAAAACTTGGAGTTGCAGTTTTTTGTCGCACGCACTTTGTTGGTAATTGAAAACTTTTGGAAGAGCAAAGCTAAGTAGAATGCCAAGCAAAATAAGTGCCAAAATAATCTCCAAAAGACTAAAGGCACTGCGTTTAAAATACAATAGAGTTGCTCAAAAGAGGAATAATTAGTGGCGTAGAGGGGTTTAAGTCAAGCTGGTAGATGAGTTTTTCACAAGTGTCCCCATTGGAATTGGGTGTGGTGGTGGTGCTAATTTCTAAAAAGCGGGCTTGATTTGGATTTGTGGCTTGAGGTCCATTGGAAGAATTTAGCAGTTTTGCACTCACACACGCACTCCCATTGCTAGATTCTAGGGTGGTGGAAATGGCAAAATCCCCTAGATTCCAGTTTGAAGCACTAAGGCTAATGGCGCTATTAAAAGTGCCTTGCCCTTGCGAGAGAAAGTAAGCTGGGAATGAGCTTTTTAGGGTGTTAATATCGCTTTTTAGAGCCACAAGTTTTGCATCGTCTCTACTTGCAGAAATTTTTGGGATTGCCACAGCGGCTAAAATGCCTAAAATGACTAAGATAAATACTAATTCTAGCATTGTAAAAGCTTTTTTGGTTTTTGTTGTTTGGGTTGTGGATTGCATTCTATCTCTTTTTGAAAATTTAATTTTGGTTAAATATAAATATACCATTTTTTGATTTTTATGTAAAGGATTGTTTAAAATAAATGCTGTAAATTTAAGTTTTGTTGATTGTATTTTGGGAAAAAGGTAAGGGATAAATCAAATATATTTGCATTGAGCTAGAATTATAAAATTCTCGCTATTGCATAAATTGCGGCAGTTTCGCTACGCAAGATATTGCAGGAAGTGGCGGTGTATTTGGGATTGTTTTTTAGTGCCTCCCTTTCTTTTTTGCTGAATCCTCCCTCTGTGCCAACCAAAATAGGAATCTCTAGGCTACATTTTAGTTCCTCTCCCCCAAAGTCCAAAACTCCGGCATTTGGGTATTTCTCCAAAACCTCTTGCAGATTTTCCAAAACTTCAATTTCTAAAAGCGTGATTCGTCCGCATTGTTCGCAGGAATTTTCCAAGATTCTTTGGATACGCTCTAAGTTAAGTTTGAAGTTTTTTTGTGAATATTCTGCATAAAAAAAGGTAATTTTTTGGAGATTGAGTTCGTTTAAAAAAGGGAGCGTTTTTTCAATATTTTTTGGGTCTATCATTGCCCATATTAAGTGTACTTTGGGTGGATTTTTAAGCGGCGTGTTTTGTGATGATTGCAGGGTTAAAGTAGCGTCTTTTTTGGAGAGATTTGTAATATTATAGGTATAAAGGTTAGAATCTTTTAGATTTCTTAAATGGAGTGATTCAGATTTTTTGGTGCGTCTTGATTGGAAAATGTGGTGGTAGGTCTCGCCCTCTAGTTTGAGTGTCGCCTCACCCGCGTTTTTGTGAATGATGAATTGCATTTTAACTCCATAAAATAAAGATTAATCCAAACGCACAAAAATCAAAAAGATATTTTGTTTTAGCCCATTTAAAGAAAGCCTCTCTAATGCTGAAATCTGCCTCCACTCTAATGAGTTTTTGTTTTTTGTGGCGTTTGATTTCAAAGATAAAAACAATTAGCCAAATAATAAGCATAGCTAGAATCTTGTAATTAAAAACAAAACCAAGCATTGCCCAAATAACCAAACCACTAAAAACGCTTGCACTTAAAAAAAGATAATATGCAGGAGCGACTAGGGCTAGAATCTTTAGCTTTTTGGTGTGTGAGGGGAAGAAAAACAGTGCGTAAAGATTGGCAAGCGGGAACAAAAAGAGTGGCATACAAAGCCACAAATGGTAGGCGAGAAGCTCGATGATGATAGATTCCAAAGATAGCCTTTTTGTAAATTTTGGGGAATTGTAGCAATAAAAATGGGGCTTGTAAAGACTTTTTGGACTTGTGGCTAAGAATTGGCTTGATTGGAAGATTTGGGGTTGGGGGGATTTGGTTTGTGAATGGCTTGTGAAATTTGCTTATAAGCGAGGGTGTAAAAATTTGGAGGTGGGATTTGGTTTGCAAGAAATAGTGATTTTGGGTTGGTGGGCAAAATTAGCTTATAAGGCTAATTTATGGACTTAAGTCGTAAGATAAGGGAGAATCTTGCTCCATTCTCTAAGCAATAAAGGCAGAGTGCATTTGGCATTTGCAGGGCTACTTGAGGGTAGGGGAATGTGTGGAAGTGGGATAAAATGCGGAGAATCTTGATGATAGAAAAATTGGCAGTAGAGCTTAGAGGCTTTTTGTCCGTTGGTAAAAATAGCCTGAATTTGCGTGTTTTGGATAAGTGAGTGAATGGGGTTTGGTTTGAGGATTTTTAGGGTGCTATCACTGGAGTTTTGGATATAGCATTCTTGCGTGATATCAAAGAGTGCGATATGGTGGGATTTTAGAAAGGCGATTTTGCATTCTTTGGGTTGATTGTAAAGTGGAGAATCAAACAAGCCCTCTAAGATTTTCCAAAAGCGATTTTGTTTGTGAGCGTAGTAGAAGGATTCTTGCCTTGAAGCCACAGAGGGAAAAGAACCTAGAATCAAGATTTTGGAATCGCTAAAGATAATGGGTTCAAAAGGATGGCACAAAGGGGATTTTTGAGAATTTTCTGGGTATTTTATCAAAGGTTCTGATGAGTATGGTGGTGCTTTTGAAATGGCTTGTGGTGGAATTTGCAAAGAGCGTTTAGAATGGGATTTTTGGGGCTTAGAATTGTTCATAAAGAAGTTTTGCTGCCATAGCAAAAGAAACAATCACAATTAGAGGCTTGATGATTTTAATGCCATATCTAATGGCTGCCCTAGAGCCAAGATTTGCTCCGATAAACTGCCCCAAAGCCATCATTAGCCCAACTCCAAAAAGCATATTGCCCCCAATGGCAAAAAAGATAACCGAGGCAAGATTAGTAGCAAAATTATAGAGTTTAGCTTCCCCAAGAGCATTTGTAAGTCCATATCCTGCCAAAACAATGAGGGCTAATAGCAAAAATGAGCCGGTTCCCGGACCCAAAAAACCATCATAAAAACCAATTCCAGCTAAAGCAAAGAGAAAATAAGCCTTATGGAATCTTGTGGCTCTTTGTTCTTCTTTGATTTTGGGAGAAAAGAGAAAATAAAAGCCAAAAAGAATAATAAAAAAGGGTAGAAATTTTGAGAGAAAATCAGAATTGATAAACTGCACACTAATTGTGCCTAGAGCGGAAAAAGCAAATGCTAAAATAGCAAAAGGCAAGCATTTTTTGAGATTGATGTAGCCTTTTTTGTAAAAAAGCCTCGTGGCAGAAAAACTCCCAAAAGCTCCTTGAAGTTTGTTGGTAGCAAGTGCTTCTAGTGGGGAGATTCCCGATAACAAAAGAGCCGGTAGAGTAATTGAGCCTCCACCCCCAGCAATAGAATCAATAAATCCTCCCAAAAACGCTGCCCCAAAAAGCAAAGCCAAGGTTAGAATGTCAAATTCTAGCATTTTTTTATCCTTGTTTGTGGTTGCAAAATTATATCTAAAAATATTTTGGATTTTAGATTCCTAATGCCTTTCGTTTGTTTTTTATCCATTCGCTAAATCTTGCTAGATACATATAAAAAAGCGGGATAAAAAAGACTGCCAAAAAGGTTGCTGCAAGCATTCCGCCAATTACACCCGTAGAAATAGAATGCCTGCTCAATGCCCCAGCACCACTGCTTAAAGCAAGGGGTAATACACCCAAAGTAAAAGCCAAAGAAGTCATTACAATAGGGCGGAATCTGAGTTTGGCTGCACCAATGGCGGATTCTATGATGCTTAAGCCCTCTTTTTCTCTTAGGTGCATTGCAAATTCAATGATTAAAATTGCATTTTTTGCTGCTAGTGCAATTAAAACAAGCAAGCCAACCTGGAAGAAAATATCATTGTCCAATCCTCTAATCCAAGTTGCCAAAGCCGCTCCAAATACTCCAAATAGCACAGCTGATAACACCGCTAGTGGCATAAGCCATCTTTCATATTGTGCAACAAGAATCAAAAAAACAAAAATAAGTCCAAAAATAAAAGCTATGCTACCACTTGAGGCATTGACTTTTTCTTGATAGGTTGCACCAGAATAGGCAATTTCATAACCTTGAGGAAGAATCTCTTTGGCTACTTCTTCTAAAGCTTTAATTGCATCCCCGCTAGAATATCCAAATGCGGGGAATCCTATTACTTGTGCAGCAGAAAGAGATTGAAGCGATTGACAATATCCGCACCTATTGTGCGTTTAAAAGAAAGTAGCGAGCTTAAAGGGACTAAATGATTGTCTCTAGAGCGGACAAAAATATCTTGCAAGTCTTGTGGGGATTGTCTAAAGCTTTGTTCAGCTTGAGTAATCACTCTAAAAGTGCGATTATAGAGTTCAAAATTATTGACATAATAACTTCCAAAAGTAACTTGCATTGTGCGGAACACATCATTGATATTTACATTTAAAGCACTGGCTTTTTCTCTATCTAATGTCACTTCATATTGTGGAGTATTGACAGCAAGAGAGGTAAATATATTGCCAATTTCAGGTCTTTGTAGGGATTTTTCAATCAATAAACGAGTGTATTTTTCTAAATCTTCCATACTGCCACCCTCTTTGCTTTGCACATAGACATTAATGCCGCTTGAATCAAAACCGATAATTGTGGGGGCTTGCATTAGTAGAAAGTTTGCATTTGGGTAGGATTTGAGATGATTGCCAAAAGATTCTATGATTTCTCTATCACTTTGTCCTTTGCCTTTTCGTTCATTCCAATCAATAAGGCGATAAAAAGCTACCCCTCCACTTGTCTTGAAATTGCCAGCTAAGAAGCTGTATCCTGCAATTGTGGTCATTTCTGTGATGAGGGGGTGTTCTAGCCCTTGTTGGATTAAAAACTTCTGTGCTTCTGTAGTGCGTGAGAGTGAAGAGGCTTCTGGCAAAATTGTATGGATTATAATATTGCCCATATCTTCTGCTGGGAAGAGGCTTGTTGGGATTCTTTTGAATAAATCATAAGTGGCAAACAAGATTCCGCCAAAAAGCAAAACAAACAACAATCCTCTTTTTAGAATCTTTCCAACTTGTAGTGAAAATTTTAGGGTAAGTTTGTCAAAAAGCTCGTTGAATTTTCGCACTGGATAAATGGCGGGTTTGTGCGTGGGCTTTAAAAATACCGCACATAAAGCAGGTGTGAGAGAAAGTGCCACACAGCCAGAAATTACAACGGAAATTACAATAGTAATTGCAAATTGCTTGTAAATCTCTCCACTAAAGCCTCCCATAAATGCCACAGGAATAAATACCGCACTTAATACCAAAACAATAGCTATTACAGGTCCTGTAATTTCTTTCATTGATTTGATTGTGGCTTCTTTGACATTGAGGTGTTCTGTGTGCATGATTCGTTCGACATTTTCAATGACAATAATTGCATCATCAACAACAATTCCAATTGCCAAAATCAGCCCAAAGAGGGTAAGAAGATTGATAGAAAATCCAAAAGCATAAAGTCCTGCAAATGTCCCTATTATAGATACAGGAATCGCAATAACTGGGATAATTGTAGCTCTTAGATTCTGTAAAAAAAGATAAATTACTAGCACTACTAAAATGATAGCTTCAAAAAATGTTTTGACCACTTCTTCCATAGAAGCAGTAATAAATTCTGTGGGGCGAAAGGGGTTTGAGTATTGCATACCCTCGGGGAATTTTTGTGAAAGCCTCTCCATTTGCTCATTGACAGCATTAGAGACTTCTAGCATATTAGCTCCTGGTTGCAAGGTAACTCGGATAGGCACAGAGGGAATATCATTATAAAAATTGCTTTGCAAATAATCTTGCGCACCTAATTCTATCCTTGCAAGATCTTTTAGTCTAAGGCTAGAACCATCGGGGTTGGAGCGGATAAGGATATTTTCAAACTCTTCTTTGCTAGTAAATAAACCTTTGGTGGTGATATTGTAAGTAAATTCGCTTTGTGCAATAGGCTCTGCCCCAAATTTTCCGGGTGCAAATTGTGAGTTTTGCTCTTCGATTTTGCTAATTACTTCTAGGGGTGTGAGATTGTAGGTAAGAAGTTTGTTTGGGTCAAGCCAAATACGCATAGCATAGGTTTGCAAACTCCATAATTCTACATTGATTCCAGAGATTCTTTTGAGTTCATCGACAATATTTAAAAGAGCATAGTTTTCAATATAGATTTTATCGTGGTTTGGGTTATTGGAGTAAATATGATAGAGTCCTACAGCTGCTGTTGAGCCTTTTTGGACTGTGATTCCTAGTCTTTGGACTTCGCTTGGGAGTTGGCTAAGCACAGATTGGACGCGGTTATTGACATTGACGACAGCCATATCAGGATTAGCTTCATTGCTAAAAAAGACATTAATAGTGAAATTTGCTCCACTTGAAGGAGATGAGGATTGTATATAAATCATATCCTCTACCCCATTAATGCTATTTTCTAGGACGCTAACAACGCTTGTAGAGACGGTTTGTGCAGTTGCTCCGGGATAACTTCCGCTTACAATAACTTGTGTGGGAGTTACTTTGGGATATTGCTCTATGGGGAGTGCAAACATACACAAAAATCCTGCAATCACAATTATAATAGAAATCACTGCAGAAAATGCAGGGCGATTAATAAAAAATTTTGAAATCATTGATAAACCTTATTTTGTGGGGTTTAGAATTTTAAAGGCGGAATTATAAAGAATGAGAGTTAGTCTAAGTCAAGAGTAAAATGGATAATTTTTGATTTTATTTTTCTAAAAAAATGCTTTAGCTATAATTTGCACAAAATTTTCTAAGGCATAAAATGATTTATGATGTAATAGTAATTGGCGGAGGTCATGCTGGAATTGAAGCTTCTATTGTCTCTGCAAAAATGGGTTGCAAAACGCTACTTTTAACTATATTAGTGGAGCAAATTGGGGCAGCAAGCTGTAATCCTGCAGTAGGTGGTTTGGGGAAAGGGCATTTGGTAAAAGAGGTTGATGCTTTGGGTGGAGTGATGGGCTATATCACAGATAAGTGTGGGATTCAATTTCGCACCCTAAATGCCTCAAAAGGTCCTGCTGTGCGAGGGACGAGAGCGCAAATTGATATGGATAGATACAAAATTATTGCAAGGGAGATTTGCTACCAAACCCAAAATCTTGAAATTTCTCAACAAATTGTAGAATCGCTTATTGTGGAAAATCAAAGTGTAGTGGGAGTGAAAACAAGCATTGGCAAGGAATATCGTGCTAAAAAAGTTATTTTAACGACTGGAACTTTTTTGCGTGGAAAGATTCATATTGGAGAGAATATTTCTAATAATGGTAGAGCTGGAGAGCCACCTGCTATGGAACTTGGAGATTGTTTGCGTGAAATGGGGCTTGAAGTGGGGAGATTAAAAACTGGTACTTGTGCGAGGATTAAGGCAAGTAGTATTAATTTTGCAATATTAGAAAAACATTATGGAGACATACCCACTCCTTATTTTAGCAAGCAAACCCAAAAAGAATTAGGCAATCAAGAATTTTCTCCCACTCAACTTCCTTGCTATGTAACTTATACTAATGCCAAAACCCATGAAATTATTAGGAATAATTTTCATAGAGCACCTATGTTTATAGGGCAAATTGAAGGGATTGGACCGCGTTATTGTCCTAGTATCGAAGATAAGGTAAATCGTTTTAGCGATAAAGAAAGGCATCAATTGTTTTTAGAGCCACAAACACTAGAGGCTAATGAATATTATATCAATGGCTTAACAACTTCCTTGCCCTTTGACATACAAGAAGAAATGATACATAGCATAGAGGGATTAGAAAATGCAGAGATTGTGCGTTATGGTTATGCCATTGAGTATGATTATGTGAATCCAACAGAGCTAAAACACACTTTAGAAACTAAAAAATACAAAAATCTTTATTGTGCAGGACAGATTAATGGAACAACTGGTTATGAGGAAGCTGCTGCACAAGGGATTTTTGCTGGGATTAATGCAAGTCTTAGCGTGCAAGGAAGAGAGGAAATTATACTTAAGCGAAATGAGGCTTATATTGGCGTGATGATTGATGATTTGGTGACAAAAGGCACCAAAGAGCCTTATAGAATGTTTAGCTCAAGGGCAGAATATCGCTTGCTTTTGCGTGAGGGCAATGCAATTTTTAGGCTTGGAGAATTGGCTTACAATTTGGGTTTAATGCAAGAAGATGAATATCAAGAATTATTAAGAGATAAAAAGGCAATTATGGAGGGGATAGAATGGTTAAATTCTACAACTATTACCCCAACAAATGAGATATTGGCATTTTTGGATTTGATTGGTGAAGAAAAAATTAGCGATAAAACAACTTGGAGAACTATTGCTAGTCGTAGAAGTTTTGATATACACAAACTTTTGAAGATTTGTGAGATTATTCCAACACCTTTTGTCGGGCTTTCAGAGCGCGCATTAGAAGAGATATTAATAGAAGCAAAATATGCAAATTATATAGAAAAGCAACAAAATTTAATTGATAATATGGATAAAATGCTAAGTATCAAAATTCCACAAGATTTTAGTTTTGATGGGATTCCGGGGTTGAGTTTGGAAGTGATAGAAAAGCTCAAAAAATTTACCCCTAAAAGTTTATTTGAAGCGAGTGAAATAAGCGGTGTTACCCCAGCTAGTTTGGAGGTTTTGCAGCTTTATATTCATCTTTATCATCAAAAGCAAAATAAACTCTCACAAAAGGATTAGAAACTAATTTTTATTTTAGAGATATTGAGTTACAATCACAGCAATTAAATTTAACTTAGGTGCAGTATGATGAAAGTAGATATAAAAAAGTTTTTTCGCCCTTTATTAGCGGTTTTAGCGATTTCTTTTTTGGTGCATTCAGTAGCATTTGCTAAAGAAGAAGTCAAAGAAGAATCTAGGCTTGAAGCTTATAATAAATTGCGTAAGGTTATAGGGACTGTTGAAAAATATTATGTTGATGAATTAACGCTCAATGAGATTGTAGATAAAGCTATTGATGGGCTATTGTCTAATCTTGATGCACATTCAGCTTATTTGGATGAAAAGAAATTTGAAGAGTTAAAAATCCAAACTAATGGCGAGTTTGGAGGTATTGGAATCACAATAGGCTTAAAAGAAGGTGCATTGACAATCATCGCTCCTATTGAGGGGACACCCGGAGATAAGGTAGGATTAAAAAGTGGCGATATTATCTTAAAAATCAATGATGAAAGCACTTTGAATATGGGGATTGATGAAGCAGTTAATCGAATGAGGGGAAAGCCCAATACCAAAGTGCAATTAACCATTGTAAGAAAAAATGTGCAAAAACCAATGGTGTTTGACATTACAAGGGATAATATTAAAGTAGAAAGTGTTTATGTTAGAGGTATTGAAGATACAAATTATGTTTATGTGCGTGTAACTTCATTTGACAAAAAAGTAAGCCAAAGAGTGGAAGAGGAATTAAAGAAGTTTAAGCAAATTGATGGAATCGTGCTAGATTTGCGAAATAATCCGGGCGGACTTTTGAATCAAGCGGTTGAATTAAGTGATTTGTTTATCCAAGATGGCATTATTGTTTCTCAAAAAGGGCGTGTGAAAGATGAAGATATTGTGTATAGAGCAAGCAAAAATACGCCTTATCCAAAAGTGCCTTTGGTGGTGCTTGTAAATAATGGAAGTGCAAGTGCAAGTGAGATTGTAGCAGGAGCGATTCAAGATAATAAGCGAGGCGTGCTTGTGGGCGAAACAACATTTGGCAAAGGAAGTGTGCAGGTGATTTTGCCAACAGAAGAAAAAGAAGCTTTGCGACTTACAATTGCAAGATATTATCTACCTAGTGGAAGGACGATTCAGGCTGTAGGGGTAACTCCAGATGTTGAGGTAGCACCAGGAGCAGTTCCAACAGATGATGATAAATTTAGCATCAAAGAAGCGGATTTACAAAAGCATTTAGAGGGTGAATTGCAAAAAGTTGATGGAAAAACCACCAAAAAAGCAGATAAAAATGATAAAAATATCATCACCAAAGAAAAAATACTTTCAGATATTCAATTAAAAAGTGCAATTGATACTTTAAAGGTATTTAAAGTAATTGATTAAAGGAGGAGAAATGCAAGTTGAACAAAAAGAAATGATGTATGAGGGTAAAGGCAAAAAGCTTTTTAATACAAGTGATGAAAATCTCGTAATTGCAGAATTTAAAGATGATTTAACTGCTTTTAATGCAGAAAAAAGAGGAACAGAAGCGGGCAAGGGGGCTTTGAATTGTAAAATATCAACAGAGATTTTTAAGCTTTTGGGGAAAAATGGCATTCAGACGCATTATGTGGATACTTTGGGCGAGAATCTAATGCTGTGTAAAAGGGTGCAGATTATTCCTATTGAAGTTGTGGTAAGAAATATCGCAACAGGTTCTTTAAGTAAAAGACTTGGTATCAAAGATGGGGAGAAATTGCCTTTTGTGCTTGTGGAATTTTATTATAAAGATGATGCACTTGGGGATCCATTGATTAATGATGAACATGCGTTGATTTTAAAATGTGTCAAAAGTGTAGAATCTTTGGATATTTTGCGTAAAATTGGGCGAGAGGTTAATGAAGTATTGCGTCAATTTTTTGATTCTAAAAATTTATTGCTAGTAGATTTTAAACTAGAATTTGGCGTGGATAAAGAAGGAAATATTTTATTAGCAGATGAAATTACTCCAGATTCTTGTCGTTTTTGGGATAAAGATACAAAAGAAAAGCTTGATAAAGATAGATTTAGACAAGATTTGGGCAATGTAAAAATGGCTTATGAAGAAGTTTTAAAAAGAATATTATCTTAAGGTTTTAAAATGAAAGTAGAAGTAATAGTTTCATTAAAAGACGGAGTTCTTGATCCACAAGGGAAAGCAATTGGACATGCACTTGAATCTTTAGGGCATAAGGATATTAAAGAGGTTAAAGTGGGTAAGGTGATTACTCTAGAAATTGCAGGAGAAGATAGAGCGGCTATCCAAAAGGAAGTAGAAGTAATGTGTGAATCTCTGCTTGCAAATACTGTAATTGAAAATTATACTATAAAGATGTAAAGATGAGTGTTGCAATATTGCAGTTTTTGGGAACTAATTGTGAATATGATATGGAGCATGCCTTTTCTTTGTTAGATGTCCCTACAAAGATTGTTTGGCATCAAGAAAAGGAATTGCCAAAGGATACGAAACTTGTTGTGATTCCGGGCGGATTTAGCTATGGGGATTATTTGAGAAGTGGGGCAATTGCTAGGTTTTCGCCCATTATGCAAGATGTGATTACTTTTGCAAATAATGGTGGTTATGTGCTTGGAATTTGCAATGGATTCCAGATACTTTTGGAGAGTGGATTATTGCCCGGAGCAATGAAGCGTAATGAAAATTTGCATTTTTCATCTAAAAATGTGCTTTTAAGAGTTGTAAATAATGACAATGTATTTTTGCAGAATTTTCACAAAGGCGATGAAGTTAGGATACCTATTGCCAATGCCGATGGGAATTATTATATAGATAATGAGGGTTTAAAAGAGCTAGAAAAAAATGGGCAAATATTATTAGAATATGTGGATTATCAAAATGGTTCTATAAAAAACATCGCAGGAATCTGCAATAAAGAAAAAAAAGTTTTTGGTCTTATGCCACATCCAGAGAGGTATGTAGAAAAGATTTTGGGCAGTGATGAGGGGCTAAAAATGCTACAAGGGTTTTTGAAGATTCTATGAAGTTTTTATTTTATTTGTTTTGCGTTGTTGGGCTTTTTGCACAAGAAACTTCGATGTTTCCACAAGGAGCGGATTCACAAGATTCTTCACCTCAAAATCTTACACAAGAAAAATTAGAGTTTTCTCCAGCACAAAAAGTGCAAATTCCCAATCAATCTTCTAATCCTCTTTTTATTGATGAGGAGATAAAAGCCAAGAATCGCTCTATTGTGGATAGTGCTGCTTTGGAATCAAAAGAAACAAAAACTACAAGGGAAAATAAAACAAATTCAAATTATGCAGAAGAATACCCTTCTTTGGTGGCTAAAAATGTCTATCTTAACTTGCTTAATCCGCCCCAAGATATTTTATATGTCAATCAAATTATTCCCATAGAAATGAAATTATTGATTTTTAGTGATTATTCTAATATCACAACAAATTTTATTTTGGAAAATGAGAGCATCGAAGTGTTAAATCCTAATGAAAAATGGATTTTAAATCAAGATTCTAGCCTTAAGAATACTTTTTATTTTAAAATTAAACAGCCTAGCTATACAATTCCAAAAATTGAAGTGGTTGTTAAAACCAATGAGGGAGAAGCAAAAGAGTCTACACAAGCTATTGAGGGCAAGGCTATTGTGCTAGAGAGGAAAGGGGTTTATTCGCAAGTTGTCGCACAAGATTTGCAAATTTTGGATACAAAAATTACGAGCTATGATTCACAAAATAATCTTGTGGTGTTGCAGATTCAAGGAAATATGGCAAATTTGTTTGATTTTCATTTGGCAGCATATTCCCAACAAGGCATAGAAAGCAAAAGCGGAGATTACAAAGAATCTGTGATTTTTTATTATGTGATTGTGCCAAAAAGCTTAGAAGTTCTTTCATTTGATTATTTTAATATTCAAAGCAAGAAATATGTAGAATTGCAAGTCGAGAATCTTTCTCAAGATGATCGCATTAGCACCCAAAGTGATATTAAGCCCAAAAACACTTTGCAGATTTATAAGATATTAGCCGCAATCTTCTTGGCTATTGTTTTCTTTGGGCTATATTTTTATAAGAGAAAAATAATTTTCTTAATACTTGGAATCTGTGTTTTGGCGGTTTTGTTTTATTTGCTTTCTATCAAAACTGCAGTATCCCTAAAGCCAAATGCTGAAATACGGATTCAACCCACTTTTAATTCCACAATTATTTTAAAAACAAAAGATGTTATAGAAGTAAAAATCCTAGCAGATAGGCATGGGTATTATAAAGTATTATTAGAAGATGAACGAATTGGGTGGGTAAAAGAAGATGATATCCAAAATTAGAGCATTAAGTGCAATGATTTACATTGCTCTTATCATTCCATTTTGTATTGGTTTTATGTATATTTTTCAAAAATCTCATAGAAAGATTCGCAAAATCACTGCCCTGTTTTTTGTAAAGCTTTTTAATGTAAAGGTAAAAATCATAGGCAAAATGGATTGTGAAGCAAGAGTTTTGGTAATGAATCATCAAAGTTTTATGGATGTAATTTATTTGGAGGCAATACATTCAAATGACTTGTGTTGGATTGCAAAAAAGGAACTTGGAAAGCCATTTTTGTATGGGCATGCACTTAAAGCTCCAAAGATGATTTTAATCAATCGTGAGAGCAAAAAAGAATTGGTGCATTTGTTGAGGGAAGCTCAAGATAGATTAAAAGATGGTCGGACTTTGTGTATTTTTCCAGAAGGGACTCGCTCTAGAGGGGAAGAGAAATTCCTGCCCTTTAAAAGTGGTGCAAAAGTGTTGGTAGAGCATTTTGGCTTGAAAGTGCAGCCTATAGTGTTTTGTGGCACAAGAAAGTGTTTGGATATTGGTGCGATGAGTTTTAATAACACGCCTTTTATCATAAAGTATCTTCCTTCATTTATCCCGCAAGGTGAAAATTGGTTTGAAGAACTAAAAGAAATGATGCAAAAGGAATACATAGAATTGTATAAAAACAATGAATAGGGGAAGTATGCACAATTATGCATGGAAAGATTGTTAGATATTTGAGTAACAATGGCAAAGGGGTTGTGATTAATTCCTCTAAAATGCTTTTTGAATTTACCAAAGAAACTTGGCATGATAAAAAGGTAATCCCTATGGTGGGAATGTATGTAGAGTTTCGTTGCGATGAATACCAAAAAATCACAAGTTGTAAGGCTTCAAAATTTCAAGATTTCAAAAAAGAGTATCTTGTTACTGAAATGGATTTTTGGAAAAATGAAAGTGATGAGAAATTAGAAGCACTGCAAAGCAATAAAAGGGATTATATTGTGCAAAATATTTATAAAACTACACAATATGATAATCTCCAAAATATCCCATTGACTTTAGAAGTTGTCCAAATCATTGAAAGGTATTTTTATCAAGAGATTTTGGCTATTACTTTTTTGAATAATCTCTCTTTGCCTAAAGAGCCGGTTTTGTATGATTATGTGCATTTTAAGCGTTTTGGGCAGAAGGCATTAGATAGCTTGCTTTATAATGATAAAACAATTTCTAAAGATGAATTTATTGATGAATTAAATGTGATTGCGCGTTTAGAATCTGCTTATAATGATTTTGAGCATTATAGCCATTTAAATATCAAGAATATTTTTGAGAAACATTTTTTGGCACAACAATGCCATTTTCAAGCATTGCTTATAGCGATTGACAAAGCAAAAAATAGCCAAAATTATTATCTTAGGCGAATTGAATTTCTAAGAGGACAGATTTTGTTGCTGGATAAAAGAATCCAAAATAAAAATGAAGTAGAAAAAAGCCTAGCCAAAAAAGAAAGATTCCAAGAAGAGTTAAAAAGTCTTTTGCAAGATAGCACAAAAGCTGTAACAAGATATTCAAAATTGGAGATTCTAAGGCGAGATTTTGAAGAGAAATATTATAAAATCTTTGAGGTTTTATTTTGGCAGTTTTACCAAAGAATCTGCAAAAGAGTCAAAGAAGGCTTAGATGTTTGCATTACACATTTAGATGATAAGATTTTTTTAAAATCTCTACATTCTTTGGCATACCAAAAAAATTATTTTAAATCTTTGCAAAATGATAGAGCGCCTACTATTTTGTATTATATGGAGCAGTATTTAGAGCATTTGAACAAAGAAAGATTAAACGAGGCAGATTCATTGCTTTATTGCCATGTAGAAAAAATCAAAAAAGAGCATTGCAAATATTTTTTGATTGTTACTTCCGATGAAAAAGAGGTTTTGTGGCTGAAGCTTAAGCTACTTTTGCAAAGCAAGTTTTATTCGGTAAAAGTTGCGTATAAGCAAATAGTGTATTTTCACTTGCTTAGAGAGTATCAATTTGAAAAGATTTATATTGATGGGCAAAATTTGTGGAAAGATATCAAGGGCATCATCGAAGATGTAAAATCTCTCAAAAATAATGCCAAAACACCACTTGTTTTGATTTCCCCTAAAGATAAGGAAAATCGTTTTGGTTTTTTTGAATAGGCATAGAGGGTTTATGCTATAATCTCAAGTTTATTTTAATAAGTGATTGATTGACAATGGAAAAAGCAACAAAAAAACAAATGGTAAATAGTGGGTTTGGGATTTTTGGATTCAAAAAGAAAGTATTAGATGGGATTAGGGAAGTGGGATTTAGAGAGCCAAGTCCGATTCAAAAAGAAGTGATTCCAATAATTTTGGATGGACTTGATGTTATCGCTCAAGCACAGACAGGGACAGGCAAGACAGCAGCATTTGCGTTGCCTCTTGTAAATGGATTAAAACACAATGGAAGTATTGAAGCATTAGTGATTGCGCCAACAAGAGAGCTTGTGATGCAAATTGGAGATGAGATTTTTAAGCTTGGGAAATATAACAAAGTGCGGACAGTTTCGCTTTTTGGCGGACAACCTATTCAGCGTCAAGTTGAGCTTTTGGCTAAAAAACCACAAATTATTATTGCTACTCCGGGTAGATTATTAGATCATCTAAGAAATGGGCGTTTAAAGAAATTTGCCCCTCAAATAGTGGTTTTAGATGAATCAGATGAAATGCTTGATATGGGATTTTTAGACGATATTGAAGAGATTTTTAGCTATTTGCCAAGTGAGCGTCAAACTTTGCTTTTTTCTGCAACAATGCCAACGCCCATTAAACATTTAGCGCAAAAAATATTGCACAATCCAAAATTAGTCAAAATTACCCCTAGTGATACAACCAATCAAGATATTTCTCAGCGTTATTATATTATCAATGAACAAGAGCGTGAAGATGCGATTGTGCGTTTAATTGATAGTGAAATGCCTACCAAAGCCATTATTTTTACGCGTATGAAGAAGGAAGCGGATTTATTGTGCGAGAGGCTTGTAGATAGGGGCTATAAAGCTGGGGCTTTGCATGGGGATATGGAGCAAAGAGAGCGTCAAAAATCCATCAAGGCTTTTAAGGATTCAAGTGTTAATATTTTGGTAGCAACAGATATTGCAGCACGCGGATTAGATATTAGCGGAGTGAGCCATGTTTTTAATTTTCATATCCCTTTAAATCCCGAATCGTATGTGCATCGTATAGGCAGGACGGGCAGAGCAGGCAAAAAAGGGGTGGCTATCACATTAGCAACACCTTTGGAGTTTAAAGAATTGCGAAGAATCAAAGAAAACACTAAGGCAAAAATCGAGCTTTATGAGATTCCTAATTTGCAAGATACATTAGATAAAAAAGATGGGAATCTATTAGAAAAAATTGTGAAATACGAAATTACAGATGAGGCATTGCGAGTTTATGAGCAAATACGCGCGAATATCGATATTACTCAATTAGTTTGTAAATTGCTTTCTATGGTTTTGCAAGATAATAAAGTATTAGGACCTAATAAAATTGGTTTAGATAAAGAGGATTTGTATCATTTCAAAAAGCAATTACAAGAAAATGATAAAAGAAGAACAAAAGAAACTAAGAAAATATCCAGTAAAACCAACAATGCTTCTCCAAAAAAGCGAAGCAATGGGCATAGAAACAATAAAGATTCTAAAAACAAACGAGATTCTAGAGCAAAAAATTCTAAGAGGAGATAAAATGGAATTTCAACCTTATCCTTTTGAAAAACTCAATGTGCTTATTAAAGATATTCCCACAAAAGAGGGCAGAATCTCACTGACAATCGGTGAGCCACAATTCCAAACGCCAGATTTTATTTCCAAAGCACTTTGTCAAAATGTATCATTGCTCAATAAATACCCCAAAACAGCAGGCGAGGTAGAGCTTGGAGAGGCATTGCGTGGATTTGTCCAAAGAAGGTTTGGGGTGAGTTTAAGAGAAGATGAAATGGTTTCTACTTTTGGGACAAGAGAAGTGCTGTTTAATTTTCCACAATTTTATCTTTTTGACAAAGAATCCCCAACTATGAGCTATCCAAATCCTTTTTATCAAATCTATGAAGGGGCGGCGATTGCATCAAGGGCGCGAGTTATCCATATGAATCTAACCAAAGAAAACAACTTTAAGCCAAGCTTGGGTGTTAAAGAAATGCAAGAATGCGATTTGGTGATTTTAAATTCCCCTAATAATCCAACTGGCAGCACTTTGGATTTAGAAGAGCTAAAACAATGGGTAAAATGGGCTTTGGAATATAATTTTGTTCTTTTAAATGATGAATGTTATAGCGAGATTTATACGCAAAATAAGCCTTTTTCTATTTTGCAAGCTAGTATAGAAGCAGGAAATAAGGATTTCAAAAATATTTTAGCACTCAATTCCATCTCCAAACGCTCTAGTGCCCCCGGGCTTAGAAGTGGATTTATAGCGGGAGATAAAGAGATTTTAAAGGGGTATGCAAAATATCGCACTTATGTAGGTTGTGCTTCGCCACTTCCTTTGCAAAAAGCTGCCATAGAAGCGTGGAGTGATGATTCACACACAGAATATTCAAGGGCTCAATATGCAGAGAATCTGCATTTAGCACAAGAAATTTTGGGTATAGAAGTGCCCAAAGAGACTTTTTATGTGTGGCTTTTTGTGGGAGATGATTTAGAATTTACAAAAAAACTTTTAAAAGAAGAAAATATTTTGGTGTTACCCGGTAGTTTTCTCTCTCGCAATAATGGCATAAATCCCGGAAGTGGTTATGTGAGATTGGCATTAGTGTATGAAAAAGAAGTGATAAAAGACGCTCTTTTGAGGATTAAAAAGTGGTTTTAAAATCCTTTGGCTCTGTTCATTTTATAGGGATTGGCGGGATTGGAATTTCTGCTCTTGCTAAATTTTTGTTTGCACAAGGCATCAAGATAAGTGGTTCAGATATGGCTGAAGGGTGCATTACTAAAGAATTGCAAAGTATGGGGATTTTAATTCATATTCCTCATTGTAAAGAGGCAATCAAAAATCCAGATTTGGTAATCCATTCTGCAATTATTAAGGATTCAAATATAGAGGTGCAAGAAGCCAAAAAGAAGGGAATACCTGTGCTTTCTCGCAAAGAGGCTTTGCCTTTGATTTTGGCAAACAAACAAGTTTATGCGGTTGCAGGCGCTCATGGCAAAAGCACAACGACTGCAATTTTGAGTGCAATTTTGCAGGATTGCAGTGCCTTAATTGGGGCAGAGAGCAAAGAATTTGGTTCTAACACTCGTGCATTAAAGTCAGAAAAAATAGTTTTTGAGGCAGATGAATCAGATAAGAGCTTTTTGGAATGTAATCCTTATTGTGCGATTGTGACAAATGCAGAGCCAGAACATATGGAGACTTATGGGCATAATTTGGATAAATTTTATCAAGCTTATAAGGATTTTTTGGCTTTGGCGCAATATCGAATCATCAATGCAGAAGACGCTTTTTTGGCAAAAGTTGATTTGGAGTGCGTGAGACTCTATCCTTCAAAAGATATTAGTGAGATTGAGTATTTTTTGGATAACAACAATCCAAAGACGCGATTTAGGCTGAAAAACAATCATAGAGATTTGGGGGTTTTTGAGGTTTATGGGCTTGGGGAGCATATCGCTCTTGATGCCTCACTGGCGATTTTGGCAGCATTAGAGTGTATGGAGCTAGAGGAAATTAGGCAAAATATCCAAAAATTTTGTGGCATTAAAAAGCGTTTTGATATTTTGAGTGATGATGAATGTGTGATTATTGATGATTATGCACATCATCCCACAGAGATTGCAGCGACTTTGAAATCACTTAGGAAATATCAAGAATTAATCGGGAAAAGTAGCCTGTGCGTAATTTGGCAGCCTCATAAATATTCAAGAGTGCGTGATAATTTAAAAGAGTTTGTCGAGTGTTTTGAAGGCGTTGATAGGCTTGTGATATTGCCTGTTTATGCTGCTGGAGAAGCAAAGGTGGAGATTGATTTTAGGAATCTTTTTGCAAAATATAATCCCATTTTTGCGGATTTTGTTAAGAGAGAAAAAGATTCTTTAGGCATTTATCAAGGCACTCAAAGAATTGCTAAAATCAAAGATGGGATTATAGTGGGCTTTAATGCTGGGAATCTGACTTATCAATTAAGAGGTGAAATTTAATGGTGCAATATTGGTTGATTATTATTGCGGCTGTTTTGGTGTTATTTTTTGTGGTGCAACTCTTAGCGCAATATCAAATTATTCATAAAAAAAGCAAAATATTTTTGGGAATTGTTTTGCTTTTGATTGCTGTTGGAATTGGGATTTTTACTGCTATGCAGGACAAACAAGATGTCAAAATGACTAATCTTGCACAGCTTTTTTTGCAAGGTAAAGAGCTAATTTGCATTGTGGGAATAGAAAAATTAGAAGTTAGCAAAGAAACTTTTAATTTTATTAGCGGCACTTTAACTTTGGTTGGTAGAGAAGATAGTCCTTATTTTAGGAAGACAATCCCTCTAAAGGCATGCGATATTAAAGAATGAAAGAATTAATTAGAAAATTAGATTTAGAGGAATTTCTAAAAAGCTATGAGGGGTTTTTGGCACGCCCAAAAGAATTATTTTTGGAGGGCGATAGCAAAACGCATTTAAAATTTATTAGCGAATTAGAAAAGATTATTTTCACTCCGCCAAAAGAAGTGAAAAATCTAGATTCTGCCCTAGCATTATTGAAAAAATTTGGATATTTAAAATTAGATGAAATTTTTGAATTTGTTAAAATCATTCGTTATTTTAATTACTTAAAAACGCTCAAAATTGAAGGGATTTTGTGGGATTGGATAGATGGGATTAGGATTCCTGAAGCGATTTTGGAGGTGGCAAAATCTTTTGGGGAAAATGGAGAAATCAAAAAAGGAATCTATTTGGAGCTAGATTCTATTACAGAGAGTTTGGAGGGCGTAAAAAGAGAGATTTCACAGCAATTAAATTATATTTTAAATCAAAATAAACTAACCTCTTATCTTGTGGATAGACAAATTCATCTCATTAATGATGAGGAATGTTTGTTGCTCAAAGCAGGGTTTCATCATGTACTAAAAGGGCAGATTCTTAATCGCTCTAGTGCGGGATTTTTTTATGTCCTTCCTCAAAGTATTGCAAACCTAAAAGACAAAAGCAACGCCTTAAACAACAAAAAAGAAGAGCAGATTTTTCACATTTGTAGAGAGATTTCTGCACTTTTTACAAAGCATTTATTGTTTTTGAAATTTATTAATAGGGAGTTTGATCGTTTTGATTCTTATCAAGCGCGCCTGATGTTTGCAAAATCCAAAAATTTGGAGTTTTTGGCATCTAAATCTGATGACAAAAAGATTGTTTTGAATGAATTTAAACACCCTGCATTAAAGAATCCAAAATCCATTAGTTTGGATTTTAATGGGCAAGTTTTGATGATAACTGGTGTTAATGCTGGTGGAAAAACTATGCTGTTAAAGTCCATTATTAGCGCTGTTTTTCTTGCTAAATATTTAATCCCGCTTCCCATTAATGCTTCTAAATCTAGCATTGCAAGTTTTAAATTTATCCATTTAATTTTAGAGGACCCGCAAAATAGCAAAAATGATATTTCAACCTTTGGGGGTAGAATGTTGCAATTCTCGCAAATTCTAAGTCAAAGAGAGGGGATTATCGGCGTTGATGAAATTGAGCTTGGCACAGATAGTGATGAGGCTGCTAGTTTGTTTAAGGTTTTGTTGGAGAATCTCATAGCAAAAAACAATAAAATCATCATCACCACTCATCACAAACGCCTTGCTGCACTAATGGCTGGGAATTCCAAAGTGCAGTTATTGGCTGCTTTATTTGATGAGAAAAATCAAATACCCACTTTTAGTTTTCTTGATGGCACGATTGGCAAAAGCTATGCCTTTGAAACAGCGGTGCGTTATGGAATCCCAAAAACACTTGTCAATGAAGCAAAGATTCTTTATGGGGAGGATAAAGAAAAATTAAATGAGCTAATTGAAAACTCTTCGCGTTTGGAGATGAAACTTCAAATGCAAATCAAGCAAGCAGAAGTCAAAAATGCAGAATTAGAGCAAAAAATCAATCACCTTAAAGAGCTAGAGGAATCTTTGCAACAATCCTATAAAACAAAAACTAATGAGCTAGAATCTCTCTACCAAAGGGCGATTAATGAGGCTAAAAAAGTAATCAAAATGCAAAATCAAGCCGAGATTCATCGTCAAATGAATGAGGCAAACAAGATTTTAAAAGTTGCTAAATTGCAAGAAAATCAAGAAAAAGTTTCTAAGATTCAAAACTTTGAGGTGGGAAATAGGGTAAAATATCGTCAATCAAGAGGCATTATTGCAAGTATTCAAAAGGATAAGGCAATGGTGTTGCTTGATGATGGAATGAAGCTAAGAGTGCCTTTGGGCGAGCTAAGTTTAAGTGGAAATGCACCAAAGATTCCGCAGGCGGATTTTAAGGTGCAATCGCCAAAAAATGCTAATGTGGTTTTGGATTTACACGGAATGCGTGCTGAGGAAGCATTAGAGAAGCTTGATGAGTTTATCTCAAATAGTTTAATTGCCGGATTTGATGAGGTTTTAATCTATCATGGAATCGGCACAGGTAGGCTTTCAAGCGTGGTTAGGGAATTTTTAGAAAAGCACCCAAAAGTGGTGGAGTTTATGGACGCACCGCCAAAGTCTGGTGGTTTTGGTGCGAAAATCGTGAGATTATAAGTTGTGAAATTAAGGAGTTAAAATGAAAAAGGTTTTGCTTTTGGTGGGGATTATTTTTGTGGCTTTTGTGGCAAGTGGCTGCGAAAAAGCAGATTATCAACACCCTTCACACAGAAGTAGCGGGAAGTAATTTGAAATTCGTATTTAAGATGCCTAGCGAGTGATTTGCAGATTTTTGGAAGCAGTCATTGGTTTGGGTAACTCCCGCCCCTAAAGCTATACAAACAATCACCATGCACTACGCATGGTAATAGCATGTGTGCGAAGCACTCACTCACACCGGAATGGATAATGGTGTAAATTTGTTTGGCAAAATGAAAGGGATTCACCAAGAGAGGCTAAAGGCTGATTCTATAAGTGAAATTACCACTGAAATTAAAAAAGATATTTCAGCTTTGGATAATAATATGCCAAATAGCGGTATGATTCCAAACCATATTTACCAAGCCCAAAAAGAAAAAGCAAAGGATATTTTGTTTGAAATTTTAGAGGAAATAAGGGCATAAAAGAATAAGTTTGTGAAATAAAAGGCTAGAATCTCTACTTCTTAAATCCTTGCAATTTTAAAATGATTTAATAGGAGAGAGATTCTCATAGGGGCTAAAAGAAAATTAGAATCTTTACATTAATAAAATCAATTTAAATTTTTAAATGAATATCGCAGCTTAGATTCTAAGATTTAATTAAATCCAAAGTTTAGACTCCTAGCTCTTTGGCGAGGAATTTTCCCGTATGGCTACCGGTTTTTTTGTATCTTTTAGCAATTCTCTCAGGTGTTCCGCTATCTACGATATTTCCTCCCCCACTTCCCCCTTCAGGTCCTACATCGATGATGAAATCTGCATTTTTAATCATATCTAAATTGTGTTCAATGACAATCACGCTATTGCCCAAATCTGTGAGGTGATGCAAAACTTTCACAAGCCTATCTACATCGGCAAAATGCAACCCCGTAGTAGGCTCATCAAGCACATAAAGTGTTTTGCCGGTATCTTTGCGGCTTAGTTCTTTAGCAAGCTTGATTCTTTGGGCTTCACCGCCACTTAGTGTTGTGGCATTTTGCCCTAGAGTAATGTAACCTAGCCCTACATCCTTAAGTGTTTTTAGTTTTTGATAGATTTTTGGAATCTTAGCAAAAAATTCACAAGCTTCATCGACGCTCATTTCTAATACTTGAGCGATATTTTTGCCTCTGTATTCAACTTCTAAAGTTTGGGCATTATAGCGAGTTCCTTGGCAAGAATCACACTTGACTAAAATATCGGGCAAGAAGTGCATTTCAATTTTGATTTCCCCTTCCCCTTGACATTTTTCACATCTTCCTCCCTTGACATTAAAACTAAAGCGACTAATGTTGTAATTGCGGATTTGTGCTTCTTTGGTTTGGGCAAAAATCTGTCTTATCTCATCCATCGCACCAGTGTAGGTTACAGGATTAGAACGAGGAGTTCGCCCTATTGGGCTTTGGTCAAGATAGATAACTTTATCAAGCTTTTCTAAGCCTACAATTTCTACGCCATCAACTTTTTTGACTTTTTTGCTATTGTTGAGCAATTCTTGTGCGACAGGCAGTAGAGTTTGGAGGATTAGGGAGCTTTTGCCACTTCCACTAACTCCGGTAATGCAAACAAAATTCTTAAGCGGAATCTTAACATTTAGATTGTGAATGTTGTTGATATTGACATTTTTAATTTCTAGCCAATCCTCTTGGTTGCGGCGGATAAAGTATTCAATTTTCTTTGTGCCATTTAGATATTGTGCAGTTTGAGTGTTGCTTGAGAGAAGTTGCGTGAGATTCCCACTAAAGACGACTTCCCCGCCATACTTCCCAGCCCCCGGACCTATATCTACGATGAAATCGGCATGTTCTATCGTTTCTTTGTCGTGTTCTACGACGATAACTGAATTTCCTTTTTGTTGCAAACTTCGCAAGGTTTTAATGAGTTTTAGGGTATCTCTCTCATGTAGTCCGATGCTTGGTTCATCAAGCACATACATTACCCCCGTTAATCCGCTTCCAATTTGACTTGCAATTCTGATTCTCTGTGATTCGCCCCCGCTGATACTGCGCGCATCGCGTCCTAAGCTAAGATAGCCTAATCCCACATCATAAAGGAAATAAAGTCTTTCGCAAATTTCTTTTAGAATCGGTGCGGCAATCATTGCTTGTTGGCTATCAAAATATGCAAAATTCTGCTCATTAGCAAAAAATCCATAGCACTCTTGAATTGGCATATCCAAAATATCCCCGATAGTTTTGTTGGCGACTTTAACAGCTAGGCTTTGTGGAAGTAGTCTATGCCCTTTGCAATCCTCGCAAACTTTCTCGCTCATATAGTCATTTAAGTCTTTGTTGTCCTTAAACATATCATAGGCAATGGCAATAATCCCGCTCCAAGGGCGTTTAAGTTTGGTGCTTTTCCATGTGAATTGTATTTCTTGATTATTTCCATACAAGATAAGTTTCTTTTGGTGTTCTGCTAATTCTTCAAAAGTTTTTTTAGAATCAATTTGATTGGCTTTGCACATTGCTTTAAAAAGCTCATTATAATAACTTTTGTTAAAGCCATAAATGATTTTTATTCCACCAGATTCTAGAGGCAAACTTTTGTCGATAATTTTTTTGGTGTCAATGCTATATCTGATACCTAATCCATCGCATTTCACACAAGCACCTTTGGGGGAGTTGAAAGAAAAGCTAAGTGGCTCTAGGGGTGTGAAAGAAACCTTGCAATCAAAACAAGCAAGATGTTCGCTAAAGTGGATTAACTCGCTTTTGCCCTCGCCTAAAATTTCAATTTCTACTTCGCCATAAGATTCTTTGAGGGCTTTTTCTATGCTTTGTGCGATTCTATCTTTGTTTTCTGGTTTGATAACCACTCTATCTATTACAACTTTTATGGTGTGTTTTTTGGTTTTGGAGAGCTCGATATTTTCATCAAGTCTTGCTAAAACTCCATCAATTTGCACTCTTACATAGCCTTTTTGGCGGAGAGATTCTAGTTTGTCACTAAAGGTGCCCTTTTTTTCGCGGATTAGGGGGGCTAGAATTAGCACTTTGGATTCTTCTGGGATTTTTAGGGCTTGAGCAATGATATCGCTTGCACTCATTTGCGAAATTGGCTTGCCACACAAATGGCAGTGTTGAATCCCAACTCTAGCATAGAGCAGGCGCAAATAATCATAGATTTCTGTAATGGTTCCAACCGTGGAGCGAGGGTTTTTGCTTGTGGTTTTTTGGTCAATGGCAATGGCGGGGGTTAGCCCTTCGATTTTATCGACATCGGGTTTGCCGATTTTGTCTAAAAACTGCCTAGCATAGCTTGAGAGTGATTCGATATATCGCCTTTGCCCTTCTGCATAAAGTGTATCAAAAGCGAGCGTGCTTTTGCCACTTCCGCTAAGCCCAGTTAGAATTACAAGTTTATTTTTTGGAATATTTAGATGAATGTTTTTTAGATTGTTTTCTTTTGCGTTGGTAATAATAATATGGTCTAAAGGGGATATTTTTTGATTCAAAGGTTTTCCTTAACAAAGATAAAATAACCTGTAATTATAGCAAAAATCTCATAAAACGATTTTGCCTTTTTTTGGGGTAACTATTTAAAATATTTTGTTTGAAGTGTCCTTTTTGGAGCCTTTTATGTGATTTTGCAATATATAATTTGTGTGAATTGGCAAAATAAAAGCATAGGATTTTTAGGGGGTTGGGTTAGGTTTGGTTGGTTTAGGTTAATGCTTTTAAGCTCTTGATATTTTATTTTATTAATATCAATAAAGTTTAGCGTATTGTTATAAAGTTTATTGATTTTTTTCAAACTCTTTGTTATAATTGTGCAAAATTTTTATTATTAAAAGGATTGAAAATGGCAAAACATACTTTCCAAACTGAAGTGAATCAATTATTGGATTTGATGATTCATTCGCTTTATTCTAATAAAGAAATCTTTTTGCGTGAGCTTGTGAGCAATGCTTCTGATGCACTAGACAAGCTGCAATATTTGACTTTGACTGATGAGAATCTTAAATCTCTAAGCTTTGAGCCTAAAATTGAAATTAGTTTTGATTCTGAAAAAAATACCCTTACAATTAGTGATAATGGGATTGGTATGAACGAACAAGATTTGATTGAGAATCTAGGAACTATTGCAAAGAGTGGGACGAAAAATTTCCTCTCTAAGCTTAGTGGCGATAAGAAAAAAGATTCTGCACTAATTGGGCAATTTGGGGTAGGGTTTTATTCTGCTTTTATGGTGGCAAGTAAAATCATTGTAACTACCAAAAAAGCAGGAGAAGCACAAGGCTATGCGTGGATTAGTGATGGGAGTGGAGAATTTGAGATTGAAAAATGTGAAAAAGAGGGGCAGGGAAGCGAAATTAAGCTATATTTGAAAGATGACGAAAAAGAATTTACAAGCCGCTGGAGAATTGAGGAAATTATCAAAAAATACTCTGACCACATTCCTTTCCCGATTTTCTTGCATTATACAGAGACAAAAAGTGAGGGTGAAGGGGATTCTAAAAAAGAAATCAAAGAAGAGAAATGTGAGCAAATCAACAAGGCTTCCGCACTTTGGAGAGTGGCAAAAAAAGATTTAAAAGATGAGGAATACAAAGAGTTTTACAAGAATCTAAGTTATGATTCTAATGATCCTTTGGCGTGGATTCATACTAAAGTTGAGGGAAGTTTGGAATACACAACGCTTTTTTATATCCCACAAACCGCACCTTTTGACCTTTATCGCGTAGATTATAAAAGTGGCGTGAAGCTTTATGTCAAGCGCGTATTTATTACTGATGATGACAAAGAACTCTTGCCTTCTTATTTGCGTTTTGTGCGAGGGATTATTGATAGTGAGGATTTGCCACTTAATGTTAGCCGTGAGATTTTGCAGCAAAATAGAATCTTAGCGACAATCAAATCCGCTTCTACAAAGAAAATTATTAGCGAAATTGAAGCATTGCAAAAAGATGAAGAAAAATATGCAAAATTCTACAAAGAATTTGGTAGATGTATCAAAGAAGGTGTTTATAGTGATTTTGAAAACAAAGAAAAATTGCTAGAGCTTTTGAGATTCCAATCTAGCAAAAGTGAGGGCAAAGAAATTTCATTCAAAACTTATAAAGAGCGTATGAAAGAAGGTCAAAAAGCGATTTATTATTTGCAAGGCGAGGATTTAGAATTGCTTAAAAACTCTCCACTTTTGGAAAGCTACCAAAAACAAGAGATAGAAGTGCTATTCTTTGGCGATGAAATTGATGGCTTTGTAATGCCAATGGTTAATGAATTTGATAAAACCCCATTGCGTTCTATCACTTCCAAAGAAGCGCTAGAGGATTTGGGTGGAGAAACCATTAGCGAAGAAACACAACAAAAGTATAAAGCGATTTTAGAGGGCTTTAAAAAGGCATTAGGAGATGAAATCAAAGAAGTGCGTTTGAGCAATAGGCTTGTAGATGCCCCTGCTTGTGTGGTTGCAGATCCTGAAGATCCAAATGCAGCAATGATGAAAATGATGAAGCAAATGGGAGCTATGGGCATGGGAGGAGATATTCCAGAGCCTAAGCCGATTTTAGAACTTAACCCTAACCATACAATTTTAACAAAATTGCTACTTAGCAATGATGAGGCAAAGACAGCTGAAATTGCACATTTGCTTTTAGAGGAAGCAAAACTGCTAGAAGGCGGAAAGCTTAAAGATGTGAATAGTTTTGTAAAAAGATTAAATACACTTTTGGAAAAAACACTTTAGTTTTTAAAGATTCCTTTGGGGAATCTTTGATGTTTTCTTGACTTTTTATACTTTTAAGATTATAATTCTACTCCATTTTTTTATTTTGTCGGGGCGTAGCGCAGTCTGGTTAGCGCACTTGGTTTGGGACCAAGGGGTCGAAGGTTCGAATCCTTTCGCCCCGACCATTTTTATATTTGTGGTGGGCGTAGCTCAGTCGGTTAGAGCATCAGATTGTGGTCCTGAGGGTCGTGGGTTCGATTCCCATCGCCCACCCCACTTTAATTTTCTCTAAAAACGCTTAACTAGCCTATCTAAATTAACTCTTTTTAAAATATTCTGCTTTATAATAAAATTTTAATTCACTAACCAAAAGAATGCTATGTTACAAAGAGATGTGTTTTATATCGCAGGGTATGATCCTCGTAGTTGTCGCTATTATTATAAACTATTAAAAAAAAATCTCAATCAACAAAATAAAATTAATCATTTGGATTTAAAGCTTTCTGCTTTGTGTTTTGAAGAAACTTTGCAAGGAAAAAAAAATGCTTTTTGCAAGATTGTTTCTAAGCATTCTGTGAGTAATTATTACTTTTTGGATTGGAGTGATTTGGTGCAGAAGTGCTGGTCTAAGAGTTTGTGGGATTTCATTTGCGATTTTATTTATTTTTTGAGAGCTTATATTTTTTCTGGGATTGTTAAGGTATTTATTCAAAAATCCAAAACGCAACTTCTTGCTGGATTATACCCTATTGTGTATTTTATAAGCAGTTATGCGATGGTATTTTTTAGTGCGTATATACTTTGGGATTTTTTAGAAAAATGGAATGTATATTTGGCTACTTTGGTGGTATTGTTTTATTTGTGGGTTGCTACTAGAGTGATTTTGTGGGGCGGTAAGAGGTTAGCGGTATTTTGGCTATCTAATATTTATGTTTTTTGTGCGAAGTATGCACTTGGTGAAGTTGAAGGTGTGGAGAGGCTTTTGGAGGGATTTTTGGGGCAGATTATGCAGTCTCTTAAATCAAATAAAGAGGAGGTAATTCTTTGTGCTCATAGCGTTGGAACAATTTTTGCAGTGAGTGTCGCAGCAAGGGTTATTGAGCAGTGCAAAAAGGAGCGTTTAAGTTGGGAGAAACTAAAGATTCTTACTCTTGGGCAATGTATCCCGCTTGTAAGCTTTCAAAAGCAGTGTAAAAAATTCAAAGAAGAATTAGCGATACTTGGAGATTCTAAAGTAGTGTGGTTTGATTATACTTCCAAAATTGATGGTGCTTGCTTCCCATTATTGGATTTTTTTAGAGATTCTGGCGTTGCTTGTAAGAATCCGCCTTGCTATTTATCGCCAAGATTCCATAAACTCTTTTTGCCTAAGACTTATGCGAAGATTCGGTATAATTGGTATTTGGCACATTTTCTTTATTTGTGTGCCACAGAAATTAGCGGAGAATATGACTATTTCAATTTTGTTGGTGGTCCAAAAATTTTGGAACAAAAAATAAAAGGAGGCAGGTAATGGGGCAATGTCCGTTTTTTCCAAAACCGCATAAAACAAAAGCGACTTTATGGACAACTTTTTTCTTAAAAAGGCGTTCTTGGCTAGATGGTTTGTATGAAAAAAGCTACAAGATGAAATCAGGCAGGGTAAAAATGCCGGGTTTTGATTTGTATATTGCAAATAATCCAAAAGATGTAAGACGCGTTATGGTTGATGAGGTGAGGGAATTTCCAAAAAGTGATTTATTGCATTTTTTGTTAAGCCCCTTGCTTGGGGAGAGCATTTTTACCACCAATGGCGAAGTGTGGAAAAAACAAAGAGAGCTTTTGCGTCCTTCTTTTGAACAGGCTAGAATCACAAAGGTTTTTGGATTGATGAATGAGGCAGTAGAGGATTTGATGATAAAGTTTAGAGCATATCCTAATAATGCTATCATTGAGGTTGATGAATTGATGACTTTTGTGACGGCTGATGTGATTTTTCGCACAATTATGTCTCAAAAGCTTGATGAAATAAAAGGGAAGGAAATTCTAGAATCTTTTGTGATTTTTCAAGAAGAAACGGTGCATACGGCTATTAAGAAGATGTTTAAGATTCCACAATGGATTACAAATCTAATGGGAGAAAGAAAGAGAATAAAAGCTGGAGAGAGCATTAGGGAAGTTTTGAGCAATATTATTAAGCCGCGTTATGATTTGTTTCATCAAGGCGGGGGTGGAGAATATCAGGATATTTTATCTTCATTGCTAGCAGTGGTTGAGGTGGAGAGTGGAAAACCATTTAGTTTTGAAGAGATTTTGGATCAAGTGGCAATGTTGTTTCTAGCAGGGCATGAAACAACAGCTAGTTCATTGACTTGGACGCTTTATATTTTGAGTATCTCCCCAAAAGAGCAGGAACTTGCCTATCAAGAGATTATGGAGGTGGCAGGCAAAGAATCTTTTAGTATCCAGCATCTAAGAAAAATGAAGTATTTGACAAATGTTTTTAAAGAATCTCTTAGGCTTTATCCACCTGTTGGGTTTTTTGCAAGGACGGCTAAAAAAGATACAAAAATGCGTAACAAACTGATTAAAAGTGGTTCTGGTGTAGTGGTGGCACCATGGCTTATTCAAAGGCATAGTGATTATTGGGAGAATCCTCACGAATTTGATCCAACACGCTTTGATAAAGAGATTGTTAAAGATACTTATTTGCCATTTGGAATGGGTGAGAGGATTTGTATAGGGCAAGGGTTTGCTATGCAAGAATCCATTCTGATTTTAGCAAGTATTTTAAGGGAGTATAAGCTAGAATTACAAGAAAATTTCGTGCCAGATATTGTGGGTCGGCTGACGATTCGCTCTGCAAATGGTATGAATATTAAATTTACTAAAAGAGAAAATTGAACTTTATGAAAGAGAAGTTGGCTGGGACATTGCTATTGTGTGCTTTGGTGCCTTTGATGATCATTGGCTATTTGTTAATTGTTTTTGTGGGGACTTTTGGCAAGGTTAGTCGCGTGCGTCAAGGGGTTAGAGCTTTGGACCATTTTGTGAATGCTACGCTTTTTAATGGTTATGCTTGGGAATCGGTTTCATCGCATGCTTGGAGAGAGCGGGATAAAAAATGGGCTAAAGTTGTGATAAAGATTACAGATTTTTTCCAAAAAGATCATTGCAAAAGGGCAAATTCAAGAGAGCAACCTATCATCGATTTGATGTTGAGAAAGCGTTTGAATGAACAAACAATAGGCAAGCAATTATAAAAAGGGTTTTTGATGCAAACTTATTTTTTTACTGGAGCAGCAGGATTTATCGGGTCGCACACGGCGTATTGTTTTTTGAAAAATAGTGATTGCAAAATCATTGTTTTGGATAATCTATGCACGGGTTTTTTGGAAAATATACAATTTTTGCAAAAAAAGTTTCCAAATAGAATAGAATTTGTTCAAGGTAATTTTGGGGATAGCAGTTGTTTGGAGACAATTTTTTTGAAGCATAAGATTGATGGGATTGTGCATTTTGCGGGAAGTTTGGTTGTTTCAGAATCTGTTGTCAATCCTTTGTTGTATTATAATAATAATGTTGCTAATACTTTGAGGCTTTTAGAAGTAGTGGCTAAATATGGAGTGAATCGGCTTTTGTTTAGCTCTACTGCTGCAGTTTATGGGCAGCCTAATTTTAGTGAGCCAATCTCTGAAGAATCTCAAACTTTGCCCATTAATCCTTATGGGGAATCTAAACTAATGGTAGAGAAGATTTTGCGGGATTTTGAAGTGGCAAATCCAAATTTTAGAAGTGTAATTTTGCGGTATTTTAATGTTGCTGGCGCTTTGAGTGAAGGTGGGCTTGGACAGAGAAGTAAAAACGCCACTCATTTAATCAAAGTAGCGTGTGAATGTGCTTGCAGAAAGCGTGAGAAAATGGGAATCTTTGGAGAAGATTATCCTACAAGGGATGGGACTTGCATTAGGGATTATATCCATATCGATGATTTGGCAAATGCACATTTTGAAACGCTTAAAACATTAGAGAAAGAAGAGCATTCGCAAATTTATAATGTTGGCTATGGAGTTGGATTTAGCGTTAAAGAAGTGATTGAATGTGTCAAAAAAGTGAGCGGAGTGGATTTTAAGGTTGAGATTCAGCCTAGAAGGGCGGGAGATCCTGCTATGCTTGTAAGCAATAATCATAAAATTTTAACATACACTAATTGGAAGCCAAAATATAATGATTTGGAGTTGATTTGTAAAAGTGCCTATGAGTGGGAGAGAAAAGTATGAATAGGGAGCTTGGCTTAGGGTTTTGGGCTAAAATCTTTTTTCGTTTTTGCTAAAGTTTGGCTTGAGATTTTGTGAGTAGGTGGGCATTTAGCTGCTAATTTCCCATAAAAACTCCCATTAATCTGCACATTATCAATCAGATAGCTTCTAAAGCGTTCAAAAAGATTTTGGTTGATTTTGAATTTTTTAGCGGCTTTCCAAAATTTATTGAGAGATTCTTGATAGGTCAAACCACAAATATTGTAAAAAGCATTTCCGCATACTTTTGTTGGGCATTTATGCAAAAGGCTAGAAAGCCCGGTAGTGCTATTGATAACTACGCAACCAAGGGCATTTTTAAGAAGTGTTGGTAGATGGATTTCGTGGATATAAATAACTCTTTGAGTAACATTGTATTTGCGGGTTTGACGCTTGATAAATTTCTTGTAGTTTTTGTATCCTCTATCCATTGGGTGGTGTTTGATAACTAAAAAATGTTGTTTTTTGGAATATTTGGCAAAAGAGCGGATAGAGTTTTTGATGAAATTTTCAATCCTTCTGCCTTCAAAGTGATTTTTGATTTGTGTATCATTATAAACTTGCAAAATAAGCACAAAATAGTTTTCCTTAGAATCCAAAATGAATTCTCTATCTTCTTTTTCGCTAATTTTATACCACTGCTTCCTAAGAAAAGATAAAAACCAAGGAAACATTTCTGTAAAGCTCAAACTTCTGTGGTGAAGTTTGTTGTTAAAATACCAAGCAAATAAAAATGAGTTAAACCAATACAAAAATGCAAACCAAGCCATATTTCGAAAGCTGTGCTTGACATTTTTTTCTTCATAGGTTGATTTTTCTTTGTAGGTTAAATAAAAATTAGGATCTTTTGGGAGGGTAGAATTTGCATTGACGCCTTTATTTTCAAAAGTAATGAAGTTTGGGCGGATATAGCCTTCTTCAAAAATGTAAGTTTGAAGCCCCAAACAATCCGCTACTTGTATGGCTATTTTGTGGATAGGGCGGCAATCATTGAACATAATAATACAATCAATATTGTGGATTTTGCAAAAATCTTGCAAAAAAGATTCGAAATTTTGCAAAGAACCTCTATAAGATTTTGCACCAAAGGGGTAGAAAATAAAATCCCCTCCATTGAAGTTGATTTTATAAACTTGCGCTTGATTGTTTTTTAAGCTCTTTGCAAAATGATAAAAAAAGGGTCCAACAGGTCCTTGCAGGAGCAAGACCTTGCGGTTTTTGAATTGTTGGATTACCTTTTTTAGCTGCATTGATTAGTTGTTGTTAATATCTAACACTACGCTTGTAGCAATTGCAATTTGATAAAGAATTTGGGCTAACACGCTTGTAATTTGTAATCCTCTTCCTGTTTCAATAGCAGGCAATACAAGTAGAGAATCTCCGGGCTTTAAGCTAGGAGCGCTAGCAAAGGCATACCAACTTGCATCGTATCTTTCTGCCTTGCCATTTGCACGGATAACAAGAATGCGTTTTTTATTGGCTCTTTCGGTAAAATCACCAGCTAATTTAATGTAATAATCAAGATTCTTGTCTTCTTCATAGATGAAAGCGCCGGGTAATGCCACTTCCCCTTGGACTAAAACAAGGTTGTTGGCTGTTGGAATATTGATAATATCGCCTTCTTCAAGTATGGTTGTCGCATAAGCGGATTTATTTTCAAGAACAATCTGTCCTTTGGGGGTAAGATTCTTGGCTCTTTCGATAAACTCTAGCACCATTTTGGAATGGCTAGCTCTCATAGAGGCTTCTTGAGCTGTTACAGAAGATGAGGTAAGGGCTAGGGTTTCTAGCTCTTTGAGTTGTGCATCAATGAGTCTTTTTTGGGTTTGTGCGACACTTTGGCGGAAAACTTGGATAGCGTCCATATTGGATTGTGGATTGGGTTTCACGCGAAGGACAACTTCGGCTAAAGTTGTGCCTTTTTTGACGACCATAGAGTGCATTCCATTGTGTTCCCCTTCAATCTTGATTGTAATATTTTCAGCACTATAATCGGGGCGAAATTCCACTTCATCGCCTACTTTTAATGCGACTTCAGAGAATTCTTTTTGTTTATAGGAATTGATATCTATTTTATTATTTGAAAGATAAGAGCGGACAATTGCGTTTGTTACGATAGGTTTGGCTCCAGAAACTCTTGCTAAATCAGAGAGGGTTTTAATGTCTTCTTTTAATTCAAATCTAAAAGGTTTTTGAACATCGCCTTCTGCAAAAGCATAGTTTTCAAGGTTTTTGACCAAAATAACATCTCCGGTTCTAAAGGGGAAAAGCTGTATTTTGCCGCTAAAGAGAAAGTCATACAAATCCACTTCTAAAACGACTTTATTATCCCTTAAAACTTCAATATTTCTAAAGCTTCCATAATCCAAATTAATCCCTGAAGCTTTGTCTAAATACTGCACAATAGAATCAGAGCTTAATCCTTGATAAAGACCGGGTTTATTGACATTTCCTGTCACAAAAACAGAAACATTTTGATAAACATTCATATCTGCATAAACAAAAACATTTTGTTTGTAGATTCTTGAAATGCCTTTTTTGAGGACTTTTACCAAATCCCCATTACGCACTCCTAATAAATTAATAGCGCCTACATTGGGGATAAATACATTGCCTTGAGAATCAACCATTAGTTCTTGTTGAAATTCAACAGCTCCCCACATTCTAAAGTTAATTTTATCTCCCACTGCGATTTTGTAATCAGGGTTGTAAAGAGATTGGGAAGCTTGTGTGAAATTTCCGCTAAATAAATGAGCACCAAAGACGGGTGGCAGGAGAGGTTGTGGATTTTGCATTGGTTGTGTTTGTGGGGCATTTGTGAGTGTGTTGGTTGCACTTGGTGTTGTGGTTTGTAAATCTGCTGGGATATTTTGTGCAGCAGAAGAGCTAGGAATGCTCGTAATAGAAGAGACATCAACTCCATAAACAAAATGGGATAAAAATGTAAAGGTAAATAAGAATTGTAATAGCTTTTTCATTAGTATCTATGCTCCTCTATAATCATTGTGATAAGTTTTATGATTCCGTATAAAACAGAAAGAATCACAAAAATAGTAATAATATTATATAATTTTCTTGGATAGGTGGGTGATTGTGGTTCATTGGCACCTTGAATCACGACTAGTTGCTTAATCTTGCGACTAGATTCGATGCGTGTTGTTTCAATGGAGGTTAAAGCAACAGTGTAGGCATCTTGTGCAAATTGTGCCTCAATCGTCAAATCTTGAAATTTAGCAGCTAAATCATTGAGTCTTTTTGTGTTTTTTGATGAGACGATTTTGGAAGTTTCTTTGTTTAGCTGTTCTTTGAGTGCTTCAATTTCTGCTTTTAGCATAATAATTTGTGGTGCATTTTCATTAAGATAACTCTGCATTGTTGCAAGTTCAGTTTCTTTGGTGGCAATTTGACTTTCGATGGTATTAGTGAGACTTGCTTTGGCTTCAGCTTGCTTGAGTGGGTCAAAAACTCCATACCGAGCTTGAAAGGCTAAAAGATTGTTTTTTGCATTTTGCAATCTTTCTTTGGCTTTTAGTAATTCCTTTTCTGCAAATGCCATTTGCTCCCTTGCAGCTTTATGTGAAACTTCATTAACAAATTTTTCGGATTCTTTTAAAATAGCATTGGCAATAATCTGTGCATCTTGAGGAGTGAAGCCCTCTACATCGACTTTTAGCAATCCTGAAGTATCATCAAAAATAACCTTAACTCGATCTTGGTAGAATTTGAGGAATCTTTCTTGGTCAGATTCTTCTGATAGGGCGAAGAAAGGATCTTTTTGCTGGGCTTGATAGAGAAGTTTTAGGTGAATATCTTTGTCAAGAATCTTTAGCATATCAAGTGAATGAATGTATTCTTGTAAAAACAAAACATCTTCCCTAGCACCTGTATTGATTCCAACTAATGACGCTAATCCGCTTACAGGTGCAATATCGCTATTCATAGAACGAACACTCAATGTAATGGAGCTCACATACCGATCGGCTGCAATAAATAGATAATATAAAATTACCGGAATCATTAGAATATATACAATATTAAAGCTCATTAAAATTGTAGATATTTTTTTTGCTTTTTGCTTTTGAAATAAAAGTCTTAATTTCTCCATTTATTTTCCTTGATAGGCTCTAATGCCTTCTTCCACATCATCATATACCTTCACAATCCCATTTTCAAGATGGATAATTTTGTCACACCATTTGCGTATTTCTGCGACACTATGGGAGACAAGAATGACTTTGGATTTGCTAAGTTTTTCTTGATAAATTTTAGCACTTTTTTGCTTAAAAGCAGGATCGCCAACAGCACCTGCCTCATCAATTAGATAATAATCAAAGTCAAATGCCATACTCATACCAAAAGAAACCCTTGCTCTCATTCCCGAGGAAAGCACATTGATAGGTTCATCAAAAAATTTTCCAATTTCAGCAAATTCCTCTACAAAGGCGATTTTTTCTTTTAGCTTCTCACCTCTGTAACCATAAACTCTTGTAAGGAATTTGATATTGTCTCTTGCTGTGAGTGTGCCTTGAAAAAATGCACCAAGTCCAATAGGGAAAGAAATCTTTTTGTCTGTGATAACTTTGCCTTTATCAGGCATATCCATTCCGCCTAAGATTCGCATTAAAGTTGATTTGCCTGCACCATTTCTACCCATTAAACCAATGCTGCACTCATCAGGAAAGGTAAAGTTCAAATCTTTAAAAACATAATGCCTTTGCCCATTGCTTAGGGGGTATGATTTGGTAATATTTTTGAGTTGTATCATCGGATTTGTCCTAAATATTTATAGCGGAAATAATAATACCAAAGCCCTATAAAAAGCAAAATAACACCAAAAGAGAGTGGATAGGTGAAGCTAATTCCATCAATTTGAGGATAACCATCAAAATAATTCTCTCTTAAAATTTCAAGAAATTGCAAAACAGGATTGTAAAGCAAGATTTCAATAATATAATCAGGCATAATCCACAAAGGATACAAAACTGCTGAACCAAAGTATAAAATATTGATGCCATAGTTGATAAAAATCTGTGCATATTCTACTTCGCTATTTAAAAATGCCAAGCAAACCCCTAAGGCAAATCCCAAAAATGCTAAACCCAAAAATGCAATAAAGACTTCCAAAAAATGCACTGGCAAAATAGGCAAATCCAAAAACCAGCCAAAACCTGCCATAAAAAGCACAAAAACAGCAAAATAAATACACATTTCTAGGAGAGTTCTTGCAATAAAAATATGAATAGGTTTGACAGGTTTATAGGCAATTAATGCTCTATTAGCTTGGACGCCCGCCATAATTTGTGTTACGATATTTCTAAACATAAAAAATGGCACAAATCCTGTCACCAAAAACATTTCTATCGGGACTTGTGGAATTGTCCTTGCACGAATAAGGGTAAAAATCACCAAAAAAAAGAGAATATGAGTCATTGGCTCACCAACAACCCAAAAATATCCTAATCTCCGATTCTTACCAAAACGCGTCTTTAATTCTCGCAAGAATAATGCTTCAACAACATATCTCATAATACTGCTTATACTCTCAAAACTTTTTAAGTCTAAAATTAAGTATTTTATCTTTTATTTGCTTGTATAATAATAAATCCATAAAATTATGTGATTAGAGGTTTGGATTTGTTAAGAAAAATTTTGTTTGTGTGTTTTTTGGGGCTTTTTGCTTTTGCGGAGAGTTTTGAGGATATTAAGGATTTGGAGTTTGCACCAAAGAAGAATCTCAAGATTCTTATCTTAGATGAGGATATGCAGATTAGGGAAGTAGTCGATATTGATAGCAAAGCGACAGATAATATTACATTAAAATTAGATAAAAATGAGAAGTTTTATATCACAATTATCCAAAAAGATTCTGATATTCCAAAAACGCAAAATACAGAAACAAAGAGTGAAAAGCTTGCACAATCTCTCAAAACAACCAAAAAGCCTATATTGACAGAATCTTCAGCAGAATCCACACCAGAATTTGAAGAGAAAAGCCTCTATGAGGGAAGGTTTGAACGCAATCGATTTATGGGCGGGTTGTTGGGCTTTGAACCCGATAAGTTTAATTATATTTTGCCTCTTAATATTAGTTCTTCAAAAGAGCCAAATCAGAGAAAACAAACTGAAGTGAAATTTCAAATTAGCATTAAAAAGCGGCTTTTTGATGATTTGTTTTTGAAGGACTTGGATTTGTATTTTGCTTATACGCAGCAGAGTTTTTGGCAGCTTTATGATTCAGAAAATTCCAAGCCCTTTAGGGAAAGCAATTATGCTCCAAGTCTGTATCTAAGCTACCCACTTGAAAAATATGATGTGTTTTTTGATAGAGTGAATTTTGGGTATTTGCATCAAAGCAATGGTGGAGATTTGGGAAGTTCAAGGAGTTGGGATAGAATCTTTGTAGAGGGAATTTATGGGTATAAAAACTTTGCAATGTCGCTTAAGGCGTGGTATAGAATCCCAGAAGATCCAAATAAAGATGATAATCCCGATATTGCCTCTTATTTGGGATATGGGGAGCTTAGTGTGGGGTATTTGTGGAGAAAACACCTAATAACAGCAACTTGGAGAAATAATCTTAGGAGTGATAACCGAGGTTCGATTTTGCTAGATTATTCTTACCCGATTTATAAGAATCTGTATTTTTATTTGCAGTTTTTTAATGGTTATGGCGAGAGTTTGGGGGATTATAATAATTCCATCAATCGCATAGGAATGGGGATTTTATTTAATCGCTAAAATTCTTAGAATCTTTTGGGTTTTGCGGGAGAGGTTGGCATAAAGATGTTTTTTAAAAGCGTAGAATTTGTTGTTTTGGAGTTTTTGTCTTTCGGATTCTAGGGCATCAATAAGGACATTTGGGTGGCAGAGAGAAAGTGTTTTGGGATGGATATAGCGGGGATAGAGGATATATGCTCCAGCGATGAGTTGTTCTAAGGTTAGCTTTCTTGTGCGTCTAGGGCAAGTTTGTTTATCTATTGTGAGTCCCCAACCAGCATAAAAGGGCATTCCATAAGTTACGACTTTTTTGCCATAAAGCAAGGCTTCAAAACCGCTTAGAGAAGTTAGAGTATGCACTTCATTAACAGCTTCTAGGCAAGATGAGAGGCTAACGCCAGTGAGAATCTCATCGCAGTATTGCAGGGCGGTAGAATCAGGGATATGTCCGATTCGATTGCCACTTAGCACATCAGGGTGGGGCTTGTAGAGGATATAGGCATTTGGGTTTTCTTCTCGCACTTGTTGAAGTAAAGAGAGATTTGTGCGTCCATTTGCCCCATAGAGGATAGAGGCGTCATCTTGGACTTGTCCGGGGATGAGGATTTTTAGCTTGTCTTGTGGGAGATTTAGGGATTTGTGAGGGTTGGTATTGTATTTTGAGATTTTGTTTGCAAGGATTTTATCTTTTAGGATTTTAGCTTCATTAAGTAGTGCTGGGCTAAAATCAGTGTGATTTAAAATCTCTTCTAGCTCACTTGGGGTGGTGGCATCAAAGTAGATTCCGCTTGAATCAAAAACTTGTGAAAAGGGTCGCGTGAGGTCAGAGCCAAGAGAGATAGAGCGGATAAAGCCATCTTCTACGCGTGTAATGGGGATTGCGTTTTCTTTGGCAAAGGATTCGATTCTGCCAAAGTTTTTACGCCCCCAAATGAAAATTTCGCAGTTTTGTTTAAGGGCTTCTTGGAGTAAGCCTTTTTTGAGTGCGGATTTGAAATGGGAAGTAAAAAAAGGATTGATAAAAATAATGTTTTGTGGCTTGAAGTTTGGCATAAAGGGTGAGATAAAGGAGTGCTTCCATAAAGAAAACCCAAACATAAAGGCTTTTTTTTGTGTTTTTGTGTAGAAATGTTTGTAGCGGATAATGGTTTTTAGTGTATCTAAAATATCGCTTTTTCTGTCATAAATGGGATTGTAGTAGCAAGAGTAGAGAATGTAGCTTGCAGCAAAGACTTCTATTAGGCTTAGCTTTCTTGTGCGTCTAGGGCAAGTTTGCTTATCTATTGTGAGCCCCCAACCAGCATAAAAGGGAATTCCATAGCATACGCATTCACAGCCTACAAGCAGAGCTTCAAAGCCCATTTGGGAGGTTTTGGTATAGACTTTGTGGAAGTGCTTGAGCAAAGAAATGGGATTGAAATCTTCGGTAATAAGCTTGATTTGTGGGGGAAGCTCGCTTGGATTGAAGTCGGATTTTTTGCGACCACTTAGCACATCAGGGTGGATTTTGAGATAGATTTCAGAATCTGGATTTTCTGCTAGGGCATCTTGGATAATTTGGGTTGTAGTAAATTTGCCAGTAGAACCATAAGTAAGGCTACAATCGCCTTTGGTTTGGGAGATGATGAGGATTCTTTTGGGATTTTGTTGGGTGGCTTTTTGGGGTGTGGAATTACTAGGGGAGGGGTTGTTTATGGAATTTTGGTTGGTTGGGCTTTGGACTATGGAATCAATCAAAGGGGATGATTTTTGTAAGTGGGGAGCGATTTTTTGGCAGTTTTTTGGCAGTTTTTTGGCAGTAGAATTAGGAGAAATTTCAAAATAAGGTGAATTTGTCAAATCAGATAAGGTTGCAGAATTTTTTGAGGAATCTATAAAATCTCTAGATTTTGCGGAATCTGTGGCAGTAAAGTAATCTAGTGGGACTTCAGGAGCGTGGTTGTATTTGGAGATATGGTGTGTGGTAATGAGATTGATTGCTTCTTTGGCGGTTTCTAACAGGGCAGGGTTAGCGTGAAAATTGTAGGTATTGAGGAGATTTTCTAATTCGCTTGGAGTGGTGGAATCATAATAAATGCCGATTCTATCTTGCACAAGTGAGAAGCTAGGAGAGCCCTCGCACCCTAAGCCAAAGGAGCGGATAAATCCATCTTCAAGCAAGAGAAAATCTTTTTTGAAAATTTTTGCAAGAAATCTTGCAAATTTACCCGTTTTTTTACGCCCCCAGCCTTTGAATTGTTTGTGGGTGAAGATTTGCCTTAAATTGTAGAGGTAGTAGTTTGGTTTCATGGGTTTTTCATCTTTGTTAAGGATTTAAGGATTTTGCTATCTTGTAAAAAAGATTTTGGATTAAGCAGGAGTTTTCTTAATTTACTACTTAAGGGTTTTTTTGGAGATCTAATACCTTTGCCATAAGAAAAGAACCCTATGCATTGATCTTTGGAAAGTCCATGTTTATGAGCTAAATCTAGGATAAAATTTTCTAGATCTGGAAGTTGTTTTGTGGAGATATAAGTGCTTTTGTTGACTTTATCAAAATTTTGCATGGAATCTAGAAGAAGAGTCTTGTTAATTTCTTTGCGGAAATAAAAAGGGTTGCCAAAGGGGCGTGGGTGCCATAAATGCAATAAAAAAAGATCATCAAAAAAGTTAGGAAGAGAATAATAAGCCATATATTTTCTAAAACCTTTTAGATTTGCTACAAATTGTGAGGTTTGATTTACATAATAGTCGTTATGTTTTGTAGAATTGGGATAAAGGGAGAATAGACGATGTAAAAAGTCAAAATCTTCCCCTCCGTGTCCTAAAAAATCCTCTCTGAAGCCACCAAGTTTTAAAAAATCGCTTTTTTTTAGAAGTATGGTTGTTCCATTTGCAGCAAAGCTCTCTACGAGATGATTTTCACCTTTGAGAAAGCTTGATTTTATTGCTTGAATATCTTTTTTTGCAGTGAGAAATGTTGATCCCTTTTTTGTGAGATATAAGAAAGGGAGTGCGATGAAATCTTTTTTATTTTGGGTAAGTTTTTGAGCTAAGTTTAGAAGCTGCTTGATAAGGCGTGGATCAAAAAATAAATCCACATCATAAAAAAATATAAGCTCATAAGTTGCTTTTAAAACTGCTTGATTTCTAGCTTTAGCAGGTGAGAAAAGTTTGTCATTACAGAAAGAATGAATAATTTTAATATTTTTAAAGGATCCGTTTAAAATAGGTTTTTTACTAGAATCGGCGATAATTAGTTCTATATCTTTATAATCTGCAAAACTCTCTATAAGTGATTTTGAACGCTTGTAGATATAAGAATGTTTGTTTTTATAAAAAATGGGTGTGATAAATGTAATCAAGATGAGCCTTACAAAAATAGCTAAAAACTAGCTGATTTTATCTAAAACATATTGAAAGTTGGGTAAAATTAGTAGGACTAGATATATAAAATTCAAGTATAAGGTAGAAAGTGCCTAAAATTTCAGTTCTAATTCCTAGCTATAATTCTGCAGATTTCATAGAAGAGTGTATTAAGAGTGTAGTTAATCAAAGTCTAGAAAATATAGAAATATTGTGCATTGATGCGAATTCTAATGATGGAACTTTAAAAATTTTGCAAGAGTATGCCTTAAAAGATAAGCGAATACAAATTATTTTATCAGATAGAAAAAGCTTTGGGTATCAGTTAAATTTAGGGATACAAAATGCTAAAGGGAAATATTTTACCATAGTTGAAAGCGATGATTATGTGGATTTAACAATGTGTGAGAAGCTATGGAGATTGGCAGAAATTTGTGATTGCGATATGATTAAAGCGGATATTTTTGGGTTTGAAAAAGGAATTTTTGGCAGGAATTTTAAATATTTGTCTATGGCAAGAGTGGGTTTTGGCTCTAAAGTGTATGGTAAAGTGAGTATACCAAAAGAGGAAAAAGAGATTATTAAATACACCTGGACTATGAATCAAAGTGGGATTTATAAGTTGGATTTTGTGCGTAAATTTAGTATTTATGCAAATGAAACAGATGGGGCTTCTTATCAGGATTTTGGTTTGTGGTTTTTGATGATGGCTAATGCAAATAGTGTGTATTTTCATAAGGAGGCTTTATATTTTTATAGGCAAGATAATCAAAATTCTTCTGTTAATAATAAAAATAAAGTTTATTGTGTATGTGATGAGAGTAAATTTGTAGAAAATTATATAAAAATTAATCAAAAAGATGACATGGAACAAATATTTTTGTATAGAAAATTTAAATTATATTTGTGGAATCTAAAAAGAATTGATAAAAAATTTAAATTAGAGTTTTTGGAACATTTTGGAAAAGAATTTAAAAATAAAAAATTAGATAGCAATATTTTTAATAAAAATGAATTAAAAGAAATAGAAGAAATCATCAATAATCCTAAAAGTTTTTTAAAAAGACAAAAATCTGTTTTGTGGAAGATTGAGAAAAATTTTGCAAGATGGAGAAGGAAATTTATTGGTATATGTGAGACTTCAAGTAAAAAATATAGTTTTAAAGGATAATTGTAAGGTTTAAATTGCCAGTATAAAATAGTCCTTTATAGATTTTATTGTTTGTAAAGCAAAATAACGCGATAATGTCAAACCATCTTTTTTATTTTAGAGGTTTTAATGAAAACAATATTAATTACCGGTGGAAGTGGTTTTTTAGGTTCGAATTTATGTGCAAGATTACTCGATGAAGGTAACAAAATTATTTGCGTAGATAATAACTATACAGGCAGAATGGAAAATATCAATCATTTATTATCCCATCCAAATTTTACTTTTATAAAGCATGATATTTGTGAGCCATTGAAGCTTACACAAAAACTTGATCAAATATATAATCTTGCTTGCCCGGCTTCACCTCCTGCATATCAAGGAAATCATGCCATAAAGACAACAAAAACAAGTGTATATGGTGCAATCAATATGCTCGAGCTTGCAAAAGAGCATAAAGCAACTATTTTGCAAGCTTCCACTTCTGAGATTTATGGAGATCCACTTGTTCACCCACAAAATGAAGACTATAGAGGTAATGTTAATCCTATAGGCATTAGAGCTTGCTATGATGAGGGTAAGAGATGTGCTGAGAGTCTATTTTTTGATTATCATAGGCATGAAAATGTTGATATAAAAGTGATAAGAATTTTTAATACCTATGGTCCTAATATGGATCCAAATGATGGTAGGGTTGTGAGCAATTTTATATGCCAAGCCTTAAGTGGAAAAGATATTACTATCTATGGAGATGGCTCGCAGACAAGATCTTTTTGCTATGTGGATGATTTGATTGATATTATTATAAAGGTCATGAATTCTTCAAGAGATTTTCAAGGTCCAATAAATACTGGGAATCCTGGTGAATTTACGATAAGAGAATTGGCGCAGAAAATTATAGAAAAAACAAATTCTAAATCAAAAATCATTCACAAAGATCTTCCATTAGATGATCCCACTCAAAGGCGTCCTGATATAACTTTAGCAAAAGACAAATTTAATTGGGAGCCAAAGATAAATTTAGATGAAGGTTTAGATAAGACTATAGAATATTTTAAAAAAAATATCGATCGATTTAAAGGATAGTATGTTATGAATATAGCTATTATAGGAACTGGATATGTAGGTTTGCCAACAGGGGTTGGGTTAGCAGAATTAGGAAATAAAGTGATTTGCATTGATAGAGAAGCATCTAAAATAGAAGCATTGAAAAATGGCAAATTAACTATATATGAAGATGGCTTAGAAGAATTATTTTTAAAAAATACCAAGAATGGAAATTTGCGGTTTAGCACTTCTATGCAAGAAGGCATTGAAAGTGCTGATATAGTTATCATAGCTGTTGGAACTCCCCCTCATCCTGTAACAAAAGAAGCTGATATGAAATATATCCATGCGGCTGCAACAGAATTAGCCGATTATTTACAGGATTATACAGTAGTGGCTACTAAATCAACTGTTCCAGTAGGCACAGGAGATGATATAGAGAGTTTAATTAGCAAAAAAAATCCTAAGGCAAAATTTGATGTTGTATCTTTGCCGGAGTTTTTAAGAGAGGGTTTTGCTGTGTATGACTTTTTTAATCCTGATCGTATTGTGGTGGGGACAAATTCAGAGCAAGCAAGAGAGATTATTGAAAAACTTTATGAGCCTTTTAAACACAAAAGCAAATTGCTTTTTGTTAGTAGAAGATCTTCAGAGATAATTAAATACGCTTCTAATGCTTTTTTGGCTATTAAAATTCACTATATTAATGAAATGGCAAATTTTTGTGAAAAAGCTGGGGCAGATATTTTGGAAGTAGCTAAAGGAATGGGATTTGATGAGAGAATAGGCAGCAGATTTTTGAATCCTGGACCAGGTTATGGTGGATCATGTTTCCCAAAAGATACTCAGGCTATGGCTTTCATGGGAAAACAAAACGATGTGGATTTAAGTTTGATTAATGCGGCTATACATGGTAATGAAAAAAGAAAAGAAGAAATAGCTCATAGAATTCTAAATTTAATTGAAGATGTAAAAAATTCTAAAATAGCGATTTTAGGTTTAGCTTTTAAAGATGGCACAGATGATTGTAGAGAATCCCCTGCTATTGATATAATATTTAAGCTATTAGAACAGCATACTCGCATACAAGCCTATGATCCTAAAGCTATGGAGCTTGCAAAAAGTATTTTACAAGATAAAATTACATATTGTCATAATATATATGAAGCTTGTAGGGATGCAAATTTGCTTGTGATATTAACCGAATGGAGCGAATTCAAAGATATTGATCTAGAAAAATTAGCAGCTATTATGAAAGAGAAGAAAATTTTTGATTGTAGAAATTTATTAGACAAGCAAAAAGTTTTAAGTTTTGGTTATAGATATGAAGGCATAGGAAGATGAAAAATATTTTGGTAGTTGGTGGAGCTGGTTATATAGGTTCTTGTGCAACTAAGCATCTTTTGGATCATGGGTATGATTGTATGGTTATGGATAATCTCATCTATGGACATAAAGAAGCTATCGACAAAAGAGCTAAATTTATACATGCTGATTTACTAGATTTGTATTCATTAAAAGAAGTGTTTTCTAGTGAAAAAATAGACGCAGTTATTCATTTTGCCGCTTTTGCTTATGTGGGTGAGAGTGTTATTAAACCTCAAAAGTATTATCAAAATAATGTTATAGGAACTTTAAATTTACTCAATACTATGTTGGAATATGATGTAAGAGCTATTGTTTTTTCAAGCACTTGCGCAACTTATGGGGAGCCACAATATACACCTATAGATGAAAAACATCCCCAAAATCCTATCAATGCTTATGGTAGAACTAAGCTTATGGTGGAGCAGATTTTTAAGGATTATGAAATTGCTTATGGCTTAAGGCATATATCCCTAAGATATTTTAATGCCGCTGGAGCGATGGAGGATATAGGTGAGAGTCATGATCCTGAAACACATTTGATACCATTGGTTTTAAAAGCTATAAGAGGGGAAATTCCTGTTATAAAGGTTTTTGGAGATGATTATGATACTAAAGATGGAACTTGCATCAGAGATTATATCCATGTAGAAGATTTGGCAAGTGCTCATCGTTTGGCTTTAGAAAATCTACATCAATTTAGCGGTTGCATTAATCTAGGAACAGGTATGGGCACTAGTGTAAAAGAGATTATCAAGGCAGCTGAAGAACTAAGTGGTAAAAAATGCCCCATAGAATATACATCTAGAAGAGAAGGCGATCCTGCAAAGCTATTTGCTGATAACAAAAAAGCAAAAGAAGTTTTAGGATGGGAGATCAAATACAAAAATACAAAAGATATTATAAAATCAGCTTGGGAATGGGAGATAAATAGGAAATTTTAATGGACAAGATTCAGAGTTTAATAGTCGGATGCGGATTAAGTGGTGCAGTCTTAGCTAGACGAATAGCTGAAGAAAAAAATGAAAAAGTCTTGATTGTAGATAGAAGAGATCATATAGGTGGGAATATTTATGATTATAAAGAGGCAAATATAACCATCCATAAGTATGGACCCCATGTTTTTCACACAAGCATAAAAGAAGTATGGGATTTTTTAAGTCGATTTACTAAATGGCATATATTTTTTTATAAGGTAAAAGCTTATATAGATGGGAAAGAAGTTAATATACCCTTTAATTTAGATAGCTTATACAAGGTTTTCTCAAAAGAAATGGCACTAACTTTAGAAAGGAAGCTTATAGAAAAGTATGGATTTGACACTAAAACTACCATTTTGGAGTTAAGAGAATCAAATGATAAAGATTTGCAATTTTTAGCTGATTATATATATAAGAAAGTATTTTTGGGTTACACAATCAAGCAATGGGGAGTAAAACCAGAAGAAATAGATGTAAGCGTTAGCGCTAGAGTGCCTATCTATATAAGCAGGGATGACAGGTATTTTCAAGATGCTTATCAGGCTTTGCCAAGAGATGGTTATACAAAAATGATAGAAAGTATTTTGGATCATCCTTTGATAGAGGTAAGATTAAAAACAGATTTTGAAGATATAAAAGAAAATATTTTTTATGAGAAGCTTTTTTACACAGGTGCTATAGATGAGTTTTTTGACTATAAATTTGGCAAGTTACCTTATAGAAGCTTGGATATAGTGTTTGAAACTTATGATAAAGAATATATGCAGTCTTGTGCACAAATGAACTATCCAAATAATTTTGATTTTACAAGAAGTGTCGAGTATAAATACTATCTTGATGAAAAATCAGATAAAACGATACTATCTTATGAGTATCCCTGTGATTTTAAAGAAGGCAAAAATGAAAGATACTATCCTATACCCAATGATAAAAATCAGCAATTATATGAGAAGTATCTGCAAGAAGCTAGCAAACTAGAAAATGTGTATTTTCTAGGAAGATTGGGAGATTATAAATATTATGATATGGATAAGACAGTGGATAGGGCTTTGAAATTTGGATTAGGAGGTGTGTGAAGTGAATAATAAAATTACAATAGATAGTTATCGTAAATGTGTAGAGCCGCTGTTTGATGATAAAATTGCTGTCGTTTTTAGTGTAGATGAAAATTATATAAACTATTTGTGTGTGACATTAGAATCATTAAAGAAAAATTCATCTTTAATAAATAATTATGATATAGTGATACTCTGTAGCGATTTAGAAGATTATAAAAAAGATACCATTATTTCGCATTATTCCAACAACAATAATTTTAGCGTCCGCTTTGTTGATGTTTCTGATATTATGAAACAAATGGATGGCTCTTTATTCTATGTGACGCAGCATTTTACAGTTGCTACATATTATAGATTTTTTATTCAGCATTTATTTAAACAATATGACAGGGTTATATATGCAGATTGCGATGCTATTTTTTTAGAAGATGTAGCTGTATGTTATAAGATAGATTTGGGAGACAATTTGCTAGGTGCTGTTTTGGATGTAGAAATTCAAAGAACACATTTTTTGCAAAATGATGAATGGTCTCAAAAGTTTATTGATTATTTAAAAAAAGATTTGCAACTTAAAGATACGAAAAAATATTTTCAATCAGGCTTTCTTATTTTTAATATACAAAAGTGTTCAGAATTTAATTTATTAGAAAAATGTATAACAAAACTAGAAGAGATAAAAACGCCAATATATCCAGATCAAGATATTTTAAATAAGGTAGTAGAAGAAAAGATTTGTTATATTGATTTGTCTTGGAATGTTGAAAATCATATTATGGTATTTAATACGGCAAATCTAGATAATTTCCCCAAAGATATCTTAGAACAATATTTAGAGTCTTTGGATAATGCTAAATTTTTACATTACTCAGGTTCTATCAAGCCCTGGCAGGATCTGTTGAGCTATAACGCCCACCTTTGGTGGCAGTATGCTAGGGAAACCCCATTTTATGAAGAAATGCTATTTAAGAACATAGCCCAAAGCACCATAAATGCATTTCAAGGAACTTTAAATATCGCACAAAATGCTATAAATGCAACTCAAGGCTCTTTAAATGCCATTCAAGACCATATTAACTTTACTCCACAAGGAGCAGTAGAAAAAGTAAAATCCCACCTATCTTTTAAACTAGGACAAGAAATATTAAGCGTAAAAGCAAATAAACTTAAAGCATTAATATTGCCTTTTGCTTTGATATTTATTACCATAAAGCATAAAATATCAAATTGGATATATCAGCTTATATTAGATTCAAATCCAAATCCAACCTTAAAATCTTTACCTTTATCTTGCTATAGCGATTATCGTGAAGCTATAAAAATAAAAAACTATCTTTCTTATAGATTGGGTAATTTACTTATAAAACATCCGCTTACTTTTATATTTAGGGTGAGTAGAGTTTATAGGGAATGGAAGGAGAGAAAATGAAAGAAATAAAAAAAGAAGAAAATCCAAAAATTAAAATTCTAGTGGGGTATCATAAGCCCGCAGTCTTGCTAAAAGATGATATTTTAACCCCCATTCATTTAGGAAGAGCTCTAGCCACAGAGGCTTCTAAGGATGGAGAAATGTCTAAAGAAGATTTTGAATGGATGTGCGAAAATATGATAGGCGATGATACAGGGGATAATATTTCTCATCTTAATAGATATTTTTGCGAATTGACAGGAATATATTGGGCTTGGAAGAATTACGATAAATTAGGAAATCCAGACTATGTAGGCTTTATGCACTATAGGAGAATTTTTGATTTTTGTGGTGATTCGGTAAAATTGCCAATAAGCAGAGAATTTAATATTCCAGAGTTAAACTATATTGATGACCATGATAAGAATATGTATTTAAATAATACAAATATCATCAATATTCTTTTGAGATATGATGGAGTGATTTTTAGAGCACAAAATGTAAACCCTTATTTGCACTATAAACATGTGGGAGATTTTTTAAAGATTGCGGATTATGATACTTGCTTAAAAATAGTTGATGAAAAATTTTATAAATATTCTGGTGCCTCTAAGGAATATAATAATGGGAAAGTGTCATATTTTTGCAATATGTTTGTGATGTCAAGGGAAGATTTTTTTGAATATTGCTCATTTGTATTTGGCGTTCTTTTTGAAAGTCAAAAATTAATTGATATAAGCAAATATAATTCGATAGAACAAAGGGTGTTTGGATATCTTGGGGAATGGCTGAGTGGTATATTTTTCACTTACCTTAAAAGCAAAAAATGTTTGCTAAAAGAATTGGATGTAATATATATAAAAAATTGTGAGTTGCTTCCGGAAATAATGCCCACTTTTGCAGAAAATAACATACCCATTATTTTTTCTTGTGATGATAATTATTTGTCTTATCTTATAGTGATTTTATACTCTATTAAAAAACATTCAAGCAAAGATTATAATTATGATATTTGCGTATTGTATGATTCTTTAAATCAAGCTAGTATGGATAAGATAAAAAGATTTATTCAAGATGTGAATATATCTGTGAGATTTGTTAATATCAGCCCCTATATTTACCGAGCAAAAAAGCAAGTTCATTTTCATACCGTTTCGCATTTTAAAGAATCTAATTATTATAGATTTTTTATTCCTGGTATCTTTAAAAAGTATGAAAAAATTATCTACTTGGATTGTGATATGTTGGTATTAAGAGATTTAAAAGACTTGTATTTCTTTGATTTTACTGCCTCTATTGCAGCTTGTAAAGAATTTGTTGGTATTTTAGTTGTTTTGAATAATATGGATCCATATTATATTAGTTTTATTAATACAAAAAAGCCTTTTAAAGATATTCGCAATTATATTCAATCTGGAGTGTTGATTTATAATATTAAAAAATGTCTTACAAATAATTTTACACAAAAATGTTTAGATACATTAAAATACTTGGAAAATCCCCCTATTGTTGATCAAGATGTGATTAATAGTGCTTTTGAGGGAGACATAAGCTTTCTTGATTCTAGGTGGAATTTTACATGGAATCTACCTATAAGATATCCTGATTTTTTAAATCTATCTCCAAAAGAGTTTATAAAAGATATCTTAAAAATGATAAATGATCCTTATATTATCCATTATAATGACTACTTTAAACCCTGGAATTCTCCTCACTTACCCAAAGCACACCTTTGGTGGCAGTATGCTAGGGAAACCCCATTTTATGAAGAAATGCTATTTAAGAACATAGCCCAAAGCACCATAAATGCATTTCAAGGAACTTTAAATATCGCACAAAATGCTATAAATGCAACTCAAGGCTCTTTAAATGCCATTCAAGACCATATTAACTTTACTCCACAAGGAGCAGTAGAAAAAGTAAAATCCCACCTATCTTTTAAACTAGGACAAGAAATATTAAGCGTAAAAGCAAATAAACTTAAAGCATTAATATTGCCTTTTGCTTTGATATTTATTACCATAAAGCATAAAATATCAAATTGGATATATCAGCTTATATTAGATTCAAATCCAAATCCAACCTTAAAATCTTTACCTTTATCTTGCTATAGCGATTATCGTGAAGCTATAAAAATAAAAAACTATCTTTCTTATAGATTGGGTAATTTACTTATAAAACATCCGCTTACTTTTGTATTTAGAGTGAATAAGATTTATAAAGAGTGGAGGAGAGAGAAAGGAAGAAGATGAGCAAAGAAATTCAAGAATTTATAGAAAAGCTAAAAGATTGGAAAAATAATTTTCCTGTGCAAGAGTATGATTATACAAAATATGATTGTGAAGTTGCTAATATAGCTAAGTGGCAAAAGGAAAATAATATAAATGAGTTAGTAAATTTTTGGAATGAAAAATTTAAGAGTTACAGTTTAGCGCTAAAGCATCCATTTTATAATGATATCATAACGAAGGCTGTATATAATTGTTATGATGGTAATGTTGTAAATTGCGTTTTTATGATTGATGAAGACAATAAACATCCTTGGATATTTGTTCAATGTTTTAGGAGTATAAATCTGTTAATTTGCAAAAATGGTGCATATTGTGTTTTTGAAGATGTTGAAGGATACAACCTTTCTATATTGGGAACAGCATCAAGGCATTTTTCTAAAATTGAATGTAATCATTTAAGCTATAGAGATGTGGAATTTGGAGTTAGTTTGCAAAATGCTAGGCCTGCGCACTTTTTTTACATGCTACTAAAACATCTAATTAGAATGGAGCTTTGTGGCAAGCATATTTTGGTAGAAAGATTTTGTTTTTTTATTCCTAGCTTTTTGCGCCAAAGCTGTACCGCCAAAAATGAAAATAGAGTTTATATCCAACCAACGATTGCGCCAGGATCATTGGGAGATGCTGTGCTAAATGAATTTGTGGCAAAAGATTCCATCGAAATGCAAAGTTGTGAGTGTAATTTTGGTACTGGTTGTGATTTAACCATATGGTTAGGGCTTCCAGGAGAGAGAAGGGCTTGGCTAGAACAGATTGATGGAGCTGCAAATATGCTAAAGCACTTTAATAAATATTTTAAAAAAATAAAAGTTTATGTAGATGGCATGACAGCTTATGATGGAGAGAGACAAGACTTCCCAGAGAATAAGGTTCTTTTTAATAAGGTCGTTGATGCTACAAGAAAGTTATTTTTAGAAGAATGTGATAAAAATATAATTTTTGCCTTTGAAGACTCACAAGATTCAGCAAGTAGTCTCGCAAATGAAGAAAAATTTGTAGTTTTCAAATCTCTATCGGGATATGATTATAGAACCAAAATTTGCTATTGCAACGATTGTGATATTGCTATTAGCGATAGTGGAACCACTGCCCTTGTGCCATTCCAGTTTCATAAAAAGCCAGGTGTAGTTTTTTATGGGGAATTGGCTAGTTTTTATATTAATTTTTCTAAAAGTCTTGCTAACAATGCATATCAAAGAGCAGTTGATGAAAAGTTGGTAGTTCAGGCTAATAGAAAATCATTTCTTGTTTGGGACTATCACATTCCCTATCAGCATATTTACAATCTTGCCGCAGAAGTTTTAGAAGAGCTTAGCAGAGATAATAAGCTTAAGGTTAAAAATCTCAAAATGCATCGTTTAGAAGTTCCTCCTGTAGAATTGATAGCTAAACAATATGAGCTAGAAAAACAATTTGAGGTTAAAATACCTTTGGAGAATGTAGAATTTGTCGATAAACTAGCAACCCAACTCCAACAAAAAGATCAAATCATCCAAACTAAGAATCAAGAATTAGCTTCAAAGAATCAAGAGCTAACCCAAACTAAGAATCAACTAGATTCCACTAAACAACAACTTGATTCTAAAGTTAAAGAACTCTCCTCTCTCCCCATTAAAAAACAAACTTTAGAGATAAAGAATCTAGAACAAGATTTAATCAATAAACAATTACACACCAAACAACTTGAAAAAGAATTAGGATACGAATCTAATGTTTTACAAGAATTAGAAATAAAGAAACAAGAATTAATTCAAACTAAGAATCAATTGGATTTTACTAAAAAACAATTAGAATCTGCAAATAAGATTCTAGAATCTAATCCAAATACTTCTCATTTAATTCAAAATACTTCTAACTTTAAAGGAAAACTTGCTTATCTTAATACTCTTACTACTGCTAAAGATAGAATCCACAATCATCTCTCCTATAAACTAGGACAAGCTATGATAGAGAATTCTAAATCTTTACTAGGATATATTAGAATGCCTTATGTTTTATCTTATATCAAAGATAAACACAAACAAGAACAACAACAATACCAAGAAACTATTAAAAAGAATCCTAATCTAAAACTCCCTAATTTAGAATCTTATCCTGATTATAAAGAATCTTTAAAAGAAAAAGAATGTCTTGCTTATAAACTAGGTGAAGCTTTTATAAAAGCTGATAAAACTTGGTATAAGGGTGGATATGTTAAACTATGGTTTGAAGTTAGGAAGTTGAAGGGGGAGAGGAAGTGAGGGGTTTTAAGAATCAGCTAGTGTAAAATTAAGGTGGCAGATCGTAATTCCCGCCATCTTAATTAAGTTAGAATCTAAATTAGAATTTTGGCTTTTATAATTCCTCTATACTAACAATAGAAGCTGTTTCCATGAAATAATTGATTACAATATGCTTGCAGCCAATTGTTTGATCTTTGTCGCTTATGGTTGAGCGTGCTATAATGTGATAGTTTATTCCTCTAGAAATGGAGTAAGCTATATAAAGTATAGGGCTATACTTTACTCCTATAACATTACAAAGGGCTTTATTGAATGCTTGTAAAATATGATTTGCTTCAATGCTGTCTAATTGCGTAATGAAAGCTTCAGAATCTTTTGTGCAAACGATGCCACCAAGAGGACATTTTGAATCTTTTACAACATCTTTAATTTTGGTGATTTCACAATTTCCCCCTAAGTCTTTATAGCATATAACAAGAGAATAAGTGCTTATTGGGTGTAAAGTGACAGATTTTCTTCTACAGATAAAAGCGTAATTTTGACCAGAGACAATTTGGATTCCAAGGAAAGGCATAAGCTCAAAATCAGACCCCCCACTAAACACCAATAAACTCTCAATGTGCATTCATTGTATTCTAGTATTTTTAAAACATGTTTAATAAATGCCATTTGATTTTAAATGTTTATTCTATGCTTTCTGTATTGCTATACTAATATCATCTCCAATAGGAAAAGAATTGAGATTATATTTCTCACAAAACTCGCTTACTGCTTGTCTAACTCCAGGATAACCCTTATTAAAATAGTCGTGAATCAAAATCACTCCCCCTTTTACCATCTTGGGATAAAAAAACTGCAAACCTGCTAGAATAGGTTCATATAAATCTGGATCTAGATTTACAAAACAAAATTTTTCATTATCTAATCCCGCTGCACTTTCTGGGAACCACCCCTTTTTAATGACTACATTTTTAGGATAAAGCATTTTATTCATAACTATCTCTATTGAAGTATCATTTAAATGTCCAATGCCATTCTCTTTTACATCATTTGTTTCACTCTTGAGATCTCTTTCATCAAAGCCTTCAAAAGTATCAAATAAATAAAGAGTTCTATTGGGAAAAAACTCATTAATTTTTTTGGCAAATTCTCCTTGAAAAACGCCGAGTTCCGCAACATTGCCATCTAGATTTTTTATCTTACATTCTTTTGCAAAACTTTCCAGAAACTGAATACGCGGAATCAGCTTCTTCCAAAGATGAATATGTTCTATTTTGTGCTTTGGAATCTTATAATCTTCGAGTTGTTTTAAATTATCCTCATAACCGACCATTGTGGCTAGAATAATTTCATCAAACTCTGTTTTTAAAATTTCTTTTGGTGATTTTATAGGAAAATGCAAAGTTTCATTACCGATCGTGATTTGCAGATCCTTGCCCCACTTTCTTTCATCATTATCCACAAAAAAGAGAGAATCTATATTAATATCCCCCCCCCCCCCGACAACCATTTCGGCTACTAGAGTTCTTCCTGTGCTTCCTGCGCCAAACACAATCACATTTTTCATAATCTACTCCTAAAATTAAGTCCTAGCTACAACTAGGCTTTGAATTTGTAAGTATAATATGTCTAATCATAATATAAGCTTAGAGAAATCTCATTTGTATATTTTTTGTATATTCTTAGGATGAGATATAATGAAATAATATTATTAAGGTAAGTTATGTTAAAATGATGCTTCATTTTTATAAATTAAATGGCAAGTAAAAAAATTTAAAGAAAGGATAAAATATGAAATTTACAGCAGTTATTCCAGTGAAAGCTGGTAGCTCAAGACTCCCAGGAAAAAATATAAAGCCTTTTGGTAATGAGAATCTGCTTACAAGGAAAATCAGACAAGTTAAAACTTCAAAAATAGCAGACAGAATTATTGTGAGTTCTGATAGTGAAGAAATGTTGCAAATGGCTAGAAATATGGATGTGGAAGCCATATTGAGACCAAAAGATTTGGCGGATGAAAGTCGACCATTTAGTGATTTTGTGGATTATATTACAAAATTGATTCCAGATGGGCATTTGATTTGGACTTGTGCAACTTCGCCCTTTTTAGATGAATATTTGATGGTAAAAGCAAAGCAAGAGTATTTAAGAGCATTAGGTAATGGACATGATTCTTTAATTGCGATTTATAAATTTAAACACTATATGCTGGATGAAAATGGTCCAATAAATTATAAATTAGGTTTAGGGCATCAAAACTCTCAAGATCTTCCAGCTTTAGATTTTTTTACCAATGGAATTATGTTTGCACCAATAGAATTAGCTAAAAAATGGCATTATAATTATGGACCAAAAGCTTATAGATTTGAAGTAAATCAGAAAGCTTCCATAGATATAGATACAAAATATGACTATTTGGCTGCTTTGGCATGGCTAGATGAAGATATTCTTATGAATGGGGGGGGGGGGGCGAAATAGATGTTTAGCCTCTCGCTATATAGCTCACCACTCCATAGGATATGTAAACTATGGGGTTGCATCGTGAAAATTTTGGGTGTAATTCCTGCTAGATATGGTTCTACAAGGTTTCCAGGAAAGCCTTTGGCTGATATTTTAGGTAAGCCCATGATATGGTGGGTATATCGACAAGCTAAAAAGGCTAAAAAACTCACAGATCTTGTTGTAGCCACAGATGATAAGAGAATTACTGATGTCTGTGATCAATACAAAATTCCTTGGATAATGACACAAACTACTCATCAAACAGCAGCAAATAGACTTTATGAGGTAAGTACTAGTCAAGAATTTGACTACTATATACAAATTAATGGTGATGAACCACTGATGGATCCAAATTGGATAGATGCTGTTGTACTTAGAGATATCCCATCTGATATTGAATTTGGTGTAGGTTTGGTTACTAAAATATCAAATCCCATAGAAGTAATAGACCCATCAAATATAAAGGTTGTGTTTGATAACAATTATAATACATTATACATGTCAAGGTCTCCCATACCGTATCCATTTAAAAGTTTAGAATACAACTATTACAAGCATATAGGCGTAATAGGTTATAACAAAAAGATGTTAAAACTATATCATGACACTAAGCCTGGTGTAACGGAAAAAATAGAGGGTATAGATTCGCTTAGATTTAATGATTATGCAAAGCAATTTAAATCGATTGAAGTACCGCCTTGCGATTCTCTGTCAGTTGATACCCCAAAAGATTTAGAAACAATAATTACTAGAATTAAGCAAAAATTTAAAAAAGGAGAACTAGATGAGTTTAAAATTATATTATGAGTATAGGAATGATTATTTGTGGTCAATTTATTTCAAGTCAAATTGTTTATCAAAATAAATAAAGGATATTAAAATGCCTATTCAAGTTCTTGATTGTACTTTGAGAGATGGTGGATATGTAAATAATTTTTCATTTTCAAAGGACTGTGTCGCTGACATTGTCACATTACTTGAGCAAAGTAAGGTGGAATTTATAGAAATTGGTTTTTTGAAAAATACTAAAGAAGCCAATCAAACAACAATTTTTTCTTGCTTTGACGAATTTAATTTTTTACATCAATGCAAGAAGCAACATTCCTATTATGTTGCTATGATTGTTTATGGCAAATTTGATGTTGATAAGATACCCAAAAAAGAAGAAACGATTATTGATTGTATTCGAGTAACTTTCAAAAAAAATGAGATTACACAAGCTATCCAATTCATTAAGCTTGTTAAAGATAAGGGGTATATGGTATCTGCTAATCCAACTGGGATTAATGATTACAGCAATGAAGAGTTGCTTGAGTTAGTTAATCTTATTAACAAAACCAATTTTGATATGTTTGCAATTGTTGATACTTTAGGGGTTTTGACTAGTAAGCAATTACTTCAAATTTTTGAGCTACTTAACAAGAAATTAAAAAACAACATAAAGATTTGTTTCCATTCTCATAATAATCTTCAGCTTTCCTTTTCAAATGCCTGTGAGTTGATTGATTATAGCACGGAGCGTAATATTATAGTAGATTCATCTTGCAAGGGCATGGGTCGTGGAGCAGGCAATCTGTGTACGGAATTAATACTTTTTTACTTGAATTCAAATTATCATGCAACATATAATTTGATACCTATTCTACAAATCATAGATAAATATATAGAGCCTTTATCACATATATATGATTGGGGTTATACACTACCTTATTATATAGCATCTATACACAATTGTCATCCTAATTATGCTATATATTTATCAAACAAACAAAAATTAACAGCTGAACAGATCAATAATATATTAATGAAAATTCCAGACAATCAAAAAAATAATTACAATGAAAAACTAATTCAGCAATTGTATCTATCAAGTCAAAACATTAGTTTTGATGATACATATACTCTTGAATATTTACAGACATTGATACAGAACAGAAGAGTTTTGATTATTGGACCTGGCGTAAGTATAGATAAAAATAAGGAGCATATTGTAACCTTCATAAAGGAAGAGAATCCATTTATCATTATGTTGAATTTCCATACAGATAACTACAAGAGTGATCTTGTATTTGTTAATAATCAGAAACGATTTAATACCCTCGATAAAACCAATTTAAAAATCATGATAACCTCTAATATTATTGCTAATAACATAACAAATTTAGTATTGGACTATAATAAATATTTAGGTGATTCGCATGATTGTGGAGATAATACCCTTGTTGTGTTGCTTAATGTATTAATTAATATAAAATGCAAGGATATATTCATAGCAGGATGTGATGGGTATGATATAAATAGTGTAAATTATGCTGATACTTTATCTGAACATATTACAGATATTGCAGATAGGTTAAATATGAATCGTGTTATAGCTAATAACCTGAAGAAGCTTAGGCAATTTGCTAATATTAAATTCATTACTAGAAGTAAATATGATATTTAAGGTGTTTTATGATTAAAAATATTTTATGGGATTTTGATGGTGTTATACTCGATAGTCTAGCAGTGCGAGATTATGGATTTAGAGAAATTTTTAAAGATTTTGACAAAGCAGCGGTTGAGAAGCTTATAGAATATCATTCTATCAATGGTGGTTTATCGAGATTTCACAAGATAAGCTATTTTTTTAATGAAATTTTAGGGCAAGAAATTAGTGATGAAGAAATCAAAATTTATGCTGATAAGTTTAGTCTGATTATGAGAGAAGAGCTTGTAAAAAGCAAATATCTTATTTTAGATAGTGTAAATTTTATTAAAGAAAATTACAGGAAATATAATTTTCATATTGTTTCAGGTAGCGAACATAATGAATTAAATTTTTTGTGTCAAAAACTTCAAATCAATCAATATTTTCATTCTGTAAATGGTTCTCCGACCCCAAAGATAGAGCTAGTAAAAAATCTTTTATTGAAAGAAAATTATAAAAATAGTGAAACCATTTTAATTGGCGATAGTATTAACGATTATGAAGCAGCTAGATTAAACCAAATTGATTTTTATGGGTATAGAAATCCACAATTAGAAGATGTCTCAAAAAAATATATAGAGAAATTTGACAATAATGACTTTATTGATTGACTATCTTTCGGACTTTGCGTTAGGTGGTCCATTATTTTCACCTTTAAAACTTTAAATTACTTTGTGGGCTTTTTATTTTTCTATTTTCTAAATTATTAACTAACTAGATTGCATTCTCTGCTTCTTTGGGGTTAATTCTTTACACACCCTTGACTTAGAGTAACTCTAATGTTTTATAATTTCGTATGCTTTATGGCTTTAGATTCTTAGTAGATAATAAGGAGGTATTTGTGGCATATACAATTATAGAAGTAGAGAAAAAGACGGGTGTATCCTCACATACACTTAGATTTTGGGCAAAAAAGGGTTTGTTTCCATTTGTGGAGAAGGACGACAATCAAGTCAAGTATTTTAGTGAGCGTGATGTGGAGTGGGTGCGATGGATTAATTGGTTTCGTAAAGCCCAAATGGATATTCCAACCATTAAATATTACATAGAGCTTGCAAACAAGGGTGATTGTACAGCAAAAGAGCGACGAGAAATGATTGCTAGGCAAAAAGAGATTGTTACAGATGCTATTGAGGAGCTACAATCTGTGCTTGAAACGCTAGATTATAAGCTTGGTGTTTATGATGAAATGCTGCATAATAATATCGATGGATTTAATCCACAAAGCAAACAATACAAAGGTTGTAAAAAAGATTATAAAAAGGAAAATAAATGAAAAATATATTGCTGATTAATGGAAGCAAAAAGTTTGGTAGCAGTGGAGGTAGGCTTTCTGCGACTTTGCAAGAAGTGGCTAAAGAAACATTGCAATCTTTTGGGTGCAATATCGTAGAAACACATATAGATAAGGGCTATGATATAGAATCTGAAGTGCAAAAGTTATTAGATTCTGATGTATGGATTTATCAAATGCCTGGTTGGTGGATGGGTGAGCCTTGGATAGTAAAAGAATATATAGATAAAGTATTTATGGCAGGAGCTGGAAAATTTTGTGCTGGTGATGGGCGACATCGCGATAACCCAAGCAAAAATTATGGCAAAGGTGGCTTATTGCACGATAAGAAATATATGTTTAGTCTTACTTGGAATGCACCCATTGAGGCATTTACAGACAAAGATGAGTTTTTTGGTGGTGTGGGTGTAGATGTCGTGTATTTGCATTTGCATAAGGCACACGAGTTTTTGGGTATGCAGGCTTTGCCGACATTTATTTGCAATGATGTGGTCAAAAACCCACAAGTAGAACAATACATACAAGAGTATAAAACGCATTTGCAAAAAGTGTTTGGTTAAAACAAGGATAGGATTATGAATGTTTTTGAGAAAGATTTGGCTGGTGTGCCACTGGATTCTAGAGATCCTGAAGTCGCACCTATCATCGAAGTGATTAAGCACACGCAAAAACTCATCGCCAAGCTTAATAATGGAGAAAAAAGCGAGGAGCAAGTGCGTGAGATTTTAAGTCAAATTATGGGAAGAGAGGTGGATTCTAGTTTGTGGCTTTTACCACCTTTTTATGCGGATTTTGGTCGTAATATCCATTTTGGCAAAAATGTCTTTGTCAATTCTGCTTGCACCTTTATGGATAGAGGTGGAATCTATATCGATGATGAGGTATTTATCGGTCCTAAAGTCAATCTCATTACGATTAATCACGATATCAATCCTTTTAACCGCAATACGACTATTTGCAAGCCCATACATATAGAAAAACGCGTGTGGATAGGCGTGGCAGCGACTATTTTGCCCGGAGTAAGGATAGGAGAAAATTCTATCATAGGGGCCAATGCTGTGGTTACCAAAGATGTGCCGAGTAATACCATTGTGGGAGGAAATCCTGCAAAAGTTATCAAAACTATCGATGTGGAGCAATATAGGCAAGAGCTGCAAAACTAGAGAATCAAAGTGGATTAAGGGGTTGATTGAATGTGGATTCTAAGCTTGATTTAAAGATTTGAGGCTTGATTTGGCAACCCCAAAATGCCCCTAAGTCTTGCAAAAATCATGCAAGAGTCTCGCAAAAATAACAAAGAATCTTGATTTTTTTAAAACTTATAAATTTTACAAGTAAGAATTTGGTAATATTTTCAAAATTTTTTGAGTTTTGGAGATTTTGGATAATGGAAGAAATAATCACGAGATTCGCACCTTCTCCGACTGGTTATTTGCATATTGGAGGACTTAGAACAGCACTTTTTAACTATCTTTATGCAAGGGCTAATGGGGGAAAATTTCTTTTGAGGATTGAAGATACAGATTTGGCAAGAAATTCTACAGATGCCAAAGAGGCGATTATTCAAGCCTTTGAGTGGGTTGGTTTGGATTATGATGGGGAAGTGGTTTATCAAAGCCAAAGATTCCCGCTTTATACGCAATATATTCAGCAATTATTAGATGAGGGAAAGGCGTATTATTGTTATATGAGCAAAGAAGAGTTGGATTCTTTGCGTGAAGAACAACGCAAAAGAGGGGAAACTCCGCGTTATGATAATCGTTATAGGGACTTTAAGGGGACGCCGCCTGATGGAGTAAAGCCTGTTGTGCGAATCAAAGCCCCTTTGAGTGGCGAGATTTGCTTTAGCGATGGGGTTAAGGGCGAGATGAGAATCGCAGCAAAAGAAATTGATGATTTTATCATCGCTAGAAGTGATGGAACGCCAACTTACAATTTCTGTGTAGCGGTTGATGATGCGTTAATGGGGGTTACAAATGTGATTAGGGGAGATGATCATTTGAGCAATACGCCTAAGCAAATTATTATTTATGAGGCTTTGGGATTTAAAGTGCCAAAGTTTTTTCATGTGCCGATGATTCTTAATCCACAAGGGCATAAGCTTAGCAAGCGAGATGGTGCAATGAGTGTGATGGAATATAAAGATATGGGTTATTTGCCAGAAGCGCTTTTGAATTTCCTTGTAAGGCTTGGTTGGAGTCATGGTGATCAAGAGATTTTTAGCAAACAAGAGATGTTAGAGTATTTTAATCCAAATAATTTAAACTCTTCGCCCTCAGCATACAATCAAGAAAAGCTTTTGTGGCTTAATAGCCATTATCTCAAAGAATTGAACAATGAATCGTTAAATGCTTTGTTGCAAAAAAACTTTGGGTTGAATATTCCACAAGAGAGAGTGCAAGGAATCCTCTATCCAGAAATCAAAGAACGTTCTAAAACTTTGGTGGATTTTGTGATGATTACAAAAGAGTGCTTGGAGGCTCCACAAAATTTTGATGAAAAGATGAAACAAAAAGTCGCAAGTGAAGAAAATATAAAACTCTTAAAAGATTTTAGTATTTATATTCAATCGCTTAAAAAGCCCATAGATAATCCGCAAGAAGCAGAAAGCGAAATAGAAACTTTTGCGGATTTTCATGGGGTTAAACCAAAGGTTTTGTTTATGCCTTTGCGTTATGTTTTGCTTGGAAAGAGTGGCGGCGTAGGAATCGCCCCTTTGCTTGCTAGCTTGGAGAAAGAGGAAATAATAAAGAGAATCCAAAATGCCCTAGAAAGCTTTAAGAGCTAATATCTGCAAAATCAATCTTTGCAGATTCTTTTTAGGGCTTTACGCAATTCTTTGACTTTTCGTTTGGGAATGATGACTTTCCATTCGGGGTGAGTAATATCTTTTGTATCATCATTGAGATTGAGTGAGATGGAAATTGCTGTTTGTTTTTTGTCTTTTTTGCTTGGGATATTGATTTTGGCAACGACGATATTGGCATCGTGGATATAGTCACTATCAAGAGGGATTGTATAAGCTAATTTTTTGATTTTTTGTTTCATTGTTTGCCTTTTTTGCTTGGTTTATATTTTTTGTGAGCTTTTTTGAGAATCTTCCTTACTTCTTTGATTTGGGAGAAGGGTATATGGACTTTCCACTCTGGTTTTGTATCATCTATCATAATGCCGATACTGACAACAACATTGCCATCTTCCTCATAGGGATTTTTAATGATTGCAAAACTAATGGTTCCATTTTTTGTGTCATTTAGAGGGATAGTTTTAAAGATTCTTTCCTCTTTCATTGCTTTCTCCTTTTAAGGTTGCTGTTTTTAGCCTTGCTTAAAGGAGTATATTGAAGTAGAACTTAAATGTAACTGAAATTACTTATTTTTGAGCATTTTCTTAAAAATAGCCTGCAATCTCAACCAATCTTGTATGGGCAATAAAGGATGTCCGGAGAATTTTCCATACGCTGGGACGCTTTTTGCAATTGCCCCTCTTGCACCAATTTGTGTAAATTCTCCAATGTGTAAATGCCCAGCACTTCCGCTTTGCCCTCCTAAAACAACATTGCGTCCTGTTGTGGTAGAGCCAGAGATGCCAGCTTGAGAGACTATAATGCTATATTCTCCGATGTTACAATTATGCCCAATTTGGACAAGATTATCAATTTTGGTGCCTTTTTTGATTCTTGTTTCCCCAAAAACCGCCCTATCTATGGAAGTGTTTGAACCAATTTCTACTTCATCTTCAAGCACTACTTTACCATTGTGGTGTATTTTGATATGTTCCCCATTTTTGGTGTGTGCATAGCCAAATCCATCACTTCCAATAACGCTATTTGCGTGGATAATTACATTTTCTCCAATCTCACAATCATTATAAATACATACATTGGGGTAAAGAATGCAATTTTTTCCAATTTTGACATTTTCACCAATCACAACCCCAGCCATAATGATGGTATTTTCTTCAATCTCGCTTCCATTGCCGATAGTGGCGTTTGTAGCGATAGTGGCGTTTGTAGCGATTTTTGGAGGTGTTTTGGAGCTAAAAAGAGGTTTTGCAAAAAATTTTGTAAGGTATGCCATTGCAAGATAGGGATTCTCGCAAATAAATGCAAGAGCAGTTTTGGGAATATGCTGCAAATAAACAGAGCGTGTGAGGATAATTTTGGCTTTACTTTGTGTGATTTCAGATAGATATTTGTCCTTTTCTAAGAAAGTAATACAAGAATCATCGGCTTCTAATGGTGGCTTGATATGCAAAATCTCTTGAGTATCAAAAAGATTAGAATGTTTCTCCCAGCTTCCTCTCCATTCTAAGACTTGTTCTAATACTTCTTTTTCTTTTAAAAAAGCGACAATTTCTCCTAATAGCATTTTTTCTCCTTAATTTGCTTCAATCGCTGCAATTCCACTTCTTGTAATATCTTTTGGTTTATAAGTTTGGATTGCTTGAAGTAATCCATTGATACGCGTATGGCAATCACAAGCCATAAAAATCGCAAATTTTTCATTGACTTCAAGCATTTTTCCATTATAGCTTGCAAAAATAGCGGTTAGTTCGCTTAAAGATTCTTTGTTGGAAAACTTTACAAGCACCGATTCTTGCTCGATAATTCTTTCATCTTCTAAGACTTTTAGGACAGGAATGAGTTTGTGGAGTTGTTTGAGAATCTGTTCTAAAACCTTTTTATCACCTTGTGTGGTAATTGTGATTCTTGAAAGATTTGTATCAAAAATGGGTGCAACGGTCAGCGATTCGATATTGTATCCGCGTCCTGCAAATAGACCACTAATCCTAGACAAAACCCCATGTTCGTTTAAAACTGTTACGGTAATTATGCGTTTAATCTCCATTGCTTACTCCTTATACTCTAGCATCATATTAAACAATGCACCGCCTGTTGGCACCATTGGCAATACATTTTCATAGCGGTCAATTCGCACATCAAGCAAGGCAGATTTATTAGAATTGATGGCTTTATTGAGGGATTCTACAAATTCGTCTTTTGTATTTACCACAAAGCCAACGCCGCCAAAGGATTCAGCAAGTTTGATAAAATCTGGTTGAATCTCTAAATTAGTGTTGGAATAACGATTTTCATAAAAGAATGTTTGCCATTGACGCACCATTCCTAGGTAATTGTTGTTTAAAATAATATTAATAACAGGAATATTATAGACGCTACAAGTCATTAATTCTTGAATATTCATCAAAATTGAACCATCTCCTGTGATATTGATAGAAACTTTTTTAGGGAAAGCTTTTTTTGCCCCCATTGCAGCAGGTAGCCCAAAGCCCATTGTCCCTAGCCCGCCACTTGTGATGAATTGACGCGGGAAGTTGAAGGGGTAAAATTGTGCTGCCCACATTTGGTGTTGTCCTACATCTGTGGAGATAAGGGCTTCATTGCCCAAAATTTCACCAACTTTTTTTATAATCCATTGCGGTTTTAAAACCTCTTGTGAATCTTCATAACTCAAGGGGTGTAGTTTGTTGTAACGCCCTAATGTTTCCCTCCAAGGCAAGATATTTTTGACTTCAAAATCATTTTTGATAAGCCCCAAAAGCTCTTCTAAAACACTGCTTACATCGCCCACAATAGGATAGGTAACATCAACAATCTTGCTAATGCTGCTAGGATCAATATCAATATGAACAATTTGTGCATATTTTGCAAATTCACTTAGCTTGCCAGTTACTCTATCATCAAATCTTGCACCAAGTGCGATGATGAGGTCTGTCTCACTCATTGCCATATTAGCAACATAGCTTCCATGCATTCCAACCATTCCAAGTAAATCAGGGTGATTATATGGCATAATCCCTCTTGCCATTAGCGTTTCGACAACAGGAATATGGGTAATTTCGCAAAACTCCCTTATTAAATTTGAACTTTTGGAAGCAACACAGCCTCCGCCAATGTATAAAAGAGGCTTTTTGGATTCTAAAATGGCTTGTGATACTTTTTTGATTTGTCTTGGGTTGCCTTTGTAAGTTGGCTTATAGGTTTGTAGTTTAATTTCATTTGGATAATTAAATTCGCCAATAGTGGCACTAATGTCTTTGGGCAAATCAATATGCACAGGACCGGGGCGACCACTTCTAGCGATATAAAAGGCTTCTTTTAGGATTCTTGGTAATTCTTCAATGCTTTTTACAAGGAAGTTATGTTTGGTACAGGGACGAGAAATACCCACTGCGTCAATTTCTTGAAAAGCATCGGTTCCAATAAGAGTTGTTGGGACTTGCCCGCTAATAATTACAAGTGGAATAGAATCCATATAAGCAGTGGCAATACCAGTAACAGCATTTGTGAAGCCCGGTCCGCTTGTAACAATTGCTACCCCCACTTCTCCGCTTGCTCTTGCATAGCCATCTGCTGCGTGGATTGCAGCTTGTTCGTGGCGGGTTAGGATATGTTCAAAAAAGTTTTGCTTATAGATTTCATCATAAATATTCAAAGCAGCACCGCCGGGATAACCAAAAACAACTTTTACGCCTTCGTTTTTGAGTGCGTGGATAATCATTTCAGAACCATTTAGTTGCATACAAAATCCTAACTTTAATTTTTTATTTTATTTTAATACAATAAACTTCATCAAAGCTTACGAAATGGTTATTTGCATAATATTTTTAGAGAATTGCAAAGATAATGGATTTCTTTTTTTTGGTGTGTATAGTGCAAACTCACCCGAATCCAACCGGGTTTTTGTTCAAAAATGGTATTGTCTTTTAATCCTAGCAAATCATGCCCATAAGGTCCTGCACAAGAGCAACCAGCACGCACTAAGATTCCAAAATCTTTGGAGAGTTTATTGGCAATTTCATAGGGGGATTTGTTTTGGATATTGAAAGAAAAAGTGCCATTTGAATTGTAGTTTGGGTTTCCATAGATTGTGATTTTGGATTCATTTTCTAAAAACTCTTTTAAGATTTTTATTAGTTCCTTTTTGGAGTTTGCAATCCATTCTTGCCCAATTTCCTCGCGTAATTGATAGGCTAAAGAAGCTCTTATAAACTCTAAAATTCCGGGTGTGCCTGCTTCTTCTCTTATTTCTTCATTAGCAAAATAGAGTTGGCTTGTGCGGGAGACATAGCCCACTACGCCACCGCCGCAGAATGTTGGGGGTAGGGTTTTGTTGATTAAGGCGCGTTTGATGATTAAGATTCCACTGCTTGCAATTCCGCCTAGAAGCTTGTGTGGAGAGAGGAAGGCGACATCATAGAAGTGTGAAGGAATATCAAAATATGCTGAAGAGCTTGCCATATCAAAGCACACAATCCCGCCATACTTGCGGACTAAATGTGAAATTTCTGCAAAAGGGGCAATAATGCCACTGACATTGGAAGCAAGGCTAAAAGAAGCGATGATTTTGCGATGAGTGTTGTTTGATAAAATGTGTTGGAGCATTTCTAAATCAATCAAACCTTGAGTATCAAGCGGGATTCGGACTACCTCACATAATCCTTCCCTAAAGCTTAATTCATTGCTATGGTGCTCATAAGGACCGATAATGACTAATGGCAAAAGAGATTTATCGAGATTTTCTAGGTTGAGATTGCTTTTGGTTTGGGGTGGAAGGTAGATTCCCATAATTTCTTGGAATTTTTTGATTGCTGCACTTGAGCCAAAACCACAAGAAATAAGGGCAAAACTAGAATCAAGCCCAAAGAATGTTTTGAGATTCTTGCGTGCATTTTCGTAAATTTCCCCTATGATTTTGGAATGTGAGGAACTTTCTGAGTGTGGATTTGCGTAGAATGGTAGTATTTTTCTTATTCGTTTTTCAATGCATTTTGCGGCTAATCCGCTTGCTGTCCAGTCAAAATAGTGGATTTTTTTCTTGAGTATGGTTTCTTTTTTTAAAAAAGCCTTTTTTTCTTTGTGGCTTAGAATTTGAAATGAATCTGGCAATAAAGGGGCAAAAGTGCGTTCTTTTATCAAATGAATTCCTTAAAAGTATGGCTTAAATATAACGCTATATTATCATAAATTTTAAATGATGGATACTAATATCTTTGGAAAATTAGAACCTTTTGAAATAGGTTGTGTTGTTAAATAATAAGAAAGTAATGAGATTTATTTGATTTTGGGTTTTGTAGGATTTGTAAAATTTAGTAAATGTTTAATTTATGAAAATTGTGGAAGTTGGATTCTTGCTAATCTTATATAATTATGCGATTTAAATAGAAAGTTGATTTGCCAAAGATTCAAAAAGTATGATTTATGAATATTTTTACTTTTGTCTTTGTCGTTTTTAGAAATTCGATAAAGGCGTATTGAAATTGGTTTTGTAATTGATTATTTAAATTCAAGAAGCTTTTGTTATACTTTTGAAATTTTTAGGAGATTTTGTAGTTGTTATGGAAACTATCATTGCCTTTGGAGTTATTTCATTATTAATTGTAATTGCTCCATTTTTTAGCACACTTACGAGATTGCCCTTAGTGGTGGTAGAGATTTTGCTTGGAGCATTGGCTTATTATTTTGGCTTTTTTGAACATTCTGAATCTTTGAAGCTAATTGCCCATATTGGTTTTTTGTTTTTGATGTTTTTGTGTGGTTTGGAGGTGAATCTCAAAAGTTTTACAAAAATGGGTCAAGATTTTCTCAAAAAAGTTGGCTTGTATTTTTTGATTTTGTATAGCATAACTTTTGTTTTTGTGCTTATTTTTGAGCTTTCTTATATTTATTTGGCGGCTTTTCCTGTGATGAGCTTGGGTATGATTATGACTTTGATACGAGATTATGGCAAGGACAAAATTTGGCTGAATCTTGCTTTGAGTGTCGGGATTTTGGGAGAGCTTGTAAGTATTGGTGTTTTGGTTATTTTAAATGGTGCGTATTCTTATGGATTGTCCTTTAAGCTATATGAGACTTTGTTGGCTTTATTGTTGTTTTTGGGGGCTATTGTTGGAATCTTGAAAATCGCAAATATTATATTTTGGTGGTTTCCTACATTAAAATTCTTAGCAATTCCAAAAGATTCTACCAAAAATCAAGATATTCGTTTTTCGGCTATGTTATTGTTGATTATGATTGGAATTGTTAGCCTTTTGAAGCTAGAGGCTGTGCTTGGGGCATTTTTGGCAGGAGCAATTTTGGCGACTTATTTTCATTACCAAAAAGGCTTGGTAGATAAGCTAAATGACTTTGGGTTTGGCTTTTTTATCCCATTGTTTTTTTGTTTATACTGGGAGCACATTGGATATTTCTTTGATTTTGAGCGATCTTGAGATTCTAAAAAAAGTAGTTTTAATCGTTGTTTGTATGCTCTTTTTGCGTATTTTGGCGGCGTTTATTGCTTATGGAAAATATTTTAAAAGTAAGAAAAATACCTTGCTTTTTGCCTTTAGTCATTCAATGCCTTTGACATTTTTGGTAGCCACCGCACAACTTGGTAAGCAGTTTAATGCTATTAGCACCGAAGAATATTATGCTTTTATTCTTGCAGCACTTTTGGAAGGGATTGTGTTTATGGTTTGTATCAAGCTAATCTATCAACTTCCAAATAAGAAATCCCCTGCTTCTTAGGTGCAAGATTATAAGCTTAGAAAATTGCATAAAGAGAATTTGCTTTTGCCATCCATTCTTCTAGTTCTTTCCATTTGTCATTTTGTATAAGGTTGATTGCAAAATCAAGTTCTTTTTGAAAGGCTTCAAAGGATTTTAATAATTCTTGTTTGTTTTGTTTGGAGACATCACTCCACATTTTTGGGGAGCTTTTTGCGATTCTTACCATACTTTTAAAGCCTCCACCTGCAAGTGCAAGAATATCTTTTGGGTTTTGTTGAGAAAGCACAGTATTTGCAAGTGCATAACTAATGATATGGGGTAAATGGCTAATAAAGGCAGCATGGTTATCGTGCGATTTGGAATCCATTTTGATGATGTTCATTTTAAGAGCGATGAAAATTTCTTTTGCCATTGCTGCTTGAAATTCACCGCTTTGTTCTAAATCTGTTAAGACGATAATGTGATGGGGTAATAATTCTTTAAAGGCAGCCTTTGGTCCAAAGTTTTCTGTTCCGCTCATTGGGTGAGCACAAACGAAGTTTTTGCGAATTTCTTTGGGAATGCTTTGGGAGATGAGGTGCTTGGTGCTACCTAAGTCGATTATAGTCGTGTGCGGTGCCACTCCAACTAATTGAGGTAGAATCTCCAAAATCGCTTCCACTGGCGTTGCAAGAAAAATCACATCACAAAGTTTAATTTCATCTAAATCAACCCCTTCATCAACAAGCCCCAAAGAAAGTGCTTGTTGTAAATGGATTTCATTGCTATCTAATCCCACGATTCTTTTAAACATTCCGATTTCTTTGAGGGCTAATCCCAAAGAGCCACCAATCAATCCTAAACCTATAATTCCAGCTTGCATAATCTTTTCCATTAATTTTTTTATGAAATTATATATTATTTGTTGTGGTTTTGTTAGCTTTAAACTCAAAAAGGATATAATCCCAAAAATTTTTTATGTTTTTAAGGTGTAGATTATAATGAGATTTTTTTCAAAGACATTATCTTTTGTAGTGGCTGCTTTTGCCTTGTCATCGAATCTCAATGCGGCAGAATTGCCCACAATCAAAGAGATTCGATATGAAGGGTTAAATTATATTTCTCCATTAATAGCAAATGAAATTGCAGGTATTAAAATCAATGAAGCGATGGATATAGATAGCATTGATAAGAGTATTTTGCGTTTTTATGAGCAGGGATATTTTAAAGATATTTGGATTACAGAAGAAAATGGAATCTTAACTTATCATTTTGTAGAAAAGCCAGTTATAGCAAGTTTGGTTGTCAGTGGATATGGTGCAGGGAAAGAACAAGCAGTATTGGATCAGGAAATTGGCTTAAAAAAGGGCGATGTTTATGATGAGATAAAAATCGCCAACACTCGCAAAAGAATTATTTCGCTTTTGGAATCGCAAGGATTTTATAATACGGTTGTAGAAGTAAAAACAGAAGAAATTTCTCAAAATGCACTCAAAGTAACTTTGGAAATAAACAAGGGTGAAGAGATTATTATCCGCAAGGCAAATTATTATGGTAGGGAAGAGCTAAAAGTCTCTCGAATCGAATCTTCTACTGCAAATAAAGAACGCGATTTTTTGGGTTGGATGTGGGGATTTAATAGCGGTAAATTGCAGGTTAATGAGATTGAAAATGATGCCCTTAGAATCCGAGATATTTATATGCAAAAGGGCTTTTTAGATGCCGAGGTAAGCTCACCTTTTTTGCGCACGGACTTTACTACTTATAATGCAGAATTGGATTTTTATATCAAAGAAGGGCAGCTTTATAAGGTTTCTGGGGTGGATATTGTCTTAGAAGAAGATGTGGTTGCAACAGAAGAACTTTATGATATTGTGCGTTTAAAAGAGGGGAAAGAATTTAATATTAGCACAATGCGTAAAGATGTAGAAGCGTTGAAATATAAAATCGGGGATTTAGGTTATGCCTTTACGCGTGTAACGCCAGATTTGGATAAAGATCAAGAAAATGGCGAAGTAAGGGTGATTTATTATATTCAGCCTGGTAGCAAGGTAAAGGTGCGAGATGTTTTGATTTCTGGAAATTCAAAAACGCTGGATAGGGTGATTCGTAGAAATGTTTTATTAGCGCCGGGTGATCAATACGAGATGAGTAAGATTCAACGCTCTAAGAATGCAATTATGCGAACGGGCGGTTTTGATAGTGTTGATATTGAAGAGAAGCGTGTAGATGAAGAAAATGTAGATTTGCTGGTCAATGTTAAAGAGGGCAAAACCGGGGAATTTACTTTTGGTGTAGGTTATGGAAGCTATGATGGGATTATGGGAAGTGCATCCATTAAAGATAGAAATATTTTTGGGACAGGATTAACAGCTGGACTTTATTTTGATAAAAGTGAGGTTTCAACTTCTTATCGCTTGAATCTCTATAATCCAGCAGTTTTGGATAGCAATTATAGTCTATCAACCGATATTTATCAAACAGATTATGTGGATTATGATTACCGAGAGATTACACAAGGATTTAGTCTTGTTGGTGGGCGTAGAATCACTGATACTTTAGAGGCAAGTTTGGGCTATACTTACCAAAAATCTAAATTATCCGAATTTGATAATCCTTACTATCAGCGTTATTATATGGGAGAATACATTAAATCTTCTGTGATTCCCGGATTGTATTTTGATAATACAGATTCTTATTTCTTCCCTAAAAATGGTTGGAAACTAAGTGGTTCATTGGAGTATGCTGGGATTGGTGGAGATGCAGACTTCTTTAAATATTTTGGAACATTATATTATTTCAAATCTTTAGAAGAATGGACGGATTTGGATTTGGTGTTTAGATTCCGCTCTAAGCTTGGATATATCGAAGATAATGGGTATGTGCCGATTAATGAGAGATTTTATCTTGGGGGTGTAAATTCATTAAGAGGTTTTCAAAGTAATTCCGTCACTCCACGCGATAGATATGGCGTGAGGATTGGTGGGAATCAGACTTTGTATGGTTCAGTTGAGTTGAGTTATGGATTGTTTGAAACGGTGCAAATGAGGGTAAGTGCGTTTTATGATTATGGTATGTTGGGTGAAGATAAAATTACACAGATTCAACGCAGTTCTGTGGGGGTAGCTTTGGAATGGATTTCTCCCATAGGTGCGATTACTTTTATTATTCCTAAAGCATTAGATGCAAAAAGGGGTGATGATACTTCATCCTTTGAATTTACAATGGGACAGAGATTTTAAGATGACAATAAAAGAAAAGATGGATAGAGCAATTGTGAATGTCAAAATACCTCGAGTGAGCAAAGATGAGATTCTTGATTTGATGCAAAATGCCTCTTTGAAAGAATTAGGGGAAATGGCGTTTAATATCAAAAAGCAATTGCATCCTGATAATATCACAACTTTCGTGGTGGATAGAAATATTAATTATACTAATATTTGCTGGGTGGATTGTAAATTTTGTGCTTTTAAGCGAAAAATTCACGAAAATGAAACTTATATTTTGAGCTTTGATGAAATTGATCAAAAAATTGAAGAATTGCTTAGCATAGGTGGGACGCAGATTTTATTTCAAGGCGGTGTTCATCCAAGCTTGAAAATTGAATGGTATGAGGATTTGGTTTCTCATATTTCACAAAAATATCCTCAAATTACTGTGCATGGATTTTCTGCTATTGAGATTAATTATATCGCTAAAATTTCTAAAATTTCTATTAGTGAAGTTTTAAAAAGATTGCAAAAATGCGGACTTGCTTCAATTCCCGGAGCGGGAGCGGAGATACTAAGTGATAAAGTGCGGGATATTATTGCGCCCAAAAAATTGGATTCTGATGAATGGATAGAAGTCCATAGGCAAGCCCATAAAATCGGTATGAGAAGTACTGCTACAATGATGTTTGGAAGTGTGGAGAGTGATTTGGATATTATAGAGCATTGGGAGAGAATCCGCAATTTGCAAGATGAGACAAATGGCTTTAGGGCGTTTATTTTGTGGAGTTTTCAACCAGCCTTTACTCCACTGCAAAAGGAATTTCCAGAGATTCATAAGGCTTCATCAAATCGTTATTTGAGATTGTTGGCTTGTAGCCGAATCTTTTTAGATAATTTTCAAAATATCCAAAGTAGCTGGGTTACGCAAGGTTCTTATATTGGGCAATTGGCTTTGCTTTTTGGGGCTAATGATTTAGGTAGCACAATGATGGAGGAAAATGTCGTCGCAGCAGCAGGGGCTAGGAATTCTATGAATCAAGCAGAAATGATTTCTTTGATTAAAGATGTAAATGAGATTCCAGCAAAACGCAATACGGCTTATGATATTTTGGAGACTTTTTAGATGAAAAAAATATTGTGGTGTTTTTTGAGCTTATTTTTGATAAAAGGATTTTTGATGGCAGTGGAATTGAAGAGTTTGCAAGTTAAGGGTGTGGAGATACCTATTTTGTATGAGAAAAATTCACAACTTCCTTTGTTTTTTGTGCAAATTGTTTTTAAGGGAGCTGGTGGGATTAATAATCAAAAAAGTTATGGATTATCGGATATTACAAGCTCACTTCTCAATGAAGGGACGCAAAAGCTTGGAGCGATAAAATTTGCACAAAAATTAGAAGAGAAAGCCTTGAATCTAAGTGTTGGCAGTGGGTTGGAGACAATGAGCTTTACTCTTAGTGGTATGAGCAAAGAACAAAAGGTTGGTTTTAAATATCTTAAGGAATTAATAGAAAATCCAAATTTCACAGACAAGGCATTAGAAAAAGTAAAAGAAAATTCACTCATTGGAATTTTAGAGAAAGAAAATGATTTTGACTATCAAGCAAATCGAGCTTTGAGTGCGATGTTGTTTCAAGGGAGCCCTCTTGAGTATCCTTTGAGCGGGACAAAAGATTCTATTGCCAAAATGTCTTTAGGGGAAATTCAAAAATTTTATCAAAGTTATGTTAATTTGGAATCTGCAATCTTGATTGTAGGTGGCGATGTGGAATATGCAGAAATTACTAAAGAGCTTGCCGAACTTTTAGAAATTTTGCCTGTGGGTAAAGCGGTGGATATTAAAGAAATCAAGGCAAATGAGATTCCACAAACAAAGCGTCAAATCAAAGAAACTAAACAAGCATATATTTATTTTGGAGCGCCTCTTGAAGTGAGGGATTTGCAAAAAGAAAGTGCAATGATCAAGGTTGCTTCTTTTGTGCTTGGTGGAAGTGGATTTGGGAGTCGTATGATGGAAGAGGTGCGTGTGAAGCGTGGATTGGCTTATTCTGCAGTAATGCGTTTGGAGGCTGGAAAAACCCTTTCTTATGCTAAGGGATATTTGCAAACAAGCCTCAAAAACGAGAAAGATGCCCAAAAACTCGTGCAGCAGGTGGTAGATGAGTTTGTCAAAAATGGTATTACAGAGCAAGAATTGCAAGAAGCAAAGCAATATTTGTTGGGGAGTGAGCCATTACGCAATGAAACCTTATCCCAACGATTAGGAAATGCCTTTAGTAATTATTACAAAGGGCTTCCTTTGGATTTTAATGCTCAAATTTTGAAAGATATTCAAAACCTTACCTTAGAACAAGTCAATCATTATATTCAATCTCATAAGGAAATTACCAAACTAACTTTTAGTGTGGTAAGTGCAGATTGAATCTCCCTATAAATATTCAAAAATTGGGTGTAAAAACCCTTTTTGAATTTTTTTTGAAATTTATCCCAAAAGATTATACAAACACGATTTTTTCTAGTGAATTAAAAACAAATACTCAAGCGGTTTTGGCAGTGGAGGTTTTGAGGTATTCTAGCTTCAAAATAGCCAAAGTTTTATGTTATGCTCCCTTGTTTGATAAGGAAATAGAATTAGTCATTTTTAATGCCAAGCCTTACCACAAAAGTATTTTTAAAATCGGAGAGAATCTCGTGGTGAGTGGAAAAGTGCAAATTCAAAATGGTTTTGTAAGCTTGATTCAACCCAAAGTTTTAAAGCAAACTGGGGATATTTTACCAATCTTTAAAGCACAAGGGAGCAGAATCACACTTCTAAGAGAGTTTGTAAAAAGTCTAAAATTGTCGGAAATCATGCAAGCCCATCCGTATGTCCCCAAAGAAATTTTAAAATATTTATTATTGATTTATCAACCTGATACGAGTTTTTTTGAAAATTTTAAAAAAAATCATGGATTTTTTGGTGCAAGTTTGGAGGCATTGAAATTTATAGAAATTTATGAATATATGCGTAAATTAAAAGCTAAAAAGGTAGAATTTTTGAGCATTTGTCCTTTAAATGGAGATTTTAAGAAATGGCAGAGGAATCTCCCTTTTGCACTCACTAAGGGTCAGCAAATGGCGATTTTAGAGATACAAAAGGACTTGGATTCTAACAAGGCAGCAAGACGCGTAATTGTGGGTGATGTGGGGTGTGGTAAAACAATGGTAATTTTTGCAAGTGTGCTAATGGCATACCCCAAAAAAAGCATTTTAATGGTGCCTACTTCAATTTTGGCAAAACAGATTTATCAAGAAAGCCAGAAGTTTTTACCAAAGCATATTAGTGTGGCTTTATGGACACAAAGTTCTAAAGTAGGCGATTTGGAGAGCAGTGATTTTGTGATTGGGACACATGCTTTGCTTTATCGGGAATTGAAAGGTTTTGCTTTGGTGATGATTGATGAGCAACACCGATTTGGGACAGCACAAAGAAATACATTAGAGCGTATGATGGAGCTGGAGCAAAGACGCCCACATATTTTGCAATTTTCTGCAACTCCGATTCCAAGAACTTTGGCAATGATTGAATCTAATTTTTTGGATTTTAGTTTTATTCGGGATTTGCCATTTCCCAAAGATATTACCTCTTGGGTAATTTCAAAGCAAGATTTTAGAGAGCTTTTGGCACATATCCAAAGGGAGATAGCCAAAAAACATCAAGTGTTAATTGTTTATCCTTTGGTTGAGGAAAGAAAAAGTGCAGATTATACACCGCTAAAAAAGGGCGAGGAGTTTTGGAGAAAGCATTTTGAGGGGATTTATGTAACGCATGGCAAGGACAAATACAAAGAGGAAGTTTTGGAGGAATTTAGGGACAAAGGCAATATTTTGCTAGCTACAACCGTGGTGGAGGTTGGAATCTCATTGCCAAATCTTTCTACTATTGTGATTGTTGGGGCAGAGAGGTTGGGATTGGCAACATTGCATCAATTGCGAGGAAGAGTTAGTAGAAATGGTTTAAAGGGGTATTGTTTTTTGTATTCCAAACAAGAGAAAAGTCAGCGTTTAATGAGATTTTGTCAAATACAAAATGGTTTTGAAATTGCACAACTAGACTTAGAATATCGAAATAGCGGGGATTTGCTAAGTGGAGAGCAACAGAGTGGAAAGCAGTTTGAATGGATTAATTTGGCTTTAGATGAAAAGATTATTGCAAATGCTAAAGAAGCATTAAAGAATCAAAAATAAGCTGAAATTAGAAAGTGGATAAGTGAAGTTTGGAAGATTTGGAATTTTGGAGGTTTGTCCCCTTTGGGAGATTAACCTCTATCTTTTAGTCCTAATTTTTCAATCAAAGCTGCATAGCGTTTGAAATCTTTGTTTTTTAGGTAGCTTAACAATCTTTTTCTATGAGAAACGATTTTACGCAAACCTAAACGACTTGAATGGTCTTTTTTGTTGATTTTTAAATGTTCTGTTAAAGTCTTGATTCTATCACTCAAAAGTGCCACTTGCACTTCAACAGAGCCTGTATCTTTTGGATTTCTAGCAAAAGCAGAAGTAATTTCTCTTTTTTTCGCCGAATCTTGAGCCATAATGACCTCCTGATTGGTAATTTTAAAATTTTTAAAGGTGCAATTCTAGCATAAAATATTTTAAAAAGTGTAAATTTTTTAAAATTTCTTGATTTTATAGGGTAAAAACGATTAAAATTACAAACTTTATTTAATTTTTGAAATGGAGCATTTTTGGCAAAAGCAGGGCAAAAGACTTCTTTTTGGGGTAGAATCTCACCTTTTTTATCGCAATTGACGGGTTCTAAAGATTTAACAGTTGTCTTTTTTATCATTGCGATTTTAGCTATTATCATTGTCCCTCTTCCTAGTGCATTGTTGGATTTTTTTCTAGCAATTTCCATTGCATTGTCTGCATTGATTATTTTGATTGCACTTTATGTGAAAAAACCTACGGATTTTTCGGCTTTTCCAACTTTGCTTTTGATTGTTACTCTCTTTAGGCTTTCATTAAATATTGCTACAACAAGAATGATTCTAAGCAATGGACATTTGGGTCCAGAGGCTGTAAGCGATATTATCACTGCTTTTGGGCAGTTTGTAGTTGGTGGGAATTATGTGATTGGAATCATTTTGTTTATTATTTTGGTAATTATTAATTTTATGGTTGTTACAAATGGTTCTACTAGGGTTTCTGAAGTTAAAGCAAGATTCACACTTGATGCAATGCCGGGTAAGCAAATGGCGATTGATGCGGATTTGAATACCGGATTAATTGGGCAAGAGGAAGCAAAGGCAAGAAGAGATGAATTGGCTGCGGAGGCAGATTTTTATGGTTCTATGGATGGTGCTAATAAATTTGTCAAAGGTGATGCCATTGCAGGAATCATCATCACGCTTATTAATATTATCGGTGGATTTTTAATTGGGGTATTCCAAAAGGATATGAGTGTTGCTGATGCGGCTTCTACTTTTACGATTCTTACTATTGGCGATGGTTTGGTGTCTCAACTCCCTGCTTTAATTGTTTCTACTGCTACGGGTATTATTGTTACGCGTTTTAGCAAAGAGGGAGAGAATTTCGCTTCTGGGATTGTTGATCAATTAATTAATGAATCCAAAACTTTGATGATTGTAGGGTGCATTCTTTTGTTGTTTGCACTTGTCCCCGGACTTCCTACTATTTCTTTGGGATTTGTAGGGCTATTGTTTTTGACTTTAGCATTGCTGTTAAATAAGCAAAAAGATGGGGAAGCGTGGAAATATGTAGAATCTTTGTTTAAAAAAGTGCGTAAGGGCAAAGCAGAAGAGGGGCAAGCTCCATTGCCACAAAGACAAACCCAAAGAGCAAGTGGGGGACAAACTCCTCAAAACGCACAACAAGCCGCACCTAAACCGCAACCACAAGAGAGTGAAGAGGAGCGTAGAAAAAGAGAGGAAGCCGAAATTGATAAGGCGCTTAAAGTTAAGATTTTGCGGGTGGGGCTTGGGTATCAACTCATCAAATTCGCAGATCCTGCACAAGGTGGAGAGCTTGTGAATAAGATTCGTGCGATTCGTAAAACAATGGCAACAGAATATGGAATCTTGGTGCCTATGGTGCATTTAAGAGATGATTTGAATCTCGCTCCTGATGAATATCAAATTTTGCTAAAAGAAATTGAGATTGGCAAGGGCAAGATTATGGTGGATAAATATTTGGCAATCGCTTCTAGTGGTTTTGTAGGGGAGTTGCCTGATGGGATTCCAACAAAAGAGCCGGTTTTTGGATTGGATGCGTATTGGATTGATGAGGATAAAAAAGAAGATGCTATCATTGAGGGTTATACAATTATTGATGGGGCTACTGTTATTTCAACTCACATTCAAGAGCTTATCAAACAATATGCAGAGGAATTATTGACGCGTCAAGAAGTGGCAAATTTGGTGGCAAAATTGGGACAAGATTATCCGATTTTAGCCGAAGAGATAAAGGGTGTTGGTATTGGAACAATCCAGCATATTTTAAAAGAGCTTTTGCATGAGCAAATTCCGATTAAAGACATGTTGAGTATTGCTGAAGCAATTGCTGATGGATACCCTGCTTATAAGGCAGATTTACCAACTTTGAGCGAGTATGTAAGGGCATGTTTGAAACGACTAATTACACATAATTTTCAAAGTGATGATGGGGTGTTGAAATATTTTGTGCTTTCGCCTAGTTTGGAGCAGTTTTTGTTAGAGAAACTTCCAGACCAACAAAAAATAGGGCAGAGATTGCGTCTAAGCCCAACAGAATCCCAAAGCCTCTTAGATGCGATTAATGTTGCTTATCAAAAAGGAGTCTCTATGGGTGCGGTGCCGACAATTATTGGTGGAGTGCCTATGGTGCTTAGAAAGCCGCTTGCAATTTTCTTGGAACAATACGGATTTGGTCGCAATATAGTGGTTTTAAGCACGGCTGAAATTGATTATCAAAGCAAGTTTGAAATTTTGGGAAGTATTGAATTCCCTATTTAGGTTAAGGAAATAAATGAATCTTTATCATCTCTCACACATTGATTTGGATGGCTATGGGTGCCAGCTTGTTAGTAGCGAATTTTATAAAGCAAGAGCGAGTAAGATTTTCTTTTATAATGCAAATTATGGCAAAGAAGTTTTGGCTAGATTAGAGCAGATTGTTAGGGATATTAAGAACAATAAAGAAGAATCGCATATTTTAATTAGTGATTTGAATCTTACAATGAGTGAATGCGATGAGCTAAAAAAAGAGATTTTAGAGCTTAATCTTAGTGGCTATCAGGTGAGTTATGAATTGCTAGATCATCACAAAAGTGGGCAAGAATGTGCAAATAAATATGAATGGTATGTGCTAGATACCAAAAGATGTGCAACAAAAATTGTTTATGATACGCTTTTGGGTCGGTTTGGGCTTGATGAGAGCGTGAGGAAATGGCTAGAACCTATGGTGGAGATGATTAATAGCATTGATTTGTGGAATGAAGAAGGGTTTGCTTTTGAGTTTGGTAAAGTAGCTATGCGTTTGATTGTCGAATGCAAAGAGCTTAATCGGTTTATGTTTGATGATGAGGATAGGGCTTATAAACTTTCTCTTTTGCGGGAATCTAGTCGTTTTTTGGGGGAAGAGAGAGGGCATATTTTGCTAGATAATGCGATTTTGGAGATGAAAAAATGCTATTTAAATGGCAGTTTGCTTAGCGATACTCTTGATAATCTTATCTCGCATTTTCAAAATAAGCTTTTGGGGCAAAAGGCGAGTGAATGCACTTTGTATTGTGGGGAGTATAGGGGATTTTTGAGCTATGGGGTTGGCAATATCTCTGTGCTTGCTAATTTATTTTTGAAAACACATACAGAATTTGACTTTTTTTTGGATGTGAATGCTAGAGGAAATGTGAGCTTGAGGGCAAATGGGAATTGTGATGTGAGTGTGATTGCAAAGAAATTTTTTAATGGTGGTGGGCATTTTAATGCAAGTGGAGGCAAGATTGATAATTTCAAAGAAAGCTTTATTTATGCGGATATTAAAGAGGCGATAGAGCAAATTTTTAGAGGAGAAAATGATGAGTAAAGAGAGAATAAAAGAACTAGAGGAAATGAATGAGGAGTTATCTATCCAGCTTAGCGATATGCTTTGTGCGGTATTAAAGCTTTCTGGTGTAGTTGAATCAAAAATGCAAGAAGCATTAGATGCGTATATTGAAGCACTTGATGAAGAGAGTTTGGAATATGGAGTAAAAGAGATTTTGGATAATATTGAAAATCTTAAGAAAAACAAACCAGAGCTGTTTGGGAAAAAGTAATGGGAGAGGGCATAATCAGTCAAAAAGTGTAGAATTGATGAAAGAAGAAAATATGAAAGTTAGAAAGATTGCGATTTTGTTTAGCGGGAATGGCAGTAATTTAGAATCTTTGATACGCTGTTTGCATAAGAAGTATTTTAAGAGGTTGGGGGAATTTTCACTCAAAGATTCACAAGCAAGAGGATTTTTGATTGGCGGGATAGAATCGGAGTTTGTGGAGACAGATAAAGAGGACAAAGAGGCTTTTGGGGTTGAGGTGGTTTTGGCTCTTAGTAACAAGGCAAGTGCTTATGGGCTAGAGAGGGCTAAGAATCTAGGGGTTAAAACACAAGTTTTAGAGAGTGCGAAGTTTGCTAGACGAGAGGATTTTGATAGAGAGTTGGTTGGAATCTTGAAGCAATATTCGCTTGATTTGTGTGTTTTGGCGGGATTTATGCGGATTTTGACGCCTATTTTTACGCAAGCGGTGCAAGCAGTGAATATCCACCCTTCTCTTTTGCCGCTTTTTAAGGGAGCAAATGGAATTAAGGAAAGTTTTGAATCGCAAATGAAGCTTGGGGGAGTGAGTGTGCATTGGGTCAGTGATGAATTAGATGGTGGAGAGATTATCGCACAAGGTGTGGTGGAAAAAGACAAGGATTTGGAAAACTATGAATCAAAAATACATAAGTTGGAGCATTATTTGTATCCTTTAGCGGTTTTAGAGGCGTTAAAGAAAGTATAAGGGCATTGTGTGAAAAAGATTAAGGTATTGCATACAGAGTGGAGTAGTGGCTGGGGAGGTCAAGAGATAAGGATTATTTCAGAAATGGAAATGATGCGGAATCTTGGTTGTGAGCTTGCGTTGGCTTGTAGGGAGGATTCTATGATACTTCCAAAAGCACAAGAAAAGGGCTTTAAAACTTATATTTTGCCTTTTGCAAGGAAGAGCGATTTTAAGACAATGTGGGAGATTGCAAAGATACTAAGGAATGAAAAGTATGATATTATTAACACACATAGCGGAATTGATACTTGGTGCGGTGGGCTTGGAAGTTTATTGAGTGGGGCGAAATTTATCCGCACAAGGCATTTATCGACTCCTATTCACCCCTCAAGGTGGAATTTTATTAACAGTTTGGCGGATTTTATTATGACAACAGGAGAGAGTGTCAGGGAGACGATGATAAGGGATAATCGCATTAATCCTGCCAAAATTATGTCAATTCCAACGGGAATTGATATGGAAATTTTTGATAAAGCAAAATATAATAAAGATGCAATGAAAGAAAAATACAAAATCCCAAAGGATAAAATTATCATTGGAAATTTAGGTGTTTTGAGATATTTCAAGAGGCAAGATATTTTTATACATATTGCAAGGGAGATTCACAAAAAATATCCAAATACTTGCTTTGTGATTGCAGGAGATGGAGGGGGGAAAGAGTGGCTTAAAAATCTTGTTGTAGGTGGTGGGGAGATTGAAGATGCAAGCAAATATATCAAGCTTTTGGGGCATGTTGCAAATCCAGCGGAATTTTTAAGCACTTTGGATGTGTTTATACTCACTTCAGATTCTCATGAGGGTGTGCCTCAAAGTCTTATGCAAGCTTTGGCTATGGAGATTGTGAGTATTGCTAGTGATATTGGGAGCATTAGGGATTTGCATAATGGAAGCAATTTTGTTTTGACTAATAATCCTAATAAAGAGGAATTTTTGGAGGCTTTGGAGGGGATTTTGAGAGGGGATTTGAAGGTCAAACCTAGCCGAGAGTTTATCATAGATAATTTTTCTAAAGAAGTGATGGGAGAGAGGATAGCAGAAGTATATTGGAAAGTATTAGAAAGATAAATAAGATTAGTTTTCTTTGGAGAAATCAAATCTTTTATAGAGTGAGAGAATGTAATCTTCATCTAGCATTTTTAAGTCTATTTCTGTGCCTAGGCTTGAATCACCACTGTTTAAAAATTCTTTAAGTGGAATCCCATTTTTTGCTAGATGTTGCCTTGAAGTTTTAACATAAGGAAAGTGATAATGGCAAAGTTCGGAACGATAGATTCGATTATAAGGACTATGAATCCAAGCTTCCATAGAAATATAGTCTTTCATAGCTTCTTTTTGGGGTTTAGTTGGTTTGTTTTTGATAATTTGTTGACTATAGCTTAGTAGATTTACATGTATAATCCTTTCATGGAATTTTTTCCCTAAATTGCAAATTAAATTTTGGTCTCCAGCTCGGTTGAAATATCCTCTTGGGCTTTTAGCTATAAAAACTTGATTGTTTTTTATATAAAAATCCATACGAGAGAGCGTTACAATATCAGTCTGTTTGTTTGGCAAATAAAAACTCTTATAAAGCCTTTTGGCATCATAGATATGATCCACATCAATTTTAATAAACCATTCATTTTTGGGGATAAAACTTAATACATAGTTACAATAGCTATAAAGTTTGTTTTCTTCTTTTGTGGGATTTTCTATAATGACTTTGTAAGGGTATTTGACGGGGATAAAGCTAGGGTATTGTTTGCAAAATTCTAAAATAATCTCTTCACTTCCATCATCACAATCATTATATCCAATGACTCCTCGCTGGATTGCTGGGAGAATAGAATCTAAACTTGCCCTTAGTGTTTTTGCTTCATTCTTTACACGCACATAAGCCCATGGGTTTAAAGGGGATTTTGGATTTTTAGAATTTGAATCAAAATCAAAGAAGCCATAATGCCTCCTATCTGTAGCATTTTTAGTTATGAAAAATTCATTGCTTATAGTGTTGATTTGTTCTGCAGTTTTGGGTGGGAGATAAGAATCAACTTTGCCTAGCATAATGGTAATGCAGCGGTTTTCAATAGATTTTCTTAAATGTTGTCTTAGGGGTTTATAAGGGATAAAGGCACAAATAGTTTTTGCTAAATAACGCTTAAAGATGGTTTGTAACATAGATTTCCTTTATTTTGGTTTGCAATATGGATTCTAAAAATTCATAGGTTTGCCTAGCGATAATTTGATAATCCATTTTTTCTTTTGCAAGTTTAAATAAAGCTTGTTTTTTTGCTTTTAGGATTGTTGGTGGAGTGGAGAGGATTTGTGCTAGTGTATTAGAAATGGCATTAGAATCCAAAGTGGTAAAAAATGCAGTATTTTCATCAAAAAGTCGTAAATATTCTGGCAAGTCATTGATAAGTGGAATCACGCCATTGCTTGCATATTCCATAGCTTTAATTGGGGAAGATACGCTATAAAGTGGCGTATTTGGAATAATTCCTAATCCAATATCATAGTTTGGAATGGTTTTTAGCATTTCTGTAAAAGAGAGTGGAGGGTAGAGCTTGATTCTGGAATCTTTTTGGCTTAATTGTGCGATGGCTTGGGTTTCTTTGTTGTTGCTTGGAGTAAAAATATCAAGAATAAAATCGCCTTTGGTATGGCTAATAGAGGTAATAATTTCTAGTATTTGGCGATTTTTGTCTATTGTGCCGATGTAAAGGAATTTTAGAGGCGTGTGGATATTTTGAAGATTTTGTTGTATAGCATTTAAATCGCAATTTTCAAAATCAATTCCACTTGGAATGATATGAATAGGTATCTTGAGTTGTGGTTGGAATTGACTTTGGAGTTGTGGAGTCATTGTGATGTATCCAGCGCATTTTTCTAAGATTTTTGCGTGGAGATAATATTTGATTTTGTATTCTATGCTTTTCCTCCAAACTGCTTTTTTGTCTCTTTTTGCCTCGTAGATTCTGCGATAATCGTGAGGGAATGTTTCCCAAAAGAGGATTTTTGGGTGAAAAGGCAAAAGCTGCTTGGCTGTGGGATAGAAATTTCGGACTATGATTAAGTCGAAATCAAGTAAATTGAAGTTTAATTGCATTAGTGTTTTGATGAATTTTCTATGTTTTGTAGAGTAGGGAAACACAAATTTTTTGTCCCGCAAATAAACTTGTTTTTCTTTTGTGAAATATACGCTATAAACCTCACAATATTGTAAAATATATTTTTCAAAAATACCTTTAATAGCCGTTTCTTCTTCGTTGTATTGTTTGTCGGTTATACAGAGGATTCGCATAGAGTACCTTTAGTTGTCAAATATCTTTTGCCATTTTAGCAAAATCACTTCCTTACTAAACTTCTCTTGTGCTATTTCTTTTGCTCTTTTACCCATAGATTCTCTTAAATTTTGATTTTGCATTAAAGCTTTTAGTTTCTCTGCATAGTCTTCTAAATCTCCATCAGAAATCAAAAATCCACTTTTTTCATTTTCTATAATATCACTTGGACCTGTATTAATATCAAAGGCAATGCAAGGCAAACCAAAAGATTCTGCTTCAATAAGCACCATACCAAAGCCTTCAAAATGACTCGTCATTACATAAATACTAGCTTTTAAATATTCTTGTTCTATTGTATTAGTAAAGGGTTTTAGAATAATAGAATCTTGGAGATTTTTAGAATGGATTTTAGATAAAATTTGCTCTTTTAGTGGCCCATCACCTACAATGCAGAGCTTCCACTCATGGAATTTTGGGTTTTGTCGCACGATTTCCCAGATGTCAATGAGGCGAAAGAAGCCTTTTTGATCACCTTTATCCATGCGACCGACGCTTAAGATGATTTTTGATTCTAAAGTACTAAAATCTTCAGGGATAGTAGGCAGGAAGTTTGGAATCACTGCTATGTTTTTATGGAGCTTTTGCCAGTGATTCAATTCTTTTGTGGATAGCACTACAAGTTTATCAAATAAGGCGATTCTTGGTGGGAATAGAGGCTTTTTGTTTAAGTATTTTTTGTAAGCATTTTCAAAGGAATTATGAAAGAGGCGGATATAAGTTGTATTTTTTTGTTTGAAAAAAGGATAGAGGAGATTATTGACAATAAGAATATTCTTGCTGTCTTTGGGTAAAAGCTTATTAATGCGATGAGAAAATCGTAATTTGTCCCATAGGCTATTAAGTTTAAAATCGGGATAAATTCCATCAAAATAAATGATTTTTATATTTTTTGGGAAGTTGTAAGTTGCAGGTAGTGTTTCATTGGCTTTATGGCAACTTATAAGCGTAATATCATAGTGATTGCATAAGAGGTTGCAAAGATTGCTAACTACTCTTTCTATCCCTCCAAAGGTGGTGATATCTGAAAGGAGGATGAAAAGCTTAGGCATTGTATTGCCTTTTGTGGTGTTTGGATATTGTCATAAATAGATTTTGTAGTGAAGTATCATAGTTTTGATTATTTATTTCAAATGTATGTTTATTGATAATATCTTCTAAATCTGAGTAATTTGGTTTCCAGTTTCCTTGTTCTATTTTTTGAAGTGCTTGACTTAATGTTTCCAAAGAAGTAACTTTGAAAGTATCACTTAATAATTCACTAAAATTAAGTGAATCTCCGAAAATAATAACAGGTTTTTTGAAAGTGATAGCTTCTAATATTGAGGAGCCAGTTATTGATATTGTAGCTTTGCAATTTTGAATCAAATTCAATCCTCTAATTTTAGAGTTTATGAGTACCGTATTTTTAGTATTTTTAATTTGTTGATAATATTTTGGAGTTCGATAGAATTCAATATTTTTTAAAAAAAAGTCATGATCTTTGTATATTGTAAATTGATGCGGATGCTCTTTGACATATAATTTCCAACCTTTTGGTAACAATTCTGCTACGAGCTTGATAATATATAATTGATTTTCAAGAGGAGTTCTTACCATAATGGATGCTTCTGGTTCAAAATGTAATGGGTAATAGATATAATTTTCTTGAATTGAAGGGGAGGGGTCTGAAATCTGATCGTAATATTTTTGTAAATTCCTTACATATGTTATTTGATGATGAAATTTGTATTTTTCAAGAAAATGATTTATATGGCTTGAACTATCACGATAGAAAATTTTATGCGGGCTAGCAATTGAATATCTAAAGGAGCGTAAAATATTTTTTATTTTTTTATGGTAAGGATATTTAAGGTGGTGAAGAAAGTTGGTAGTATCTTGTGTTAATGCTTTGAGATATTTTTGTAGATTTACTTGTGGTAAATTTGCTTTGGATAAATCCAAAAAAGTTCTATCGTTCAAATGTAATATCTGATGAATGCTTTTTTTTCCAAAGCCGGAAGCTACCGCAATATTATAAACCGGAATATTATAATGTATAGCAATATCTATAGGAATGCTATCCCAATGTCCACCATGTTCGAGGTCTGTAATTATTAATAAATCAATTTTATTATTTTGAAAAAAATTTAACCAAAATGATAGGGCGGTATAGTATCTATATTGAATAATTCCAAGATCTGATGTTAGTCTATGATAGTAACGTTCAACTTTTAATTGAGTATTTTTGAAAATTTTAATTTCTTCATATGTAAGATTATAATTGCTTGTATGAATATTATTAAACTCTATATCACTTGGAAATTTTGGATAAAGTATAGTGTTAGATAAGTTTTTTTTGTAAAGTTTTTTGATATTTGGGATACATTTATTGTCTAAAATAATCAGTTCTATTTTAAAGAGATTGGTAGCAAGGATTGATTTTAAGAATTTATTATCATCTAGTAAAATAATTTTATACATTTTTAAACCTTTGAATATAATATTAATTTACTTTAGTTGCATTCCGCAGTGTAAAAATCACCATTGGGCATTTTGCTTACTATCAGAGAGGAAAGACTTTTGTTTTTAAAAGGTGAAACTGAGACTTGATTCTCCCCCAGCAATTTTATATAGGCATTATTGCCTATTTTTTTGCAAGTGCTATAATTTTGAAAGTATGAGGTGTAGTGAATGATGTATAAACTATTTTTTTCAATAAAAGTAATAGTGGATGTTAATATGTAAGGTAGTGCAATTGCAATAAAAATGGTGATGCTAAGTATAAAACAGCGGAAATGTGTTTTATGGTGAAAGCCAAAAAAGAAAACTGCAGTATTTGTAATATATGTTGAAATTTTTTGTATTTGCTGGTTAAAGAAATTTCCAAGCGGAGCATATAGAACATATAATAATTTTAACGGGATATCAACTAATATTCTAATTGTAAAATATAAAAAAGGCATAATAATGGAAAGGAATAAAATAAGACATAAAATGATAATGAAAGAGAATAGCAAATTAAACCAATATATGGCATCAGTATATGTGTCTGGTAAAACTTTTAAAATTAATGAAATATATTCTTTGGATAATATTGTAGAAAAGCCATAGATAATGTAGCCGACAAGAAAACAAAATAGATAAAGCATGTATTGTAATTTCTTGAAATATATTAGTAATCGTTTTATTATTTTTGATAAATCTATAACGGTTGGGATAAATATGCTTATTGTGGGCAATATAAGAAAGGCAATGGAGAATTGATTAAAATGGATAAAAAATACAGTCATTCCAACTATTCCAGCAAGTCCAATTATATATAGCCAGTAATAATAATTTTTAGCAACCAAGTATAGATTTTTATCGAAAGAAATCCGCAAATGTTATCCTTAAATTAAGTAAATCTATTGAGCTTGAAATTATAGCAAAAATTTAAATTTTTGAAAGAATTTGCGTTAGTTCCTTAAACACTTGCTTGTGCGTGATAGGCTCTTTTTGGCAAATTTTCTATATGGATTTCTCTATCTTGCAAGATTCCACTGCCCTTTGGGTTTGCTCCCCCTAAAAATAAAGCAATGCTTGGAATCTTCAAAGCACCTGCAAGATGCATAGGTCCTGTATCGCCCGTGATAAGACAATCAAGAGATTTTAGAAAAAAGGGAAGTTCATCGATTTTGTATTTACCGCAGACATTATGGACTTTGTTGTGGAGATTACTTGGAAGCAAAGAGTAGATTTTTTCGCAATATATTTTTTCTTGGTTTGTCCCACTTAAGGAAATTTCTGCATTAGTGAAATGTCCTAGAATCTCTTGTGCAAGTTTGGCAAAATTTTCTACTCCCCATTCTCGTTGGGGTTTGCTTGTTCGCATTTGAAACCCTATTCTAAGCCCCCCCCCCCAGAGCTTTTTTGGCTATAAAATCATGGTATTTTGAGGGGAGTTTCATTGTGATATTGGAATTTTCTTTTAGAGTAATGTATTCTAAGGTTTTTAGGCTTAGAGGGATAAAATGTGCAGCCATATCTCGTGAGAGCTTTGTAGAAAGCAGAGATTCGTGCTTGCCATTTCTTGGAGTTTTGAGGATATATTTTGCACCACTTAGAATCGCAGTTGGAATATCTTGTGGTCCATTGGAGTGATACATTAAAATCAAATCAGGTTTTAAGGCACGTATTTGGAAAATATTTTTTAAAAATCCCTTATAGCCTTTATCATAAAGGATAAAATCATCTACAAATTCATAATCTTTAAAAAGTGGGTAAATATTTTTTGCGATAAATAAAGCAATCTTTGCATTTGGAAAAGCCTCTCTTGTAGCTACAATCGCAGGGGTTCGCATAAGAGTATCACCTAAGGCGGTGTTAGAAAAAATAACAATGCTTTGGATATTTTCTAGTTTGGTTGGTTTGGGGAGCTTGATGATGGGATTTTTCTTGAGATAAAATTTGACCCATAAATTAGTCAAAAAGGTATAAACTGCTTTCATCGGTTATTCTGCTATCGCACAAGCTCTTGTTTCGCGTATCACGCTTACCTTGACTTCACCAGGGTATTGCACGCTTGCTTCTATGTCTTTGGCGATTTCTCTAGCTAGCAGATAAGATTCATCATCGCTAATATCTTCAGATTTCACGATTACTCGCACTTCTCGTCCTGCATTGATTGCATAAGCATGCAAAACTCCCATTTTTGAAAGTGCAATTCGCTCAATCTCGCTTACTCTTCTTAGATAATTTTCTAGCACTTCTCGTCTTGCACCCGGACGCGCTGCAGAGAGAGAATCAGCAGCACAAACAGCGGCAGCTTCGATGCTTTTAATCTCTTCATCGCCGTGGTGGGATAAAATTGCGTTTAAAACCACAGGGTGTTCGTTGTATCGCCTTGCAATTTCAGCCCCAAGTTCTACATGGCTACCTTTGAAATCATGTGTCCTAGCCTTGCCTATATCATGGAGTAATCCTGCTCTTGTGGCAAGTAGGCAATCTCCCCCTAATTCTGCTGCAATGATTCCAGCAAGGTTTGCAACTTCTAGGCTGTGAGCTAAGGCATTTTGTCCATAGCTTGCACGATAACGCAATTTTCCTATGAGCTTTTGGATATCAGGATGGATATTTCCAAGCCCCAAATCAAGAGTAACTCTCTGCCCCTCTTCAAAGATATTTTGTTCAAATTCATCATAGCATTTTTGATAGATTTCTTCGATTCTAGCTGGTTGGATTCTACCATCTTCGATGAGTCTTTGGATAGTCTGCACCGCAATAGAGCGGCGATAGAGATTGTGTGAGCTTACAATAATCACACCGGGTGTATCATCAATGATAATATCCACGCCACAAATCATTTCTAATGTTTTGATATTTCGTCCTTCTTTGCCGATAATTCTAGCTTTCATCTCATCATTAGGCAGTATGATTGTATGGATAAGTCTCTCAGCGGCAAATTCACCTGCAAAACGCGAGGTTGCTTGTGCTAAAATATAAGTAGCTTTTGCTTTGGCTTCTTCTTTGGCTTGATTTTCTATTTTTCTTAAGAATTGTGCAATTTCTTGCCTTGATTCTTCTGTGATTTTTTCAAAAAGAAGTTTTTTTGCTTCATTTTTGGTGATAGAATTGACGGCTGTGAGATGATGAGTGAGTTCTTCTAGCTTTTCTTGGTAATTATTCTTGAGTTTTTTGAGGGATTCTCTTTCTTGAGAGAGATTGTTTTTGTCTCTGCGGATAAGCTGTTTTTCTTGCTCTAGCTTACAATATTCGCGTTCGATTTGTTGATTTTCTTTGAGCTTTACTTTTTCTAATTCCAAAAGATTATTTTCGTATTCTTTGATAATCTTAGCAGTTTCTCTTTCGTATTTTTGTTGAGATTCTATTTCTAGCTCTTTGGCTTTGATTCTTGATTCTTGAAGAATCTTCTCTGCCTCATATTCTATGGCTTTTGCCTTTGCCTTTGATTGTTCGAGTAAAACTTCTAAATTAGCATTAGAAAGTTTGCGTGAAATAAGGTAGCTTCCACCGCCAGCGACTAAGGCTGATAAAGCGGAGCTTATTATAATCCAAGTTATCATATTTTTTGTCCTCTAATTTTAGACTGACAAAAGGTGTGATGAAAAAATTTGCTTGAATGTCGTGTGGTTGTGTAATGATTTGATGATTATAATGAGTAGCACGACAAATAAAAATATTAATAGGTTTTTGTTTTAGAGTTTCAAAAAATCTATCATACATACCTTTGCCAAATCCTATTCTTTTGAAATTTTTATCTATTCCAAGTGTTGGAATAATTGCAATATGGATTTTATTAACCTTAAAAGATGAATTATAAGATTCGTAAATACCAAATACTTTTTTTTGCAATGGTAATCTATATTTTACAATTTTAAAGCTGATACCACACATAAAAGGCGTAAAAATTTGAATCTTTTTTTGTTTGCGATAGGCATTTAAAAGTTTTTTGCAATTAAATTCGCTTGCAAGAGGATAATAAAATAAAATATTAAGAGGGGTTTTGGAGGTTTTTTGGTGGAGGGAGATTAGAGAATCCAAAAGAATCTTGAGTTGCTTTTGGAGTTTGTAGTCTAAGATTCTTGTTTGGTTGGAAGCTTTGATTTTCTCTAAAGAGGCTTTGCAGTTTTTGCGGTAGGATTCTTTTAGGTTTTGCAAGATTTTCCTTTGAATGAAAAAATAAGGGTTAAAATAACCAAGCATTGTAGCAAAAGTAAGAGAAAATGGATATTATAAATTTGTGTTTCTTTTGAATCTATACCAAATTTTTCTAATATAAAATAAAAAATAAATGCCAAAGATAATCCACTTAAATATCCAATTTGTCTTGTTTTATCAATTTTTGAAAGATAATCTTTGGTGTGGAATATCAAAGTTTCATTGCGTGAAAGATAGTCTCCAAAAATAAACCCTATTTGATAAAGGGCATAAACCAAGATTGCACCATAAAAGGTATTAGGGAATAATAAATAAGCGGCAAGATAACAAAAGGGTAGAATCTCAATCATTAAAAGAATGATTTTATAAGGTTTTGTTTTTAAAAGTTGAGTATAAAAAAAGGTAAGAATCCAAGCACCAAGTGCAAGTGTAATGCCACCTATGGAAAAGGTTTTTGGTGGCAAAATAGCGTAGATTGTGAAAATTGTCCCCAAAGAAGCACTCCCAAAAAGGGAGTTAAGAAATTTGTAGCTTAAATAGGTTTTAAAAGTGAAATGTTCCATTAGAATTTATATTTCACTCCCCCACCAAAGGTTGTTTCAAACTCATAGGGATAATATTTATCAACAACTAGAGCATTTTTATGATTTGTGAGATTATTAGCAAAGGCATAAATTTCAAAATCTTTGAGAGTGTAGCTAAGGGTTACATTGAGGCTTTGGTAGTTTGGCATTTTTTCTAAAGTATTGTCAAAATCATTGTAATCATAAGCTTTAGAAGCATATTTATAAGAGATTCCAAGATTAAGATTTGGGATAGGAAGGTAGTTTAATCCTATAATAAAAGTATGTTTAGAAACTCCCGGAATAGTATTGCCTTTATACCCTTCATTGCCCTGCATTGTCGCATCAACATAAGCATAGCTTAAGGTGCTAAAGAGATTTTGTGAAAAATAGGTAGTGAATTTTAGTTCCCCACCGATTCTGCGAGTTTCCCCCAAAGTCTGATTATCATAGATTCCAGTGATTTTATTTAACCCATAGTAAGCCTCATCATTTCCATGGATATAAAAGATATTCCCGCTTAACTCATGAATCCCAAAAACGGCTTTGGAGCCAATTTGAAAAGTATCAAAAGTGGCGGTTTTGGCTAGTGTATTTAGCATGGGTGCATAGGTAATAGGATCATATCCAAGCAGCCAATCGACATTTGGAGTAGCAAAGGTGCGAGAGTAAGAGGCAAAAAGATTGATTAGGGGATGGATTTGATAGTTGTATCCAAGCTCTCCACCTATGAGATTTTCTTGTGTGCTATAAGTGCCATCGCCTTTTTGCTGGTTGATTACTCTTTGGGCGGAGATTCCAAGATTTAGCGTAGAATCTTTGAAATATTTTTCTCCATTTAAATAGAGTAAAATCTCACTTACTTGAGCTTTTGCTGTGCTGCTTGAGCGTTGGTTTTGCTTGATTTCTCCACCAATTTCTGCAAGATAGGAATCATTTTTGTATTGAGAATTGAAATTCCCATACAAACCTTTGCCCTCATAGAGATTAGCGAAGTTGATATATTCACTCTCGTTGCGATTCCCACCAAAATTGACTTCTGTAACTAAGCCGTTATTTGCAAAATAAGTTAAGCCTACATTGTGATACAAATCCCAGCGTTTTTGATGGGTAAAGGAATCTCCCGCTTGGCTTGGATCTTTGTCAAACTGCTCTTTGGTAAGTGGATCAGCGTATTTGATTCCATATTTGGAATAATTCATATTTGCTCTAAGCAATAAAGAATCATCGGGATAATAAAAAAGCGTAATACCGCCATTTTTGTTGTAATTGCCATCTTTTTCATCAGAATCTGGAGAGATTCTTCTGCTGCCTTGTGAATTTTGATATTGTCCATATAATCCAATGTTCAAATTATCCCCAGCATGCCGTGCAAAAAATTGCGAATTAAAAGTATCATAACTTGCATAACTCAAGTTAATTTCACCACCAGCTTTACGCGTAGTAGTGATTTTTAACACCCCACTCACTGCACCATTACCATATTTTGTGGTGCCTTTACCTCGTATAATTTCTATTTTTTGAATAGAATCTAGCGGGATTGCACTAAGTGAAATAGGCGGAGAATCAATGTTGTTAAGACGCATTCCATCAACGATAATAGCAAGATTCTTGTGTGCGTTTTGCCCAAAGCCACGCAAATCAATGTTTTGAGTATAAGGATTGCCATAACTGGAAGTGGTTTTAAGCAGAGAATGAAGATTTAAGAATTCATAGACATTTTGAGCATTGGATTGTTTAATTTCCTCTGCACTAAATTCTTCTTTGAAGTCTGCATTCTCTACAAACTCATCTGCATGGATAATAGAAAGCTTCAATGATTGCTCTTTTGTTTTGAGAGATTTTTCATTTAAAGCAATATTTTGACTTTGTGCAATGAGGGTGCTATTTAGCATCAAAATTGCAGCCAAAGAAAAATATTTTTTTCTAAATCCCCTAGGTTGTAGATTTTTATGGGATTTCATAAAATTCCTTTTTGAAAATTTTGCAATTATTTAGTGATGGATTAACATAAATATAATCACGCAAATACGCATTATTTGATGTAAATTCTCACTAAAAATGCAAAAGAATTTTACAATAATTTTAAAAGCTATTGACAATAATTTCAAAAAAGGGTAAAATTTCGTCTCATTTTTAAAATTTGCTGGTGTAGCTCAGTTGGTAGAGCAGCTGCCTTGTAAGCAGCAGGCCGGGGGTTCGAGTCCCTTTACCAGCTCCATTTTAAAAATTAAATAGTTATTTTTCAGTGTTTGACCAGTTTTAGGGGTGAGATACTCAAGTGGCCAACGAGGGCAGACTGTAAATCTGCTGGTTCTACCTTCCGTGGTTCGAATCCACGTCTCACCACCATTAATAAAGTATGCGGGAGTAGCTCAGTTGGCTAGAGCATCAGCCTTCCAAGCTGAGGGTCGCGGGTTCGAGCCCCGTTTCCCGCTCCATACTGGGAGCTGATTCTACTTGTAGTTTTTTTAAATCAGCCTAACACTTTTTATGTTGTTTATTTTTGTATGCCCATATAGCTCAGTGGCAGAGCACTTCCTTGGTAAGGAAGAGGCCGGCGGTTCAATCCCGCTTATGGGCTCCAGTTTTTCAGAGATTGTGATAGAATTGTAGAAAATGTTACGATTCTTAATTTTAAAATTGGTAAAAATAGTGTAAAATTTGAACTATTTTAAACTTTAAATTTTAGGAGAAGCTTATGGCTAAGGAAAAATATGTCAAATCAAAACCCCATGTAAATATTGGAACTATCGGGCATGTTGACCATGGTAAAACAACTTTAAGTGCTGCGATTTCTGCTGTTCTATCCACAAAGGGTTTGGCGGAGATGAAAGATTATGATAATATCGATAACGCTCCAGAAGAAAAAGAGCGTGGTATTACTATCGCAACTTCACACATTGAGTATGAAACAGAAAAAAGACACTATGCGCACGTAGATTGCCCCGGACACGCTGACTATGTTAAGAATATGATTACAGGTGCAGCACAAATGGATGGTGCGATTCTTGTTGTTTCTGCTGCTGATGGTCCAATGCCACAAACAAGAGAGCATATTTTGCTATCTCGTCAAGTTGGTGTTCCTTATATTGTAGTATTTATGAATAAACAAGATATGGTTGATGATCCAGAATTGTTAGAATTAGTTGAAATGGAAATTAGAGAGCTTTTATCAAGCTATGAATTCCCCGGAGATGATACTCCAATCATTGCAGGTTCTGCTCTTAAGGCACTTGAGGAAGCAAAAGCAGGAAGTTTAGGTGAGTGGAGTGAAAAAATCATGAAGCTTATGGATGCAGTAGATGAGTATATTCCAACTCCTGTGCGTGAAACAGATAAAACTTTCCTTATGCCAATTGAAGATGTATTCTCAATTGCAGGTCGTGGAACAGTTGTTACAGGAAGAATTGAAAGAGGTATCGTAAAAGTTGGTGATGAGATTGAAATCGTAGGTATTAGACCAACACAAAAAACAACAGTAACTGGCGTTGAAATGTTTAGAAAAGAACTTGATCAAGGTGAAGCTGGTGATAATGTTGGGGTACTTCTAAGAGGAACTAAAAAAGAAGAAGTTGAAAGAGGTATGGTATTATGTAAGCCCGGCTCAATCACTCCTCACAAAAAATTTGAAGGCGAAATCTATGTTCTTTCAAAAGAGGAAGGCGGAAGACATACTCCATTCTTTAATGGTTATAGACCACAATTCTATGTAAGAACAACAGATATCACTGGTTCTATCGCATTGCCAGAAGGTGTAGAAATGGTTATGCCAGGTGATAATATCAAAATCACTGTTGAATTAATCAACCCAATTGCACTTGAAGAGGGAACAAGATTTGCTATCCGTGAAGGTGGTAGAACTGTAGGTGCAGGTGTTGTTACAAAGATTATTGAATAGGCTTTAAAATGGCTAAAGGTAATCGTGTAAAAATTGGTCTCAAATGTTCTGAATGTGGTGACATTAATTACAGCACTGTAAAAAATGCAAAAACACAAACAGAAAAACTGGAGCTAAAAAAGTTCTGCCCAAGATTAAATAAACATACAATTCATAAAGAAGTAAAACTTAAAAGCTAGGGGATTTTCCCTTAGCTTTTTGTTTTTTTGTAGGTCAGTAGCTCCAATGGTAGAGCGTCGGTCTCCAAAACCGAGTGTTGGGGGTTCGAGTCCCTCCTGGCCTGCCATTTTGGAATAAAGAGAGACAAACAAGTGATGAAAAAATTAATAAATTATTATAGACTATCTAGAGAAGAGTTATCAAAAGTTATTTTTCCCACAAAAGAACAAGTAAGAAATGCTTTTATTTCTGTTATTATGGTTGTAACAATTATTGCTCTATTTTTAGCACTGGTTGATTTCATTCTTGGCAGTTTTGTTTCTAGTATTTTATAATTATTAGGATTTATCTATGGCGTTGTATTGGTATGCGATTCAAACATATTTTGGTAGTGAACAAGCAGTAAAACGTGGTATTGAAAATCTTGTAAAAGAGCATCATTTAGAAGAGCGTTTGACAGATATCGTTGTTCCAACAGAAGATATTATTGAAGTTAAGAATAATAAGAAAAAGATAAGCGAAAGAAGTCTCTATCCGGGATATGTTTTTATACGGGTTGATCTTGATACAGCATTATGGCATACAATCCAATCTTTACCAAAAGTCAGTCGTTTTATTGGTGAAGCAAAAAAACCTACTCCTTTGAGTGAAGCAGATATTAATCACATCATTGAAAAGGTGCAAAATCGTGCAGCTCCCAAACCAAAAATCATTTTTGAAGCAGGTGAAGTTGTTAGAATTATTGAAGGTCCTTTTGCGAATTTCACTGGGACGGTGGAAGAATATGATATGGAACATAGAAAGCTAAAACTCAATGTTTCAATTTTTGGTAGAAGTACTCCTATTGAAATACTTTATTCACAAGTGGAAAAAATAGTTTAATTACTAAAAACAAGGATAAGTTATGGCAAAGAAAATCATTGGCGAACTTAAGCTTCAAATCCCTGCAGGTAAGGCAAATCCATCTCCACCAGTAGGTCCAGCATTAGGACAACGCGGTGTAAATATTATGGAATTTTGTAAAGCTTTTAATGAAAAAACTAAAGATATGGGAGATTTTAATATTCCAGTATTAATTACAGTTTATCAAGATAAGAGTTTTACATTTGTTACAAAAAAACCACCTGTAACAGATTTAATTAAAAAAGCCGCAGGAATCCAAAAAGGTTCTGATAATCCATTAAAAAATAAAGTTGGTAAATTAACAAAAGCACAAGTAATGGAAATTGTAAAAACTAAAATGGATGATTTGAATGCAAATTCAGAGGAAGCAGCTATTAAAATTATCGAAGGAAGTGCTCGCAGTATGGGCATTGAAGTTGTAGAATAAAAAAGACGCGTTGGAGTATAAATATGGCGAAAAAATTAACTAAAAGAATGCAAAATCTACTAGAAAAAGTAGATTGTAAAAAGATATACGATATTACAACCGCTTCTGCAACAGTGAAATCTTTAGCATCTGCTAAATTTGATGAAACAGTTGAGATAGCGTTGAGCTTGGGTGTAGATCCTAGACATGCTGATCAAATGATACGTGGAGCGGTTGTTTTGCCTAATGGAACAGGTAAAAATGTTCGTGTTGCAGTATTTGCAAAAGGTGTTAAGGCAGATGAGGCTAAAGCAGCAGGAGCAGATATTGTAGGAGATGAAGATTTAGCAGAGCAAATCAAAGCAGGTGATTTGAACTTTGATATGGTAATTGCAACTCCAGATATGATGGCTTTGGTTGGTAAAGTAGGTAGAATCCTTGGTCCAAAAGGTTTGATGCCAAATCCAAAAACAGGAACAGTGACTATGGAGGTATCAAAAGCGGTAAGCAATGCTAAGAGCGGTCAAGTCAATTATCGTGTTGATAAAAAAGGTATTGTTCATGCACCAGTTGGAAAAGTAAGCTTTGATGCTAAAAAATTAGAAGAAAATATCATTGCGCTTGTAAGGAATATCAACCGACAAAAACCTGCAACTGCAAAAGGTAAATATATTAAAAATGCTACTTTATCATTAACAATGAGTCCTTCATTAAAGCTTGATACTCAAGAGTTAATTGATATGAAATAATTTATTCTTGTTTTTATCTTAGACTAATGACTATAGGAGCTTTGAAAAAAGCTTAAAAATTCCTATATAAGTCTTTCGTCTGAAAGGAGGTTAAAATGACAAAAGCAGAGAAAAGTGCCCTAATTGAGAAATTAACAACTGAATTTAAAGCATCTAAAGCGATAGCAGTTTGTGATTATAAAGGTCTCACAGTAAAAGAATTAGAAGCTTTGAGAGCGGATATTAGGTCTCAAAATGCAAAAGTTCAAGTGATTAAAAATACTTTAGCTTCTATTGCATTGAAAAACTCTAATATTGAAGGATTAGAGCTAAGAGAGAATAATATCTTTTTGTGGGGTGAAGACCAAATTTCTTTATCCAAAGCAGTTTGTAAATTTTCAAACTCAGTTGGTGGAAAATTGATCATTAAAGCTGGTTATTATGAAGGTGCTTTGGTTGATGCAAAACACATTGAAGCAGTTTCAAAACTACCTTCAAAAGAAGAGCTTATTGGTATGTTGTTGTCTGTATGGACTGCCCCTGCTCGCTATTTTGTTACAGGGTTGGATAATTTACGAAAACAAAAAGAATCTGAATAATATAATAAGGAGATGAATTATGGCAATTTCAAAAGAAGAAGTATTAGAATACATTGGTAATCTTTCTGTAATGGAACTCTCAGAGCTTGTAAAAGCATTTGAAGAGAAATTTGGTGTTTCTGCAGCTCCAACTGTTGTTGCTGGTGGTGCCGTTGCTGGTGGTGCTGCTGGTGGTGGAGAAGAAAAAACTGAGTTTGATATTATCCTTGCAGATAGCGGAGATAAGAAAATCAATGTTATCAAGGTAGTAAGAGAAGTTACAGGTCTTGGCTTGAAAGAAGCAAAAGATGCAGTTGAGAAAACTCCATTTACTGTTAAAGAAGGTGTTAAAAAAGAAGACGCTGAAGCAATTAAAGCAAAATTTGAAGAAGCTGGTGCTAAAGTCGAAATTAAATAAAGTCATAAGAGGGGAGTTTAGGCTCCCTTTCATTTTTCTTCCAAAATTCTACATTAAATAATAAAGGTAGTGATTATGCCAATAAGTTTAAAATCCGGAAATAGATTAAGAGTTGATTTTACTAAAATACCGCAAAATATAGCAGTTCCAAATTTGCTTCAATTGCAAAGAAGTAGTTATGAAGCTTTTTTGAAATCACAAGATAACAATGAATCAGGTATTGAAAAAGTTTTTAAGTCTATTTTTCCTATACATGATACACAAAATCGTATTAGTCTTGAATATGCAGGTTGTGAATATGGAAAGCCGCGTTATACGGTAAGAGAAGCTATGGAAAGGGGTTTGACTTATTCGATTCCTTTGAAAATCAAAATCCGTTTAGTGCTTTGGGAGAGAGATGAAAAGACGGGTGAAAAACTTGGCGTCAAGGATATTAAAGAGCAAAATATTTTTGTAAGAGAAATCCCATTAATGACAGATAGGACAAGTTTTATTATTAATGGAGTTGAAAGAGTTGTTGTAAATCAACTTCATAGAAGCCCGGGAGTTATTTTTAAAGAAGAAGAATCTTCAACAGCTTCTAATAAGCTTGTTTATACAGGGCAAATTATCCCTGATAGAGGCTCTTGGCTGTATTTTGAATATGATGCCAAAGATACCCTTTTTGTGCGTGTCAATAAAAGAAGAAAAATTCCTGTTACAATTCTTTTTAGAGCATTAGGGTACTCAAAGCAAGATATTTTAAAAATGTTCTATCCGCTTTTGACAATTAAACATAAATCTGGAAAATACTTCATTCCATTTGATCCAGAAGAATTTATAGGGCGTGTAGATTTTGATATTAGAGATACAAAAGGGAAATTGATTCTTGCAGCAGGGAAACGCTTGACTGCAAAAAAGGCAAAAGCATTAAAAGAAGAAAAGCTTAATATGATTGAATATCCAATTGATATTTTGGCAAATCGTTATCTTGCAGAACCTATCATTGATAAAGAGAGTGGCGAGATTCTTTTTGATGCTTTGACTTTGATGGATGATTCAAAGCTTAAGAAATTAGCAGAGCTTGGCATTAATGAGTTTGTAATTGCAAATGACTTAGCAAGTGGCGTGGATTCTTCTGTGATTAATGCTTTTATTGCCGATGCAGAATCTCTCAAGCTTCTTAAGCAAACTGAAAAAATTGATAATGAAAATGATTTGGCAACAATCCGTATTTATAAAGTAATGCGACCAGGAGAGCCTGTAACAAAAGAAGCGGCTAAGCAATTTGTGCAACAGCTATTCTTTGACCCAGAGCGTTATGATTTGACGCGAGTAGGGCGTATGAAGATGAATCATAAGCTTGATATTTCCGTGCCAGATTATGTGACTGTTCTTACTCATGAAGATATTATTAAAACCGTGCGTTATCTTATCCATGTAAAAAATGGACAAGGTAGAATCGATGATAGGGATCACTTAGGGAATCGTAGAATCCGTGCTATTGGGGAGCTTTTGGCAAATGAACTTCATTTGGGATTAGTAAAAATGCAAAAAGCGATTCGCGATAAGCTCTCAACAATTAGTAGCGGTTTAGAGGAGCTTATGCCACATGATTTGATTAATTCCAAAATGATTACAGGAACGATTTTGGAATTTTTTACCGGTGGGCAACTTTCTCAATTTATGGATCAAACAAATCCACTTTCTGAAGTTACACACAAAAGAAGATTATCTGCACTTGGAGAAGGCGGTTTGGTAAAAGAGCGAGCAGGCTTTGAAGTGCGTGATGTGCATCCAACGCATTATGGAAGAATCTGTCCTATTGAAACTCCAGAGGGGCAAAATATCGGGTTGATTAATACCTTATCTACTTATGCGAAGGTAAATGAGTTGGGCTTTATTGAAGCACCTTATAGAAAGGTTGTGGATAAAAAAGTTACAGATGAGATTGTATATTTAACTGCCACTCAAGAAGAAGGGGCTGTAATTGCTCCTGCAAGCACTGTTTTGACTAATGATAATGTAATCAAAGAAGATATTATTGAAGTGCGTAAAGATGGTGAAATTATCCTTATGGAATCTTCTAAGGTAGAATTAATTGATCTTAGTCCAAGAATGGTGGTAGGTGTTGCTGCTAGTTTGATTCCATTTTTGGAGCACGATGATGCAAACCGTGCTTTGATGGGTTCAAATATGCAACGCCAAGCTGTTCCTTTATTGTGCCCTGATGCACCTGTGGTTGGAACAGGGATTGAAAAAATTGTATCAAGGGATTCTTGGGAGAGTGTAAAAGCAACGCGTGGCGGTGTTGTTGAAAAAGTAGATGCTAAGAATATTTATATTTTGGGTGAAGATGAAAATGGTGCATTCATTGATCATTATTCCCTTCAAAAGAATCTAAGGACTAACCAAAATACTTCTTTTTCCCAAAAACCGATTGTCAAAGCTGGTGATGTAGTGCAAGCTGGTGATGTAATCGCAGATGGTCCAAATATGGATAAAGGAGAGCTTGCATTAGGAAAGAATATTCGTGTAGCCTTTATGCCATGGAATGGTTATAATTTTGAAGATGCTATTGTTGTGAGTGAAAAGCTTATTTGCAATGATGCTTTTACTTCAATCCACATTTATGAAAAAGAGATTGAAGCAAGGGAACTCAAACATGGTGTAGAGGAAATCACAAGAGATATTCCAAATATTCGTGAAGAAGAATTAGCTCATCTTGATGAGAGTGGAATCGTCAAAATCGGGACTTATGTTACAGGTGGAATGATATTAGTAGGGAAAGCTTCTCCAAAAGGTGAAGTAAAGCCAACCCCAGAAGAGAGATTATTAAGAGCAATCTTTGGTGAAAAAGCGGGGCATGTTGTAAATAAATCTTTGTATTGTCCTCCAAGTTTAGAAGGGACAGTAGTAGATGTTAAAATTTTTACAAAAAAAGGTTATGACAAAGATAAGCGTGCTATCGTCGCTTATGAGGAAGAAAAGGCTCGTTTGGATTTAGAGCATCACGATAAACTTTTAATGCTTGATAGAGAAGAAAGCTTAAGGATTGGTTCTATTCTTTCTAAAGAAAAACTTGCAAGCAATGTAAAAATAGGCGATAAAGAATACAAAAAAGGAAGTGTAATTCCAAAAGAAGATTTAGAAAATGTAAATCGCTTTGTAATGGGAACAATTATTAAGGGATATTCAAAAGAGATACAAAGCAAATATGACGCACTCAAAGCTAATTTCTTAGAACAAAAGAAGAATCTCAGTCAAGAGCATGAAGAAAAGCTTTCTATTATTGAAAAAGATGATATTTTGCCAAGTGGTGTTGTCAAACTTGTCAAGATTTATGTGGCAACAAAACGCAAATTAAAAGTCGGCGATAAAATGGCAGGGCGACATGGTAATAAAGGGATTGTGTCTAATATTGTCCCAGAAGTCGATATGCCTTATACTAAAGATGGGCGTCCAGTAGAAATTGTATTAAATCCTCTAGGGGTGCCTAGTCGTATGAATATTGGGCAAATTTTGGAAGTCCATTTGGGGTTAGTAGGGAAGAATCTAGGCGAACAAATCTCTCTTGTATTTGAAGAGGAAAAAGGTAAGTGGATTGGCAAATTAAGAGATAAAATGCAAGAAATTGCAGAAACTTCAGGAATGAAAGAGATTAAAACTTTCTTGAATTCTTTGAGTGATGAGGATTTGCTAACTTATGCACGAGATTGGAGCAAGGGTGTAAAATTTGCTACCCCTGTTTTTGAAGGCGTTAATGCAAAAGAATTTGAAAAACTCTTTGCATTGGCTAAAATTGATTCAGATGGTAAGACAGAACTATATGATGGTAGAACCGGTGAAAAAATGATGGAGCGTGTGAATGTAGGGTATATGTATATGCTAAAACTTCACCATCTTGTCGATGAAAAAGTGCATGCAAGAAGTACGGGTCCATATAGTCTTGTAACACAACAACCAGTGGGTGGTAAGGCACTCTTTGGTGGTCAGAGGTTTGGAGAGATGGAAGTTTGGGCATTAGAAGCTTATGGTGCAGCCCATACTTTAAAAGAAATGCTAACTATCAAATCAGATGATGTAGAAGGGCGTGTAAAAGCTTACAAAGCCATTACTAGGGGAGAGTCTGTTAAAGAATCAGAAATACCAGAAACTTTCTATGTTTTAACTAAAGAATTGCAAAGCCTTGCATTAGATGTCAATGTATTTGCAAAGAATAAGGAAGGGGTGAATGAACCAATCCTTATTAAAGAAGATAATCGTCCAAGCGATTTTAATGCATTTCAGCTTTTGCTTGCAAGTCCAGAAAAGATTCGCAGTTGGAGTCATGGAGAGGTTAAAAAGCCAGAAACAATTAACTATCGCACATTAAAGCCAGAGCGTGATGGATTGTTTTGTGCCAAAATCTTTGGTCCAGTAAGAGATTATGAATGCCTTTGCGGAAAATACAAAAAAATGCGTTACAAAGGCATAGTGTGTGAAAAATGTGGAGTGGAAGTTACAAGCTCCAAAGTTCGTCGTTCAAGAATGGGACATATCGAGCTAGTAACCCCAGTAGCTCATATTTGGTATGTTAATTCACTTCCAAGCAGAATTGGAACATTGCTTGGTGTAAAAATGAAAGATTTAGAGCGTGTATTGTATTATGAAGCTTATATTGTCAAGCAACCCGGAGAGGCTTTTTATGATAATGAAGGAACAAAACCGGTTGCAAAATATGATGTGCTCAATGAAGAGCAATACCAAAATCTTTCTCAAAGATTCGAGCATACAGGTTTTGTTGCGCAAATGGGTGGAGAGGCTGTCAAAGAATTGCTAGAAGGGATTGATTTGGTGGATTTGATTGCCGAGCTAAAAGAAGCAATTAAAACAACTAATTCAGAAGCCAAAAAGAAAACTATTATTAAGCGTTTAAAAGTGGTAGAAAGTTTCGTGGTTTCTGGTGGGCAAAATCGTCCAGAGTGGATGATGCTTACTGTTCTTCCTGTGTTGCCACCAGATTTGCGTCCTTTGGTTGCACTTGATGGTGGAAAATTTGCAGTAAGTGATGTCAATGACTTGTACCGAAGGGTAATTAACAGAAATCAAAGATTAAAGAGATTAATTGAGCTTGATGCACCAGAGATTATTGTAAGAAACGAAAAGAGAATGTTGCAAGAAGCGGTAGATGCACTTTTTGATAATGGTAGAAATGCAAATGCTGTAAAAGGTGCTAATAAGCGTCCATTGAAATCTCTTTCTGAAATTATTAAAGGTAAGCAAGGGCGATTCCGCCAAAACTTACTTGGAAAGCGTGTGGATTTCTCAGGAAGAAGCGTTATTGTTGTTGGTCCAAATTTGAGAATGGATCAATGTGGATTGCCTAAAAATATGGCTTTAGAATTATTTAAACCACATATTTTATCTAAGCTTGAAGAGAAAGGTTATGCAACAACTCTCAAACAAGCCAAAAAAATGATAGAACGCAAAAGCAGTGAAATATGGGAATGTTTGCAAGAGATTGTAGAAGATTATCCAGTAATGTTGAATCGTGCGCCGACTTTGCATAAGCAATCTATTCAAGCTTTCCATCCTAAGCTTATTGATGGAAAGGCGATTCAATTGCATCCATTAGTTTGTGCTGCATTTAATGCAGACTTTGATGGTGACCAAATGGCAGTGCATGTTCCGCTTTCTCAAGAGGCAATTACAGAATGCAAGCTATTAATGCTTAGTTCTATGAATATTTTGCTTCCTGCAAGTGGTAAGGCTGTCACTGTTCCTAGTCAAGATATGGTTTTGGGGCTTTATTATCTTTCTTTGGAAAAAGACAATTCCAAAGGAGAGCATAAACTCTTCTCTAATATTGATCAAATTCATATTGCACTAGAAGCAGGGGTGGTCGAAATTAGCTCCAAAGTAAGAGTGTATGTGGAAGATAGGATTGTTAATACAACAATTGGTAGAATGATTCTAAAATCCATTTTGCCTGATTTTGTTCCGATGCATTTGTGGAATAAGGTATTGAAGAAAAAAGATATTGCAACCTTGATTGACTATGTGTATAAAGAAGGCGGAGTTGGGATTACTGCTAGCTTCCTTGATAACTTAAAAAATTTAGGTTTCAAATATGCAACCAAAGCCGGTATTTCTATTTCTGCAGATGATATTATTGTCCCAAGCAATAAAAACAAAGTCATTGAGGGTGCAAAGAAAAAAGTAAAAGATATTCAAGCGCAATTTGGAGCGGGCTTATTGACAGAGCAAGAGCGTTATAATAAGATTATTGACGTTTGGACAGATACCAATAATGCTTTGGGTAATGAAATGATGAAGCTTATTGAAAATGATAAGGCTGGATTCAACTCCATTTATATGATGGCAGATTCTGGAGCAAGAGGTAGTGCAGGGCAGATTCGACAGCTTTCTGCAATGCGTGGTTTGATGGCAAAGCCTGATGGAACGATTATTGAGACGCCTATTACTTCAAACTTCAAAGAAGGTTTGAATGTGTTAGAATATTTTATTTCAACACATGGTGCAAGAAAAGGTTTGGCAGATACCGCGCTTAAAACTGCAAATGCAGGTTATTTGACAAGAAAACTCATCGATGTAAGTCAAAATGTGAAGATTGTAATGGATGATTGTGGCACTAATGAGGGAGTTGAAATTACAGATATTACTATTGGTAGCGAACTCATTGAATCTTTGGATGAAAGAATCTTTGGGCGTGTTATAGCAGAAAACATTATCGACCCAATCACTAATGAAGTTCTTATTAGTGAAGGTGTGCTTATAGATGAGGAAAAAGCTAGAAAGGTAAAAGAAGCAGGTGTAAAATCTGTCATTATCCGCACTCCTGTAACTTGTAAAGCCGAAAAAGGTGTGTGTGCTAAATGTTATGGATTAAATCTTGGAGAATCTAGAATTTCTAAGATGGGTGAGGCAGTTGGAGTTGTGGCAGCACAATCTATCGGTGAGCCCGGAACACAATTGACATTGAGGACTTTCCATATCGGTGGGACAGCGAGTAGAAGTCAAGAAGAGCGTCAAGTTGTAGCTGATAAAGAAGGATTTATTCGTTATTATAATGTCAAAACCTATAAGAATAGGGAAGGCAAGCGAATTATTTCCAATAGAAGAAATGCTGCAATCTTGCTTGTTGAACCAAAAATCAAAGCTCCATTTGAGGGAGAATTGAAAGTAGATATTGTGCATGATGAAGTGATTATCTCTGTGATTGGCAAAAAAGAAACCGCAAAATACACTTTAAGAAAAAGTGATGTGGCAAAACCAAATGAGCTAGCAGGTGTAACAGGGAAAATTGAAGGAAAATTCTATATTCCATATCCAAGTGGGCATTATGTGAGAGATGAGGGAAGTATTGTAGATATTATCAAAGATAGTTGGAATATTCCTAATCGAATCTCTTATGCAAGTGAATTAAAAGTAGAAGACAACGCACCAATTACTCAAAAAATTTATGCCAAAGAAGAAGGGATTGTGAAGTATTATTACTTGCAAGGCGATCACTTAGAGCGTTATAGGGCTTTGAAAAAAGGCGAAAAAATTACCGAAAAAGGTGTATTTGCGGTGGTTGCTGATGAGTATGATCAAGAAGCAGCGCGTCATTACATTGCTAGAGATTCTGTGATTGAAGTAGAAGACAATCAAAGGGTGACAAAAAGCACTTTGATTGCAAGCCCAGAAAATGATGAGCAAATTGTAATTGCAGATTGGGATCCTTATTCTAATCCGATTATATCAGAAGAGGCAGGAACTATTAAGTTTGAGGATATCATTCCGGGATTGACTGTTTCTGAGCAAACAGACGAATTAACAGGACAAACAAGATTGGTGGTTAATGAATATATCGCAAGTGCCTATAAGCCTACTTTGGTATTATCTACTGCTAAGGGTGGGTTGATACGCTATGCACTTGATCCTAAAACTGCAATTTTTGTTGCCGATGGTGCTCAAGTAGAAATGGCAGATATTCTAGCGAAGACTCCAAAAGCACTTGTAAAATCAAAAGATATTACAGGGGGTCTCCCAAGAGTTTCAGAGCTTTTTGAAGCAAGAAAACCAAAAGATCCTGCAGTTTTAGCGGAAATTGATGGAATTGTGAGCTTTGGCAAACCAATTAGAGGTAAAGAAAAAATTATTATTACCGCTAATGATGGAAGAGTGGCAGAATATCTCATTGACAAGTCCAAGCAAATTTTGGTGCATGATGGTGAATTTGTCCATGCAGGTGAAGCAATGACAGATGGTGTAGTAGCTAGTCAAGATATCCTACGAATCGGTGGAGAAAAAGAGCTGTATAAATACATTGTAAGTGAGGTACAACAAGTTTATCGCCGACAAGGGGTAAGCATTGCAGATAAGCATATTGAAATCATTGTTTCACAAATGCTAAGGCAAGTTCGTATCTATGATAGTGGCAACACGAAATTCATAGAAGGAGATTTGGTAAGTAAAAGACATTTTAGAGAGGAGAATGCTAGAATTATTAGAATGGGAGGAATCCCAGCAATTGCAGAGCCAGTGCTTTTGGGTATTACAAGGGCGGCTATTGGAAGCGATTCTGTGATTTCAGCAGCTTCTTTCCAAGAAACAACCAAAGTTTTGACAGAAGCAAGTATTGCAGCTAAAATTGATAATTTGGAAGATTTGAAAGAAAATATTGTATTAGGGCGTATGATACCTGTTGGAACGGGAATCTATAAGAGCAAGAAGGTTAAAATTAAGGAAAATTAAGGTTATTTAAACCTTAATTTAAGCAAAGATAAAGTGTGATTTGAATATAATCCGCTTCATTTTCTCTATTGAAATTATTTTAAGAAGGAATACAAGTGCCAACTATTAACCAGTTGATTAGAAAAGAACGAAAAAAAGTTATTAAGAAATCAAAGTCTCCAGCTTTGGTAGTTTGCCCCCAAAGAAGAGGGGTTTGTACTCGTGTTTATACAACAACGCCTAAAAAACCTAACTCTGCTTTGAGAAAAGTAGCAAAAGTTAGATTAACGAGCGGGTTTGAGGTAATTAGTTATATTCCCGGTGAAGGACATAACTTACAAGAGCACTCTATCGTGCTTATTCGTGGCGGTAGGGTAAAAGATTTACCGGGTGTTAAATACCATATTATCCGTGGTGCATTAGATACTGCAGGTGTTGCAAAAAGAACAGTTTCACGCAGTAAGTATGGTGCTAAAAAAGCTAAATCAGGCGATTCTAAAAAGTAAGTGAGGTAAAAAATGAGAAGAAGAAAAGCTCCTCAAAGAGAGGTTTTGGGCGATCCAATTTATAATAACATTGTAGTAACAAAGTTTATTAATAAAATGATGTATGATGGCAAAAAAAGCGTAGCAGAGAAAATCATCTATGCAACATTTGACAAAATTGAAGAAAAAACAAAAGAAAAAGGCATTGAAACTTTCCAAAAAGCATTAGAGAAAGTTAAGCCTTTGGTAGAAGTAAGAAGTCGTCGTGTGGGTGGGGCTACATACCAAGTTCCTGTAGAAGTGCGTCCTGCAAGACAACAATCTTTGTCAATTCGTTGGTTGCTTGATTCTGCAAGAAAAAGAAATGAAAGAACAATGATTGAGCGTTTGGCAAATGAACTTATTGATGCTGCAAATGAAAGAGGAGCAGCTTTTAAGAAAAAAGAAGATGTGCATAAAATGGCAGAGGCTAATAAAGCTTTTGCACATTATCGTTGGTAATTCCTTTAGAAGGTTTTTTCCTTCTAAAATTCCTGCATTTCTTTAGAAAATTATATTCTCAAAGGATTACAAAATGGCTAGAAAAACCCCATTAAATAGAATTAGAAATATTGGTATTGCAGCACATATTGATGCTGGTAAAACAACAACTTCTGAAAGAATCTTGTTTTATACTGGTGTAAGTCATAAAATCGGTGAAGTGCATGATGGTGCTGCAACGATGGATTGGATGGAACAAGAAAAAGAAAGAGGTATCACAATTACTTCTGCTGCGACAACTTGTTTTTGGAAAGATCATCAAATCAACCTTATTGATACTCCCGGACACGTGGATTTTACAATCGAAGTAGAAAGATCAATGCGTGTTTTGGATGGTGCTGTTGCTGTATTTTGTTCTGTTGGTGGGGTTCAACCACAAAGTGAAACTGTATGGAGACAAGCTAATAAATATGGTGTTCCACGAATTGTTTTTGTAAATAAAATGGATAGAATTGGAGCAAACTTTTATAATGTAGAATCTCAAATTGCTAACCGATTAAAAGCAAGACCAGTTCCGCTTGTAATTCCAATTGGAGCAGAAGATACTTTTAAGGGCGTAGTGGATCTTATTCAAATGAAAGCGATTGTTTGGAATGATGAATCTATGGGTGCGAAGTATGATATCGAAGAGATTCCTGCAGATTTGGTAGAAAAGGCAAATGAATATCGTGAAAAAATGGTGGAGTTTGCTGCAGAACAAGATGAAGCTTTGATGGAAAAATACCTTGGTGGTGAGGAATTAAGCACAGAGGAAATTAAAGCAGCTATTAAAAAAGGCTGTTTGGCAATGGAAATTATCCCTATGCTTTGTGGTTCTAGCTTTAAAAATAAAGGGGTTCAAACATTACTAGATGCAGTTATTGATTATTTGCCTGCTCCAACAGAAGTGGCTGATATCCGTGGTGTTGATGCAAAAGATGAAGAAAAAGAAATTAGCGTAAAATCTACAGATGATGGAGAATTTGCAGGATTGGCTTTCAAGATTATGACAGACCCATTTGTAGGGCAATTAACTTTCGTGCGTGTATATCGTGGAAGTTTAGAATCTGGAAGTTATGTGCTTAATTCTACCAAAGGCAAGAAAGAGCGTGTAGGGCGATTGCTAAAAATGCACTCCAACAAACGCGAAGATATCAAAGAAGTGTATGCAGGGGAGATTTGTGCTTTTGTTGGTTTGAAGGAAACATTGACAGGAGATACACTTTGTTCTGAAAAAGAGCCAGTGATTTTGGAGAGAATGGAATTCCCAGATCCGGTTATTTCTATTGCTGTAGAGCCAAAAACAAAAGCTGATCAAGAAAAAATGGCTTTAGCGTTGGCAAAACTTGCTGAAGAAGATCCAAGCTTTAGGGTGCATACAGATGAAGAATCTGGACAAACCATCATTTCTGGTATGGGTGAATTGCACTTAGAGATTATTGTAGATAGATTAAAAAGAGAGTTTAAAGTAGAAGCAGAAGTGGGACAACCACAAGTAGCATTCCGTGAAACTATCCGCCAAAGTGTAGAGCAAGAGTGTAAATACGCTAAACAATCTGGTGGTAGAGGGCAATATGGGCATGTCTTTATTCGCTTAGAGCCACAAGAGCCGGGCAAAGGTTATGAGTTTGTGAATAATATCTCAGGTGGTGTAATTCCTAAAGAGTATATTCCCGCAGTTGATAAAGGGATTCAAGAAGCAATGCAAAATGGTGTATTAGCTGGGTATCCTGTAGTTGATTTTAAAGTAACATTGTATGATGGTAGTTACCATGATGTGGATTCATCAGAAATGGCATTTAAAATCGCTGGTTCTATGGCTTTCAAAGATGCGTGTCGCAAAGCAGGTGCAGTATTGCTAGAACCTATGATGAAAGTAGAAGTGGAAGTCCCTGAAGAATATATGGGTGATGTAATTGGAGATTTGAATCGTAGAAGAGGGCAGATTAATTCAATGGATGATAGAATGGGATTGAAAATTGTTAATGCGTTTGTCCCATTAGCAGAGATGTTTGGCTATTCTACAGATTTGCGTTCTGCTACACAAGGGCGTGGGACTTACACAATGGAATTTGACCATTATGGTGAAGTGCCAAGCAATATTTCTAAAGAAATTATGGAAAAAAGAAATGGCTAAGCTTTTTGCTTAGCTTAAAGTTTTATTTTTACTTCATTAATACTTTTTTAAATTCTTCATTGGTTGTATTTTATACCTTTTTAAGGCATTTTGCATTACGATTTTATTTTGTTTGGCTTAAGGATTAAGCACACAGCACTTCTTAGATTCTTACTAAAGCTGTCATTGATTATTTTTAGGAGTTTTTATGCGATTAGCTATTTGGCCTATTTTGGCAGGTGTAGCATTGGGTATTTTAGCGCCTATTTTGGTTTCTTTGGGAAATCCGGGCAATATGGGAATGTGTGCAGCATGTTTTACGCGTGATATAGCAGGTGGGATAAATTTGCATCAAGCCCCTATCGTGCAATATATTCGTCCTGAAATTATTGGGCTTGTGTTTGGTGCATTGGTAGCGAGTTTTGCATTTGGAGAGTTTCGCCCTCGTGCTGGGTCTGCACCGGTGGTGCGATTTATGCTTGGATTTTTTGCAATGATTGGTGCATTAGTGTTTTTGGGTTGTCCTTGGAGAATGTGGCTTCGATTTAGTGCGGGGGATTTTACTGCAATAGCTGGAATCTTTGGGCTTGTCGCTGGAATCCTTATGGGTATATTTTTCTTAAAACGAGGTTTTTCACTTGGGCGTTCTTACCCTGCTAGCAAAGTTGTAGGCTTTGTTTTCCCGCTTTTTGTGCTTGGGCTTTTTGGGTTGTTGCTTTGGGGGCTTGTAGATTCTTCAGCACCAGTGAAATTTTCGGAAAAAGGTCCGGGTTCACAACACGCACCACTTATTATTTCACTTGTTGCTGGTTTGTTTTTGGGTGCGATATTTCAAAAAAGTCGTTTTTGTATGATAGCAGCAGTGCGTGATACAATATTGCTCAAAGATACGCATATTTTGCAAGGTGTCATAGCTCTTGTGGTTGCGGCATTTTTCACAAATCTTGCATTAGGTTTTTTCAATCCCGGGTTTAGCGGACAGCCCATAGCTCATAATGATTGGGTTTGGAATTTTTTGGGTATGTTGCTTTCTGGATTTGCTTTTAGTTTGGCAGGTGGTTGTCCGGGTAGGCAACTTGTGCTAAGTGGAGAGGGTGATAGTGATGCGGGCGTGTTTGTATTTGGTTTGCTGATGGGTGCGGCATTTGCACATAATTTTAGCCTTGCAAGTTCAGCAAATGGAATTGGAGCAAATGCACCGATTGCAGTGTTTGTGGGCATAGTGTTTTGTTTGCTTGTAGCATTGTTTGCAAGAGAAAGGAGATAGTATGAAACAACTTGATGTTAGAGGGCTTTCTTGCCCAGAACCGGTGCTAAATCTCAAGCCACTACTTGAAGAAGGTGAAGATACAATAGAAGTATTATGTAGCTGTGGGGCTTCAAGTGATAATATTAAGCGTATGGCAAGTCATTATGGCTATGCAGTAGAGGTTCTCAAAGAGGAGCAAGGCGAGATAACTTATCATTTACAAAAGCAGTGATAGTAAAGGTAGAGTGTGGAACTCCCAAAATTTATTTATTTGGATAATGCTGCTACAAGTTTCCCTAAAGCTCCGGGTGTGAAAGAAGCGGTGTGTGAGTTTATGGAGGGTATTGGGTCAAGCCCGGGGAGGAGCGCACATACGCTTTCTATCGAATCTGGGCGGATTCTCTACCATACACGCCGACTTTTGGCAGATTTATTGGGCTTAAAAGATTGCAAAAGAGTGCTTTTCACACTTAATGCCACAATGGCAATCAACACGCTTTTGTTTGGGTTTTTGCAAAAAAATGATGTGGTGGTAACGACATCAATGGAACATAATGCTTTGAAGCGTCCCCTTAATGTATTGTGTGAGCGACTAAATATAGAAATTAGGGAGATTCCTTGCACGCAGTTTTGTGAGCTAGATTTAGAATCTACTAGAGAGATTCTAAAGGGGGCAAAACTTCTTGCTTGTGCGCATATTAATAATGTTAGTGGAGCAATGATACCACTTGATGAGCTCAGTGTATTGGCAAAACAAGAAGGGGTAGCATTTTTGCTTGATGCTGCACAAAGTGTGGGTTGTGTAGAAATGCACAATGTGATGGAACAGGTGGATTTTTTGGCATTAAGTGCGCATAAAGGGCTACTTTCCCCTATGGGTGTGGGGGCATTGGTGATGAGTGATAGGGTTGATACAAAAAGCCTTTCGCCGCTTATATTTGGTGGAACAGGGAGTTTGAGCGAGGAAGAGATTCAGCCAATGTTTTTGCCCGATAGATTTGAAAGTGGCACACCAAATATGCATGGAATTGCTGGGCTGTGTGCAGGGCTAAAGTGGATAGAATCTAAAGGCATAGGGGAGATTCACTGCTATGAGATGCAATTAAGGGAGCAACTCACACAAGGATTACAAAAGATAAAAAATCTAAGAATCTATGAGGTTAAAAATCCTGCTAATGCTACACTTTCGCTTGCAATAGAGGGCAAAAGTGTGTCTGAAGTGGGACTTAGGCTTGATAGGGAGTTTGGAATCTGTGCGCGTGTAGGGTTGCATTGCAATCCTGCGACACATAAGATTTTAGGAAGTTTTGAGAGTGGAGGGAGCATACGCTTGAGTGCGGGGATATTTACCACACAAGAAGAGATAGAATCTTGTATTGCCGCTCTAGCAACAATTGCAAGAAATTAAGCAAAAAAGGGGATTTAATGCAAAAGGGCTATCTTTTGTTTTTTACTACTGCAAGCGCATTTGAAGCAGAAATAGTTTGCAAAAATCTCAATCTTACTTTCAAGCTTACTCCTACACCTAGAGAGTTTTCAAGTGATTGTGGGATTGCGATATATTTTGAAGTGCAGAATTTACAAATACTTCAAGAAGCCTTGCAAGAAGCAAATATAGAATTTGAAATGAAGATTTTATAGAATCAATCCAATCTATTTGTGTTAAAATATTGCAAAATTATCAAAAGAGGTAAGTAATGAGGATATTTTGCATTCTTTTAATGGCTGGTAGTTTATATGCACAACCTTGGGTAATGTTTAATGATATGGATGATACTTATTTGTATGATCAAGCAAGCGGGCAAGTTTATATAAGAGTTAAAAAAGGTGGCAAGAATTATGAAGATACTTTTGTGAAAATGGGGGTAATAGATAATCCTCAAAATAATTCCTCCAAAGCTTCTTTGAGTGCAGAATCTATTCAAGATAAAAATACCAAAGAAGCTAGTGAGGATCAAAGAGAATTGTTAAAAAAAGCACAAGAATTACAGCGAAGTATTCAAAATGGAATCTTTGAGGGGGAATAGTTTGGGTTTAGAATCCCCCTATGGCAAGTGTAATCATTGCTGCTAAAATCCCTAGTGGAGCGATATACTTAATGATAAAATACCAAAGATGAAAGATTTTGCCTGTTAGATGTCCTTCACACATTGCATAGACTTTGCTTTTTGGGAGTATCCAACCTACAAACAAACACATAAAAACACCTGCTAAAGGAAGCATATAAGATGCACTAATATAGTCAAACCAGCCAAAGAGATTTTTACCCAAAAGGCTTAAATGTTCTCCAAACAATACACTATTACTTAAAAGCAATAAAATACCAAGCACATAAGAGATGCCGATACTTGTAAGGTTTGCTTTGGTGCGTGAAAAAGAAAATTTGTCAATCAACCAAGCATTGAGTGGCTCTAGCATAGAAATTGCAGAAGTGATTCCTGCAAAAATGAGTGCAACAAAAAATAAAAAAGCAATGATTTGCCCGCTTATGCCCATATTAGCAAAAATCAAAGGCAAAGAGATGAAAACTAGCCCCGTTCCACTATCTGGCTCTGCACCATAACCAAAAATAAAGGTAAAAATCACAAGTCCAGCCATAAGGCAAAAGAAGAAATTTAATAACGCTACAATCACGGCAGAGCGTATGAAATTGCCCTTTTTGGGCAATGAATTTGCATAAGTGAGGATGACACCTACACCCAAAGAAAGTGCAAAGAAAGCCTGTCCTATCGCATCAACAATAACTTGTGGAGTGAGTTTGCTAAAATCGGGTGCAAATAAGAATTTAAAAGATTCCATAAAAGAATCTTGGCACATAGAATAAACTAAAAGCCCAACAAAAATAATCAAAAGCAAGGGCATTAAGATGAGATTAAGTCGTTCAATCCCTTTTTTGATGCCTTGGTTGAGCACATAAGCACAAAGTGCCACGATGATAAAATGCCACAATAATTGATAGCCTATTTGTTCCCCTATAAAATGCTCCCATAGAGATTTTGTAGCTTCAAGCGTTTTTGGCATTCCTGTGATACTTAAAAACATATAATGTGTAAGCCACCCAAGCACAATTACATAAAATGAAAAAATCATTATGCCTGAAAAAACCATTATGCCACCATATTGGAGATATTTTTTGTCTTTGGGAGCAAGGGTATAAAAGGTGCTAAAGCTATCACGCTCACTTGCCCTACCTAAGATCATTTCTACAATAAAAACGCTCAATCCAAATATCAAAAAAGCAATGATAAATACAAGGACAAAAGCCCCACCCCCGCTTTCTCCCACCATATAGGGGAATTTCCAAATCCCGCCAAGTCCGATAGCACTTCCTGCTGCTGCCAAAATAAAGCCTATTTTTGAAAAACGCATTGTAGTTACCTTGTGTATAATTTAAAATGTATCTTAACAAAAAACTTGCAAATTATGAAGTTAAATGTGAAATCCCATTTCTCTTTGTCCATCAAAATTTGAATTTAATTCACGCTTAATCTCATCAATGAATATTTGAATAGTAAAAAGCGGAGATTTTTGTGCAGCAACAAGAAAAGCGGAATTTTTGATGATGAGTGAAATTTGTCCGCCAGTCAATGGAAAATCTGCTAGGGATTTAAGATTGAAATTTTTTTCATAGGGAGCGTTTTTGGGCAAGAGTTTTTCCCACAATAAAAGCCTCTCTTCTAAGTTTGGTTTTTTAAATTCAATCTTATAATTAAAGCGTCTTGAAAAAGCAGTGTCGATAGTCTCTAATAGGTTGGTTGTGGCAATTAAGATTCCATCAAATTTTTCAATTTGTTCTAGGAAAATATTTTGCATTTGGTTGTGCATTTTATCAGCTCCACTGGCGCTTGTGCTACGCATACTTAAAAATTGGTCTGCTTCATCTAATAATAAAATGGGACTTTCTTTGCTTTCTTTGCATAATTCTTTGTAAGTATCAAAGATTTTTCGCACATTTTTTTCGCTTTCTCCAACATACATTGAGAGGATTTTTGAGCAATCAAAGCTTAAAATGCTTTTTTTGAGTGATTTTGCAAGTGCTAAAGCAGTCAGTGTTTTTCCTGTCCCTGCGGTGCCATAAAAAATGATTTTTGCATCAATTCCGCGTTTTTTGTCTTTTATGCCCCATTTTTTGAGGTTTTGTAAAACCTTAGAATCCATTTGTTTTAAAAGTGTCTCTAGAGTTTCTCTTGTGTTTGGATTTAGCACAACTTCGCTAAGGGGAATTTTGGGTTGAAGAAATTCAAAAATATCTTGTTCATCAATGAGGGATTGGAGGCTAATTTTTTGCCTTTTTTCTTCGTTGTTGGGGTGGGTGATTTTTTTTAGAATCTCATCGGGAATAAAAAAAGTGCGGTTGATTCCACTAAAATTGCCTAGAATCTCATCGTAATTAACTAAGCCTTTTTGCACGAGTTTGCTTCTATCATCAAGCAATGCGCGATTTTTGATTCTTTCATAATCATTCATGCTAACTAGATTGATAAGGGCATTAAGCTCTCTTGCTTGGGATTCTTTGCCTGAATATTCTTCTTTTAGTAATGCTAGAAAGATGATTTTTTCTTGTAAATTAAGGTTGTATTCTTTGAAAAGAATCTCAAGGGCAGGTTTATCTTTGGTTAGTTCAAGCTTTTGTTTGATACGCTCTTGGAGGGATTTTATTTTTTGTTTGCCTTTTTCCAAAAGGGGTGAAGAGAGAGTGTCTTTTTTGTAAGGGACGAGGCTTGAGAGGAGGTCAATGACTAAAAATTGGTCTTTTAGATAATCCAAATGGTCAGAGTAGGGAATGATTTTTGGGAGTTTTGGATAGATTCCGCCTTCTTGAATGAGTTTTAAAAAACTGCTACTTAAAGAAAATGCAGAATTGAGTAATTCCAAAAAGAGAATTTCATTGCTTAAGTTTTTTAGAAAAATATTTTGTGTCAGCCAACCTAAATCTAATAAATTTTTAAACAAAGGAAGGAATTTCAAGATTTCTTCATCATTATTTGGGGCAAAAAGAGAGTTAATAATATCAAGGCAAATGATTTCATCATTGCCTTTTAAGATTTCTTGGCAGAAATATCTCAAAATCAATGCTTCTTCTTTTGTGCAACGCAAGAAGGGGTAAATTTTGGTTTTATTAATCGGATTGGTTTGTAAAAAATCAAGTAGGTATTGCATTATTTTCTCCATCATCGTGAGGGTCTAAGTGAGTGATAATAATCCAGTTGCCCCGAAGAGCTTTAATAGAATTTTCGATAGTATCTGCAATATCGTGTGCTTTAAGCAAAGAAATATCGGGGTTAAATACCAAATGGACTTCCACAAAATAAGTCTCTCCACTTTGTCTTGTTTTCAAATCATGATAACTTTGAATGTCTTTGTTTGAATCAAGTATGGTTTTAATAGAATCCAAAATATCATCATCAAGTGCTTCATCAAGCAAGATTAAAACTCCACTTTTAAGCAAGAAAAAAGCAGAATAAACAATATAGATTCCAATCCCTATTCCAAAGAGTGCATCAAATTCGCTAATGCCTGTGAAATGCACCAAAATCAATGCAAAAAGAACCGCTAAATTACTCAAAATATCCGTTTTGTAATGCAGGGCATCTGCTTTGATAACAAGATTATTGCTTTTTTTGGCAACATAGCTTAAATAAAGGACGAGAAAAAAGGTTACAAAGGTCGAGAAAATCATCACACCTAAAGAATATGCGAGCAATTCAAGTTGATGTCCATAGATGAGCTTTTTGCAGGATTGATAAAAGATGAAGATTCCAGAGATGCAAATAACGCTCCCTTCAATTACAGCTGCTAAAGATTCGATTTTTCCTCTACCATAATTAAAATGCAAATCGGCGGGTTTTTCAGATTTTGAAATAGCATAAAGATTGAAAAGTGAAGCACATAAATCAAGCAATGAATCAATAGCAGAAGCAAGGACTGCAATAGAACCGCTCAAGATTCCAACGATAAATTTTACACAAATCAAGACAGAAGCGACAAGGCTTGAGATGATAGTGGCTTTTTTTTGAATCGTCATTTTACACAGGGGGCAGGAGATAAAGAGGCTCTATCTCTTGTGAAAAAAAGTTTGGATTGAGTTGTTTGGGGAGAGCATAGGGTTTTGTTTTTGGGGGAGTGGAAAAGTTTTTTAAGATAACTTGGTTTTCTTCTTTGATGAAATAGCAATTCCCATAAGCTTTGATAGGGGAATTTTCATTGAAGTGAAATCCAATAGCCCCAAAGAGATTGATATTTTGTGTAATTTGCATTGTTTTTGCAAATAGATAAATGAGTTTGAGTGCCATAAAACTACCCGGACCACGCACGAAATAAAGGCTTTCAAAATCTTTTTTTTGCTGTTTGAGCTTAGAAAAAAAGGGAATGAGAGATTCGGAGAGTTGTGCTTGAAGGGTATATTCTTCTAGCAAATGATAATCCTTATACAAACCAATAAGAATAGGCTGACTTGTTGGGATAACAAAGATTTGCAACATTTGAAATCTTAGATATTTTGATAAACCAATGAGTAGTCATAGATTTTTTGTGGCTGACTAGATTGAACAATCTCATAAGCTTGACTCTCTTCAAAAATCTTTTTGGTTAAAAGATGATTGAGTTTATGGCTTCCTGCATAAGAAACATACGCTCCAAGCAAAGGAATACCAAGTAAGGACATATCCCCAATTGCATCTAAAATTTTATGGCGGACAAATTCTTCTTTGTAACGCAATCCTTCTTTATTGAGAATAGTTGTATCATCTAAAACAATCGCATTATCCAAAGAACCCCCCAATGCAAGTCCTTGTGAGCGTAGATATTGCACTTCGCTTAAAAAGCCAAAAGTCCTTGCTCTTGCAATTTCTTCTTTATAGTTGCGAGTAGAAAAAGTGAATTTGTATTTTTGTGTCCCAATAGCTGGGTGAGGAAAATGAATAGAAAAGTCAAAAATACATTGCTCACTCGGCTCTAAACGCACAAATTTATCCCCTTCTTTTATTTCAATGGGGGATTTGATTTTAAGCACTTTTTTGGGGGCTTGTTGTTGTTGGATGCCGGCTTCTTCTATGAGCATACAATATCCTATGCTACTTCCATCCATAATAGGGACTTCCTCATTGTCTAAAACGATTCTTAGATTATCAATCCCATAAGCATGGATTGCAGAGAGTAAATGTTCGATTGTAGAAACTTTAAAACCATCTTTTGCAATGACGGTTGCCATTGTTGTATCCACAACATTTTCTGGTTTCAAAGGAATATTTACTCCCACATCACTCCGATAAAAATGAATCCCACTCCCTTCTTCTAATGGTTCTAAACGCATTTTTACAGGCACACCTTTGTGTAAGCCAATACCTACTAGCTCAATGGGTTTGGAAAGTGTTTGTTCATTCATAGTAATTCCTCTACTACAATTGTATCATTTTTTTTGTAAATTTTTTTATAACCTTGAGAAGAGAGTTTTTCTTTGTCAATAATTTCACCATCAAAAAGTATATTGCCCTCTTTTGTAGGACCAAGTATCATATAAGAACCATTGCAAAAAACATTTCCATTAATTTCGCCAAAAATCTGAACATTGCCTTGAGCTTGAATGCTCGCTCCGCTATTGACACGACCAAAAATTGTAATATCGCCTTTTGTTATGATTTCTTCACCGCTGCGAATTGTTTTGTGGAGGGTTAGAGTTTTTGTTTCTGGTGTTTTTTCTTGTGCGGATTCTTGTGTATTTTGAATAGGTTGTGTTTGGGAGGATTCTTGTTGGGCGAGTTTGGAGGTATTTTTGTATTCTACAAAATTGAGGTTTTGTGTTTGTAGAAATTTTAGGAGATTGTCATTGAGTGGATAAGTAAAAATCAATAAAAAATCTTTGAGCAAAATAAAATTTTTTTGAATATAGGCAATGGTTTCTTCTTCTTCCCCTTGCATAAAGATAAATGCTCTAACATTCCTTTGTCGTGCTTGAACCATAATGCCCCTTATAATTGATTGATGATTAGTTTTGCTTCGTTGATAATATCTGTTATGTTGGCTTTTATCCAGTGAGAATCAAGCCATTCTGCTGTCCAAACTTCGTGTCCTTGCACTAACACACTAAAATGCAAATGGTCGCCTAGAGCTAATCCTGTATTTCCTGTTTTGGCAATCACTTCCCCTGCATTTAGAGTATCTCCAACATTGACATTTTGGCTTGTTAAATGTGCATAGAGTGTAGATAATCCAAGTCCATGATAAATAATTAGAGTGTTTCCATTAATGCCTACAAATTCACTAAGTGTAACTACTCCGGGGTTGCTTAAGAGAATGGGTGCTTGTTTGGTGCTTGCTAGATCAAGTCCCATATGATTAGATTCACTCACATTTTGCCCTTGATAGTTAAAAGTCCTATGGTCCCCAAAGCTTGCCATAACAGCACCATTTTTGAGAGGCGAGAAAGGTTGGATAGAAAAATTTTCTACCAAAGTTTCCCTATCATAATTAGAGGCGGTTTCATAGACTTTAGCGGCATTGCTTTTTCGCACATCTTCATTAATGTATTTAAAAATCGAAAGTTTATCAGGGAAATCTTCTAAATCTTTTTCGCCGATTTCTTGGACAAGGGTAGAAATTTTGCCATCAATAAAAGAATCTGTAAGCGGTATAGTAGAGCTACGATATTGCTTTTTTTGGAGATAGAAGTTGATAGGCGTAATGCTAACATTGCCTGCTTTGTCGCTTACATAGATTTTTGCATTAAAATCGGAATTGTTTTTATCCCATGCAATGAGGGAAATATAAAAGCCTTCTTTGTAAAAAGGTTGAGGGAAAAAGTCGGATTTTCCATTAGAGATTCTAATTTGTTTGAGATTGTCATCGATTGCACGAAAAATTACAAGAGCGCTCCCGCCTTGTGTGATTTTATAAGAATGTGAAAGAATGGCGAGTTGAGGTTTTTTGGTATCAATGGGAATGCGAATAGTTTGAGTGGTTGTATTTCCTGCAAAGAAATTCCATTTGCTTGTATCTGTTGCTTGAATCTCTAGTGTAATTTCTTTTGTAGAATTTTTGATATTTTTGGGCTTTTGGATTCCTATACATAAGCTTTTTGGGGATTCTTGGATTTCTTGAGATGGGGTCAATTCTACACCATCATTTAGGCATTGTGAATCTTTGGAAGATAAAATTTGAGTTTGGAGGGGGATTTTTTCTTGATTGAGCAATAAGCTAATTGTGTAGTTATAAATCCCAGAATTATCTGTAATTTGTATGGGGAAATAATCTTTGAGATTCCAAACTGCTTCATCTTTTATGCTAATTTTTGGAGATTCTTTTTCAAATTTATCAGAAGATAGCATAAATATCCCGCCACCTATAAAAATAATCAGTATAACTAACCCTAGAATTTTGACAAATCCATCTCTTTTGTGTTGATTTTGCATAGGTTTCCTTAATATATGGCTTTTAGATTTATTTTAGCCAAAAAGTGCTTATGTTAAGATTATGTAAGAGGGTAAAATGGGGATTAGGCATTATGTCATTTGGCATAATACCTAATTTGAAAGAGTAGATTAAGCTTCAATAGCTTTTTTGATAGCATCTTCAATCATGGCTTTAGAGTTTGGCTCTACAAGTCTTTCCCCAACTTCTGTGCCATTTTTGTAAAAAATCAAAGTAGGGATTCTGCGGACATTGAGTTGCTCTTTGAGTTCTTCTTGTTCATCTGCCATAACGATACCAAATTTCACCTTTTGTGCATATTCTTGCATAAGCATTCCCATAATAGGTTCAATCTTTTTGCAATCAGGACACCAAGGCGCACCCACTGCTACAAGGCAAACACCTTCTTTGGTTTCATTGTGAAAATTATCTTTGGTTAATTGATTCATCATTTTGCAATCCTTAAAATTAAATTTACATCAAGCATTTTGAAATAATTTTACTTAAAAGCCTAGAAAGTGTGATTTTTATCGTGATTTTATCACTTTTGCCTTTAAGCGATATTGGTAAAAACTGCTTGGACATCATCATCATCTTCAATCCTATCTAATAATTTTTCGATATCTACAAGTTGTTCTTCGCTAAATTCGACAGGATTATTTGCAATTCTTTCTAAAGCGGCTTTTTTGACATCGGCATTCATTTTTTCTAGTGCATTTGCAAGACTTCCAAAGCTTGTATAATCTCCATAAATATGCACAATTTCATCTTCTATTTCCATTGATTCTAAACCATAGTCGATGAGTTCAAGCTCAAGCTCTTCTAAATTCCCCAAACCCTCTTTTGCTACTTCAAAATGTGCTTTGCGAGAAAACATAAATTCTAAAGAATTATTAGTGAGCATTTGCCCGCCAAATTTATTGACATAACTTTTGAGATTTGCTACCGTGCGAGTTGTATTATCTGTTGCACATTCGACAAAAAATAATGCCCCATGAGGTGCTTTTATCTCATAATTAACTTCTGTGATTTGGATTCCATCTTTGCCCAAAGCCCTTTTGATTGCTGCTTCGATATTGTCTTTTGGCATATTTTGTGCTTTTGCTGCCATAATAGCAGTGCGGAGTTTGGAATTCATATCAGGATCTCCGCTTCCACCCTCTTTGACGGCGATACTAATTGCCTTTCCTAGTTTTGGAAAAAGTTTGGACATTTTATCCCAACGCTTTTCTTTGCTTGCTCTGCGGTATTCAAATGCTCGTCCCATATAAACCTCTTTTTAGGATATAAAATCAAAGTGCTAATTGTAATATTTTTTGGAGCTAAAATCAAAATTCTAAGAAAATTTTATTGAAAATTCCTAAAATCTATTGACACAAAAAAGCATTTTTTATATAATTTCAATTCTTTTTTATATTCCGGATTAGCTCAGCGGTAGAGTAGGCGGCTGTTAACCGCTTGGTCGTAGGTTCGAATCCTACATCCGGAGCCACTATAACACTCTCAAAAATATATTTATTCTTAGATTTTTTAAAACTTTAAGTTTTACTTTCTTGGCGAATTGATTTTATTGCAAAATTTGCACCTCATTTTGTAAGGTAATATTATGTTTTTTGGAAACATAATCTTTTGCAAGAAGTATCAATTCTAATGCCTCATCAAAAGAACTTTTGCCTAAATTGATTAGAAAATTTGCATGTTTTGGGCTAAACATTAGCGTTTTGTTGGCACCAAAAGGAACACCTTTTAATCCAACAGATTCAATGAGTCTCCCAGCAAAATCATTGGGAGGATTTTTGAAACAGCTTCCAAAACTCGGATCTTTGGGCTGATTTTCTCGCATTTCTTTAAAAAGTTTTACAAGATTTGGATTAAAACCTTGCTCTTTTTTAAAAATACCTGCAAAGATAAGTTGATTGATAGCACTTGAACGATAAGATAATTGCAAAGAATCTGCTTTGATGAAATCTAAAGTTGGCGATTTTTGGACACTTAAAATGCCTAAGAGTGTGGATTTGATTTCGTATTCTTTTAATCCAGCATTCATTTTGATAATACCGCCAATACTGCCGGGCAATCCACTTAGAATCTCAAAACCTGCTAAATTATGTTTTTTGGCATAAGAAAAAAGTTTGCCACTAGGTGTTAAAGCCCCCACTTCTAGGTAATCTCCACAATCTTTGATATAAGAAAACTTTTTATCAAGCATAATAAGATTTTTTGCATTAGGCGATACTAATAGATTATTTGCCGCACCAACAATGTTTGGAGATATTGTGTATTGCAGGGCTTCATAATAGTCTTGTGGAGTTTGTATGATTGAAACTTGAAGTGCAGCACCAATTTTGATACTGCTATAAACTGCAAAATCAATAACTTTTTGAATCATCAAAAAATAAAAGTAGGCATCATATTAAAAATACGCGCAGTAAAGTCGATGAGCATATTTAACATCCATGGCATAGTAAAAATAATCACAACAATCACAGCAAGAATCTTTGGGACGAAAGTCAAAGTCATTTCATTGATTTGTGTAGTGGCTTGAAAAATGCTGATGAGCAATCCTATTACTAGCCCAACAAGAAGCATAGGAAGCGACAAAACCAGCGTGATTTTGTAGGTTTCAATTGCTAGATTCATTAATTGTGCTTCCATAATTTTCCTTAAACCAAAAGTTTAGTTCTACTTCACTCTATCCCATACAAGTGACGCTTTGCCATCTATTTCTTCAACAGCTGCCATTCCCATAATATTATATCCACAATCTACATAGTGAATCTCTCCTGTAACGGCACTCCCAAGAGGTGAGAGCAAATACATAGCAGAATTTCCTACTTCTTCAATACTTACATTTTTGCGTAATGGAGAGTTTGCTTCATTCCAATTAAGAATAAATTTGAAATCCCCAATTCCGCTTGCTGCAAGTGTTCTTATAGGTCCAGCAGAGATAGCATTAACCCTAATCCCTTTTACTCCCAAATCGTGGGCAAGATAGCGGACACTTGATTCTAAGGCTGCTTTTGCCACTCCCATAACATTATAATGTGCGACATGCTTTACACTGCCTAGATAACTAAGTGTGAGGATTGAAGCATTAGGTGCTAAAATAGGCTCTAGTTCTCGGCATAGTTCAATGAGTGAATACACAGAGATTTCCATAGCAATATTAAAAGCTTCTTTGCTAGTTTCCAAAAAACTGCCATCTAATGCTTCTTTGGGTGCAAAAGCGACACTATGCACCAAAAAATCAAGTGTTCCAAAATCTTTTTTGATTTGCTCTCTTAAAGCCGCAAAATGCTCTTTTTTGCTGACATCAAGTTCATAAACATAAGGGCTTTGTATTTCTTGTGCGATAGGTAAAACGCGTTTTTGGATAGATTCATTCATATAAGTAAGGGCGATAGTTGCACCTTGCTCTTTACAAGCTTTTGTGATTCCATAAGCGATAGATTTATTATTTGCTACCCCGACAATTAATCCTTTTTTGCCTTGCATAATCATAATTTTACTCCTAAAGTGAATTTTTTAAAATTTCTAAAAAGCTAGAAATTTCCCAGCTCGCACTGCCTATAAGCACGCCATCAACCCCTTGAATATTTAAAATATCTTTGGTGTTATTTGCTTTGACACTGCCACCATACAAAAGCGGAATTTTACCCAATTTTTGCTTTAAATGCGTGTGGATTGTCTCAATTTCTTGCAAACTTGCACTTACCCCGGTTCCAATTGCCCAAATAGGCTCATAAGCAATAATAAGTTTTGGGTAGTTTAAATCAATACCATCAAGTTGAGAATCCAAAAAATCCAAAGTGGCTTGCAAACCTTTGTTTTTGATTTCCAAAGATTCACCAATGCAATAAAAAATTTCAAAGTTTTGTGCCTTAAAAAAATCAAATTTTTTGGCACACATTTTTTGGGATTCCCCTAAAATCTCTCTCCTCTCACTATGCCCAATAATGAGTGAATTAATTGCAAATTCTCGGAGTTGGTCTAGTCCAATTTCTCCGGTAAAAGAGCCATTATCAGCAGGATAAGCATTTTGAGAGCCGATTTTAAAGTCGTTAAAATCATTATCCAAAAGTGCAGTTGCAGGAGGGAAAATTGTAATTTTATGAGGGATTTTTTGGTGCATTAAGAAGTCTTGCAAAGTTCTGCAAAATTCTTTGGTGGATTTTCTTGTATGGTTGGTTTTGAAGTTGCTTGCAATGATTTTCATTTGCTAAAATTCCTTTGGTATTGAATATTTTTGTGATTATAGCAAATTTAACTAGTATGTGGTAAAATGCCCTCATTTTAAACTTTAAAACTAATGGTATCAATGAGGATTGTAGATGAATCTTGAAAGGCTCAAAGGTGAAATAGGATTAATTTTTACTTGGAACAAAAGCGATAGATTGTGGCAAATGCCATTTTTTGCAGGGGTTGGGGTCGCAATTATTTTGTTTGTTGCGGCTTATTTTAAGCGTCCTGATTTAGGGCTTGTGGCGATTATTGGGGCAAATATCTTTTTGTATGTGCCAGATACGCCGATTTATCACAAAATGGTTTTAAGTATGTCTTGTACTTTTGGGATGATACTTGCGTTTAGTTTGGGCTTAGTAGGGCAGCTTTTTCCAAGCCTCATTCCTTTGATTGCGTTTATTGTAACAATGGTAAGCGCACAAGTTGTAAGGTATTTTAATATAGGTGCTCCGGGATTTTTCTTTTTTACTTTTGCAGCACTTATTGGGACTTATATACCCTTTAAAATCGAAGATTATTTTATGGTAATAGGGCTTGTAGCAGTTGGGACAATTGTCGCAAATGCAATGGTGCTTCTTTATTCTTTGAGTGTGATTTATATTTTTAAGCATACCCCAAAGCCGATTCCAAAGGCTGGTGAGTTTGGTTTTGGAGTGATTGTGATTGATCCTATTATTATTGCGAGTTTTGTTGCTTTTGCTACCTATTTGCAAGGATTTTTGGAGTTAGAGAGGGGATATTGGGTTGGGGTGAGTTGTGCAGCTGTCCTAACAGCAATTACTTTTAAGCAAATTTGGATTAAACAAACACAAAGGATTCTTGGCACAATTGTTGGAGTTAGCTTTGCTTATTTTCTTTTGCACTTTCATTTTAGCCCTATTGAGTTTGCAATTTTGATGATGATTTTGATGTTTTTTGCCGAATTGGTTGTTGTGCGAAATTATGCTTTGGCAATGATATTTGTAACGCCCTATACGACTTATTTGGCAGAGGTGGGAAGTTTTATGAATTACAATCCAGATATACTTATTCAAGCAAGGGTTTTGGATATTGCTATTGGAAGTGTGATTGGATTGCTTGGTGGGGCGGTAATGCACTGGAAATTTTTGCGAAATATCTTAGAGAAAATTACACACAAAATTATCTATAAATGGGTAGGCAATGAGTGAGGAAATAGAAAAAACTTACTATCCAAATGGTGTGCTAAAAGCAGAAGTCCCTTACAAAAATGGAAAAAGAAATGGTATTACAAAGCAATATTATGAAGATGGCAAATTAATGCTAGAAATGAGTTTCATTGAAGATAAAGTAAGTGGCGTAATGAGGCAGTATGATACACAAGGGAATTTAGAGTTAGAAAGTGTTTATTTGGACAATAGCAAATATGGAGTAGAGAAGTGGTATTATCCAAGCGGAGCGATTAAAGCAGAGATTCCATACAAAGAAGGCAAAAAGTGTGGAATTGTAAAGTGGTTTTATGAAAATGGCAATCTTGAATCCCAAACCCCTTATGTAGAGGATAAAAAGCAGGGCGTGGATAAGTGGTTTTATGAAAGTGGAATACTAAAAGCTGAAACTTCTTACAAAGAAGATGAAGAATGTGGTGAAGTAAGAGAATACTATCCTAATGGACAGCTAAAGTATGAAGCGTATTTTGAAAATGGGGTAATGTATGGGGAAGAGAAAGTGTATTATGAAAATGGGCAGATTTGGTGTGTTACACCTGTGCAAGATGGAAAAGAAGAGGGCATAGCAAAAGAATATGATAAAAGCGGAAAATTAATCAAAACAAAGCAATACGCCAAAGGCGTTTGTTTGCAAGAATCTAAGCCCTAAGAAGAATAGGGCAAAAGTTATTTGAGAATCTTAGGAAGCGTGATTCCTTCTTGGGATTGATATTTGCCTTTTTTGTCTTTGTAGCTCACTTCACAAGGTGCATCACCTTCCAAAAACAATACTTGTGCGATTCCTTCATTAGCATAGATTTTTGCTGGGAGCGGTGTAGTATTGCTAATTTCAATTGTGATATGCCCTTCAAATTCTGGTTCAAATGGCGTAACATTGACGATGATTCCACATCGTGCATAAGTGCTTTTGCCAAGGCAGATTGCTAAAGTATTGCGTGGAATCTTAAAATATTCTATTGTTCTTGCTAGTGCAAAGGAGTTAGGCGGGACGATACACACATCACCGACAAAATCCACGACATTAGCAGAATCAAAGTTTTTTGGATCCACTACCATTGCATTAATGTTGGTAAAAATTTTGAATTCATTGCTTACTCTTATATCATACCCATAGCTAGATAATCCATAGCTTACGACACCTTTGCCTATTTGATTTTCACAAAAAGGCTCAATCATTTTGTGTTCTAATGCCATTTTTCTTATCCAAGAATCTTCTTTTAATCCCATTTATAATTCCTTTTAACTTTTTTGTATAAGAAATGTGCTATTATAACAAATTAAATTCAATAAAGGCTTGAAATATGGATTTTAAAGAAATAAAAGAACTCATCAAGATTTTTGATGCAAGCTCTCTTAATGCGCTTAGTATCACACAAGAAAATTCTAAAATCAAATTAGAAAAGGGCATAAAAACCCCTCAAATTGTAGAATCCCAAAATACACAAATTTTATCTCCCATTACGACGCAAACCCCTCAATCTCCCTCTCAAATAGAAGTTGCACCTCAAGCACCTATCCAAAGTCCTACAACAAGAGGAGAAACGATTAATTCTCCGATGGTTGGGACTTTTTATCGTTGCCCCTCCCCAGATGCACCAGCGTATGTAAATGTAGGGGATAAAGTCAAAAAGGGGCAAACTCTAGCAATTATTGAGGCGATGAAAATTATGAATGAGATTGAAGCGGAGTTTGATTGTGTGATAAAAGAAATTATCCCAACTGACGCACAGCCTGTGGAATACAATTCGCCTCTATTTGTGGTGGAGAAAATCTAATGTCAAATAAACAAATCAATACAATTTTGATTGCTAATCGTGGAGAAATCGCACTTAGGGCTATCCGCACAATCAAAGAAATGGGCAAAAAGGCAATTGCAGTGTATTCCACAGCAGATAAAGATGCACATTATTTGGATTTAGCAGATGCAAAAGTTTGTATAGGTGGGGATAAATCAAGTGAGAGTTATTTGAATATCCCAGCGATTATTTCAGCAGCGGAGCTTTTTAGTGCAGATGCGATTTTCCCGGGATATGGTTTTTTGAGTGAAAATCAAAACTTTGTTGAAATTTGCAAATATCACAATATCGAGTTTATAGGTCCTAATTCCGAAGTAATGGCATTAATGAGTGATAAAAGCAAAGCCAAAGAAGTGATGAAAAATGCCGGTGTGCCTGTGATTCCAGGTAGCGATGGTGCGATAAAATCCAAAGAAGAAGCCCTCAAACTTGCAAAAGAAATCGGTTATCCAGTGATTTTGAAAGCCGCAGCAGGTGGAGGCGGTAGGGGAATGCGTATTGTCCAAAGTGAAGAAAATATGTTTAATGCCTATTTAGCAGCAGAAAGCGAAGCAATCAGTGCATTTGGTGATGGCACGATTTATATGGAGAAGTTTATTGACAAACCAAAACATATTGAAGTGCAGATTCTTGCTGATAAACATGGAAATGTTTTGCATATTGGAGAGAGAGATTGCTCACTCCAAAGAAGACACCAAAAGTTAATTGAAGAATCCCCAGCGCCAACTTTAGAGCCACATACAAGAAAAAAGCTTTTAGAAACCGCCATTCAAGCGACAAAAGCGATTAAATATGTGGGTGCAGGGACTTATGAATTTTTATTAGACAATGAGCAAAATTTCTATTTTATGGAAATGAATACAAGATTGCAAGTAGAACACCCTGTAAGCGAGCTTGTAAGCGGACTTGATATTATTAAGCTAATGATTGAAATTGCAGAGGGCAAAGAATTGCCAAAGCAAGATTCTGTAAGCTTTGATGGCTGTGCCATAGAGTGCAGAATCACCGCAGAAGATCCAGTGAAGTTTTATCCATCAGCAGGTAAGATTACCAAATGGATTGCACCGGGAGGAAATAATGTGCGGATTGATAGCCACGCTTATGCCGGATATGTAGTGCCGATGTTTTATGATTCGATGATTGGCAAACTTATCGTATGGGGCAAAACTCGCGATGAAGCCATAGCAAGAATGCAAAGGGCTTTAGATGAGTTTTGTATCGAGGGTATTAAAACGACGATTGATTTCCATAAAGAAATGATGAAAAATGACGATTTTAAAAGAGGAGTTATCCACACCAAATATTTAGAGCAAAAAATAGAAAGTGGAATGAAAAATGCTTAACTTTCTACAAAGCAAGGAAGCAAATTTTAAGCAAGGAGTTAAAGAATGAAAATTGGCAACACACAAAACACAAATGAAAGCTTGATTAACCTCAATAAAGCAAAGGAAGAAGAAGAAAAAGCACTTCAAAAAATCTCTTCTCCACGCCCCATAGAATCTACTGATGGAGCGAGTTTAGCTATTGCTAATGCACTTTTGGCACAGGCTAATTCAATGTCTCAAGGGATTCGCAATGCTAATGATGCACTAGGTGTATTGCAAATTGCAGATGGCACACTCTCGACTTTGACCGATTCTGCAATCCAAATCAATGAACTTTCTGTGGCATTGGGGAATCCGGCTTTGAATAGCTCCCAAAGAGCAATGATTCAAAATGAAGCGACAGCATTAACGCAATCTATGAATGATGCAGTTAGTCAAGCAACCTTTAATGGCAAAAATGTTTTTAGTGGGCAGATGAGTTTTGTAACCGGTAATGGCACAGAAAGTATCAATCTACAAGCACCAAATACCGCAAATTTGAGCGTCAATAACCAACAAAGCATTTTGGATTTTATCGAGCAAGTGGGTATGAGTCGTGCAGACATCGGAGCTGCGATGAATGGGATTCAATCCGGTATTAATTCAAGTATGAACACAGTGGTAAATCTAAAAGCAGCAGAGGGGAATTTGCTAGATGATGATTTAGCAGAAAATTACAATGAGCTAAATACAGCCAAGCTAAAAGCCAATGCGGCACTTTATGCAGCAAGTTTCAACAATCAATATCTACAAAGCCGTTTGGATTCATTATTAAACTAACTCTTGCATAACAAATCTTTGGATTTTTCCAAAGATTTGAGATTTTAGCTATTTTTATCTCAAAATTCATTTTTACTTTTGTATTTTTTCACTTTCAAAAATAAATAAACACCCCCTAATAATTAATTTGCAATGATTGCCAATAACCCATATAAACGCATTATGCCCCCCCCCC
>NZ_JAERIT010000018.1 GCF_017979475.1 Helicobacter pullorum NCTC 12824
TTTTTAAACAATTCTTTCCAGGAAAATTTTTCCACTTTTGGCACTTTGCAAAAAGAGAGCCTATTTTTTCTATTAAACTAACGCCAAAGCTTTTGGCTTTTAGTAAATATAAAATAATATTTATATAAGGGAAAAAATATAATAATAAAATTTTACTCATAAAAAGGATGTAAGATGGAATATAATATTGAAGAACAAAATTTAGACCCTACACAAAATACTAAAAAAAAGACAGGGAGACCAAAAAAGGGGAATAAAGATGAAGGGGTATCAATAATGTTTAGACTACCAAAAGATATAACAGATAAAATAGATAGATATGCGAAGAAATACGAACTTACACGAAGTGCGATTATAAAATTCGCTATAATCGATAAATTAAATGAACTTAAGGAGGAGTAAATAATGGCAAATAGCATTAATATTTCATTGTTTCCAAAAATTAATACATCCAAAATAGATGTTGTTTCCTTAGCAAATGTTCCATTTTTAGGACTTATGAAAGGTTTTTGGAGTGGGGAAGAGGATGAACTTAAAGAGTATTAGAAGCTCATCAAATACCCATTGTAAATTCCTTTAAAAGTCTTTATGAGGCAGAAGAGTATGTAACGACTATGTCTTAAGCTTTTATCTCACATAAATATTCAGCCATTTGAATCCCCTTTAGAATCTATTCATATGGCAGTAGAGAATATAAAAATACAAACAAGCAAAATGTAAGTAGATTATTGACAATTTATTCTGAAACAGAAAGAAGACAAAGAGAGATTAAAAAACAGGAGTGGGTGAGCAAGGTCAGCCTCGCCACTTGATTAACGACCTTAATTTTCTCCGTCCTGCTGATATAATTATAACTCAAAAAAGTAGAGAATATCAAGATACAAACAAGCAAAATATAAATAGGCTATTGATGGGAGATATTGGAATCAGAAATGATAGTGGAATAAATGTAATTTTCCACGCAAATGAAAAAAGATATAGTAATTGATGGTAGGGACGCCCACACCCCCTACACTCAAGCCCAAAGTCTTGACGGGCGACTGGTTCAAAAGAACATTTCATCAATTACTAATGAGAATATTATATCGAATTTAGAATCCAAAAATCAACCCAAAACACCCATAGACTTTCAAGCAAAATTAAAAGAATTTACTGAAAATAAACTCCAAAACAAGAATCCTTCTAAAGACAAGGAGAGGGGAATATGAGTGAGCAAGAAAGAGAACTAGCCTTATTCAATCTTGGTAAAAGCCTTGTAGAGCTTTTGGGGGAAGAACAAGCTATTGCAGATTTAAATCTGCTTTATGAAAGACACCCTGAAATGTTTAGAGATAAACAAGAAGTAAAAGAAGTGATTGAAAAGGTGGTAAATGAGCCTGAAATTATTGTTGATGCTACACACTCTAATAAAGATATTGGAATATTTAAAGCATTAAAAAAATTAGATAACGAAAAAATGGGAGATATAGTTATTAAAAATGATAGTGGGACAAATGTAATTTATCACGCCAATAAAAAAAGTATTGCCAAACTAGCCAAATTTAAAAAAGAAGGGCAGATATTGGTGGAGGCGTCATCTGCAAAAGCAGCACCCACAAGGTCAAACCATTACGCTAGTAAATCATTCGATTTACCTAAGTGCAATAAAGCACCTTCAATATCTGCTACTGAAATTATACCACAATCTAACAACATTCCTTCCACTTCTAAACTCTCTCTTCTCAAATCTCAAGCACAAGAGAATAGCAGAAATCAAGAATCACGCAATACTGATTCTATGATTTCTGTTATTCAATCTAAAGAAGAATTATTGCTTGAGATGAATAAAGAAAACAAAGAAAGAGAGTTGAAAGAGGAAGAGAATAATCATACTAATACAAGAACTATGCGATGAAATATAAGCCAAATAGCCAAAAAGCTCCACTCTCTGAAGAGAATGGAGCTTACCAAAATCTTGATTAAGAAGTCCATAATGGATTTCAACGCATTCATTTTTATCCATCTTGCCAAATGGACAGAGAATTATACCGCAGTTTTTAAATGAGGAGAGAAAATGAAATACAAATAAAAACGAGGTATTTACAATGTGAGTATTAAAAAAAGAAAGGAGAAAAGTATGTCATAATTTTAATTATTTTGTTAAAAAAATGGATAGTTATTATGACAAACAAACAATTATTGAAAGTTCTTGATGAAATCGATGAAAAATTCAAAATCTCTGTTTTGAGTGCTAAACAGCTAAGACTATTTTTTCCCAATGAAAGCAAAAATGTCTTTTCTGTTGGATTGAATAGACAAGTCAAAAATGGCTTAATTATCAAGCTTTGCAATGGACTATATTTTAACAAAAGAAGTCGCCATATTCCTCCAAATTTTTTGGAATATGTTGCAACTAAAATTAGACCTAAAGAGACATTCTATCTTAGCTTGGAAAGTGTTTTGAGTGAAAATGGACTAATTTCGCAAATCCCTAATCGTTTAATTTTTATTTCTTCTTCCAGAAGTCAAACATTCCATACTGCTTATGGCATTATTGAATTTGTCAAAACCTCTAAAAGAGAGTTTTTTAATAAAGATAGTGGAATTTTCTATAATGAAAATAGAGGAATCTTTGAAGCAAGTGTAGATAGAGCCATAAAAGATTCCTATAAGCATAGGAGAAGTATTGATTTGTTAGAAGAACAATGGAGGAAAAATAATGAGTGATTTAGAAAATATCGCAGTTTCCTATGCTTTAGAGCTAGGCAACACTAAAGATGCAGTCATTAAGGAAATTTTGCATTATGATATTTTGCAATCTTTGAGCCAATCAGATATAGCCAATGATATAGTGTTTCAAGGCGGAACTTCTTTGAGGCTTTGTTATAACAATAGCAGACATTCAGAAGATTTAGATTTTGTATTAAGAGATGGCGGAGTTGATTTTGATAGAGTTTTATTTAAAGAGTTTGAAAAGATTTTTGTTGATACAATGAGAGCCAAATACAATTTAGAGGCAGAATTATCATATCCCAAAGAAAATGAAAATTTTGTGAAAAAATGGACTGCAAAAGTATTTTTGCCAATTTCCAATAGAAAAGCTAAAATCAATATAAAAATTTGTGATGTTCCAAGTTATGATAATAAAGTGATGAATATCATTAATCATTATTCTCTAAAAAATAGTGATGACTTAATGATTAGAACTGAAAGTTTAGAAGAAATATTAGCTGATAAAATCTTAGCTTTAGGATGCAGTAAATATATCAAGTATAGGGATATTTGGGATATTAAGTGGCTTTTAGATAAAAATACCCCAATTAATCTTGATTGGATTAATAATAAAATATTTGATTACCGTGCTTCTGATTTTCCTATAAAACTTGCTCAAAAATTAGAAGAACTACAAGAAAACAAAGAAACACACAATAATGGTTTCATTAATGAGATGAGTAGGTTTGTGAAACCTGTTTTGTTTGAAAAATGCAAGAAGTTTGATTTTTTTGAGGAAGCAATTAATGGAGTTTTAGAAAATGGAGAGAATGTTTTAGAATTGCTAAAAGAGCAAGAAAATATGAAATATCTGCGATGGTAAAGGGGGAAGTATTACTAAGCTTGGGCTAGGATACCTAGCCTTTAGCTAACTCCTGCTAAATGCAGGAGTTGCAATTAAGCAAATTAATGCTATAATTACAAAGCAATACATTATTTCACCTCCTTTTGGAGAAGAAATTTCCCTTAGTGAAGTCGCAATTCACTAAGGAATCTAACTTCACCACACAAATTCACAATCTAAATTCAAACTCTATGTAGAATATTTTAAATTTTAGGTATAATTCTCTAAAACGTTTCTGTTTCTTTTTCATAGAAACGCCTTTAGTTCGGATTTTGCCGAGCCTTGTTAGTCATCTAACTTGGTTCGGCTTTTTTTGTTCATAAATAGTTATTCAGCTTATGCTCGTTGGCATTCAGCCCAACTGCTAAAGCAATTGAGATTTGTGCCTAAATAAGGTTAAAAAGGGCAGGGGAGATAAAGAAGTCACTATCTCTCTTTAGTGTAACTTCAATGGAATTTTGCAAGCAATTAAGTAAATAAGAGTTAGAAACCATACAATGAGTTTGGAGTGAAAAAATTATGGATACAAAAAATATTATTCAAATGCTTTATTATATTATCAAAAATGGAAAAAAACCTTATGATAAAGTCAGTCTTTTAAAGCTTGTCTTTTTCTCTGATAGGTATCATTTAAGAAAATATGGCAGGAGTATATCTCACGATACCTATTATGCAATGAAGCACGGAGCAGTAGCTTCTAATGTAAAGGATATTCTAAGTCAAAATTTTGAGAGTGATGAGGAACAAGAATACTTTTTTAACTACATTGGCATATCTGATAACAAGTATTACATTACTAACAAAGAAAAATCTTTAGAAATGCTATCCAAAACTAATGAAGAGGCAATGGATTTTGCTCTCAAACACTTTGGAAATATTGAAACTTTTAAACTTGCAGAAATCTCACACCAATATCCCGAATGGAAAAAAATGAAGCAATTGTTAGCTGGTGGTCTTAAGAGGCAAAAAATGAATATCATAGATTTCTTTTTAGATTCTAAAATAAAAGATGATCCATATCAAGAAATACCGCAAGATATTGTGGAAATGTCAAAGGATTTTTATCTAGGAAAATTTTAGTTTGAAAATGCCACAAGAACTTCTCATAGAGGCTATTAATGATGCTTTTGCGAATAACAAGATTTATTTAACACTTTATTATATTGTCTGATTTTTTGTTCTATTTGCATTTCATTCAATGCACTCAATTGGCTACAGCAGGGAGAGCGAAGAACCGATAATATCTTGCGATAGACAAGTGTTAGGAATAATGAACAAGAGATAAAATTAATTAATTTTTAAGCTTATTGTGTTAGAATAATAAAACTTAAAATAAAGCAGAGTGTTGACCGAACACATTGCGTTTAACGCAAGGCGATAACAGACAAGGCAATGACTCTGTTTTATTCTTTTAATTTCTTTTCATAAATGCTAAAGTAAAAATCATTCCCAAATATTGTAAAATTACCCTGTATCTTTTTATTTTGAGATAAAGAATTAAATTTTAATTCTCCTATTTCAAAATCTTCATTTTTTCCATTTTTGGCACACTCTGCTTGAATATTCCTTTGTGTTTTGCTTTGATGGATGTGATGGTTTGTAATAATTTGCTAGTATCGGACAATCTCAAAAGTCCTAAAAAAGATATGATATAATCCTTCCTTGTTTCTATCAATATGCCTTAAACAATGTCTTTGTAATGCTATTGCCAAGTTTTGAGGTGTTGGATCGTAATCTTTGTTTATGATTAATTTGAAGCAGTATTTATGGCGTCTTATAAAAAAATCACCATCTACTAATATTGCTACTTTTTTTAACATTTTAAAACTTTAAGAAGAATTGAACCGCTTAGACATTTTTATATCGTGCGGTTCATATAGTTGAGGGGTTGCCATAAATGCTATCGAGTATATTTAAGGTTACTGCCAAAACTTTTATAGAAAAATTATAATATAAAAATGTTAATAAAAACTTTAAGCAATTATCAATAGTCAATTTCATTTTCTTTTATAGTTTTACTTTGTTTATTTAATTCTTCTAAGATCTTTGCAGATTTTGGCACAAAAGAGCTTTTATAATCTTTTTGCTTACTCATCTTTTCTATTTCTTCCATAACAATCCCATTATCTTCCCTTAATGCTTCTAAATAATCTTTTCTTGTGTATTTTGGAGTGTTATCTCCTGTAATACTTTTAGCTCTGTAATTTCTAGCTCTAATTTTTGGATTTGTGCATTTTGTTGAGATATAAATTTATCTAAGTTATTATAAAAGTTATTGACTTTTGTTATAAAACTTCTAAAACTTACTTCATTTGCTAAAGATAAAAGCTGATTATCTTACTTATATACTAAATTTTCAGGTTCTACAAAATCTTTCCATCCAAAGTTGAAATATAGAAACTAAGTGTGTTTAGTGATGTTTTTTCTCCTCTAATGAGTAAGTCTTTGTATTCAAAAATTTATACAATCAAATTGTCTCTAAAGGCGGAAGCATAGAAAATGTTGAGAATTATTTTAGGAAAAGAGACTTATTTTGTAATAGGGATTGTTCCATTAATAAAAATAATATAAATCACATTCAGAGTAATTTATATTATTTTAGAGATTTGATAGAAGAATTAGCTTTGAAGCGTAAATGAAAATGAAAAAAGGAAATTTTAAAATATCTCACTGTGAGAACCCACATTAATGCAAGTTAGAATAAGTTTATTATCTTGCTTTTTATAATTTTTTCTATACTCTTTTAAAACTCTAATTTCACATTTCACGCATAGTCTTTTATATTCATCAAAGTTTTAAAAGTTTCATATTTCCCCATTTTCTAATTTTTCTAAAGCTTTTTTCATGGAGCTTTCTTTTTGTTCCTTTGGAGTTTCAAACTCTATCAAGCGATAAGTTGCTTTAAATTTTTAGCCAAACTCTCAAAAACAGGTAAAAAATCTTTATCAAATCCACTAATTTCAATCTTTAAAGACATTTTATATCCCTTTAAAGCAATTTAATGATAAAATCGCCCCTAGAGCTTTTTGCTTTAAGGGGTAGTTAATATTAAGCTAATTGCTATTAGAATAACAATGATTTTAATCATTATGTGTCAAATCTCCTTTCAATGAAGGTAGATTCAACCTAGTGAAGGTAGCTACTTCACTAGGAAGTAACCTTCACCGCCCAATGTATAATAAAATTATGCGAATTGAATCATAAAATCCTAGTTTTACAACTCTATTGCAATAAAAGCAAAACAATAAAATCCAATGTTAAAAAAATCAAAAAATTTTAACATTAGTAAAGACTTATGTTAAAAAAACTCAAAAATTTTAACATAACAGTTCTTTACTCAAAATCTCAAAAAGCTTTACATTGATATAATATTTCTTTTTTTTTGAACATTAACGCATTCTAGTAATTTTAATTCTTCACAAATTTTAAGATATTTTGAGGAAGTTTGGCGAGTAATTTGTAAAGTTTTTTCTAAAGATTCTATTTTTGTATAAGGATATGCAAAAAGAGTATCTATTAAATCTTTGCTGTATATTTTGGTATTATCTTTTAAAGTCTCGCTATAATTATTCATTGCTTCTTTAATATCTTTATTGCTTAAAGATTCTAACATTTTTTTGATTGAATAAAAGGTGATTAGTGCTATTGTATCATCATGCATAAAGTTCTGAAATATTTTATCTTGATAAAAGCAAATTCTTATTATATATTATACGCTTAATATTTAGGGAGAATGCAAATGAAAAAATCTATCAATAGTTTTATGCATACTTATTCAATCGCACATTTTGATATGGATTTTAATAGACGCCAAGTGCTAAAAAATTTAAGAGATATAAGTTTGCTTGGTATAGGAAGTGTATTGGGGATACATTTTTTTAGAGATTTCAAACAAATTTTATCTCCTTTGCAATCTCAAGTTTTAGATACTGCTCAATCATTTTTTGATTCTAATGTCCCACAAGCCATACTTTCTTTACCTCTTGAATCCTTTTTTGTTCCTCATGAATACGCTTCTATCTTAGAAACTAGGCTAACTAGAGAGCAGGGAAACAAACAAGGCTTTATTATCCCATTGGCTTTTGATAATCATACAAAGCATATAAATCGTTATCTTCCTGCACCAATCAAACATATAAACTCACCATTTTTAAGTTATCATTATGATACATTAGAATCTTTGTGCAAAGATTTGGAAGCTGAAGGTTTTTATATGAGAATGTTGAATGGGGATTTTGTATATACAATACAAAAAGAATTGTTTGTGTTTTTGCAAGATAATATAAAATACTTTAAATCCAAAGAGGCATTGTATAATGAATATAAAAAAATGGAACAAGCAAGTAATAATAAAAGTGATGAGGATATTCCACTAGCCATAGAAGCTTACCATAGAGCAATGGACTATTTAGATAATTTAGCACAAGGAGATTTTAATACTTATCTACAAAATGATAAGATAAATTCCTCTAAACATAGAGATTTTTTAAAAGATTTAGAGATTATAGGGAATAACAACCTTAAAGCATTGTATTTAGGAATCAATGCAAAACAAGAAAGAAAAGACAAAGGAATGATAGAAGCTGATTTTAAAGAAAGCAAGAAAAGAGCTATGAATCAAAGCAATGATAATAATGGCAATATAAACAACAAATTAAGCATTAGAGAATCTCGCCCTAAACTTATAGGGAGATTAGCAAGTATGATTGTGGATACAAGAAGGGTGGATAGTAGGGGAGGGGAGGAAGCAAAGATAAAGCAAAATCTTTGAGTAGAGAACTTGAATAAATTATAGGGTGGATTCTAAAACAGGTGGAGAGACAATAGAGATAAACAGCAGAAATCCAAAAACAAACATTAGAATTCACATAGATAAATAGGGGTAGCAATGGTATATAAAGTATTTAAGGAATTCAAAAGAAATAGCGTAGAGATACTACCAAACTATGAAATAAGCAATGCAGTAAAGAAACATCAAACTAAGCTTGAAATATTTCTTACAAATCCAAATATTACAAAAGTGGATATTTTAGATTTTTTTGAGCTTAGCGGATTGTGCTATTATTGTGATTCGTATCGCTATGGGAATAAATTTGAGTGTGATAAGCTTTTTTGGGAGATACCAGATTCTAGGCTAGATTCTCCAAAGCCTACTTATATCAGTGAATACATTAATATTATAGGGCAATTATTCTTAGCAGGATATATTGATTTTCTTTGTGATTGGGATGATGATAGAGATAAGATAGACTATCCCACCAATCTCTCTTATTACAAAGAGGACAAATACCAAGCTTGGATTTATTTTAGGGACAATTTCTTTTACAAAGAAAGATTTTTAAAAAAATACGATGATAACTATAATGAAATAATAAAAGCTCCTTGGGATACACCAAAATATTGGAGTGAATATAATATCTTGGTAGCAAGAACTCCTAAAGGCACAAAATACTTTGATGAAATCTTATCCCCTAGATTCTACAACAAATACAAAGACCTAGAAGTAGAAATAGATTCTAAGGGCAATGTGATTCGTTGGATAGGGCAAATCAATCGATAAATCAATGACTTTAATTATCAAAAAGCAAATAATAATTTAGCAAAAGCCATTAAAGCTATGGCAAAACCTTTTAAAGTAAAAGTAAAAAAGCAAGATAAAACCCATTTATGATTATTACTTATTCAATGCTTCTTATTTTATTTTCTCTTTTGGAATATTCTTTATTGCACCTCCAATGTTTTTTACTCATCAAGTAACCCCAATATTCTAGCCTATGTCCCATTGCCACCTTTGAAACATTCAAAAATACGCTATTTCCTTTAAGCTAAATCCCTCATTATAAAGCTCTCTTAACTATAAATATATCAAAACAATAAAATCGTGTGCTTTTTTAGCAAAATAATCTAGCAAGAATGAAAAAGTAAGTTTTTAAATATATTATAACCTTATGCGTTATATCATTCTATTAAAATTTAAGGAATGGCATTGATACTTAGTTTTAAAGATAAAGAAACAGAATCTTTTTATCATAGCGGGAAGTCTAAAGTATTCCCACAAGAGATTCAAAAGATAGCTTTATTAAAGCTGGATGCTTTAAGCTATGCAACAAATATAAAAGACTTAAAAGCCCCACCTAGCAATCATTTAGAAAAGTTAAGTGGAAATTTGCAAGGATTTTATAGCATACGCATTAATGCCAAGTATTGCATTATCTTTAAATTTGATACCAATGCCTATGAAGTTTCAATCCTAGATTATCACTAAGGAGAGGCTATGAGAGTAAAAACACACGCAGGAGAAATCCTAAACGAACTTTTTTTAAAAGATTTAGGAATCACACAAACAAAATTAGCAGAATATCTAGGCGTTAGCTTCCGCACTATCAATGAACTAATCAATGGCAAAAGAGCAGTTAGTGTGGATATGGCTTTAAGATTAGCCAAATTCTTTGATACCACGCCTGAATTTTGGTTAAATGCACAAAATGCCTATGATTTAAGTAAAACAAACACTGAAAAAATAGACAAAATTAAAAGCTACTTGGAAATTGCTTAGTAGGTCGTTAAAATGACGACCTTAGAATTTTTTAAACTATCTCTAAATATCTTTTGATTTTTTTAGCCCTATTAAATCATATCTTGTATATTTTTTTCTAAATAGTTTATTAAAAATTGTTTTATTGCTTCTGTATATCTAGTATTTGTTTCTAAATGCATAGGCTCTAAAGCTTTTGTGAAATCTTCTTTGCTAAGTGTTAATCTATTTTTGTTACTTAATGGATAAAGAAGTCTTGTGATATGTGTTTTTTCTAGTTCTGATAACTTGAATTCAAATTTCAATTGAAGTTTTATAAAAAGCTCATTTAACCCTACAAAACCACTCATTATATGTAGCTTTCCACCTCTTTTTTAAATTCTTCTATAAAAAATTCTTTAATTTTATCTTGCGTGATTTCATTGGTTGTATATTCAGAATAAACTTCTTTCCAAGGTGCTTCACTATGTGTTTTATCTACTAGCTCTTTTGCTGAAATGTTATAGCGATTAAACACAAATGGTAATGTATCTAAATGTTCTTGCGTATAAATAGAGCTATCAAAATTGTCTAATTCTTTAAAATCAATCGCTAAATTTCCATAAATCTTAAATCTATCATATACTTCTTTTACTACTGGTCCATATTTCCAAGCTTGTATTTTCTCATTAAATAAAGGTATTTGATATGTAGCTAAGAAATGACCTTGTGCATAATAGAGCAACTTTTGCATTTTTAAATTTGAAATTGTGTCTCCTGCTTCTAACTCTCTAGCTCTAAAAAGAAAATATAAAGAGACTTCATAAGCTTTTAGTGTTGTCATTTTTGCTTACCTAACTCAATTATTTTTGGAATTAATATATCTACTTTGGACTTAAAATTTTATTAGAATTATATGTAATATTGGTTATACTTAACGAAATTAAAAAATGTTAAAATCTACTTTAATCCCAGTCATCAAAAAATGACAACCTTAGATAAATCCTACTTTGGTGGGAAGTGAAAGGGGTTAGAACTTTTTCCAAAAAGGAAATAGTTGGAAATTTTTAAAAAATATTTGTAAGAATAATTACCAAACAAGCTTTATATCCCAATAGCTAAAGCTAGGGGCTTTAAAGCCTCTTAATGTTATTTTTAATTTCTTTTTAAGAAATAGATTAGGGTTTTCCTTGAAACAAATCGAAGCGTGTCTCGATTTAA
>NZ_JAERIT010000019.1 GCF_017979475.1 Helicobacter pullorum NCTC 12824
ACAAAATTATATAAATGATTTAGTAAAAGTTAAATAATAATTTAATCTTTATAATTAGGCTTGATGATTAGCTTCATAGAAAATCATCAAAGTTTTGTCAAAAAATCTCAAACCCACTTTCTAGCTTTCCAAAAACCAAAAATAAATGTGTAAAATTTTCACATTGAATTGCAATCTTTGTAAATTTCTTTAAATATTTTGAATACTATAAAAATTCAAGCAAGAGGATTAGGGGGTGATTTGCAAATATTAAGATTATTTGACAATAGAATTTGAATTCTGGTTGTATCTAAGTTTCAATTTTTGACTACATACCAAGCATTCCATCTTATATTTATTTTTCATCTTGGAGATTAAAATTTGTTGTTTAGTTGTAGTTTTTGGTGCTACCCTTGAAGCCACTATTGCACCATAGAATTTTCTTGTTTGATTAATTATGTCTTTGTATTTATTATGTGTCGCTTCTATTTGTTCAAAAGCTTTTTTGATATCTTTTCCTTTTAACTCTACATATAACCATATAGAATCATCACTTGCTTTAATAATTAGATAATCACATTTTGACTCTTGAGAATTGTCTAGTCCCCCATCTACCTTTACCTTATAAAACAAATCTTGGGTGCTTATCAATAAGAATTCTTTACCCTGTTCTTTGCAACTAACTTGTGTCTTTGGGGTTTCGCTATACCTTCTAAATTCTTCTATCATTTTTGATTGTCTTTTAATGTGTTACTCACTTCTATTAAGGAATCAAATTTATTCATAATGTTATCACTTGCATTATCTATTTCTTCTGCATTAATTAAGCCTGTTTCTTTATCTATAATATTCTTAACCTCTCCACTATCTATTTTATATGCAATAAAATCTTCAGAATTTATAGAAGTTGGGACTATGCTTTCTAAAATTTCTTTTTCTGCCCCTTGTTTTAATAGCTGGTTAGCATATATTACATTATTAAATGCACTAAGCATATATGGGCTATGAGTAGAAATTATAACTTGTGGTTTATGCTCTTTTACTCTTAAGTTTGCCAAATAATAACTCATTTTCTCTTGATTGCTTGGGTAAAGATTGCTCTCGGGTTCTTCTATTAAAATACACATATTCCGATTGTTTTGCATTTGCATTAAATATTCTTTTACATTTTTGAGTTTATCTATATCTAATTCCAAATCTAATTCCAATAAAAACTCTAGTATTCCACCAATAAAAGCTTCCTCAAAATCATACTTTGTTGCAAAATGAGAGCAAATAAGCTCTATAATGACCGAGCTTTTTTCCCCTGAACTTGAGTTTTCAAATTTTATTTCTTTATTGTCTCTTTGAATATAATATTGTTCATAGGCAACTTTCTTTTTTTTTAATACATTTATGTTCATAGTTTGCATTTCTTGATTCATCTTACTAAGACTTTCTTTAAAATTGCTAATCATATCGTTTGTGTATAAAGAGAATCTAGCCCTTAAACCGCTTGGGCTAGAAAGTATTTCGGCAATCGATGAGCGATTATCGTTTAAGAAAAGTATTTTATTAATACAAAATTCATTTTGTTTTAGAGAGTCATATTTAGGTGTTAATTTTCCTTGAGAGATTGTAGCGATAGTCACATCTTCTATTTTGTATTCTATATATGTTTCTTTACTAACAAAATCTTCCAATAAAGAATCTTTTAAAATCCGCTCTAATCTAAATCTCAATGGATCTTTCTTGGCATTAGAGGCTTTCAAAAACATTTTGTACTGCATTTTTTTATATATCCATTGGAACATACTAATTGTTCGCATAATAATGCTTTTTCCACTACCGCTCTCACCGATAAAAATAGTAAAAGGCATTATAATAATATCTGCTTCTTTAATAGGACCCAAATTCCTAATGATTAACTCTTGTTTTTTCATAATCTTTATTTGATAATCTTTCCTAAAAAATATACTAATATTGTATATAATGCAATATTATATTTTGATTAAGCTCTATGAAACAGCATAAAGCCTCTTTATGATATAATCACTTTTATTCAATCAAAAAATGCTAGAATCTTTAAACACTACTTCTTTATGTAATACCAATACTATGGCTTTTATGGAGGAATTGCTAAACTTAGAATATTTGCAAGATACTACCAATGAAATAGGAAATTTCCTCACACAGCATATCACAAAGGATTATGGCTTTAGTGTAAATCTAAGAATCAAGGGTTAGTCTAATTATATGTTTGGCGTTTTGTGAGGGCAGATTCAAACTTCCCTTAGGAAGTTAGCCTCACATTGTGACTAAGTATCGGCTAATTTCTCATTCAAAAATAGAATCTAAAATCGTTTGGATATATTGACTTTCATCAAATTCTATCAAATCTTCTGCACCCTCTCCCACTCCGATATACAAAATAGGCACTCGCAAGGTATGAATAATGCTAAAAATCGCTCCGCCTTTGCTTGTGCCATCAAGCTTGGTAATAATCACGCCATCAACTCCGCCCAATGTTTGACTAAAAATCTTTGCTTGATCGAGACTTGAAGTGCCTTGTGTGCCATCTAAGATGAGTATTTTCCTATGTGGTGCGCCCTCTTTGGCTTTGTTGCAGATTCGGACGATTTTTTGTAATTCATTTTGTAAATTGCTTTGGTTGTGTAATCTCCCTGCAGTATCAATAATCACACAATCTAGATTCTTAGCTACTGCCGAAGTAATCGTATCAAACGCCACTGCTGAAGGATCATGCCCTTGTTTGGAAGAAATTACAGGGATTTTTAGTCGCTCTCCCCAAAGGCTTAATTGCTCGATAGCTGCTGCCCTAAAAGTATCTCCAGCACCCAAAATCACGCTTTTGCCTTGCTTTTGGTATAAATTTGCAAGTTTGGCAATCGTGGTAGTTTTGCCCGCTCCATTGACACCTACAATCAAATCTACACAAGGCTTAGCATTGACTTGTTTTGCCTGCACTTTGTCATAATAGCTCTCACCTCTAAAAAGTCTAAGCAAGGCAACTTCAAGCTCATTTTTGCTGATTTCTTCACCTAAGGGAGATAAAATCATTTCGATTAAATCATAATCCATATCTGTGGCAATTAGCACTTCTTCTAATTCTTCTTTGGTAAGCTTTTTGTGTGCTTTTGGCAATAACTCCTTGATATTTTGGGTGGTTTTTTGCAAGGTTTTTTTGAGAATGTTAAACATTATTTTGCCCTCATTTTTGCTAAATTTTGAGATAAATCAAACTCGATCATTTCTTCTGGAATCGCACCTAAATAATGGATAATGTAATCTCCCTTTTCATCATACAAAACAATCAAAGGTATTCCCTCAAGCCCCTCTAATGCTTTGAAAAACTCCGCTCTATTTTCTTTGAATGCTACTGGAAAAGTGATTTTGTTTTCTTCGATGAAAACTTGCATTGTTTGATTGAAATCCTCTACTTCTCCCACCAAATCATCAATTCCGATTCCAAAAATTGTGATTTTATCTCCAAATTGCTTTTGAAGATTCTCTAAATGAGGCAAAATCCCAACACAAGGCTCACACCAAGTTGTAAAAAAGAACAAAACTTTGATGTTTTCTTTGTTGGAGGTGATTAGCAAATCTTTGAGGGTGTTTTTTTGGGTGGGTTCGATATTTTTAAAATTATTTTTATAAGATTGTGGGATTTTTTGATTAATTGCAATCTTATCTCCATTATTTGCTATGATTTCTAAATCCTCTAAATACTCTTGTTTGGGGGTGTCTTCTTGTGCCTCTTGAATGCTTTTTTCACAAGCTCCAAAGAATAAGCCCACACATAACAAACAAAATAGTATTTTTAGCTTTTTCATCAATCTATCCTTAATATTTTGGGCGAATTATACACAACAAAGATAAAACTGCATTTTAATTTTGTCGCAAAAAAAGATACTTCAAGGGAGAATCTTTAAAATTTCCAAATTTTTCTACCACTTCTAAAGGCAATTTAATCTCTATATTTCCATAAACATAAGGCATAATTTCATAAGGTTGATAAACAAACACAATCCCATCATAGCTCAACAATATCGCATCAGATACTTTAAAATTTTCAAAAGTGATATAATCTTTTACCTTTTCTTTGGTGGCTATATCTTGATATTTTTCCCAAAGAATCTGTTTTAACTCCAAATTATTTAAATCAATGATTTCATTAAGCTCTACTATGCCCTCTTTTTTGGACAATACAACTCCCCATTTACCATGATTCCCATGTGCTCCCCCTGTGTATAAATAACTCATTTTTTCAAAAACTAGCAAATTTTCATCAAAATAATACAATTTATCTTCGGTAATCTCTTCTAAAGGAAACTTTTTAAGATATTCTTCGACATTTAAATCGCCAATATCTTTTAAATACTCTTGCATTGATTCTTCTGCCTCTTTCAAAAAAACTTGTTGGGCATTTGTGCATTCAAATTCTTTTTGATACATTAATTCTAATAAATTTTGGATTTTTGGATTTTTGGAGCACACTATAAGCATTGAAATATTACTCGGACTTGCCTGTGTTTGCCGATAAACAATCTTTTGGGATTTGATTGCAAAAGAATCTAGTATTTTTGAATTTTGTCCTACTATCTTGCCTTTTTCTAATGTAAATTGATATTTGCCACACTGCAGAGATGATTTATCCAAACCCACTTCACAGCCTTTATATCCATTAGCATAAATCCCCCCAAATAAAATTCCATTATGATCTCTAGCGACATATAATTTTCCATTTTCAAATTGATAAGTTTCATAAATAGAATCTTGCGTCTCTTGTGCAAATAGGCTTGACACAAAAACTCCACACGACAAAACTGCACCAACAATTATATTTTTAATCCCCATTATCGCCTCCATAATTTGAATTATTTTATAAAGATTCTAACATTATTTTAGAATTTTTATCTTAAACTATTGATTTTTTTAAAAAGCATTGTTATAATTCTAGCCTTGCTTTTATGCGGGAGTAGCTCAGTGGTAGAGCATAACCTTGCCAAGGTTGGGGCCGCGGGTTCGATCCCCGTCTCCCGCTCCATTATTTTAAAACTAAAAAATAATAAATAGCATAGCCCGGGTGGTGAAATGGTAGACACAAGGGACTTAAAATCCCTCGGACATTGCGTCCGTGCCGGTTCAAGTCCGGCCTCGGGCACCACTTATTTTTCTAAGGCGACATAGCCAAGCGGTAAGGCATGGGCCTGCAAAGCCTTGATTCCCCAGTTCGAATCTGGGTGTCGCCTCCAAAGCTTTGCGTTTGAAATAGATTCGGGAGATGGCTGAGTGGTCGAAAGCGGCGGTCTTGAAAACCGTTGAGGGTCACACCTCCGGGGGTTCGAATCCCTCTCTCCCGGCCATTACTCGTAAATAATCAATATATCTCGCTATAAATTACATACCTTTCAAACCAATTATACCATTTATTTTAGGGCTTTTCAACACATAAAGTAATCACAATTAATAACATTTGGAATCATTAAAAATAAGGTGATAAAATTGTCATTTTTTTACCAAAAGATATGTAAAGTATATGTAAAAGCATTTTTACATATACTTTTGTCTTGATTTTAAAATATGGGAATATGGGGGATAAAAGAAAGATATTAAAAAGATATGTAGAAGTTTTTACATATCTTAATTGCTTTTAGTTTCTAAAAATTGCAAAATTGAGGTTAATGGGATAAATTTGCTTCTTTCTGTATAGACAATCTCTTGTAATTTTCCCTCCCTAACCCATCTTGAAATAGTAAGACAATGAACATTTAAAATATCGGCTGTTTCTTTAAATTTAAACATTAATTTCCCTTTATACTTTTCAGGCAAATAATCCACTGCATTAAATGTTTTTACCTTTAAATATCTCTCATTATCTTTTTCTTGAATATCCTCTGTATTCTTATTGATAAGGTTTTCTTTGACTTTATTTGTTTCTTTTTTCATTTTTTCTCCTTTTTCTTTATTGATGTTCTCTCTCTTTATAATATCAAGTGCCTTTGAAAAAGACACATTTCCTTGCTCTTTTAATTCCTTTTCTAACAATTCATTAATTCTTTGTATATCAATATCCTTGCGTTCTCCTACAAAATAAGATTGATTTTTGAATTTGAAATAACACTCTCCATTTCTTAAATATAGCCTTATATTGTTATGTTTCACTATTTTTACCTCATTTTTAAATATGTTTGATAGTATTTTAACTCTTTTGTGTCAAATAAAATATTTTTGTATTTATATAGTTATCTTTAAATAACATTACTTAATCTAGCACTGCTTCAGCCTCAAGTCTTTCTTTTATTTTTTTAATACCACTTCTATAACATTTAATGACTGCTCTCATATCAAGCTTCAAAGATTCTGAGATTTCTTTAAAGCTTGTTAAATCCTCTTTAAAAACTCTTGCACTCTCCCAACTCTTTGGAGACATTATAGGTTTCCTTTTGGTTGTTCCAATATACATTGCATAAGAAGCCCTCATTTTTCTTGAAAAAGTATTATAGATTTCTAATTCATCTTTTCCGAAATGTTTTAGGATTCTACTTTCAACTTTACTGACTATTCTTGCTTCCTCCATTTTTTTCACTCCTTATTATTTTATTTTTTTAAAAAAATTTGTGTCAATAATATTTAATTATTTATTAATATAAACTTAAATAATATTTAATAAAGTCTATAACTAGCGTTTTTTGTGAAGATTATTAGATTTTTATATATAAAAAAAATTTGCTATAATTGTATTAATATATTAAGAATTAAAAGAGAAAGGATATATTTTGGGGACTAAAGAAAATCAATTAATTGAAAATATCATTCCAATTTTAAAGAATCTTGAAAAAGAGATTCCCATTAATTTAGAGGTTTATGGTAATACCTTAAAAAAAATCGAAAAAACAGCTTCTCCTATAAATAATATTAAAAAAACTAAAAAGGCTTTATTTAGCCGATATTTGTTTGGAACATTTTATAGGCAAGAAATTCAATCTCTTTTTTTATCTTGCGTAGAGGGAGATTTGAATGTTAATGAAATTATGGAATACTCTAGCCAAAAAAAAGAAAAAGAGTTAGAACATAAAATAGCTTTTAATAAAGATGGGAACTTGCGAAAAGAGTTGTTTTTTGATAATGATAAAATAGAATTGCCTGAAGAATTTAGTTTCAAAAAAGAAGATTTTAAAGACAATGAGGTTGAGTATCTAATAGAATTAATTATTGATATTTATTGTGTCTTATTTATTAAAAAAGAGAAATTCGATTTAGAGTATTTTAAATTTATTGTTAATCGCTACAACATACATCTTAGGAGTAGCAATGCAAGAATCCAACAAAAAAATACAAGCTTAAATTATTTCCCAACTTCAGCAGAAAATATAGAGAGAGATATTGCGTCGTTTTTCTCTTTTTTTAAAGAATTTAATGTGGATAATCCTTTAATAAAAGCTAGTGTTACTCATCTATTTTTTTCTATTGTTTCTCCTTTTTCTCAATATGGTTTGATTTTTGCAAGAATGTTTTTCTTAAAAGTTCTTTTAGAGGAAGAGGAAATTTATAAAATTAAATATCTGCCTATTTTAAAATCGCTACAAGCTCAAGGTTCAAAATTAAGCAAGATTTTAAATAGCATTACCTATTCAAAAAACTCTTTATTGCTACAAAAAAATGAAAAAAAAGAGTTTAAAACAGCTGTTAATAATTGGATTAGATCAGATTTTAATAGCCTTGTTGTGTGTTCTTCTAACTTGAAATATACAATGCACAATTTATTAGTTTCTTTTGGTGGTGAAAAAAAATATGTAAGGATTAAAGAATATCAAGAAGCAATAGACAATTAAGCCTCTTTTGGTAAAAAATTAATTTTTTTGTGTCAATAATTCTTGACTTATGGCATATGATTTTATATAATGTTATTTTTAATTTCTTTTTAAGAAATAGATTAGGGTTTTCCTTGAAACAAATCGAAGCGTGTCTCGATTTAA
>NZ_JAERIT010000020.1 GCF_017979475.1 Helicobacter pullorum NCTC 12824
AGAAACAGGAAGAATAGCAGAGGAATATGGTGGAATCTATGTCTTTGATAAAGAGATAAGAGATGAGATAATACAGAGAGAAAAGGGAAAGAAAGAATATAGAGGAAAATATTTAGGGGAATATATACAAGTAGGGAATGAAACACATTTTGTGGATTTTACATACCTCAATAATAAATTCCCCCAAATCCTCCCCAATGGTTGCAAATATTATATTAAAGGACCTTCAAAACAAGAACTCAAAGAAAATGATTGGAGTCTCTACTACCAAAAAATTAAAGAATATATGGGGAAGGAAATATTTGAAAAGCTAAAGAAAAGTTTAGCTATAACAAGCTATTATGTTGATAAAAATGGTAAAGTAATCCCTATAACAATGGTTACTTATATTTCTGATACCATAACCACTTATGGACTCTATGGCGATGAGGGAGCAGGATTTAGATTAACAAATAGCTATTCTGTTGATATAGCAGGAGATAATATCTTTTACTTAGAAAATGGTAAATTCATAAAAAGTGATGAAAAAGGGAAAGGAGCAAGACATTGAAATCTAGAGATTTTATAGAACAATTAAAAGATTATGCTGACATAGCAGACGCTTCTTATGCACTGCTACATTACATCGATGAAAATGAGGAAATAGATTATTTCTTAGATGAGCTAAAAAGCAAGAATCCTAATGAAAGCGTAAAACCACCTGCAAGATGGATTTATGCAGATGGAATAAAATTAGGGTATGAAATAAAAGAGGAAAATATCAATAAATCTGTTTTAGCAAAACAATTATTTAATGATAAAAAAATCAAACTAGGACAACCCACAGCTTATGCTTTAGCCATAGAGGCTAGGTTTAGTCAGGATATTAAGATAAAAAATCCAAGCAAAGATAAACCTGAACCAATAAACAATGAAATACAAAATCTTATCCATAGACCCAAAGAAGACTCAGACACCACCCAACAAAAAATCCTAGTTGCCACTACTAAAGAAAAGCAAGATAAAGATTCTGACCTCACTTACCACCTCTCCACCCGAACCAAAAACTTTGTCAATCGTTTTAAGCTCCTCCACCATACTTCTTTAGAATCTTTCTTTAGTCAATCAGGTTTTAGTGCTACTTTATTCTATGATAAAGAAAAAGATAGGTTTGTAGCGGGGTTTAGGGGGACTGAATGCAGATTCTAAAAACACTCTATATTTGTTGGATTGTGTTTTGGGCTTTAGCTGGATTTTTAGCTCTATGTATTGGACACGGAAATAATTACATAGAATTTGTGTTGGTATATTTTTCTATCTTTGCTTTTCCATACTTAATATATTGGATATGTATATATTCAAAAAAAATATTCAAGCATTCACGCTCCACTTTTAATAATATACTTATTTTGTTATTGCTTATATTTATTAGCATTCCGCTATTGTTGATTATTTCAAAAAACTTAGATATTATATAACTTTAAATTTGAGAGCTTAAAATGAAAGAAACAATCAACAACCTAAAAGACTATGCCGAACTCGCTCAAGCAAGTTATTTTAACCTTGAGTTTATTGATAATAGAAATATATTTGAGTTAGATTCAAATAATGAAAAAATATCAGATATTTTTTACCCTAGAAAGTATAAAGAAACAAAAATAACCTTACTCCATAGCATTAGTCAAAAATATTACAATCAAGAAGTCTTGATAAATCTACAACAAGGCGATGATATTTTTACGAAAATGAGAAATGACGCTAATGAAACTTTTAATTTTGATAAACTCAATGGTGAGTTTAGTGAGATTCAAGCTAAGAATTTTGCTAAGAGATATGAGGTTATATTTCATCAACCTAACACATTGACAGGATTCTCTGCTACCTTGTTTAGCGACAAAACAAAAAATAGTTTCATTGTGGCATTTAGAGGGACTGAACTTACACGAATAAACGACATTATCCAAGACATAGCCCTATCTCTAAATGCCAATCCCCAATCCTTTGCCCTCTTAGATTTCTTAAAAGAAGTCAAAAAGATAGTCAGAGCCTATAATAGACCCATTATCTTTGTAGGACATTCACTTGGTGGCTATCTTGCTCAAGTTGCCCTAATCTATTGTGATAAAAAGTATAAAGACGAATTATTATTTAGCCCAAAAGAAGCCTATACTTTTAATGCCCCTAGCATTTATGGCTGGAATCTCCCCAATGTAGTCCTAAACCCCAATACGATAAAAATCTTGTTAGATTTCTTAGAGAAAAATCTCATTGATATTTCAGAGAAGCTCACTCATATTTATGACAGCGGCGGTATAAATATCATCGCTTCTGCTCAATATGGCTCACGCAATAGACTGCCTATCTATACAGGTAAAGATTCTCACTCCATTATCCCCCTCACACAAACCCTCTACTTCTACTCCTACCTTTTAGAATTAAAATCTAACCATACTACTATACACAGAAGCATAGCACATAGAAAGGCTAAAAGGACTAGTGCAAATAATGCTACTACAAACACTACACAAAACACCCATACAGTTTCCACCACAGATACTAATACCAATACACAAACACACGATACTTTGGCAGATTACCTCCACGAACTCAATATTTTTATGGATAATATAAGAATTGCTATGAATATATTAGTCTATGAGATTGATAGAGAAAATCAAAAGAAATATGAGCGATTTAAAAAAGAACAGGCTTGGTATGAGAAAACTCCCAAACATAATGATATAGACTTCCTAGCCCTTTTAATCTCTCAAATCAATGAAATAGCCTATAAACTTGAAGCACTTAAAGAGGATTCAAATACTTATTTTACCCCAAGCATTGATAAAGAGAATATTATTGAAGCTTTATTGCAATTTATAGAATCTAACTATTTCATACAAATATTTGATAATGAGCTATTAAGGAAAATGCGAAACCAATGCAAGGCTAATGCTAAAGTAAGCATACAAGAAAAATTAAGTCTTGCTACTTGTCAGCCCTTTAGTGTAGTGAGTGGCAATGAGACTTCTTATATCAATGAGGGTAATTATCACGAGATATATGGATACAAAGGCTTGGGGGATTTACTCTCTCAAGAATGGCACGAGGAATTTACCAATGGAAAATACAAAATAGCCAAAGGCTTGTATTTTAATGGCAATACCTATTCTAGCTTTACTAAATATATGATACACAATGCCAAAGAAAAGGAAGCCATACACTAAGGATTAATAATGTCAGATTTATTTAAAATCGCATTTTCTATCAAAAGAGAAAGTAAAAACATTTTTCTTTTTCCTAACAATGGAGATTGTATAGATTGCCATAATATCCATATGCAAATCTACAACGAAATACAAAACAATACAGATTATCAAGAATACCAAGATATAACAGAACAAGATTTATTACAATATGAATGTTTTATCTTCCTTAACTCTCAACTCCTCCTAGGTGGCAATGAATCTCCCATAAGCTCTCAAGAATACTTCTTTGGTTTATTAGATTCTAAAAATAGTGATACACTCTTAGATACTCTTAAACCTAT
>NZ_JAERIT010000021.1 GCF_017979475.1 Helicobacter pullorum NCTC 12824
CTTAATTGAGAGATTCTTTCTTGTTCCTCTTTATAGTCTTGTTCTCTTTGCTCTCGTAGATTCATTATGGTTTTATACAAGGCTTTTCTAGCATTAAGATATTCATTGCTTAAGGAATCTTTATTAGCAATAAAAGAGAGATAAAATGCGGATTTGTAGCCTAAAATCCTAGCAGCATTTTCTTGTGTGATAAAGCTTTCATTATTTTCATTACAAATAGCAAATGGCTTACAGGCATATAGGGCTCTAAGTAAATGAAGTGGGGAGTCTTTTGTGAGGGATTGAATAACCCCTAAACTCAAAGGTTTAACAAAAAAATTTTTATCTTTATTTCTAAGATTAAAAAAGCTTTCTTCTAAAATGTCTTCTTCCAAAATATCATCGCAATCTTTCCCTATATATTGGAACTCATAATGTAAATCATCATATTGCATAGCTATCCTTTATCTCACTAATTGTTGCCAACCACACCAATAGCAGTTTATGGAATCTATCATAGGGGCAGAATCCTCTGTAATTCTGGATTGCACCAAAAGCTCTTCATAAATATTTTTTATGGATACTAAAATAATCAACCACCCAGCCACATTCCCCATTTTTATAGTTTTTAAAGCCCCTTTTACTGCTCCACTTCTCTTAAAATCATCAAATTTTGTTATCAATTTAATAGCATTGAGCTTTAATTCAATGGTTTCACTAGCCACTATATGATTACCAAATTGTTGCATTATCGTTTCTGTATCTGCTATATCTATGGTGTAAATTCTATAAATTTCGCTTTGTTGTAGAGCAGTTGGCAGTTCTTTATGACTATTTGGCAGATATGCAATGAGATTATTGACTGCTTTACTTAATTCTTGATTAAGCGTAAAGACTTCGGTATCAATAGTATGTGGGATAAAGCCATCAAGGCGTGTTTTTACAAAGATATTATCCCCTATCTCAGCTCTATGGATTTCTTGAAGTAGCAAACTTGCCCCTATCTGTGCGGTTTGATAATTATAAGAATTATTGTGTTTTTCTAAAAACTCTCTTTGCAGATATTTTGGAATCTGTTCTTGTATCTCTTTGTCGTTGCAAACAAGCAGTCCTTTATCTAATTTCACATTATTTTTAAGCCTCTCATCGACTTGAATGCTTACAAACTCATCAAGATTACTATCATAAACACTAAAGTCAAAGGCAACTTGCTTGGTTATTTCATTAGCGACATTCAATGCCATATCAACAGATTGTGTTACAAGATTTTGCGTTACCCCTGTGGCATTAAAGGTATAGACTTTATGAACTACTTCGGGGAAAGAAAGGGCAAAAAGCTGGGCTAGATACCCACCAAAGACATGTCCTGTGATAGTAAGCTTTTTATCTTGAATGATAGGCTTTACTTTTTCATCATAAAATCGCAACAAACTTAAATAATAATTGATAGATACCTTACCTCGAATAATCTTTATCCCAGACTTCACAGCATTTATAAGATTCCAATTAATTCTAAATATATCAATACCTCTTATAGTTAGGATATATTCATTATCCTCTGTATCATAGAATAAAGTGGCAGAGAAACCTGTGTCATTAAAAAGGGTGGAAAACTCTGTGTTATCTTGATGAAAGGCTAAGACTTCAAATCGTGTAATAAAATGATTAGCTTGAGAATTGCTAAAATTGACATTGTATTTTTCAAAGATGAGGAATTGAGATTCGGTAAGGGCTTGGTGGTAGGTGGGATTGTCTTTCTTTTGATTCTCTCTCATTTTATACATTTTGCTATCTTTGTTGCCCACAGAATCCACACCAAACATTCCCTCATTCAATCCTTCACTATAACTAGCCCAACAAAGTTCTGCATATTTGACTAATTGCATATATTTATACATTTTTGTCATTTTAACCACCATCTTTGCTTAATGAGTTCTTTGGTTTTATCGATATAGGCACAAGTAACTGTTCTTTCATTCTTTGGCACTAAGCCTATATCATACCAAACGAATGTTTTATAAGTTCTAACTAAAATATTTGTATTGTGTTCATAGACTTTCAACACTGCTTCCTTTATACGCCAAGCTACCATTTTTTCCTCCCAAATATCCATATCTTTGATTGTGCTTTTTCTTATTCTATCATAAGCCTCCTGATTATAAATCGTGGTTGTATCGCCTCCCTCCTCCCTACACAACCTCTCAAACTCTCTAAAGCTAGGTTGCCACTCAAGTGGGACAAAGCTAAAGGCAAACCAAGAAAGCATAATAAGTGGATAAGGTAAGGCTAGATAGAGTTTTTTAACTCTTAGATTCTTTTTAAAGATTCTATTAAAACTCCACACACAGAATCGTAAAAAGAGATACACCCATATACAAGAAAGGATAAAAAGCGTAATCCAACCAAAAAAGGGAAAGGGAATAAAGGTAAGGATATATAAGAATTGGATATTAAAAAAAGTCAGGATAATAAGAATTGAATATTTAATGGAGGTTTTCATTAGGATTCTTACTTTTTAGCTCATCTAAGAAATAATCTATTTCCTCATTTTCATCAATATAATGTAGCATTGCATAACTTGCATCAGCTACATCTGCATAATCTTTGAGTTGCTCTATAAAGTCTTTAGGATTCAATGTCTTGCTCCTTTCCCTTTTTCATCACTTTTTATGAATTTACCATTTTCTAAGTAAAAGATATTATCTCCTGCTATATCAACAGAATAGCTATTTGTTAATCTAAATCCTGCTCCCTCATCACCATAGAGTCCATAAGTGGTTATGGTAGTAGAGATATAAGTAAGCATTGTTATAGGGATTACTTTACCATTTTTATCGAGATAATAACTTGTTACTCTTAATCCACCCTTAAGCCTATTATACACTTCATCACCCATATATTCTTTGATTTTTTGGTAGTAGGGATTCAAATCAGTTTCTTGAAGTTCTTTTTTTGAAAGTCCTTTAATATAGTATTTGCAACCATTGGGGAGGATTTGAGGGAGATTTTTATCAATAGCCTCTCTTTGCTCCCAAAAGGTATCTCCTAATGTCACTTTTTGTCTTGCTTCCTCCCTTTCCTTTTCTTTCTGTATTATCTCATCTCTTATCTCTTTATCAAAGACATAGATTCCACCATATTCCTCTGCTATTCTTCCTGTTTCT
>NZ_JAERIT010000002.1 GCF_017979475.1 Helicobacter pullorum NCTC 12824
GCCATACAAGGATTATTTGTCTTAGCATTATCACTTACAATACATAATCTACCTCTTTCTTTACCATCTTCTACAATGTCTTCTTGTTTTTCTTGTGCTGGGAGGATTAGTATTGCTTCTTTAGAGGCTAAGTCTGCTATTTTTTGCACTTCACTTGGTGGAGTAAAACGATTATTGTTATCTCCATTGCCTTGTGTATCTTCAAAGTTATCTAAACTGCCTATGTTGATTGTAAAATTTAGAGGACTTAGAGATTCTTTAGCAAAGATTGTATAGTTAGTATCTGTCTTAAAAGAATCCTTGATTAATCCTTGAAAAGATTCTAAATTTATCTTAGCTATTTGCTCTAAGTTTAAAAGTTCATTGTATTGTTCTTCTAATAGTTTTTTTAGGCTTTCTTGCTCTAAAGGTGGTAAGCCTCCACTTTGATAAAGCTCTTTGTTTTGATTATAGGTATTGAGTTTATCTCTATAATCTTTTAAGAAGGCTAAATTGATATCCTTGTTTTGTTTTAATGCTTCTATGAAATTAGAGAATTTAAGATTAATTGTTAAGTCTTGGTTTAATGCTCCATAGATATTATCATTAACTTTATAATAATCTCCAAATAATTCTTTAATATCATTTTCTCCATCTAAGAAAGAAACTAAGAAGTCTAAAGATTGTCTAATAGATTCTAAATCTTGTGTGAGTAAATCAAAGATAAGATTACTATTGCCTTGATTGTCTTTACCTAAGATAGAATCTAAGATGGATTGGTTGAAGTCGTCTTTAGTAGGATTGTAGGTGAAGTAAGAATCAAGATTTGATAGATCAATGGTAGGGAAGGTTACAGCAGAGTTGTTTATGCTTGGGGAAGTGATAGTTGGTATGTAATTCTCTTCAATATTAGCAAGAATCTCATCAAAATAATAAATTTTTAGCCCACTATCATTTTTTATATCCCATTTCTCATTTGCTATTGTTGTTTGAATGGCATCATAATCATTCATTTCTTGTTCTTTCCCATTATAAATAACAACAAATTTATCTTTTGGAGTATTATCATAGGCTTGATAGTCTGTATATTTTACATTATTGACTATCCCATTTTCTATTATACTACTTGAATTACCCTCACCAATAAATACATCATGAAAAGTGCCTTGATAACTTTTTGTAGTTAATAAGTTATCAACATTATTGATACTAACCTTATTTGCAGATATTTTATCATCTTCATCTACATAGCCTACTAGAGCACCGGCTATCTCACCAACTATACTACCAATATTATTTACCAATATATTTTCTATAATTTCACCTTCACCCCCTTTACCTAAAACTCCAGCAGAACTAGCCATATTGCTTACACTTTGTGCACCAGCTTTGATATTCTCTATATCAGAAATATATACATTTTTTATGGTAACACCTCCACTTGAATAACCCATAACACCGCCAGCATTAGCCCTCTGTGATTCAATCGTACCAATATCCTCCATAATAGCATTTTGGATTGTTCCTCCTTGACTACTTCCAACTACTCCACCTACACTACCATAGGACTCTATTTTGCCAATATCTTGTATTCTAATATCTTCAATCTCTCCTTGATTATCTTTTCCTATTAATCCTCCAGCTCCTCCAGTCATACCGGTATCAATTGTTCCAATATTACTAATCTTCACTTTATGCACACTATTGGATTCACTATAACCAATTCCACCACCTACATAGGAATTTTTCTCAGAAGAACTTACAATAGACTGCATTCCATTCACAGCGACTTCTTTAATGGTATTTTGATATCCATAACCAATAATCCCACCTATATGGATTTCATGATCCGTATTGCTTGCTTTGTTTGTTATCACTCCACTAATTGTTCCATTGTTTGTTGCATTATTGATAAAGACATTTTGCAATTCCGCATTTCTAGCACCACCAATAAACCCGCCTAAATACACAAAAATCCCACCAGAACCAGCTGCATTTCTATCTGTAATTGCTTCAGCTTTTAAGGTTCCTATATCAGAGAGACTTACATTTGAAATATTTGCATTTTTATTATATCCGACAAATCCACCTACATATAGTTGTGGCAAACCCCCAGTAATTTTTGCATCAATACTCACATTCTCAACATTAATACGATTCACAGAATCAAATCCAGTGCTTGTAGAAGTCAGCCAACCAACAACGCCACCTACCATAGACTGATTACTACCATCTTGAAAACTAATATTTACATCTTTTATGCCAATATCATAAATTTTAGTATCTTGTGCATAACTAATAAGAGATCCCACACCATAAACAAAACCATTAGTATTATATGCAATCTCTACATTATCTATTTGTAAATTATGAATTTCAGATTGCTTTACATTCCCAAATATTCCAATAAAATTATTTTTATTAGAACTTCCTTTATCAATCTTTATATCCACATTCTTCAATGTATGTCCATTTCCATTAAAGTTTGTAGTAAAAGCATTATTACTATCTCTCCCCACAATCATCGAATCATCATAATTACCATCTCCATTTGGATCAGCATAATTCCCACTAAAGTTTAATTGAGTTCCATCAATAAGTGAAATTTTCTCATTTTTACCAAAGTCAATATCGCTTAACAATACAAAATCATCAATCAAATCTCTTATTTGATTTTTCCCTTCATTCCAACCTTTTGCAAAATAATACCAATCCCTTAAAGACTCTGCATTATTGCCTTTTTCTTTTCCAATCGTTGCAATACCTTTAAAGTCCTTTATGGAAATAGCACTAGTAATTCCATTATAATTTTGTGTTTCAATGTTAAAATTCTCATACCCATAAAGATTTGTTGTAGAGATTTGAATACTAGCTTTATCTTCAATACTTGTGATAACCTTTCCTTTAATGTATTGAGCCCTCATATCAAGTTCATTGCCAATTAAGGTTATAGAATTATTTTGGGTATCTCCATTTTGATTGATGAGTTTTGCACTCTCTGCAAATACCACTTCATTCCCAATCAATGTGATTCCATTATTGGCTTTAATTGTTCCTAGATTAACAATATTCCCCTTATTAGGTTTAAACACTGGAGAGAAAGTAGTAATAGCATTAATATCATTGACTTTGTTTTTAAAACTATTAAGTGTTGTATCATCAATAATATTACTTGCTACAAATTTATTTGCATTAATACTTGCATTTTGTCCTATTAATACTCCACTTGGATTAACTAAATAGATATTATTGCCATTGCCATTAAGATTACCTAGTATTTGTGAAGCTTTATTAGTATAATCAAGGTTTAAAAAAGAAGCTTGCCGTCCATGACTTGTATTAAAATTCACTTCTGCATCTTTACCGATATTAAATCCACCACCCCACGCAATCACATGGTTTGTGTTCTTGCCTGTGATATTCATTGTATTGCCATCTTTGATGATAATATTTCCACTTCCATGGATAAATTTACCTCCAGCAGGTAAAGCATTCTTTGGAATATCAGCAGCAACTAAGTTTTGAGACAACAACACACTAGCAATAATAGAAATACCAATTTTGCTAATGGTTTTGGATTGAATCTTAGAATCTTTTTGTAAAGATTGCAGTTTGGATTTTTTGGAATCTTGAATCTTTTTAGGATTTGAGTTTTTAAGAGTATTGAGAGTATTTAAAGAGTTAATTAAAGGCTTATTTGCCCCCCCCCCCATACTACGACAGAATTAGGATTGTTTGACATTTTATCTCCTTTATAAGATATTTAAATTTATAAACAAAAAAACCTCTTATATTTATAAATTTACAAAGATATTATACTACTAAATTGAGATAAAATTGATAAAATAAAAATATTAATTTGATTTGTGCAACAAAACTCCACTTTCTAAATGTGGAGTGTGTGGAAACTGGTCAAAAAATGCCACTTTGGAAATTTTGTGCGTTTGCTTGAGAATCTCCAAATCTTTTGCCAAAGTGCTTGGATTGCAAGAAATATAAAGAATATTTTGGAATCTTTGCAAAAATCTACTCACTTCCTCACCCAACCCCGCTCTTGGAGGATCCACAAAAACTGATGAGAAATAATAATCTTGCAATCTAATTCCCTCCAATCGCCGAAATTCACGCACACCCTCTAATGCCTCTATGCACTCTTGAGCATTTAAACGAACGAATTTGATATTGTTTCTTTGGTTTTTTTCACACGCAAATTGAGCAGCCCTAATAGAGGTTTTGGAAATCTCTGTGGCAAGGACTTTGCGGAATTTTTCTGAAAAAGGTATCGTGAAATTCCCACAACCACAATACATTTCTAGCAAATCCTCATCACTTCTCTTAAGGCTATCCATAGCCCATTTTAGCATTTTTTCATTGACTTTTGGATTGGGTTGGCTAAAGGCTCCTTCATCATAGCGATAAAAATAGCCTTTTTTGCCCACCTTCAATTCTTCAATCACAAAATCCTTATCCACCGCAATTTTTACTCCACGACTACGCCCAACCACTTCAAGTTTTATCCCTCGTTTTTCCAAAACTTCCTTAAAAACTCTTGCTATCTCTAGCCATTTATCATTAAGCTTCTTATGATAAATAAGTGTCAGCAAAATAGTATCCACTTGCGTGCTTAACGCTTCTATGGCAAAAAGCTTCTCCCTAAAATCTCCAAAAAAATCATCATTTAGCACTTCTTTTAAAACTTGCAAAAATGCCTGTAAATTATCCACCAAAATAGGACAATTTTGGATAGGGACAAACTGCCTGCCTTTACGCATTGTATAAATGATTTTATTCTCTTTGTGATAAATACCAAGCTCACATCTTGCCCTAAAAGATACTTCTTGACTTCCAAAAACCTCAAAATTCTTAACCCCAAGCATAGCACTTGCACGAGCAATTTTGGACTCTAAAAAATATTCTTCTAAAGCACTGCAACCACCACAAATATCGATATTTTCACAATTCACTAACGAAAACTCTCTACTAGATTCATTGTCAAAAGATTGAATCCATCAACCAAAATAAAAATTAAGATTTTAAAGGGCAATGAAATCATCGTAGGTGGCAACATCATCATACCCATTGCCATCAAAATAGAGCTAATCACCATATCAATTACCAAAAATGGCAAATAAAGTAAAAATCCTATTTGAAAGGCGGTTTTCATTTCACTAATGATGAATGCAGGCAATGCGATAGTAAAAGGCACTTCTTGTGCATTTTGCGGATTCTCCATTCCTCTAATGCGATAAAACAATGCCAAATCTTTTGGTCTTGTATTTCGAATCATAAAATCTTTAAAAGGCTGTGAAGCACGCACAAACGCTTCTTGATAGGAAATTTCCTTCGCTACATAAGGCTTAACCCCTTTTTCATAACCCTCTTTGACTACTGGCTCCATTATAAACATTGTCAAAATCAAAGCAAAAGATACCAAAAGTTGCGTTGGGGGAGATTGTTGAGTCCCCATTGCAGTCCGCAAAAATGAAAAAACAATCAAAATTCGCGCAAAACTAGTCGCCATCAAAACAAGAGAAGGGGCTAATACAAGCAATGTCAAAACAATGACAATATTCAAAATAGCTACCAAATCTCCCGGTTCATTTGGTGCGCTAAGTGTCAAATCAATGGTTGGTATAGTCGGACTTTGAGGCAACTCGGGAGGAGCTGCAAAAATAACCAAAGGCAAAAAAACTACAATCAATAAAAAACGCGATAACACTTAAATCCTTATTGTTCTATATTTTGAGAAATTGAAGAATTGCTTTTTTGCTCATAATTTTTCTGCTCGATTGTCTTATCCAAAATATTTTGGACTTTATGCAAATACCTATCATTTGGATAAAATCTAAATTCTACACGCCGATTCTGTGCTTTATTCTCTTCAGTTGTATTAGGAAGCACAAAGTTTGTCGCACCATTACCCAAAGAAGTTATTTTTTGTGGATTTACTCCATTTTCAATTAAAACCCTTGCAACGCCTAATGCACGCATAGCACTTAAGCCCAAATTATCTTGATATTTTTGGGTAGGAATGATTTGTGAATCATCGGTATAGCCGATAACATCTAAATGAATGTTTGCTGGCATTTTTTGTAAAATCAAAGCCATTCTTTTTAGGAATAATTTTTCTTCTGCATTTTTTAATGTTGTTTCATTTTTGTCAAAAAGCAATTTACCATTAAAACGCAAAATAAAACCCTTGCTCCCCTCATCAATAATAGTAGAAGGACCCAAAGAAACGCGGGTATTTTCTTTGAAATCCATAATTTCACTTTCAATCTTTTTGACTTCATTTGTTGTTTCAGGATCGGTTGTAATATCTGCTTGTTGCTGGATTCGATTATTGCTTTTTTCTATTTTGATTCCGCCTGTTAATAAACTCAAACTCCCTCTTATGCTTCCCTCTGCTTCTACAAGCTTTTTAGAATCAAAAGTAACCATTGAAAGCAATAAAATAAAAAAAGTAAGAATAAGCGTAACCATATCCCCATAAGTCCCAAGCCACAATGGGACAACTTGCGGACAATCACAGGGAGGACATCTCTTTGCCATTCTTCTTAATCCAAGTTTTATTCAAATTGACTCACACGCTGACTAGGCGGTAAAAATGTCAATAATTTTGCTTCCAAAGCACGCGGATTATCCCCTGCTTGAATGGACATAATCCCTTCAATAATCATAAGTTTGACTAATGCCTCATCATTTGCACGCACATTTAAAATATTAGCAATAGGAGAACCTACAACATTTCCGATAAAAGAACCATACAATGTAGTAATCAAAGCAACCGCCATCGCAGGACCAATAGAGCCGGGATCGGACATATTTAAAAGCATTGCAACAAGACCAATCAAAGTCCCCAACATCCCATATGCACCAGCATAAGCAGCCCAAGTATCAAAAATACTTGCATTAGATTTATGTCGCTCCAATGTCCTATCCATATCTGTTTCAAGCAAATCTCTAATGCTATCAGGCTCTGCTCCATCAATTGCCATATTCAAGCCTCGTTTTAGAAACTCATTCTCTTCTTGATTAGATTGCTGCTCCAAAGATAAAATGCCATCGCGTCGTGCTTGTGTAGAATAATCAACAAGCTTTTTAATCAATGCAGGCACATCAAAAGTTTGAGGTTTGAATGCAATCGCAAAATATGTAAAAAATTTTTTCATATTTTCAAGTTTAAAAGCAATCAGCAAACTTGTAATAGAACCCCCAATTGTAATCATAACAGATGGAATGTCAATATAAGGACCAATCCCAACCCCAAGCATCATAGCAGAACCAATAAGTATAAATGAAAGACTCATACCAATGACAGTTCCTAAATCCATCGTCTCTCGTCCTTTAGAAAAAATATCATTCAAAACTTTATTTTAAAAATTTATTATTCTAAACTTTATTGTGTTAAAATCTCATTAAAATTTTTACAATATTATGGATATTTTTATGGAAAACAAACTTTCAATCGTTATTTTAGCTGCCGGAAAAGGCACTCGTATGCAATCTCAAACGCCAAAGGTTTTGCACCAAATTTGTGGCAAAGAAATGCTTTATTATAGTATCAAAGAATCTTTGAAACTAAGCGATGATGTGAGTGTGGTATTAGGATACAAAGCTCAAGAGATTCAAGAGGCAATGGAACAATACTTCCCTAATACATTGCATTTTATTTTGCAAGATTTAGAAAATTACCCTGGCACAGGCGGTGCATTAAAAAATTATCGCCCTAAATACAAAAAGGTTTTAGTTTTAAATGGAGATATGCCACTTATTCAAGCAGATGAATTAAAACATTTTCTTTCTTTGGATTCTGATATTATTATGAGTATTTTAGATTTGCCCAACACCAAAGGCTATGGTCGTGTTAAAATTCAAAATAACGAAGTTTTAGAAATTATCGAAGAAAAAGACGCCTCGCCAGAGATTCTTTCTTTGAGCACGCTTAATGCTGGGGTATATTGCTTTAGAAGCGAAATTTTGGAAACTTACCTCCCAAAGCTCCAAAATCATAATGCCCAAAAAGAATACTATCTCACTGATATTATTGCATTAAGCAAAAAAGATTCAAAAAGTATCACACCACTATTTGTAGAGTTAGAAAATTTTAAGGGTGTTAATGACAAAGCAGATTTGGCACATGCAGAAGAAATCATGGGTATGCGAATCAAAAAAGCTCTTATGCAACAAGGCGTAATAATGCACCTCCCACAAACTATTTATATCCAAGAGGGTGCAAAGTTTGTCGGAGAATGTATCTTGGAAAATGGGGTTAGCATTTATGGCGATTGTGAAATTATCAATTCCCATATCAAAGCCCATAGTGTCATTGAATCAAGCTATATTGAAAATAGCGATGTTGGTCCTTTGGCACATTTACGCCCAAAAAGCATACTCAAAAATACACACATTGGTAATTTTGTCGAAGTCAAAAAATCCACACTCAATGGAGTAAAAGCGGGGCATTTAAGCTATCTTGGAGATTGTGAGATTGATGAAGGAACTAATGTTGGTGCTGGTTTTATTACCTGCAATTACAATGGCAAAGAAAAATTTCAAACCAAAATAGGCAAAAATGTCTTTATCGGCAGTGATTCACAAGCAGTGGCTCCTATTGTGATTGAAGATGACTGCATTATAGGTGCAGGAAGCACAATAAGAGAGGATATCAAAAAAGGCTCTTTGTTTTTGACACAAGGCAAAAAAATTCACAAAGAGAACTTTTTTTATAAATTTTTCAATAAAAAAGCATAAAATTACACTCATTTTTTACTTAAGGAAACCTCTAATGGAAGTTAAACTTAATGGCAAACAGATTCAAACAGATTCTAAAAGCCTTTTGGAACTTTTGCAAGAATACCATATCGAACAAAAAAGTGTCGCAGTTTCAATCAATCTTGAAATCATCAAACAAGATAAGTGGAATACTTATGAGCTTAAAAATGGTGATGTGATAGAATGTTTAACTTTTATGGGCGGTGGTTGATACTTAATTTCTCAAAAATTTATATTTGTTTAAGTTATTTTAAGGGAGTATCATGAAAATAAAAGTTGGAATCGTCGGAGTTAGCGGATATACAGGTTTGGAGCTTGTAAAAATCCTCATTAATCATCCTGTATTTGAACTCAAATTACTTTGTGCCACAGAAAGCCACCCAAACATTGCCTCTTTGCACCCTGCTCTAAAAAATATCCTGCAAATGCCCATTATAGAAGCAAATATAGAAAAAATTGCCCAAGAATGCGAATTGGTTTTTCTAGCCCTACCCCACCAAAAGGCAATGGAATATGTCAAAACACTTTACAAAAAAAATATCAAAATCGTAGATTTATCGGCTGACTATCGCCTTTCTTTTGAAAAATATGAAGAATCTTATTGCCAACACTTAGACAAAGAAAACCTCAAAAACGCAGTTTATGGACTCCCTGAATACAATCGCAATGCCATTGCTAATACAAATCTAGTCGCAAATCCGGGTTGTTACCCCACTGCTTCCTTGCTTGGAATCTTGCCCTTTGCTCAATATATAGATACCACCCAAACACTCTATATTGACGCAAAAAGCGGAGTTAGTGGTGCTGGGAAAAAACTCACGCAAACTTCTCATTATGTTACCATTAATGAAAATCTTTTTGCCTACTCGCCCATTAGCCACCGCCATACACCAGAAATTAGCGAACAAATCAAAAAAATTGGCAATATTCAAGTAAAAACAATCTTTGTGCCTCATCTCATTCCTATTACAAGAGGTATGCTAGTATCCATTTATGCAAAACTCAAAGAAAAAATCAATCCACTAGAGATACTAAACGAACATTATGCCAATGAAGCATTTATTAGAATCCATCACAATTGCGTGCAAATCAAAAATGTCGTTGGCACACATTTTTGCGATATTTATGCCAAAAATGATGGAGAAGATTTATTTATATCTTCTAGTATCGATAATCTTTTGCGTGGTGCAAGCTCTCAAGCGGTTGCAAATGCTAACCTTATGTGCGGTTTAGATGAAAAACTCGGCTTACCTCTAATTGCTTATGTCCCCTAAATGCCACCAATAGAAATCAAAGAAAATGCAATATTTATTGCAGATTCACATCATCACTGCTACTATCGTAACACTTTAGAAGATTTTTTTGCCTCTCTTTTGGAAACTCCAAAAAGGCAAATTTTCCTTATGGGCGATATTTTTGACTTTCTAGTGGGTGAAGTCCCAAAAAGTGTTTATGAAAATAAAAAAACTTTGGAATTATTAGAAAAACTTTCTTTACAACATGAAATCCATTATTTTGAAGGCAATCACGATTTTTCTCTCAAAAACATTCCCTATCTTAGAAATATTCGCTGCTACCCTATTGAAATGCAACCTGTTTGTTTTTCTTTTAACCAAAAAAATGCTTACTTATCCCATGGGGATATTTTCTTAAGTTGGCATTACAACCTTTACACAAAAATCATTAGAAATCACAAAATTCTTTCTTTTTTGAATCGCTTTAGTCGTTTTTTATATCCAAAAATCTTGCAATACCTTCAAAATAAAAAAAATTTAACCTTCCATTATTCGGATGATTTTATCCAAAATCGGATTCGAAATTATAAGAATAAATACCCTATAACCGATAATTCCTACATCATAGAAGGACATTTTCATTTGGGCAAAACACAAAACATAGATTCAATTAATTACATAGGATTACCTCTTTTTGCTTGTAAAAAAAGCTATTTTATTGTAGAATTTTATAATTATTATTTATGCTTCAAATCAAAGGAGTTTTAGTGTCAAATCTCGAAAAAAACGATACTTTAAAGATTGGTACCAATGAAATGGAGTTAGTAGATTTTCGTATCTACAAGGTCGAAAAAGGTAAAATCTATGAAGGTATCTATGGCATCAATGTTGCCAAAGTAAATGAAATTATAAGACTTCCAGAACTCACAGAATTACCGGGAGTTCCTGATTATATTGAGGGTATTTTTGACTTAAGGGGAGTAGTGATTCCTGTTATTAACCTTGCAAAATGGATGAATGTCGAAACCCCCAAAAACAAAAAAATAAAACCTCGTGTTATCATCGCAGAATTTAACAACATTATGATTGGCTTTATTGTGCATGAAGCAAAACGCATCCGCAGAATCAATTGGAAAGATATCGAGCCAGCACACTTTAGCTCTTCTGTTTCCTCTAATTTAGACAAAAGCCGAATTACTGGTGTAACAAGAATTGAAGGTGACCAAGTTTTATTAATCTTAGATTTAGAAAGCATTGTTCAAGATTTAGGATTCTATCACCCTGAAGTCAATTCTGAACACACTTATGAAAAATTCGAAGGATTAGCCCTAATTTTAGATGATAGCTCTATTGCTAGAAAAATTCTTAAAGAGTTTTTAGAAAAAATGGGATTTGATGTTGCAGAAGCAAATGATGGGGAAGATGGATTACGCAAGCTTGATAAACTTTATGAAAATTATGGTGAAACTCTTGGCAAGCAGCTCAAAATCATTATTTCTGATGTTGAAATGCCTCAAATGGATGGTTTTCATTTTGCAGCAAAAGTCAAGGAAGACCCAAGATTTTCCAAGATTCCTATCATTTTTAGCTCTTCTATTAGCGACAAATTTAGTGAAAGTCGTGGAAAAGAGGCGGGAGCTGAATCTTATCTTGTTAAATTTGATGGAAATAAATTCCACGAAGAAGTTTCCCGTGTTGTCAATAAATACAACCAAGAATTAGAAAACGCTTAATTTAATACCAAGAAAAAGGATTAACAATGGATGAAATGCAAGAAATATTAGAAGACTTTTTGATTGAAGCCTTTGAAATGATAGAACAATTAGACCAAGATTTAGTGGAATTAGAAAATAGACCAGAAGATTTAGAATTACTCAATAGAATCTTTAGAGTAGCACACACTATCAAAGGTTCAGGCTCATTTTTGAATTTTTCTGTTTTAACACATCTAACACACCATATGGAAGACGTTCTCAATAAAGCAAGACATGGTGAATTGACAATCACTCCAGATATTATGGATGTCGTATTAGAATCAATTGACTTTATGAAAAAACTTCTCAACGCCATTAGAGATACAGGCACTGATGCTAATACAGGATTAGATTCTGATATTGCTAATGTTGTCGCACGATTAGATGCAATCTCAAAGGGAGAATCGCCTCAAGATATACCAGCTTCACAAGAATCTTCTACAACCCAAGAAGCTCCTCAATCTCAAGCTCCACAAGAAGCGTCCAACAACGCACAAGAGGAAGTGGATTATTCTAATATGTCCCCAGAAGAAGTTGAAAAAGAAATCGAAAGGCTACTCAATCAACGCCAAGAAGAAGATAAGAAAAAAAGAGAAGAAAAACGCGCCAAAGGTGAATTGCAGGATATTCAAGCTCCAAGCGAAATAGAGCAAACTCCTAATACTACACCAGCAGCCAAAGCTCCAGAATCCCAAAAACAACCAGAAGTTAATGCAACTCCAGCAAAACAAACCGAAGCAAAACCGCAAATTAAACCACGCCAAGAAGAAAACAAAACTCTTGCCACTTCTGTGGAGCAAACTATCAGGGTAGATGTCAAAAGATTAGATAGCCTTATGAATCTCATTGGAGAGCTTGTTTTGGGCAAAAACCGCCTCATAAAAATTTATAATGATGTAGAAGAGCGTTATGAAGGCGAGAAGTTTTTGGAAGAACTCAATCAAGTAGTTGCCTCTGTGTCAATGGTTACTACTGATATTCAACTTGCTGTTATGAAAACAAGAATGTTACCAATCGGTAGAGTTTTCAATAAATTCCCAAGAATGGTGCGTGACCTCTCAAGAGAATTAGGAAAAAATATTGAACTTGTTATTAGCGGTGAGGAAACAGAGCTTGATAAATCTATCGTTGAAGAGATAGGGGATCCATTGGTGCATTTAATACGCAATGCTTGTGACCATGGTATTGAATCCAAAGAAGAAAGAATAGCTGCTGGCAAAAAAGAACAAGGGACAGTAGAGCTTAAAGCTTACAATGAGGGCAATCATATCGTAGTTGAGATTACAGATGATGGTAAAGGAATGGATCCTGCTACCTTGAAAGCCAAAGCCATAGAAAAAGGCATCATTGGAGAGAGAGAAGCAGATACTATGACAGATAGAGAGGCTTATTCGCTTATTTTTAAAGCTGGTTTTTCTACTGCAAAAGTTGTTACAAATGTTAGCGGACGCGGTGTTGGAATGGATGTCGTTAAAACCAATATTGAAAAACTCAATGGAATCATTGATGTGGATAGCACCTATGGGGAAGGCACCACACTCAAACTAAAAATCCCATTAACGCTTGCTATTATTCAATCTCTACTTGTTGGCGTTCAAGAAGAATATTATGCTATCCCTCTTGCTTCTGTTATTGAAACTGTGCGAATCTCTCAAGATGAAATTTATACAGTAGAAAACAAAAGCGTATTACGCCTAAGAAATGAAGTCTTGCCTCTCGTGCGTCTAGCAGATATTTTTGGGGTTGATTCTGTATTTGATAACTCCGAGCAAGCCTATGTTGTCGTAATTGGATTAGCAGAAAACAAAATAGGTGTAATTGTTGATTTTCTCATCGGTCAAGAAGAAGTTGTTATCAAATCGCTTGGTTCTTATCTCAAAGGCACAGAAGGAATTGCTGGAGCCACAATACGCGGCGATGGTAGAGTAACATTGATTGTAGATATTGCCGCTATGATGCAAATGGCAAAACAAGTTAAAGTAAGCGTTACTAAACTTGCTCAAGAAAATGAAAAGAAAAAAGAAAAAAATTCTCCAAGCGATTATAATGTTTTAATTGTAGATGATTCTATGACAGATAGAGCCATTATGAAAAAATCTCTCAAACCTTTGGGAATTAGCGTTAGCGAAGCCACTAACGGAATGGAAGCATTAGATATTGTCAAAAATGGTGATAAAGCCTTTGATGCAATATTAATTGATATTGAAATGCCAAAAATGGACGGATATACTTTAGCAGGAGAAATTAGAAAGTATGCAAAATTCAAAAACTTGCCACTCATTGCCGTTACAAGTAGAACAAGCAAAACCGACAGAATGCGTGGGGTAGAATCAGGAATGACAGAATACATTACCAAACCCTACTCATCTGAATATCTTATGAATGTCGTCAAAAGAAATATTAATTTAACAATGGAGGTAACAGAATAATGAGCAACCAATTGCGTGATGTTTTACAAAAACAACAAGAACAAAAAAAACCAAATACAGAAACTGAAAATATCATTCAACTTGTCGCTTTTGTGGTGGGTTCAGAAGAGTTTGCAGTGCCAATTTTAAGCATTCAAGAAATCATCAAGCCACTAGAATACACAAGAGTACCGGGCGTACCAAACTATGTCCTAGGTGTCTTTAATATGCGTGGCTGGGTTGTTCCGCTTATTAACCTTCGTTTAAAGTTTGGATTACCCTATGAAAAACCAACAGAAGATACACGCTATATCGTAATCAAAAATCAAGAAGAGCGTGCTGGCTTCATCATTGACAGATTAACAGAAGCAGTAAGAATCAAAGAATCAGATATTGACCCAACACCCGAAACGATTAGCCAAGATGAAAATCTTATCTATGGTGTAGGCAAAAGAGATGATAGGCTAATCACGATTTTGCGTCCAGAGGAACTACTTAAACGCACTTTCTAATCTTAGAGCAAGGATTCTTTTCTTGCTCTTATTTTTTTATTCTTTCCAGAATACAATCTACCATTTGCCCTGTTGCACCTATATGCGTTTCCCTTTGCAATTCTCTACTCATTTTTGATAAAGTTCTTTGAGTGAGTAACTCCAAAATATTCCACAATACATCACAATACAAATCTTTTTCTTCACATAAAAATCCCAATTCTTTATCCTCCAAAAACTTTGCATTAAAGTATTGATGATTGCCAGCAGCATAAGGATAAGGCACAAAAAGCATTACTATTCCATTAGCACACAATTCCCATAACGAACTAGCACCTGCCCTAGAAACCGCAAAATCACAAGCCTCAAAAATCTTTGGCATATTCTTGCTAAAGTCAAAAAGAAGCACATCAAAATCATCTTTTAAATCTTCCATTGTTTCTAAAATTTTCATTTTTAGAGGCAATTTATGGTATTCCTCCAAAACTCTTTGGAAATCATTTTTTCCACACTGATGAAAAATTTTAATACCTCTCTTTTGCAAATCCATCGCCATACTCAAAGCAAAATTATTAATTGCTCTAGCCCCTTGAGATCCGCCAATAAACAAAATTTTATCAACTTTCTCTCTAACCCTTGAATATTCAAAAAATTCTTTTCTCACAGGATAAAATTTAATAGGTGAAGTCTCCAAATAAGAAGAAAAAAACACTGCAGCATACGGCCTTAAAAGATTGTTTAATCTCCCAATTCTAGCATTTTGCTCATGAATGATAAGGGGCAATCTCAAAAATACTGCACCAAAAGCAGCAGGTGCCGCAGAATAGCCACCCACAGAGAGGACAAAATCCACCCTTTCTTGTTTTAAAATTTTCAATGCCTCTATAAAAGCCTTAAAATGTTGAAATAACGAACTAATTTTGCCCAATATTCTTTGATTAACCACCCCTTTTGTTTGCAAAAAATACTTCTTTGCAAATCGATTATCATCTCCAAAATAAACCCTATCTTGTCCCCCCATAGAACCAATAAAAATACATTCATAGCCTCTCTTGTCAAACTCTTCTAAAAACGCTTTTGCAACGCTCAAATGCCCACCCGTGCCACCACCTGTAATCACAACTTTCATTCACTATTTCCTATTGAAAAAATCTCAAAATTTTAACATAGCATTGAATATTTTAAATGAATTAATGTATCATTTTTGAAATTTTTTACAACAAAGTTAAATAAAATAATACTTTTTTGCAAAAATTGACCAAAAAAGTGCTATGATAAACAACAAGATTCAAGAATCCAAATTCTAAGGACAAATCAATGGATAATATGGAAAATGTTTTTGATATTAAATCTTTAACAATGACAGTATTAATGACGCCTGCTATGGCAAATTTCAAAGGAAGAGTGCATGGGGGAGATTTATTAAAGCTCCTAGATCAAGTCGCCTATGCTTGTGCCTCAAGATATTGCGGAAAATATGTAGTTACCCTCTCTGTTGATAGTGTAACCTTTAAATATCCCATTGAAGTTGGAAGTTTGGTAACCTTTTTAGCCTCCGTTAATTACACAGGAACTAGCTCTCTTGAAGTAGGCATAAAAGTCATTGCAGAAAATATTCACAAAAGAATTGTAACTCACACTAATAGTGCTTATTTCACTATGGTATGCGTAGATGAAAATGGCAAACCAACTTCTGCTCCAAAACTAGAACCCAAAACTGAAGCAGAAATTAGACGCTACAACAACGCAATGAAGCGAAAGCAAGCAAGAATCGAGCTCTCCAAAAAGAAATAAATATGTTATAATTCCTCTTTTGGAGGAATAATGCCAAGCAAACAAGAAGAAATTGAAGCCATTAAACTAAACATTATCAAATACCACTTAAGCAATTTCTGCAAACACAATTCACGCACATTAGGCTTATTATTTAAAGCCCTTATTCAATCTGAAAAAACAAATCACATCCAAAAGACAGCAAACCATACTACACCACCTAACACAAAAACTTCCCCTAAATCCTCCACCAAAAAAACTCAAACAAATCAAAATATCCCCAACAAAACTGATACAATACACTTAGAAGAGCTTAAATTAGATATACCTACACCCAAACCCCCATTAAATATAGAAGGCTAATAAATGCAAAGATTCCACATTGTTTTACACCAACCAAGAATCCCTCAAAATACCGGAAACATAGGGCGATTATGCTTTGCTAGTAACAGCATATTACACCTTATTTATCCATTAGGATTCCACCTAACCCAAAAAGAACTCAAACGCGCAGGAATGGATTATTGGCAACATTTAGAAGTATATGAATGGGAAAATCTAGAATCCTTTATGTCTTCCTCTTTATTAAATCTTCCCCATTTTTATCTCACTACAAAAACCCAAAAGCCTTACTATAATGCCAACTTATCCAAAGGTGCTTATCTCCATTTTGGACGCGAAGATGCAGGATTAGATACAAAGATACTTCAAGCCAAACAACAAGACTGCTATACAATCCCCATGCAAAATAATGCAAGAAGCTTAAATCTCGCAACAAGTGTTGGCATTGTGCTTTATGAAGGAATTAGACAAAGGGATTTTATTCCATTACAAGACGCATAAGCAACATTTCATTCCCTCTAATCATCTCCACTTGCTCACTTTTGCATAGCGGGCATTGAGTGTAACAAATCTCTACAATTTTGCTCTCTTGCTTGCAATTTTTACAAAAAATTTCCACCTCCACCTCTTCTATAAAAAGTTCTGCATTTTGACAGATTTCACCGACTTTAAATTCCTCAAAAGCCCTTTTAAATAAACTTGCATTAACTCCGCTACGCCTCCCAATTTGCACATACACTTCCATAATCTTGCTAGCCCCATTTTCTCTTGCAACCTGCCTACAATTTTCCAACAAAGATGACACAATAGAAAATTCATGCATTTTAAACCTCATTAAAAACTTGCTTAGAATTCAAAATTTAAAAATAAATTTTAGCTTGATAAGTGTAAAATAATGCTTTTATTTAAAAATAACTATCTATTAAGGCATTCTAAAATGAGGCATTTTCTTACATTAGCAGATTTTAGCAAAGAAGAAATTTTAGAGATTCTACAAATTGCTGCAACACTTAAAAAAGATTTAAAAGCAGGGAAAACAAGCAATCTTTTAGAAAAAAAGACTCTTGGAATGATTTTTGAAAAAAATTCTACAAGAACTCGAGTAAGCTTTGAAACAGGGATTTATCAACTAGGGGGACAAGGCATATTTCTCTCTAGCAATGACACACAACTTGGCAGAGGAGAGCCTATCAAAGATACCGCTAGGGTGCTTTCTTCTATGGTAGATTTAATTATGATGCGCACACACGAACATTCAAGATTAGAAGAATTTGCACATTACTCTAAAATCCCTGTTATTAATGGTTTGAGTGATAGCTTTCACCCTATGCAACTTCTAGCAGATTATCTCACTATGCAAGAATGCCAAAAAGATCAAAACCCCATTGTTGCTTACATTGGTGATGGCAATAATATGGCACACTCTTGGCTTATGCTTGCTGCAAAACTTGGCTTTGAACTTAGAATCGCCTCGCCAAAAGGATACGAAGTTTGTCAAAAAATTTTCCAAAAAGCTCAAGAATTTGCTAAAATTTCAGAAGCAAAGCTAATTTTGACACAAAACCCTCAAGAAGCTGTTTTAAATGCCGATGTTATCACAACAGACACTTGGGCTTCAATGGGACAAGAGAGAGAAAAAGAAACAAGAAAAAAAGCATTTGAAGGCTATTGTGTAGATAAAAATCTAATGAATCTATCCAAAAAAGATTCTATCTTTTTGCATTGTTTGCCAGCATACCGCGGACAAGAAGTCAGTGAAGAAGTATTAGAATCTACACAAAGTAAAATTTTTTTAGAAGCAGAAAATCGCTTACATGCACAAAAAGGAGTTATGGTTTGGCTACACCAAAACCGCTAATTAATCATACCAAACAAGATAATCTTGAAATTCTCAAACAAGCTATCATTGAAGCAAAAAATAATATAATCACACTTCCAACGCCTTTAGATAAAATCATCGATGAAGAATCTTTGCCTTATTGCTTCAAGGATTCAAATAATGAAGAATATTATCTACTCCCATCTCATATCATCAAAACGCTCTTAGAATCTGCCAAAAAACTTCAAAGAGATAGATATCTTTTTCAACTAGAGCAAGAAATTCACAAAAATATGCCCATTGATTTTGAAGATGTATGGTGCATTGCCATAAAAGAAATAGGCAAAAATTTCCAAAAAGATCCCAAGCGTCTTATTAAAAATATCCGAAAACGCTATCCTTATTTGTTTATAGATTTTCAAAACTTTAACCCACTTCAAAATCCTTTATAACTCCAAGGAATCTTTTATGCAAGAAATAGATTTTAAAAAATTCGCAAAATTCTCCAAACCCGGACCACGCTATACAAGCTATCCAACCGCTATTGAGTTTAGTGAAGCCTACACCTATGATTCTTATATTAATGATTTACAAAATGACACAAGCCCACTTTCTTTGTATATACATTTGCCTTTTTGTCGAAGTGCTTGCTACTTTTGTGGTTGCAATGTCATTTATACCAGCAAAGAAGAAAATAAAACTTTATATTTAGAATATCTCAAAAAAGAATTAGAGATTTTAAAAAACACTTTAAATTGTAATAAACAAGTCTATCAACTCCATTTTGGTGGTGGAACGCCAACCTTTTTTAATGCCAAAGAGCTTGAGATTCTAATTACAATGCTTAAAAACACTTTCCCAAACTTTGATAAAGAAGCAGAAATTGCCTGTGAAATTGATCCGCGATTTTTTACCAAAGAGCAAATGGAAGTTTTAAAAAATGGTGGTTTTAATCGCTTGAGTTTTGGGATTCAAGACTTCAATCCTAAAGTCCAAGAGGCTATCCATAGGATTCAACCTTTTGAGCTTGTAGAAAGTGCTATATCCACTGCTAGAGAATACGGAATCACTTCAATTAATTTTGATTTAATCTATGGACTTCCATATCAAACTTTAAAATCTTTTCAAGAAACACTCAAACAATGCCTAAACCTCAATCCAGACCGCTTTGCCATTTTTAATTACGCTCATGTGCCTTGGATTAAGAAAACTATGCGAAAAATTGATGAAACCACCCTGCCAACCCCAGAAGAAAAACTTAATATTCTAAAAACTACCATTCACACCTTGCAATCCTATGGCTACAAAATGATTGGAATGGATCATTTTGCAAAATCTAATGATGAACTCTTTAAATCCATACAAAAAGGGCAATTAAGACGAAATTTTCAAGGATACAGCACCAAAGGCGGAACGCAAACTATCGGCATAGGCTTAACCTCTATTGGAGAAGGGGTAGATTATTATGCACAAAACTATAAAGATTTACCCTCTTATCAAAATGCCATAGACAAAGGCATTTTACCCTTTTTCAAAGGAATTAAACTAAGCATTGATGATAAAATCAGAAAAGCAGTTATTATGCAGCTAATGAGCAATTTTCAATTAAATTTCAAAAATATTGAAGAGCAATTTAATATTTCTTTTGAAGATTATTTTAGAGATTCCCTAAAAGAACTCGAGATTTTTGAACAAGAAGATTTAATTACACTCTCAAAAGAAGGCATTAAAGTCAGTCAAACAGGCACTTTACTCATTCGCAATATTGCTATGGCATTTGATTCCTACCTCAAAAAAATTAATCCCACTCAAAATGTTTTTAGCAAAACAATTTAAGGTTGAAAATGGCACATTTTGAAAACTACAATTATCTTCAAACAAGCGATGCTTGCGTCAAATGTGGGAAATGTCTCCCAGATTGCACAATCTTCAACATCAATGGTGATGAAGCTACATCTCCACGGGGTTTTATTGACTTACTAGGCGCCTACCAAAGAAAAGAAATAGAACTCGATAAAAATGCAAAAGAAATTTTTGAAAAATGCTTTTTATGCACTACTTGTGTAAATGTTTGTCCAAATTCACTTCCAACAGATACACTCATTGAAAATATACGCTATGAACTTGCCCAAAAATATGGGATTACTTGGTTTAAAAGGCTCTTTTTCTTTCTCTTAAAACACAGAAAAATTATGGATTTAAGCATGAAAATGGGCTCTCTTTTTGCACCTTTGTTGTTTAAAAAAACCAGTGATAAATCTTCTATTAAGCCCCGTTTTAAACTGCCTTTTATTCACAATAGAATCTTTGGTGCAATCCAGTCAAAAAGCTTCCTAAATTCCCATAAAGAATATCTCATCTACAATAATAAGCCCCAAAAAGTCGCTATTTTTATTGGCTGTCTAAGCAATTATAATTATAAAAATGTGGGGGAATCTTTAATTTTTATTTTAGAAAAACTCGGGATTAACACTATGATACCCAAAAAACAAAAATGCTGTGGTGCTCCTGCATATTTCACGGGTGATTTTGAAAGCGTCAATCATCTCATCATAGAAAATATAGAATACTTTGAAAGCTTTATAGATGAAGTAGATGCGATTTTAGTGCCAGAGGCTACTTGTGCTGCAATGATTTTGGAAGATTGGGAAAAATTTATGGCAAAAAACCCCGCTTATCAAGAAAGAATCAAAAAACTCTTACCCAAAATTTATATGGCAACTCAATGGCTAAGCAACCACACAAATCTCAAAGAAAAACTCTCCTCTTTGCCATTTAACACCAAAGATACTTTCACCTATCATGATCCTTGCCACGCTAGAAAAGTGCTTAATATTTGGAAAGAGCCTCGCGAACTTCTTAATCAAAATTATTCCCTCATTGAAATGGAAGATTCAAATGCCTGCTGTGGATTTGGCGGAGTTACCATGCAAACCGAACGCTTTAACCTTGCTAGCAAAGTGGGACAAAAAAAGGCACAGATGATTGGCAAAACACAAGCAAAATATGTTGTAGCCGAGTGTAGTGCTTGTCGTATGCAACTTAGCAACGCCCTTCATCAAGAAAATATTAATACCACTTTTATACATCCATTAGAATTAATTTGCAAAGCCCTAAAAAATGATACTATGCAAATTTAGCTAAAATTAATGCTATATATTTTATAATCTTGCAATTTTAATTTATAAATCATTTTAAAAAGGAATTATTATGATTGGAAAAAATCTATCACTTAAGAATCAATTATTTATTGGTTTTGGTATCATCTTAGCATTTATCATTATAATTGCTATTACAGGTTATATAAAAATTAAATTTGTCAATGATACGCTCACAGAAATCAGCGAAATCAATTCAGTCAAACAACGCTATGCGATTAATTTTAGAGGTAGTGTGCATGATAGAGCCATTGCAATAAGAGATATTATTCTGCTTAATGACCCAAAAGATCTAGAAAATACTCTCAAAGAAATTAAAAACCTAGAAGATTTCTACCAAGATTCCGCAACAAAAATGGATGATATTTTTAAAAATCCAAATATGGTAGATTCTAAAGATAAAGAAATTCTAACACGCATTAAAGGAGTAGAACAATCTACTATGCCCTTAATCCTCAATATCATCGAACTCAAAGCTCAAGGGAATACTCCACAAGCTGAGGCTTTATTACTTAGCAAAGCAAGAAGTGCATTTGTAAATTGGCTTGATGTTATCAATGAATTTATCGACCATCAAGAAGCCAAAAATCAATCTCTCACTAATGTAGCAAGACAAGAGATTCAAAACTATCTTGATATTACAATTTGGTTAGCTGGAATCGCCTTTGTCATCGCTATTTTTATCGCTTCTTACATTACTCGCTTAATCATCTCTTCGCTTGGAGGCGAACCCAAAGAAGCTGTAAAAGTCGTCTTGAGTATTGCTAATGGAAATCTAAATACCCCTATTCAAACCAATTTTAAAGATAGTATGTTAGCCTCTGTAGAACAAATGCAAATCAAACTTAAAGAAATCGTTTCTGAAGTTGTGCATTCTTCAAAAGAACTCAATGAACATGCTAATGAAGTTGCAAAAAGCTCAGAAGAAGCCAAAGTATCTTCTTACCAACAACTTAGTAAATCAGAAGATTCCGTGAAAAAAATCCAGCAAGTCGTTGATGCAGTCAATCATGTTTCCAAAATTGCAAAACAAACAGAAGAAAACTCCGAATACACAACAACCCTTTCTAATAAAGGGATTGATGCTATGAAAACCACAATCAATGAGATAGAAAAAATCACACAAACCGTTTCTTCCTCATCAGAGCATATTCGAATGCTTGAAAAACATTCTCAAGAAATTAGTGGCAGTGCAGAACTCATCAAAGAAATTACAGACCAAACCAACCTACTTGCCCTAAACGCCGCTATTGAAGCAGCAAGAGCAGGTGAAGCAGGTAGAGGCTTTGCAGTTGTCGCAGATGAAATAAGAAAACTTGCAGAACGCACAGGTGTTGCGACTTCAGAAATTGCACGCATGATTGAAGTAATCCAAAACGAAACACAAACTGCCGTAGAAGCCATCCAAACTGCAGTCCCTCAAGTAGAAAAAGGAATGCAACTTGCCAATGAAGCTAGTGAGATACTTGACCAAATCAATTCCCAAGCAACCGATTCACTTAATAAAGCAAAAGAAGTAACCGATGCAGCACAAAATCAAGTAGAAAATATGGAAACACTAGCCAATGAACTTCAAGATATTTCAACAACATCAAGACACACCGCAAATTCTATGGAAAACAATACAGAATCTGCAAAAACACTCAAAGAGATTTCATCTATCCTAACCAATCACATTGAACATTTTAAAATTTAATAAATACCCTTTTATAAGGGTATTCAAAAGCTTTTATAGTATAATTTGATATTTTTTAATGGAAGGTAAAATTTGACTCATTGTGTTACTTTAATATTGCTAGGCGCTGGAGATAGCAATCGCTTTAAAAAATATAAAGTCCCCAAAAAACAATGGTTGCGAGTTGGAGATATTCCTCTTTGGCTTAAAGTCGCACAAGAAGTTAGTAATTATTACCCTTTCTCTAAACTTATCTTGAGTGCTAAAGAAGAAGAATTGCAATATATGCAAAAATATCTTGATTCCTTGGAGTTAAACTTTATTCTCACAAAGGGTGGCAGCACAAGACAAGAATCCCTCCAAAATGCGTTAATGGAAGTCAAAGAAGAATATGTTTTGGTTAGTGATATTGCGCGTTGCAACACTCCACAAAAAGTATTCCAAAATATCTTAGAGCAAATAAAAAATTTTGATTGTGTAGTGCCTTTTTTAAATATTCCAGATACCATTGCTTATGCAGATGACAAAACATTGCAATATCTCAAAAGAGAAAATCTCAAAATTATTCAAACTCCACAGCTTAGCAAAACAAATATCCTCAAACAAGCCCTACAAAAAGGCAATTTTACCGATGAAAGCAGTGCAATTGCAAATTTTGGTGGCAGCATTGGTTTTGTTCAAGGATCCCCTAAGGCAAGAAAAATCACTTTTATTGATGATTTGGATTCTATGCAATTACCTCCACCTAGCACAAAAACCATCATCGGAAATGGTAGCGATATTCATGCTCTAAAAAGCGGAAATGGCATTATTTTGGGTGGCATTAATATTCCATGTGATTTTGAACTTATCGCACATAGCGATGGGGATGTCTGTTTGCATGCTATTAGCGATGCTATTTTGGGTGGCATTGGTGCTGGTGATATTGGTGAGTGGTTCCCTGATAATAATAATGCTTACAAAAATGCAGATTCTGCACTATTGCTAAAAAAAATTGTTGATTTTAGCATTAATGTGGGTTATCAAATCACACAAGCGGATATTACTATTTTTGCCCAAAAACCAAAACTTTCGCCCTATAAAAATGCTATGGAAAAGCGAATCTCAGAAATTTTAGAAATCCCACTTTTTTCTGTCAACGTAAAAGCCACAACAACAGAGCATTTGGGATTTATTGGGAGAGGAGAAGGGATTATGGTGCAAGCAACTCTCACTCTAACATATTTTGATTGGAAAAACTATCACTTCAAATAAGGGGTTTTATGGAAATTTTAATTATAGAAAATGAAATCTATTTGGCTCAAAGCATTTCTTCCAAACTAAGCCATTTTGGCTTTAACTGCGAGATTATACCTAGTATGCAAGAAGCTTTAGAATACGATAATGCGGATATAATTTTATTATCTACTAATATTTCTGGACAAAATTTTTATCCTTTAATTGAAAAGTTCAAAAATTCAATTATTATCTTGATGATTCCCTATATCAATGATGAAACCGTAACGCGTCCTTTGCAAGCTGGTGCAAGCGACTATATTGTTAAGCCTTTTATGATTGATGAATTGATTAGAAAAATCAAACAACACACGATTTTTAAACAAACCCAAAAAGAAATTGCATTTTATAGAGATTATTTTTGCAATTCCTTACTTACTCCCTCATACCAAATCAATACAAAAATTTCCTTTCCTCTTATTATCAAAAGCATATCCCAAAAAGCCATTGATATGTGTGTGGTAAATTACACAATCCACAAAAAATTGCAAATCAACTTCATATCGCTTTACAAAAACAAAAATTATCAAGAATCCCTCAAACATTTACCCAAACAACAATTAACTTACATCATTGGCTTTGAAATACTCCAAAAATCAGAAAAAGAAGAATGTATCAAAATGCTCAAAAACACTCCTGCTATACTCTCTTGTCTAGGCGGAGAAACCGATGATTTTTCAAATGTCTATGAGCTCCAAGTGCAAGAAATCTCACAAGGTTTTCAAGATATTTTAAGTATTGATGAATATGTCAAAACAATGATATTAAAATTTGAAAACAAATATCCAGATACCGAACTTAGCAAGAAGCTAGGAATGTCAAGAAAAAGTTTATGGGAAAAAAGAAAAAAATATGGAATCACAAAGAAAAAATAAATCCTTATTCATTGACAAAGAAGCTCTCTTTGCCTTAATGCTGTGTAAAGAGGGATTGCTCTATCCGCTTACCCATCTTATGAATCAGCAAGAAATGGAAGAGGTAGATAAAAATGGTTTATACAATTCCCAAACCTTTCCTTTTTCCTTTATCCTTGCACCCTCTGGAAAACGCAATCAAGAAGTTATTCAAAATCTCAAAAAAGGCGAAGTCGTTGATCTTGTTTATAATTATGAAATCTGTGGGCAGCTTATTACTGATTCCATCTTCCCTATTGACAAAAAACAGCGACTTTTTAAAATTATGAGTGGAGATATCTATTCTCAAAAAGCAAAAAACATTTATAATAGGCTTGGAAATTTTGCTATATGCGGAGATTACACCCTCTATATCAAAGATAATTTATTTGCCGACAGAATCTCCAAAGAAAAAATTCTACATGCCAAAAAAAATCTCCAAACACAAAATGCTACCTCTATAGTCCTAGATGCTTCGCCTGTAACTAGAATCCACGAGCGTATCTTCCGCCTAATTTTAGAAGAAGATACCCTGCTTGTTTTATTGCTACTACGCAAGCAAAATGAAGATATACTTAGCTTTGAGATTAGAAAGCAATGTTTGGAATATATTATTGAAAACTTTTTGCCAAAAAATAGAATTATCATTTTCCCTCTTGATGACATTTATCTTTTTGCAGGAGCACACGGCATTTTACTTGATGCTATTTTGTCTCAAAATTTAGGTTGCAATAAAATGGTAATTGGAGAAACTTACCCCAACCTTGCCATTTATTATGACAAACAAAAAATCTACTCCATTTTTGACACCACAAAAGATATTAAAATCAAAATTCAACTTTTAAGTGAATTTGTTTATTGTCAGCAATGTAGCACTATTGTTAGCATCAAAACTTGCCCTCATGGCAAACATCATCACATCAATTATCACTCAAGATTCATTCAAGGCATCTTGCAATCTGGTTTAATTCCACCGACAATTTTAGTTAGGAAAGAAATTTCTGCAAAAATCCTTTCTCATCTTTTTCCCAACCGCTTTAACACACTCATCAAACAATTTGGAACAATGTTTGCAGAAAGCGGGATTATCAGCGAACAAAGCGAAGAAGATTTTTATATCAAGCTTGCAAATCTCTATAAAACACATTCATTAAATTAGGATTCTTATGAAAAACAAAAATTTCTTTTTAGATTTTAAAGACACAAAAGATTTTATCCAAAAAATGTATCTAACACTCTTTTTTAGCGGCTTAAGCCCAAAAGCACCGGGGACAATTGGGACCATTGTAGCACTTCCATTTGGGTGGGCAATTTCTTATTATATTGCTCCAAGCACACTTCTTTTGCTGGCACTTCTGCTAGGGGCAATTGGGATAAAGATTATCGATAATTACGAAAAACAAGGCTTATCGCACGATAGAAAAGAAATCGTTATTGATGAACTTGCTGGCGTTTGGATTAGCATTGCTATGATTGGTCATAGTTTATTTGCCCTATTTCTCTCTTTTATTCTATTTAGAATCTTTGATATTTGGAAGCCCTCTATCATCCATCGAGTAGATAAAAATGTAAAGGGGGGTTTGGGGGTTATTGGCGATGATTTATTGGCTGGTTTTTTTGCTGGGATATTAGGCTTGATTATCCTAAAAGCTCTTTATTATTTCCCTTCTTTGTATTCGTTTTTAAATATTTGATTTTTTGGGACAATTAAAAATAAAATTGCCTCCAAAATTATAAAACACACAACAAACAATAAAAAATATTCTATTTGCTTATACATTTCTTTTAATTGATTTTGTGCATAAAATTGCTGACTCAAAGTTGCCAACTCCAAACTAGCCAACAACCCATTATCCCCCTCCAAACCATTCAATAATTCCTGATTATTGACCAAAATTTCACTGACATTATTAATAAAGAAAATTTTATTAGCGCTATTCAAAAAATTCTCCATTTTTACAGAGAGATTCCCACTCCCAAAATAAATATCATCAAGTGTAGAATTTTTATAATTTGTTACCACCATAGAAACAACGAAATTTTGCAAAATGCTATGGATATTTGTCAATTGACTAATGCACGAACGCAACTCTGCAATTTCTTCATGATTATTGTGTTTCAAAATATAATTCGTTGAAACTACTTGGGATAAAAACACTATTCGTTGAGCCAATACCCTCTGCTTACCACTAATATTGACATAATACACTAAAGTTTCTTGAGTTTTAAACACTTCCTTAATAGAAGAGTAGCAATAAAATACTCCCACTCCCAAACAAAAAAGCAAAATAATATGCAAAATAAGCAATCCCCTTTTCAAAACAATACCCAAAAAATGCCCCTTAAATTAATTGGGTTATTGTATCAATCTTAAAAAAAAATATCAATAAAATATGTTAAAATTACTCTTAAATTACACAAAGGAATGATATGCCAAAATCCCATTTACTCATTGCGATTTTTGCCATAGGAAGCATTTTGATTACCTCCTGTAGCCAAAAACAACAAAATTCCATCGCAACCATCACAACCCAAAAAATCTGCACAACCCCTATTGTCTCTTATCAAATAAACTCTATCTCTGCAGGACAATTTAATGACCTACAAATCACAAATGAGCAAATTTTGCCATCATTGAAAAATGCACTCCAACAAACCAACTGCTTTATTGAAAGCAATAATAATCCTCTTTATAACTTAAAGCTTGTTTATGGTAGCATTGCGACAAAAAACACACAGGGCGGTTTTTGGAGTTCCACCTCAAAAGATTCTGCTATTATAGAACTTCAAATCGCTTTTACAGATAAAAACGAAGAAAGAATCTTCACCTCCAAAGCCTTTTTTGAAAATACAAAAGATCATTATTTAGGCTTAGGCGATTCCTCCAAATTACAACCCCAGCACATTCAAGACACTCTCTTAAATGCAATCCACTCCATTGCCAATCAAGCAGCACAAAATTTTATGGGCTTTTAATCCTCCCATAAAATCACAGAATATCTATCCCAATTAACCCATAGACCCAATACAAGATTCCATCGACTAATACACTAGAAAAACACACATACAAAACCGCAATCCCAACAACTATTTTTAAAGGCAAAGTTGCATTTTGCAAATAAATTGAGCTATTTTGCACAATAGGTTCTCTCAAAAACATATACACAATCAGCTTCAAATAATAATACGCCGCAATAGCACTATTAATAGCCATTACGACTGCCAAAAACAAATAGCCATTATTGACAGCCGCACTCATCAAATACACTTTCCCCCAAAAGACAGAAAAAGGCGGAATCCCAGCAAGAGATAGCATAAATATTCCAATAATAACAGCCACTAGAGGGGAAAGCTTCACAAGCCCAGAGAATTTCTCATAAGAATGATCATAGCGTTTATCCCAAATTTGCTCTTTTGTTCGCGAAATCCACAGCATTGCAAAAATACCAAGATTTGTAAATAAAAATAAAATCCAATACATAAAAAGAGCACTAAATGCCTGCATTCCTCCGATTAAAATCATACTAAAAGCAAATCCAGCGTGAGAAATCGAGCTATATGCCAACATTCTCTTAACATCTCTTTGAACGAGCGCTACAAGATTTGGCAAAGTAATTGTAATAACAATCAACAAATAAAAAACATTATGAACCCAAACAATATCCATAAAAACACTAAAGATTCGGATAGCAACTACCAATGCGGCAATTTTTGGGACAATTGACATAAATCCTGCCAAAAATGAATTAGAGCCTTCATAAACATCGGGAGTCCAAGTATGAAAAGGCACAAGCGAAACTTTAAATCCAATTGCAACAACCATAAATACAACTGCCCCCAACACCAAATAAGAAGGTTGAAAATTATTTTGCTCTAAAACAATTTTGATATTTTGTATATCTAAATGCCCACTTGCAGCATACAAAAGCATCGCTCCAAATGCAAAACAAGCCGCAGAAAGAGACCCCATCGTAAAATATTTAATAGCTGCTTCAAAAGAAGTTTTTCGATTATGCATTGCAATAAGGGTATAAAGTGCCAAAGATGCAGTTTCAAGCCCCAAAAAAATCACAATTAAATGATCACTGCTTACCATAAATTGGAATCCTACACACATAAATAAAAAAAGTGAGTAATATTCAGCATATTGAAATTCATGGAATTTATTATAACTCAATGTCAATGGTAAAAATAAGATTGCTGCTACTAGAATGATTGTCTGTGCTAATATTGACATTCCATCAATCAAAATTAAATCAAAAAATGCCCTATAATACCCCTCAAATAATACGACATATCCCAAATCCATTAACAAAAACAAAATTGCAAGCATTGCATAAAACTGCTTATTGATTTTTGCTATACATAAATCTGCTACTAAAATTATAATTGCACCCGCTATTGCAATTAGCATTGGAATAATGCTAAAAAAATTCAAACTCTCCAAAGAAATACGAAAAACTTCCAACATTATTTATCCTCCAACTTTAAAGGATTCTCTAAATTTTCTAATTTAAAAAATACTTTTACCTCATCTGTATCAATGTGTGAATACATGATAGAAAACATATTTTCTACACCTTTATTAATTGGCTCTAAAATAGGTTTTGGATACACTCCAAGCCAAATTACAATCACAACAAGAGGCAATAAAGCACTTAATTCACGAGAATCTAAGTCTTTTAGTTTCCTATTTTCATCATTTTGTAATTGTCCATAAAATACCCTTTTATACAAATGCAACATATAAATTGCACCCACAATAATACTAAGTCCAGCAATCCCAGCTGCAATAGGAGAAACTTCAAAAAAACCAAGCAAAGACAAAAACTCTCCCACAAACCCCATTGTCAGTGGCAATCCAGCAGATGCCATCATCATAATCCCAAAAATCACCGCATAATTTGGCATTACTTTTGCCAATCCGCCAAACTCGCTAATTAGTTTTGTATGACGCCTATCATAAATCACCCCAACAAGCATAAAAAGTGCTCCACTAATAACACCATGGCTCAACATAAAAAAAACAGAGCCTGTTACTCCCTCCAAATTCAATGCAAAAATCCCTATCATAATTACACCCATATGCGAAATAGAGCTATAAGCAATTACCTGCTTCATATCTTCTTGTGCAAAAGCAACCATTGCCCCATAAACAATCATAATAAGGGCTAAAATCACTATAGGCACAAGCAGGGCTACACTTGCATCAGGGAATAAAGGCAGAGAAAACCTTACAAAGCCATAAGTCCCCATTTTCAAAAGCACTGCTGCTAAAACAACCGAACCAATTGTAGGTGCTTGTCCATGGGCATAAGGCAACCAAGTATGGAAAGGAAACATCGGCACCTTCACTGCCAAACCGCAAAAAAATGCAAGGAATAACCAAATTTGAATATCTTTTGGAATCGCTTCTAAACTATACCAATCCAACAAAGAAAAAGTCCAAACTCCACTTACTTCAAAATAATAATAAGCCAAAAATAAAATCCCAACAAGCATAATCAAAGAACCAAAGAAAGTGTATAAGAAAAACTTTATGGCTGCATATATTCTATTTCCACTCCCCCAAGCACCAATAATATAAAGCATCGGCACCAAAGAAAGCTCCCAAAAAATATAAAACAAAATTACATCCAAAGCACAAAATACGCCAATCATAATACTTTCAAGGCACAAAAGAGAAATTACTAGCTTTTTAATTTCTCTTTGTTCATTCAAATAAACAAAACCCAAAAAGCTAATTAATGCACTCAAAATAATCAAAAATAGTGAAATACCATCAACCCCTACAAGATAATTTACCCCAAAATTAGCAACCAAAGGGAAAGAAACGATAAATTGATAACCATCTACATTTTTATCAAAAAAAATCCACAAAAACAATGACAAGATCAATTCAATCACACCAATAATAATTCCATAAGCCCTAAGATTTTCTTTGATTCCAATTGCCAATAAAGCACCAAAAAATGGAAATAAAATTAGCAGTGTTAAAATATGATCCATACGCCCTCCCGATAAATAAATACAAGCAACAATAAAAACACCAAACCAAAAAACATAATTTGCAACATTTTAGAAAGATTCCCGCTTTGAATCCACTTCAATTTCTCTCCACTATCACTCAACATATAAGCAATTTTATCCACAATAAAATCGATTATTTTTTTATCTATACAAAGCCAACACATTTTAGACAATCGCTGATAATTCCTAATAAAAATACATTCATAAACCTTAGGAATATAATATTGATTAACTAGCAACCTATAAAAAAGATTCTTCTCCCATTTTTTAGAGAATCCACCTTTGGAATATTTCCATACTGCAAAGAAAATCCCACTCAAAGCCACACAAGAAGTGATTCCAATGAGAATCCAAACTATTTTTGCACTCAAATTAGCACTAAATTCAGGCAATGTTTGCATTACAAAATGATGAAAAAATGGCTCAAAAAATCCACCAAATACCGCTAAAATTCCAAGTGGCAACATTGCATAAAGCATAAAAGAATAAGCCTCATGAGGATGTTCTTGATGTTTTTTCTCTCCAAAAAATACAAGCATAATTAATCTAAAGCTATAAAATGCTGTTAAAAATGCCCCAAACAATAACATCCCCCAAAGCACATAAGCTCTGCTCCCAAAAGCAGCTTCTAAAATTTTATCTTTAGAAAAAAATCCAGAGAATGGGTAAATTCCCGCTAAAGCTATGGAGGCTAGAATCATCAAAATTGCAGTGTATTTAAGCGGTTTATACAATGCCCCCATTTTAGTAATGTCCAATTTATCATTCATTGCATGCATTACATTCCCAGCTCCCAAAAATAACAAAGATTTAAAAAACGCATGCGTTGCTAGATGAAATAATGCAATCCAATAAGCACCAAGCCCAGCAGCAACAAACATATACCCAAGTTGAGAGAGCGTAGAATATGCAATAATGCGTTTTAAATCCCTATTTACCAAAGCCATACTTGCAGCAAAAACTGCGACAAATGCCCCCAAAACAGAGATTCCAAAACCAACTTCAGGGATTATTGAATACAAGGGATTTGCCCTTATTACCAAATACACACCAGCAGTTACCATTGTAGCAGCATGAATCAATGCAGAAACAGGCGTTGGTCCCTCCATTGCATCAGCAAGCCAAGTATGTAATGGAAACTGCGCACTTTTTCCCATTGCTCCTACAAACAACAAAATTCCAATTGCAATTAAAATACCTTTGGGAGCTTCATACACACTACTTAAAACTACTTCATAGCTCAAAGTTCCAAACACCCAATAAATCAAGAAGATTCCAAGCAACAATCCAAGATCTGCAATACGATTCATCACAAAAGCTTCATTAGCAGCAAATGAGGCAGAATCCCTTTCATACCAAAATCCTATCAACATCCATGAACAAAGCCCAACACCTTCCCAACCAATGAATAATCCAGCAAAATTATCACTCATCACCAAAATCAACATTGAAAATACAAATGCACTCAAATACACAAAAAAGCGATTAAAGTTTTTATCATTATTCATATAGCCAATAGAATAAATATGCACACACAAAGACACAAGAGTCACTACAAACACCATTGTAGCACTAACACTATCAATTAAGAAACCAAAAGGAATATAAAGCCTTCCAGCCCCTATCCAATCCATCATTACAACTTCTAATACCCCACCTTGATAAGCATAAACCAAAAGCAATACTGATGCAACAAAAGACACAAACAACATCAAAGAAGCAAAAACTCCAACAAAAAGAAACTTCCTCTTCGCACCAAAAGGTATCCCAAAAACAGAACCAATTAATGGGGCAAATAAAGCCGTGTATAAAATAACTTCCACTCTCTAGCCTTTCATAATTTGTAGAGCATCTAAATCTAGCGTATGATACTTTTTATACCAAGCAATCAACAACCCAACTCCAACTGCGACTTCACTTGCAGCAACCGCCAAAATAAAAAATGCAAAAAGTTGCCCATTTAAATCTCCTAAATAATATCCAACTGCTACAAGCCCTACATTAACAGAGCTCAAAAGTATCTCGGTAGAAAAAAATAACATCAAAAGATTCTTGCGTCGCAACATCCCAAAAGCACCCACTACAAACATTAAAGCAGAAACAATCAAATAATGATTTAACCCAATCATTTTTTATCCTTTACTTGATTTTCTTCACTTTCTCCCAAAGTCAAAGAATATCGCATTCCCTTGCCTGCCAAGATGATTCCAGCAATCATTGCAACCAATAGCATAATTGCTGCAATTTCAAAAGGAATTAAGAATTTAGTAAAAAGCACATATCCCACCATTTGGACATTTCCCACCCCTTCTTTAACAGGAATCTGTGGTGAAATCTGAGAGATATTTTGTGCAATAATAGGAGCAACCACAATCAATACTAAAAGCAATGCTCCAAGCCCTACAAGTAAAAACAAAAGTTTTGGATTCTCAATCCTTTCATTTTGTAATTTCTGTGCATCAAAAAACATCATCGCAAAGGCATAAAGAGCAATTACGGCACCCGTATAAACGACAATTTGCACCACTCCCAAAAATTCTGCCCCAAGCAAAAAGAAAAACCCCGATACAAAAATCATTCCAGCTGCTAAAGCACTCAAAGCATAAAGAATATTTTTAGTGGTTACTACAATCAAAAACATAGCTAGCGTCAAAGCACTAAAAGTATAAAATGCAATCGCCTCAAACATTTTCCACCTCTTGTTCTTGTTTTTTGCAATATTCTAGTGGAGTTGCTTTGATTTTTAAATCCGCATCTACACTCACACTACCTACTCCCTCAAACTCGCTATCCCCTCCCTTTAAAACCTTATCCATAGGTGTCAGCATATCTTCTTTTAAAGAAAAGGAAGCTCTTTGCTCGCTTGCGTTTTCATAACGCTTCCCATGGACAATAGCAAGCTCGGGGCAAACCTCTGCACACAATCCACAATAAATACATCGTCCAAAATTAATTGTATATTCAAAAACCTTTTTACGCTTATCTTCTCCATACCCAGTTTCCATACGAATACAATTTGAAACGCAAATTTTCTCACAAAGCCCACAACCAATACACCGCTCATTTCCACTTTCTAAAAGCCTTTTTAATTCATGCACAGCCCTATATCTAGGACTTAATGGAAGCTTCTCCAAAGGATATTGCACTGTGTGAATTTGAGCTTTACAAAATTCCTTTAAAACCAACCACAACCCCACAAATAATTCACCTTTTAAGGCACGATTCCAAAAACTAATAAATTTTTGAGAATTACTTAAATTTGGCAATTTGTCAGCTAATTTAATATATCTTCTCACATTTCACCTCCAAGCACCACCACTCCCGTAATTACAATATTTAAAAGAGCCAATGGAAATAACACTTTCCAACACAACCCCATAAGTTGATCAGGTCTAATATGTGGATATGCCGCCCTAGCCCACATAAACAAAAAAATAAAAAACATCACTTTAAGCAAAATCGCAATACCACCAGGAATAAACCAAAGCGGATTAAACCCTCCTAAAAAAAGCAAAGAAATTACAAATGAAAGCGAAATCATATTAGCATATTCGCCAATAAAAAACATTCCCCATCGCATTCCTGCATATTCTGTTGCATATCCTGCAACTACTTCTGCTTCATGCTCCAATAAATCAAAAGGTGTTCGATTAAGCTCTGCATATCCAGCAAACAAAAACAAAACAAATGCCAAAGGTTGAGAAAATATAAGCCAATTTGTAATACTTCCATTTTGATAATTATTAATATCAATCAACGATAAAGAGCCTACAAGCATAATCGGAGCCAAAAGAGACAATCCAGAAACCACCTCAAAACTCAAAAGTTGAATAGCCGTTCTTGCAGCCCCCAAAAGCGAGTATTTACTATTTGCACTAATCCCAGCTAATAAAGGACCATAAAGCCCAGCAGCACCAACCCCAAGCACAAACAAAATTCCGACATTGATATCTGCAATAATAGGCTGCACTACTCTACCAAAAATTTCAAACTCCGGAAAAAATGGAATGGGTGCCATCGCAATAAAGGCAGTTGCCGCAGTAATCACTGGTGCGATTCTAAAAATCAATCTATTTGCACCACTTGGGACAATATCCTCTTTAGTAAAAAGCTTAATTCCATCAGCCAAAATTTGCAAAACCCCAAAAGGTCCCACAACCATCGGTCCAAGCCTTCTTTGAAAAAAAGCCAACATTTTACGCTCTATATAAGTGGCAAATCCAGCCAATGCTGAAAATATTAAAACAACCAAAATAACCTTAATGAGTGTTTCTATTATAAATCCAATCATTTTATTGCCTTTAACTGCACTTTCTGATAGCGACTATTAGGGAAATATTCAAACTCTTCCAAACCACACACTCCAAGTGCTGCAATATCTCCCTCCATTTCATTATCAATGGTAACCTCCCTTTGCAAAACCTTAGAATCCCCAAAATCAATCTCCACACAATCACCTGATTCTAAACCAAGCTTTTTAGCAAGTTTCTCCGACATTTGCAAGCCATTTTTAGAATCTAAATATTGTGAATTTAAAGTCTCTTTAGAAAAATGTGCCATAGCATTTCTTGCATAAAGATTATAAGCTTTTAGCTCCTCTAATTCCACCCCTTCAACCTCAACCTCTTCTTGCACTAAAAGTGGCTCTAGCAAATACCCTCTAATCTCGGTTCCATCATTTAAAAATCCATAGCCCAAATTATCATATTCTACGCTTTTAAAACCTTTTTGAAGCGGAAGTTCTAATGTATAATCAATAGTATTTTCTAGCTGCAACCCAAGCTCTTTTGCAATATCATTGAGTTCATATCCTTTATAAGGAATCGCTGGAGAAATTGGCACCACTCGCTTATCCACATTTACAAAAGTCCCCTCCTGCTCTCTTAGATAAGGCATTATCAATACATTATTATCTTCAACCCCTATTGTAAAATCCCCTTTTGCATTATATCCGATACTATATCCTTTGCTTGCTTGCTCTAAATCGCATAGCAAAGAAATCCCAAGTGCATTTGTTGTTGATGGTAAAAGCAAGATTTTAACCTCTGAATGCATTTCAATACAAGCCAAAATTCTTGCAATATTTTTTGCATTTTTTGCTCTATAAATATCAAATCCAACCACCAAAATAGGATTCTTTGAAATGCTTATTGTGCGTTTTAGATTCTCTAGCTCTAAAGTAGAATCTTTTACACAATACTCTATAAGATCACTAGATAATTCTTCAACTTGTTCTAAAACTTGCTTGATTTCTTCTTTTTTGATTAACACCTCATTACCATTTTCATCGATTTGTGGAATCTCAACGATACTTTTCACTTCTTTTGGAATCTCTTTTGTAATTTTTCTTTCATATTTTTCAATTTGATTCTTCAAAGCAAGCGGCATATTTTCTTTGGCTATACAAACACTAGCCAACAAAAGTGCAAAAGCCTCTTCGCTATCTGGCTTATAATAGGCTTCAATCAAATTTGCAGGTTTAACAAACTCTTTTGCCACGCAATCTTCCATTGTGTGAAAATACGCCAAAATTGCACCTTTATTTTGCTTCATTGCATTATTGATACTATGTGTAACCACTGGCATATCATAGCTCATAGCTCCACCAAAACACATTACAAAAGTGCTTTGCGTGATTTCTTTTTGAGTGGCTTTGCCTAAACTGCCTCCTTTTGAAAATTCTTGTATAAATTGCTGAAAGCCCCACACTTCATCGCACACCAAATGGTAGCCGTATTTTTGTTTCAATTTTTGCAATATCATTGCCTCTTCATTTGTTATATTTCCTGCAAAATGAATACTATCTGCTTCTTTAAAAGCTGCAATTGCTGCATTAAATGCTTCTTTATCTTTTGTAATTCCTTGATGATTTTCATCAAAAACCAATCGACCTGCTGGACATAATGTTGCAAAATTCCAATCACTAACAACCCGATAAATTTTTCTTTTATCTCCCGAGATTCCTTCTTGCTTTATCTCATAAGTCAAAGCACAGCCATTCCCACAATGCACACAAGTGCTAGGAATTTTCTCTAACTCCCAAGCATTAGATTTATACTGAAAATGTGCGATACCCAAAGCACCTACAGGACACACACTTGCACACTCTCCACAATCCTTACAATCTCCCTCACCGCTTACACCAATTAGCGACTTTTTAAACTTCGTCCAAACACTAAAAGCATCTTTTGGCATACTTTCTTTATATTCTTTATTAGGCAATTGACCATCAAATTTAATGGCTTTAATATGTGATTTACCTATTTTATCTTTACAAAGAGTTACGCATCTCTCACACACGATACACAAATTAGGATCATAAGCAGTTTTGCCCCAATGGTTAAGCGCCTTATAATCATCTCTTAAAGCATATTTTTGCTCTTTTATGCCCACATAATGGGTATAATTTTGCAACTCGCACTCACCACTTTTATCACACACTCCACATTGCAATGGGTGATTCACATTATAAGCTTGCATAATTGCATATCTTTCTTGCTCTATCTCTATGGTATTAACAATCACTTCCATTCCATCTTTGACTTTAGCATTACAAGCATACACTCTTTTGCCATCAGCCTCCACCATACACATTTTGCAAGCCAATGTGGGAGAACAACAAGAAAGGTAGCAAATTGCAGGAATAAAAATATCATTTGCTCTAGCAGCATTTAAAATGCTCTCGCCTTCTTTGCAAAATATCTCACAACCATCAATTTTTATTTTAACCATTCCCATTATGAAATCCTATTTACCCTAATTTTTTGGTAACAAAAACCAATGTTTTCTTGTTTAGATAACCACAAGATTCCAACCATTCCTTTAATTTCTTGTTGCTCACAAAAATTAGCTTTGATTTTTTGATTTGCAAATTCTATCTCTATTGTATCCCCATTTGCAATTTTCCCAACCAATGCAAACTGCCTAGAAGCCTGCAAAATAGGATATTCCAATCCTTCATTACAATGCACATAAGCCACCAATCCATCAAAATTATCTATTTCTCCCAATTTAGCAATCTCTTCTATTTGCTCTACTGCTTGCACCCAAACTTCATCTAAAAATACTATCTCTATTTTTGGATTTTTTGCTAGCAATCCAAGAATCTTTGCAATATTACTAGCTCTTTTATGCCCATAAATATCTTTGCCAATTATCAAAACACCTTTAGTACTCTCCACAAAACTTTGAGATATCGCCATAATCTCTTCTTCAGAAAAATTAACTTCAGATGCAAGATAACCCACATCAAGATCTTTTATCCATTGTTTCTCTTGTATATCATCTTGCTTTAACAAAGATTCAGCCAAAAGTGCAAGCACCACTTCTTCACACCCAACTTCATACAAAAATTGTCTTATATTTGGCGCAGGATTAAAATTAAGAGGACTTAGCAAAAAAACATTATTTTGATTTTTTAAATGTGGAATCTTTTCTAAAAATTCTTGAATAAAGCCACCAAAAAGCAAAATTGACTGCGTTTTATCATCTTTTTTTAAATAACTTTCTAAAGGTGTGATAATCCCTCCATTTTTGCAATAGATTTCTAAAAATTCTTGCTTTTCCATTTTAGGCAACCTTTCTTACAACAATTGTCCAATCCACTTCATTAAATCGCAAAGAATTTAACAACTCATTTCCGCTTTTCTCTACAATATCTGCACTTTTTTGGACATTCTCAAAATCTATCACTTCAAACAAAAAAATCCCAACTTCTCCCTTTTGTAATTGTGTTTGCAAAATTTCCTCCAAACGCCCTCCAAAATCGTTTTTCAAATGCCTCAAATCAAATCGCTTCATCTATCAATCTCCCCAAACACAATGTTTGTATTTCCGATAATTGTAACCACATCCGCCAAATAATGCCCGGGTAATAGATCTTGCAAAACCCCCGTATGAAAGAAGCTTGGAGTCCGCATTTTCACGCGATAAGGATAAGGCTCACCTTCAGAGCGGATAAAAAATCCAAGCTCGCCTTTTGGGGATTCTGTTGGCACATACACTTCACCCACAGGCGGACGCATTCCTTGTGTTACAAGCACAAAATGTTGCATTAAAGAATAATTTTGTGTCATAATTTGCTCTTTGGGTGCAGAAAAATAACGCCCATCTTCGCACATTATCAAAGAATCTGTATCCTTGTATTTCTCAATGAGTTGGTATAAGATTCTAATGCTTTGTCGCATTTCCTCCATATAAAGCAAATAGCGTCCATAGCTATCATTGCTATAACTCACAGGCACATCAAAATCTAATTCACCATATAGCTCATAAGGCTCTTCTTTGCGTATATCCCACTCTATTCCGCTTCCTCGCAGCATTACCCCACTAAGCCCCCAACTCTTTGCCATTTCTGGACTAATTACCCCTACATTTTCTAATCGCATTCTCCATATTCGATTCTCGCTCAAAATCCCTTCATACAATTCAATCTGCTTAGGCAAAGAATCCAAATAAGCCTTTAACTTCTCACACCAATCTTGTGGCAAATCTAGCGGAACACCGCCGATTCTAATGCTAGAATGCGTCAGCCTTGCCCCGCAATAATCCTCAATTAAATCAATCCCAAACTCTCTTTCTCTAAAACAATAAAGAAAAATACTCATCGCCCCTACATCCAAAGCATGAGTAGCTAGCCAAAATAAATGCGAAATGATACGATTTAATTCCAAAAGCATTGTGCGTATGACTTGTGCTCTACGCGGAACTTCTACCCCCAAAAGTCTCTCAACCCCCAAAGCAAAAGCATAATTATTAGAGCTTGCTGCAATATAATCCATTCTATCTGTGGTTGGCAAAAACTCATTATAAATCATATTTTCTGCCATCTTTTCCATACCGCGGTGCAAATATCCAATATCAGGAGTAGCCTTAAGGACTTTCTCGCCCTCTAATTCCAAAATCAAACGCAACTGCCCATGAGCACTCGGATGCTGTGGTCCAAAATTCAGCACCATTGCATTATCATTGATTCTATCAAATGCAATATTTTCATAAAAGGGCATCAATTTATTAGGTTGTTGCATTTTATTTCCTTTTGTCTAATTGTTTTGCATTTTCTGGTTTCATTTTGGATACAAAAAGCACCCCATTCTCTTCTTGATAAACAATTGGCTTTTCTTTTTCTTGCCCTTCCTCAATCATTTCTCCATAACCCACTTCATATCCAAGTCTTGAAAATCTTGTCGTATCATATCTATCTACTCGCGCAGAATCTCTTTGCTCTTTGCCGATAACTTCTCGATATTCTTCACCAAAAATCGTATCCACTTCATACCATTGTGCTGCTTCATCGCCTTGAAGTGGATAACTTTTCAAAAGCGGATGCCCAACCCAATCATCAGGCATTAAGATTCTTTTGGGATAAGGATGATTTTGTGGCAAAATCCCAAACATATCATACATCTCCCTTTCGCTCCAATTTGCACTACTAAAAAGCATACTCACAGATTGAATCTGCTCTTCTTTTTTCAAAAAAGTTTTTACTCGAATACGCCTTTTTTTGCCCATCGAAAGAAGTTGATAAAAAATCTCAAATCCTCCTCTTTTCTCCAAATAATCCATCGCACTCATTTCTGTTAAAACATCATAACTAAGCCCTTTTAATTCCTCCAAACAAGAATAAATATCTTCTTTTTTTACCCAGATTATCAAAGTCCCACATTGCATATAAGATTCAACCACAAAGCATTTTTGGCTTAATTGTTCTAAATCTCCTAGCAAAATATCATCTACCACTATTTCTTTTGGAATCTTTGGAGGCACATAAAATCTATCTTTGTAATAAACTTGTTTTTGCGTGTTGGTTTTTGGTTTATATTCTCTCATCTAACACCTCTAAACTAATCGTTTTGGGATATTTTTGCGGTTGGCTTTCTCTTTTCTAATTTTTTGCTGCAAAACCATTAAAGCATATTGCAAAGTCTCCGGTCTTGGGGAACAACCGGGTAAATAAATATCCACAGGAATAATTCTATCTACCCCCTGCACAGTGGCATAGGTGTTAAACATTCCACCTGTATTAGCACAACTCCCCATTGAAATCACCCATTTAGGTTCTGGCATTTGATCATAAAGTCGCCTTACAAATTGTGCGTGTTTTTTTGTCACCGTTCCTGCAATAATCATCACATCACTTTGACGCGGAGATGCCCTAAAAATTGTCCCAAATCTATCAAAATCATACCTAGAAGCACCCGTTGCCATCATTTCAATCGCACAACAAGCTAGCCCATAAGTCATTGCCCAAAGTGAATTACTTCTCCCCCAATTAATTAACTTATCTACACTTGTTAAAGCAATCGGTAATCCTGCATTTTTTAAATATTTTACTTCATGCTCTGCCATTGTAATGCCCCTTTTCTCCACGCATAAATAAAACCAATTGTCAATAACAATACAAATAATACCATTTCAATAAATCCAAAAAATCCAAGAATCTTAAAATCAACTGCCCATGGAAACATAAAAATAATTTCAATATCAAATAAAATAAACAATAAAGCCATTAAATAAAATTGTGAAGAGATTCGATTAGGCTGTTTTGTAGGAGCCAAACCGCACTCATAGGGCGATAATTTTAATTTTTGTGTATTTTTGTTTGCCAATGTTTTGCCAACAAAGCGAGACAATAAAGTTGTCCCAAAAAATGCCACAAAGGTAAAAATAAAAATCGCAAAAACGCCAAAATAAGGATGTGCTACATCAATATGAGACATATAAATCCCTTTCTCAATAAATTGAATATTATCTATGTAAATATTAGCGTAGTTTTCTTAAAAAACAAGAATTAATCAAAAACAATAAGAAAAATTTTATTTTCCAAAAAGACAATTTGCAAATTATCTTTCTATTTCTGCAACTTCAATTTGAGACTTTGAACACGCTTGATAAACCATTATTATCATTACTATCCAAACAATGGGTATCAAAATGTAACCAACAAAAATAACACACAATAACACACTTACCAAAAATGCCAAGAAAAATACAAAAGAATATAAAAAACTCTTCAAAATATTCCACCTTGCAATCAACCACCAACTAAAAAACGCTCCAATAAACCCAAACAATAATGTTAAAATAACCGCTATAATTCCAGAAGCGCCACCAGAAATTTTAATTTTTTCCTTTGCCATTTTATCTCCATTTTAAAAAATATTTTAATTATAGCAAATTTCAATTTTACAAAACATTTTTTAAAATATTATCCAATTTTCCCTGCACATCTCCATTATAGCCTATTTCCTCGGCTTTTACTTTATTATTTTTTAAGACTTCTGGCACTGCATCTTGTCTTTGGATATTTTCTTGCAATATCTCTAATTCTGCATTATGATAAGCATAAATCATCTGTGCCAAAACCACTCCTTGCAATTTCTCAATTTGCCTCAATAAGCAAATCTCCTCATCAATACTCTCAGTTTCAAGAGTAACAACAATTTTCCCATTTTCATCACTATAATGGCATTGTGCATTTGGTATTTTTTCAATTTCCTCCCACAACCTTGCAATATCCTCTGGCTTACACATTACAATCAAACTTGAAACATTAAGATTTTTTTCTTGCATATTTTCCCCCTTTAAGGTAATTTCCAAAATAAAATATTTTTTCCATCTTCTGCACTCACAATATTCTTATCATCGATAAAAATAATACTATTTAATAAATTTTTATGCCCTTTTAAAATCGCCATTTCTTTGCCGCCATTAATCTCAAAAACAGCAATATCGCTCATCTCATTTTTCATATAAGCACCAATTTTACCATCTAAACTCAACCCCACACTATAAACCAAAAAATCCGCTTCTTTTGTATAATCTTGCATTCTATTGCCAAAATATACACCAACCTTCCTATCTTGCCCAGCAGCAATAATAACAATATCGCTCCCTTGGAATCCCATTTTGGCTTCATAAACATTGTCTTTGTTTAGTCCGCTAAATTCTTTCAATATTTCCCCATTCAAAGTCTTACCATAATACAAAATCCCAGATTCACAAGAAACCAAAAAATATTCTTTATCTTCACTTAATGTAAAATCCGAAAAAGTCGCTTCTGATAGCTGTTTTTGGTAAAGTATCTTAGAATCCTTCAAATCATAAAGCAAAATTTCATTACTCATCAATCCCAAAAAAATCTTATCTTTATCTACAAAGGCAGCTTTCTTGATATTTAGAGCAATTGGTAGCTTTTCTAACTGCTCTTTGAAAACAAAAAGATTCTTTGTCCCTTCACTCCCTTCGCTATTAACAAGCAATCTACCCTCCAAAAAATCCACAGAAAATACTTTTGGAGGATAAAAATCACCAAAAAAATTACTAATATCAGGCAATTTTAGCACTACTTTTTTGGTAATATTTTCAAATTCTTTTTCAAGTTTCACCTCTATCACTTCACCAAAATCTGTTCCAACCAACAATCTATTTTCTACATAATTTACATCAATAATATTATTTTCCAATTTCAGCTGATAAGAAGGCTCTAAACCAAAAACACTTCCCAAAAACAACAAAAACACCCCAATTATTCTAAACATTTTTTTCCTTTATTATGATGGCTTTTGTCGGACATACCCTTACGCAAAATCCACATCCAATGCAATTTTCATTGATTATAGGATAAAAAACACCAACAAACTCTATTGCCTTTTGATTCCCAAGCACCCCTTGACACACTTCTTTGCAGGTATAACACATTGTTTTTTGATACCCCAAACACCTTAATTCATCAATACTAACCACAAAATTCCAATTGCTCTTATTGTCTTCTTTTAATACTCCATGAGGGCATTCTTTGGCACATTCTCCACATAATTTGCAACCATCAATATCAAAATCCACAGTTGGTATGCCATTATAATCCCTTAAAATCCCTTTTTGACATACTTTGTCACAAGCTCTAATACAATATTTTTGACATTCCATACAAAATTTCTCAAAAAGAGATCTATCTGCATTATATGGAGGCAATGGAAAAAAAGAAGTTTTTTTCTGCTTTCCATTCCCCAATAGAAAATTAAAAAAGTCTCGACGCTTCTCTATCACTCAACGCCCTCATTGATAACATCAAGCAAATTTGATTTGCTGCTACCTTCTTCTTGACGAAAATCTGCTTTAAAATTATTCCCTACAAGAGGTGGTGCATCTACTTGAGTTGTATGGCAAATTACACAATTAAAGCGATTCTCATCCATTTGCCCATCTAAATTTTTATTTTCTCTAAAATTATAAAAATGTGATTTTGGCATAGGAGTAGCTGCTACTGCCTCTGCAATTTCTGGTAAATGGCAACTCGTGCAAGCATTATTATCTCGAGTAATAGGCAACATACCATCAAGATTATGCGAAATCATAGGAGGAGCATTTTCAAAAGACCTCTCAATCAAAGTCGATTCACCTGCGGTTTTACCCGTATAATCATATGCTTTTATTTCCGCTTCTTCATTAAAAAGCGTTGTTTTTCTTAAACCAATCTCTTCAGAGGAATAACTCTGAATACTCTTACAACTTACAAGAATCAAAGCAAGAGTGCTAACCCCTGCTACCAATATAGTTCCAAATTTCATTTTACTTCCTTTTTGTAAAATCCAAAAGATTAAATCCAAGGGCATTATCCCCACAAACTTCTACGCATCTACCACAACGAGTGCATTCTCCACTTATTACTTCTCCACTCTCTTTTCCAATTAATCCCAAAACTTGCTTCTCTGGACAAATTACTTTACACTTCATACAATGCGTGCAAACATTCAAATCATATTTTATTTTCAAAAAAGCAAATTTGCCTACAAGAGAATAAAAAGCACCAAGAGGGCACAAATAGCCACAAAATCCATTTTTGACAACAAACAAATCTAGCAAAAACACCAAAAGCACTGCAAAGATTCCAAAACCCATGCCAAAGACAATTCCTCTGTGTATCATTGCTATAGGACTTATTGCCTCAAAAGCTGCCATTCCAAAAAGGCTTGATAGAATCAAAGCCAAAATTAAAACCACATATCTAATATTTTTATTAAGAGAGATAGGGGTATAATTAATTTTTAGAATCCTATGCAAGAAATTTGCCAAATCCACAACAAGATTCATAGGACAAACATAAGAACAAAAAGCTCTCCCTGCAAACACTCCATAAAACATTAAAATAATCAAACCACCCACCAACGCATTTAATCCAACTAAAGCTCCACTAAAAAAGTTTTGCAAAAGTGCAAAAGGATCGCTAAGCGGAATGGTTTCTAAAAATAATGAAGCACTAAGATTCCCTTGCAAAATCTTAATTCCAGCATAATTCCCCAAACAATATAAGCACAATAATCCTATTTGGACAATTCGCCTCATTATCAAAAAACGATATTTAAAAATCATTATAATTCTCCATCATTGAGATAATCTTGCACTTCTTGCAAATTATTATTTTCTATGTTGCGGAGTTTTACATCCTCTAATCTCTGCTCATCTTGCATATCCCAACCTTTAATGTAATTTGTGCCAACCTCTCCTAAAACTACATTTCTTGGCATTACAATAATTGCCGCCTTTTGCGTCACACAGGCTTTTTCACACTTTCCACATCCTGTGCAAACCTCACTCTCTACAACCGGCAACAAATAAGAATGCTTACCTGTTCTCTCATTGCGTTTTAGCTCAAGCTTAATGGCTTCCCCCATCAAAGGACAAGCACGATAACACGCATCACAAGCAATTCCCCAATAAGCTATGCAATGCTCCTTATCCACAATTGCAACACCCATTTGTGCTTTATTAATATCCATAATTCCATTACTTTGCACCAATTCCACATCCAGTGCTTTTGTGGGGCATATAGGAACACAAGGAATATCTGGACACATTTCACAAGGCACTTCACGAGGGATAAAATAAGGAGTCCCAATAGGTTTCCCACTCCCTGCACTTGCTAGCTTTAATGTATCAAAAGGACATGCTTCTACACACAAACCACACTTAATACAATACTTCAAAAATTCTTCCTCCCTCAAAGCCCCGGGAGGTCTAAGAATTAGGGGATTCGCTTTGCTTTCTTTTAAAAAAGCACTCCAAACTAATCCACCCATTAAAGTCATTGCAATTGCTTGTGTTGTATGAATAAGAAAACTTCTTCTTGGATTCTTATTATCCATTGATGTTATGCCTTATAAACTTTGACTGCACACTTTTTGAAATCAGTTTGCTTAGAGATCGGACAAGTTGCATCAAGACAAACTTTGTTGATATACACCTTTTCATCAAACCAAGGCACATACACCAACCCCAAAGGAGGACGATTCCTACCTCGCATATCCACTCTAGCCTTAACTTTTCCGCGTCTTGATTCAACCCACACTACATCATTTTGCTGTACACCTAATTTCTCTCCATCTTGTGGATTCATATAACACAAAGCTTCTGGTACAGCACGATAAAGTTCTGGGACCCTCATTGTCATTGTTCCACTATGCCAATGCTCTAATACACGCCCCGTGCTTAACCAAAATGGATATTCTTCATTTGGCATTTCTGGTGGATCCATATAAGGACGGAAGAATATTTTTGCTTTATTTTTGAGTGAATATTTTTCACTTGTTTTAGGCGACTTCAAATCCCCTCGTGGCAATTCTTTTCCAAATGAGCCATAAAATGCAAAATCTCCATTATTAGCTTTTCTAGCATAATAATCATATTTGCTATTAAATCTCCATTGTGTCTCTTTGCCATCAACTACCGGCCATCTCAATCCTCTAACCCTATGATAAGTATCAAAATCAGCTAAATCATGACCATGTCCAACGCCAAATTTCCTATATTCCTCCCATAGATATTTTTGTATGAAGAATCCATAACCTCTAAAAATTTCCCCATCGCTTCCTACCACTTCTCTTTGATCTCCAAATACTTCAGAATTCAAAGAATCTTTTAGCATTTTATCCTCTGTTTTATAGCTTTGTGCTTCTTTGTTTGCATATAAAACTTCAAAAAGCGTAGTATCTTCATTATATCCCATAGCTTTGGCTTCATCTAATACACTTGGGAGTGTGAGCTTATCATTGATTTTCTTCTCTCCCCACACTTCTTTAAGTTTGAAACGCTTTGAAAATTCTACAATTTGCCAAGTATCACTCATCGCATTCCCTTGTGGCAATACTTGTTGCTTCCAATGCTGTGTGCGTCTCTCGGCATTTCCATAAGCACCCCATTTCTCATAAATCATCGCAACAGGCAAAATCAAATCTGCTACTTTTGCACTAATTCCGGGGTATGCGTCTGAAACCACTATAAAATTATCCATTTCCCTAGCTGCTTTAATCCAATGGTTTGCATTTGCAGTATTTTGCCAAGGATTATTAACATGCACCCATGCCCATTTGATTTTACCATCTTCTAAATCTCTCATAATCTGCATAAAATGCGCACCAATTTGAGGATTAAGCGTGCCATTTGGAATCTTCCAAATTTTCTCTGTAATCTCTCTATGAGCCTTATTGCCTACAACCATATCCGCAGGCAATCTGTGAGAAAATGTCCCCACTTCTCTTGCTGTTCCACAAGCACTAGGTTGCCCAGTTAGAGAAAATGCTCCATTTCCGGGTTTTGCCTGTTTGCCCAAAAGCATATGCACCATATAGCTTTGTTCATTTACCCAAGTCCCTCTTGTATGTTGATTCATACCCATTGTCCAAAAACTTACAATTTTTCTATTTTTGTCAATATAATAACTTGCCAAAGTTTTTAATTTTTCTTTAAAAGAATCCAAACTTTCTTGTGAATCTCCTTTGGCAATTTTTGCAACAAAATCAAGTGTGTAAGGCTCAAGGGCTGCTTTAAAGTCTTCAAAAGAAATTTCCCAATGATTTCCTGCTTCTGCGGCATGTTTATTTTCCATTACATCGCCAGCTTTCATACCCAAATAACGCAGAGTAACTCCCTCATTTACACTTAGCACTTTGGATTTTTCTTTTGCAGCTGTATCCAACTCTTTGGGATTGTATTTTGCATGTTTAATATTTGTCCTCATACCATAGCCAATATCTACAAATCCTGTTGTAAAAATACAATTATTTTTAACAAAATCCCAATCAATAGATTCTGGATGATTATAAACAATCTCTCGTGCAATATAATTCCAAATTGCCAAATCTGTATGCGGTGCAAAAACAATTTCTGTATCTGCCAAATCTGAAGTTCTATTAGAATATGGAGTAAGATTAACAACACGAACTTTATCAGCATTAGAAAGCTTTCTATCTGTAACTCTTGCCCAAAGAATCGGGTGCATTTCTGCCATATTAGCTCCCCAAGTTACAATCGTATCTGTAAGCTCAATATCATCATAACATCCAGCAGGTTCATCAATCCCAAAAGTCTCCATAAATCCAACTACTGCACTTGCCATACAATGCCTTGCATTTGGATCAATATTATTACTTCTAAAACCTCCCTTAATTAGTTTTACAGAGGCATAACCCTCTTGAATCGTATATTGCCCAGAACCAAACACGCCAATCCCCGTTGGTCCAAGCTCATTATAAGCTTCTTTAAATTTTTCAGCCATCACATCAAAGGCTTTTTGCCAACTCACAGGTTGGAATCTACCATTTTTATCAAATTCTCCTTTTGCATTAACGCGTAACAAAGGCTGAGTTAATCTATCTTGTCCATACATAATCTTTGCATTAAAATAACCCTTAATACAATTCAAACCACGATTAACAGGTGCTGCAGGATCTCCCTTAACTGCGACAATCTGTCCATCTTTGGTGGCAACCATAATTCCACAACCTGTTCCACAGAATCTACAAACTGCTTTATCCCACTTCCAAGATTCTTCTGCTTCTTTTGCCATTAAAGCTTGTGGCGGCGGAACTGCAATACCAGCTACACTTGCTGCACTAACAGCAGCAGCCGTCTTTAGAAACTCGCGTCTAGTTTGTGCCATATATACCTCCTAAATTCTAGTAGCATTTAAATGCGAAGGAAGTATAACACTCTCCAAAAATAAAAGAATTGACATAAATCAATATATATTTTTAGATACTTTGCCCAATATCGTATTTAAGGACATTTGTAAAATTTTAAAGATAATAAAAAGTTATAATAAAAAAGAAAAAAGAGAAGAAGAAATAGATTGCTCTATTTAATCATAAAACGCCTTAGAGCATCTTCTACTTCAATAGGATTAGACTTTGAGATAAACTCATCTGCATTCAAAGAGCGCGCCATATCTTCATTGCTGCTTCCACTCATAGAAGAATTCACCACCACTGGTATTTTAGCAGTTAGCGGATTTGATTTGATTTGTTTAATCACTTCAAATCCACTTGCTTCTGGCATTTCCAAATCCGTAATCACAATTCCAATCTTTGAAATATCGGTATCTTCTGCAAAAATATAATCTAGCAATTTTTGCCCATTGACAAATGTGCGATAATTTACCCCTAATTTATTAAGAATATTCTGCATAGTTTTAATTACACTTGGAGAATCATCTGCCAATAAAACTTCATTGTTAGTAACAATTTGCTTAATTTTATCGATTTCTTCATTTTTCTCATCTTCAATCCATGGGAAAACATCTACAAGCATTTTTTCAATATCAACCACTTGCACCAAACGCCCATCAAAATAACGCGTTCTACTTACCAATTTGCTATTTAAACCAGAATTACCAATACCCGCGCTCTGCTCAATCTCCGTCCATTTTTTATTTAAGATTCTATCTGCTTCATAAATCCTAACACCCACAGTCCATTTAGAAAATTCACAAATCATGATTACTTCATCTTCACCGGGATTTCTTTTAATCCCATAAGGTTCAAGATCTTTTGTTTTGTCTCTTGAATCATAATAAAACCACTTCTTTAAATCAATGAGCGGAATTGTTAATTCTCTAATTGTAATTAACCCCTCTACCAAAGAGCTTCCCTCATGTGAAACAATAGTAATCTCTCCGCGATATTTAACTACTTCGCGTATTTTAAAAACATTCACCGCATACAAATCTTTATCTTTTTCCAGCCTAAAACAAAGCAATTGCAATTCATTATTTCTATGTAAATTGGTTATTTGGTCAACATTGGACAAATTTGACATTTTGGAGCCTTAAATTAAAATTTATCTAAATTATAACATACTTTTTAGAATAATAAAATTAGATGTTTTTATAATAATCCCTAAAAGATTCACTTTTTTCCATCAATTCTTGTTGTGTCCCTCCAGCCACTATCTTGCCATTTTGAAAAAAATAAATCTTACTAGCTAATGAGACAGTAGAAAATCTATGTGCAATAATAATAACAATTCTATCTTTTATAACCTCCTTTAAAGCATCTCTAAATTCCTCTTCAGTTTTATTATCAAGCGCACTTGTGGCTTCATCTAAAATCAAAATTTCTGGATTCTTATACAAAGCTCTTGCAATAGCAATTCTCTGCCTCTGCCCTCCACTCAAATTTGCTCCAAATTCCTCCAAAATCGTATGGATACCATCAGGCAAAGATTCTACATACTCCAATATTCTTGCTCTATGAAGAGATTCTTTGATTCTTTTTTCATCTATCTCACTTCCATAAGCAATATTTCTTGCGATACTATCATTAAAAATAAAAATCCTCTGCGTAACAATTGCAACCTTAGCTCTCAAACTCTCTTGCGTGAAATCTTTAATATTTTGACCATTAATCTCAACACTTCCCCTATTTGGCTCATAAAGCCTCAATAGCAAATTCACAAGAGAGCTTTTTCCACCTCCACTACTCCCTACTAATGCAATACTCTCACCTTTATTAATTTGCATATTTATTTGACTAAGAGCTTGTTTATCTCCATAAAACAAATCCACATCTTTAAAAACAATCTTTTTAACTTCTTGTGTTAATCTAATCTCCCCATCATTGATTTTTGCCTTTCTATCAAGCATTTCAAAGATTCTATCTCCTGCGGCAAAAGCGATTTGAATCTTTGCATAAAGACTGCTTACCTTCTTAAAAGGAGTATAAAGCATAAAAAGAGCTGTCACAAAAGAAAAAAAGGCGCCCGTTGTAATCTCTCCATCAATCACTTTATGCCCACCAATAATAATCACAACTGCAATAGCAATAGCACCTAGAGTTTCCATAAGCGGAGAGGTTAGCTCAGAAACACGCACTGTTTTCATAGACAATCTAAATAATTCTTTATTTTGTCGAGAAAACTCATCTTTTTCCATTTTTTCACCACTACTTGCTTTAATAAGCTCAATATTATTAAAAATTTCAATCAATTTTGAAGAAAGATCTGCACCCTTTTCTTGCATTTTCTTAGAAGCTTTACGCATTTTCCTAGCAATTAAACTAATAGGATATAAAGCTAGTGGCATTACAATAAGTCCATAGAAGGCTAATTCTGGACTTTGATAAATCACCACACCAACAAGCCCAACAATTGTCAATCCCTCGCGAATCCCTTCAATAAAATAATTAGAAACTGCCCCCTGCACTGCTCCAATATCCCCAGTGATTCTAGAAATCAATTCTCCATTACGATAACGATTAAAAAACTCCATCTCAAAAGTCAATATTTTATTTAATAAAATATCCTTTAAACGCCTCACAATATCTTGACCGACAAAATTCATATAATAAGTTTGAATATACGCTCCAAGCCCTTTTGAGAAATAAGCCAACACCACCAAAAAAGGCAATATTTGCAACATCGCAACATCTTTTTTAATAAAAATATCATCTAACACAGGCTTCACCAAATAAGCACTAGCACTACTTGCACCCGCTACCAAAATAGTACCAATGATTGCATAAAAAAAATAAAGCTTATATTCCCGAATATAAGGATAAAATCTTTTAAAAAATTCTTTCATTAGAAAATGATTCCTTCTTGAATATTGCTTGAGCTATTTTCAAGAGGAGATTTGTCGGTATAATAAAATGTCTCCCCTTTGATAATTTTACTGTGCACGCCTTGAGGAATATTAAATTTCCTCTGCATTCCCGGATCTATCGTCAAAATTTTTTCAAAAAAATATGAAAAAGCTGATGCTGGAGCTATCCCGCCTGATTCTCCACTACCCATTGGAGTGTTATCATCTTTGCCATACCACACTATTGCCTCTATGCTCGGAGAAAACCCGCAAAACCAAGCATCAACATTTTCATTAGTTGTTCCTGTTTTGCCTGCCAATTCAATTCCATTTACCTTAGCTCTTCTCCCACTTCCATTTTGCACAACACCTCTCATCATATCTACCAACAAAAAACTTTGTTGTGGTTGTGCTAAATCCTTAGATTGAGTGTCAAAATAAGTAATATTACCTTGATTATCAACCATTCTATCAAACAATCGTGGTTCTATTACTTTGCCATAATTTGAAAAGATCATAAAATTTTTAGCCATTTCCAAAGGAGAAGCACCAAAACTCCCCAAAGAAATTGTTAAATCTTTTGGCATATTGCTAAATCCATATCCCAAAAGCCCTTGATAGATTCTATCAAAACCAACTTCCTCAACCAAATTAATTGTTGCAAGATTCAAAGAACGCCTCAAAGCCTCTTTGAGTGTTACAAATCCATTAATTATGGGCGTATAATTTTTGGGTTGCCATTTTTTTTCTTCACCTTCAACCTTATACTCGTATGTCCGCGTAACATCTGGAATCTCATAATTTTGCCCAAGCCCAGAATTAATCGCACTCAAATACAAAAATGGCTTGACGCTACTTCCAATTTGCCTTTTACTTTGTGTAGCTCGATTAAAATTACTCTTTTTATAATCCACTCCCCCTACTAATGCAAGAATATTCCCTGTATGATTTTCCAAAACCACAAAAGCACCATTAAGTTTTGCCTGCATATCTTCATCATTTTTATGGCGCGATAAAATCTGTTCATACCCAAAATACAAAGATTCTTGCGCCATCTCTTGATAGTCTAAATCAATATTTAAATAGATTTTATAACCACCAGTTTTTAAATCTTCAATATTCTTTAATTGTCTTTGCACCTCATCTACCACATAGGGAGAAACATTTTGCGTGAGTGTCTCATCATAAACTTTTGGAGTTTCTGCTACACCTTCTTGTAATTGTTCTTTGGTAATCCACCCTAATTCCTCCATTCTTTGCAATACATTATTTGCCCTTGCTAAAGAAAAATCATAATTTTTTGTAGGATCATAGAAGCTTGGTGCTCTAGGCAAAGAAACAAGCATAGCAATTTCTTTAAGAGTTAATTCTTGCATATCTTTTTTAAAATAGCCTTGAGAGGCTGTTTTTATCCCATAAAAACCATGACCAAAATAAGTATGATTCAAATAACGCTCTAAAATCTCTTCTTTGCTCAAGATTGTTTCTAATTGTAATGCCAAAAGTGCTTCTTTTAATTTCCGCTCAATAGTCTTATCTCTAGTTAATGCGACATTTTTAATCAATTGTTGAGTGATTGTGCTACCACCCTCCACATAACTTGCATTTTTGATATTTTTCAACATTGCACGCATAATGGCATCTAAATTTACACCGGGATGCTCAAAAAACAAAGTATCCTCAATTGCTAACAATGCTTCAATAATACGCGGTGGAATCTCATTAAATTTTGCATAAAAGCGGAATTCTTTATCAAACAAATTTGCAATTAGTCGCTCTTTTCTATCAAAAATCTGCGTTGTCAATGGGGGATTATAATGCACGATTTTATCAGTATCATCGTGTATCTCTAAATATAATTGAGAGATTAAAATAATAATCGCCAAAACAAAAACAACACATACAGCAAAAAAGATTCTTAAAGCAACTTTCATAAATAGCCTGAATAAAAAAATAAATGCAAAAATTTTAACATATAAATATTAAAGGAAAGTTTGCATTATATATTTACCCTATTTCCAAATAATTATCTTTAAGATGATTTTTGAATTTTATAACCCAATCTTGAATGATTCTTAATCAGTTCATAATAAGTTTTACGACGAATGTTATTGATATGCATACGCAAAGAATCCATTGTCATTGAATTATTTTTCCAAATCTTTCTGCGAAATTCCTCATAAGTAATAGGATAACCATCTGCTTTGATAAGAAGTTCTAATATCTGACTTTCCCTATCAGTAAGTTCAAAAATAGCATAGCCCTTTACGATAACTTTATCGCGTTTTCTATAAAAAACTCCCCTCCCTAAATCAACCATATGTTCTTTATGGAGCTGCTTATTAATGCTCAAAAGCAAAACAAATAATTCTTCTAAATCGACTTCTTTTTTGATTAATGAAACTGCATTTAATGCTATCATTTGAGAAATCTTTTCATCATCACTATAGGCTGTCATAAAAATCACAGGAACATTTGGATTAATCCGGCGAATAGATTTCACCATAGAAAGCCCATCAGTTTTACTTCCCAAATTAATATCAGTAATAACAATATCTACTGCATTATTTTTAAAGAACTTTAATCCCTCATCTCCATCTTTGGCTGCCAATATCTTGCGACATCTTCTCTCCAAAGCAACTTTCAGCGATTCTAACGCAACTTCATCATCCTCTACAATTAAAATTGTAAGATTGCCCAATGGCTCTAACAAATCTGGCGACATTGTTTCTTCCTTAAACTACGAACTAAATATATTTTTTATAATCAAGAGTGTCTAGGAATTATAATAAAAGAGCCTTTAAAATTCACTTTAATTTTTACAAGAATTACAATTTTTTCCAAAAATTTTCATAAATTCACAATATAGACAACTCACACTTCTTTTTGTGCAAATCACAGGAATATCTTTTTTCTTTGCTTCATTTTTAAATTTTTTCATTGTATTGTGATTTAAAAAATTAGTAAGCATAACCAAACAAGCAATATTTTTTGGAATACCACGATGATTTACACTCTCTCTTCTTGCGTCCCAATGGGTAACCTCTTCACAACCAAGATTCTTCAAAACTGCTTCAATAGGAGTAATCTCATCTCCCCCAATAACTAAAACAGACATATTATCCTCCATAAATAAATGAAATATTTTAAATGATTTTATAATCAAAATGATAATTAATATTAACTTAATATAATATAAAAATAATTCTCATTTTATTTTTGCTTTAATTATCATATTCTGCTATAATCCTTACAATCTAAAGGATAGATTCCTAACTACCCATAACAAAGGATATGACTATTATGAAAAAATACAAAGAATCTCTCAAAACCATTTTGGATAGATTGCATCTCTCTATCAAAAAAAACAACCTCAAAAATTCTAAGCAAAGAGAATATATTTTAAAGGCAATTTATGAGGATGGAGGTCATCTAAGCCCAGAAGATATTTTTGTATCTATCAAAAAAACCTGTAAAAATGCCAGCATATCTTCTATTTATAGAATCTTATCGTTCTTAGAAAAAGAAGGTTTTGTAAAATCTCTTGAAATTGACAAAAGCGGCAAACGTTATGAAATTGCCAGTGGATTGCACCATGACCATATCATTTGCGTAGAATGTGGTAAAATCGAAGAATTTTGCAATGAAGAGATTGAAAAATTGCAAGTAGAGGTTACACATTCTTACAAAGCAAAGCTTGTAGGACACGATATGCTTTTGTATGTTGTCTGTGAATCTTGCCTTGCAAAAACAAAATAAAATTAGAGTTTCCTTTCTCTAATTTCCTTTACAATATCTACTTCCCAAAAGAAATCTACCCAATCCCCTGTTTCACGCAAAAAATAATCCGGCTTAAAAGTCGCTGTTGGTTTATAAAAAATAGAAGCTGTTTTAAAATCAATATTAGAATTAATTTCTTGCAAAATATTTTTTACTTTTGCCATACTTGTCCCACTATCGACAATCTCATCAACTATCAACACTCTTTGATTTCCATTTAATTCTGGGACATTAGAAATGCGAATTTCTTGCTGAACTTTGTTAAAAAATGATGATGCATTAATGCTATATACCATTCTCAAATCCAAAGCAATTCCCAAAAAATGTGCCATTGTCAATCCACCTCTTGAAATAGCGACAATTCCATCTGGATTGAAATCAATTTTTAAAACCAATTCTTTAATATCTTCTTTGAAAGTTTCATAACTATAATATTGCATATTATCTCCCTTTTGTTTGATAGACTTTTATTTCATTATATAAACTATCCCGCTCTACTGGGATAAAACCAGCATCACAAATCTGTGCTACCAACTCATCTTTTGAGATTCCATTGGCACTTTTACTGCCTGATGCACTCTGAATTGCCTCTTTTTGAATTGTTCCATCTATATCATCTGCACCAAACTCTTGTGCAACCATAGCAAGATTCAAGCCCAAAGTCGCCCAATATGCCTTAATATGCGGAATATTAGAAAGCAAGATTCGACTAATTGCAATGGTTTTTAGAATCTCTTGCCCACTAGGAAAATTCTCAACTTTCAAAAAATTATTTTCCTTTTGATATACCAATGGAATAAAGGCGTTAAATCCTCCGCTTTTTTCTTGCTGTTCATATAATCTTAACAAATGCTCAATCCTATGTTCTCTACTTTCAATATGCCCAAAAAGCATTGTTGCATTAGATTTTTTACCCAAAGAATGCCAATACCCATGAATCTCTAGCCAACGCTTAGAATCCACTTTGCCCTTACAAATATATTCCCTTATTTTTTCATTAAAAATCTCCGCCCCTCCACCGGGCATTGAATCTACCCCATTTTGTGCCATAAGTTCTAATACTTCTTGATAAGGTTTATTAGAGATTTTAGAAAGAAAATTCACTTCTGCTGCTGTGAGCGCCTTTAATGAAACTTGAGGATACCTTGCTTTAAGCTCCCTAAAAAGTTCCAAATACCATTGCAAATCTAGCTTAGGATTGTGTGCCCCTACAATGTGAATCTCCAAAGCACCCATTTCCACTGCTTTTTGTGCTTGAATTAATGCTTCCTCTTGAGTGAAAGTATAAGGATTAGGATTTTTTCTATGTGCAGAAAAGCCACAAAATTTACAAATATCCGCACACTCATTAGTGGGATTTAAATGGCGATTTGAGTTGAAAAAAACCTTCTTTCCAAAATATCTTTGTCGAATCTCATCTGCCATCTTGCCAAGAGTGAAAATATCCAACTCATAAAGCTTTATAGCTTCATTAGGATTTAAAATATCATTCATATCTATTTCATTTTTACTCATCAAAAGCCTTATAAATATCATTGATAGTTTGTTACATATTATAAAAAATAAAAGCTTAATTATACACAAAGTTTTTATATATCAAAGACTTTATAATTCTGATAACTTTTACCATATTTAACAAAAGTTTTTGCAATTTTAAAGCATTTTTTATATCTTTTTAAATAGAATATAAACCCCCAAAAAATTATAAAATATTCAATTTGAAAGGAAAATAATTATGAAAACAACCTATGGAGAAGAGGTTTTCCTCAAGGATGATACTCTAATAACCTCCAAAACTGATTTAAAAGGCAAAATTACTTATGGTAATAATGATTTTATTAAATATGGAGAATATACAGAGAGTGAGTTTCTCAACAAACCTCACAATCTCATAAGACATTCCAAAATGCCACGCACTGCCTTTAAACTACTATGGGATACTTTAGCCAACAAAAATGAATTTTTTGCTTTTGTGTGCAATCTTTCAAAAACAGGAAAAACTTACTGGGTATTTGCTAATATCACTCCCTCTTATGATGAAAATGGAAAAGTGGTAGGTTATTATTCTGTGCGAAGACGCCCAAGCAAAGAAGGTGTAGAAACCATTCAATCAATCTATGCCAAACTTTTAGAAATTGAAAAATCACAAGGCGTCGATAAAGGGGTTCAATTTGTTCAAAACCTCCTTAAAGAAAACAACACTACTTGGGATGAATTTATTATCAATCTTCAAAACAAAGGAAAAACAGGGGGATATCGATGAAAAAGCTATTATCGCTAGGAATAGCAATAAGTCTATTAGGCTTAGTTCTTGAAGCCATACTTTATGGGCTATCTTTTAATCTAATTACTTTTATTGCACTTATTTTATTGTTAGGCTTTAGCCTTCTAAAATTTTCCAAACGCGAAGCACTTTTGCAAAAATCTATTAAAATTTCTAATCTTTATAGTAAAGGAAAATTTGAAGCAAGAATCCTACAAATACAGGGAGATGAAGATTTATGCACTCTTGCAAATAATATCAACAATCTTGCTGATAATCTTGAAGCTTTTATGCGTGAAATTTCAACTGCGATTCGTTGCTCACAAGAAGGCAAATACTACCGCTTAGCATTTCCACAAGGATTGAATCCTGCTTTTAGCAATAATATTGAAAGCATCAATAAAGCATTAATCAAAATAGAGGAAAATGCCAAAAATAATCTTTCTAATTTTTTAGCAAAATCTCTTATGGATATGAGTTTGGGTAGCCAAAATGAGAATCTTACAAAAATTTCTTTGGATTTAGACAAAGATATTCAAAATATGAATACCGTAGATGAAAATATCACTAGCATCACAAATTCTGCTAAGAATTCTCAAAAAGATGTTTCTTCCATTACACAATCCATTGATGAGCTTGTAGAAATCATCAATGATAACTCTATTACCATTGAAAGTTTTGCACAAAAATCCAAAGATATTGATTCGGTAGTAGAGATAATTAGCGATATTGCTAATCAAACCAATTTATTAGCCCTCAATGCAAGCATTGAAGCAGCTAGGGCTGGAGAGCATGGGAGAGGCTTTGCTGTTGTTGCAGATGAAGTCAGACAACTTGCAGAAAAAACGCACAAAGCTACCAATGATATTTCCATTGTCGTGCAAACAATGCAACAAGAAATTTCAAGCATTCAAGATAATTTCAAAAGAGTTTCAGAATTCGCAAGCTCTACACATACAAGCATTATGCATTTTAATTCTATCTTTAGCTATATGGAACAAACCACCAATACACTCAAAGATGTTTTTGAAAACTTATCCAACAAATTCCTCTTAAGCGTTTCTAAGCTAGAACATATCGTTTATAAATCCAATCTATACTTGAGTTTCAACCTCAAGCAACAAACTTGCGATTTTAATAAAATCAACCCAATCTCCAAATATTTTGACAACAAAGAAAAAATACAAAATATCAATTCTTTAGATATCAACTCTCTAAACACTCTAAAAGATAAGTTCTTGAAAAATACAAATGACGCTTTAGTGGAGCTCAAAAAACCTCTTACCAAAGAAAGTGTGGATACCATTATTGATACTTTCCACACTATTGAAGAGGATTCTAAAAATGTCATTAAACTTTTAGATAACTAAACTTGTCTATCTTTATGGAGCATTCCTGCTTCATAAAGAAAAATCGAACCTTCATAAGAAATATTTTTCATCACATCTTTTTTTGCATAGCTCAAATATAAATTTTCTTTTGCCCTTGTAACTGCTACATAAAAAAGCCTTCTTTCTTCTTCCAAACTTCCACCTTGATTCATTAATTTTTTATTTGGAAATCTTCCTTCCATTAAATCCACAATATACACTTCACTAAATTCCAACCCCTTACTTGCATGGATACTTAGCAAATTCACCCCCTCACCTTCACTCATCTCACTTGAACCCAAAATCATTGCATTCAAAAATCTACCAATATCTTGATAATGGCTAGCCAAATCTCTCAACAAAGAAATTTTTCTCTCTATTCTCTCTAATGATTCTTGATATTTTTCTTGATTAATCCCACCTTCTTTGGTAATTGCCCTTTCTTTAGCCAACTTTTGAGCAACCATTTTGAAAATAGGAAATTCCCTTGCTTTTGAAATCAAATAATAAGGTTTATCGCTCACTCCAAAACTGCTAAAAAATTCATAGAGTGCATTTAAAAACTCTGCCCCTTCTTTAGTAAGTTTTGAATGGCTCAAAACAGGATTATCCCTAAAGTTACTATCAAGATAACTAAACCTTGCAACATTTCCCATTGCAAAAAAATCATCAAATAGCCCAAGTTGCGTATTTTGAATCTTTTTTTTATAAGGCTCTTTAATTTCTTTATTTGGTTTTAAAATCCCACTTACAGGATTCCCATCTCCCAATACTAGCAAAGCCTCATAAATATCTTTTGCCATTGCATTCCCCACACCCTTAATATGGCTTAAAACATGGATAAAAGACATCATATCTTTGGGATTATAAAGCAATGAACAAAGATTAAGCATATACACCACTTCTTTAGAATCAAAAAAACTTATACCCCCTTTCCTACGCGTAGGAATCCCGATTTCTCTCAAACTTGCTTCAATTCCATCTGCACTAGAATTGTTTCTAAAAATTACTGCTACTTCTTTATAGGGGCGATTAGAGAGTTTAATTTTGTTAGCAATGCCTTGGTATTGCAAAAATAACTCATCATACACAAGCAATGTTGGCATTCCAAAATTTTGCGTTTTAACCACTTCTAAAGTTTTGGGATAGATTCTAGGATTCTTTTCAATCACTCGATTGGCAAGATTTAAAATAGGTTCGGTTGAACGATAATTTTTTGTCAAACTATAAATATTTCCATTAGGGTATCTCTCTTTGAAACTTCCAATAATGCTTATATCAGCACCATTAAAAGCATAAATGCTCTGATCATAATCCCCTACACAAAAAATAGAAGGAGGATTTAAAGCCTGCAAAATAGAATCTTGTAGCGGATTAGTATCTTGGTATTCATCTACCAAAATTTCTTTAAAAAAGAGTTTGTCTTTTAAAATTTCCTCTTTATAAAAAATTAGCAAATCATTATAATCTGCATAGTGATATTCTTTTTTAAGATTTCTAAATTCCTCCCAAACATCCAAATAAATCTCTACATACTGCATTTGTTCTGCATTTCTTTTTTCAAGCCAGCTAGAAAAATCCTCATTGATAGTTGCATTTTGATAGAGAGAGAAGAGATCATACAAATAATTTGCTCCATAAGGGGGAGTTTGGGATACATTCAAAAACACTCGTCTATCATACAGGCTTTTAAAAAGCACTTTAAGTTCTCTTGGTTGCTTTAAGATAATAGAATTTTTGGATTTTAAGTATCGGTATGCAACCGCATGAAAAGTTCCTGCTTCAATTTGTTTAACAATTTTGGAATCAAAACGCAACTCCAAGCGAGCAAGCATTTCTTGAGCGGCTTTGTTGGTAAATGTGAGCAGTAAAATCTCATTTGGAGTAATCCCGCTTTCTAATAAATGCGAGATTCTCCCTACAATTGTAGAAGTCTTCCCAGTGCCTGCTGATGCAATTACAAGATTGTAACCACTGGGAGCCAAAGAAGCTTCCCTTTGCTGTATATTAAGCTTAGAAAGAGGCAATCAGATTATTCTTTAATATAATCTTTAATAGATTCAGCGACGCCAAATCTCGGATAATCTTTTGCATTTAAAATCACTTGAGCTAGAGTATGATTATCACAATTTAAAATAATCGGCGCTAAAAAATTAATGCGAATTTCTGTTTGCTTTTCTCTCACAAACACACAAAAAACTTTCACATTTGAATCTGCTTTGATATCCAACAATGCTTGAATATTAGCAGGCACATCAAAAGAATATTCTCTTACTTTATAAGGATTAATCAAAAGCAATTCTGCATCATTCCCAATCATAGATAAAAATGCTAATGCCCCATTATCCACTTCTGCAAATTCAACCTCATTAACCTCTTCAAATCCTAAAATCGGAGATTTAACAACAAATTTTTCACCTTTCATAACAAACTCCTTTTTAAAAATAAGTTATTTTATAATTCTACCAAACATTTTTCTTTCTAAACCTTAGAAAATCAAATCCCTAAAATTTAAATTTTTTGGTAAAATTCAAAACTTAATATTTTAGCTATCAGCAAAAACCATTCCATTTTGCTAAATGAAGGTATTTTTATGCAAGAAAAAACTAATACAACTTACAATCCAAAAGAAATTGAAGAAAAATATTATCGTTTTTGGGAAGAATCTGGGTATTTTGAAATTAACGGCAATGAAAAAATTCAAAAAGCAAACAAGAACTTTTGCATTATGCTTCCACCCCCAAATGTTACAGGAAGTCTTCACATAGGTCATGCACTCAATCACACTCTCATTGACATTATCGTCCGATACAAAAGAATGCAAGGCTTTAAAACTTTATGGCAACCCGGACTAGATCACGCAGGAATCGCCACACAAAATGTTGTCGAAAAACAACTTTTAGCACAAGGAATCAAAAAAGAAGAAATTGGAAGAGAAGCATTTATACAAAAAGTATGGGCTTGGAAAGAACAAAGTGGAGGAATGATTCTAAAGCAAATGAGAAAGCTTGGTAGCTCACCTGCATGGAGTAGAACTCGCTTTACAATGGATGAAGGCTTGCAAAATGCGGTTAAAGAAGTCTTTGTGAAACTCTATAATGAAGGCTTGATTATACAAGATAAATATCTCGTAAATTGGTGTACCCATGATGGAGCGCTATCGGATATTGAAGTAGAATACAAAGAAAATAATGGCAAACTTTATTATCTGCGTTATTTTTTAGAAGATTCTAAAGACTATATTATTGTAGCAACTACTCGTCCAGAAACTTATTTTGGAGATACTGCTGTTATGGTCAATCCAGAAGATTCTCGCTATTCTCATCTTATTGGGAAAAAAGTTATTTTGCCCTTGCTTAACAAAGCTATACCTATTATTGCAGATTCTCATGTTGATATGGAATTTGGGACAGGTGCAGTCAAAGTTACTCCAGCACACGATACTAATGATTATGAAGTAGGCAAAAGGCACAATTTAGAGCAAATCACAATTTTTGACAAAAAAGGGATTCTAAACGAATTTGCCGGAGAATTTGAAGGATTAGAGCGATTAGAAGCTAGAGAAAAAATTATCGCCAAACTACAAGAAACAGGCTTTATTGAAAAAATTGAAGATTACAAAAATCAAGTGGGACATTGTTACCGATGTGGAAATGTTGTTGAGCCTTATATCTCCAAACAATGGTTTTTAAAAAAAGAAATCGCGGCCAAAGCTATTGAAAAAATTAATGCTAACCAAAGCAATTTTTTCCCTCCTCAATGGAAAAACAATTACAATGCGTGGATGAAAGAATTGCGTGATTGGTGCATTTCAAGACAACTTTGGTGGGGACACCAAATCCCTGTATTTTATTGTGATTCTTGTTCTAATAAATGGGCAAGTGCCAAAACACAACTCCAATGCCCAAAATGCCAAAGCACAAATATCCACCAAGATCCCGATGTTTTAGATACTTGGTTTAGCTCTGCCTTGTGGGCATTTTCTACACTCGGATATGGAAATGGTAAATGGGGAGAAGGCACACTTTGGCAAAAAGATGATTTACAAAACTTTTATCCTAATTCCTTATTAATTACAGGTTTTGATATTTTGTTTTTTTGGGTTGCAAGAATGCTAATGATGGGAGAACATTTCCTCTTAGAACTTCCCTTCCCCAACATCTACCTCCATGCTCTTGTAAGAGATGAAAATGGACAAAAAATGAGTAAAAGCAAAGGGAATGTTGTCGATCCTTTAGAGTTAATCGAAAAATATAGTGCAGATGTCTTAAGATTCACCCTTGCTACTTTATGCGCACAAGGAAGAGATGTAAAACTTTCTTCAAATCAACTTGAGATTAGCAAAAATTTCACTAATAAACTTTATAATGCTGCAAATTTCCTGCTTCTTAATGCGCAAAAATTTCCTAATTTATCCGATATTCAAACACCCAAAACTCCACTTGGAAAATATATGGCAGAGCTTCTAAGCAAAACCATACAAGAAGTCCATCAGCATTTAGAATCTTACCGCTTCAATGATGGTGCAAATGCACTTTATCGTTTTTTATGGGGAGAATTTTGTGATTGGGGAATTGAATTTAGTAAAGCAGATAAGGATTCGATTTTAGAACTTGGAGCGATTTTCAAAGAATCTATGCTTTTATTGCACCCTTATATGCCATTTATCAGTGAATATTTGTGGCATAAACTCGATGGAAGCACTTTAGAAGAAAGTGGCTCTATCATGGTTAAACCCTACCCAACTTTTAAATATTGCGATAACTCTAATTTGCAAATTTTTGAATTAATTTCAGATTCTATTATTTCTATTCGTCGTGCCAAAACCACTATTGAACTTGCTAATCAAAAAATTCCAAAAGCCTATATCAAAAGCAATATCGCAATTTCAAAAGACTTTGCCCCTACTTTTGTAAAATATGTAAGCAAACTAGCAAAAGCAGAAGAAATAGAAATTACTAGCCAAAAAATCCCTCATTGTATCGTAGATATCACAGAAAAGGTCGAATCTTATATCCCTATACAAGAAATCAATCTAACGCCGATTATTTCAAGATTAGAAAAGCAACAAGAAAAAACACAAAAAGAAATTATCAAGCTTCAATCGATGCTAAAAAATGAAAAATTCATAGCCAATGCACCTGCACAAGTGCTTGAAACCAACAAGAAAGCATTGATTGAACAAGAAGAAAAATTGATTAAAATCCAAGCAGAATTAAAATCTCTAAAAGGCTAGCCCTTATAGAGATTTTGATAGATTCTAAGCATAGCAATAAACAATGCCGTAATCGCAGGTCCAAGCACAATTCCCCAAAAACCAAAACTAGATAGCCCAGCAATAATAGCAAAAAAGATTAACATTTCATTAATTTTTACAGGTTCTTCAATCAAAACTCGGTTAATAAATGCAATAATAAATGGCTTTACACCATTATCAGCAATCGTAGCAATCACGATAATCGAATACAAAGTGATAATAATAGCATTTGTAAAATTTCCCAAATACAATTCATAGCAAGCCACAGGTAGCCAAACTAAAGTTCCACCAACAACAGGAATCAGCGATGCAAAACCATAAAACACACCTAATAAAATCGCATTATACCCATAAAACGTCATCAAAATCCCAAATAACATACCCTGTAATACCATTGATAAAATCGAAGAATAAAACACGACACTAATCACGGCACTAACTTCATCATAAAGAGACTTGATTTGCTGTTTATCAATAGGGATAACTTCTATAAAATATTTTCCCAATTTATTTCCATAAAAATAAAAGAAAAACAAAAAAACGACAATAAAAACTGCATCACTCACAAAATAAATACTATTTGCAGAGAGTTTTGCAATAAATCCTAAAATCTTTTTTACTATCTCCGCCCAATCAATACTATTAATTCTCAAAAGCAAACTTTCTACTTCTTGTTGCACAGCACTTGGCAGATAGTCAAAAAACTGCCTACTAAAGTTGATTAATTTTTGTTGCATAAGAGCAAAAATATTTTGAAACCCATTTAAATCTACATTCGTCGCAAATGAGGCTAAATTTATCGCAACATAAAAAATAGGCATAAAGCACAACAAAAGCAACAACAAAGTCATCAACAAAGAAGAAAAAAATTCTGATTTAATTTTTTTGAGAATAATTTGAAAAATACTTTGGGTAGCAATAAAAAGCAAAAATGCAATCAATAGATTCATCAAAAAAGGAGAATATAGCTTAAGTAACGCAAGAAGCGTTAAAACAAAAGCTACTAAGAAAAAATAACTCCCTTTAGAATTAGACACCATTATTTTGCTTTTATCACATTACTTGGAGGATAAATAAATACACTTTCCCTCACTACTTCTATCTTTTCTTGAGAGTTAAGAGCATAAGCCCTAATTTTTAATGGAATGTGTGTATCTTTTTGCAAATCTTTAGAAAGATTCTCATCAGTATAAAGAACTACCACTTGTTTAAATTTCTCCCTTGGTTCAATTTTGAAAGGCTTAGAAGGGCGTTTGATTTTAATAGCTGGATTCCCCTGCACTTCAAAATAAAATTCATAAGCTTTATTATTAGTATTTTGAAAAAGGAAAATATAGGAATTTTCAACTCTATTGTTATCCCTAATAGTATAAAGCTCATTTCGATTAATATTTAATAGCATATTTTCTTTAGTGGAACTCATATACAATAACCCTGCAAACACAACCACCAAAGCAACCACATAAGCAATAGTTTTAAAACGCATATAACGCACTTTATCCCTCATTTCAATAGCTTGAGGGCTAGTCCATGAAATTAAACTTGGCTTACCCAGTTTAGCCATTACCTTGGTACATGCATCAGAACATTCCAAACAATTAATACACTCTAGCTGCATTCCCTTGCGAATATCAATATGAGTTGGACAAATCTTTACACACGCTTCACAGCCTGTACATTCTGCATTTGGAGTTTCTGGCTTTTTCCATAATTTAATCCCCTTAGCATCAAATACCACACCTCCACGCTTATAGTCATACACAGTCATAATTGTATCATTATCATACAAAACACTTTGGACACGGCTATAAGGACACATATAAATACAGAAATTTTCTTTAATAAAAATAATATCTGCAATCAAAAATGCCGTAATTCCTAGCCAAAAAATAAAAAGATATTTATGCTCTAAAGGATTTTGAATATAAGAGAAAAAGTCTGTTGGGGGGACAAAATACCACATAAAATTTGCAGCTGCAATAAGTGCCAAAACAACCCAAATAACAAAAGCTACAACTTTTTTAATTTTATTGATTCCTAGCGACATATCTGGCTCTAATTGACGATTTTCAATTCTTTTTCTTAGTTTTAGAATCTTTGTTTCAATTAAATCGCGGTATAAAACTCTAAAAATAGTTTGGGGACAGGCCCAACCACACCATACACGCCCCGCAAGAGTCGTCAAAAAGAAAATCATCAAAAACATTAAAATCAATAAAAATGGCATTAAATATAGTTCTTGCATATCAAATGCAACCCCAAATAAATGCAATTGTTTATGATCAAAAGACAAAAGAAAGATTTGATTCCCATTAATCTTGATAAAAGGGACACAAAAGATAATCAGTGTTGCTGCAAAATACACCCAATATCGCCTTTTAAAATACTGGTGTATTTTCAATTCTTGTTTATTTTCCATAATTCACAAACTCCGAAATTTTTGCAAAATTATACTACATCTTATAGGCAAAAGAGCTAAAATACTTTTGAATGAAATATTAGTTATTAAAATTTATAATTTATACTCACATCAGCACTAATGCCCTTTCTATCTAGCACATACCCTTTCCATTTAAAATCAATACTCAAAGGTATCTTCAAAGTAGGTTGAAACCCCATTGAAAACAATAAAGCAAGATAATCCCCTTCCAAAGATAATGATTCTAAATCATAGCCATTCACCGCACTTTTTATCTCATTATTTAATAATTTTTCCCAAGAGATTCCAATTGCCGTATTAAAATTATCTCTTCCATAACGAACCACAGAATCAACATTAAACGAATGTGCATAATTATTTTGTATAGTAAGGTGATCCATAGAATTATTACTCAACCCCACCTCATCTCCATCTACATAGCCAAAGTGATACCCAATACCTATATCCAATTTAAAATTCTCACTCAAATTGACGAGATAACCTCCACCCAAAGACAAAGAACCATAAGGGACAGAGCTTTTGAAATCCACCTTATCTTCTGTTTGATTATAAAAATAATCAAAATCTGTTTTGATCACTCCACCTTTTGCAACTGCTTTAGAATAAAATCCACTTTCAAAATCATACAAAAAAGCCAATCCTCCACCTACATAGCTATGCCCTACTTTGCCCACAATATTAGCCAAATCAGTTTTGGACTGCCCATAACCATTTTCAAAGAAAAGATTCGCCCAAAAAGTATTTTGATAATTCTTCAGAGCATTAAGCTGCATATGGAATCCGTGCATTTTGATATCTAAATTATTATAATGAGAATAACCACCACCCACATTTAAAAACACTTGAGTTTCACCTTCTTTTGCTTTCTCTTTATAATAATTAACTCCATCACTCATTCTTTCTTGAGATTCTCTTATAAAAGCCAAACTTCCAGCAAATGCTTGAGTTAAGCTCTTTGACTCTGGCGATATTTGCCTAGTATGCGGAAGATCTTCTAGTTTTAATTCATGTGAAAATATTTCTTCTTTTTGGGGAGTCCAAGTATCAAAAACAAAAGTTTCATTACCTCTAATCTGCGTATTTTCATCAACTTCAATTCCACTAGAAGCCCAAATAAGCTTTATATCATCTCCCACCTTTACATTTTGTGCAGAAATCACTAGCTTTTTCCCCTTTAAATCCAAAGAATCTCCCACATTATTTTGTTCATACTCTCCAATAATTAGAATATGTTTGTTGAGATTCTGCTCTTTTGCATGGAGATATAAGGTATCAAATCCAGCCAATCTTTCTTTTACTTGTATGTTTCCACTCACAAAAATAGAATTTCCCTCATCTATCCCACCACTTCCATCAAATCCCCCATATACACTTCCATTAATTACCGCTTCATCTTCTAACATCACTAAATTATATTTTGCATTAGCTCCATAGCCACCATAAACATTGTTTGCCCCTGTATTTCCATAAAGCACCACTGTATTATGCAAACTCTCATTTCCCTTACCGCCAATAGCCTCCTCTATACCCTGCGAATCTTTAATCATTACAAGATTATAATTTGAATGCCCGCTCTCTGATTCTCCCCCAATTACAGATAAATTTCCATTTATATTTTCCAAAGTAATATCATTATTGTTAGCACCACTTTTTGCATATCCGCCCACAATATTATGTTGCACACCCCCCAAAACAACCCCTTTAAGATTAATTTGATTCCCTATGGCTAATCTCTCTCCATAACCCCCATAAATATTATTAGAATTAATCTCTGCCCCTTCTTGAATAGTTACAAAATTTCTATCTGCATTTTCTGTCGTACTATGCCCCCCATAAATATCGCCTTCTACTTTGGCATTTTTGTGGATATTAATAAAATTACTATTAGCACCCAAAGTGCTTTCACCGCCTTTGACTTCTCCTGTTATAACCCCTTCAATCAAAACGCTATTTTCACTTGCCCTACCTTCTTCTGATTTCCCTCCATAGACATTTTTGGCATTTCCATAAACCTCTACAATATTATATGAGACATCGCCTTGTTTGGTATATCCAGAATATATATCTCCCTCTACATCTCCATAAAAGATTCCAAGATTATTCAAAGAATCTCCTCTTACCCCATATCCCACATAACTATTCTCCAAAATCTTTGCCCCATTTTCAATATAAATTTCATTTTCATCAGCAGACATTCCAACCCCACCATAAACTTCAGTGGCTTCTCCTCCATTAGCAATATAAATGCTATTAGCCCTCGCTAAACCATTTTTGCTATAACCTGAGACAGCCCTAAAAACCTTCCCATAAATATCCACCCCATTATCATAGGCACTTGCTTTGCTGTCTGTATATCCTCCAATTGCATTATTAGAAACCCCCTCTATTTTCACCAAATTAGCAATAACAGAGCCATTTTTAGAATACCCTCCAACAGCATTTGAAACCTCACCTTCCACCAATACCCTATTATCTTCCACATTTACCCAATAATACTCAGAATAACCTCCCAAAGCCAACCCATCAAAATCCGTTCTAATGGTAATTTGATTTCGCCTATAAGTTTGTCCATTTTGTTCTACTGGAGCAAACCATTTTTGATAATTTCCAGTAGGATTATTTTGTTCGCTAAAACCTTGATTTTCATTATCCATTACCAAATTTTGAGCCCATAGATAGTGAAACAGCATCACTCCGCCTATAACCCTTCTCATCTCTACCCCTCACTTTTCTATAATTTTTTAATCAAGCTACATTATACACCAATTTTAAAATAACATAATCTAAAATTTTACATTTATAATATTTTTTGCTATAATCCAAACTTTAAATTTTTAAAAAAGGTGGTGATTAGATGCCCGGTATCAAAGTGAGAGAAAACGAATCTTTTGATGATGCTTACAGAAAATTCAAAAAACAAGCCGATAGAAATTTGGTTGTTACTGAAAGCAGAGCAAGAAGATTCTTCGAACCAATGACCGAAAAGCGTAAAAAGCAAAAAATTAGCGCTCGCAAAAAAATGCTAAAGCGCTTATATATGCTTAGACGCTACGAATCAAGGCTCTAAAAACTTTGGGAGTTTTTCTCCCAAATCTACAAACCCTCTATATATTCTCTATTTTAATTGCTTCACTTAAATTTTTCATCGTTTATTGTTTTTGGAATGAAATTTGCTTCATCTCTATAAAATTAAATTAAGGAAAAATGATGAATATCGCAGACAAAAATACTTCCATGTGGGGCTTACTTAGCCAATCCTACAACAAAAATAACAACAATGAAAATAACATTACAGGCTATTCTTCGTCCAAAAGCGATTCTATTTTTGGCACTCAAGAAACCTCTAGCACTGATTTGGTTTCCAGTCTTTTTAGTCAAGAAAATAGCCTCTACTCACCAAGTCAAATTCAAGATTCTGTAGAAATCAGCAGTGATTTATCCAAAATGCAAAATTTTGCTTCAATTTTCTCGGGAGATTTGAAGAATCTTGGAAATGCAATGTATGAAAATGGCATTTTAAACAAAGAAGAGAAAATGGGTTATGACATTTTAATGAAACTTAATCCCACACTAGATACACAAACTACTCAAAATATTTTGCAAACTCCAACACTTAGTGAAGAAAATCGCAATTTACTCGCTAATGTAGATAAAAAAATTGGTGCAGTAAGATACTTTGGAGGATTCTAGTCTCCTCCAAACACCACATTCTTTTACACATTAAACCTAAAATGCATTACATCTCCATCTACCACAATATAATCTTTGCCCTCTACTCGCATAGCGCCAGCCTCTTTTGCTTTTGCCTCTCCGCCATATTTAATAAAATCCTCATAAGAGATTACCTCCGCACGGATAAAGCCTTTTTCAAAATCCTTATGAATCACACCAGCAGCCACAGGTGCTTTGTCTCCACGATGAATCGTCCAAGCCCTCACTTCTTTTACTCCTGCTGTAAAATAGCTAATCAAACCAAGTTTAGAAAATCCCAAACGAATCACCGCATTAAGACCGCTTTCTTTTACACCTAATTCTTGCAAAAATTCCTCTTGCTCTTCTTGACTTAATCCAACCAATTCCTCTTCTATTTTTGAACAAAGCTTAATCACCTCTGCACCATTTTTCTTAGCATATTCTCTTAATTGTTCCACAAATGAATTATCTGCATTCAATCCTACTTCATCGACATTTGCACCATAAATGATTTCTTTATTAGTGAGGAATCTCAATTCTTTATCCAAACCCAAAAAAACCTCATCTTTATTTCCAAAAGTCCTCACAGGATTCCCATTTTCAATATGATCCAAAAGCTCTTGTGCTACCTCTAAAGTTTTCTTTGCTTCTTTATCCGTCCCGCTTTTTGCCATTCTTGTGAGTTTTTCAACGCGTTTTTGAAGTGTTTGCATATCTGCAATCAAAAGTTCTGTCTCAATAATCTCCACATCACGCAAAGGATCGATACTCCCTTCTACATGCGTAATATTAGAATCCTCAAAACATCGCACAATATGCAAAATCACTTCAGTTTCTCTAATATTTGCCAAAAACTGATTCCCAAGTCCCTCGCCCTTACTTGCACCCTTTACCAATCCTGCAATATCCACAAATTCTACCACTGAATTTTGGATTCTTTCTGGATTGACAATCTTTGCTAATTCTTGCAACCTTGTATCTGGCACAGGCACAACAGCCTTATTTGGCTCAATAGTGCAAAAAGGATAATTAGCCGCTTGTGCGTTTTGTGTTTTTGTCAATGCATTAAAAGTAGTAGATTTTCCAACATTTGGTAAGCCTACAATCCCTATTGATAATCCCATATTTTTCCTTTATTTGATTTTATTTTTGATAAATTCCACACAAGCTCTAACACCTGCCCCACTTCCGCCAAAAGGATTCACACCCCAGCTTTTTTCTACATACGCAGGACCTGCAATATCCAAATGCAACCACTTATCCTTAAGAGATTCTTCGACAAATTCTCCCAAAAACATACCCGCAGTAATTGCACTTCCATAACGACTTGAAGGAATATTGCACAAATCAGCAACTTCAGATTTAAAAAGTTTCCCCAAATAAGGATTAAAGGGTAAAATTCCCGTAAGCTCTCCCACATTCCATGCAGCCGCCGCAAAATCCTCTTTTAACTTCTTATTATAACCCATTATACCAGTTGTATAATCTCCCAATGCCACGACACAAGCACCTGTTAGAGTTGCCAAATCCACAAGAAAATCCGGCTTCAAATCACTAGCAAAACTCAAACAATCTGCCAACACCAATCGCCCCTCTGCATCTGTATTTCGCACTTCAATACTTTTTTGGTTTCTTGCAATTAAAATATCATCTGGCTTATATGCATTACCGCCTATCATATTTTCTGCCAAGCCCAAGATTCCATGCACCTCTGCTTTAATTCCAAGTTTTGCTATAGTCTCCAAAATTCCAATTACAGCACATGCACCACTTTTATCTGCTTTCATGGTTGTCATATAATCTCCGGGTTTCAAGCTCAAACCCCCACTATCATAAGTCAAGCCTTTGCCCACAAAAACAAATTTGAGTAATTTTTCTCCTCTAGCAATTTTTGGTTTATAGCTTAAATGCACCAAATAAGGCTCATTAACACTAGCTCTTGCCACAGCCAAAAATGCACCCATTTTATCCTTTTCTAAAAACTTTTTATCATAAACTTTACACTCAAAACCACTTTTTTTTGCCAACTCTTTTGCATAATCTGCCACATATTTTGGAGTAGCTTGCTGGGGCGGAGTATTGACTAAATCTCTTACATTATTGATACTTTGTGCAAGTATTGTGGATTCTAAAATCCCATTTTGCAAAGTAGTCTTATCTATTTTTTTTGAAACAAGATAAACTTCGCTCAAATTTGTCTTGCTTTTTACGCTTTTAAACGCATCATAGCTATACATTCCAAGCAAAATCCCCAAACACACTTTTTGTATTTCTTCTTTTTTCTCTATTTCAATCGAAATGCTTTTAATTTTGAGTTTTTTGAGGCTTTGTATCGCATTTGCCAAAGCATCACTCAATGCGTTTGGAAACTCATAATTGTATTTTTCCAATCCCACAAAACAAGTTTTACTTTCACTCAAAAAACAGCACCCTTCGCCCTCAAAATTATGAATCTTTAACGCTTCTTTTTCTGTCTTACTAAGATTTGTAGGGAGTTTTTTGTCTCTTAAGAGTATGATTTTAACATCTGCTTGTTTTTCACTTGCTAATATTTTCATTTTTAGATTCTCCTATAATTTTTTTCTCAACTTTTTGTGTCATCTTGTGCAAATAATAATAAATCCCGCCACCAAGAATCACAACAAAAGGAATGGCAACATAATAATGTTCTTTGCCAAAATGCACCAATGCCAAAAGCTCTTCCCCAAAGAAATAAGCAAGCAAAATAGTAATAGCAGCCCACACCATTGCACTAATTAAATTAATAAAGGCAAAAGTTTTTGCACTATAACGCGTCACACCTATACTCATAGGAATGATAGTTCGCATTCCATACAAATAACGCTGCACAAAAATAATAGGCCAACCATATTTTTGCAAAAGCAAATGTGCAAAGGCAAATTTTCTTCGTTGCGTCTTAAGCTTTTTGTAAATAAATTGTTTGTTATAACGCCCAATATAAAAATAAATCTGATCCCCTACAAATCCACCTAATCCTGCAACCAAAATTGCAATAGGAATCACCATATGCCCTGTATGGCACATAATCCCTGCCATTATAAGCCCCAATTCACCTTCTAATATACTCCAAAGAAATAAAATAATATAACCATATTCTTGAAGCCATTGAATAAATAACTCTTCCATGTCCAATCTTTAAATCCAAAAATATAGCTTAGATTCTATCTAATTTTTGCTTAACAAACCCTCTTATCAATATTAATTCTCAACATTCTAATCTTTTTGAAAAACCAAAGAAATAGAATTCACACAATGCCTTACATTTTTCTTTGTAAATCCTTCTCCCCTAAAAATATGCCCCAAATGCCCTCCACATTTCGCACAAACAATCTCTATCCGACTTCCATCGCTATCAAGCTGCTCCATCACAGCCCCTTTAATACAATCATCAAAACTAGGCCAACCACAACCTGAATGGAATTTATCTTTAGAATCATACAAAATACTCCCGCATTGCTTGCACAAATAAACGCCTTTTTCAAAAAAATTTTCATATTCTCCGCTAAAAGGTGCTTCTGTTCCTTTATGCAAAATTACCCATTCTTCCTCGCTACTTAATTTCCTAAACATCAATCAATCCTAAAGCGCAAAATATTTTGCTTCTTTGTGTGGCACTATCAAAGCCGAAGTTGTTGCTTCTGGACTCATCTGATAAGTCTCACTCAAAGTAATCCCAAACTCTTGTGGCTTCAAAAGATTAAACAATCCCTCATTCAAAGCTAAATCTGGACAAGCTGGATAGCCAAAAGAGTATCTTTGCCCCTCTTTTTCTCCAAGCCCTAATTCCCTTCTCACTCTTTGATGCACAAAGTCCGCCAATGCTTCTGCCAACTCAACTCCTAATGCATGCACCAAATAATATTTATGGTATTGACTTTCTTGGTATAATTTTTCTTCAAAAGGTGCAAGATTTAACCCACTAGAAACCAAGTGCAAAGCACAAATATCTTGCTCTTTATTAAAATAATCCCCCAAACACAAATAAGGCTTCTTAGAGCTTCTAGGAAATAAAAAAGATTCCACATTTTTAAAATCGCAATTCTCACTCACTTCCAAAATAAGCCCCTGTGTTTTATCTTCTGGAATCTTAGTGCGTGTATGATAATATCCATAAAGCACTACTGGAGCAAAAATATTTTGTTCTATAAATTCTTTTTTCAACGATTCTAACATCGGCTCTAATTCATTTTCTTTGAGTTTTAAATATTCATCTTTTTTGAGTTTGCTATAACCCCAACGATGCTTAAACAATAAATCTTTATCCAAATAATCAAAAACTTCAAGAATCTCTTGATGAGATAATTGCAAAACTTTTCTACCAAAAAATGGAGGCTTATAAACCTCATAACTAAACTCTAATTCACATTTTATTGGTTTAAAAATTTCTTTTACCTCTAATTGTTTTTCAAGTTTTTTAGCCACTCTTTGTTCTAGCTTAGAATCTTCGTTTTTATTTTTTTGTGAAGGCAAAGTAATGTCACTAAAATCACCGCTTTGAATAATCTGCATTGCCGCAACACTATCAAAAGCGTCTTTGCAATAAAAAATCACCCCATCATAATTTGGACGGCAATACTCATCCACAAAATTTCGATTGAGTGCCGCTCCACCAAGCATAATAGGGATTTTAATCCCAAGCCTTTTTAATTCTTCTAAATTTTCCTTCATTACCAAAGTTGATTTTACAAGCAATCCGCTCATACCAATGCAATCTACTTTTTCCTTTTTAAGAACCTCTAAAAACTTCTCCAACTCCGCTTTAATACCGATATTAATCACATTAAAGCCATTGTTGCTTAGGATAATATCCACAAGATTCTTCCCTACATCATGCACATCACCTTTCACCGTCCCAATTACAATGGTAGTTTTATGAGAATTAGTTTTTTTAGGCAAAAACTCATTGAGATAATCGACACTTTTTTTCATTACCTCTGCACTTTGCAAAACAAAAGGAAGCTGCATTTCTCCAGCACCAAATCGCTCTCCAACAACCTTCATTGCATCAATTAAAATCTCATTAACAATCACTTCAGGATTAATTTCATCTTTTGCTACTGGGAGAATCTTTTGCATTGCATTTAAATCCCCCTCAATAAGATATTTTGAAATCCTCTCTTGTGTGCTTAAATGGCTTTCATCTTCTTTAGAATCCAAATCCAACCCAGACTTTTTTTCAAAATAACTAATAAAATCATACAAAGGTTGCGAAGTCTTTTGTGTATTAAAAATCAAATCTTCACACACTTGAATATCTTCACGCTCTAACCTAGCATAAGGAATAATATGTGCGACATTTACAATTGCAGAAGTTAAACCCTTTTGGATTGCATGATACAAAAACACCGAATTTAAGCAGATTCTACCCTCTTTGCTAAGTCCAAAAGAAATATTAGAAAGCCCCAAAGTGCTTCCAGCTTTGGGATAGATTTTCATAATCTCTTCAATAGCCCCCAAAGTCTCCATTCCAGCAGTAAAATATTCTTCATCTCCGCTACCAATAGTAAAGGTAAGTGGATCAAAAATAATATCTTCCTCCCTCAAATGATGCACTTCTATGGCTCTTTGCATCATTCTTTTTGCACACTCCACTTTTCTTTCTTTTGTTTTGCACATTCCTTTTTCATCGATTGTTAAACACACCAAAACACAACCAAACTTTTTAGCCAATCCTGCTACTTTATCAAATTTTTCAATCCCATCTTCTAAGTTTGCAGAATTAATAATACATCTCCCACCAATTAGCTTTAATGCAATTTCTAAAGCTGTTACTTGTGTAGAATCAGGCATAAGCGGCAATGGAATCTTTGTAGCATACAAAGAAATCAACTCTTGCATATCTTTACTTTCATCTCGCCCAGCAAAAGCCACGCTTACATCAAGCACATGTGCGCCCTTTTTGACCTGATCACTCCCAACTCCCAAAGCTCCTTCATAATTTTCATTCAACAATAATTCTCTAAAAGCTTTAGAACCTGTTGCATTAGAACGCTCTCCTATTAGAAGTGGTGCGGGATTTTGCTTAAGCTCATATGCTCCAAACAAAGAAGCAATACTAGGCTTGTATTCTCCTTTTGGAAGAGATGGAATTTTATCTTTGGTTTTTTCTACAAGCTTTTGAATGTGTTTAGGTGTTGTCCCACAACATCCCCCAAGTAATGCTACACCCGGAATCTTCAAAAACTCACTTTCAATCTCACTAAATTCCTCTGCTTCCATCGGATAGTAAGTGACTCCACCTTTGTTTTGCGGCAACCCTGCATTTGCGTGAATAGAAATAGGAAATTTACTAACTTGACTTAATTCCAATAAATATTTCTTTGCCAAATCCGGACCCAATCCACAATTAATCCCCAAAGAAAAAATATCAAATGGCTCTAAAATATAAAATAATGTAGCAATATCTGTCCCAATTAGCATTGAGCCATTTGTTTCGATAGTTGCTGAAACCATAATAGGAATCTCTTTGTCAATCTCTCTAATGGCGTGCAAGGCAGCTTTTATCTGCAAGGGATCTTGAGCGGTTTCTAGCAAAATCAAATCTACATTTGCCTCTTTAAAGCCACTCACAACCTTACAATACCCCAAAAACATCGTATCATAATCAATATGCCCAAGACTAGGCAATTTTGTCCCCGGACCCAAAGACCCAGCCACAAACAAAGCATCTTTTTGATTCTCTAAAGGCTTGTGTTTTAACATCGCCTCTTTTGCTAATTGCACCCCAAGTTTAGCAATTTCTTTTGAATGCTCTTGCATCTCATATTCTGCCAAAACCCATTCCATAGCCCCAAAGGTATTACTTGTAATAATATTAGCCCCTGCTTGAAGATAGCTTGTATAAATCTCATCAATAATCTGCGGACTATAAAGATTCAATGCTTCTGTGCAGCCTGCTAGGCTTTCTCCTTTGGCATTTCTGCCCCATTTTATATTTTCCTTTTTTTGTATTTCTGTCCCCATTGCTCCATCGAGGATTAAAACTTGTTTTTGGATTAATTCTTGCAATTTTTTCTTCATTTTTCCTACTTTCTTTGTTTTTTACTCACCCTATTCAACCAAAACCAAAGCCCACCAAAAAGTATTATTATAAATATAGGTGCCAAATAAGGATATTCACCCAATAAATCTATACCTTTGATGATAATTTCTCCCAAAAAATACCCCAAAAGTCCAATACTCACTCCCCACAGCACAGCCCCTAAAGCATTATAAAAGCTAAATTTTACAAAACTATAACTTGTTAATGCCACAGCAAAAGGCACGAGCGTTTTTAAACCATAAACATATTTTTTAAGCACCAAAATAATTGACCCATAACGCTTCATTAGCAAATGAATATAAGCCAATTTCCTACGATGCTTTGAAAGATATGGCATCATTCCTTGTTTTTGATAACGTGCCAAATAAAAAAGTGCCATATCTCCCAAAAAATTTGCAAAAACTGCCACAAAAATACTTATTGTCAAATCCATTTTTCCAGCATAGCTTAAAACACTTGCTCCAACAAGCGCTACAAATCCTCCTCCTAGAGAATATAAAAATAAAATAATATAACCATATTTCACAATCAAATCAATTGTTTCTTGCATTTTTAAGCCCTTTATGAAAATAACTCTTATTTTAAATTGCCATTATATCAAATAATCCTAACTATTTTATTTCAAAATCAATATTTTACACTACTCAAAAACAATCCATTAGGCGGTGCTGGGATAGAAAAGATTCTTTCTCCCAAAAGCTGCTTTTTCAAATCTGATATTTGCAAATTCCCCTTATCAATCTCTAGCAAATATCCAACCATTAATCGAATTTGAGAACGCAAGAATCCATTTCCCCAAAATAAAAAAATATAAAATTTTCCCCTTTTTAACAATCGAGCCTTATAAATTTCCCTCACACTTCCTTTAGTGCCACTGCCATCATTTTTCATAAAAGCCTTAAAATTATGCAACCCCTCAAATTCCTTCAAAGCTTCCTTGATTATCCCTACATTTTGAAAACAATAATAATGTGCAAAAGGGGCAATAAATGGTGAATATTCTTGAGAAATCACATAGCAATACCCTCTTCTTTTTGCATTAAATCGTGCATGAAAATCATCATCTACCTGCCAAATCTTTTTAATTTTAACAAGAGGATATAATTTCAAATTTAAAATTTCTTGTAATTTTTGTAAATCCTTGTGAAAATCTGGAATCTTCAAAGAAATCACCTGAGCACTAGCATGAACTCCCTTATCTGTCCTCCCACTGCCAATAATCTTTTCAAAAATCCCAACACTCCCAAAAACCTCTTCCAAAAACCCACTTACAGATTGTCTATCCTTTTGCTTTTGGAATCCGCAAAAATTTGCACCATTATAGGCAATTTTCATTGCCACTTTCATCATCAATAATACCTTCTCACAAATCGCTGATAACCAAAATACCCCACTAATCCCCAAACAATAGGCAATAACACCATTCCAATAAGTGGCAAATAATTAGCAACCAAATAAGTTAGAGCATAAAACACTCCAATTATTAGCATTGATTGCAAAATCGTATGATTTCTTTGGTATCTAGGATTCTTAACGCCCAAAAGCGGGAAAAAATACAAACTCACAAAAGGAAACAAAGACATTAGCACATACATACTCAAATCCCTTAAAGTTTTCCTTTGTCTATCATTTTCATAGAATGCCCTATTCCAATATTCAAAAACACCCAAATTTTCTCCACTAATATCTGTAATGCTATTACGCAAAATCAAGGTTTTAAAAGCTATTTTTTCAATTGCATTTTCATCGGGACGATAAATTTTTCCATTATCCAAAATCGCCTCCATAACGCCATCTTTATTGATAATTTTGGCATCTTTAGCAAAAATTAGCCCACCTTCTTTTCCAAAGGAAAGCAAAACAATATCTTTATAACTCATATCTTCGTGATTTTCTTTTACATATACAAGCCAATTTCCCAGTTTCTGCCCAAATTCTCCAGCTTGCAAATTAATATTAATGCTATTTTTTCGCTCTTCTAAAAACTGCCGATATGCCAAATCGCTTAATGGCGTCAAAATAAGCGACAAGATAAAAAGAGAAATGCTTGCTAATAAAGCAATGGGGAAAAATATCTTTATAATTTTATTAGGACTCATTCCCAAAGCAAATAAAACAGGCAATTCATAATCAAAAGAAAGCCTTGATAATGAAAGCGCACAAGCCACAAAAAAACTCAATGGTATCACAAAAAACAACATCAAAGGCAAAGTATAAAAATACAAAGAAAGCAACTCTAAAAAGCTAATTTGCACGACAAAAGTTACACCTGCAATGCGTATAAAAATCACCACTGAAGCAATAAAAAATAACACCAAAAAAGTTGGAAAAAATATCTGCGAAAAACTATGGAATAAATAATTTTTAATTCTCAAAAAAATATCCTATTTAAATTCTCAAAAAAATAATTTTATATTCTACACAAAATGCACTAAATTTTTACAAAAATCACAAAAACTTCAAACTCATAAGCCCTATAACACTCAAAAACCCAATAAACAAAAAAGGCACAAAAGGTACTAAAGATTTTCTAGCAAAAAGCATAAAAACTAGTGCATAGCCGCTAGCAAACAAAGTCGCTAAACTACCACCAAATATTCCCAAACTCGCCCCCAACGCTCCAAATACAATTATATCCCCTTCACCCAATACCTCTTTTTTGAAAATACTCCCCACAAAAAGACGCAAAAAACTCGCTATCCCCATAAACAAAAAAGCACGCACAAATGATTCAACCCAAGAATCCAATAACCACTTTGCCTCTCCAAACAATCCCCCAAAAACCACAGCAAATGCCAAATTCAAAAAATTCAAACTATCTGGAATCTCAAAAAACTGCCAATCTATCACACTTAAAACATAAAAATTCAAAAGCAACAAAAAGCAAACTATCCCAAATATTCCATAGCAATAAAAACTAAAAAATGCAAAAATTCCGCCCAAAATTTCACTCAAGCAATACCAAAATGGAATCCAATTCCCACAACAGCGACTTTTACCCCTCAAAAATACATAAGAAAATATCGGTATTTTATCTCTCCATTGCAAAAACTTTTTGCATTTAGGACAAAAAGAAGAAGGTATAACAATGCTAATATTTTTGGGAATCCTAAAAATCAATACATTTCCAAAAGAACCTAAAGCTATCCCAAAAAGCACCACAAATACAAATTCCATTTCACCACCTTAAAATATGCTATAATTCTACCATTAATTTTTAAGGTTTTTAATGCAAAATATTGCGGTTTTTGGAGGCTCTTTTGACCCGCCACATTTAGGGCATTTAGAAATTATCCAAAGTGTATTTAGATTTTTGACCATAGAAAGACTCTTTGTAGTTCCAGCTTTTTTAAATCCTTTTAAAACACATTCTCTTTTTTCCCCACAAAAACGCTTAGAATGGCTAAAGATTCTAACCCAAGATATGCCTTTACCTATTGAAATCTTAGATTTTGAAATCAATCAAAACAAACCCACCCCAACCATAGAAACTATAAAATTTATCCAACACACCTACAAGCCCCAAAAAATCTATCTTATATTAGGGGCAGACAATCTCAAAAATCTCACAAAATGGCATCAATACAAAAACTTAAAAAATCAAGTGGAATTTGTTATAATTCCAAGAGCGCATTACAAAATAGATTCTAAATACCAAGCCTTACCAGTAGAAAAAATACCCATTAGCTCTACGCAAATCAAAGAAATGCTAGACAAGCAAGACAGCAAGGCATTAGAATTTATACCAAAAATGATTCTCAATGATATTTTAAAGGAAACAAATTGCAAAACAATAGACAAGAGATTATCCATTTTATCCAACAACTCCTAGAGGACAAAAAAGGCGAAAATATCGAAATCTTTGACCTCAAAGATACAGATTATTTTGTAGATTATGTGATGATTGCTACTGCTTTTGTTGATAAACATGCACTTGCATTATTAGATACACTAAAAAAAGAGCTCAAACAAAAAGGGGAGAGTTTTTTCAATATTGATGATGAGAATCCAGATTGGATTGTCGCGGATTTAGGGGATATTATTGTGCATATCTTCACAGAAAATCAACGCAAAAAATTCAATCTTGAAGAATTTCTATCAAAAATAGCAATGCAACAAAGGCTAGAATCTTAGCCTTTATAAACATTTAACGCCGCAAAACTCTGAGTAGTTGGCATCATCTCCAAAGTATTAACATTTACATGCTTAGGCAAAGTTGCCACCCAATACACCGCTTCTGCAATATCTTGTGGCTTGAGTGCATTTGAATTTTTATAAAGCTCATCAACTTTTTCCTTATCTCCCTTAAAGCGAACCAAAGAAAATTCACTATCACTAGAAAGACCCGGTTCAATATCACTTACCCTCACATTTGTTCCAGCTAAATCCGCTCTTAGATTAAGTGCAAACTGCCTTACAAACGCTTTGCTTGCCCCATAAACATTACCGCCCGGATATGGCCATCTCCCAGCAATTGAACCCAAAGTAATAATATGCCCACTCTTTCTCTTTACCATTTGCGGTAAAACCAAATGGGTAATATAGGCTAATGCCTTGATATTAACTTCTATCATTTGCTCCCAATCTGCAAAATCACATTCACTAGCCCCCGCCATCCCCAATGCCAATCCCGCATTATTCACCAATACATCAATTTCCCTATAATCTTGTGGCAAGGATTCCAAATGGGCTTTTACCTTTGCTTTATCGCAAATATCACAAGGCAAAATTACACATTCTCCAATTTCCTTTTGCAATTCCTCTAATCTCTCTTTGCGTCTTGCCAACGCAATGATCTTATGTCCATTTTTTGCAAATATTCTTGCAATTTCTCTACCAAATCCAGCTGAAGCACCTGTTACCAATACTACCATAATTTTATCCTTTGTTTAAAATTTACATTTTTCAATTACTCTAAAATGCTCAAAAATCTCTTTTTCCTTCTCTCTTTCTTCTTTGGGGATTTTATTGATAATTTCTTTAGCATTTTTACAATCTTTTTGTTTATAATAACCCCATGCCAAAGAATCCAAATAATAAGGATTCTGCGGTTCTTTTTCTAGTGCTTTTTGCACACATTGAATGCCCTTTTTTACATCCAAATTATGATCAATTAGCAAATATCCCAAATAGTTCCAATAAAGCGAATTATCAGATTTTTTCAAAACCTCTTCAAATTTCCCTACTATCTTTTTCAAAAAAGCTTGATTCTTATTTGTGCTATTTTCATACAATATCATCGCTTCTAATGCTAGATAATCCACATTTCCACTTTTTTTATAGAGTTTTTGCAGTAGTTGAATACTCTTAGTGGTTTCTTTATTTAATCGATATATCTCTAGCAACATTTCATCTCTTGATTGAATAGAAGGATTCTGCTCTAAAAATCGCTCCGCTTTTGTAAGATATTGCCCTTTAATATAAATCTCTAATGCAAATCGTGCGTATTTTTGCTCTTGTGTTGCTTTGTATAATTTTTCATAATTTCTTGCTGCCTCTAAAAATCTCTTATCCTCCAAATAAATTAATGCTAATTTCTCACCAACATTTTTAGAAATTCCATACTTCTTAATATGCGTTTCATAGACCATAATTGCTTTATTTCTATCCTTAAAAAAAAGCAAATGGATTGATACAATTTTATCCAGTATCTTTTCATCTTTGTTAATCTCATAGGCTTTTTGGAGATATTCCAAAGCCCTATTATAATCTTTTTGCAAAAAATACACAGAAGAAGCAATCTCTAGATTCTGAACGCTTGCATTGTTTTTGAGCAAAATTTGCACCTCTTGAACTGCCCCTTGAAGATCTCCCATACTGCCAAGAATCTCCACCAAAGCTTGACGCACTTTTTCATCGTTTGGAGAAACTTTCAAATAATCTTTGGCAGCATTTTTTGCCTTTAAAAAATCTTTTTCCAACACCAAAAGACCAATTATCTCCCTTAAATATTCTTTGTTTTTGGTTAATTCATAAGCTTTTTGGAGATTCTCTCTTGCTGTTTTATAGTCCCCCATATCCAAAGCCACATAAGCTTGTATAATGTAAATATCCTCTTGATTATTAACCTCTTGGTATGAATTATCCACAAAAGCTATTTTGGCATTTGGCAAACACCCCATCAACAACACAAAAAGACAAAAACCACCAATAATGCTAATTAATATTTTATTTCTTAATAACACCTATACATTCCTTCATTAAAATTTCATAATCTTTTTTATAACATTCCCAAAAAGGGAATTGCTTGCATTGTTTTGGGCGATTCTCATAAATTTGGCATTTACCTCCCTCTTCATCAAAAAACACGCAAGCATAGCCCTCCCCTTCTTTTTCCTTTTTTTCAATCAAAGAATAACGATAACCCACTTTTTTGACAAATTTCAAACAAAATTCATCAAATTCCATTTGCAAAGATTCTGCGATTTTTTGAATCTCATTTGAGGTTACAAAAATATAACCCGATTCACCCTTGCAGCATTTACCTCCACATTTTGCACATTGATTTTCATCAAACACAAACAAAAAATCTTCGGCTTCTAGCATTTTATACTCCAAGTATTTGCTCTTTTATAAATTTCTTGCACTTTTTTAGTAAATCCATTTGCATTATGTGTAAAAATCGGAGGCAAAATACGCATTTGACTCTTAGAATCCTTTTTGGCTCTACAAAGCAATAAAGTCGCTTCTTTATCTTCTTTGGGATGCACATAACAAATTGTAATGGGACGAATTTTGTATTTAAATAATATACCAAAAACCTTAAAACTTTCTCTACAATCATAACAAAAAATAAATTCCCCTTGAGGCTTTAAAAGAATGTTGATTTTTTGCACCATTGCTTCAAACGGAAGATTCTCTTCATACCTTGCCATACAAATATCATTATTCACGCTCTTAATTACACCATTATGATAAAAGGGCGGATTACTCAAAATACAATCAAATTTCAAATCTAAAAAATCATATTGCAAAAAATCCCCACTCAATAATTCTGCTTTGATTTTATTGACACGGAGATTTTGCTGGCATAGCTCCCACATTTTAGGATTCTTTTCAATCATCATTAAATCAATTTCTATATCTCTAGCACACAACATTCCAAGCACGCCACTTCCAGAACCCACTTCAAGAATCTTTTGGTGTTTTTTCAAAAAATCCAATGCAAAATCATACAAAAACAAAGTATCACTATTATAACAATATCCATCTTTGGGCTGATAAATCTGCAATCCATTAACCTTTAGTTTAATTCCGTAACAATTAAAGTAAAGCCACTTGTATTTTCTTTAAAATAAATCTGCTTATCTGTCACTTGATACACAATCTTGCTACTTCCAATTTGCAATTTCTGCTCATATCCATTTTTCAAATTTTCCTTATTTTTCCCTCCAAAAATCTCCCTTCCTTGCAAAATTTCAGAAAAATCAATCCCACGCATTGCATCATTGCCAAAAAATTGTCTCACCGCAGAAGCTTTTGCATAACATTGCTGATTAATGCAAATTCTATCTTGAAAAACCAAGAATCTCAAAAGCAAATGCCCTACATTGAATATTTCTAAAGATATATCACCATTTGCATAGGTTTTAATGAAGCCTGTATCATAAAATTTGAAGTCTTTTGTAGAAAAAAATATAATCTTTGGTATTGTTTGCTCTAAGTTAGAAGGTGCTTTCATACACCCTCCAACCAAAACAACAAACAAAAAAACTAAAAGTTTTCGCCTGTTAAAATGCGGTACCATCTTTTACCATCGAGTTTTAATTCCATATTTACTTGGCACAAACCATCTTTATAAATCGTCTCGATAATCTCAGCATTTCGAATAACTGCCATTACTTTTGTTTTAACAGTAGAATTTTTCAATACCATATCTCTTACAGTATCTTGTGCATTTACTCTAATACCATACATTTTTTCACCAATTTGTCTATATGCATCAACAATCGCTGCTCTTTTTGCTAATGCCAAAGCTTGTGCTGGAGATAATGTTGATTCTGGTGCTACTCCCATACCAACTGCACTAATTTCAATAATACTTGATGGAGTAATCATTGGAGCATTTGGGATAACAATATCATCTCCACCTACCTCAACTCCTTGCAATCCTGCTGAAACATTAGAGTTTCTGCCAGATTGTATTCCTGCATTCCCCACAGGGCTAACACTATTTGCTGTTGTAGTAGTAGAATTTACTTGTGCTACTAGCAAATTTGTCCCCAAAAGCATTCCTGCTAAAACTAATGAAATTGTTTTTTTTGTTGCCATTTCAATCCTTTGATATTTTATTTAAGATCACACATCATTAAGCAATAGGTGTTCCATATTTTTATTGTAGAATCACTTTCCTTAAATTTTCTATCATTTTTTCCATAGAATCTTCATACAATTCTACCACTTTTGCCCAAAAACTTCGCATATCATCATAAGGCAAATGCAAACTTCCCAAGGCAATATGATAGAGAAAATGGCTTAAAGTCCCACCAAACAATATCCCCACAAATGGATTTTTTTGTGAAACCTTGCTTATCTCTTCAAATATCTTATCTACTGCGATAAAAAGCCCTTTTTTATTCTGCACTTCCACATTAAATAAATCTCTAATAGAATTTTTAAAAGCAAGAATCTCAAAAATATATAATTGTGTCTCTTTGGTATAAAAACCGCATTCTTGTGGATTTTTAAAAAGTGATTTAAGATTCTTGATTTCTTGATTTTTATTAATTTCTTTTAATTCAAAATCTTGGAAATAAATCGGAATTGCTCCTTTGATATATGCACCATCATTTAAATTTAAAATATTAAAAGGCTTTAAAGCACGGAAAGCCTCTTCTAACGCATTTCGCGATAATGAATAAAGGGCATCTGAATAAATATCATCACTAAAATTACCATCGACTTTATAAACCCCTTCTGGCAGCTTTTCGTCCTCCTCTCCATAATAAGAATTTTTTGCATGTTTTTTAGCACCCTTTTTGTATCCACAATCCAGTCCGCACAAAATCACATCACTTCCCAAATAACTCGCCAAAGAAGCCCCAGCATTCCCCACAAGAGGTGCAGTAAATTTGACTTTAAATTTTGGTTCATTTAAATTTGCCGCACTAGAACCATCTCTTTCAAACAAATAAATTTCTTTTGCTAATTCCTTTGCCTCTTTATTAAGCACTGTGGCACAAAGCAAAGGAATATCACCCAAAGGTGCTTCTTTTAGCACATCTCCCAAATAATGATGCCGCTCAATTTCAATTTGAAAATCAGGCCTAATTCCAGCATTCAAAAGTGGCTTTAATGCAGTTCCACAACTAAAAAGTATCATTTTATTTTGATTTTTTTTAATAAAGGGTAGCAAAAAATCCAAACTTGGTCCATTTGCAATGACGCAAATAGGGGCATTGATTCGTTTTGGCTCCACCAACATAGGATAGAGTGGATAGCTCTTTTTATTCTTAATCCCTATCATCTCATCTTCATAAGTCCCCCAACCCCTAAGAGACTGCAAATGCAATTCATACACGATAGAGCGCGCACTGATATTCACCGGAGTTTGATACATCATTAATTCCAAACGCATAACTGAAGTGCTAATACGGCGACTAAGGAAAAAATTAAGCACATAATCACGCTTCATCATACTTTCAATAAAAATATATCCACCCTTATTTTCTACCTTTTGGAACAAACTGCCAAAATCCACAAAAAAACAAGCTATGCGGAATAAATCCAAAGATTCTTCAAAAATGAAAAAATTATGAATCGCAGAATATTTTTCATTTAAAATTTGCAAAAAGATTCCCCCACCCAATCCAAATAAACTAATATTTGGCAAAAAATCCGATGGCAAATGATAAGAAGTGATTCCTCCATTTTGAGATAAAAACTCCAAAACACCATTAACCATAATAGAACTATAAGGAAAATTCTCATTCATCATTGCCATTTCTGTCCCATAGATTCTATTCCATTTTTCATTAATGGGCGGATTAAAAGCACAATTTTCATGCACCAAAAGCATAGTAGATTCTCCATTGTGCATAGGATACATAAGAGAATTTGTTTTTGTTTCAATAATATTTATCCCTTCTTTTCCTATATAGAGCTGATAATCCCTCAAAGGTTGTTGCAAAGCAGAAAAAAGATTAGGATAATTTGCTTCAAAAAATTGCAAATTCTCCCCAAATCTTCTAGCGCAAAATTCCTCGATTTCCTCGCAACTACTATTTTTCAAAAACTCTACAATTCCCATTTTATTCCTTTATCAAGAATTCTCATAATGCAATCTTAACATTTTATTAACAAAATCATAACAATATATTTATTACATTATTTTATAATTGCAAAAAAATAATTTTAAAAAATATTTTAAAGGTATTGAATGCTTTTACAATTTTTAAAAAATCCAAAACACACGGGCGCTTTGCATTCTAGCTCCCATTCTTTAAGCTGTATGATGACAAAAAATATCGGAATCCAAAATGCAAAATATATCGCAGAAATTGGTCCGGGACTTGGAGTTTTTACCCAAAAAATTCTCAACCTCAAACAAAAAGATGCTCGATTCTTTGCTATTGAAATCAATCCTTACTTCGCAAAAAAACTTCAAGAAAAATTTGAAAATCTTGAAGTAGAAAATAAAAATGCTAATCAGATATTATCTATTATGCAAAACAAACAAATTGCACAATTAGATGTTGTCGTATCTGGGATTCCTTGGAGTCTTCTAAAAGCCAAAGAACAAGATATTTTGCTTAAAAGCATTCATCATTCTTTAAAAAACGGGGGATATTTTAGCACTTTTGCCTATATTCTCCCAACACCAAAAACAATTTTATTTCGCAAAAAACTACAAAAATATTTTTCACACATCAAAACTTCCAAGGTTGTATGGAATAATCTACCCCCAGCTTTTGTGTATTATTGCAAAAAATGATTTTTTGCTGGTTTTTTAAGGATTGAAAAGTTTATAATTGCATTTGCAAATAAAACATAAGGTATTCAACAATGCAAGACTTTAAACTTTTTAGCGGAAATGCACATAGAGAGTTTGCTCAAAATGTTGCAAAAAATCTCGATATTGAGCTATCTTTAGCAGAAATCACAAGATTTAGCGATGGAGAAATCAATATTAGACTTTGCGAGAGTGTAAGAGGAAAAGAAGTTTTTGTGATTCAACCCACTTGTGCTCCAGCTAATGATAACTTAATGGAGCTACTTATTATGGTAGATGCACTCAAACGCAGCTCTGCAAGCTCAATTAATGTTATTATGCCCTATTTTGGCTATGCTAGGCAAGATAGAAAGGCTGCCCCTAGAGTGCCAATTAGTGCAAAATTAGTTGCAGATTTACTCCAAAGAGCAGGAATCACTCGACTTATTACGATGGATTTACATGCAGGACAGATTCAAGGCTTTTTTGATATCCCTGTGGATAATCTCTATGGCTCTATAGTCCTAAAAGATCATATCGCATCAAAAAATCTCAAAAATCCGATTGTTGCAAGCCCAGATATCGGCGGTGTTGCAAGGGCAAGATATTTTGCAAAACTCTTAGGATTAGAAATTGTCATTGTAGATAAAAGACGAGAAAGGGCTAATGAAAGCGAAGTAATGAATGTTATTGGAAATGTGGAGGGCAAAGATGTCATTTTGATTGATGATATGATTGATACTGCAGGGACGATTGTAAAAGCCGCTGAAGCTTTCAAAAAAAATGGTGCGACAAGTGTTATTGCATTAGGAACTCATGCAGTATTTAGCGGGGCTGCTTACCAAAGAATCCAAGAAAGCTCTATTGATGAAGTAATCATCACAGACACTATTCCTCTCAAAGGAAATTGCTCCAAAATCAAAGTTTTAAGTGTAGCACCATTATTTGCCGAAGTTATCAAAAGGATCAACAACAATGAAAGCGTCAATTCACTTTTTGCTTAAAATTTTCATAGGTTTTTTATGCCTAGGCTTTATTGCTTATGCACAAACCAACACAGACTCTAAAAAGATTCAAGCCGTGTTAGAAACTACCGCTGGCAAAATCACTCTTGATTTATTCCCAGAAGTTGCGCCAAAAGCTGTAGAAAATTTTGTAACACACATCAATAATGGGTATTATAATGGAACAATTTTTCATCGAACTATCCGCAAATTTATGATTCAAGGTGGAGACCCAACGGGGAGCGGAAAAGGTGGAGAATCTATTTGGGGGAAAGACTTTGAAGATGAGATTGCAAAAGGCTATGCTTTTGATAAAGCGGGGGTTTTGGCAATGGCAAATGCTGGACCAAACACCAATGGAAGTCAATTTTTTATTACCACTACACGCACCCCTCATTTAAATGGCTTACACACAATCTTTGGGGAAATCAGCAAAGAAAATAAACAAGAAAGCTTCAAAACTCTAAGAAAAATTGAGTATTCCCCCACAAACTCTCAAGATAAGCCAATCAAAGAACAAAAAATCATTAAAGCCTATATCATTCAATAATCCTCATAAAAAGAGGATTATTTTTTTAATTTTCTTTTATAAAGCCACAAAACTCCCATTATCAATGCAAAAAATAAGATTTCTGCAATCAAAGATTGATAATCCACTTATGCACTCGCAAAAAGATTATTCAAAATCACTTCGGTTTTAATGAGATTCTCCCTCTCTTTGGAATCAAGCGAATTTAAATAATTCTCATCTTGTAGTTTTTTAGCCATTTCTAGCCACTCTTGCATTTCTTCTTTTTTAGCTACAAGTTTTTCTTGATTTTCTTCTTCCTCATCTTTGGAATCTGAATTTGCAACCTCTTGTTTTTCATCTTTTGTGCCAAGATTCAACAAAATATCATTCAAAGTTTCTTCAACCTCTCCAATCTCAAAGCTAAACTTTTGAATCACAAAAATATCTACATTATTTGATTCTCCTCCTGTTTTAAAAAGCACCAATTCATTGTTATCGCCCATCATTTCATTAAGGTTTAATGCACCATCTAAATTACTATCTTGCGAAATAGAATGATTGATATAATCTCCCAAATTATCAATAAACCCTACTTGCTCCAAAAACTTCTTTTGTGCTTCCTCTCCACCAGGAATTCTCTCTGCTATAGAATAATACTGCGAATCTTTCAAAGAAACGAGACTTTTTAAGTGTATTCCCTCCTCTAAACTAATGCTTCCATCTCCATTAGAATCTCCGCTAAGGTATCCCATATTATAAGCTGCATCATAATACCAACCCTTCACATAATCACTAGCCTCTTCTAAACTGCCAAATTTTGCTACCAATTTCTCCACATTTTCTTCACTCAAAGGAACGCTAATAGTCTTGCCACTGACTTCATCAACAAAACTCACTGCATTTTGTGCAATATTTTCCCCTTCTTTTACTTCTAAAGGATTATAAGCATTTTTGACTTCTTCGCTCACATTTTGAGGTTTTGTTGTGCTTGTTTGCACGAGCGTTTTTTCCAAAAATACCCCCATAGAAGTGGAAGTTGTCATTGTAGATTCTTGATTTTTGCTTGTAAGGCTTTCTTTAATCTCTTGCTTGATTTCCTCTTTTTCTTTAGCTTTGCTTGCCTCATATGCTATTTTATCAAGTGTTGCAAGGCGTTGGTTATTGTGCGTTTCTTCATCTAAAGTGAGTGGATTTGGGATTGCATTTTTAGAATCAAGCACACTATTTTTTGCTGCTTCTTGAGATTCTCCACCCTGCCCTAGCATTGATAACGCACTTGCTTGCCCCTCTTGGGAATTCTCTAGGCTATTTTTGAGTGCCTCCACATCAATTTCTTTAGCAATTTTTGGCGACACACTTCCATTTTGTTTAAGCTGCGTAATGGCTTCTTGCATTAATTTTTGCTTTTCAAAATAATCCTCTTGGCTTGAAGTTGTGCTTAGTCGCTTATTTTCAGGCGTTCTTGAAGCCCAATTTTGTTGAATCTCTTTAGAGAAAGTTACACCGCTAATATAAGAAGCATAATTCCCTCGTGCATCAATGTAATACATTGTTTTCTCCTAAATATTGCTCTATCCTTAGAGAAAATTTACATTCCTATTCACACAAAATACAAGCAATTTTTATTCCAAGATAATTTAAATCCAACAAATAATCTACCTTTAATTTTTTTGCTTTTATAATTATATTTTTATTTTAATTCAAAGTTTTAGGATTCTTGTGCAACAACTTCAACAAGCTCTGCTTTTAAAAAAGCTTTATTTATTAAAATCAATGGATTTTCACTATTGTGATGTGTATTTCAAAAAACCCACCCAAAAAAGCTTTCAAAGCAATAATGCCAAAGATTTGCATTCCTCTATCCAAGCATGCCAGCTTTGCTCACAAAAGCTATCCAAACCTCACACTGGACTTTGCAATCCAAATTCCAAAATCACCTTTATAAGCACAACACCTATTTTAGATACACAATTGCGTTTTGCCTCCAAAGGCGCACAAATGCTTAAAAAAATCATTGAAAATGTCTTTGAATTGCGTCTTAATGAAGTTTCTATCCTCTCTTTGCTAAAATGTGAAATCCCACAAACCACACAAAAAGATGCCATAGAAAATTGTTTTGGATACCTACTAAAACAGCTTGAATTTTCACACACACAAACAATTGTTATTTTGGGAGAAACAACCTACAATCATTTTACCAAAGATAAAACCCCCTACAAAAATATACAAGGAAAAATCTTAACATGGAATCATTACACACTTTTTCCAACCTTTTCTCTTATGCAGCTACTCACCAATCAAAGCCTAAAAGCACAAGCTCACAGGGAATTTTTAACACTTAAAGGATATTTATGCAAATAATACAAAAACTTTTTATTTTATTTTTATTAGCTCCAAATCTTATTTTAGCAAGTGGCAGATACCCCTCTCCCCTTCCTACGCCAACTACAGAAATCTTAAATTTAGATTACAATAAATGCTCTACAAGCTGCCTAGAAGACTATCTCAAACAAGGGCTGATTTTTTCTTTTATGGCTAATTTCAATGAAGATAACCAAAATGAAGAGCTTTTAGAATCCCTTAATCTTCTTATGAATAATCTTGCAATATCCCAAATTCCCTATCTTTCTTCCACCAAAAAACCATTTTTTAATATTGCGCTTTTGTTTTCAAGAAAAAATATTGGGACTTACTCGGCTTCCACAACTAATGTAATTTTAAGTTATCTTTTGCACCAAAATAGTCGTTTTAATTTTGAAATTTTTGATAGCAAAAGTGAATCCCAAGAAGATTTACAAAGCACTATTGATACTATCCATTCTAAGGGCTATCGACAAATCATTGCTATTTTAACTTACAATGGTGCTAACAACCTCAATCTTTTAAATATCCAAACACCTATTTTTATTCCTAGTGTGCATTCCTCACAAATCACTTCCAATCTTTCGCCAAATATCATCTATGGAGGCATTAATTATGATGAACAAATCAAAGAATTATCTCAATTAAATCCCCAAATTAAAGCTGCTAGTTTTTATGATTCAAGCTATATTGGCAATACCATTCACCAAAGTGTCCTAAAATACAATCCTGAAATTTCTTATTCTATGGCTTTCAATCTCAAAGATAACACAAATTTCACAAAAGAAATGAAAAAACTACAACCCATCCTTAATGATTCTCGCATATTCCTAAATACACCACTTATCAATTCTAGTATTATTCTTTCGCAAATTACTTATTATGATATCCAAACTCAAGGTATCTATTCTACCCAAATCAATTACAATCCAACCCTTCTTTCCATTACACAAGCCAAAGATCGTGATAATATGTATATTGCAAACTCTATTGGAAAGCTTGAAGATTTATTTGTCGAAGAAGCCAAACTATTAAATGCAGATTTAGAATATGACTGGATTAATTATGCAACCGCTCTAGGAATTGAATATTTTTATCTAAAAAATATCCCAAGTGCAAAACGCTTTTTTGATGAAAAAATCTACAATAACCAAGTCCAATACGATATCCAAATTCTCTCCCCAAAAAACAATCGTTTCATTCAACACTAATGCCTCCATACACTCTCAAAATCATTCAAAAACGCAATTACAAAAATCTTAAAATGCATTTTTGTAATTCCTCAACACTTCTCATTAGTGCCCCAAAACACATTACCAAAAAAGAATGTCTAAGATTTTTGGAAGAAAATCGTCAATGGATTGATACCCAATATCATTCTCTACAAGAAAAATACAATATCAATCTACCACGCAATCAATTTTTTATTTTTGGGGAATGGAAAAATTTTTCAGATTCTCATATTCAATCCCTATGGGAACAATCCTTCTCTCAAGATTCCACCAAACACACCAAAAATCAATTAATAGCTTACTACAAAAATATGCTTGATTCTTATTTGCAAATACGCATTCCACATTTTGCCAATATTATGAATCTTTTCCCCAACAAAATTCTCTATGGCAAGAGCTACAAACAGCTTGCTTGCTGCTACAAACACACAAAAAACTTACGCTTTAGCATACGCCTTGCCCTAATGCCTCACTGGATAATTGATTCAATTATCATACACGAATTAGCCCATCTCCGATTCCCACACCATCAAAAAGAGTTTTGGAATCTCATTTCTCTTTATGATAAAGAACCCAAAAAACTCCATCAATGGCTAAAGGAAAATCACACATTGCTTTATTTTCTACACCACAATCTTTTTAAATCTTAATACATAGGGATTTTTGTATTAAAAATCAAATAATCACCGATATTTTCTATGAGCGAATCATTTCTATCTTCTTTGCAAAAAGCCAAATACATTCTGCGTTTAAGCTTCAAACCTCGAATCTTAGAATAATAAAATTGCTTTTTTTGCAATTCATCTTTGATATACAAATAAGGCAAAAATGCCATATAGCGTTTTGCTCTTTTTGATTTTTTCTGCGATTCACGCAATAAGCATTTTTTTACTTCTTGATAGGTTTCAAATTGTTTAGAAATCTTTAACTTATCCACTTCAATTTCTAACTTTTCCAAATAATTTTTAATTGCAGCAAACTTATGTGTCCCCAAACTCAAATTAATCCATTCATAAGCAAACAAATCCTCTTCCTTAATCACTCTTGGCAAAGGCGCTGTAGAAGCCAAAATAATTTCATCTTCTAGCCATTCTCGATACGCAATATCTTCCCTAAAAATCGGAGATTCAATCAAAGCCATTTTAATCTCCCCAGCACCATTACCACCACATTGCAAATCTTCAATGGCTTTCAAAGAAGTAGAAATACTATATTGTATATTAGGATAAACTTCTTTTGTGAGTTTAGGAAGCAAAGTAGGCAAAATAAAATTACCGATAGTGGGCGAACAAACTATTTTTACCGCTTCTTTTCTGTGAATGTTATGCATTATTTCTTTTTGATGAGAATGCAAGATTTTATCAATTTTTGAAGCAATCAACAAAAGCTCTTCTCCCTCTTTTGTCAATCCAATCCCACTTTTCCTGCGGACAATAATTTTGGTATTAAAATATGATTCAAGGTGTTTAATTTGCTGCGTAACTGCAGGTTGGGAGACACCCATTTTCATAGAAGCTCTAGAAAAGCTTTTTTCTTTGACCACTATCATAAAAGTTCGCAATTTGGTAAAATCATACAACATACCCTAATCTCCATACAATTAAATAAAATATATATAAATTTTTATCAAAACTTTTATAATAACAAAAATTTTTTTTATTATCAAGCCAACAAGTCACACAACAAGTTTTTGATATAATTCCAAAATTCATTCCATTTTTCCTAAGGCTATTTATGCAAGAATCCTATTTAGAGCAACTCAACCCCTCTCAAAAAGAAGCAGTTACCACTACTGAAGGTGCTTTATTGATTCTAGCAGGTGCTGGGAGTGGCAAAACAAAAACTATTACAACTCGCTTAGCCTATCTTATCGATGAAGTTGGGATTCCACCAAGCAACACTTTAACACTCACTTTTACTAATAAAGCCGCACAAGAAATGCAAAAAAGGGCTTTAAATATGATAGAAAACACCACATCTCACCCGCCTTTACTCTGCACTTTTCACAAATTTGGTTTATTATTTTTAAAATTTTATATCCATTACTTAGGACGCAAAACAAACTTTATCCTAGCTGACAGCGATGATACAAAAAAAATCATCAAAGAATTAAACGCCGAACTTGCCCCTTTGCCTTTGGTTGTTAGTGAGATTTCGCGTTACAAAAATTCTCAAATTTCTCCACAAGAAGCCTCAAAAAATGCACACAATGAAATTTACAAGCATATCGCAAAAGTTTATGAAAATTATCAAGAATCTCTTTTGCAAAACAATATGGTAGATTTTGATGATTTACTTTTATTGCCTATACAGATTTTTCAAAACCACAAAGAAGTTGCCACTGAAATTAGCCAAAAATACCAATATATTATGGTTGATGAATACCAAGATACCAATGATTTGCAATATCAACTTTTAAAATACCTCTGCACCACACACCAAAACCTTTGCGTTGTTGGCGATGATGACCAAAGCATTTATAGCTGGAGGGGTGCAAATATCCAAAATATTTTAAATTTTTCTAAACATTTTCAAAATGCAAAAACCATTAAATTAGAAGAGAATTATCGCTCAAGCAAACACATTTTAAGGGCAGCAAACAATCTTATTATAAACAACAAAGAACGGCTAGGCAAAACCCTCAAAAGTACTTTGGGAGAAGGCAAGCCTATTGAGATTTTGCATTCTTTTGATGAGCAAGAAGAAGTAAGAAATCTCTGCAAAATCATCAAAAATCTACTCTCTAATGGAATTAATCCCAAAGATATTGCTATTTTATTTCGTCTAAATGCCCTCTCACGCTCTTTAGAAGAAGGTTTTAATCGCGAAGGGATTCCTTATATCTTAGTGGGTGCAATCCGCTTTTATGAACGCAGTGAGATTAAAGATGTAATTAGCTATTTTAGGGTTTTAATCAACCCCAATGATGACTTTTCCCTTCTTAGAATCTTAAATAAACCCAAAAGAGGCATAGGCAAAACGACCATTGAAAAATTAAAAAACCTCACACAAATCCACCTTTGCAGTATTTATGAACTCTTTGCACACCCTCATTTGCAAGAATCTTTACAAAAAGAAATTGGCAAAAAAGCCCATACAACCATCAAAGATTTTTTTGAAACTTTAAAAGATTTACAAGAATCCCATAAACAATCTAGCCTAAGATTCCTTGATGATTTTGAAGAAAAAATCGGTCTTTGCAATGCTTTTTTGCAAAATAATGATGAAATTGATAGGGTAAGCAATATCGAGGAATTTTATGGATTATACCGAGAATATATCAAGCAAAATCCCCTTATGGAATTAGAAGATTTTCTAAACGAATTAGCTCTAAGAAGCGATCAAGAAGATATGGAAATGAGACAAGAAAAAAAGGGAGTGGAAGGCATTTCTTGTATGAGCGTGCATTCTAGCAAAGGGTTAGAGTTTGATTATGTTTTTATCATTGGGCTTGAAGAGGGATTTTTCCCTATGGTAAGAGAAGATAGCAATATTCAAGAAGAACGCAGATTAGGTTATGTAGCTTTTACAAGAGCCAAAAAAGAGCTTTATTTAAGCTATGTGGATTCAAGATTTTATCGTGGCAATCGAACCAACATTTTACCCTCAAGATTCTTAGAAGAAAGTGGAGTCCTAAAAAATTCCTACAAAACTTTCAAAAAAGAAAATACCACAATTACCCTAGAAGATTCTGGATTTAAAAAAGGCGATTGTGTTGTACATAAAATCTTTGGAGCAGGAAGAATCCTAGAGATTACAAAAAACGGAAAGGAAACAAAATTAAAAATCAATTTTGGTGGGCTTTTTAAAGAAATTTTAAGTGATTATGTAACAAAAGTATAATCAAAAAACCTCCAAATAAAACAAAAACAATACTCCCAAAATGATTCTATAAATTCCAAATGGAATAAAATTAAACCTAGACACAAATCCCAAAAATAATTTAATCGCCAAAAAAGCACTTATAAAAGCCACAACAAAACCCAATCCAAGCACCAAAAGATTTTCTGAATTAAAAACTTCATAATTTTTATAAGCACTATAACCGCTTGCAATAATCATTGTAGGCAATGCCAAAAGAAAAGAAAATTCCGTAGCTACTTTGCGATTACACCCCAAAAGCAACCCACCAATAATCGTTGCCCCACTCCTAGAAGTCCCCGGTATCATTGCCAAAGCTTGAAAAATCCCTATCAAAAAAGACTGCTTATAGGTAATTTCTGCAACATCTTTAGTGTGATGCTCCTTTTCTTTATAGAAAATTTCTATCACAATAAACACAATTCCGCCCAAAATCAACATAATTGAAGTGGTAATAGGGGCAAAAAGCGATTTAATCAAATCATAAAGCAAAAATCCCAAGATTCCAGCAGGCAAAAATCCTATTGCCAATTTCACCCACAATTCAAAACTATTTTTAGATAATCTTTCCCAAAAAACAAAAATAACAGCCAAAATTGAACCTAGTTGGATTATCACCTCAAAAGTTTTGTGAAAAGTATCTTGTGGGATTCCAAGCAATTTTGAAGTCAAAATCAAATGCCCAGTAGAAGAAACAGGCAAAAATTCTGTTAGCCCCTCAACAATACCAAGAATCACTGCATATATTAATTCCATAAAAAACCTTAATTTGTGTAAAAGTGGGATAATTTTAGCATAATTCATTCTTTTTACAAAACATTCTAAAATTTCAAGAGAAAATTTAAAAATAAATACAAAATAAAATTATTCATTCCTAAAAGCCATTACTCTTTTACACCCTTTATGCTGACAATCCTATCCTATAACTGCATTTTTAATATTACAACTCTTTTTTGTTAAACCAAAAAAATAAACTCTTTCGTTATTAAATTTATTCAATTATAGTAGTAATTATTATGATTGTTTATTTTTACTTAAGCTAATAATAAATACAATTTTAAATATCATTATTATTTTTAATAGGAGTAAAAATGTTTATATCAAACAAGGTTAGATATTCATCTGTTGTGTTATCTTTAATACTTGGCGCAATTAGCGCAAATGCTGCTGAAGAATATCGTTTAGACACTTCAGTTGTGAGTGCTAGTGGATTTTCTCAAGACATAAAAGAAGCCCCCGCTAGTATTTCAATTGTCAAGAAGGAAGATTTGGAAAACAAGCCTTATCGCGATGTGGCAGAAGCGATTGCAGATATTCCTGGAGTAGATTTATTTGCTAGTAAAGGAAAAACAGGAACTTATCAAATAACTATGCGTGGAATCACGGGATACACCCTTATCTTAATAGATGGGAGAAGACAAAGCGTTGGAGGAGATGTGGGTCCTAATGGCTTCACTGAAATTACTTCTTCTTTCTTGCCTCCAATTTCAGCAATTGAACGCATTGAGATTATCAAAGGTCCAATGAGCACCCTTTATGGTTCTGATGCATTAGGTGGTGTGGTTAATATTATTACAAAAAAATCTCCCGAAAAATGGGGCTTAAGCGTCCAAACAGAAGCCTTGCTTCAAGAAGATTCACAATGGGGAAATCTCTATGGGACTAGTATTTATGGTAGCGGACCACTTATTAAAGACAAACTCTCCCTTACCTTGCGCGCAAGAGAATTTTACAGAGAGGGTTCTAGTGTGAGCTATTCAGAGCCTAATGGAACAATCATTGATGATGTCGAAGCAGCAGAAAGCCCAACAAGAGCCAATAATCATAATTTTGGATTAAAATTAGATTACCTAGCTAATCCTCAAAATCATTTTACCTTTGATGTAGATTACTCGCAAAGTATCTTTGATAACGCCAATGGGCAGCTAGGAACACTAACAAAACCCCTTAATGATACTGGTGCATTAACTGGTGGTTATACCAAAACAATGCAAGTTGATAAATTAGTAACCTATTTAACACACAAGGGAACTTATGAAAATTTTGTGTTAGATTCTGGAATCCAATACAATCGCGTTAGCAATGATGGTAGAGAAGTTGTCGGACTTGCAACACAACCCCATTTGGGAGAAAATAGAGATATTCTAGCAGAAGATATTATTTTAGATACTAAAGCTGTTGTTCCATTAGGAGAGAGAAATCTCTTGAGTGTTGGCGCTGAATATCGCATAGAAAAAATGCAAGATAAAATCGCAAATCCAACTAAATTTGATCAATATTTGCTTGGAATTTTTGCAGAAGATGAACTTTCAATTTTAGATAATCTAAACTTTACACTAGGAGCAAGATACAATCACCACGAAATTTTTGGCGATAATATTTCACCTAGAGGCTATCTTGTCTATAATCCAACTGATTCTCTAACACTAAAAGGTGGTGTTGCAACTGGATTTAAAGCACCAACACCAAATCGCCTTATTGCAGGATATTATAATTTTAGCGGTCAAGGAAGATTTCCTTCATATGGGAATCCAAATCTTTCTGAAGAAACTTCAATTAATTATGAATTAAGCGCTATTTACAATCAAGATTCTCATTACATAAGTCTTACAGGATTTTTGACAGATTTTAAAGATAAAATCTCAAGCACACAAATAAAAAAAGGCGAAGCAATTTCAGGAGTTGGAATCTGCACCTATGATAGATGTTCACAAGCCATCAATCACGGCGAAGTGCGATATATGGGAGTAGAATTAGCAGCAGGATTTAAAGTCTTAGAAAAAATCAACATTGACGCTTCTTATACTTATTTAGATTCTGAAGTGCGCGAATCTTCTACTAAAAGTGCTATTGGAAAACCAGAGAGCAATTCTTTAAAACACAATTTCATCACCAAAATTAGCATACCCTTCAACAACTTCACACCTTATCTCAAAGGACAATGGCAAGGGAATCGCTACACAGGTGGCGATTCAGTAATAGGAGAATACTACAAAAATGTATTCTTAATGACTGCTGGTGGAACTTATGCTTTCAATGATTCTTGGAAGCTTAATGTGGCTATTCACAATCTTTTAGATAAGAAATTCACTGATAGTTTTGTAGGGAATCCAACAGATGGTTATGTCTCTCAATATAATAGAATCGAAGAAGGGAGACGCTTTTGGGTTTCTTTAACAGGTAATTTTTAATCACATTTATAATAAATAAATTTCATTTTGCTAGGCTTTATTTCAAGTCTAGCTCTCCTTAGAATTTCGAATTTACAATCTTTTTATTATTTAAAATGGTTTGCTTAATTAATGGCAACCATTTTGATTTTCACACAAAACTTCAATGAATCTATGTGTAAAAATATAACGATTTAAGTGTAATTTATTTTTTTAATAAAGTTTTTTATTGCTCCCTAAAGAAAAAATTAAAAAGATTCAATATAAAATAGAATCATTTATTTTAAAATTAATGCCAAAATCTTGGAGTTTTTATGTTTAGAAGAATCCTCATTGCCAACCGCGGAGAAATTGCTGTAAGAATCATACGCGCCTGTAATGATTTAAATATCGAATCTGTTGCAATCTATTCTCACGCAGATAGAGATAGTCTGCATGTCAAAATGGCAACTCACACTTACGCAATCAGCGAAGATCCAATCAAAGGATACTTAGATCCAGACTTGATTATCCAAGCTGCAAAAGCAACAGATTCTGAAGCAATCCACCCCGGATATGGTTTTTTGAGTGAAAATGCTCTTTTTGCAAAAAAAGTCAAGGAAGCCGGATTAGTTTGGATTGGACCTGATAGCGAAGTCATTGCCAAAATGGGGGATAAAAATGCTGCAAGAAATCTTATGATAGCTAATGGAATCCCCGTTGTCCCCGGAACAGATCCTCTAAACTCTTTAAATCTTTATGAAATACAAAAAATAGCAAGAAAAATCGGCTATCCTATAATCCTAAAAGCAAGTAGCGGTGGAGGTGGTAGAGGAATCCGCGTAGTATGGGAAGAAAATGAACTTGAAAATGCTTTGAATGCGTGCAAAAGAGAGGCTTTAACCTTTTTTAAAAATGACGATGTTTTTATGGAAAAATATATCCAAAATCCAAAGCACATTGAATTTCAGATTCTAGCGGACAATTATGGAAATATCATTCATCTATTAGAAAGAGATTGCTCTATCCAAAGACGCCACCAAAAGCTAATAGAAATCGCTCCCTGCCCTACCATAAGTGCGGATTTGCGTCGTAGAATGGGGGTAGTTGCAGTTGCTGCTGCTAGGGCTGCAAATTACACCAACGCAGGAACCATTGAGTTTTTAATTGATGATTCTAACAACTTTTATTTTATGGAAATGAATACAAGAATCCAAGTTGAACACGGCGTTACAGAGGAAATCACAGGCTTAGACCTCATTGCTAGGCAGATTCGAATCGCCTATGGGGAAATTTTGGATTTGAGTCAAAGTGATATTATTCCACAAGGTTTTGCAATTGAAGCTAGAATCAACGCCGAAGATGTGCATAATGACTTTATTCCAAACCCCGGAACTATCACTGCATACTACCCTGCACTAGGTCCTTTTGTGAGAGTGGATAGTTATATTTACAAAGATTTTACCATTCCCCCTTTTTATGATTCAATGGTTGCAAAGCTTATTGTCCGTGCTACAAGCTATGATTTGGCAGTCAATAAACTCAAACGCGCTTTAAGCGAATTTAAAATTCGAGGAGTGAAAACAACCATTCCATTTTTAATTAATATCTGCAATGACAAAGACTTCAAACGCGGAATCTTTGATACCTCTTATTTGGAAAACAAAATCAATTCATTAATGCCACAAGAATCCAAAGATGAAAGCGATTTAGTCGCAGCAATTGCCATTGCACTAACCAAACATTTTGAGGAGTAAGAAACACCAAAAACTACTAAATAAATATATTTTAAGTAATTTTCTAATAAAATTAGCGTTTATTTTTACAAAAAGGGTTTTATAATGAAAAGAACATATCAACCACACAATACACCAAGAAAAAGAACTCATGGTTTTAGAGTAAGAATGCAAACAAAAAATGGTAGAAAAGTCATCAACGCAAGAAGAGCAAAAGGTAGAAAAAGATTAGCAGTTTAATCTAGGTTTTGCGGATTTTAAATTGATTACATTAAATACAAAAAAAGACTTCAATATCGTCTATAACAGCCAAAAAAAATGGCATAATCCGCATTTTATACTTTTTTTCAAAGAGAATATCAAAGAAAATCGGGTTGGATTTTGTGTATCCAAAAAAGTGGGGAATGCAGTTTGTAGAAACTTTATCAAAAGGCGTTTAAGAAGCCTTTATCGTGCCTCATTGCCTAATCTTATTAATGGAGATATGGTGCTATTAGCAAAAAATGGGCTAGACAAGGTGGATTACAAAACTTTGGAGAATCACTATAAACACGCCCTTATGCGTTTAAAATTGGTAAAACAAAAATGTTAAAAAAAATTTTTTTATCACTCATATTTTTTTATCAACATTATGTTTCTGCATTTTTTGGAGCAAAATGTCGCTACTATCCTAGTTGCTCAGAATATTCTAAGCAGCTTTTTGAATTTCAAAATCCCTGTATTGCCTTATTTAAAACCTTGATGCGTATTTTAAGTTGCAATCAATTCTTCAAAGGTGGCATTGCCTATCCAAAAATAGACACCAAAATTAATGCTCATTTTATGTCTCCAAAAACGCCAAAATATTGGCTCATACCGATTAAACCTCTAAGATTTCAACCCATTATTCTTAAACATTCTATGGTATATCCCACTCAAAATGTTTATATTATAAAAAATTTTTCAAAGGTTTCCCGTGTTAAATAAACTTGATAATTTAAATCCTCAAACTAGAATCATCATCGCTGTTGTTTTGGCATTAGCCTTTTTTGTGCCTTATAGCTATTTTTATAGCCCCAAAGAAAATGCCACCGCCAAACCATCGCAAAATATCCAAACTCCATCACAAGAGCAAACCACTCCCCAAGCCTCTATCCAAAATGTTTCTAATACGCAAAATGCACAAAATAGCACAGATTCTCAAGAAATTATTGCCACCATCAAAGCAAAAAACTTTGAATACAAAATTGATCGTTTAGGTAGAATCACCCAAGTCCTTCTCAAAGAAGAAAAATACCACAAAGACGCTAAAGATCTTGAATTATTTAGCACTGATATTGCTAATCAAAACAACCCAAAAACGCTAGAAATTCGCTTCTCTGATTCTATGTTAAACCAACAAGCCTTTAGCACGCCTTACAAAGCTAGTCAATCTGACATCACTATCCAAGACAAACCGCAATCCATCACACTCACACAAAAACTCCAAAATATCACCATAGAAAAAATCCTAACCTTTTATCCCAATGGATATTATGAAATCAAAATCAATGTACCACAAAATTACACTTACTTCTTATCACCGGGTATGCGTCCTAGTGTAGAAAATGATGCTTATGTCTTCAAAGGTGTTATCATCAAAGAACAGGACAATACTATCACCACAATTGAAGATGGCGATGCAAGCACTCAAAATAATTTTACAAACTCCAGCATCATTGCAGCAGTGGATAGATATTACACAACTTTATTTTTTAGCAAAACCAACAATCTTAATATCTCTATCTTAAACAATGCTCAAGAAAATCCTATGCCTTTTATTAGTGCTAATGGAAATATAGAACTCTCTGGATACATTGGACCAAAAGATTATCGACTTTTAGAGAGCATTGATGCGAATCTTACTGATGTTGTTGAATATGGTATGATTACTTTTTTTGCAAAACCTCTCTTTTTGCTCTTAGAAACACTTTATGATTTATGCGGAAATTGGGGTTGGGCAATTATTCTACTCACTCTTATTGTTAGAATCATTCTCTACCCACTTACCTATAAGGGTATGGTATCAATGCAAAAACTCAAAGATTTAGCTCCAAAAATGAAAGAGATTCAACAAAAATACAAAGGTGAGCCACAAAAACTTCAAGCCCATATGATGGATCTCTATAAAAAGCATGGTGCAAATCCAATGGGAGGCTGCTTGCCACTTCTTCTTCAAATGCCTGTCTTCTTTGCTATCTATCGCGTATTATATAATGCCATAGAGCTCAAAGGTGCGGCGTGGTTGCTTTGGATTCAAGATTTATCTGTAATGGATCCTTATTTTGTCTTACCAATCCTAATGGGTATTACAATGTATTTGCAACAACATTTAACCCCAGCGACATTTAATGACCCAATCCAAGAAAAAATCTTTAAATTCTTACCCTTAATTTTCACAATTTTCTTTGTTACATTCCCTTCAGGTTTAGTGCTTTATTGGTTTGTAAATAACATCTTTTCAATCCTTCAACAACTTATTATCAATAAAGCAATGGAACGCAAAAAAGCAAGAGAAATCGCCGAACATAAAGAACATAAGCATCAAAAGGCTTCTCAATGAAAAAAATAGAAGCCCAAAGCCTCGAAGAAGCCCTCATAGAAGCCTCCAAACTTTATGATTGCTCTATTGTAGATTTAGATTATGAAATTATCCAAAATCCTAAAAAAGGATTTTTGGGGTTTGGCAAAAAAAATGCAATTATTTGCGCACAACCAAAAAACGCCAACTCACACCACCCCAAAACAACCAGCACCCAAAATCTCCACACACAACCACCAATCAAAGAAACCACCAAAGACCTCTCTGAAATTAGCACTCATATCCAAAATGAATTAAACGAGTTATTTCAATTTCTTCCTTACAAAATTAGCGAAATTATTGTCAAGCCCTATGATGAAAACACTCTATATATCAAAATTGACGGGGAAGATTCAGCATTATTAATAGGGAAAGAGGGCTATCGCTACAAAGCGATTTCTTATCTAATTTTTAATTGGATTAACCATGTTTATGGCTTAATGGTGCGTTTAGAGATTGCAGAATTTCTAAAAAATCAAGAAGAAATGATTGCAAACTATCTCATACCAACCATAGAAAATATCAAAACCTATGGGAAAGCACAAACTAAGCCACTTGATGGCGTATTAGCCCATATTGCAATCAAACAACTAAGAGAACAATTCCCAAATAAATATATTTCTTTCCGCCTTAATCAAGATGGAGAGCGTTATATCATCATCAATGAATTTCAACACTAATGATACGATTGTTGCACCAGCAACAACTTATGGAAAGTCCTCTCTTAACATTATTCGCCTAAGCGGGCAAGATTCTCTTAAAATCGCCTCAAAGCTTGCCAAAATAGATTTAAAAAACTCTAAAGTGCGTCATGCAAAACTTACTAAAATTTATTTTGAAAATGGCGAACTACTTGATGAATGTATTATAATTTACTTCAAATCTCCTCACAGCTACACCACCGAAGATGTTATTGAATTCCAATGCCATGGTGGCACTTTCATAGCCCAAAACATCTTAGAAGAATGCTTGAAATATGGAGCTAGATTAGCCAATCCCGGAGAATTTACCAAAAGAGCTTTTTTAGGTGGAAGGATTGATTTAACTCAAGCCCAAGCAGTAGCAAAACTCATTGAATCTTCTAACGCAAATGCCCACAAAATGCTGATGCGTCACCTCAATGGAGAAATGCAAGAATTTTGCGAGAATCTACGCACCGACCTTATTACATTGCTCGCACACAGCGAAGTTTTTATTGATTATGCCGATGAAGAATTACCACAAGATTTGCTAAAAAATCTACAAAACAAGCTAACTTCTATCCTCAAAACACTCCAAAGCCTCTTAGAGCAATCAATCCAAAAAAAATCCCTTTTTGAAGGCTATAAACTCTGTATTATCGGTAAGCCCAATGTGGGCAAAAGCTCATTTCTCAATGCCCTTTTACACAATGAACGCGCTATTGTGAGTGATATTGCAGGCACTACACGCGATAGCATTGAAGAAAATTTTGTTTTAGAGGGGCATTTATTGCGTCTCATTGACACTGCAGGAATCCGCAAAAGCCAAGATATTATCGAAAACAAAGGAATTGAACGAAGCCTACAAAAAGCCAAAGAAAGTGATATTCTAATTGCACTTTTTGATAGTAGTCGCCCTTTAGACCATGAAGATTTAGAGATTATAGAACTTCTAAAAAACTATCAAGATTCCAAAAAAATCATCGTTTTATTAAATAAAACAGATTTGCAAAATCATTTTGATTCAGAGGTTTTAAAACCTTTTCTACCTCTAAACCTCTGCCTTAAAAATACCAATTTAAATTCCCAAGAATCCCTACTATCTAACTTTAAAAACCACCTAATATCCTTATTAAACTCCCAAGAATCCACCCAATCCTTACTTTTGATTTCCCAATACCAATTCCAAGCAGTGAAAAACTGCATACAAGCCCTTTATGATTCTAAGATTCCACTAGAAAATGGCGAATTAGAACTCTTTAGTTTTCATATCAATGAAGCACTTAGAGCTATTGCATCTATCACCAAACCCTACGAATATTCTCAAATGCTTGATGTTATGTTTGGAGAATTTTGTCTAGGTAAATAATCCTATTTCGCTTTTGCTAAAAACAAAGCCATAACCAATGCGAAATTCCCTACAATTAGCCCACCAAAGAAACCCACAAAGTCAAACAGCTCTTTTTTTAAAAAAATTAAAAAAAGCACAATAAACACCGCATAAGTTAGCAACCTCAAAGGCATAAAAAACATTTTAAACCCTACCTTGCCACTTTCTTTGTTGAAACTCTGCCAAAACTTCTTTTTTTTAGAAATACATTCCTTTACAAATTTTTCATCACCTTTATCTTCATTTTCACCCCAAAATTCTTCTTCTTTCTCTTCTTTGCTTTGGTAAAGATTCTTTAAAGATTCCAATTCTTCTTGTGAAGCTTGCGAAATAAGACGCATAATCTTTCTTCTCTGCATAATAAATGCCATTCCCACAATTATCACAAAAGAAACATAAGCAAATACAAAATTCAAAGTCACCAAGCTACCCCAAAAAATATAGCTCAAAACTCCACAAATAGCCAAAATCGCAAATAAGATAAAACTTAGGATATTAATCCTCATCATCATCCCATTTCTCTGCTTTTTGATAACGATATTTTGGATCTTTGCTCAACTCATCAAATTCTTTCTTTTGTCTTTTATAGGCTTTATAAATATTCAAAATTGCCGCCAAAATCCCCCATACTACCCCAAGCCAAAAAAGCCACCTATAACCAAAAAGCTTTTCAAGTCCATACCCAATTCCAACCCCAATCAAAACCGCAACCACTATGGAAATTCCTAGCGTAGCATTAGAATATGCCAAAACTGCGTCTTGATATTTAGGTTTTTCCTTATTTTCCATAAGCACTAATCTCCAAAAATACCTCTTTAGCCTTATTTAAAACCTCATCAATCATAGCTTCATTCATCGCATCACAAATAAATCCAGTCTCAAATTGTGAAGCAGCAAAATAAACCCCTTTATTTAGCATACCCTGATGAAATCTAGCAAACATTTGCGTATCACTCTTAAGTGCATCTTCAAAATTTTCCACAGGTTTTTGATTGAAAAAGAATCCAAACATACTCCCACGAACACAAGTTTGAATTGGAATCTGAAATTCTTTGGCAATTCTCTCTAACCCCTGTGTTAATTTCAACGCCAAAGATTCTAGCTGCTTATAAATCTTTGGATTTGCTTTTAATTTTTTAAGTGCGGCAAGCCCTGCACTCATTGCTACAGGATTCCCACTTAATGTCCCTGCTTGATAAACATTCCCTTGCGGAGATAAAAGATTCATAATCTCTACCTTACCGCCAAAAGCCCCAACAGGCATACCTCCGCCAATCACTTTCCCAAAAGTTACCAAATCTCCAGAGATTCCATAAAAGCTTTGAGAACCACTCAATGACGCTCTAAAACCACTCATCACCTCATCTAAAATTAAAATTATCCCCTCTTTTTTGCACAAAGCTTCCAAAGATTCCAAAAATTCCTTTTGAGCCGGCACTAGCCCCATATTTCCCGCAATAGGCTCTATAATCACACAAGCTACACCCTTACCCTTTTGCTTACTTGCTTGAATGCACAACTCTACACTTTGAATATCATTGTATCTTGCTACTAAAGTATGTTTTGTAAAATCCTCTGGAACTCCCGGGGAGCTTGGAAAACCAAAAGTCGCTAGCCCACTCCCAGCACTCACAAGCAAAGAATCACTATGTCCATGGTAACAACCTTCAAACTTAATAATATCATCTCTTTTAGTATAAGCCCTAGCAAGTCTAATAGCACTCATTGTAGCCTCTGTCCCACTTGAAACAAAACGAATCTTATCAATCCCCTCATAAATAGAAATCACTTCTTTTGCCAAAGCAGTTTCCAAAATCGTAGGTGCGCCAAAAGACAAGCCCTTTTGAATAGTTTCTATCACCACAGATTCAATATCTTTATCACAATGCCCAAAAATAAGCGGTCCCCAACTCTGCACAAAATCAATGTATGAATTACCATCCTCATCAAACAAATAAGCACCCTCTCCACGGCTAATAAAAGGCGGAGTCCCCCCTACACTCTTAAATGCTCTCACAGGGGAATTTACCCCACCGGGTATCACTTGCTTTGCCTCATTAAAATCATTAATACTATTAATATTTTCTAAAGTTTTCATTTTTGTCCTTTTTAAAATCAACGGATTTTATGAGAGACAAACTTAGACATATTATCCAAAATCTCCCCACCTTTCCTAAATCCTAATGCACAAGCCTCATACGCATAAAAAACATTTGCTTGATAAAAATTACCATTATGGCTATTTAGCGTTGCAAATTCTTGATAGATTTCTGGATAATTTCCATAATTCCCACTATTTTGCACTAATGCTTTACCATTAGAATCCAAAATACTAACGCTCTCGCCCTCTCTACCAAAAGCATGTTTTTTTACCTGTTTTTTAGACAATGGCTCATAGGAAGTCTCAAGCAACAAAGGATGATTAGGGAATAAATCCCATAGAATCTTTAGCATTCGCTTGCTTTGAAACATTAAAGTATAGGCAGGATTTAAAAAAATCGTATTTTTATTTCTTATCATTGCAGTCATTAAATTTGCCAAATCTGGCTCATCAATAGCAATGCTTTCCCAAGGGATTAATTTAAACCAAAATTCATAATTTTCCCCCCCAAAGCTCAACCCTGCATTCTCGTCCAAATGTGCCTCATGGGCATAGCAAAACTGCGTCCCAAACCCCACTTCCTTTGCGATTACTTCTAGCAAACGCACCGTTCTTTCTTCTTCTTGACTGCCTTGTATGCTAGAAAACAAGATTTTCCAACCCTCATAAATTTCATCAAATCTTGAAGTATCCTCACCTAAAGTAATAATTCTCTTAAAGTTATCGCCCAAAGCTTCATACAAATTATTAAACTGCAAAGATTCATTAAAACCATTTTTTTTAAGCAAAGCCCATTGAATAATCGCACTCTCATAAACCATTGTCGGAGTATCTGCATTAAATTCTAATAGCTTTATTGGAGCTCCATCAAGCCCACCTGCCAAATCAAATCTTCCATACAAATGCCAATGCACTTCTTCTTCCCAACTCATTTGTATTGCTTCTACCAAGTTAAACGGGATTCCAAGCTCAAAAAACAAATCATTATCAATCACATATTGTCCCGCTTCCACATACATATCATAAAGCTCATTAGCCGCATCATAATATTTTTGTGCTTCTTCCTCACTCACTTCGATAATCTCATCACTCACATAAGGCGTATTATCCACATCAGTATGCCAACTAAGCCCAAGATTCTCTAAATCCTCATTGTTTAGCGGATTAGCTTTGATAATCTGCATTATTAGCCTCCAAAACTACTAGAAGTGTTAGAGCGATTTTGTGTAGTGCTGGTGTTGTTTGGAGAATAAAATCCGCTGCGTCCTGCATTACTTGTAGCACTTGTTGCAGTTTTGTTAAAAGAACTTTGAGACCTCTCATAAGCTTGTGGAGTTTTATAGCTTGTCCTTTGTTGTGCCTGATAATTTTGATTATTAAACAATTTACTACCAATCCAACTTCCCAAAATCGCACCCGCAGCACTTGCCAAAATCGTCTCCCCAAGAGACAATCCACCACCTGTTGGATTAGTCAATTGCGAAGTGCCTTCATCGATTTTTTTGGATTCTTCAGCGATGATTTTATCAATTTCTTCTTGAGTGAGTATTCTTTCATTTCCATTTGCTTCTTTTAAAATAACGCGTGTTGTGCTGCTTGGAGTTTCTTCTAAAATTTTATAACTTCCATCTTGTTGTTGCTCAATGGTTACTGTGGCTCCATTTTTTGTAGCTTGTTCTAAACCACCGCCATTATTTGTATTTTGGGAAGTATTATCACAGCCCACCATTACAAGGATTGCAGCCAAACCCAAACCACTTTTACTAAAAGCACCTACCACTTTTGGATCAGATATTTTTTTTAAAAATTTTTTCATTTTTTAAACTCCTTTATAGCAAATAAATATTTTTTAGATTATACACACAAGAAAATAAAATTGCCCTTGAATTGCAATTTTTAAGATTTCTCAAAGCATAAAAACTTCTAAAATATAATAATGATTTTGCAAATAATTATTAATTTATAAGTATATTTTCAAAATAAAAATCATAAAATCCACTCAATTGATTTCAAAAATTTATGGAGTTAGATAATGCTAGAAAATATTATTTTGGGTGTAATTTTTGCCCTTGCTATTGGATATTTCATTTATAAAATCTTTTTTACAAAAAATTCTTGTGGCTGCAATAAATGCAATTGTGATAAAAAATAATATTGCACTAGACTAAAATTATACTTTATTTTTATAAAATATTAAGTTTTACTTAAATAAAATCACAGCTTTTATACCAAAAAGTACAAAGGAAGAACGACAATGAAAATAACAAAATTATCATTAATAGCCTGTGTTGCACTTGCAAGCCTTTCAACTGCAAGCTTTGCTCAACCCTTAGAAGAAGCTATCAAAGGCATTGATGTTAGCGGAATGTTGCGTTATCGCTACACTGATAATCGCTATGACAACAAAGGCTTCAACAAACAAGAGCGTACAAGAGGCGATGCAAACCATCAATGGAGAGCTGAAGCACTCTTTAAAACCCCTGTGATTAACAATATCTCTATGAATCTAGGGATTGGCTACCACAATGCACAACAAAATGTCAATCATGGAAAAGGTATCCTAGATAATAATGGCAACTACACTAATGTTTTTGCAGGTAATGGCTTAGGTTCTGGTTCTGATAGCTGGTTTGGTGTAAGAGAATTCAATATGGTAATCACTCCAGATTCTACTAACACCACTATCAAAGCGGGTAAAATGATTATGCAAACCCCAATCAACGATACACTCGATGATAGGGCAACTGGTATTTTTGTAACAAATTCTGATTTAAATCATTGGACTTTTGCTTTGGGCGCATTTGATGCGTGGAGTATTGATGATTATCAAACAGGATATTTACTATCTCCTGACACCAACAACGGCTCTATTGATAAACCTCTTTATACCGCTGCAGCTTTGAGCAATTATGATACAAGCATTGGGAACTTCAGCTCTCAACTTTGGCTTTTCAATGCCACAGATATGATTGATTTTGCAGGTTTTGGTGAGTTAGCTTGGCAAAACTCAATGTTTCATTTAAAAGGACAATATGCCTTTAGCAAGCTTAATAGTGATGCCAATTCCCCTTGGACAAGTGTATATGAACATAAAGTAAAAGAAGCCAACGATCTTTACACACTTGAAGCAGGTGTGAGATTCCATGATTATAATATCCCAGTGGCTGCAAAAATCGGATATTGGGGAAATACACAAGATGGCTATGCGGTATCTTTAGATAATGAGGGTTCTTTCCAAAAGGTAGGACAAATTTGGTTTGAAAATGGTGCAACAGGCGTTAGCATTTCTATGTTGCCAACTACTGGACAAAATATGCCTAGAGGCTTTGAATCCAATGAGCTTAGTATGTTCTATGCTAATATCAATTATGATATTTTAGAAAATTTAAATATCGGGATTGATTATGTCAATGGAACCAACAAAATTGCAAGAGGACAAGGTGCAGCACGATATAGCGGAGATATTGACTTCCAAGAAATCAATCCTTATATTGTTTGGCAATACACCAAATCTCTTAGAATCTTCGCTCACTATTCTATCTTAACCACAGATGCAACAAGACAAATTGCACTAGGTAATGCCAATACAAGTGCTTGGAATGATGCTAACAATACCGATTCTGAAGATAGAAATCGTCTAAGGGTAGAAGTTAAATACACTTTCTAAAACAAATGGGATTCTTCCCATTTGCACCTCCACTTTTATCTTTTCAAACTTCATTCCAACTTCTCAAAACCATTCAAATCTCTGCTACAAATTCTAAATTTCTTTAACTTTTTTACAATTATTCCCCAAAGAAAAGCTAGAATTTATTTTTATTTTGCTACCTTAATACTGCATATTCTAAAAAATTATTATTATTTTATTTTAAGGAGAATCTATGCGAACAAAATGGGTGGAAGCCCGCAAAAATGATAAAATCAAAACCCAACTCCATTATGCAAAAAAAGGCATTATTACTCAAGAAATGGAGTATGTTGCAAATCTTGAATATTTAGAACCAGAAATTGTAAGAAAAGAAATAGCAAAGGGGCGTTTGATATTACCTTCTAATGTCAATCACACCAACCTAGAACCTATGGGAATAGGAATCGCTACAAGGACAAAAATTAATTCTAATATCGGAAGCTCCGCACTTGCAAGTTCCATAGAAGAAGAGGTGCAAAAAACGCTTATTTCTATCAAATATGGAGCTGATACCATTATGGATTTAAGCACCGGAGGGGATTTGGATTCCATTCGAGAAGCAGTAATCAAAAATTCTAGTGTCCCTATTGGAACAGTGCCAATTTATCAAATCTTGCACGATGTCAAAAACGACATTAATGCACTCACTATTGATAAAATGCTAGAAGTTATGGAAAGACAAGCAAAACAAGGTGTAAGCTACTTCACTATCCATTGCGGATTCTTATTAGAGCATATGCCACTTTTAGCCAAACGAAAAATGGGAGTTGTAAGTCGTGGTGGTAGCCTAATGGCGTCATGGATGATGCACTACCACAAACAAAATCCTTTTTATGAAGCTTTTGATGATATTTTAGATATTTGTCAAAGATATGATGTTTCACTTAGTCTTGGAGATTCTCTGCGTCCGGGTTGTTTGGCTGATTCAAGTGATATGGCACAACTTAGCGAACTCAAAGTGCTTGGAGAGCTTACAAAAAGAGCATGGGAAAAAGATGTGCAAGTAATGGTAGAAGGTCCCGGGCATGTGCCGATGAATGAAATTGAACGCAATGTTGAACTCCAAAAAGAACTTTGCTTTGAAGCACCCTTTTATGTGTTAGGACCTTTGGTAACAGATATTGCAGCAGGTTATGATCATATTGCCTCTGCCATTGGTGCAGCTATTGCTGCTTGGAAAGGTGTAGCAATGCTCTGCTATGTAACCCCAAAAGAACATTTGGGCTTGCCTAATGCTAAAGATGTGCGAGAAGGGATTATCGCTTACAAAATCGCCGCACACTCGGCAGATATTGCTAGAGGACGAATCAATGCAAGATTAAGAGATGATGCGATGAGCAATGCGCGTTATAATTTTGATTGGAATAGACAATTTGAACTCGCCCTCGACCCCGAACGAGCCAAAGAATACCACGATGAAAGCCTCCCTCAAGAAGTTTTCAAAGAAGCGAAATTTTGCTCTATGTGTGGTCCAAAATTTTGTAGCTATAAAATTTCACAAGAAATTATTAAACAACATAGTTAAAGGAAATTTATGAATCAAGAACAATTAGTCAATTTATTAAAAGAAATAATTTACCCTAATTTTGAAAAGGATATTGTAACCTTTGGATTTGTCAAAGAAATGCTAATCCACGAAAATGCTGTTTCAATCCGCGTTGAGATTCCCTCTGCCTCCCCTGAAGTAGCAGAAAAACTACGCACACAAATCACACAAAAGCTAAACGCACAAGGAATCACAAAAATCAACCTAGATATCAAACAACCCAAGCCCCAAGAACAAACCCAAAAGCCACAAAGTACTAAGAATCTTGCCCCACAAATCAAAAATTTTGTAATGGTTAGCAGCGGAAAAGGCGGAGTTGGGAAATCTACCACAAGTGTTAATCTCGCAATCGCCCTAGCCCAACAAGGCAAAAAAGTGGGCTTACTTGATGCAGATATTTATGGTCCTAATATCCCAAGAATGCTAGGGCTACAAAAAGACAAGCCCGAAGTAGATCAAAAACTCAAAAAACTCATTCCTCTCCAAGCTTATGGGATTGAAATGATTTCTATGGGAGTACTTTATGATGAAGGACAGAGCCTCATTTGGCGTGGTCCAATGATTATCCGCGCTATTGAGCAAATGCTAAGTGATGTTTTGTGGGATAACCTAGATGTAATGGTAATTGATATGCCTCCGGGTACAGGTGATGCACAACTCACTTTAGCACAAAGTGTGCCTGTAACAGCAGGAATAGCAGTTTCTACACCCCAAAAAGTAGCATTAGATGATGGCGCAAGGGCATTAGATATGTTTTCTAAACTCAAAATCCCAGTAGCTGGGATCATTGAAAATATGAGTGGCTTTATCTGCCCTGATTGCGGCAAAGAATACGATATCTTTGGCAAAGGCACTACACAAGAAGTCGCTAAAGCCTATGGCACAAAAACTTTGGCACAAATCCCCATTGAACCAAGCGTAAGAGAAGCAGGCGATAGCGGAAAACCTATTGTATATTTCCACCCAGAATCCAAATCTGCCAAAGAATACCTAAAAGCAGCAAAAGAATTATGGGATTTTATAGAAGAAGTAAATGACAAAAAATTAGCTGATAACAGCGAGATTCAACCAATCAACACAGGAAAATCCGCCTGCTCATCTTAAAAAAGCCCATTAATTTTGGGCTTTTAGCCACAATAAACATAGCCAAACTTTCATCGATAAAACCAAAAGTCTTTTTGATATTTGCTGCCCTGCTATTAATTTCTTGCATTTTTCACAACAATCATAATATTTAAAATTAACTGCCAAAATTCACACTAAGAATCAAAATAATTCTTTTTAGGCTTTTCCCTGCAAAGCTAGTTTCTATCAATACTGAATCTTTTACACTAAAATCCATTCACAAAACAAGTTACCCCAAATTGAACTCTCACTTTAAAAAATCAAAATTTCTATTCTTTTTAGCACTTTTTTGCTACAATCCCTTTAGGTGTAGCGAGTGGTTGCTTTTTAAAGAGGAAAGTCCGAGCTGCTTTGGGATAGGATTCCATTTAACTAATGGCTAGAGTAATCTAAGGGAAAGCGCAACAGAAAACAAACCGCCTATTATGGTAAGGGTGAAAAGGTGGGGTAAGAGCCTACCGAGAATGTAGCAATACATTCTGTCATTGCAAGCCCAATCCGCAGCAAAAAGGGCATGGTTAATATCCCAAGTTTTTAGCCCTTTGCTAGATTTTTGCTGCAAAGCAAAAACAAGATAAATAACCACATAAACAGAACTCGGCTTATAGCTACACCTATTTTAATACAAGGAATTTTATGGCAAAAAAAGATTCTATTATTACTTTAAGTCATGGAAGCGGAGGCATTGAATCACAAAAGCTTATTACAGAGCTTTTTTATCATTATTTAGAAGGCTGTGTAATAGGTGCTAGTGAAGATGCAGGGGTTGGAGAAATAAAAGACAAATGTGCCATTAGCACTGATGGCTATACTATCTCTCCCCTCTTTTTTCCCGGTGGTGATATAGGCAAACTTAGCGTTTGTGGTAGTTGCAATGATGTAGCAATGATGGGAGCAAAACCCAAATATTTGACTGCTAGCTTTATGATTGAAGAAGGGTTTTTGATAGAGGATTTGAAAAAAATCATAGAATCTTTTAGCCAAACACTCAAAGAAAGTGATACAAAACTCATCTCTGGAGATACAAAAGTCCTTCCAAAAGGCACTTTAGATAAGGTTTTTATTACTACCACAGCCATTGGAGAATTTCTTTACCCTCACTTACAAATGAGTGCCTTTAAAATCCCTCAAGATTCTTGTATTTTAGTTAGTGGGGAGATTGGTAACCATGGGGCAGTGATTTATTCCAAAAGAGAGGAAATCTCCCTTCATAGCACTTTAAAAAGCGATTGTGCTTTGCTTTATCCTATGCTAGAAGAGCTTTTCAAAAACAATATCCAAATCTACGCCCTGCGTGATGCGACAAGAGGGGGGATTGCAAGTGTGCTTAATGAATGGGCAAACACTTCTAATATAGGCATAGAAATACAAGAAGAATCCTTGCCTATTAGAGATGAAGTTAGAGGGATTTGTGAGCTTTTGGGGTTTGAAGCATACCATTTGGCTAATGAAGGAATGTGCGTCCTAGCAATCTCCAAAGAAGATTCTACTAAAGCACTTGATATTTTAAAACAAAGCAAATTAGGCAAAAATGCAGCAATCATCGGACATACCACCGCTACAAACTCCAAAAAAGTTGTTTTAAAAACCACTTATGGTGCAAAGCGATTTTTGGATTATCCTAGCGGTGAATTACTGCCTAGAATCTGCTAATTGCACCACTACAAAGCCTTTAAATTTGTATTTTTTAAAATTAGATTGAAAGATTTTAGGGTAGATTTTATGAATTTTATCTTTTTATTTTCAATTTTTAAATTTCAAATTAGCTTACTTGGATAGGCATTTCTATCCAAGCTAAACTAAGCTTAAGCAGCCAAAAGTCTTTGAATATCGATATTTGAAAGAGTATTTTTAAATGGATTCTCTTCTTTATCAAATCCCATTTCGCCAAAAACAAAACGATTCAAATCTTCAAAAGATTCACTAAAGTTTTCTAGCAATGTCTTTAAAGTCATAGGGGATTCTTCTTCCTTCTCAAATCCCACAAAGGTTTCTTGTAGCACTTTCCACATTGTTGATAATTCTTTGCTCACTCCATTATTAGCATTTTCTAGCGAACTTAAACTAAAAGAATATTGCGAAGCACTAAAGCTAAATGCACTTAATGAAAAACCACTAGAAGCGTTATTGCCAGCTAAAATATTTCCACTACTTTGAGAAAAACTAAAGCTAATGCTTAGATTCTGCATATATGCTCTATTAGCCGCAAGCTGCAATCCCTCTTGCAAAGTAGGATTAGAAGTATTTTGTGCAGAATTATCCCCAGCAACCAAATCAATATGATGAATCTCTCCAGCACTCCCATCTTCACGGATAAAATTAGAAGTTTTTTGCTTAATTCCTAGCAAATCCCCCTCTTCTCCCTTCATTAGCTCTTGACTTTCTTTGGCATCCAAATAAATCACACCAATGCCCTTTTCTCCAAGACCTACAAGCTCTCCCTCACCTTTTTCATTAGGTGTCCAGATTCTTAACTTATCATAAATCGGGTCTTCTTTGTCAATCTTGCCATCTTGATTTAAATCATAAGCACTCAAATCTTTAAACCCATCACCGCTTTGAGTTCCAAAAAGCTCATTTCCATTATTGATTTTGCCATCATTATTTTTATCTAATGCCAAAAATCCTGAACCCTCTTTAAGTGTCGAAATTTGGTCTTCTTTGCCATCACTATCCAAATCAAAACTCATCTTTGTATCGCTAAGCTCTGTTCCATTCCCAGCATAATCAATCACCAATGGATCAATCACTTTATTTGAATTTGTATTGTTAGTATTTGTATTTTGGGAATTAATTTGTAAATTTTGCACAAAGCTTTGAGAGACATTAATACTCAAATCCAACTTTCTACTTACTCCATCTTTCCCTACAATCGTCCCTTGTATAGATAACTCCAAAGATTGATAAAAACCTTGAGTGATGCTAATCCCACTTCCTACATTATAACTTGGGCGAGAGAAATTACCATTAAGTAGAGATTCTATCGAGCCTGAAATGCTTGTATTTGTGCTAGAAGAATTCTCGCTAGACATTCCAAACACTTCCTCCCACACTTTTATCATTTCATCTTGAATCTCTGAAATTTTATTCAAAGCTTGATTGATGATTTGCTTTTGAAAATCGCCAATTTTATTATTCAAAATTTCTGTTGATGAGAGAATATTAGAAGTTTTTTGACTATTTCCCTCTTCTTCACTTATTTGTGGAACACTATTTGCTTGATTGTTTTTAATCTCTTCTCCAAGAGCACTCCAATGCGTGGTGGTATATGAGGCTTGCAGAGAAGAGAAACTCATACTTGCTTGCATGTTTTCTCCTTAAAAATTAAATAACAACTTCAATATCGGCTATTTCCCAAAAAACTAAAATAAAAAATATTTTTCTATATTCTTAAAAAGATTCAAATATTTCTTAATACGCCAAAATTTCCTCCAAAAGCAGTATTGCCTCAATCATTGATTTGATTTTTCTTTATTTTTGAAAATATAGCTTAAAAAAAAAATTTAATCTTATAAGCTTATATTAATTAAAGTATAAATAAAATTCTACCTATAAAATATTTTAAAAGGAGATTTATTATGTCTTACACACAAAGCGTTATCCAAAAAGTCCAAAAACTCTATCCAGACCAAGTAGAGTTTCATCAAGCAGTCAAAGAAGTTTTAGAATCTATCGAACCCGCATTGCAAAAAGATAAAAGATACGAAAAATACAAAGTATTAGAAAGAATCGTTATCCCAGAAAGACAAATCAACTTCCGCGTAACTTGGGAAGATGACAAAGGCGAGATTCAAGTCAATCGTGGTTATAGAATCGAATTTAGCTCACTACTTGGACCTTATAAAGGCGGTTTGAGATTCCACCCAAGCGTAACAGAAGGTATCATTAAATTTTTAGGCTTTGAGCAAATTTTCAAAAACTCTCTTACAGGACTTGCAATGGGCGGCGGTAAAGGGGGAAGCGATTTTGACCCAAAAGGCAAAAGCGATAGAGAAGTTATGCGTTTCTGTCAAGCCTTTATGAATGAATTATATAGACATATTGGCGCACATACCGATGTTCCTGCGGGAGATATTGGAGTTGGCGGTAGAGAAATTGGATACCTCTTTGGGCAATACAAAAAATTAACCAACCGCTATGATGGTGTATTGACAGGAAAATCACTTCTTTGGGGTGGAAGCTTAGTAAGGACAGAAGCAACAGGATATGGAAGCGTATATTTTGCACAAGAAATGCTAAAACATAGTGATTTTGGCTCACTAGAAGGCAAAACTTGCCTAGTATCAGGAAGCGGGAATGTAGCAATTTACACAATCGAAAAACTCCAACAACTCGGTGCAAAACCTGTTACAATCAGCGATTCAAAAGGCATGATTTATGATGAAAGCGGCATTGACTTAGCTCTTTTAAAAGAAATTAAAGAAGTTAGAAGAGAAAGCCTAGAATCCTATGCCAAAGAAAAACCAAGTGCGAAATACACAAGCACAAGAGATTACCCAAGTGACCATAATCCACTTTGGGCTATTCCTGCATTTGCCGCATTCCCAAGTGCAACACAAAACGAAATTAATGCAAAAGATGCAGAAAACCTCCTCAAAAATGGTTGTAAATGCGTTAGTGAGGGTGCAAATATGCCTTCTACAATCGAGGCAGTGCATAAATTCCTTGATGCGAAAATCTGCTATGGTCCGGGCAAAGCAGCTAATGCTGGGGGCGTGGCGACAAGTGGTTTAGAAATGAGTCAAAATGCCTCTATGACTGCTTGGAGTTTTGAAGAAGTAGATAGCAAACTACACAAAATTATGCAAAACATTTATGCTAATGCAAGCCAAACAGCCAAAGAATTTGGAGAGCCTACTAACCTTGTTTTGGGTGCTAATATCGCTGGATTCCGCAAAGTTGCTAATGCAATGATTGAGCAAGGGCTAGTTTGATAAAATTTCTATTCTTTTTCTTTTCATCCTTTAGCCTCCTTTTTGGGGGCGAACTTTTAAAATTCAAAGATTATTCACAAGAATCATCTTTGAATTTTAAAAATAACACCTATTTAATGAGTGAAAAACTCGATGGAATCCGCGGAATATGGAATGGAAAAACCCTAAACACACGCAATAATTACCCCATTAATCCCCCCAAAGTTTGGTTAAAAAATTTCCCTCCATTTAGCCTAGATGGTGAATTATGGCTAGATTATCAATCTTTTGAAAAAATCTCCAGCATTGTCCGCAATTCCAATTCAAGCCTCAAAGAATGGCAAAACATCACCTATAACGTCTTTGATGCGCCAAACATCTGCCAAGATTGCACACTTTTAGAAAGATTAGACAAACTCCAAAAATACCTAGACAAAAATCCCTCTCCCTCTATCAAAATAATCCCACAAATCCAAATCCAAAGCAAAGAACATTTGCAAAGCTATTTTCAAGAAATCCTCAATCAAAATGGAGAAGGCATTATTATCCGCAAAAATGATACACCCTATGGAGATTCTAGCAATACTTACAAATACAAACCTTATATGGATAGCGAATGTGAAGTGATTGGCTACACACAAGGGAAAGGCAAATTTGAAGGAATGCTAGGTGCGATTATCTGTCAAGCCAAAATTCAAGGTGTGCAAAAAACTTTTAAAATCGGTTCAGGCTTTAGCACAAAAGAAAGACAATCCCCACCGCCTCTACATTCCATTATCACCTACAAATACAATGGCTTAACCAAAAATAATCTCCCACGATTCCCAACTTTTCTTCACATTAGATATAAGGAATTTCAATAAAATTGTGTTAAAATCCACAAAAAATTTTTATTTGGGAATAACTTTATGTTTGGAGAGCTTCAATCGCAACTTTATAGCATTTTACTTGCTGCTATTGCTATCTTAGCTGTTTTAAATCCCTTTGGCAATCTCCCGCAATTTATTGCAATGACAGAAGAGCTAGAGACTTCCCTGCGTCAGAGCCTTTTTCGCAATATCCTTTATACTTCCTTTGTGATTGTGATTATATTTTTGCTTATTGGTCCTTTTATTATGCGGTATCTTTTTAATGTTGATTTAAACGATTTACGCATTGCTGGAGGATTGCTTTTAATCTTAGTTAGTTTAAAAAATCTTCTTTTTGCCTCGCACAAAACTGCCACCCATTATGAAACCACAGACAAAAGCGAACTTTTAAGCCAAAGCATTGTCCCTATGGCATTCCCTATGCTAGTAGGTCCGGGAACTCTCTCAACAGTAATTGTAATTTCAGAAGAAAATGGAGAGATTCTAGCGATTTGTGCAGTCATTGCGGCTTTTATTTTTATGCTTATTTTATTTCATTTTGCAGCCACCATAGAAAGAGTATTAGGCAAACTTGTTTTACATGTTTTATCAAGAATTGCCCTTGTTTTTATTATGGCAATGGGGGTTAAAATGATGATAATAGGGCTTAAAGCAACTTTTTTATAAAGGGGATTCCATAGAATTATTTCACGCGCTCTACCAAGCACTAAATGCCAAAACCTCTCAAGAAAAATGCACCCTAACAAAAGAAATATGGCAAAATTTTAATGCTTTTTCAATCCAGCAAGATACCGAGATTCTTCCTCTTCCTCTACCAACTTTTGCCAATTTCTGCCCCATTGTCCCACCCCACAAAGTCCCTCAAGGCAAATACCTCAAAAACGATTTAAACGCAGCCCACCTTTTGCATTCTATTGCACATATTGAATTTTCTGCTATCGATTTAGCCCTAGATTGTGCTTACCGCTTTAGGAATTTGCCCTTAGAATATTACAAAAATTGGGTGGAAGTCGCATTTCAAGAAGTCAATCATTTTCTATCTTTAGAATCTCTTTTAAACCTTATAGGCTTCAAATATGGCGATTTTGGTGTGCATACTTTGCTTTTTGATTCAATGAAAAATTGCGATGTTTTGCTTGATAGAATCGCACTCATACCAAGAGGAATGGAAGCAGTGGGCTTAGATGTCAATCCTTTTTTGTGTGCCAAAGTCCAAGCAAGTAACCACAATATTAAAAAAGAACTTTTAGAGGTTTTAGAGATAATTTTACAAGAAGAAATTTCTCATGTCTCTAAAGGGAATTTTTGGTTTCATTATTTGTGCGATAAACAAAATATCCCCCACACAAATCATGCCAAAACTTACTTAGAAATCCTCAAAAAATACCATTTTTCTTTCCCCAAAGCCAACTCCTCTTTAAATACTCAAGCAAGAATCCAAGCAGGCTTCACCAAAGAGGAATTAGAAATGCTACAAAATTCTGCCTTCCTCTCCAAAAACCCAAAATAATACTTTATTCAATTTCACTCCAAAACACTTGTAAGGATAATTTATAAAAAGTAATCTTCATTATCGATTGATTTACATTTTTTTGAAATAATTTTCACATTATTTTAGATTTATCCAAAAAAGGAGAAAATATGAAAATTAAAACCTTGCTTTTAGGCACATTGCTTGTTAGTAATGTATTTGCATTTGAAGTAAGCGAACTTCCAAACATTACCGCAAGAGAAACGCCTGATATTTCACAAAACAAAATTTATTCTTTTTATGATTCGATTAAAGAAGCTAAAAAGGGCGTAGTCAATATCTCTACCCAAAAGAAAATAAAAGCTGCAAATATTCAAGGACATCCACTTTTAAATGATCCATTTTTTAAGCAATTCTTTGGAGATGCTTTTGGGGCAATTATCCCAAAAGATAGGATTGAACGCAGTTTAGGAAGTGGAGTTATCATCTCAAGTGATGGTTATATTGTCACAAATAATCATGTTGTTGAAGGCGCAGATAAAATCATCGTAGCTTTGCCAGATACCAATAAAGAATACGAAGCAAAAATCATCGGAAGAGATGAAAAAAGCGATTTGGCTATCATTAAAATCAAAGCAAAAAATCTCCCCTTTTTGAAATTTGCCTCAAGCGATGATTTGCAAGTAGGCGATGTTGTCTTTGCTATTGGGAATCCTTTTGGAGTTGGCGAGAGCGTTACACAAGGGATTATCTCTGCACTTAATAAAAGTGGAATTGGGATAAATGATTATGAAAATTTCATACAAACTGACGCTTCAATCAATCCCGGAAATAGTGGCGGAGCATTGGTAGATAGTCGCGGAGGCTTGATAGGGATTAATACTGCAATTCTTTCTCGCACAGGCGGGAATCATGGTATTGGATTTGCAATCCCCTCTTCAATGGTGAAAAAAATCTCAAAAGCCCTCATTGAAGATGGAGAGATTGAGCGAGGTTACCTTGGCGTTAGTATTCAAGATATTAGCGGTGATTTAAAAGAAGTTTATAAAAACCAAAATGGAGCAGTTGTTATTTCTATCGAAAAAGATTCCCCAGCACAAAAGGGAGGATTAAAGGTGTGGGATTTGATTACAAAAGTCAATGGCAAAGCTATCAAATCCGCAGCCGAACTCAAAAACTACATTGGCACATTTAGCCCAAAAGATAAAGTAACTCTCACTATCTTACGCGACAAAAAAGAACAAACCCTAACCCTATCCCTTACAAAAATCCCAGATTCAAACACTAATGGAGAAAAAGCAGGGGGAATAGATGGGCTTGAAGTCTCCACCCTCACACCTGATATCAAAAATCGCTTTGGTATTCCAAACAATATTCAAGGAGTATTCATCACACAAGTAAAACCAAATAGCAAAGCAGAGGAAATAGGATTTAGCGAGGGAGATATTATTGTCCAAATTGAAAGTTTCGCAATTTTGGATATACAATCTTTCAATCAAGCTATTAATCGCTACAAAGGGCAACCCAAAAGAATGCTAATCAATCGAGGGGGCAGAATCCTAAGCGTTGTGATTAAATAATTCTAACGAGGGATTCCCCCTCCCTTGTTTTTTCTCTTTTTGAAGCGATTGCTCCGCACTTTTTAAATTCCTTTAAATTTTTAGGATTATAATTCCACATTGATTTTCTAACAAGGCTTATTTATGTTTATTTTCAATCCACTCTTTACTATTTTTATCTTGCTTCTTGGCGGATATATGGCAAAGAAAATAGGAGTCCTCAAACAAAAACAATCCAAAATGTTCTTGGATTTTGCAATTCTCTTTGCTCTGCCTTGTTTGATTTTTGACAAAACCTATCATCTCAATTTTGATTTTACCCTTGTTACATTAATCCTAATAGGCTTTCTCTCTTGTATGTTATCAGCAGGTTTTGCGGTAATGCTTGGGAGATTCCTTCAATTCTCCAAAGCAACATTAGTGAGTATGTTTTTGCTTGCAGGATTTGGAAACACACTTTTTATTGGCATTCCTATACTTTCTGGAATCTATGGCGAAAGTTTCATCAGCGAGGCGATTTTTTATGATGCACTAGCAACAGCTATTCCTATTTCAATCATTGGTCCTTTCATACTCTCTTTAGCCAGCAATCAACCTACTAATCTTTTAAGCAATCTCAAAAGAATTCTACTTTTCCCGCCTTTTATTGCACTTATTTTGGGCTTTGTATGCAAACTATTTGTATTGCCTGATTTTATTTTTCAACCTATTATTATTTTTGGGAATTCCGCAACTGCAGTGGCTCTTTTCTCTATTGGTTTGGGATTAGGGTTTAGTGCTATCAAAGCTTCTTATAAGGGAACCATTATCGTAGTTTTATCCAAAACTTTGCTTGCCCCTTTGATTTTTGTTGTGATTTTAAGCTTGCTTGATATAGCCTTCACGCCTCGCGTAATTGCAGCTATTTTAGAATCTTCTATGCCAACAATGACTTTAGCAGGTGCAATGATTATGAAAGCCAAATTAGATTCAAATCTCGCTGTGAGCTCCATAGCTTTTGGGATTCTTTTTTCTTTTGTTTCCATTCCTTTGTTGTGCTATCTTTTGCCTATCTAAACGCAAAATTCTAAAAAGCCCAAAAGACTTTTAGAAATATCCAAATGATATTTCCCTCTTTTTATTTGGAGTTTAAGCCTTTTCAATCATTTTTAAAATCATAATAGAAGCACCAAAGAAAGCAATTAATGCAAATGTAGCACAAAGTATTCCTATCATTCTAACTCCTCAATTTGTTTATCTCATACACTCTTTTACTAAAAATATAAATGAGGCAAAGTGATTCCTAATGCGATAAAATCCTTGTATCAATACAACATTATAATCAAGAATAAATACAAACAAATATCTAAAAGCAAATATCAAAGCTTTAATGGTGTAAATTATAGCTAAAATCACTAAAGCCTTATACACATTAACTTGTATCAATGAATTTGGATTATAAAGAGGTTTATAGAAGTTTGGAAGTAAAGAGGGGAAATAAAGCCAAAGAGGCTTTATTTCTAAAGGATTAGAAGCTATATTTAGCTTCAACCCTAAATCTGTTTCTATCTTGATCATCCTTTGAAGCACCAGATGTTACCATATCATAGCTATTATTCAAGAATGCATAGAATGCAGACAATGTTAATTGTTTGCTGTGTTTCCAGCTAATTGTTGGAGTAATTTCAGTAAATTCTACTTTTTTAATTTTAGTAGCTGTATTTATTACTTTATTATAGGAAATATCATTTTCACCCCAAGCAAATTCAAGACCTACATTTAATCTCTCATCAAGGAAGCTATAATCTACACCTGCATAGAATACATTGATTTCTTGTTCTGTTCCAAATCCTTGGACACCATAACCTCTAAGTGCTGAAGTAGAGATACCTGTCCCAGCGTTTTGCCACCAGATTTTACCTTTTCTTGATACATTGCTTCCTTCATCTTCAAGTGCTACAGCTGTGCCATCTGCGAAGTTTGTAATATAACCCAAAGTAATGTTTAATGGGAGTTGGAAATCATTGCGGAAATCTGCACCCAAATCAATTACAAACATATCATTAGATTCTGCAATATTAGCCTTACCTTTTGTAGACCATGTTGGGCTACCATACAATGTAGCAAATACAGAATCATTGTCATTGTTTAATGCTGCATAAGTGTATTGGAGTTTTGCTCTAAGCAAGCTACCTTGCCAAGAAAGCTCACCAAATACCAACGCATCGACTGCATCATCGATATAGAATCCCCAAAGTTGTCCGCCAAATCTACCATAGTTGGTATCCACACCATAGATACCCGCTAAAGCATAAAGTGGTTTATCAACAGAATTTGTATTTGAAAAAGATGATTCATCACCAACTCCATTATGAATAGCTCCAGTTGTGTCAGCAGCAAAACTATACTCATTAATAGCCCAAGAATCAAATGCAGCAGCTGCTAAAGTAAGGTTTGGAATATCGCTATTGAGTGCTAAGATACCTGTCCCTCTATCACCATCATAAGCGTTAGTTACAGGAGTATCAAGCAATTGCTTACCAATTTTGATTGTAGTTGCTGTGCTATCTGGAGTGATAGTTGCATAAAATTCTCTTACACCAAACTCACCATCAGAACCAGAACCAAGACCTTGACCTAAGAATCCAGCTTGTGGAGTTCCCGTTCCTTTACCATGATTTACATTGTTCTCATTATCATACCATACACCAAAATTTAATGCGATATTATTTACCACTGGTGTTTTGAAATCAGCTACTGCTCTCCATTGATGTCTAGCTTTACTGCCATTCACATCCCCATTTCCATTATCAACTCTATCATCAGTGTAGCGGTATCTCAAATATCCACTAACATCGATTCCTTTGATAGCTTCTTCGAGTGGTTGAGCAAAGCTCGCTGTAGATAATGCACCTAGAGCAACGCTAGCTGCAAGACTTAATTTTAAAAATTTCATTTTAATCTCCTTAAGATTGAATTTCGAAATTACAATCTGATTATACAAAAATTCGCACACAAAAAGCAAGATTTTGAAGCTTTTTGCCAAAAGTTTAGAGTTTTGTATAATAGATATTTTCGCTTAAAGCTTAGAAACTAAACTCAAAGCTAACTAGGATTGTAACATATTAACAATATAAAAGCAAGGTTTTTCTAAAATTCTTTGGGAATTAAACTTCATAAAATGCAATAGTTTTCAAAGAATAAAATATTTAATTGCTAAACATTATTATATTACATAGGGATAAATTATAAATATTTTATAAAATATTCTAGCCATAACCATAAAATAAAACATTTAATTTTGTCATTTAGGTCAATAAAAACGATTTAAATTCTTTTATTGATTAATATTTTGTTTTATTTGAGTATTAGTTATTTTTTACTAGAATTTATTATATTTTGGATGAAAGGACAAAATGGCATACCCTCTAAAGCTAAAAAAGATTTGCCTACCTCACTATTACCACTTAAAACAGCCACAGAGCCTTTTTCTAGCTTGATGGTATCTTCACAAATTACAGAAACATTTTCATCGCTAAAAATTCCCAGCGTAATTGTATCAATCGTGTTTCGTCTAGGCATTTTTATCCTTTGCTCATTTCAATAACTTCAAAAAGTTGTTTTATGATTTTGGGGTGCAAAATCTCTCCACTATGGTGAGGAATAACCATTCTATAAAGCCCTTTTTTATAGATTCTATGGCTACCTTTTTGCCTATCAATCACAAAACCATTTTGCAATAAAAACCTTTCTGCTTCTTTTGCAGTCATTCTTGGAAATTCAGGCATTGGGTAAAACCACAGGAACAATTGAAGTTATTTTGTTTTCAATGGTTCTTTTTTCTTCACTTTTAAGACTTTCTAAATAAAGTTCCCCTGCTTCTTTTATATTAAACAAAGCTTCTTCATAAGTATTTCCTTGTGAAACACAACCTTCAAGCTCTAAAATGCGTGCAAAATACCCATCTTGATCTTTTTCAATGATAACATTCAATAGCATTTGATGTTCCTTACAAAATTTATTGACTTAAATAGAATACTTAGCCGATTTTCATTCAGAAATTGACATAAATAGAATAGTTTTCAAAAGACTATTAAATTTAATACCCAAAATTATAGTAAAAATATTATATGTATATCAATAATTATTCTATGTATGTAAAAATATTTTAAAAACCACTAAAATTGACTTAAATAGAATAGTTTTTGACATAGATATAATAATCCCTAAATATTTTAAATTACATTAAATAATAAATCCGAGAATAATTAACAAACTCACTAAAAATTTACTTGGCTTGGCGAATGTGTCAAGGAATTTGATATTACTGAAATAGGAGAGCAATACAGCCTAAAAGATACTATACAAAGCCTATGTACCAAAGAAATCAACAAACAAGCTAATCATAATAAAGATTTTTCACTAATCAAAAAAAAATGAAAAACAATCCAAAACCACCAAATAATCTTGTGAAAATTTCAAAATTTAAGAATAAATATCAAGTATTTAGATACATAAATCTTACTTACCTCACAACAAAAAGCTTATCAAAGCTTTTTGCTCTTTTCTTCAATCAAACCGCTAAAATTATAAAAATAATTTAGATTCTATTATCGACCAAATTTTGCTATTGTAATTTTTCTTTGAGCAATTCATTCACGCGTGCAGGATTTGCGCCCTTGCTAGCTTTCATCACCTGCCCGACGAAAAATCCAAAGAGCTTATCTTTGCCACTTTTATACTCTGCCACTTTATCGGCATTGGCAGCTAGCACAGATTCTATCACGTTTAAAATCGCTCCATCGTCATTAACTTGGGCTAATCCCATAGAATCTATGAGGCTATCCACATCGCCACCCTTTTGCTCCACTAGCACATCAAGGATTTCCTTAGCACTCTTACCGCTGATTTTGCCCTCATCGATACGCTTGACTAAAGTCGCTAATGTACTAGAATCCACTCCGCAAGTCTGCAAGGTATTCTCGCCCTTTAATCGCCCCAAAAGCTCGGTAGTAAGCCAAGTAACCGCACCCTTCGCACTCGCACCAGATTCAAGCATAGATTCAAAATACCGCGCCATTTCTAGCTCGCTTGTGAGCACGCCCGCATCGCTAGGCTTTATCCCAAACTCCCGCACATACCGCTCACGCTTCTCATCGGGCATTTCAGGGATTTGCCGCCCCTCATTCATAAGAGATTCATCGATATACACTGGCAGCAAATCCGGGTCAGGGAAATACCGATAATCCGCTGCCTCTTCCTTGCCTCTCATAGATCGCGTTACACCCTTAGCAGTATCAAATAGCCGCGTTTCTTGCACGACTTCTGTTTCATATTTGCCATCTTCCCATGCCTCGATTTGTCGCTCCACCTCGTATTCAATGGCTTTTTGGATAAATTTAAACGAGTTTAGATTTTTAATCTCCACGCGAGTATAAAGTTTAGAATCTCCTTTGGGGCGGATTGAGACATTCGCATCGCAGCGGAAGCTCCCCTCTTGCATATTTGCATCGCTAATATCCAAAAATCGCACAATAGAATGCAGCTTCTTAAGATAGGCAATCGCCTCATCACTACTACGCATATCCGGCTCACTGACAATCTCTAGCAATGGCGTGCAGGCACGATTCAAATCCACCTTAGAATACTCGCTCTCATGGATATTTTTACCCGCATCTTCCTCCATATGTGCGCGTGTAACGCCGATAGTCTTTTTCTCGCCATTCACTTCGATTTCGATATTGCCCCGCCCCACTATTGGAATCTCAAACTGGCTTATTTGATAGGCTTTGGGCAAGTCTGGATAAAAGTAGTTTTTACGCGCAAAGATAGAGTTTTGGTTGATTTGTGCATTAATCGCCGTGCCAAAGGCAATCGCCTTTTTGACCACTTCGCGATTTAGCACCGGCAACGCACCGGGCAATCCTAGGCAGGTGGGGCAAACATTGGTATTAGGCTCTGCCCCAAAGCTCGTGGCACACGAACAAAAGATTTTGGTTTTAGTATTTAGCTGGACATGCACTTCTAGTCCGATGATTGTCTCAAAAGCACTCATAGAATATTCCTAAAAAATTTTTATGGAATTTTAGCAATCTTTGGCTTAAAAAAATGGCTATTGTATCTTGTAAATCATAGAGTATCAAAGATACTTAGAATCTCCGCCCAAAAAGGCTTAAATTTATAACACAAACTTGCTCTTGCAAAACAAATTATTTTGTAAGATTTAATCATTTTGTAAATCACCCACTTAAGAGATTCCCAACTAAATCTAAGCAAACAAAGGGCTTGTTTATAAAGGCTAGTTCCTAACCCAAACAAGTTTTAAGTTTGATTAGATTGCTATTTTGCAAAACTAAAATAATTATTTGAGTAAGAAAATTATGCAAAAACTTAACCACCAAAATGACAATAGGCAATTCATCTCTTACTTAAAAAAGTAAGAGTTTCTTGCCCAAGGTTTGATAAAAATTTCAAAATTGCTTTTTAGATTACAATCTCCCGCTTACCTGCTCTTTTGGTAAAATGCCCTTTAAATCATACACGATTGTTTTGCCCTTATGGCTAAAATCAAGCCCTTTAAATTCCTCATGTGCCACTGCTACAATCACCGCTGCATATTCTTGAAGTTTGAAATCTTTAGAATCTTTTAACTCCAACCCATATTCATGCTTCACTTCCTCTTTATCTGCCCAAGGATCAAAAATCTCTACACAACAATCAAAATCTTTTAATTCTTTGACAATATCCACAACGCGAGAATTACGAATATCAGGACAATTTTCTTTAAAAGTGATTCCCAAAATTGCTACTTTACTTCCCACAATTTGATGTGCGTTTTTGATCATTAGCTTAATGACTTTATTTGCCACCACAACGCCCATATTATCATTGATATGTCGCCCTGCTAGAATCACTTGAGAATGATAGCCTAGAGATTCTGCCTTGTGTGTGAGATAATAAGGATCTACACTAATACAATGCCCCCCTACAAGCCCCGGGCGGAATGGCAAGAAATTCCACTTCGTCCCTGCTGCTTCTAATACATCTAATGTATCAATTCCCATTTTATCAAAAATCAAAGCAAGCTCATTTACAAAAGCGATGTTAATATCTCTTTGTGAATTTTCAATTACCTTTGCTGCTTCTGCTACTTTGATACTTGATGCCTTGTGTGTGCCTGCTGTGATAATACTTGCATAAAGTGCATTAACCTCATCAGCAATTTGCGGAGTAGAACCACTTGTAACCTTTTTGATACTTGGCAATCGATGCTGTTTATCGCCCGGATTAATCCGCTCTGGGGAATATCCACAAAAGAAATCGACATTAAACTTCAATCCACTCTCACGCTCCAAAATCGGCACACAATCTTCTTCTGTGCAACCCGGATAAACTGTGCTTTCATAAATTACAATATCTCCCTTTTTTAATACCTTGCCCACACTGCTAGAAGCTTTTAGGAGTGGAGTTAAATCTGGCTTATTGTATTGATCAATAGGCGTTGGCACAGTTACGATATAAATTTGTGCTGCTCTTAAATCTTCCAAATTCGTTGTAAAATTTAGATTTTTTGCACTTTGCAATTCGTCTTTTTCTACTTCCAAAGTTCTATCATAGCCCTTTTTAAGCTCATCGATTCTTTGTTTAAAAATATCAAAACCAATTACATTATATTTTTTGCCAAACTCTACGGCTAATGGCAATCCCACATAACCAAGTCCAATAACTGCTAAAGTTTTCATAGAATCTTCCTTATATTCTAAAATAAATCAAACGCTATTTTACTTTGTTTGCAATAAATAAACTCTAAAAATTTAAAACTTTACTAAAAATTAAAAAACTTCATACAAAGTTTGTTTTATAATTATAGATTACAAAATCATTAAAATTTTCAAAGGTTCTTATGTTAAAACAATTAAAAGCGATTCTTTTACACAAAGATAGAATTTACATTTATTTTTTGCTTTTTTTCTCTTTAATCGTTTCCCTTATTGAATTAGTTGGAATCTCTGCTATTGCCCCTTTTATCTCTGTGGCAAGCGATTTTTCACTCATAGAATCCAAACCCTATTATGCTTACTTCTATCATCTTTTTAATTTCTCTAGCCCTTATGATTTTGTTGTATTTTTTGGGATTGCTCTTTTGTTTTTTTATCTTTTTAGAAGTATTATTAACCTCATCTATCAACATTTTTTGGCTCGTTTTACCTTTGGGCGATACCATTTGATTGTAGGGAGGCTATTTGTAAATTATTTGGGTATGAATTATCAAGATTTTATTACCAAAAATACCAGCTATCTAACCAAAACCATCACCACAGAAGCCCATAATTTCACAATCTTGCTTGCTGCAATTTTATTTATGACTTCAGAGGTTTTTGTGGTGCTTTTCATCTATGGAACGCTTTTGTTTGTAAATTTCAAAATCACTTTGGGATTGACTTTAATGCTTGGAATTTTTGGCTTTTTGATGAGCAAAATCGTCTCTCAAAAAATCAAAAAACAAGGAAAGCAAAAAGAATTTTATCAAAAAAGCTTTTTTCAAAGCATTGCAAATAGTTTTGGAAATTATAAAATCATCAAACTCCAAAGCAATGATGAATCTATTTTAAATAATTTTACACAAAGCTCTTGGGGATACTCTCTTGCTAATATCAAAAACCAAACTTTCTTCCATATTCCGAGACTTTTATTAGAGGCTATTGGCTTTTGTATGATGATTGCAGTTGTGCTTTATCTTTTTATTACTGATGGCAAAAATATGAATGCTTATCTACCTTTGCTTTCTATGTATGTTTTGGCACTTTATCGTCTTTTGCCCTCTATCAATAGAATCTTAGATTCTTATAATAAAATCCTTTTTAATTTTCGCTCTTTGGAGATTATTTACAAAGATATTCAAATGCAAACCAAAAATCTCGGGAAAGATAAAATCAACTTTGAAGATAAAATCACACTCCACAATATTTGCTTTGGTTATACAAAAGATAAGAAAGTGTTAGAAAATGTCAATTTGACTATCAAAAAAGGTGCTAAAGTCGCTTTTGTCGGAGAATCTGGGAGTGGAAAAAGCACCTTAGTGGATATTATTATTAGCCTTTTAGAACCTTGTAGTGGGGAAATTTATATTGATACTACCAAGCTTAGTGATAAGAATCTCAAAAGTTGGCGTCAAAAGATTGGATATATTCCACAAAATGTTTATCTTTTTGATGGTAATGTCGCTGATAATGTTGTATTTGGTAGAGATTTTGACGAAAAAAGAATCATTGAATGTTTGAAGCTTGCTAATATTTATGAATTTTTAGAAACCAAAGAAGGAATTTATACTCAAGTTGGAGATAGTGGAATCTCTCTAAGTGGAGGACAAAAACAAAGAATTGCAATTGCTAGAGCATTGTATGGTAAGCCTGAAATTCTTGTGCTAGATGAAGCCACAAGTGCATTAGATAACAAAACCGAACAAAAAATTATGGACGAAATTTATCAAATTTCCTCTAATAAAACCCTACTAATTATCGCTCACCGCTTAAGCACTATTCAAAAATGCGATATAATTTACCAAATCACAAAAGGAATCCCAAAAGAGATAAAATACGATGATTTACACTAAAGCTCTAAAAAGGTAAAGTTTATGGAAAATGCGGATACTACTCTCCCAAAGGTGAGCGTAATACTCACAACATTTAATAGGGAATATTTTTTTACAGAAGCAATTGAGAGTATTTTGGAGCAAGATTATCCTAATTTAGAAATTATCATCAGCGATGATGGCTCTAGCGATAATACTTTTGCTTTTGCCTGTGAATATGCCAAAGATCACCCCTGTATCAAGGTTGTTCAAAACACACATTCCAAAGGCTCGGCAGGAAATCGCAATAATGGCTTAGATTATGCAAGTGGGGATTTGGTTTTGCTTTTAGATGATGATGATTTGCTATTTAAAGAGGCAATTTCCCAAATGGTAGAGATTTATTTACAATTTAACAAACATTATGGAATCATCATGGCAAACTGCACAAGAAGTGATGATGGCTTTCTTTCTGGCAAAGGCATCAATGAAACGCGTGAAATTTCTTTTCAAGAAGTTTTGTGTGGCAAATTACAAGGGGAGTTTATTACGCTTTTTGAGAGAAGATTGCTAGGCACGCGTCGCTTCAATGAGAATCTAAAACGCGGAAATATGGGGCTTTTGTGGCTTAGAATGCACAAACAAAGCCCCTGTTTTTATCTACATCGCCCTTTGAAATTCTATCGAATCCACGCCGAATCCCTTACCCAAAATATGAAATACCAACCCCTTGAAATGGTAAAAAACTACGAACAAGATATTTTACTTTTTTATAAAGAACGCAAAGAATCTTGCCCCAAACACCTTGCTAATTTATGTGTAACTGCCGCCCTACTTTATAAACAAGGCGGAGATAATAAACATGCACTTAAAAAAATCTTTCAAAGTTTTTTGATTTATCCAAATTTCAAAGCTCTAGGAACCTTATTTTACCTCTTTTTACCAAAATCTTTTATCCCCAAACTCAATGTCCGACAAAGAGTTGAAAAATGAAAAAAATTAAAATACTTTTGGTTATCCGCTCTCTTTTTATTGGGGGTGCTGAAAGACAATGGGTTTTACTTGCAAAAGGTTTGGCACAAACACAAGAAGTGGAATTGTTGCTTTGCACTTTTTATCAAGGCGGACAATTAGAAAATGAGATTGCTGGGATTCCACATATTTGCCTCCATAAAAAAGGCAAGGGAGATTTTCTTTTTTTGTGGCGTTATCGTCAAATCATCAAAAGTTTTAATCCCTCTTGCATCTATGCCTTTATGCCTGATTCTAATCTTTTTAGTCTTTTTGCAAGTGCTTCTTTGAAAATTCCTGTAATTTGGGGATTTAGGTCAAGCAATATTGAAATAAAAAATCTATCTCTTTTTTCTAAACTTTATTTTTACGCCCAAAAACTCTTTAGCTCCAAAGCCGCAGCAATTATTTGCAATTCTAATCATGCAATTGATTTTTATCAAAATATGGGCTATTGCATGCAAAAAGCAAAAGTTATTTACAATGGAATTGATACACAATACTTTACCCCTCAAGATTCTAACCACCTAAAAAAAACTCTTGATATCCTGCAAGATTCTTTTGTTTTTGGAATCTCTGCAAGAATGGACAAAGTCAAAGATTATCCACTTTTGGCAAAAGGAGCTAGAGAGATTCTCTCTAAAAATCCAAAGGTTATTTTTATCGCTATTGGCAAAATTAATCCAGAAATTCTACAAGAATGCAAAAATATTTTAGGGGAATACCAAAAAAGATTCTTATTTCTAGGTATTCAAAAAGAAGTGGAGCAATTTTATTCCCTTTTTGATTGCATTATTTCTACTTCTTATACAGAAAGTTTTTCAAACTCAATTGCTGAAGCGATGGCGTGTGAGTGCATACCTCTTGTAAGCGATGCGGGCGAGAGCAAAGTTATTGCAAATTTTGGGCAAAGTTATTCTTATATTTTCCCCCCAAAAGATTTGCAAAGTTTTTGTGCAGGTTTGGAATCTGTTTTGAATTTAGAAAAAGATAAATTACAAACTGCCCAAAAAAATGCAAGATTGCATATCCTCAATAATTTTTCTGTTGAAAAAATGGTAAAAGATACTTTAGAGGTGCTAAAAAAATGTCTTTAGTGATTTTAATTTATTCTCTAGGACCCGGTGGAGCAGAAAGAATCACTTCTTTGCTTTTAGAATCCCTTAGCAAAAAATACAAAATTACTTTGGTTTTATTAGAGGATATTTGCCACTATGAAATCCCAAATAATGTCCAAAAAATTGTTCTTGGAAAAAATAATTTAAAAGAAAGCGGTTTAAAAAAGCTTTTAAAACTCCCTATTTTAGCCTATCAATACTCAAAAATTATCCATAATGCCACGCATTCTTTTTCGCTAATGACTAGACCTAATTATATTAATATCCTCGCTTCCTTTTTAGCCAAAAAGCCCAAAATATTCATCTCAGAACGCTCCTATCCTAGCAAACAATATGGCTATGAAAACTTACAATCTAAAATCAATCGCTTTTTAATCCAAACACTTTACAAAAAAGCCTACAAAATTTCAGCCAACTCCCCTCAAAACCTACAAGATTTAATCAATAACTTCAAAATCTCTCCCCAAAAACTCACCCTGCTCCCAAACCTTTTTTGTTTGACAAAAATTCACACATTAAGCCAAGAAAACACTCCACTAAAACAAAAAATTCTTGAAAAAAAACGCGAGGGAAAAATAATTTTTATTAGCATAGGAAGATTAGATAAAGGCAAAAACCATCATCTACTCATTGAATCTTTCAAAAAATTAAATACCCCAAATATCCATTTATTTATCATCGGTCAAGGCGAGCTAGAAAATACCCTAAACACACAAATTAAAGATGCCAATTTAGAGGATACAATCACACTTTTAGGGGCAACTACCAATCCTTATGCTCCATTAAGCTGTGCTAACTTCTTTCTTTTTGCTTCCAACCATGAGGGATTCCCCAATGTTTTAGTAGAATCCCTAAGCCTAAGAATCCCCATTATCACAACAGATTGTGCTCCTGATATGATTTTAGAATGCCATCAAAGCTTAAAGAATTTCAAAATCGGAAAATGTGGAATCACAACTCCACTCAATAATTCCCAAATTATGGCAGAAGCGATTGAATGGGCACTTGCTAACCCAAACTATTTTTCAAAAGAAAATCTACTCCATCAAGCACAAAAATTTGATATTAGCCACCAACTCCCACTTTATCAAAAATGGCTAGAACTTCCATAAAATAAAATGAATTTTATCCCATTATTCCAAAGTTTTGCTATAATCAATGAAATGTTTATTTTGATTTTGAGGATTCAATGACAGGTTTTTTAATCGCTTTTAACGCCAAAACTCGTCAAGGCAAGATAGAACAAGCACACAACAAACGCCACTATGAATTTGATTTGAAAGTATGGCAAGGGAGATTAGATGAGCTTGCACCTAATATAGAAGTAGAATTTGAACTCTCAAATACCAAAGAAGTGCTTTTTGTGAAACCAAAATCAATCTTTGCTAATGAAAATTTTACAATCCAACAAACCAAAAGTATTAAAGATTGTATTTATGATTATTTTGGAGGTGTAGAAAACCTCATTAAGCGTTACCAAAAGGCAATCCAATCTAATAAAGAGCTTGATTTTTTGCGTATCAAGCGTTTCTTATTTACCGCTTATAATGATCTTTTTGAACTTGATAGCACGATACCAAACTTAGCCCTAAGCAATCTCAAATCCGAGTTAGCTTCCCTAGATAATGCCTTTGAATCCTTTAGCAAAAAAGCCTCCTATCCACCTCAATACTCTTATGAAAAAATCTTCTTATCTAAGCAAATCCAATACACCAAAAACCAAGAATTAATCCAAACTACACATTCAATTATCAAAAGTGCTTCAATCCAGCAAGCCTCTATGGGGAAAACACTCAAAGAAATGGAAGAAAGATTTGCCAATCGCAGAGATTTAAATTCCCCTGATTATCTTCAAACCCAAACTAGCCTAAAAAGCTTCCGCAAACGCTATGTTGATTTACTCCACTATCTTTCTTCCCAAAAAGAAAAATTAGCAAAAATCACCAAAGCTGGAGAGCAATTTGAAGAGCAATTTTATGAGCCTTTTTTAAAAAGCTATCTTCCTTTTTCTAAAGAACTCAAAAATGATTTTATAAAAATTTTGAATTCAAAAGCGTATGAGCTAGATTGTTTATTGTGGCAGAGAGCCAAACAAAGCCTAAGTGTAAGAAGATTCTTCATAGAAGCTGGAATCACTGGCACTTATAGCTCTAAGACTTTTTTAAAATACTTCTTAAAAAGCCTTGATAGAAGCAAAATTCGCCAAGAAACTAAATCACTTTTTGATTTATTAAAATATCTTGAAACTTTTTCTAAAAAAAATATTTTGCTTATCCAAAAATCTGTTGATGATAGCAAACGCTACAAAGAATATCTAAAAAACTTTGACAATGATTTAAATATTACTACCTCTAATCACCCTAAAGAAATTCTTGATTCACCCAAAAACACACATTATGATGTAATTGTAATGGAATGGGAAATTGATGATGTGTGTATTTTGGATTTTATCCAAAGCTATCAAAAAATTTTTAACACAAAAGAGAAAACTTATTTTTGTGCAATTATCCCTAAAAATCTCGATAATTCGCTTATACAAGAAGCCAAGAAATCCCAGATTCAATATCTCATTTATCGCAATAACACAGAACAATTTATTGATATGATGCGTATGATTTTATAAAATGTAATAGAAAAATTTGCTACAATAGCAAAATATTTTCCACAATTTTTATTTAGGATATTTCAAAATGACTTTTAATTCTATTTTGGATACAATTCAAACCTATGAAGCAGGCAAGCCAATAGAGCTTGTTGTAAGGGAGTTTGGCATTGCCCCACAAGATATTGTAAAACTAGCCTCCAATGAAAATCCTCTAGGAGCTAGCAAAAAAGCCATAGAAGCAATCACAAACAACGCTAGAAATGCACATTTATATCCAGATGATTCGATGTTTGCACTCAAAGAAGGATTAAGTCAGTATTTTAATGTTAGCCAACAAGAAATTATTATCGGTTCTGGAAGTGATCAGATTATAGAATTTTGTATCCATGCAAAAGCGCATTCTAACAGCAAAGTCTTAATGGCAAAAATCACTTTTGCAATGTATGAAATTTATTCTAAAACCACAGGAGCAACTATCCTTAAAACACAAAGCCAATCTCACAATTTAGATGAGTTTTTGGAAATATATAAGGCACATAAGCCTTCTGTGATTTTTCTTTGTATTCCTAATAATCCTTTGGGGGATTGCCTAGATAAAACCGAAGTTTTTAAATTTTTAAAAGAAATCGATAATGATACTCTTGTAATCATTGATGGTGCTTATCAAGAATATGCCAAAGCAAAAGATTCTAAAAAGGCTATTTGCCCAAAAGAATTAATCAACACTTTCCCCAATACAATTTATCTTGGCACATTCTCAAAAGCCTATGGACTAGGCGGAATGCGTATTGGCTATGGGATTGCAAAACCAAATATCATTCAAGCACTCTCCAAATTGCGACCACCTTTTAATATCACCACACCTTCTTTAGCTGCAGCCATTGAAGCACTAAAGGATCAAGAACATATCCAAAAAACAACCCAAAATAACCTAGAACAAATGGCTTATTATGAATCTTTTGCAAAAGAAAAAGGGATTAATTACATTCCTTCTTATGCAAATTTCATCACTTATCTTTTTGAAGCACCATTAAACTCAAGTGAAATTGCAGATTACCTTCTCAAAAAAGGTATGATTATACGCAATCTTGCTTCTTATGGATTAAATGCTATCCGCATCACCATAGGAACAAAAAATCAAAACGAAAAATTCTTTACACTTTTAAATGAATTTTTAGAACAAAAATAGGTGTTAAACATTGGATTTAAAAGCTTTATTTGAACAAATAAGAAATCTTTATAAACGCCTTAATAAAAAACAAAAAATTGTTATTTTGGCAACTATTGTAGCAATTGTTGGTTTCATTTCTGCTTTGATTGTATGGAATTCTATCAATAATAAAGCAGGTGTATTGTATCCGGGGTATGCAGTTTTATTTGAAGGTGTCAGCCCAGAAGATGGAGCACTTATTATCCAGCAGCTTCAGCAAGATAAAATCCCCTATAAAATCCCCAAAGACAATACTATTCTTATTCCACAAGAATTAGTTTATGAAGAGCGTATGAAACTTGCTAGCAATGGAATCCCAAAAAGCAGCAAGGTGGGCTTTGAAATTTTTGATACGCAAGATTTTGGTGCAACAGATTTTGACCAACGCATTAAATATTTAAGAGCAATTGAAGGGGAGCTTGCAAGGACTATTGAGAGTTTATCTCCCATTCAAAAAGCTACCGTGCATATTGCACAGCCCGAAAAAAGTGTATTTGTTAGCGAACAAACTCCACCCACTGCCTCTGTTGTCCTTGCTTTTAAACCAGCACAAACACTTACTCCCAAGCAAATTTCAGGGATTAAAAATATTGTTTCTTCTGCTATACCTAATCTTACAATAGAAAATGTTGAAGTTGTCAATGAAAAAGGTGAGCCTTTAAGCGAATTAGATGAGCTTGGTGGTGCTAGAGAATTAGCAGCAGCTCAATTAAGATATAAAAGCAATTTTGAACAATCTTTAGAAGAAAAAATTATCAATATCTTAGCTCCAATTACAGGTGGCAAAGAAGGGGTTGTAGCCAAAGTTACAGCGGAATTTGATTTTGCACAAAAAGAAAGCACGCAAGAATATTATGACCCTAATAATGTAGTGCGTAGCGAACAAAATCTCGAAGAAAGCAGAGAAGGTGCTAAACCCAAAGAAATAGGTGGCGTTCCGGGCGTAGTTAGCAATATCGGACCGGTGCAAGGGCTAGAAAATGAAGATGCTAAAGAAAAATATGAAAAATCCCAAACAACCACTAATTATGAGGTAAGTAAAACAATTTCTAATATCAAAGGAGAATTTGCAACTATTAGACGCTTATCTGCTGCAGTTGTAGTCGATGGGAAATACCAAAAACAGCTTGATAACAACGGAGTAGAACAACTAGAATATATCGCACTCAATCAGCAAGAAATGGAGCAAATTACAGCTCTTGTTAGACAGGCTATTGGTTATAATCAACAAAGAGGCGATGAAGTTTCTGTAAGTAATTTTCAACTCAATGGGCAAATTTCTGGTTTCAAAGCAAGAACTCCACTTGAGAGATTCTTAGAAACCTCTCAAGAATTGCTTACCCCTTTTATGCCACTCTTAAAATATGTAGTAGTGGGGATTATCTTATTTTTATTCTATAAAAAAGTCATCGTTCCCTTTAGTGAAAGAATGCTTGAAGCAAAAGCTGATGAGGAAGAAGAGATTGAATCTCTACTAAAAATTGAAGATGAAGAAGAAGAAAATACCGATAAACTCAATGAAGTTAAGCGACGCATTGAAGATCAGCTTGGATTTAGCAACAATAACGAAGATGAAGTCAAATATAGCGTTCTTTTAGAAAAAATCAAAGAATTAGCACAAGAAAAACCAACTGATTTAGCTAATCTATTCCAAACTCTTGTTCATGATGAATTAGGGATTGATAATATCAGTAGCCCATCAAAAGGAGGAAGATAATTATGCCATCTATTTCCCTTAGCCCTAGACAACAAGCACAATATGACGAATTTTCAATGGCAGAAAAAATTGCCATTTTGCTTGTGCAGCTAGGTGATGAAATTACAGGAGAAATCTTCTCACATCTTGATTTGGATTCCATTACAGAAATTTCAAAATATATCGCCCAAAACTCCGGAGTAGATAAAACCATAGCAGCGGCTATATTAGAAGAATTTTATGCTATTTTTCAATCCAACCAATACATTTCAACAGGTGGCTTTGAATACGCAAAAGAGCTTCTTTATCGCGCACTTGGTCCAGAAGCTGCAAAGAGGGTTTTAGATAAACTTGCAAAATCCATGCAATCATCTCAAAATTTTGCATACCTTTCGCGAGTTCGCCCTCAACAACTTTCAGATTTTATTATCCATGAACACCCACAAACCATTGCTCTAATCTTAGCACATATGGATCCTACAAATGCTGCAGAAACTCTTAGCTTTTTTTCAGATGATTTAAGAGCAGAAATAGCGATTCGTATGGCAAACTTAGGAGATATTTCTCCAAATGTCGTCAAAAGAGTTTCTACCGTCCTTGAAAACAAACTCGAATCGCTCACTAGCTATAAAGTTGAAGTTGGAGGTATCCGCGCAGTAGCAGAAGTCTTTAACCGACTAGGGCAAAAAGCAGCTAAAGCAACCATTGCCTATATTGAGCAAATTGATGATCAACTCGCAGCAGCTATTAAAGAAATGATGTTTACTTTTGAAGATATTGAAAAGCTAGATAACAACGCTATTAGAGAAATTTTAAAAGTGGTCGATAAAAAAGATTTGATTTTGGCGCTTAAGGCTTCTCCAGAAGAACTAAAACAAAAATTTATGTCCAATATGTCCCAAAGAGCAAGTGAGCAGTTTTTGGAAGAAATGCAATTTTTGGGGGCAGTGAAAGTCAGAGATGTCGAATCTGCCCAAAGAAGAATTGTTGAAACCGTCCAATCCCTTTCAGAACAAGGGGTAATACAAATCGGAGAACAAGAGGATACCATTGAATAATATTAACGAACACGAAAACATTATCACCGAAGAACACAAAGCAAGGCATGATATTAAAAAATATAATTTTAGAAATATGGAAGTCAATCCCAAACCAGCAGCACAAACTACGCACAAAGAAACTATCCAAGATTCTATTCCAAAAAACAACGAAATCCAAGAACAAGAAGTGATTCAAGAAATGCAACCCCAACAAGAAACTATCCAAAATCAACCACAAATTGATACTCCCTCTCTCAAACTTTTTGAAACAGAAGTAGTAGATAAGATTCTCCAAAAAAGTGATGCATTAGCACAATCCTTGCAAAAACTACAAGAACAATTTGATAAACAAGAAAAAGAAATTGACCAAAAAGTTACAAATGCCAAAACAGAAGCCAAAGAGCAAGGCTATAATGAGGGCTACCAAAAAGCCAAACAAGAGCTCGAAGCACAAATTAATAGCCAAAAAGAACTCTACGCACTTAGTATTAAACGCATTGATGAACATATCCTTGAATCAAAAAATCATATTCTTAACCTCGAAAAAGAGTTAAGTGCTATTGCCCTAGATATTGCCAAAGAAGTAATTATCAGTGAAGTAAATAACAATAGTGCCAAAATTGCGACTTCTCTTGCAAGAAATTTGCTCCAAAATATTAGCGAAAACACACAAGTAACACTCAAAGTTTTTCCCGGAGATTTAGAGGAACTCAAAGAATCACTAAAAGATTTAAACAATATCACACTCCAAGCAGACCAAGCCATTGCAAAAGGTGGGGTTGTCATTTTAAGCAATGAGGGGAACATTGATGGCGATATTTATTTGAGGTTTGAAGCTATCAAAAAGTCCATCTTAGAGAGTAAATTTTAATGCCACTAGATAAAAAATACCTAGAGATTCTCAAAAAAGATAATTTAAACGACAAAGATTATCTTCTCTTAGAAGAATTAGCCCAAACATTACGCAAAAGAATTTTAGAAGTAGTTTCCAAAAATGGCGGGCATTTAAGCTCTTGTTTGGGTGCGGTAGAACTCATCATTGCTATGCATTGCGTTTTTGATTCTCCAAATGATCCCTTTATTTTTGATGTTAGCCATCAAGCTTATGCACACAAACTCTTAACAGGGCGTTGGGACGATTTTGAGAGTTTGCGTCAAACTAATGGGATTAGCGGTTATACCAAACCACAAGAAAGCAAATATGATTATTTTATTGCTGGGCATAGCTCTACTTCCATTTCTTTAGGCGTTGGTGTAGCAAAGGCTTTCAAACTTAATCAATCCCAAAATCTCCCTGTTGTTTTAATAGGCGATGGTGCAATGAGTGCGGGACTTGCCTATGAAGCCTTAAATGAACTTGGGGATAGAAAATACCCTATGGTGATTATTTTAAATGACAATGAAATGAGCATTGCAGAACCCATAGGAGCAATTAGCAAATATCTCTCTCAAGCAATTGCTGGTAAATTTATCCAAAAAATCAAATCTAAACTCAGCAGCGCTTTTAATAAAATGCCAAATGCTACTTATCTTGCTAAACGCTTTGAAGAATCCCTAAAACTCATCACTCCAGGATTACTCTTTGAAGAGCTTGGATTAGAATACATCGGTCCTATCAATGGACACAATCTTAAAGAACTCATCAATGCCTTTAATCTTGCCAAAAGCATGCAAAAACCAATTGTTGTCCATACACACACACTAAAGGGCAAAGGCTACTCGCTTGCTGAAGGGCATTTGGAACAATGGCATGGCGTAAGCCCATTTGATATGCAAAAAGGTTTAACACAAAATAATTCTGCCCAGCAAACTCCAACCCAAGTTTTTGCAAACACTCTTTTAGAACTCGCACAACAAGATTCAAAGATTGTGGGGATTACTGCTGCAATGCCAAGTGGAACGGGACTTGATTTGCTTATAAAGCATTTTCCAAATCGTTTTTGGGATGTTGCCATTGCAGAACAACATGCAACCACACAAGCAAGCTCTTTAGCCAAAGAAGGCTTTAAACCCTTTGTAGCGATTTATTCTACCTTTTTGCAACGCGCTTTTGATCAACTTGTCCATGATGTAGGGATTATGAATACTCCTGTAAAATTTGCCCTTGATAGAGCGGGTATTGTCGGAGAAGATGGCGAGACTCACCAAGGCGTTTTTGATCTTGCTTATCTTAAAATAATCCCAAACTTCACCCTCTTTGCTCCAAGAGACAATGCCACACTCAAAGAGGCTATCATTTTTGCTAATCATTTCAACAATGGACCTTGTGCTTTTCGCTATCCTAGAAAAACATTTTTGCTACAAGAAAATCTTATCCCTGCAACCCCTTTTGTTTATGGAAAGCTAGAAATTTTACAAGAAGCAAAAAGCGATATTTTGCTACTAGGTTATGGTAATGGAGTTGGGAGAGCATTGCAATGTGCTGAAATCCTCAAACAGCAGTCCATTTTGTGCAATATTGTGGATTTAAGATTCCTAAAGCCTTTAGATGAAGAATCCCTCCAAAGGCTTGCACAAAAACACTCAAAATGGTTTGTCTTTAGTGATAGTGCCAAAATCGGTGGGGTTGGAGAATCTTTAAGTGCATTTGCACAAAACTATCATCTGTCATTAGAAATTCATTCTTTTGAATTTGAAGATGCTTTTATTCCTCATGGCAAAACACAAGAGGTTGAAGAGCTTTTGGGCTTAGATTCAAAAACTCTAGCCAATAAAATTTCACAAATCATTCTAGGATAAAAAATGCGCAATTTTATACTTATTGTGCTCATCATTTTTAGCCAAAATCTCTTTGGGCAAGAAGAGTTTTTGGAAGATTTTGAAAGTGAATACACACAAAGTGTTATCAAAGATCCTTTTGAAAAATACAATCGCTTTATGACAGAAGTCAATTGGGGTATTTATGATTATGTTTTTGATCCAGCCCTACAAGTCTATAACGCAGCAACTCCACTTGGTTTGCGACTTGGAATCTACAATTTTTTTGATAATCTTGCTTCACCTTTGCGATTTCTCTCTCACCTCTTTTCTTTTAGATTCAATGATGCAATCAATGAATTTGGGAGATTTACGCTAAATAGCACCTTTGGGATTGGGGGAATCCTAGATATAGCGACACCAAATGGTTTATATTCTAAACGCTCTGATTTTGGAATTACCTTTGGAAGATGGGGAATAGATGGAGAATTTTATTTCGTGCTTCCTTTGATTGGACCTTCTAATTTTAGGGATATTTTAGCAATGCCGCTTAATGCTCTAGCTTATCCCACAACCTATTTAGAACCATTTTTGCTTTCTGCTGGTGTTTATACCTTCAAAGAATTTAACTACACTGCAAGACATAAGGACACTTTGGATACTTTTAGAAGAGACAGCTTAAATACTTATGTTTTAATGAAAAATTCTTATGAACAACATAGAAATGAATTAATCAAGGAGTGATTATGAAAATTTTATTTAGTTTTTTATTGGTGGCTACTTTTGGTTTTGCATTAGAATTTGACAAAATTGATACAACAATGGAAAAAAATATCAATCAAACAATCCACATTTTACAAACCTCTAATAAAAACATTGAATCTATTGCCAAAGAAATCTTTGCAATGTTTGATTCTATTTTTGATTATCATTTAATGGCACAACTCTCACTCTCAAAAAAATACAAAACCCTCTCACCTAGCCAACAAAAAGAATTTGATGTCGCATTTGAAAAAAATCTCAAGCGAAGTTTTACAGACAAACTCCACCTCTACAAAGATGAAACTATGAAAGTCCTAGGTGGGCAAAAGACTAAAGCCAACCGCTACAATCTCAAAACTTCTATCATCTTAGATGGAAAAATCCATTATATCACTTTCAAATTTCATGAATTCAATCAAGATTGGAAAATCTATGATGTTGATATTTTGGGCATTAGCGTTATTCAAACTTATCGCTCACAATTTGCAGATATTATCTCTCAAGAAGGTTTTGAAAAATTACTCCAAAAACTAGAAAGTGAAATACGCTTTGAAAATTAATCACCCATTAGCGTTTATTTTTAAAACCATCTTAAAATATCCAAAGCAGATTCTATTCTGCTGTATTTTATTTTTCTTTATTTCTTTATTTTATGCGATAAAGCTCCCCATTGATGCTAGCTCTGAAAGCCTTATCCTCGAAAATGACAAAGATTTCAAAATTTATGAAGAAATCTTGCAAGACTACCAAACAAAAGATTTTTTGATTTTAGCCTTTATCCCAAAAGATGGGAATGTATTTTCAAACCATTCACTCCAAATTCTCCAAAAAATCACACAAGATATCAAAAAGATTCCACAAGTGCAAGATACTCTAAGCATTTTAAATGCCCCTTTGCTCAAAAGCACACCCAATCTTGAATTACAAGAAATTCTCAAAATAAATCCAACTCTACTTTCCAAACAAACCGATAAAAACCTCGCAAAAAATGAGATTCTAAACCACCCTTTTTACACACAAAATATCATCTCAAAAAATGCAAAAACTGCTGGAATTTTAATTTATCTAAAAGAAGACATTAAACTAAAAGAATTAACCCAACTCAAAAATACCGCAAACACCAAAGAAGAAAAACAAAATATCCAAAATCTCATTCATACACACAAACAAAATTCCCAAATCCACAATGCCCAAACTATTCAAGCCCTAAAATCTCTCAAAGAACAATACATAGCAGAAGGAAAAGTTTATCTTGGCGGAATTATGCTTATTGCAAGCGATATGATTGATTATGTAAAATCCGACCTCATTACTTATGGCACAGCATTGAGTATAATTTTGGCATTAATGTTGTGGATATTTTTCCGCCACATTTATTTTGTCGCTCTAAGTTTTTGTGTTTGTCTTTTTAGCCTTGTTGTTAGCAGTGGTATTTTTTCTTTTTTTGGTTATCAAATCACCATTGTTTCAAGCAATTATGTTTCTTTATTGCTGATTATTTCTGTCTCTTTGATAGTGCATCTAATTGTCTCTTATTTAGAGTTTTATGAAAAATTTCCCAAAGCCTCACAAAAAAACCTCGTGTATGCAGTGATGCTAAACAAAGCCTCGCCTAGTTTTTTTGCTGTTTTAACCACTATTATTGGATTTTTAAGCCTCGTATTTTCCAAAATTCTCCCTATTATTCATCTAGGAATTATTATGAGTATTGGGGTAAGTGTTGCACTCATTTTTACTTTTATGCTTTTTGGTGCAATTTTAGTCATTCTACCCAAACCCCAAAAAGTCAAAGATCTCCCCAAATGGCACCACATCTTTTTGCTAAAATGTGCAAATCTTGCCACTAATAAACCCAAACTCATTTATGCTATTTCTTTTCTTTGCATTGTCTTTAGCATTTATGGTATTATGAATCTCAAAGTAGAAAACAGCTTTGTTAATTACTTCAAAGATGACAGCGAAATCAAACAGGGACTACTTACAATCGACCAAGATCTTGGAGGCACGATTCCACTTGAAATTATCATAAATTTTCAAGATAAATCTTCCAAAGATTCCTCTCTTAGTGATTTTGAAAATGAATTTGAAGAGGAATTTAATGCATTAGAACAACAGGATTCTTATTGGTTTGATAGTCAAAAACTAAGAATCGCAGAAAAAATCCACACTTACTTAGCAAACAAAGAATACATCGGCTCTATTTTAAGCCTACATAGCCTCTCCATGCTTGTAGGCTCTTTGGGATTAGGTGCTGATGATTTTACTATCGCTTTTCTTTATAAAAATTCTCCACAAAATCTCAAAAATCAACTCTTCACCCCTTATGCCAACATTGCAAAAAATCAAATGCGTTTTGTCTTTCGCACCTTTGATTCTAATCCAAATCTCAAACGCAATCTTTTCATCCACGAAATCCAAAATGATCTTACAACCCTGCTCCAAAACGAATCTGTAACTTTTAAAATCAATGGTATGATGGTGCTTTATAACAATCTCTTACAAAGCCTCATCGCCTCGCAAGTAGATACTCTAAGCCTTGTAATTGGAGCAATTTTCTTAGTTTTTGTTCTAATTTTTAGAAGCTTTAAACTTTCTGTGATTGCACTCCTAACTAATCTCATTCCATTAGGGGCAATTTTTGGATTCTTAGGTATTAGTGGAATCCCCCTAGATTTAATGGGAATCACTATTGCTGCAATCTGTCTTGGAATTGGAGTTGATGATGTGATACATTATATTCATCGCTACAAAGAAGAGCTAAAATCCCATTCAATCAAACAAGCCATTATACGCTCTCATAGCTCTATTGGCAATGCCATGTATTATACCACCTTAATAATTGTAGTTGGTTTTTGTGCCATGATGACTAGCAATTTTATCCCCACAATTTATTTTGGGCTACTCACTACACTTGTAATGCTTCTAATGCTTGCTGGATCATTAATCTTGCTCCCAACACTCCTAATCACTCTCAAAAAATAAAAAGGTAGAAAATGAAAAAATTTATAATATTTTTATGGATTGCTTCTCAATTTTCCTTTGCTTGTATGTCTGATGCAGATTGCAATTTGGGCTACCAATGTCTAAAAAATATGTATGACTGGGAAGGACAATGTATAAAAGCAGTCGATGAATTTGGAATCCAAAATTTTAATGAGCCAAGAAACAATTATGGACCAAAAATTGAAAGTGGCTGCAATTTTGATACAGATTGTCCATTAGGCTTCAAATGCGATTCATATTCAAAAGAATGTGTAAGATAGCCTAAATCAATGGGGTATAATTCTCCACTTTTAATACTACATCACGAGCAAATTTATCCCATTGCAAAGAATACGCAAACCCCATTTCTTGATTCTCATAAGCTTTTAGATTTTCAAAAAATACCAAAGCTTTTCTAATCACCCCTTCTTGCTCCAAAACCATTTGGCTATGGTTAGTCCCAAAAATTTGCACCGCTCTTATTTTTGCTTGAGTTACAAACTGGGGAATGCTATTTTGCTCTCCATAGGGTTCAAATTCCTGCAAGATTCTAAAAATCTCTAAATTCACTTCTTTAAGAGGCAAAGCTCCAAGAATATTAGATTGAATTATCTTTTGTTTGTCTGGCAATTTTAATTGCATCAAATAATCTCTAAAATCCAAAAATTTCTCTTTTTGCAAACTCAATCCCGCTGCACCAAAATGCCCCCCAAATGCCTCCAAATATCCTTGACACTGCTCCAAAATCTTCATACAATCTATATCCAAAGAACGCATACTGCCTTTTAAATACTCTTCTTTATGCGTTAGCACAATACTTGGTTTGGCATACTCTTCACAAAGTTTTGCTGCAACAATCCCAACCACTCCTTCATTCCACTGCTCATTACACACAAGCACAAAGGGTAATTCTTCAAACTTTTCTTGTGTTTCAAAATATTCTTTAGCTTCTAAAAAAGTCTTATTTTGGAGATTTTTTCTTTTTTGATTAAGTTTTTGAAGTTTTTTAAATATTTCTAATGCCTTGTAATAATCTTTCTCAATCAAAAATTCATATGCAATCTTAGCCTCTTCCATCCTCCCTGCACAATTCAAAAGTGGCACAAAATAATATCCTAACAATTGCGAATTCAAAGGGTATCTTTTGAAATGCTCTTTTAAAATCACCAAAGCAGCTCTTTTGCTTTGTGCTAAAACTTCTAACCCCTTTTTCAACAACACACGATTCATTCCTCTAAGAGGCATTACATCACTAATAATTGCCAAAGCAAGTAAATCCAAAAATTCAGCCATTTGGACTTCTATCCCCATTTCTTGCTTGATTGCTGCACACAAATACCATGCCACACAAGCACCACAAATTTCAGATTCTGGAAAATGGGGAGAAAGCTTTGGGTTGCAAATAAGTGCATCTGGTAGATTTTCTTGCGGTGTATGATGATCTGTAATAATTAGCTCAATTCCTCTTTGCTTACAAACTTCTGCTGCTTCTATCGCGCTAATGCCATTATCCACCGTGATAATCATTTCACAATCTAATCTGTCAATCATTGCACTTGATAATCCATAACCATCATCAAAACGGCTAGGTATCACAATTGAAATCACATAGGGTATCTTATCAAAAAACTCTTTTAAAATCGCACAAGAAACGACACCATCTACATCATAATCGCCAACTACAACTATTCTTTTTTTTTCTTGTATGGCTTTGGCAATTTTTTTGGCAATCTTAGAGAGATTATTCAAAGAATCAGGGGGAGGCAAATCTTGCAATTTTTTAATCTTTTCCCCATCAAACCTACCTGCAAGAATATTTTTTATTTCTAGTGCATTTAGCGGAGAAAACCTCAATATATCATTTAGCATGATACATTAAAGATTGCTTAATAAATTCTAAAATTACCAAATTAGGTGCTTGTAGCCTAGAAGTAAATTCCGGATGAAATTGCACTCCCACAAACCATGGGTGCTCTTTGAGCTCTACTACTTCAATCAGCCCATTAGATTCTCCAGAGATTATCATTCCTTGCTTTTCTAAAGCTTCTCTATATTTTGGATTCACTTCATAGCGATGACGATGTCTTTCTTTGATAGTTTTTTGCCCTTTATAAGCTTGTTGGAGTTTGCTGCCCTCTTTAGTTTGGCATTCATATTCACCAAGCCTCATTGTGCCACCCATAGGGGAAGTGTGTGTGCGAATTTGCTGTTTGCCATTTTGATCAATAAAGTTTTCAATCAAATAAATAATAGGTTCTTTTGTCTTAGGATTGAATTCCATAGAATCTGCTTCTTTGATTCCCAAAACATTATGTGCAAATTCCAAGACTGCCAACTGCATTCCAAGGCAGATTCCAAGGAATGGAATCTTATTTTCTCTCGCAAACCAAATGGCTTTCATTTTGCCTTTAATCCCTCTTTCTCCAAATCCACCGGGCACCAAAATACCATTAACATACTTTAATTGCTGAATTATTTCTGGATTATTTTCTAGCTCTTCACTATCTATCCATTGAATATTCACTTTTGTATCCAAATTCGCCCCTGCATGCACCAAAGCTTCAATGAGGGATTTATAGGATTCTTTAAGATTCAAATATTTACCCACAAAGGCAATGCTAACTTCATTTTGTGGAGCTAGGATTCGCTTCACTAAACTATCCCATTCTTGCATATTAGGTGTAAATTCTGGGAGTTTTAAGAATCTTGCAATAGGCACCAAAACCCCTTCTTTCAAAAAATGAAGCGGCATTTGATAAATACTCTTAGCATCTTGAGCAGTGATTACGCAATCATAATCCACATCGCAACTCATTGAAAGTTTATTTTTAAGCTCTTTTGGCAATTCTTTTTCTGTCCGTGCAATGATAATTTGCGGAGTAATCCCAATGCGTCTTAATTCTTGCACACTATGTTGTGTTGGTTTTGTTTTTAACTCCCCTGCCACTTTGATTAATGGTATCAAAGTCACATGCACACTAATAACACGCTCCATTCCATATTCATGTTTAATCTCACGCATAGCTTCCAAAAATGGCAGCCCCTCAATATCTCCCACTGTTCCGCCAAGTTCAACTACCAAAATTTCCTTGCCCTCTCCTGCAAGTTTGATTCTTCGCTTAATCTCATCAACAATATGTGGAATGACTTGAATTGTCTTACCTAAATACCCACCTTTACGCTCTCTATCGATCACAGAGAGATAAACTTGCCCTGTTGTAAAATTATTTTTAGAGGAAAAATCCATATTTAAAAAACGCTCATAATGCCCAATGTCTAAATCCGTCTCCGCACCATCTTGTGTTACAAAAACCTCTCCATGCTCTAAAGGGCTCATTGTCCCGGGATCCACATTGATATAAGGATCGATTTTCAAAATACCCACTTCAAAACCTGAATGCTTCAATAAAGTTGCTATTGATGAGGAAGTAATCCCCTTCCCAAGAGAACTTAAAACTCCACCTGTAACAAAAATATATTTCGTCTCCACCATACAAAAACCTCTAAAAATTTAATGCAAAATTATACTAATTAGGAAGTTAATTTTCTCTTTTATCATTCAATTTATTTTCTAAATACATCTTCAAAACTTTCTTTTCGCCCTTATAAAACTCTCCATACACAATAAACCCAAACTTTTTATGCAGATTAATTACCCTACTATTCTCATAAAAAACCTCCAATATCAGCTTTTTTGAATTCATAACACAAAAAGCATAAAAAAGACTAATTTGCTCCATAACTCTACCAAGCCCAGCAATATTTGGATTTGCTTAAAATCCAAATTCAACTTCTTGTCCTTTATTTTCAAAATTAACACTTCCTAAAATTTACCACAACAATAAATTGCAAAATATTTTTTTCTCAAATCCTTCTTTAATCTTTCTACAAATTCCAAGTGTTCTTTGATTGAAATAAAATGTTGAGTATAAAGAAATTTTCTTATTCTCTCATCATTGCTAATTTTCAAAATCTCACTATGTTCCTTAGGACTTAAAATCAATATAATCTTTTAGGGTTATTCCCCCACCCCCATAGAAGAATCATAGATTTTTAAAATAAACTTTTTACCATCCTTATAGAAAAATGCTGGAAACTCCTCATTACTAACGATTCTTAATAAATTAAATTGAGATTCCAAGCTACTTTTTATATCCAATTCACTATCTTTAGGTAATCTCTTAGAATAAAAGCTCTCATCTCCCTCTTGCTTTTTTGCATCAATATTAGGATATTTTGCTAAAAACTCCAAACACATCTTTTCACACATCTTAGCTTGTCTATCTCTTAATTCATCATATAATTCAAGTCCGCTTAATTGCAATGTTTTTTGTAAATAAATATCACCATTATCCGCCTTTTCATCGGCTTCAAACATCGAAAACACAATCTCATTTTTACCCTCTAAAATCTGCCAAAACATCGGCGACCAGCCTTTTCCTTTGGGGAGATTAGAAGCATGAATTACAAGATTATGTTTATTCTTAATTAAAAAAGATCTAGGAATTATTTGATGATAAGATAAAATAAAAACAATATCATAAGATTGCTTTATTTCTTGATGAGAAAAATACAAATCGCTTTTAGTAATCTTTGTTTGCAAATCTTTTGCATAAGGGATAAACCATTGATTGGGAGAAGTTAAAATCGCCACCTTCATCAACTCACCTCCCTTTGAAAGAATGGCAAGCCATAAAAGATATTATTTACCCCCCCCCCCCTACTACATTTAAAATAACTCATTTTTGCATCCTTTTTTGTCAGAATAAAACCAAATTTTAGATAAAGAGAAATTGCTTTTTGATTCTCATTAAAAGCACAAGCATAAAGATTCTTGACTTTCAAAGTCTCAAAGGCATATTTTATCACAACCTCCATTAAGCCTTTTCCATATCCTTTTAAATTTGGATTTTGATAGATTCCAAACTCACAAGAATCTCCCCTTTGAATATCCACAAAATCCACAACACCCACTGCCACTTCTCCATCAAAAACCAAAAAATATTGCTTAGTTACCTCTTCTTTGAGCTTTTCAAGAAAGGCAATATGCTCTTCCCAAGAAATATTTTTTGTTTTCATAAAACAAGAAATTTCCTCGCTATTCCTCCACAAAAAAACTTCTCTACTCTCTTGCTGCGAAAGATTAGTAAAATTTTTTAATCTCATAATTTATCCCAAAACTTTTACCAAATAATTAGATAACCACTCCATTTTGCCAGTAATAATTAAAATCCCTATAACAATAAGCAATCCACCCGCACACCATTCAATTAACCTAAAATACCTTTTAATTCTATCCAAAAATGCAAAAGCATAACCAACTAGAAATGCACACAGCAAAAATGGCAAACTAAATCCCAATGTATAAACTATCATCAAGATAATTCCCTCATCAGCCCTTAAACTAGCAAGAGAAATAATCCCTGCTAAAATAGGTCCTACACAAGGTGTCCAACCCAACGAAAAACTCACTCCCAATAAAAATGGCATAAAAAAATCACGCAAAAAACTAAAATGAACTACATTAAATTTCGCATTTTTTTGGTAATTCAAAAAAGGAATCTCAATAACCTTTGCAGTATGCAAACCAAAAATTATCAAAATCCCTCCAGCAAAATATGCCACATAAGGACTAAGCAAGATTCCGCCACTTAATATTCTAGCAGCTACCACTCCAAGCAAAACAAAAACTATCCCCATTCCCAAAACAAAAAATAAAGCATTGCGAACAATTACAAAACGCATTCTTCTATCAAGCATATGATAAGCTTTCAATTCACTTAGGGAAACTTCAGAAATATAAGAAAGATATGCAGGAATAAGGGGCAATACACAAGGACTAATAAAAGTCAAAATCCCCGCTAAGAAACTAATTCCAAGCGGGGCTTTATCAAATAAAAACAATAAATATTCTTCCACTTTTGTGCTACCTTATCGACCAAAAACCACTTCTTAACGCTCCAATAAATTAGGTAACCAAAGTGAAATTTCAGGCACATAAGTGGTTAGAACTAATCCAACCAACAAAACACACAACCATGGAATAATAGAAATTGTTACATCTTTTAGGCTTAATCCTGTCAATGAACTTGCTACAAAAAGATTCAGCCCAACAGGAGGGGTTAGCATACCAATCTCCATATTCACAATCATAATAATTCCAAAATGAATCGGATCAATTCCTAATTGCAATGCAATAGGCAAAAGAAGCGGCGTCATAATCATTACAACAGAGCTTGGCTCCATAAATTGCCCCATAATAAATAAGACAATATTTACCAAGATTAAGAACATCCACCAAGTCATATTCATACCTACCAAACTTTCTGCTATGATATGAGGGATTCTCTCACTTGTAAGCAAATGCGCAAAGACAACAGCAAATCCAATAATAAAGAAAATCATCGCTGTGGTAATAGCTGCATCTAAAAATACAGCATACAAATCTTTAATCTTAATATCTTTATAAACAAAAATAGAAACTACAAAAGCATAAACTGCACTAATTCCAGCAGCCTCTGTGGCAGTAAAGATTCCAGCATAAATCCCACCAATTACAACAAAAACGATAAGTAATGCCCAAAATGCTTCTTTAAACTTACTCCATCTCTCTTTAAAGCTCGCTGGTGTAGTAGATTTAAATCCCAATCTTCTAGCCCCAATATAAGCATATAGCATCATCATTCCACCAATCATCAATCCCGGAACAACTCCTGCCATAAAAAGCTTTTCGATAGAAACTTCTGCAGTTACCCCATAAACAATCATAACCACAGAAGGCGGAATCAAAATCCCCAAACTTCCCGCTGAAGTAATCGCACCCACAGAATAGCTCTTAGGGTATCCTGCTGCTTTAAGTGCTGCAAACATTACAGAACCAATCGCCACAACTGTTGCAGGGGAACTCCCACTAACTGCCGCAAAAATAATACACGCCAAAATTGCACTCATAGGAAGCCCACCAGGTAAATGCCCGACAATACTTTTTGCAAAATCTACAATTCTTTGTGCAGAACTCCCCTTACTCATCAAAGAACCCGCCAAAATAAACATAGGAATCGCCATCAAAGCAGGCTTCAACCCATTTAGCATAATTTCTGGCACACCCATAATATCATAGGAAGTAAAAATCAGCATTGTAGCTACTGCACTTACACCTAGTGAAATAGCAACAGGAACACCAAGCAATAACAAACCAAATAAAACTATCAGCAAAAATGCAACACTCATAATATCCCCTTAGTCCTTAATTACCGAATCGTGTATCATTTCTTCTTCTGCATTTCTTACTACCTTATCTGCATCCATCCAAGAAACTTCATAAATTTTCTCGATACTTCGATAAGTAGCTCCAAAAAATGCAATAGGCAAACAAAGAAGGAAAACCCACAAAGGAACACTATGGAGTGCTTCGCTCATATAGCCAATCTCATAGTTCAAATAACACACCATCACACTTGCATAAAACATAAATCCTAAAAAGATAGAATTTAGGATATGTGTTCCCAATACACATGCTTTTGCCAATGGTGGTGGAAACTTCTCAATCAACATTGTAACAGAAATATGCACACCTTTTCTAAACCCATAAGCCGCACCAAAAAATGCAGACCACAAAAAACAATACCTAGCGACTTCTTCTGCCCAAGTTAATGAACCAATTTCAGGAAAGAAGCCCGCAATATAACGCACACAAACATTAATAGCAGTAATCACGATTCCAAACACCAATCCTAATACAGCTACATTTTTATTAATCCCTGCAATAATCATATCTAAAATCTCAAAAAAGCGATTAATACCGGGACTCTTATGTGCATACAAAAAAGGTTTTTGAATCATCAATAATAAATTCCGCAAATTTTACCCTTTATTACTTAGTATTCATTGTTTTTTCGATTAAATCTTTACCCACCAAGTCATAAAACTTCGGATAAATCGCATACATCACATCTTGCCATTGTTTCTTTTGATCTTCTGTAAGTGTGAAAATTTGAGTGCCTGTTTTATCATCTGCTTTAAGCTTATCAAGCAACATTTTTTCTTCTTTTGCACTCTCTTCTCTCTCATAAATAGTTGCCTCTTTCATAGCAACCATAAACTTTTCTTGCAAATCTTTTGGTAATTCATTCCAAAATTTTTCACTTGCAACGACCAAATACCCTAAATATCCATGATTAGACATCGTAATAGAACTTTGCACTTCATAAAATTTAGAATTATAGAGATTTGAAAGTGGATTTTCTGCTGCATCAACTACACCTGTTTGAAGCGCTGAATACACTTCGCCAAAAGGCAAAACTTGTGGAATTGCTTTGATTGCTTTTGTTTGCTCTTCTAACACTTTAGAGCTCATGATACGCATTTTCTGACCTTCTGCATCGCTAGGCAAAATAATAGGCTTTTTATTAGTGCTAAATTGCTTAAATCCTGCATCCCAATAGTCTAATGCCACATAACCTTTATTAGTAATAACATCTTTTAAAATTTGCCCAACTTCTCCATCCATTACTTTATGTAAATGCTCGGTATCACGGAAAATAAAAGGAATATCCCACAAATTAAATTCTTTTGCAAATGGAGTAAATTTTGAAAAACTCGGTGCGGCTAACTGCACATTGTTACGCTTTAACTCTTGAAACACTTTATCATCATCCACCAATTGTGCCGAAGGGAAAACATGCACCACAATCTTACCATTTGTCAATTCATTAACTCTTTTTGCAAAAAAGTCTGCTGCTTTCCCTTTTGGTGTATTTGCACTCACTACATGAGCAAATTTCACTTCATAAACTTTATTAGAATCAGCTTGGGAAGTTTCTGTTTTTTCACCTCCACAACCAACAAAACCTAAAATCGCCAAAGCTAAAATCACTAAACTTTGTTTCATTTTTTCTCCTTATAAAATACTAACTCAAAAACTTTATGCTAGTCGTTATAATTTTACAAACTTTTTTTGAAATTTCATTCTACTTCTATTTTGATTACCAAAGATTATCCCATTAAAGATTACTTTTTGAAACACTTTAGAAGGTTTTGATACCATATAACACCTTATAAAATTTGCTATTCAAATAATTATCCAAAAATTAAACAGCTTTCATATTTTACAAACTCAAATAATTTTAAAACATTAAGAAACTTTGATTATTAGCTCTATTTGAAGAAACAATAATATCTATGAGTAGCCCATCATTACACCATTACCCACTTATTAACCTACCCATAATACTATACGCCATTGTTATTTATTATCTTTCAAGTATTACCTAAATGCTTTTAGGTAATACTCTATAATAATACAACTCTTGATATTCTCTAATACACACATTGCATATTTATTCTAATGCTAAGTGTCTATTCTATATTTATTCATAGCCTCTTCTCCACCTCCTATATCTTAATACTTTAGAATCTTAAAAATACAATTCAATTTAATCTTAGAAATATCATTCAATTATTTAAAAGCATTGAATCTCTTTTAAGATTCTAAAAAGATTCAAAGTTTAAATGTTTATTTTGTATTAGAGTTTATAAAATAATCAAACAAGAATAAAAAAGTTTTTATTGCATTGTTTTATTTTGAATCTTTTTAAAATCTCTTCAATATTTTGATTAGTGTCTATTTAGCTTAGGATTAACCTAAGCTAATAGAATTAATTAATAAGTAATCGCCATACAAGGATTATTTGTCTTAGCATTATCACTTACAATACATAATCTACCTCTTTCTTTACCATCTTCTACAATGGCTTCTTGTTTTTCTTGTGCTGGGAGGATTAGTATTGCTTCTTTAGAGGCTAAGTCTGCTATTTTTTGCACTTCATTTGGTGGAGTAAAACGATTATTGTTATCTCCATTGCCTTGTGTATCTTCAAAGTTATCTAAACTGCCTATGTTGATTGTAAAATTTAGAGGACTTAGAGATTCTTTAGCAAAGATTGTATAGTTAGTATCCATCTTAAAAGAATCCTTGATTAATCCTTGAAGAGATTCTAAATTTGTCTTAGCTATTTGCTCTAAGTTTAAAAGTTCATTGTATTGTTCTTCTAATAGTTTTTTTAGGCTTTCTTGCTCTAAAGGCGGTAAGCCTCCACTTTGATAAAGCTCTTTGTTTTGATTATAGGTATTGAGTTTATCTCTATAATCTTTTAAGAAGGCTAAATTGATATCCTTGTTTTGTTTTAATGCTTCTATGAAATTAGAGAATTTAAGATTAATTGTTAAGTCTTGGTTTAATGCTCCATAGATATTATCATTGACTTTATAATAATCTCCAAATAATTCTTTAATATCATTTTCTCCATCTAAGAAAGAAACTAAGAAATCTAAAGATTGTCTAATAGATTCTAAATCATCTTCTCCTAATAAATCAAAGATTAGATTGTTTTCTCCTAAAATAGAATCTAAGATACCTTTATTATAATCCTCTGCAATAGGAATGTAGTTGTTAGTAACTAGAGTAGAATCTAGAGTGGGGATTTGTATAGAATCATTGGGATTACTAGAATCACTTCCAGCACCTCCACCCGGATTGCTAGGGTCATTTGGATTGTTAGAGCCTACCAGACTATCTAAGTCTTGTTGTAGTTTGTCTGTGTTGATGAAAGAGTAGTAACCTGTGGTGTCATCAATATTAATTTTGAAGTACTCTTTTGAATCATTTGGATCTTTGATAATTTGGTTGTAGGTTGGATCAAAGGTTATGGAATTACCTTCATAATCTTTTAGTTCTACATTTTCAAAGATATTGTTGCCTGTGATGGCGGTTTGGAAATCTTTGATTCCTTGTGTAGAATCTGTGTAAGTGTGGAGGTTGATTTTGCCGCCATTAGAATTGTAATCATTGGAATCAGAACTGGCATTAGCTAGACTTCCATCTTTATAATAAATATGGACATTGGAGAAAGTTGACTCAAAGAGTGGATCATTTTTTTCATTAGTTCCTTCATCAAGTAGATTTCCATAGAATTTACCTATATATTTATTAGAATTACCTGTGGATGTAATCACAGAATCAGAGTCGAAATAAAGGTAGATATTAGAAAAGTTATCAGCACCATTTATAGTTTCAATCCACCCAATAAATCCTCCAACTCCCCCGTAATCTTTCCCATTAGAATCAGAAAGATAAGCAGATAAATCTCCAATACCATTTAGGATAATATTATGAAAAGTATTTTGACCAGGTGAAAATCCAGCAAAACCACCTAACCATGATGGAAAACCGCCTGTTATTGCAATATTGACATCGTTTAAGACGATATTAGAAAAGATTGCACTACCTACTCTACCAGCAAATCCACCTGTCCAAGAGATATTGCCAGTTCCATTAACTTTTATATTAACACCATTTAAAACAACATTAGAAGCGGTTGAAGTTACAAAATCCCAAGCAAATCCTCCAACCTCACCACTAGTTTCTATACTTATATCATTTAATACAATATTAGAAACTGTTGACCCCTCTGATATTTGCATAGCAAATCCACCCCCAAACTCACCTTTCAAACCATGAACATTATTCAAAGTGATATTGGTAAAAGAGCCAGACGATTGCCCACTCACAAATCCACCTATCATACTACCTGTTAAATTATCAATATCATTTAAAGTGATATTAGAAAAAACATGATATGACATATTTGCATTTCCAACAAAACCACCTACGGACCCACTACCTGTCAAATCATGGATTTTTTCTAAAGAAATGTTAGAAAAAGTGTTATAATCACTTCTATAATAATCTAAATCTCCTATAAATCCACCTACATCACCGCCCGTTAAACTACCGACATTATTTAAGGTGATATTGCTAAAATTTGAATAATCTCCTGCAGTTCCAGCAAATCCACCTATAACACCGCCTTTCAAATCATGGATATTTTCTAAGGCAATATTAGAAAAGGTGCTATTATCTGAATACCCTACAAATCCACCTATATAAGTACTTAAAGCATGGTTTATAGTAGTATCAATAGCAGTGGCGGTAATTTCCACATTATCAACACTTAAATTGCTAATAGTTCCACCACTAGTTTGACCAAAGATACCTGCAAAAGTTATGTTACTTAAATCACCTGTAGTATATTTAGCATCAATATCAATATCTACATTACTTATTGTATGCCCATTTCCAATAAAGTTGGCAGCAAAGGCATTAGAAACATAATTTGGGTGAGTAGTAGAAAAATAACCACTTACCCCTCCCACAACCATCGAATCACTATAATCATTATCCCCATTAAAATCCGCATAATTCCCGCTAAAGCTTAATTGAGTTCCATCAATAAGTGAAATTTTCTCATTTTTACCAAAGTCAATATCGCTTAACAATACAAAATCATCAATCAAATCTCTTATTTGATTTTTCCCTTCATTCCAACCTTTTGCAAAATAATACCAATCCCTTAAAGACTCTGCATTATTGCCTTTTTCTTTTCCAATCGTTGCAATACCTTTAAAGTCCTTTATGGAAATAGCACTAGTAATTCCATTATAATTTTGTGTTTCAATATTAAAATTCTCATACCCATAAAGATTTGTTGTAGAGATTTGAATACTAGCTTTATCTTCAATACTTGTAATAACCTTTCCTTTAATGTATTGAGCCCTCATATCAAGTTCATTGCCAATTAAGGTTATAGAATTATTTTGGGTATTTCCATTTTGATTGATGAGTTTTGCACTCTCTGCAAATACCACTTCATTCCCAATCAATGTAATTCCATTATTGGCTTTAATTGTTCCTAGATTAACAATATTCCCCTTATTAGGTTTAAAAACAGGAGAGAAAGATTCTACTAATGTGTTTTGATTGTTAAACAAATCTAAATCTTTTTGATCTATAGGAGAAGTAGAAGCAATAAATTTATTAGCATTAATACTAGCTTCTTTACCTACTAAGACTCCACTAGGATTAACCAAATAGATATTATGCTTTCCTCCATTTAATGTTCCTAGAATCTTTGAAGCTTGATTAGAATAATCAAGATTTAAAAAAGAAGCTGGATTCTTATGACTTGTATCAAAATTAACAACTTCACCTTTATTGATATTAAATCCACCTCCCCAAGCAATCACATGATTTTTATTATTTCCTGTGATATTCATAGTATTACCATTAATAGTAGTAATACTTCCACTTCCTATAGTGAATTTACCTCCACTAGGTAAAGCCACTAGACTTTGAGATAAAACTATAGAAGCTACAATAGATATACTTATTTTACTAAGGGTTGGTTTAGAAACTAAAAGATTGGATTGATTCTTTGAATCTTTTAGATTCTTAGAAAGACTTGGATTCTTTTTTTGTAGTTTAGAGGTTTTTAAAGAGAGGTTATTAATTAAAGGCTTATTTGCCCCCCCCCCCCCATACTATAACAGAATTAGGATTGTTTGACATTTTATCTCCTTTATAAGATATTTAAATTTACAAACAAAGAAAAACATTTTTAAAAGAAATTTTAAAAGAGATTCTTTGATTTATAAATTCATAAAAGATATTATACTACTAAATTGAGATAAAGTTGATAAAATAAAAATAAAATAATTACAATAAAAAGATAGGGTAGTTTTAGAAGATGCCAGTGTAAAAACACTGACATTAGTATTATTTGTAGTTTTGGATTGCTTTATCCAAAATAGCTTTTGCACTTTCTAAGTCTTGAAATTCTTTCACTTTTACCCATTTATTTGGCTCTAACATTTTATAAGTTTCAAAGAAATTTTTGATTCTATCTAATGTAATTTGTGGCAAATCCGCTAGAGACTTGATATTATCATATCTCGGATCAATTTTAGAAATAGGCACAGCAATAAGCTTCTCATCAAGCCCGCTCTCATCTTCCATTATCAAAACCCCAATCAATCTTGCCTTAATCACACTTCCAGCTTGCAAAGGATACTCGTTTAATACCAACACATCAGCAGGGTCACCATCATCACTTAATGTATTTGGGACAAACCCATAATTTGCAGGATAAAACATTGCACTATACATTACCCTATCGACGACGACCGCCCCACTCTCTTTGTCAATTTCATATTTAATATTACTTCCATAAGGAATCTCAATAACCACATTTAGTTTGCTAGGATTCTCACCTACTTCAATTTTTGATAAATTCATAATTCTTTCCTTTTTATTGATTTAAAATTGCATACCCTTGCAATTGTCTATCTACAATTTCTCTTGGGGCATTTTTCACTTGCTCTACACCTTCAATCAAGGATTCTTTGCTGATTTTTGCTCGTCGCATTGCCCCACTACAAGCTACAACTCTAACATTTGGGAGTTTCACCAAAGCAGCAATTTCTTTTCTTATTTTATCTGATGAAGTGCTATTTTTACCAAAAAGCAGCACAGAATCTCCGCCCATCACAAGCTCAATATCACCCACTTCATCATCTTTTAAACTTTTTTGGATTGCTTGCACTTGCAACTTTGCAGTTTCCCATTGACTTTTTTCTACGAGAGAAATCACGACATTAATGGGCTTCACACCTTCTTTTCCAAATACTTGTGAAGTTCCTACAATCATCAAAAAAGCAACCAAATACCATTTTATTTTATTCTGCATAAAACACCTTAGATTCTACTCTTAATAAATGCTTCCATTTCTGTTACGATTTCTTCTATTGTTCTTTCGCCATTAATTTTGTGCAAAATTCCTTTAGCACTATAAAACTCTTGAATCTCCGCTAAAGGCTCCAAATATACTTTCATGCGATTGTTGAATACCTCTACATTATCATCAGCTCCCCTAGCTCTACCAAGCACTCTATCACACGCTACTTTTTCACTCACTTCTACTTCAATAACATTTGCCAAAGTAATATTGTTTGTTCCTTTTAAGATTTTATCCAACTCCAGCATTTGCTCCACGCTTCTAGGATAGCCATCGATAATTACAATATCTTTAGGTGCATTAGAGATCGCATCAACAATCGTTTGCACTACAATTTCAAGCGGGACAAGATTTCCTTTGCTTGTATAACTATCAATCAATTTTCCTTTTTCACTTCCACTTGCCACTTCAGCCCTTAGAAGTTCTCCAGTAGAATAATGCACGATACTTTCTGTATTATTTTTACTAATAATCTCCGCATCAGTTGTTTTCCCGCTACCGGGTGCTCCAATAACTAAAAATAATTTTTTCATATTTCTCCTTATTTTTTGGTTTCTCTTACTCTAATATGCAATTCTCTTAACTGCTCTTCACCTGCAGGGCTTGGTGCGTCTGTAAGAGGACAAGTTGCTTTTTGGGTTTTGGGGAATGCAATCACATCGCGAATAGAATGTGCATTGCAAAGCAACATAATAATCCTATCCAATCCAAATGCGATTCCTCCATGTGGAGGAGCACCAAACTGCAACGCTTCAAGCAAGAAGCTAAATTTATCTTTTGCTTCTTCTTGAGTGATTCCCAAAAGTTCAAAAACTTTACTTTGAATCTCTTGCTTATGAATTCTAATGCTTCCCCCACCGATTTCAAAACCATTCAACACCACATCATATGCCACAGAATTAATCTCTTCAATATCCTCAACTTCTAAATCTCTTGGCATCGTAAAGGGGTGATGAAGTGCTGAAATACTACCATCATCATTGCGTTCAAACATAGGAAAATCTACAACCCACAAAAATTTATAAACACTTTCATTGATCATTCCCATATCATTTGCAATCTTTTGACGCAATCTACCCATATAGTCCCAAACAACCTTTTTCGCCCCTGCTCCAAAAAACACAATATCACCGACACTTGCTCCTACTCTCTCAAGCAAGGTTTTGAGATTCTGCTCACTAATAAATTTGACCAAAGGACCTTTGATTTCATTTTCTTTAATTTGCAAATATGCCAAACCTTTAGCACCAAACTTCCTTACAAACTCTTCTGCTTCTCCCAAAGTCTTACGACTAAAGAAACTATCTCCACCTTTCACACAAAGTGCTTTAAAGCGATTTTTCTTAGAATCTTTTGCAATAGAAGCAAAAATTTCATTACTAGAATCCACAAACAAATCAGAAACTTCTACAAGCGGCAAATCATAACGCAAATCTGGCTTATCACTTCCATAAGTTTCCATTACTTCTTTATAAGTATAATGTGGAAATGGAGTTTGCACCTCTATCCCGCAAGCACCAAAAATAGATTTCAACACAGATTCTGCCACACCCATTACATCTTTTTGTTCTACAAAACTCATTTCAATATCAATCTGTGTAAATTCGGGCTGCCTATCAAGCCTCAAATCTTCATCTCTAAAACACTTTGCAATTTGAAAATATTTATCAAACCCGCTTACCATCAAAAGCTGTTTAAAAAGTTGCGGACTTTGTGGAAGTGCATAAAACTCACCATGATGCACACGACTTGGCACCAAATAATCTCTTGCTCCCTCTGGTGTAGCTTTAGTCAAGATTGGAGTTTCAATCTCCAAAAAGCCTAAATTACTCAAAGTATTACGAACAGCCTGTGCTACTTTGCTTCGTGTGATAAAAATTTCTTGCAAACGCGGATTGCGTAAATCCAAATAACGATACTTAAGCCTTACATCTTCGCCCACACTCTCATCACCAACAGCAATAGGCGGAGTTAAGCTTTTATTTTCAATACTCAATTCACTTACCAAAACTTCAATTTTTCCTGTTTTTAATTTTGGATTCTCTAAGCCCTCGCCTCTTTTTCTTACCTTTCCTTTAGCAATCAAAACATATTCATCTCTTACTTCACTAGCAATTTTATGAGATTGCTCAAAATCTTTTGGATCAAAAACAAGCTGGACTAATCCGCTTCTATCTCTTAGATCAATAAAAACAATTCCACCATGATCCCTATAAGTATTGCACCAACCACATAATTTTACTTCTCTACCAATATCTTTTTCATCTAAATCTGCACAATAATGGCTTCTCAAAACACTTACTCCTAAGAAATTTGTTTAGCAAAGTGAAGATTTTATCAAAAAAAAATACAAGAAATGATTAAATAGAAAAATAATTTTCAATTGATGAAAAGAGGAATAATTTTTGCTTGATGCAAAACAAAATAGTTTAGCTATAAAAGGAAATTTATGAGAATAGGAACAAACTCAAGCTACACAATGATGCAATATTATCAAGGAAAGACACAAGCGGGATTAAATAATATTCTAGCTCAAATGAATGGTTTGAAAATTCAATTTGGCTATCAAGATACAAGTATTTTTAACAAAACTCTTGAATTAGATTATAATATCACCACACTCACTCAAAGCAAAGAATTAGCAAATAATGCCTTAACTTTCACCAAACACACCGACACCGCTCTAAGCGAACTTGCATCAAGCATGGACAATTTTAAAAGCAAACTAGTCCAAGGTGCAAATGATATTCACTCTGAAACCTCTCGTCTTGCAATTGCCCAAGACCTCAAATCTATCCGAGATCATTTTTTATCAATTGCCAATACTTCTATCGGCGGAGAATTTATTTTTGGAGGAACTGCGACAACCACTAAGCCCTTCAATTCTGATGGCAGTTACAATGGTAATAACGCAACACTTAATGCCTTGCTTAGTTCCAACAACTCCCTAGCCTATAATATCACTGGCTATGAATTATTTTTTGGCTCAGACAATGATACAAATCGTGTTATTTCAACCAATATCCCAAAATTTAACCAAAGTGCTTTAAACCCTCAAATTATGGACCCAGACCACCCAACAGGGAATAGTGAGGAAGTTTATATTACTGCAGAAGATACTTTGCGTGATTTAGTGGGGGATAATGATTCTGATCCTTCTAATAACGATCCAGAAGTTTTTTATATCACAGGAAGAAGACCCGATGGGACTGCTTTTAAATCCAAATTTGAAATGGGAGTAGCTTACACCGATGAAGATCAATCCGCAACCGTGCAAGATTTATTAGATAGAATCGGCAAGGAATTTGGCAACACAGAAACAAGTAAAGTTGTAGATGTTACACTTAATGAATGGGGAGAGATTGAAATAAAAGACCTCACAGGCGGACGCTCTAATATTGAATTTTATATGGTATCAAGTAGCTACCAAGACCCAAATAACCCCGATGGAGTAGGAGTTTCTGACATTGATACACTATTAAATAGCGGAGCAAAAGTCAATACCTATGTGCAAAGCCCTTATTTGGGAAGTTTTTCTAATTCACAAATCACTTCTGTTGAAGATTACAATGATCATAGAATCCACACTATCCCAACAACCTTTAGAAATAGCAACAATGAAATCGCCAAAACCTCTACGCTTTTGAGTGATATTTTTCCAGAAGGTGTTACACAACTCAATTTAAGTGGTATCTCTGCAAATGATGCGGACAACAATCCAACAAATACCAATGTTAATAGCACTTTTACAATTACTCCGACCTCAACTATTCAAGATTTAATGGATTCTATTGAAAATATGTATAATGCCCAACCGGGTGCAAATGTAGAAGTAGAATTTTCCAATGGAAAAATCACAATCATTGATAATAATGTCTCCAAAAAAACTCCACCAGATCAAGCACAAGATACATTACCCTATATCGGTGAAAGCTCACTTAGTCTTACTATCACCGCACAAGATGCTGGAGGCAACAATGTCAATGGATTCCGCAATGATTACAGCGTAGAATACGATAGAGTGGGCTTTAGCAAAAATGGCTCGACACTTTCTTCGAATGTTTCTCAAGTTATCCGCGATACCAACGAGTATGCGACAATGGATACCAAACTTTCGCAAGTCGCAGGCGTTGGGCTTGATGGGCATACTTATAATTTTGAAGTAAAAGATGTCAATGGGACTCCAATTAGTGGAAGAATCGAATTTAGAGATACAGGAAGTGTAATGATTATTGATTCCCCTGCAACCATTAATGGGGTTGATATTGATGGGATTGAAATACCAATCTTAAATCCTAATGGAAATCCCCCACAAGTAGCAAGTGAAGCAACGCCAGCAGATGATGTTACTTATCAACAACTAGCTGATACACTAGGAATGGTGCTAAATCTTTCAAACACTAATCCAGCTGATTTACAAAATGTATTTGATCCAGCAGGTGCAAATTTCGATGATCCAGCTATCAAGCTTTCTTATGAAACAATGATTAGCAATTCCAAAAACAATGTTTCTATTTCACTAGATGTTAATGGACAAATGCAAGTTAAAGATTTAAATCGCACTCCAACTAGAATGGAGTTTATGCTCTATGATAGCGAAAGTAGTAATTTTGCTCTTGATGCTAATGGCAGAGTAAATACCACAGGACATCCAGCACTTACTTTTCAAGCTAATAATGCCATTGTAGCAGATGATCCTCATGTCAATTTTTTCCAACAAATTGATACAATTATCCAAGCTTTAGAAGATGGCACTTATCGTCCCGGTGGCACTGATGAATATGATGATAGCATGAGGAATCCCGGAATCCAAAATGCTCTTTTGGTATTTGATCATTTAGCAGACCATATCAACAAAGCCCACACCAAAAATGGGGCACAGGGAAATGCGTTTGAATACTCTATCGAACGCACAGAAGTTTTGATTGTCCAAGCCAAAACATTGCGTTCAGATACTATTGATACAGATTTTGCAGAGGCGTATTTACAATTCTCAACCCTCTCACTCAACTACCAAGCTATGCTTTCCTCAATCGGCAAAGTCTCTCAACTCTCTTTGGTTAATTACCTCTAAGGCGATTAACCAAATACTTTGCCATTTTAAAACAAACTTCCTATATCTTTGAATGAAAATAACTCATAAGTTTTTTGCGTAGCAATTCTCCCTCTAGCTGTGCGTTCCAAAAAACCATTTATTAGCAAATAAGGCTCAATCACATCTTCGATTGTCCCCTCATCTTCACTCATAGCAGCCGCTAAAGTGCTAAGCCCAATAGGTCTTCCACGACTTTCACAAATAATTTTTAAGAATCTTAAATCCAATTCATCAAACCCATATTCATTGACACCAAGCTCATTAAGAGCATATTGCGTGCGTTCTTTTGTGATAATCCCTTCTTCTGCCACTTCTGCAAAATCTCTGACACGCTTTAAAAGACGCAAAGCGATTCTAGGTGTTCCACGAGAGCGTTTAGCAATCTCTAAAGCCCCATCACTAGAGCATTCTTTTTGGAGTTTAATCGCTGCAATTTGCACGATTCTTGCCAACTCTTCTTTTTCATAAAATTGCATTCTAAATTGCATTCCAAATCTATCCCTCAAGGGATTGCTAATCATTCCAGCCCTTGTAGTTGCCCCTATAAGCGTGAATCTAGGTAAATCAATTTTTACAGTTTGTGCCGCAGGACCACTTCCGATGATAATATCCAATCTAAAATCTTCCATTGCAGGATATAAAATCTCTTCAATAGCGGGAGATAACCTATGAATCTCATCAATAAACAAAATCTCCCCTTCACTAAGATTTGTAAGAATCGCTGCTAAATCACCGGCTTTTTCAATCATAGGTGCTGCTGTAACTTTAATTGGTGCATTCATTTCCCCACTAATAATATGTGCCAATGTCGTTTTGCCTAATCCCGGAGGTCCAAAAAGCAAAATATGATCGAGTGTATCATTGCGTTTTTTAGCTGCATTAATAAATACTTGCAAATTCTTTTTGAGTTTCTCTTGACCTATATAATCAGACCAATTATTAGGGCGTAATCTAACTTCCTCATCACCTTCTAATGCTATTTTTTCTATTTCTACAATTCTTTCCAAATCCCTATCCCTTTATCAATAGCTTTCATCATTGCTAGGAAAATCTCCATTTTTCACATCTTGAACATATTTTCTTAGAGATGTTCTCACCATTTTTGCACCCTCCAAATATTGTCGCACAAATTTAGGCTTAAAATCTTCAAAAAACCCAAACGCATCGCTCCATACCAACACCTGCCCATCAACTTCCACACCACTTCCAATACCAATAATGGGTATCTCAATACTTTTTGCAATTTCTCTAGCTACTTCACTTTTAACGCCCTCTAGCACCATACAAAATACTCCTGCCTTTTGCAAAGCCAAAGCATCTTGCAATAATCTCTCATTTTCCTCTTTATCCTTACCTTTAATTTTATATCCACCCTCACTTCTCACAAATTGCGGTTTTAACCCAATATGCCCCATAACTGCAATGCCATTTTGCACCAAAAGCCTAATAGTATCGCTCACTTCTATTCCGCCTTCTATTTTTACTGCTTGAGCTTTGGTTTCTTTATAAACTCGGATAGCCGATTCTAATGCACAAGCAGGATTACTCACACTCCCAAAAGGCAAATCGCAAACAACAAGGCTTTTTTTTGCACCATTGCACACTGCCTTTGTGTGATAAATCATAGAATCCAAACTTGCACTTAGCGTATCACTCTCCCCAAAAAAACTCATATGCAGGCTATCTCCTACCAAAATTATATCCACCTCACCATCAAAAATTTTGGCAAAAAGTGCGTCATAAGCGGTTATCATCGTGATTTTTTCTTTGTTTTTTTTATTTTTAATTTGTGTGATAGTAGTTTGTTTATTTTCTATTTGAATACTCATTTTATCTCGCTTGAATTTTATTTCAAAAGATTTTACTATAATTTTATCAAAAACTTGACAATTTTTGTAAATAAGAATAAAATTATCGCCCTTATCAACAAAATGGGGCTGATATGAATTTCGACGGGAGTTGGATGGCTCTAGTTGCATGCCAACTTGTGCTAAGTTGTAAAACTGGCTCTTAAATATAAACGCAAATAATACAAATTACGCTCCAGCTTACGCTAAAGTTGCGTAAGTTTAATTAGCTTTTTGGAGCTGTTTTTAGTTAGGATTCTAGCTACTTTCTAAAAACATCATTTTTGCTAGATGCTATCTTATTTACCGAAAATAAGATTTAAGTTCCTTTGGTTGCCTTGTTTGTGAATTTTTGGGTGTTTAGCAAACAAGAAAGATTCCAAACCCAAGAAAGCATGTATATCAATTATTGTTGGTCTGATTTTCGGACTGGGGTTTGATCCCCCACAGCTCCACCAAAACTACTTTTTATATCCTTTAATTTTTCAAAAACTTTGCAAAATATGGCATTAACCTACCTTATCTATTTTGGTCATTTCTATTTTTTTCTCTTTAATTTAATTATAATTGCCAAAGACAAAACACAAACCAATTATTCAATACAAAACAAAATCCTACTAAACCCTTAACATACTACAAATCAAGAATTAATCTCACATAAATTTCAAAAAGAGACGCACCCACTAACTCAAAAAAAAACCAACAAAATATATTTATTAACTTTAAATAAAATTAAGAATCCGATTTAATCCTCATACTATTCCCCACCACAATCAAAGAGCTAAGGGACATTGCAATTGCTGCAATAAGCGGTATAACATATCCAAGCATCGCCAAAGGGATTGTAATAACATTATAAAGCAAAGAGATTAAAAGATTTTCTTTGATAAACTTAAAAGTCTTCCTTCCTATCTTAAAAGCCTCCAAAATCCCATTAACACTACTATCAAGAATAATAATATCACTAATATTAATAGCCACATCAATGCCATTTCCCATCGCAATAGCAATATTACTTTTGCCTAATGCAATAGAATCATTAATCCCATCTCCCGCCATTACCACCACATTTCCCTTTGCTCTTAAATCCTCTATAAAATCAGCCTTTTGGAGTGGATTTTGTTTGGCATAATACTGCTTAATTCCCAGATTTTCAGCGACTTTTTTACAAACATTTGCATTATCTCCGCTCAAAAGTATCACGCCAATCCCCATTGCTTCAATAGCCAAAATGGCTTCCTTAGCACCCTTTTTGATAGAATCCTCTAGTTGAAACTCCGCCAATAAACAAGAATTTTTTGCAAAATAAAAAATTGTATTTTCTGCCTCTTGCAATTTTTCCAAAGATTCCACGCCATTTTCTTGCAATAGCTCCAAATTTCCACCTATATAAATATCATCTCCCACTTTTGCCCTAATGCCCCTTGCATTAATTTGTTCAATGGCTTGAATCTCTACTTTATTGCCAAAATCACCAAAATGTTTTTTCAAAGCCTGTGTGATAGGGTGCGAACTCTTTTCTAGCATTCCACGAAGAATCTCAAAATCACATTGAGTTGCTGCAAAATTTTTTTCTCCAATTACACGCAATTTACCCTCTGTCAAAGTCCCTGTTTTATCCACAACAAGGATATTTGCCTTTGCAATTGTTTCTAAAAATCGTGCTTCTTTAAAAATAATTTTTCTCTTAAACGCTTCCCCTAACCCCACCAAAGAAGCAATGGGAGTAGCAAGTGCCAAAGCACAAGGACAAGCAATAATAATCACTGAAACCATCACCATTAAACTTTGATTAAAATCCACCCCTATCCACAAATACCACGCCAAAAAAGTCCCCAAAGCAAAAGTAAGTACCACCGAAGAAAAATAACGCGAAATTTGATTTGCTATTTCTTGGATTCTTGGTCGAGCATTCAAAGAATCCTCAACTAAGCTAATAATCCTAGTCATCATCGATTCTTTAAATTTCTTTGTTATCTGATAACAAAAAGAAAGATTAACCACTATAGAGCCAGAATAAATTGTTTCCCATTTCTTTTTTGATTGAGGCAGAGATTCCCCATTCAAAGCACTCTCATCACACAAAGCCTCATTAGAGAGCAATTCCCCATCAAGTGCGATTCTATCTCCGGGCTTTACTTCTACAATCTCCCCAACTTCTACTGCCTCCACTGCTTTTTCTTCAATTATATCGCCCCTTTTTACATTTACACTCAGAGGAATTTGGGAGTTTAAAGTATCCAAACTATCTACTGCACTTTTTTTCCCTCGTATTTCTAAGAATTTACCAATTAAGACAAAAGTAATAATCATCGCTACTGATTCAAAATAAGTCTCTCCCCCCATAAAACTCGCATAGATAGAATAAATATAAGCCAAAGTTGCGCCACTAATGACCAATAAATCCATATTTGGCATTTTATATTTAATAGCCACATAAGCTCCACGCCAAAAAATAGAACCACTAAAAAACAATACCGGCGTTGCAAGCACAAATCCTGCAAAATTCAAAATATTCCGCATTTCTTGTGAAATCCCAGAAAAATATCCTGCATATTGAGCCACAGCAATCCACATAATATTCATCACACAAAAGATTCCAACAACCATTTTAATATAATAATTACGCTTCTGCTTTTTGGCATAAACTTCTTGGATTCTTGAATCATAAATGTGTGCATCATAGCCAATTTGACGAATGGTGTGAATAATTTGGGAAATTTTAATTTTTGCAGGATCAAAAACAATAACAGCTTTGTGATTTGTATAGTTGATATTCACGCTAACAATCCCCTCTTGCAAGGAAAGTATTTTTTCATTTAACCATACACAAGCAATACAATGTATCTTTTCCAAAACCAAAGAAATCTCGCAAGTTTTTCCTCTTTTTTCGACATAATGCTCAAAAAAAGCTGGTGAATCAAAATATGCAAGATTATTGTCAATTTCCTCTTGAATCGGTTCTAAAGTATTAGAACCAAGCTTAGAATAAAAATCTCCTAACCCTTGATCTTGAAGCAATTTATAAACACCCTCACAGCCTTTGCAGCAAAAATATTTTTCTTTGCCTGCAATCTGTGTTTTAATTAACACTTTTTCATCAAATTCCAAATGGCAGTGATCGCAAAGTCTTTTCATCAAATTTAATTGCTAAATTGTTTTAAAAATTTCTTGAGATTCCTTGCAGCTTGTCTAATTCTATTTTCATTTTCTATCAATGCAATTCTCACATAATTATCCCCATGATTACCAAATCCTATACCCGGACTCACAGCGATTTTGGCTTCTTGCAAAAGTCTTTTGGAAAATTCCATACTCCCCAAATGCTTCACACATTCTGGAATCTCCGCCCAAATAAACATACTCGCTCTTGGTTTTTGCATTTTCCACCCAGCAGCCCCAAAACTCTCAATCAACACTTCCATACGCTTTTCATACTTATTAGCTATCTCTTTTACACACTCTTGATTCCCATTTAATGCGATGGTAGAAGCAATTTGAATGGGCGTATAAATCCCATAATCTAGCCAACTCTTGATTTTTTGCAATGCACCAATCAATCTCTCATTCCCCACAAAGCAGCCTACACGCCAACCTGCCATATTATAACTTTTTGAAAGCGTATAGCCCTCCACTGCGACATCCAAAGCACCTTCTACTTCAAAAATCGAAGGTGCCACATATCCATCAAAACTCAAATCCGCATAAGCAACATCATTAATAATATAAAATCTTTCTTGTTTTGCTAAAGCTACCAATTTTTCATAAAATTCTTTATACACTACCACAGTGGTTGGATTGTGAGGGAAGTTAGTTACAACAAATTTTGGCTTTGGCAAAGTATTGTGCAACGCTTTTTTCAAAGATTCAAAATAAGCCTCTACATCCAATTCAAAATTCTCATTCCATTTTAATCCAAAAGTGGCTACATTTGCCCCCGCTAAAATAAAAGCATAATAGTGAATAGGATAAGCTGGTTCTGCCACTACTGCTGTATCACCGGGATTTGTAATTGCCTGTACCAAATGAACATAACCCTCTTTAGAACCCATAGCCACACACACTTGTGTATCAGGATTCAAATTGACATTGTATTTTCTCTTATAAGTATCTGCAATTGCAAGACGCAATTTATAAATCCCCTTACTTGCAGAATAACCATGATTTTTTGGCTTATGTGCCGCTTCACACAACTTTTCTACAATATGATTTGGTGTAGCTCCATCAGGATTTCCCATGCTAAAATCAATTACATCTTCCCCATTTTGACGCATTTGTAATTTAATTTCATTAATTGCGGCAAAAACATATTTAGGCAATCTTTTTATTCTTTCAAACTCTATCTCCTCAAACACTTCTCACTCCTTGAAAAATTATTTTAAAAGCACATTTAAACCATTTTTGATGGTGATAGGCAAATAATTATCGCTTACCTTAATAAAACTAGTATTTTCTGGAATCTTGAGATTGATTTCACGCATTGTATCTTGCGATGAAACAATATTAATAATTTTTAAATTTTTATCAAAAAACACAATTTTAGGATACCACGACACTCCGCCAACACTCGCAAAACTAATATTTTTCCCTTCTTGGATTTTATACCAATACTCCCCTTTGAGATTCGCATGATTATTTGTCTCATTGATAGTTAGCAAAATCGCTTTGGGATATTGAAAATCACCCTGCCAAACTTCATACACCCATTGATTAATATTGCGTTTTTCTATTTTTGAAATATGATATCCATAAGCCAACAATCTCTCTTGTAGCAAAACAGGATCAACTGCATATTCCGTATTCATAGACAATACAAAATGATATTTCTCATCTTCTAGCATACTTTGCTTAACCAAAAAATAATAATACCCCATTGCCCCCAAAACATCATAAAGAACACTGGTAAAAGTAGCTGGATTCTCTTTAATCTCAAAAGCAATTTCAAGCTCCATAGGTTTCCCAAAAGTCAATTTCAAAAGCCCATTTTCTTTTAAAATTTTGGAAATTTTATATAAATCTGGCTCTCCTACGCCATTTAAAAATTCTTCTTGATTTTCAAACAACTTTTGTATAAATTTTTGATTAACCTTATAATCTTGCACTCCAAGCAAAGAAACTATACTATAATCCAAACTATTTTCTTTGGCAATTGCATAAGAACCCAAACAAATGAAAAATAAAATAAAAATTATTTTATTTACCACCCCAAACCTCCATTGTATCGGTTATATTGCTCTATGCTAATACTGCTAAAATTTCCATCTTCATCTACAAAAAAACGCATTCTCCCAGCAAGATTATATTTCTCTGTATTATCATTGTTTTGAATCTCTAGCATTCCATGCCCAGTAATAATAGTCTGTGGTCTTTTCAAATCCACTTTTAAAGGCTCATTAATAAGAAAAGAGGTTTTTTCTTTTGTATCCAAATAAATAATGCCTACCCACATTTGAGAAAAGGGAACTATCTTAACTTCTTTTTGAATCTTTATTTCCTCTTGAATGGCTTGAGGGGCAGGCAATTCATTAATCGGTGTTGATGCTGAAGAATCTAAATTTACATTAGGTTCTAATATTTCTTGTGTTGCGTTATTTTCTTGCATTTCTAATGTTGCATTTGTTTCGATGGATTTTGCTTCTTCTTTGATTATCCCTTCTTCTTGTAAATTTTCTAGTGCAGATTCAGGCTTAGGGGTTGATATTGTCTCTTTTTCTGTAATGGTATCTTGTAAATTATGAAAATTAAAATACAAATAAATCCCTAATGCCACCAACACAATCACAACAGCAACAACGATGATACTCTTTTTATTATCATTTTCTTGCATTGTTTCGTGAGAAATTTTAAAATTAATATTAGCCTCCATTTTTTCGCTATTACTCTTATGTTCTTCCCAAAACTTTTCATACTCTTCACACCATTGATGCAAATCCAAATGGTATTCGCGTTCTAAAATCTGAATTAATCCAATAGTTGTGGCTTTGTCCTCAAGATTACCATATGCCATTTCTAAAATAGCCTCAATTTTATTTAAAGCCATATGAGTTTTCTTTGAAATTTCTTTTGCGCCAATTACTTTTAATTTTTCAATTTCTTCCATTTGTTATCCTATCTATCAAAATTGCACCAGCTACCCCAACATTTAATGAATCAAATTCTCTTTTCATTGGGATTGTAAGGTTATAATCCATCTTTGCCAAAATTTTATTAGACAATCCATGCCCTTCACTGCCCAAAAACAATGCTTTTTTGCCACTTAAGGCATTCTGCAAATCTTTGCCTTGCATACTTGTGCCAAACAAAGTAAAATCTGATTGCTTTAATTCATTTATCACATCTAATGGATTATGAACAACACAAAATGGCATTCCAAGCATTGCACCAGAACTAGCCCTCAAAACCCCCTCTTGCTTAAAATCTTTTATTCCACACACCACAATACCATCCACTCCAAGTGCATAAGCACTTCTAAAAATAGAACCCAGATTCCCTACATCACTGATTCCACATAAAACCAAAACAAAATCCATCTCTTTTATTTTGGAAAACTCTAAAACCTCCAAAGGTTTAATTTCTAATAAATACCCTTGATGATTTCCGCCTCTTGCCATTGCTTGTGCCTTTTTTGCATCAAGCTTAATAATCTGTTTTTTTGTTTTTTTCAATAAGCCAAAAAAGCTCTTATCCACCTCTTTGGCAAGATAAATATTTTCAATAAGATACTGATATTTTAGCAAAATCAACTCTACAATGTGTTTCCCATAAACAACCACTATTTTATCCTATTTTTATTATTTTTTTACTTACAGAGTGCATTATAGTATTCACTTGCTGGTTTATTGTTTATTTTTGACAAAATTTTTGCTTTAATTTTTGGAGGAATATCCAAAGAATACACCATTTCTTGTGTCAAAACATTTTCATGAGTGCTTTTTTTGCTACCCTCTATAACCACAACCCATTCACCCCTAATAACGCCTTTCTTTAAATCCAACAAAATTTCTCTAATCTTTCCTTTGAAAGTCTGCTGGTATTTTTTAGTCAATTCTTTGGCTAAAAAAATCTCCCTTTGATTATCAATATTCTCTATTATTTCCAAAGTTTCTAATAAACGATGCGGAGATTCATAGTAAATTATCGGGTAAGGATTTTTTAAATGCTCCATTAGCGTTTCTAATTTTTCTTTTTTCTTATGCGGGGGAAATCCTAAAAATAAAAATTCCTTTTCTACAATCCCACTAAATGCCACTGACAAAGTCAATGCACTAATTCCACCCAAAACTTCGTATTCTAAATTATTTTCTTGCAAAAACCGCACCAAAGATACACCTGGATCACTAATACAAGGCATACCTGCATCACTCAAAAATCCAATATTTTTAGAAAAAAACTCTAAAGATACATTAGATAAAAACTCTTTTTCATTATGGGTATGGAAAGAAAAATATTGATATTCTTTGGCTTTTAATAGATTGCGTTCTACTAGAAGTGAGATTAGTTTTTTGGTAACTCTTGTGTCTTCACACAAAAGCACCTCACATTTCTCTAAAACTTCTAATGTATGTAATGTAATATCCTGAAGATTTCCTATTGGAGTAGGAAGAAAGGTAACCATAAAGGTTTTTATTTTAGATTATATCTTTGCTTAAACTTCTCTACTCTACCTGCTGTATCAACAACTTTATCCGAACCTGTATAAAAAGGATGGCAAAATGAAGAGATATCAATCCTCAACTCTGGTTTTACACTCATAACTTCAATTTCTTTTCCGCTTGTAACACAAGTTACTTTGCAAGGCACATATTCTGGATGAATTCCCTTTTTCATAATAAACCTTTTCCATTTAAAAATAAAACAATTTAAAATCATACCATATTTTATTTAAAATTATTCTTTTTATTTTTTATTCTTACTTTTCTTGCTAAAATTCATCTAAAAAATCAATCAATATAAATTTGGAGGATAAAATGCCCATCACACCCCGCACATTAAGTGGTTTTAAAGATAGACTTCCCAAAGAAGCTTATGCTAAATCCCAAATGCTAAAAAGCATTATTAATTCTTTTGAAAAGTTTGGTTTCTCCCCTATTGAAACTCCTCATTTGGAATATGCAGAGATTCTCAAAAAACAAGGAAGCGATGAGATTCAAAAAGAAATGTATCATTTTTTTGACCATGGGAATCGCGAAGTGGCTTTAAGGTTTGATTTAACACTCCCTCTTGCAAGATTTATCTCTCAATACAAAAATGATCTTGGACTTCCCTTTAAGCGTTATTGCATTGGCAATGTATTTCGCGGAGAAAGAGCACAAAAAGGACGATATAGAGAATTTACACAATGCGACTTTGATTTTATTGGCACAGAAAGCCTAGGAAGCGATATAGAAATCTTGCAAGTGATTTACCAAACTCTAAGTGATTTAGGGCTTAAAAATTTCACAATCCACATCAATAACCGCAAAATATTCAATGGGCTTTGTCAATCTCTTAATGCTGAAAATCACACAGCAGAAATCCTAAGAATCATCGACAAAATTGACAAAATCGGCAAAGATTCTGTAACCAAAGAATTGCAAGACAAAACCCCCCTCCAAAAAGAACAAATCCAAGTATTGCTTGATTTTATCTCCTTAAAACAAAAAGAAGATTCCCTGCAATTTCTCTCTAGTTTAAACCACTACAAAAACATTAATCCTACGCTCAAAGAGGGCTTAGAAGAGCTAGAATCGCTTTGTGAGATTTTATCTAAGCTTATCCCACAAAACTTCTACACTATCAATCTTTCTATCGCAAGAGGATTAGGCTATTATACAGGAATCATTTATGAGACTATCTTAAATGATTTGCCAAATCTTGGTTCTGTTTGCTCCGGGGGTAGATATGATAATCTCACACAAAATTTCTCTAATGATAAAATGAGTGGTGTGGGCGCTAGTATAGGACTTGATAGGCTTTTAGCGGGTTTGGAGGAATTAAACTTAATCACCCAAAACACGCCTGCAGAGGCTATTTTAATCCCTTTAAACAATCTACAATATGCCTATACTTTCGCACAAAATCTAAGGAATCTAGGAATGAAAATTGAAGTTTATCCAGAAATCACCAAACCACAAAAAGCCTTTAAATACGCCAACAACAAAGGCTACAAATGGGTTATCATCACCGGAGAGAATGAAGAATCCACCAACACCGCTTCCCTAAAAGATATGCAAAGCGGAGAACAAAAAGACCAATTAAACCTACAAACCCTCTCACAAATCATTTTAGATTCTTAAAATTAAGAATCTAAATCCCCCAAGCACCACAAAAATACAAAACAAACACTACAAACAATCCCCATACTTAAACAAACCTTTATTAGCCAACAATCTCAAAATTTGACAAACCTCTAAACATTTTATTTTAAGCAAATATTCAGGGGGGGGGGGGGCATAATAACAAGGTCATTTTAATACAAAGGAATAAAATGAAGAAAAGGATTTCAAAAGGAAGCGGGGAAGGATTTTACTTTAGCACACCCAATCATTATGAGATTAAATTCTCTGATTCTGGCATTCCACAAAGGGTTACAATCATCACCCAAGAAACGCAGATAATTAATGGAGAGCAGATTCTTCGTCATTGTGCCTTTTCTTGTAACTTAACACAAGAAGAAAAAGCCTTTCTCATCAAATTTATCAATGAAGATACAAAAGAAAACTTCCTAGAAGTCAAAGAAAAAAAGCTATATTATAGCTACAAAGAAAATCTTGAATAAGGAAAAAACAATGAAAAAAATAATTTTAATTTTATTATGTAGTATTAGTATGGGGTTTGCCTATAATGATTGTTCTCAAGAACAACGGACATATGAACGAGCCTTGGATGAATTAGCTGAAGCTCAAAAATATGCCTACACTTACCCAAATCAGATGATTCGTCAAAGTAGATTTGCCAAAGCCCAAGCAGCAGTAAGGAAGGCTCAAGCTAGATTAGAAATCTGCTTAATGAAATTGGGTAGATAATCTCTTATACTTTGCTAAACCTTATGGCATTCGCCCTTTAGGTTTAGCCCCATCCACAAACCTTACCAAACAATTAAACTTTCACTCGCCCGATAATTTTACCAAACTTCCCATCAATCCATTCAAACAAGATTCTCTAAATACTCTGTATTTTAGGCTTTGTTTGAATCTCTAACGGAGAAAATTCTCCCCTAAGATAAGATTCTAGCCCCACTCTACCTATCATTGCAGCATTATCCGAACAATACTCCAAAGGCGCCAAAAGCAAAGATATACCAAACTCATCACACATTTTTTGGACTTTTTCCCTCAAAGATAAATTTGCACTTGCCCCACCAATAATCCCAAAATGCTTCCAACCTCTAGAATCTCTTGCATTTTGTTCAAAAAATATCTTGCATTTTTGGCACAAATGCTGGATAGCAGTCTTTTGGAAACTAGCACAAATATCTGCTACAAACTTTTCATCTTGCTTATTCCCTTTTTCTATCTCCAATCTCACTGCGTTTTTAAGCCCCGAAAAACTAAAGGCAAATTGCTTCTTGCTCTTTAGCGGCAAAGAAAAACCAAAAGATTCTGCATTACCCCTTTTTGCACGAGATTCCACGATAGGACCGCCTGGATAGCCTAATCCAAGCATTTTAGAAACTTTATCAAAGCTCTCTCCAAAACTATCATCAATACTTTGTGCGACGATTCTAATCTCATCAAATGCCTTTGCTTCAAGCAACATCGTATGCCCTCCAGAAACCAACAAAGCCCCCAAAGGAAAGATTGAATCTTTTTCCAAAAAAAGTGAATACAAATGCCCCTTTAAATGATTAACCCCAATCAGAGGTAAATCCAAAGAAAAACACAATGTCTTTGCCATCATCAACCCCTCAAGCAAAGTTACATTCAACCCCGGCTCTATTGTAACTGCAACCGCTTTTAATTCATGAAAATATGGCTTGACTTTTTCTAAAATTTGAGGAAGAATCTTCGCATGCAAGCGACTTGCAATCTCAGGGACTACTCCACCATAACTAGAATGTTCTTTTTCTTGTGAAATTTTTTGATGGAATAAGATTTTTTTATTTTTTATTTGTGTGATAGCAATAGAGCTATCATCACAACTACTCTCGATACTTAAAAGCAATTTTACGCTTCTTGTTCCAAAACATTTACGCCAAGTTCGGAGAGTTTTTTATCAATTTTCTCCAAAGCTTTCTGCAAAGTTTCTTCACTAATATCGGGCAATTCTCCACCCCACGCTTTTTGTGCTTGTTCATATCCACGAATGATTCCTTCCCTACCTGCTTGAAGTTTTTCTACATCATCGCCTGCACCAGCTAGCACAAAATCTGCGATTCTTGATGAAGTTTGCGCCACACCAAAAAACCCATCTTCGCTAATTAAATCTTTAGCTTCTTGTGTCGTTAAATCTTGTAGAGCTTTTCCATCATACCCAATAGAAGCCAAATCCAAACCACTCAAAATATTATTAAGCTTTGCAGAATCTTCTAATGCACTACTTCCCATCAAGCCAACAGAGCTTTGTGCTCCAAAATTGTTCTCCGAAGAAGTGCTAACACTCATTTGAAATTGCATAATATAACTCGTCATCACAGATTTTGCATCGATTTTTGAAGCAGCCTCTTGAATGTTTTTCTCTCTATCTTCTGCACTGGTAGTTTCTTTGGATAAAGGATTAGAAGCCATTGCTGATTGTAAATCTTGTGTATAATCCATGCTACTTTTAACAGATTGAATTGACATATTGCCCTCCTTGACAAAATTTTTATATAATAATATCGACATTTTTTTAAAAAAGAGTAGCAAAATGAAAAAATTTTATGCCGAATGGGAAAAACAAGATGGAATTATGCTTGCTTTTCCCCACAAAGATTCTGATTGGAACGAATATTTAGAAGAAGCAAGAGAGGTTTATTGTCAAATCATCTATGAGATTTCAAAAATCGAAACTTGTATTCTTTTGTGCCAAAACAAAATAGAAACCAAAACATTCTTAAAACAACAAGCCAAAACTCACAAATGGGATTTGAATCTAAAAAATCTCTATTTGATAGAAATGCCCACAAATGATACATGGGCTAGAGACTTTGGCGGTATCACTATTTGCAAAAATAACAAAAACATTGTTTTAGATTATGGCTTTAATGGTTGGGGTTTAAAATTTGCTTCCAATTTTGACAATAATATCACAAACAATCTCTATAAACTCGGAATTTTAAAAAATATCCAAACAAAAAAACTAATTTTAGAAGGTGGGAGTATTGAATCAAATGGCGAAGGAATTGTCCTAACCAACACCCAATGCCTCTTAGAATCCAATCGTAACCCTGCTTACACACAAAAAAAGATAGAAAAAATCCTCAAAAAAGATTTTGGAGCAAAAAAGATTCTATGGCTAAATAACGGCTATCTTGCCGGAGATGATACTGATAGCCACATCGACACTCTAGCACGATTTGTCAATACCAACGCCATTGCTTACCTCAAATGCGAAGACAAAAACGATGAACACTACCCCGCCCTAGCCAAAATGGAAAAAGAGCTAAAAAAGCTAAAAAACCTTGAAAGTAAGCCCTTCAAGCTCATCGCTCTGCCCTTTTGTGAAGCCAAATACTATCACAATGAGCGACTCCCAGCAACTTATGCTAATTTTTTATTTATCAATGGTGCGGTTTTGCTGCCTATTTATAACGATAAAAACGACAAAAAAGCCATAGAGATTCTACAAAAAGCACTTCCAAAGCATAAAATTATCCCCATTGATTGTTCCATTCTAATAAGACAACATGGGAGTTTGCACTGCATCTCTATGCAATTCCCTAAAAATACACTAAATTATAAAGCACTAGAAAAGCTACGATAGTTTTTCTAGTTTTTCATATTAGATTCAGCTATTTTAGATAGAATTGCATTTCTAAATAAGCGGAAATGGCGAAACTGGCAGACGCACCAGACTTAGGATCTGGCGCCGCAAGGCATGGAGGTTCAAGTCCTCTTTTCCGCACCATTTGATTTATCTCTCACAATTACATTTTCCTTCAAAACTTTATTTATAAATCAAGAAAAATATAATAAAATAAACCACAAAAATATTAAGGGAATCAATGCAACCAAAAACCTATCAAACAAGAATCTATTATGAAGATACTGATTGTGGCGGTATTGTTTATCATGCAAACTACCTTAAATACTGCGAAAGGGCAAGAAGTGAATGGTTTTTTGCTCAAGGGATTCTACCCCAGCAAAATAACATAGGATTTGTAGTCAAAAATATGAATCTTGAATTTCTCTCCCCTGCCAAACTTGGAGATTTGCTCACAATTCACACAGAAATTTTAGAGCAAAAAAACGCCTCTATCACATTAAAACAAACAATTTTGAGGGAATCTCTATCTAAGCAAACACAAACAAAAAAACCTATCTTTGTAGCCATCATCACGCTTGTATGCTTTGAATCTACTACCCAAAAAATCACAAAAATTCCACAATGGGCAAAAGATATTTTCAACACCCCACACCAAAACCAAATAAATTAGGAGTTAATCTATGGATAATGAAAAGAAAAACGAAATTCAATACCCTTGCACTTGGCATTACAGAATCATCGGCAACAGCAAAGAAGAGCTAATAGAAGCAGCTTTTGAACTGCTAGAAAAAGAATTTATCCACACATTAGGCAAAGAAAGCAGCGGTGGTAAGTACCACAGCATCAACCTTGAAATCTTAGTAGAAACCAAAGAAGAAAGAGATCAAATCTTTGCAACCCTACACAAAGATTCTCGTATTAAATTCGTTCTTTAAGAATCAAAAATTTATAATTTCTTAATCAACCCTAACTCGACTTTATTTTTATTGAGAGAAAGGACTTCTACCTCCACCATTTCACCTACACTCAAGACATCTGAAGCTTTCTCATCTCGGCTGTTAGTGATTTTTGAAATGTGTAACAATCCATCATAGCCCTCTGGCAACTCTACAAATGCCCCAAATTCTACAACCTTTTTTACTTTGCCTTGATAAATATCCCCTACTTTATAAATATCTTGTAGATTTTTGGTAATTTTCAAAATATGCTCTTTAGCGGCTTCTACCTTTTCTTTATTGCTTCCGCTTACCTTAACCTCGCCATTTTCGCGATTCAAATCTATTGCAACACCAAATTTTTCTATAATTTCTTTGATAGTTTTTCCAGCCTGTCCAATGACTTCAATAATCTTACTAGGTTCAATAGAAAAAATTTGTGAGCTTGGCAATACCGATTCATTGAGTATGATTTTCCCTCTTGCTTCTTCCATTAAATTCAAAATGTGATTTCGTGCTTCTTTTGCTTGATTGAGTGCATCTTTTAAAATTTGCATATTAAGCCCACCCAACTTAATATCCATCTGCATTGCTGTAATCCCGTGCCTAGAACCAGCCACTTTAAAATCCATATCTCCATCATGGTCTTCTAAACCCATAATATCTGTCAATACCGCATATTTATCATTCTCGCACACAAGCCCCATTGCCACTCCAGCAACCAAACTAGTGCATTCAATCCCTGCTGCGACAAGAGCCAAAGAGCCTCCACAAACCGTTGCCATAGAAGAAGAGCCATTAGATTCCAAAATTTCAGAAACAAGGCGAATCGTTCTCATATCCCCATTGATAATACTTGCTTCTAACGCTCTTTTGGCAAGATTCCCATGCCCTAACTCTCTTCTTCCGGGCGCTGAAATACTACTTGCTTCCCCTACACTAAAAGGCGGGAAATTATAATGCACCATAAAGCGTTCTTTAGAAGATGCTTTGTCGGTTAATAATTCATAACTTTGAGCATCCATATCTCCCCCCAAAGTCGCAACCACCAACGCTTGAGTTTGCCCTCTTGTAAAAAGCACACTAGAGTGAGCATTTGGCAAAAAATTAGTATCAATGCTAATTGGACGCACCTCTTTTAGTCCTCTACCATCTGCTCTTGTAGATTCTTCTAAAACCATCGCTCGAATAATCTCTCGCTTGATTTTCAAAATCGTCTCTAATATCCTTTTTGAAAGATCTTGAGTATCTTGCGGATATTTTTCTTCCCATTCTTTTTGAATTTTTCTAGCAAAAGCCATCAAAAGACTATGTCTCTCTGTTTTTGAGAGACTTTGAATAATACCTTTTAACTCCCCTAAATGCTCACTTTGAATATACTCCAAAATCTTTTGACAAACATAAGTTTTTCTTGTTTGTTCTAAATTCAATGAAGGCTTAATATAGTCCTTAAAATGCTCTACAAACAACTTACTTTTTTGGGAAATTGCATTTTTTGCTATCTCCAAAGCCTCTATCATTTCTTCTTCTTGCAATTCATTTGCACTAAAAATAGCTTGCCCTTCTTGTGTTTTTATACCCCCAAAGGTGCGCATTTCAATCATCAACAAATCTTCATTCACACCGCTCACAAATAAATCTAATGAACTTTCTTCTAATTGCTTTAAACTCGGATTAATTACAAAATTATCTCCTATTTTGCCAATCCTAACAGCACTCACAGGAGAATAAAGCGGAATCTCACTCACATAAAGTGCAGCACTTGCCGCATTTAATGCCAAAAGTTGCAAATCCGCATCTTGGTCTGCACTTAAAACCAAAATGGTAATTTGAGTAGGATAACAATACCCTTTGGGAAAAAGTGGTCGCAAACTCCTATCTACAATCCTAGCACTTAATGTTTCAAAATCTCCCGGTTTTGCTTCTCTTTTGATATATCCTCCAGGAAACTTCCCTGCTGCATAAGCTTTTTCAATATACTGCACCGTTAAAGGCAAAAAATCTTCTTCCACTACTTCTTGTGTATCAATAGCAACAGTGGCTAATACGACATTATTCCCACTTTGAAGATACACACTTCCGCTACATTGTTTGGCAAATTTATCAAAAATATACTTCTCTTCTTTTTCCAAAAAAGACAAAATAGCTTGTCCCATTCTTACTCCTTCATTTATGATTGCATATTAGCAAAAATTTCCTCAATCTTAGCCGATTCTACTGCTGGATAATCTTTGTAATAATACCCAATATCTACAAAATTTTTAGATTTATAAAGACAGAAAATTCCATCTGTGACTTCCTCCATCACTTTTGCAACCTCATAGGGTGCAACAGGTGTCGCAAAGTGAATGGTTTTTGCTTGCAAAGTGGTTACTGACTTAATTGCAGCAAGTGCAGTCAATCCGCTATCAATCCCATCATCTACAAGCAACACCCTCTTATTTTTCAAAGAAATGAGTGGATTTCCTTTGCGGTATTGATAAATCAAAGGAAGCATTTTATCTTCATATTGCCGTTGAACTTCTCCATAAATATAATCTAAACTAATCTCAAAAGAACGCACTAATTCATCACTAATTACAACATCATGGGTTTCAGTTGCCATTGCAATTTCGCATTCTGGATTATTAGGTGCTAAAATCGGGGAAGTAAAAAGAAACCCCAAAGGAGCTTTAATAGCTTGTGCAAGAGAATTTGCTAGCAAAATACCTTCAAAAGAAATTCCAACCACCACGCAATCTTGCTTTTCAAAAAAGCTAAGTGGCATATTATTAAGAAGCTTCTGTAAAGCATCATTGCGATTTTCAAATAATGCCTTACGCATCAAAGAATGAGTATTATTTCCTGCTCCCAACATTCCCTCTCCTAACTTCCCATTTTCAAATCACTACTTAAAAGCGGTATAAATTGAATCGTAAAAAGAATATATTTATCATCTCTTGCTTCTGCACCTCTTGAAGTCAGCATCGGATAAATTTCGCTAACATATTTTACCCCAAATGAAAAACAGCGAATCTGCATATCTACGCCTACTTGCCAAGTTTTAAAATATTTCTCCCTATAATCATAACCTGCGTTTGCAAAAACATCAAAATTTTCAAATTCTTTTCTAAAACCCATATTAATATAATTTGCCTCACCAAATCTACCATTAATCCAATCTTCTTTGGCAAAGCTTTCTCGCACAAAATGTCCAAAACTAGCTTTAATATAATTGCTTTCATAATTCACTTGATGAGTAGCTTCTGAGATTCTAGCCTCTTTGTGTGAATAAAAAATATCGCTTACAAAACTCCATTGATTATTATAAAAATATTGTATCTCGTTTTCTAATTCCCCAAGTTTATTGTCATTATCCTCAAAATAAAAATATTGCTCCATTTTATGAGAAAGTATCAAAGAATTATCCAAAGTATAAAAATATTGCGTTCCACCAAGCTTAAACTCTTGCCTATCTCCAGGAAGTGTAAAAAAGGAAGTAAAATCCCCTTCTTTATGCTCAAATCCGGGCAAAGTATATTCTGCTTCCAAACTGATAGTATGCCCAAAACTATCATATTTTTTTACCAAATCTGTATTAGCTTTGAAACGATAATATTGACTAAAATATCTCCCATTATTCAAATTCAAATCTTGCTGTTTATTTGAATAATCCACGCTTGTCCCATAAAAAATAGGCGAAAGTGAGATATTCAAAAAATCATTCAACAAACTTTGTGTATAAATAATAGGCAACTCCGCTTCTTGTTGAATCGCACGATACCCAACAGGACGAGTAAAATTACTTGCCTTATAATCAAAAGAATAATAAAGATTATCCAACAAAATATTGTCAATTTGACGATGATATTGAATCTCTGGAAAAGTTTGCAAGGTATTAGCATTACTTGTTTGCTCCAAATCCGAATAATACCTCGCTGAAAAGCCCAAATAATCCTCACTGCTCTTTAAATAATAATTCAAGCGTGAAGTTAGTAAATTCCCCTGCAAATCTGCAATATTTTGTGCATCTTCTTCTTGCAATCTAAAATAATCAATATCAGAAATTTGGGAAATATCTACATACAATCCATCTTCATAAAAATAATTTTCAAGTTTAGAAAATAAATTTTCTCGCTCATATTTAAGTTGGATTCCATAATGATCGCGATTCTCTAAATCATAAGTTTGTTGGTAAGAACGACTATTGCCAAAATAACCCAAATTTACCCACAAGATTTTATCTTGATCATCAATCATTCTAAATTCATTATAAAATCCGCCCCCTCTTTTTGTCCTAATTTGTGGCATAAATGTCATATCCCAATTATCATCAGGTGCGATAAAAATAGGCTGCGAATAAAAAAATCCATCATCACTAGAATTACCAACAAGAGGATAAAGCAATCCCGTTTTTCTTTTGTATCCCAATGAAAAAGACAAATAAGGAAAATAAAGCACTGGAACATCATAAATACAAAGACGAGGGTGCCACACTGTTAGCCATTCATCATTAGCATCATATTCTCCCTCTTTTGCCTTAATCGTCCAAATAGGATTATTCACACTGCAAGTAGAAATATTTGTTTCTTTGGTTTGATAAATATTATTATTAAACTCTGCACTCTTAGAATCTACCCACAATCCACTTTCAGAATCTTGCAAATAAAAAGGCTCCAAAAAAGAATAATCCTCTTGGAGTCTAATCTTCACTTCTTGAGATTTCAAATAAAGCGAATTTCCCTTATACGCATTAACATTCCCACTAAGAAGAATCTCTTGCTTTTGTGTATCATAAATGGCTTTATTAGCTGTTACAAAATAATCAAGATTAATAATTGTAACATGCCCTTTTCCGATGATTTGCGTTTTATTGTATTCCATATCATCAGCTAAAAACTCAAAAATAGATTCTTGTTGCTGGTTAAACTGCTTGATTGCAGCCCTTGCTTCCATATTACTCGGACTCAAAGCCAAAGCTGCAACTACACTCACCAAACATAAGCTTTTTTTAATCATTTGGCTACTTTACTTCAAATTTACCACAATAGTTTTAGCAACTTTATCGTGCAATGCTTGATAAATCCTATTTTCAAAAACAAACAAAAATGGAAGATACATCAACATCTCACTCAAAATTCTAAAACACGAACGCACAAAAGATTGCCCCATTTTAGGATTATCTAGCAATCCCACTTCAATGACGCGAATCTTTACAACAATTTTACCAATAGTCGCTCCATAAAAACACACAAATAACCATTGATATACAATTTTGATGATATACAAGGCAATCCAAGAGCTAGAAACAATACCCAAAATCGCTTCTTTATCGTGTGAATTTTGGACGATGCTATCCCAATTTATCCCTATTAGCACCATAGAAATTAGCAAATCATCAATAACAAACGCTACCAACCGCTTCCAAAGAGGTGCAAGCTCAATCTCCTCTCGCGCTAATGTTTCTTCTATTTTTTCAATATCCATTATTTTTCCAAAGCTTGATATGCAATATCCTTGCGATACTGCATTCCTTCAAATTGAACACAATCCACCATCAAATAAGCATTCTGTGCTGCTTCTTTTACATTATTGCCCTTACCCACACACACCAAAACTCTTCCTCCACTTGCCAATAAATCTTCCCCTTCTTTACTCACTCCAGCATAAGAAATCAAAGAATCTTGAGAATCTTTTGTAAGAATTTTGATTTTTTCTTTTTTGGAATTTTTATATGGATAATCTTTTGAAGCAACCACTACACCAACACAAACTTGTTCTTCAATTTCGTAATTTACGCCTTTTAAATCTCCCCTAGCACAACCCAAAAAACAATCTAATAATCCATTTTTAAAAAGAGGCATAAGCACCTCACATTCAGGATCCCCAAAACGCACATTAAATTCCAACAAATAAGGTTTATTTTTGACAACCATTATTCCACAAAACAATGTCCCACTAAAAGGATTCCCATCTTTTTCCATTCCCTCCAAAGTGGGGATAATAATAGTTTTTTTCACCTCATCAATCAAATTAGAATCCGCCAATAAAGAAGGTGCATAAGCCCCCATTCCACCAGTATTTGGTCCCTTATCTCCATCCAGTAATCTTTTATGATCTTGTGCAGGGGGCAAAACGATAAAATCTGCTCCATCACACATTGCAAAAATAGAAAGCTCAAAGCCATCTAAAAATTCCTCTATGACTACCTTTTTGCCCGAATCACCAAAACTTTTCCCATCTAACATTTCTTTTGTTACACTTTTGGCTTCTTCATAACTTTGTGCGATAATCACGCCCTTGCCCGCACACAACCCATCTGCCTTAACAACAATAGGAAGATTCAAGGTATCAATAAAATCACAAGCTTCTTTATAATCTTGTGTTTGGATAAATTGTGCTGTTGGGATTCCATAGCGTTTAGCAAATTCTTTCATATAAGCCTTAGAACCTTCTAATTGTGCCGCTTTTTGACTTGGACCAAAAACCAAAATACCATTTTCTCTTAACATATCTGCTAAACCATCTACCAAAGGTGCTTCAGGACCAATTATCACCAACCCAATTTTCTGTGTGATTGCAAACTCTACAAATTCTTGATAATTCTTAAAATCAATATTTTTCCCAAGTCTGCTTGTTGCCCCATTTCCGGGATAAAAATAAATTCCATCTACTCTACACTCTTTTTGCAAGGCAAGCCCAATAGAATATTCTCTCCCGCCACTTCCAACAATCACTATCTCCATACTTTACCTTTATTTTGATATTTAAAATCTCTACTCCATAGAAATTTTAAAAACCAAAAACCCAAGTGGGCGTCTATCATTGTGTAAGCCCTAAAAGCTAAAGATTCTAGCCACAAGTCTTTTATTAGGCGGCAGATTCTCGTCTCAACTTAAGAGACTGATAGCGAAAACACCATCACACAAAAAGAAACTATGCAACCAGCAATATTTTATATGTTGGACTACCAAAAAATAAAAACTCGCTCCACTCAGGCAACTAAAATTATAAAATATCCTAGCTAAAAATAGCTTTTAATTTAAAGAATTAACAATAAAATTAATATTTTTTTGGCAAAATACGCCTAATGATAAATATTTTAAAAATAATTAGGAGTAAATTTATGATAAAAAAAATGCTCATTTCCACAATTTTAAGCCTTAGTATTTTGAATGCTAATGAATGTGTCTGTTTTGAATTAAAGGGAGAATTTGGAGAGGAAATCAAAGCAATTTTGAAAAAATATTCCAAAAATCTAGGTTCTAAAGATATTCAAGTTGTTAGAGAAGATGCGGATTTAACAATTCAAGAAAGAAGTTTTTTAGAGAGCCTTATAGGCACAGGCGAGGTAGCCCCTTCTGCTAAACAAGCCAATTTAGAAAATGGTAAAAAACTCTATAATAGAGATTGTGCAAGCTGTCATGGAGAGAAAGGAGAAATCTCTGTGGCAAAAAAATCACCCATTAACACTTGGAGTGCGCAAAACATTGCTGATGAAATCAAAAGTTATCAAGATCAAAGTTTCCAAGGGCAATCTCGCTTTGTTAAAAACCAAATTGCCACTCGCTACACCAAAAAAGATATGGAAGATGTCGGAGCCTATGTTGAGAGCTTGAAGTAGAATATGGGGATTTTACATTTATATTTCCCCAATTAAACCTAAGTAGATAGAACAAAATATTTCTCATTATTAGAGATTTTATCGTTAATAGCCGCTTTGGCTTCTACTAAATCAATCACACCTATTTCCCCTCCCCCAAATGGCAATATTTTTAAACATTGACTTTCTTTAAGAAAATTAGCCAGTCTCATATAATCAATTTCACTTGAAACCTCCAAATCCCTAACAGAATAAACTACCTCATGGGAATATTTGCTTCCAAAATTACTAACAATTCCCCTAAAAATTTTTGGATAACGATAAGAAACACCCAATAAAGTTTCTAAATAATGAAAAAATGTATAGCCTTTATACCAATTCCCAAAAAGTACAATTTTTCCCCTGTGTTGTATTAATTTCTCATAAACACTATTTTTACCAAGTACTTCATTTGAAATATCAAGATAATCTCTAGCATTAGTCCCAAAAACAGCAAAAGAAAATATAGGACATTTTGTTCTCATTACTCCCTTTTTATGTCTAAAATGCTCACTTAAAATACCCATTGTAGAAAAAGATTCTTGTACATTGTAAATTTCATTCTTGCAGAAACTATAAGTAAAAGTTGGCATTAAAATTGTTCCTTTTAGACAGATATCTAAAAACAAATTAGAAATTCTCTCGCATAATTTATTTTTTTCTAACAAAGGTTTTCCTATCTTATACAATTCACTATGTATGCAAATATCATCATCTTTTTTAATCCCCAACTCTTTCATTGCTTTTATTAAATCCAAATCTCTTATTGTCTTACACTTGTATAAAAAAAGTTCTTCCACTACAAAACCCCTTTTGCATTCAAATAATCCATAATTGCTTGAATATTCTTAAATTTTTCTATTTCTATTTCTTCTCCAAAAATATCTATTTGATAGGACTCCTCTAGTGCTCCAATTAGCTCCATAAAAGAAAAAGAATCTAAATATCCATCAGCCATAAAATCTTCGCTCTCAAAATCTATTTCATTATTAATTTTTAATAGAATTTTCTTTATTTTTTCCATTTAATACTCCTTAAAAAAACATAAATATTATTCATAATTTGCAAAAATTTCATTATAGATTCCACTTTTGCAATAGCCCAATTTTTCATAAAAATAAATCGCCTTTACATTGTTAGAATCTACCCATAATTCACTTTTTCTAACTCTAACTACATTCAAATAATGCTGCATTAATTGTTTGCCCAATCCCATTTGTTTAAAATCCTTATCAATACAAATAAATTCTAAACGGGATAGGAGCCCTTGAATGGAAAATACCAAAACACCAACTATTTTATTTTTTATTTTTATTATCAAAACTTGTTTTTCAAAAATCATCCTTTCTAAATTTTTCCTATCTATTAACTTATCAAAAGTCTCATGAAAGCTTTGTAGTAATAAACTCATTACATTTTCCACCTCATCAATACAAGCATAAGTAATAGCATAGTCTTTAGAAATCCATTTAACTTCTCTATCCATTTTGATAAATTTTCTTTTTATAAACAAACCATTCTTTTCAAGCACTTTACAAAAAATATTTTTTTGTTCCCCACTATAAATAATATTTGTAGCAATTTTCTCGCCAGTGGGAATTACAATCTCATAAGGAAAAACCAAAAAATAATATAACCATTTAGTATTAAATCGGCTTTGCAAAAACGATATACCGCTTGTTGTCTCATAAAGAGGAATATGATTAAGATTTTTTATTGTCTCAAAATCAAAACAATTTGTAATAAAACTTTTCTCTCTTCTAAGCATTTTAACTTTCAACAACATTGCTTTTACCTACTTTTACCAATAATCCATTTTCTACAAATTTTCTAATCCACTCTTTCATATCCAACAAACAAAAACCACATTTATCCGCAATCTCTATTAAATCCAACTTCCCATCACAATACATAAGCAAATTCCTCATATCTTTCACCATACCAAAAGTTTCCTTAGTCGAGAGTTGCGGATAAAGCCCTCTTTTGCCAAGCTGCGGTTCGCACAAAATGGTATTTTTATATACACCATTAATCTCCAAAACCTCTAAAATCTCACGCACCATCACAAAGCCACCTTGCAAACCTTTGGGACTAATAAAAGACAAATCATCTAAAGAAGTGTGATATTGTGAATATTCCCCAAACTTACTTCGCATTAAAGTGCAAAAGGGCAAATCCACACCCGGCGCACAATACTGCCTCTCATCACTTCCCCTTTGCAAATAAGAATAGGCTTTATATCCCCTATACCTTGAATTTAAAATATGCTTAGCAGCCCTATCTGCGAGGTTATTTCCAGCCCTTGATTCAAGATAAGAATACGCCCCCTCATCTCCAATACAAGTAAGCACAAACCCAGCCACACATTTCTCCCTTAACTCCTCTAAATGCTGACTTAGATAATAAATCGCCCCTATGGTTTCAGGCACAAATAAGATTCTATAAGTGTAAAAATGTGGAATCTCACTTAAATATTTTGCCAAATAAGTTGCCACACAGATTCCAGAAAGCTCGTTGTTTGCCATTTGCGGATGACAAATATAAGTGCTTAGGACAATCTCCTTGTTACTCTCTCCCTTTATTACCACCTCTCCATAACTCATAAATCCGCTCTCAAGCTTTGAATCAATAACGACTTCAAACTTTTCTTTAGAATCTCCAAACTCTCTTTCTAGCTTTTCTCTTAGCTCCAAGCTCAAGCAAAATCCCCAATATTCTTTATAATAAGAAGTAATATAAGGAATAGCATTTTTCTGCTCTTTTAAACTATGCAAATGCGATTTCAACTCCTCAAAAGTGAGAGATTCCCTCACAGGCACAGAATACCCCACCAAATGCAAATTATTCTCCCCAAAATCACAGATTTTCTCTCCACTAGGCGTGATAATATAAGCCTCATTTACATTCCATTCTTTTGGAATCTCCCAGTCAAAAACTTGAGTATGGCTTGGAACTTCATAAACTTTTAAATTCCCTCCTAAAATGCTATTAATAATCCTAAGTGTCTCCCTATTCCCATTCCCACTTAAAGAGCGAGGAATCTTAAAAAGTCTTTGTGCAAGCTCATACATCAAAACGCCAAAATTCTTCTTATTTTCTATGAATTGAGATTCAACCCAAACCCTAATTTGCTCTCTATCAATCTTGCCATTGCTATTAAGAGGAAAAGATTCCAAAGCTAAAATCTGCATTGGTATCATATAATGTGGCAATCTTTGTTTGCATATTTTTAGAATCTCATCACTCTTGATACTTTTAGCCTCAATCACCCCCACAATACTTGTAATACCATCGTTTTTTATCACCACACTTACACTTTGTGTTTTGCTAACCTCCCTTAAAACATTATCAATTTCCAAAAGCTCCACGCGGAATCCTTGAATCTTTACCTGAAAATCCACACGCCCCAAAAAGCAATACACTTCTTCCCCATTAATTTCTTTTAAAATCCCTAAATCTCCGGTTTTATACCACCTTACCCCATTTTTGGTGATAAATTTCTGCTCTGTTTTTTCTCTATCATTCAAATAACCTTGTGCTATTTGATCCCCTCCTAGCCAAATTTCCCCTTTCTCCCCTTTTGTTACCTCATTTCCTGTCTCATCTCTTAAACTCACCAAAAGCCCATCAAATGGAATCCCTAAAGGCACAATCTTTTCTTGAAGTTCTGCCCCATAGCAATAAGACATAAAAGCAATTGTAGCCTCTGTGGGTCCATAGAGATTCTCCACCACACTATTTTTACACATCTCACTCCAAAGTTTAGCATTCTGTGTTGGAAATTCCTCCCCACAAAACAACGACAATCTCAAACTTGTTATTAAATTAGGTTTTAAAGCTTTAAATTTTATCAAATAAGCAATCAAAGAAGGCACAGCAAAAAACACACTTAGATTATTTTGTATAATAAATTTAATGGGATTAAAAAGGGATTGCTTGGGAATCACACACAAAGTCGCTCCACTCAAAAATGCACAAAAAATATCATGCATACTTAAATCAAAAGTAATATCAAAGAAGTTTGAAATTCTATCTTGTGGGCTGAAGCGATACTTTGCAAGCATTCTCTGTGTATAGGCAAAGAGATTATCACGACTAACCATAACGCCCTTTGGCTCACCTGTGCTACCTGAAGTAAAAAGCAAATAAGCAGTTTTGCTAGGAAAATTAGAAATGCTAGAAGAGCTACAATCACAACTTTGCTTAAAATCGCCCCCAAAAGCCGTACAAGATTGCAAGTTTGACTTCAAGCCAGATTCTATATGCGTTTCTAAGAGCCGCCATTTATTACAATCCAACTCTAAAATCTTTGGAATAACAATAAATTTATGCTTAGGGAATCTCTCCTCTAAATCCCCTAATTCCTCAACCACAATCACCAAAGATTCTAAAGATTCTGCAATCTCATCAAAAGAATCATAACATTCCCTTCCTAAAAACATTATCCCAGCACCGCTTCGTTTTATCATAGACAAAAGTCGTTGGCTTGGAAATTTTGGATTTAGCGGGACATAGGTTTGATAAACTAAAATACAAGCAAGAATAGAAGTATAAACTAAAGCACTCCGAGAAGCAAAAATAAGTATTTTATCAGAATTAACTGCTAAATGCCCCCTCCCCCCACGCACATCAAGAATCAAAGATGCGAGAATCTTAGATTGAAAACCTAATTCTTGATAAGTAATTTTTGCCCCCTCTACCTCTAGGGCGATATTATTTGCATTTTTTACAAAAGATTCTTCTAATGCCTTACACAATAAGTCCATAATATTCCTTTATTCTAAATTTTGTGAGGCAAGATATTCCTCATAGCTTCCACGAAAATCTACCACTTCATTATTTTCTTTAAACTCTATGATTCGATTTGCAAATGCATCGATTAATTCCCTATCATGACTTACACAAATCACATTCCCACTATATTTATAAAGTGCTTCCCCTAGTGCAATGATTGCTTCTAAATCTAAATGATTCGTTGGTTCATCAAGCACCAAAAAATTTCCACCCTCTAACATAAGCTTGCTTAGCATTATTCTGTGTTTTTCTCCACCACTTAGTGACCCCACACTTTTTTCTTGCTCCTCTCCACTAAAAAGCATTCTACCCAAAGCATTGCGTATTTCTGTTGTTTCTTTCTTTTTATCAAACCCACGCAAATATTCATAAAGGCTCTCTTCACCTTTGATGATTTCAGTTGTATTCTGAGGAAAATACCCCCTCTCAATTGTTGCACCCCATTTAATAGTGCCACTTTGAGGTTTTAGATTCTCACAAATTAGCTCACAAAATGTAGTTTTTCCAATCCCATTGCGTCCAATTAATGCGATTTTATCTCCGGGCAAAATATCCAAAGTCAAATCTTTTAAAACACACAAATCCCCATAGCTAAAATTTAATTTTATGATATTTAAAGCCTCATTGCCAATGGTTCGATTTACCCTAAACACAATGCTAGGATCTCTGCGACTTGAAACTTCTAGGGCTTGAATATCAAGCTTTTCAAGTTGCTTTTGGCGGCTTGTGGCTTGTTTTGCCTTAGAAGCATTAGCAGAAAATCTCGCAATAAAAGATTCTAATTCTTCTTTTTCTTTGAGTTTTTTATTGCGTTCGGCTTCTTGCTGTTTGGCAATCAAAGTTGAAGCAATATACCAATCATCATAATTCCCGCTAAATTCCCTCACACTTCTAAAATCTAAATCTAATATATGCGTGCAAACACTATTTAAAAAATGCCTATCATGCGAAATAACTACAAGCGTCCCTTCATGCCGCTTCAACTGCTCTTCAAGATAACTAATTGCACGCAAATCCAAATTGTTTGTCGGTTCATCTAAAAACAAAATATCCGGTTTAGGGAACAACACTTGAGCCAAAAGCACTTTAAACTTATCTCCCCCTGTAAGAGTACTCATCAATTCATCATGAATCGTAGCAGAAAACCCCAAATCCTCCAAAATCTTCTCAATTTGCACATCATATTCATAAGTAGGATCCTCTTCTGCACAAATTATCTCTAGCTCCCCTAGACGCTCATTAACCTCATCGCTAAAATCACCTGCTTCATAAAGTTTTTCTTTTTCTTTGATTGCATCATACAAGCGTTTATTTCCATAAAGCACACAATCTTTGATACTAAAATCCTCAAAAGCAAACTGATTTTGCCCCAAAACTCCAAGTCTTGCATTAGGATTAAAAGAAATATCCCCACTTGTAGGCTCAATCTCACCACTTAATATCTTTAAAAAAGTAGATTTTCCTGCGCCATTTGCCCCAATTAACCCATATCTTTTGCCCTTATCAAGCTTCAAATTGACATTTTCAAAAAGCTTTTTTGTTGCATATTGCATAGAAAGTCCAGTAATTTGAACCATAAAAATCCTTAAAAAATAGATTGCAAAATCATAATAAATTCTTTCTTAAACTCTTATAGACTCCGCATTTTTGCTATTTCATCTCTTAATCTTGCTGCTTCCTCAAAATCCAATCTTTTAGCAGCTTCATGCATTTTTTTGGTGAGTTCTTTTACTAGCTTTTCTCTCTCTATTTTTGGCATTTTTTCTTTCTTTTTAGCCTTTTCATAAAGCATTCCCAAATCTTGATTTTTTAGATTTTCATCAAGTTTTCTTGAAACACTTTGTGGCGTGATATTATGAGCTTTGTTAAAGGCTTCTTGTTTTGCCCTACGATAATCTGTAACTTCCATCGCCTTTTTAAGCGAAGGGGTAATTTTGTCTGCAAAGAGCAAAACCCTTCCATTGACATTTCTAGCAGCTCTTCCCATTGTTTGAATCAAACTCGTCTCACTACGCAAAAATCCCTCTTTGTCCGCGTCCAAAATCGCCACCAAAGAAACTTCGGGCAAATCAAGCCCTTCACGCAAAAGATTAATTCCCACCAAAATATCAAATTCCCCTACTCTAAGTCCTCTGATGATTTGATTACGCTCAATTGCATCAATTTCTGAATGCATATACCGCACTTTCAACCCCAAATCGCTATAATACCGCGTCAATTCCTCTGCCATTTTTTTAGTAAGTGCCGTTACTAGCACCTTCTCGCCCCTTGCAATGACTTTTTTAGCCTCATCATACAGCACTTCTACTTGATTTTCTACACTCAAAACTTCATAAATAGGGTCTAGCAAGCCCGTTGGTCGAATTAATTGCTCTGCAATATGATTCTTGCTTAACTCTAACTCTTTTTGTGCGGGTGTAGCAGAAACAAAAAGGAAATGTGGGGCTTTGTGGATAAATTCCTCATATTTCAAAGGGCGGTTATCCAATGCACTAGGCAAGCGGAATCCATACTCCACAAGCACTTCTTTGCGACTTCTATCGCCTGCATACATTCCGCCAAATTGTGGCAAACTCACATGCGATTCATCTACAATCAATAAATAAGGCTTGTTTTTTTGGGCAAAATAATCCAACAAAGAATAAGGTGTCTCACCGGGTTTTTTGCCTGTTAAATGCCTTGCATAATTTTCTATCCCCTTGCAAATTCCCGTTGATTCTATCATTTCCAAATCAAACTCTGTGCGAGATTTGAGCCTCTCATATTCCACCATTTTATTTTCTTTTTTAAAAAAATCCAGTCGTTCTGCAAGCTCTTTTTCAATACTTTTGATTGCTATCTTTAGCCTATCAGCCCCAACAATAAAAGGATTTGCAGCATATAATACAAAAGATTCTAAATTTCTTATAGGTTTTTTGTCAATGCTATCTAGGATTGTAATTTTCTCCAATTCATCACCAAAAAATTCCAATCTCACCACTTCATCTTCACTATAAGCTGGATAAATATCAACCACTTCTCCATTTACCCTAAAATCCCCTCTATCAAAGAATGAATCATTGCGTTTATAGCCCATTTCCACCAATCGCAAAAGCATAGATTTTTGATGATAACTCTCGCCTACTTCAAACTTTTCTATCATCTCCAAGTATTCTTTGGGATTCCCCAAACCATAGTTTGCAGACACTGATGCTACCACAATCGTATCATCATAAGCCAAAAGTGAAGTAGTCGCAGATAATCTCAATCTCTCCAACTCATCATTAATGCTAGAATCTTTTTCAATAAATAAATCTTGACGAGGGATATACGCTTCTGGCTGATAATAATCAAAGTGAGAAATAAAATATTCCACATGGTTTTTGGGGAAAAATCCTTTAAACTCACTAAAAAGCTGTGCGGCAAGAGTTTTATTGTGCGTCATAATCAAAGTTGGCATTTGCAACTCTTGAATAATATGTGCCATAGAAAAAGTTTTCCCACTACCTGTAACACCAATTAAGGTTTGGTATTGAGAACCATCTTTGATAAAGCCACTCAGCTTTTCTATGGCTTGTGGCTGGTCCCCTGCTGGTTTGTAAGATGAGTTTAAAACAAATTTTTGCATAGTTTAGATTCATTACCTTTTGTGGAGTTTAACCATAATTATAGCCAAAGTATTATCAATTTTCACATGCTAAAAAATTACTCTTTGGGGCTATAATGTGCAAAAATCTAATGATTTGTTAGGAAAGAAATTAAAAGAAGCAAAAAAGCGTCTTTTTCAAAAGCACTCGGTATTACAAAAAACAATCAAAAAAAAGAAATCAATAAAATTACAACAACCTCATCAATAAATATAGAGATAAAACATTTCATAGCTGATATTTACCTAAAAAGTGTGAGGGGAAATTAACTCTTAAACAACAAAATGAAGTGTTTTATTTTTCTCTTATCTATCACAAATTGCTTTTATGATAAAAAGTATAGGCAATTTTCACTGAGCAATTTTATATAGAATCTTTCTTGCATTTTTTGATTTTTAATTCCATTTGGTATTGTGTTAGATTCTAAAGCTTTGAGTAGCGATATTTAGGGATTTTTTGTATTATCATATTTGAAACATTATGTAGCATAAAAAGTGGTGGCTCGAGGCGGAATCGAACCACCGACACGGAGATTTTCAGTCTCCTGCTCTACCGACTGAGCTATCGAGCCATTTAAAAACGGAAGTAGAATTATATAGTTTTGTTATTTAATATTTTCTTAAATATCCCTACTTTCTTCTACTCCCCTGCAAGATAAAGCATTTTAGTGCTTTTTTGCTTGTTTTTTAAGAAACTTATACCCCATCCACATCAAAAACACGACGACAAAAATACTCACCCAAGTTTCATCGGCTCCAACAGGCTTAGAAAAATCAAAAAAATTCTCAAACACTATTGCCCCTCCAACACTTCTTTGCACCTTTTGCAAGGCTCATCCACTTCTTGCGAAATATATTGCCAACATCTAGGGCATTTAAAGCCTTGCGCTTTTAAAATCTTATATTCCATTCCCTCAAATACAAAACTAGCCAAAACTTCTCCTTTGACTTCACTTCTTATTTGACTTACCATAAGCCAAAGATTCAATTCTTCAAATTCTAACATTGCTTGTGGGACTGCCAAATCCACTTCCAAAGTTGATTTAATCACAGAATCCTTTTTAAGCCCATCAATTTGTTCTAAAAATACACTTCTCAAAGCAAGTAATTTCTCAAAGTCAAATTTAGGATTTTCAAAACTCGGCAATGGAGTATAAAGAATCTCAAAAACATCACCACACTTAGAAATGCCACAAGATTCTAATACCGCTTTGCTTTGAGTATGCTCCAATGCTTCATTGATAGTATAAGTAAAAATCGGCGCTAAAATACCAAAAAGTCTTCCTGTAATAAGTGCCATTACACTCTGACTTGCTTTGCGTTCTTTGGAAGTTAGGGCATTGCAATACAAATTATCCTTACAAATATCCAAATAAATGCCACTAAGCTCTACATTCAAAAAATAAGTTAATTCTTGAATCGCTTTAGAAAACTCATATTCCCCAAAAAGCCTATTGACTTCATTGAAGCATTCTCTTGCTTGCTTGAGTATCCACAAATCAATCTGATTAAAATTCTCTACTTGAAGTTCATCTAAACCATTGGTATTTGCCAATAAAAAGCGTATTGTATTGCGAATTTTACGATAATTCTCTCCCACTTGCTTTAAAATATTTTGGGAGATTCTTTGATCATTTTGGTAATCACTCATTGCCACCCAAAGCCTTAAAATCTCGCTTCCAAATTCCTTTAATACTTCTTTTGGGACAATCACATTTCCTTTGGATTTACTCATTTTCTCACCATTTTCATCCATTGTAAAACCATGAGTTAAAATGCTTTTATAAGGTGCCTTTTCATTCACAGCGCAGCTTACAAGCAAAGAGCTATGAAACCAACCCCTATGTTGATCGCTCCCCTCTAAATACATATCTGCAGGATAACTTCCACTACGATAATTCTCGCTTTTTAGCACCGCTTTCCAAGTGCTTCCACTATCAAACCAAACATCTAAAATATGATGAATCTTCTCAAAATGCTCCGAATCTTTTTGGTATTTTTGAGGCAATAAATCTTTAATTTCCTTGCTCCACCATACATCACAACCTTCTTTTTCAAAAATCTCGGCTACAAAATCCAAAATTTCCGAATCCAAAAGCACTTCTCCACTGCGTTTATCCCTAAAAAATGCAATAGGCACGCCCCAATCCCTTTGCCTTGAAATACACCAATCTGGACGATTTTCAATCATAGAGCGGATTCTATTTTTGCCATGTTCTGGAAAAAATCTTGTTTTATCAATCTCCTCTAATGCCACCTCACGCAAAGTTTTTCCTTCCTTGCTAAAAGGTTCATCCATGACAATAAACCATTGCTTAGTCGCACGGAAGATAATCGGCTTGTGAGAACGCCAACAATGTGGATAAGAATGTCTAATTTTGGTATGTAACAAAAGATTTTTACCCAAAAGCTCAAAGATTCTTGGGTGCGTTTCAAAAACAAATTTTCCAACAAACTCATCAGGATTAAAAAATAATTTTTCTTTTATCAAAGTCTCATCATAGCAACCATTATCATCAACAGGCATTAGCATTGGCAAATTATATTTTAAACCCACAAAATAATCATCTTCTCCATGTCCGGGTGCCGTATGCACACAGCCACTTCCATCACCCACTGCTACATGTTCTCCCAAAATAATCTTTGAATCTCTTCCATTTAGAGGATTAGTGGCAAATGTATTTTCCAAAATCGATGCTTTAAATACTTTTAAAATTTTATTTTCTACAACCCCCAAAGCTGCTAGCTTTTCTACCTCTGAAGCGAGGATTATTTTCCCATCACTTGTGAGTGCATAATCTTCATTTGGATTGAGTGCAATTCCACTATTTGCTGGCAAAGTCCATGGTGTAGTCGTCCAAATCACACAATAAGCTTGCTCTAGCCCAACCTCTCTTGCTCCAATTGCTTCTAAAGCACTATCTTGCAAAGCAAATGCCACAAAAACAGAATCGCTTTCTTTTTCTTCATATTCCACTTCTGCCTCTGCCAAAGCGGTTTGACAAGCCCAACTCCAATATACAGGCTTGCTGCGTTCTTTTAATAAACCTTTTTTAGCCACTTCACACAAAGCTTTATAAATCTCTGCTTCAAAAGCAAATTCCATTGTTTTATAAGGATTATCAAAATCCCCTATTACTCCGAGTTCCAAAAACTCATTCTTTTGAATCTCGACAAATTCTTGTGCATGTTTTCTACAAAGTTCGCGGATTTTTGTTTTGGGCAAAGAATCCTTTTTTTCTTTTCCGAGTTTTTTCTCCACTTGCTGTTCTATTGGCAACCCATGACAATCCCAACCGGGCGTATAAAAAACCTTTTTGCCTTGAAAATAGTGGAATTTAACAATGATATCTTTTAAAATTTTATTTAAAGCATGCCCAATATGCAAATGTCCATTTGCATAAGGTGGTCCATCATGCAAATTAAAACTCTCACTTGCATTTTTACGATTCTCCAAAATGCGATCATAGATTGCATTGTCTTTCCATTTTTGATAAGTCTTTGGTTCATTTTGCGGGAGATTACCCCTCATAGGAAAGGAAGTATTTGGCAATTCCAATGTTTCTTTATAGTCCATTATAATCCTTTTTGATTTTTGGATAACATACAATTTGTAAATTCTACTCTATTTTGCATTAAACAAGTATTATTTTACCTTTGTTAAAGTATTTTTAACCATACTTTCATTAAAATTTTTCACATGAAAAAACTATTTTCTTCCAAAATTTTTCTTAGTTTTTGTGCTGTTGCTATTATCATTTTAACTTTGCTGGGCTTTATTTTTTCTCCATTTGGAAATTATTTTTTAGCCAAAGCTCTTTTAGCAACTCTCCAAACGCATACACAAATGCAATGGAAAAGCAACTCTTTTAAGCTCACTCCTAGCCATTTCTCTTTAGAATTTAGTGCTAAAGATGGGAATTTAGAATTATTTGCACAAGGGGAATATTCGCTTTTTTTACGCACATTAAAGGGGGAATTTTTCGCACATTCAAAAGGCTTTGCAACACATTTCAATCAGCATACTCTATACTTCAAAGAAAATCAATGGATTGAAGGAAAATTTGCAGGAGACTTTGACAATTACATTCTCCAAGCCTCAAGTAATTTGATAGATTCTCAAAGCGATATAATGGCATATTTCCATTATCTCAACCTCCAACACCTTAAGCTTGACCTTAAAAACGGCTCTTTGGCTTATTTATTAGAAATGCTTGAAGAAAAACAATATGGAGATGGGATTATCAACCTCACAACCAATCTCTCCAAAAATGAAGAAAAGTTTGATGGCACTCTCAATATTAATATTGAAGGTGGAGAATTAAACCAAGAAGCCTTCTTATCAGATTTCAATCTTAGAATCCCTCAAACTAATTTTATGGGGGAACTCCAATCCTCTATTGCACAAAATACTTTCACCCATCAACTTAAAATTTACTCCACTCTAGGAGACATCACTCTTAATGGAACAACCAATATCCAATCTCTTGCAACCAATACCGATTTTAATATTGAACTTGCAAATCTCTCTCCCCTTTCGCCCTTTTTTAAACTCCCACTTAATGGTGCCTTTAGTGCAAAAGGAATCGCTAAGGGCGATTTTAAAAATATGCTTTTAGATGGGGAAATACAGCTTTCTAACTCTCCGCTAAATTACAACTTAAACCTACAAAACCTTAAACCCAAAACACTCAAAATTTCCTCTAAAAATCTCAAGGCGCATTCTCTCTTTTTGCTTTTCAATAAAAATCCCTATTTTGAAGGCAATATTGACTTAAATATGGATTTGAGAGATTTTTCTCATGGAATCTCAGGCATCATTACCCTAAAAAGCCAGAATCTATTCATCAATAGCCCTCTTTTAGAAGAAAAAATCCAAATAGGCTTCCCCTCTACTCATTTTATCTTTGATTCAAAAATCGAACTTGCCAATGGAAGCGGACTTTTGGATTACACACTTCAATCTAATCTCATTCTTCTTAAAACACAACAAGGACATTTTACACTTCATCCTTTTGATTTCAATTTTCCCACAGAATTTGAAGTTAGCAAACTCCAAAACCTTTCTTTTCAGAATAAAACCGCCCTCCAAGGCTCACTAAAATCTAGCGGAAACTACACAAAAGATTCTTTTGATTTAAAAGGAAATATTATTTATGAAAACTCAGAAAATCCCTTCTCCCTTCTACTTACACCTCAAAATTTTATCTTGCGAATCAATCAAATACCTTCTAGCCAAATTTACACGCTTTTTGATAAAATTCCACATTATTTTAATGGGATAGGAAATTTCAGCCTCAATAATGACTTTAATCTTCAAATTAGCAATATCAACTTTGATATTCACAAACTTACTTTCCAAGATTCACCACTTCTAAGAGAATTTCAATCCAAAACACAACAAAATATTGCAAAAGAAAATTTTAGTGGTTACATTTACAATACCATCCTCCAAGATAAAACCATACAAAGCAGGATTCAACTCCAAAGCAATGCACTCAAAATTCAATCCCAAAAAATTGTTACCAATCTAAACAATAAAAAATTAAAGGGAGATTTCACACTTACCAACCGCAAAGGTGAAAACAAATACACAATCTCTGGCGATATTTCCTCCCCACTCATTCATTCCACAAAATAAAATTTTATAACTTTATCTTTACTAAATTAAGTTTTCTTTTATTTTATTTTTGATTAAATCCTCTACAAATTTTACTCATTTAAGAAGGTCCAAGCTATGGAAGATTTAAAACAAACTTATCCTGATTCACTTCCTTATCACAAAGGTGGAAAACTCGAAGTTATACCCAGAACTCGCGTAGAAAATGAACATGATTTATCCCTTGCTTACTCACCCGGAGTTGCAGTGCCTTGCAAAGAAATTCAAAAAGATCCTAATATGGCTTATGAATACACTTCTAAAGGCAATCTTGTGGCAGTTATTTCAAATGGGACTGCTGTTTTAGGTTTGGGTGATATTGGTGCATTAGCCGGAAAACCTGTAATGGAAGGCAAGGCAGTTTTATTTAAAAAGTTTGCAAATATCAATGCTTTTGATATAGAAGTCAATGAAAAAGATCCAGATAAATTTGTAGAAATCATAAAAGCCATTGCGCCAACTTTTGGAGGGATTAACCTAGAAGATATTAAAGCGCCTGAATGTTTTTATATCGAAAAACAGCTCAAAGAATCTTTGGATATTCCAATTATGCACGATGACCAACATGGGACAGCTATTATTTCAGCTGCTGGAATCATCAATGGGGCTAAAATTACAAACAAAAAAATCAATGATTTAAAAGTAGTGGTCTTAGGTGCGGGTGGTGCGGCAATTGCTTGTGCGAAAATTGCCAAAAAGCTTGGCGTAAAAGAAATTATTATGTTTGATAGCAAAGGGGCAATTACCACCCACAGAAAAGATAATTTAAATGGCTTCAAAAAAGATTTTATTGTAGATAAAGAAATTAATAGCTTCAAAGAAGCCTTAGAAGGTGCAGATGTATTGCTTGGATTATCCAAAGGAAATATTTTAGAAGCTAAAGATATTGAAGGAATGAATAAGAATCCTATGATTTTTGTGATGAGTAATCCTATTCCAGAAATTAGCCCTGAAGTCATCAAAGAAGTTCGTCCTGATGCAATTATAGCAACTGGCAGAAGTGATTACCCAAACCAAATCAATAATGTCTTAGGATTTCCATATATTTTTAGAGGGGCATTAAAAGCTCGAGCAAAAGCAATTAATGAAGAAATGAAACTTGCTGCAGCAAATGCTTTAGCACAACTCGCTCAAGCAGAAATACCCAATGATTTAAAAGCAGAATTAGAAAAAATCCATAAAAGAAAATTTGAATTTGGCAAAGAATATATTATCCCTTCACCCTTTGATACAAGATTAAAAGATTTTATTTCCAATGCCGTAGCACAAGCAGCTATTGATAGTGGAGTAGCAAGGATAAAATCACTCTAATGGAAGATTTTGATTATAAACTTGTAATGTTTGGCTTTAGTGCATTGTGTGAGGATTTAGAGGAAGTCCAAAGACGACTTTCACTCTATCCCAAAGAAAGATATGAATTAGAAAATGGCGATGAATGTTTTTTGGTAAATCTCAAAACCAAAGAAATCTTTCCTATCACCCTAGAAAATGAAAAATTTGTCATTAAGGATAAATAAAATCACAAATTTTTCTCACTTTCCCTTTGAGATATAACTTGCCATTTTCCTCCCTTAGATACAAATCCTCTTTGCTTGCAGGATTAAAAAGACAAGGATTCTTGACTTTATTAGCTAATAACAAATAATAAAACATTGCTGCCATTCCTGTCCCACAAGCTAGAGTTTCATCTTCAACTCCTCGCTCAAAAGTTCTTGCCAACACTCTATCTTCTCTACAAGAAGCTATATTGATATTTGCATTATATTTATGCCTTAAAAATCTCAAATCTTCTTTATTCAACCCCATAATCTCTAAATCCTCACAAACCAAATGAGGCACGCCTGTATTTATTAACCACCAATTCTTACCAAATTCGCAAATATCCTTCTTTAAAACCTCTGCTTTACTCAATGCACTTTCAGCCCAATCCCCTTCTATCTCAACTCCAATCACCCCTGCCTTACTCAAAAATTTCTGACTATTCCCAGCCAAACCCAAATCTCTAGCATACATACCAGCCGCCCTACTTCCATTTCCGCACATTTCAGCTACACTGCCATCTGCATTATAAAATTCCCATTCAAAATCATATTCCCTATGAGGCTTCAAAACAATCAATCCATCTGCCCCAATACCTTCTTGACGATGACAAATTTGCTTTGCCAAGTCGCTATAAGAATCCTCATTGTATCTAAAAGTATGCATCAAAATAAAATCATTCCCACTTGCAGAATATTTACTAAAAAACATCTCAAAAAACCTCAATAATTATTTTTAACATTATAGCACCAATCTCATTATCCAAATTCTAAAATTATGAAAATTTTCAAGTTTCTTTATGGTAAAATTCCCATTTATTCTATTTTTATTTCAAGGTTCTATATGCTTAGATTCGCACCAAGCCCAACAGGAGATATGCACATAGGGAATCTACGTGCAGCTATTTTCAATTATATTTTATCCCTCCAAAGAAATGAAAAATTTCTTCTACGCATTGAAGATACTGATATTGCAAGAAACATTGAAGGCAAAGACAAAGATATTATGTTTTTACTTACTCTTTTTGGGATTAAATGGGATATGCTTGTTTATCAAAGTGAGAATTTCCCAAGACATCGCCAACTAGCTGATTATCTAATTTCTCAAAATAAAGCTTTTTACTGCTATTGCACCAAAGAATTTTTGGAGCAAAAAAGGGAAGAAGCCAAAAATGAACACAAAGCCTTTAGGTATGATGATTCGTGGGCAGAATTACAAAAAGATTCCAATCCAAAGCCCACAATTCGTTTAAAAGGCTCTAAAACTCCTATGGAATTTACTGACAAAATCAAAGGAAAAATAGAATTTGCCCCCAATGAATTAGATAGCTTTGTCATCTTAAAAGATGATGGAATCCCAACTTACAACTTCGCTTGTGCAGTTGATGATATGCTTTATGATATTGATTTTATTGTGCGTGGGGAAGACCATGTAAGCAACACGCCCAAGCAAATGTTGATTCACCAAGCCCTAAACTATCAAAAAAACATAGAGTTTGCTCATTTGCCCATTTTACTTAATGAAGAAGGCAAAAAAATGAGCAAACGCGATAATGCTTCTAGCGTCCAATGGCTACTTAATGAAGGTTATTTGCCACAAGCGATTGCAAATTATCTCATTTTAATGGGCAACAAAACCCCTTGTGAAGTCTTTACACTCAAAGATTCAATCCAGTGGTTTAAAATTGAAAATATTGCAAAAGCACCGGCTAAATTTGATATTAACAAACTCCGCTTCCTCAATCGAGAGCATTTCAAGCTACTTAACGAACAAGATTTAGCAGCACTTTTGGGCTATAAAGATTCTAGCATTGGTGCTTTAGCAAAACTCTATTTGCAAGAAGCAAGCACTCTCAATGAATTGCGAGATAAAATTGATAAAATTTTTGTCAAAAAATCCTTGCTCCTCAATGAAGTTACAATGGTAGATTTCCAAAAAGAATTAGAGATTCTACAAAACTCTCTTTTGGAGATACTTGCCACACAAGATTGCTCCCAAAAAAGCTATGAAGAATTCAAAAATCTCGCCATGAGTGCTTCAAATCTCAAAGGCAAATCTTTCTTCAAACCCCTAAGATTTCTCCTAACAGGTGCCGAGCATGGTCCAGAGTTAAGCGATTTATTCCCATTTCTACGATTTTATCTAAAAGATATTATAAGGAAATAATATGGTTATTAGCACATTCATTGAAGCCATTGCACATATTTTGAATATGGTTATTAACATTTATATTTGGGTAGTTATTATTGCAGCACTGATTTCTTGGGTGCGTCCAGACCCTTATAATCCGATAGTTCAAATCCTTTATAAACTAACAGAGCCCATTTATGCTAAGATTCGTCGTTTTATGCCAACAATTATCGGAGGAATTGATATTGCTCCAATAATTGTCATTTTGGCATTACAATTTATCAATCTATTTTTTGTTAAACTACTCTTTAGTTTTGCCCATAGCTTTTAGGATAAAAAATGAAACTTATTATTGCCTTACTCACTCTATTATTTTGCCTTGTCGCAAATGCAAAAGATATTACATTAGAATATTTAAAAAATCAACCCAAAGGAATTTCACGCGATTTTTATATTTGGCTTTTTTTACAGCAAAATATCACCCCAAAAGAGGCTACTCAAGCTTACAAACTCACCTCAAGAGAAAATGCAAAAATTTTTAGTTTATACTATAAAAAGGGAGATAATAAAACCCTATCGCGTAAAACTATCTGCCAACAAATGCCATTACCCAAACTCCTCAAACAAGATACACAATGTATTGCCTTTGGTCTAACACTCAAAGAATCTCAAACGCTTGATAAAAAAACTCTTTTAAACCTCTCTAAAAAACTTGAAAAACAAGATAAAATGTTATCAACTCACCTTAGAATCCTAGCCTCTAAAGATCCCTTTTTAAATCTCATAAAAACCGATTCCAAAACTTTTGCAAGTTTCTATTTCAATGTTTCACAAGAACTAAAACAAAAACTCAATGCCCCCATACCAAAAGCTACACTTATCCAATATATTTCACAAAATAACATTGCCTTTATGAGATTCTTGCGTCAAGTAATTATCAATCCCAATATGCAAAACCTAAATTATTCTTTAACTCAAATTTCACCCAAAGAGATTCTGCAATTTTTAGATGATGAAAGTGCTTTTTATTTGGGAATAAATGCTATCAAATACAACAATGCTCAAGATTCATTGCAATATTTTTTGCATTCTAGCCAAGTTGCAAAATACACTTTTGAAAAAAATCGCGGAATCTTTTGGGCTTATCTTGCCAGCAAAGATATCAATTATCTCCACAAACTATCCCAATCAAAATCTGCTGATATTTATACTCTAGCAAGTCTAGAAATCACAAACAACACTCCACAATTTGAGATACTCTATGATATAAAAACACCAACCACTCTTGCAAAATGGAATACAAAAAACCCTTTTGAATGGGAAATTATCAAAGATTCTTATCAAAAAAATCCATCTCAACCTATTCTCCAAAAAGTCTATCACTCTGATACAAAACCCCATTTTGTTTGGCTTAACAAACAAAAAGATAAAGAATACTTTCTCAAACCCTTTGCTGAAATTCTTAGCCCTTATTCCAATGACACAAAAGCTCTTTTATACGCATTAGGACGACAAGAAAGCCTATTTATTCCTACGGCTATTTCTACTTCCTATGCATTAGGGGTAATGCAGCTTATGCCCTTTAATGTAACAGCGCTTGCAAAAAAATTTAAAGAAGAAAACAAAATTAGCTACCCAGATATGTTTGATCCTGCAATCAATATCCCTTATGCGGAATATTTTACACGCCCACTTATCAAAGAATTTAAACACCCCTTGTTTGTTTCTTATGCTTACAATGGCGGTCCGGGATTTACTAGAAGATTACTTGCAAAAAATCAACTTTTTAAAAAATCAAATCCACTAGATCCTTGGTATAGTATGGAAATGATACCCTATGAAGAAACAAGAAAATATGGGAAAAAAGTCTTAGCAAACTACATTATCTACCAAAAAAGCTTTGGCAAAGACATAAAACTCTTAAATTCCCTCCAACAAACTTTACTCTACTAACACTCTAAAGTTCTTCTTTAGAGTGTTTATATTTTTCACAATTTCTATTCAAATTACCTTTGCTACTTCTCTATATCTTATCGCTTCAAACGCCATTTAGATTAAAAAATAATTTACTTTTTGTGACTTTATCACCTCTTTTCAAAAAGCTTATATATTATAATTATTCCATATCAATTTATTATGGAGTAAAATTATGCAAGACAAAAAAATAAGTCGTCGTGATTTGTTGAAAATAATGGGGGTAAGCGGAATAGCACTTGGAACATCAACTCTAATGCCAACAGCCGCTCAAGCTAAATCTACTTTAGCTCCAAATATTGCAATCATTGGTGCTGGGCTTGGAGGTATTTCACTTTCTGCAAAACTCATCAAAGACTTACCTAATGCCAAAATTACAATCTTTGATGCAGACCCCATTTTATACTATCAGCCCGGTTTTACACTCATTGCAGGTGGAATATACAATAAGCAAGATACTTTATACAAAAAAGAAGAATTGCTTGATAGCAAAGTAAAGTGGATTAAAGAAAACATTTCCCTTGTAAATCCCGATAACAAGACATTAACAACTACAAGCAATCAAATATACAACTATGATTATCTCATCATCGCCACTGGAACCACCTATGAATTTGAAAAAGTCAAAGGGCTTGATGAAAATATCATTAATGATAAAAATACAAATATTACAACCATATACACTGCAGATGGCGCACTAAAAGCTCAAGAAATGTTTAATAAAATTGAAAAAAGTGGCGGTAAAGTCCTCTTTGCAGAACCAAATACCGCTATCAAATGTGGTGGCGCAAATAAAAAAATTTATTTTTTATTAGAAGATAGATTAACCAAACAAGGCTTGAGAGATAAAGTTGAAATGCACCTTTATGCAGGTGGAAATTCTATGCTTTCTAGTCCTATACACGCAGCAATGATAGAGCAATTTTTTATAGGGCGAAATATGCCATATTCCAAACAACATAATTTAGTAGAAATTGACACAAATAACAATATTGCCACTTTTGAAAAAATGATGCCTTACACTGAAAATGGAATCTCCAAAATAGCAAAAGAGAGAATCCAAAAGCCTTTTGATTATTTATTTATGATTCCAAGAATGACAACTTCAAGTTTTATAAGCGATTCTGGACTTGCTATTACAAAAGGGGATGTTGCTGGACACTGGGTTGATGTAGATCAATACACATTACAACACAAAAAATATCCGCATATATTTGCCATCGGCGATTGTGCAGGAATCCCAAAAGGAAAAACGGGTGCTAGTATCCGCAAACAATACCCTGTAATTGCAGAGAATCTCATTGCACATCTCAACGGAGAACCTCTAAAGGCAAAGTTTGATGGTTACACCGCTTGCCCTTTATTAACAAGATATGGAAAAGCCGTTATGGTGGAGTTTGACTATAAAGGTGCAGCACCAAGCTTACCTTGCTTTGGAGCAACAAGAGAAAGTTGGTTAAATTGGTTTGTAAAAATTTATCTTATGAAACCAATGGTAATGAGTGGAATGATTCACGCAAGAGCTTAAAAAGGAGAAAAAATGAGCAACTTAGATAAAACTATTCGATTAATCATAGCAATGATACTTTATTTCATCTTTGGCTTTGTATGCCAAAGCTGGTGGTGGCTTATCTCACTACTTCCACTATTAAGTGCAGTCTATGGATATTGCCCACTTTATAAAATTTTCAAAAAAAGTTAAATTTTTTGACGCAGGAAGCTAAAAGGCGGGAGTGAGAGTGGAAGCACAATCCTATTTTCATTCCCGCTATGAATAGATTCTAATTCCTTGCCATTTTCAAGCAAAATTTTATCAAACCGCATAAACTTTTTATCTCCATTGGTATAAATCTCACCCAATTCGTTTTTACCTTCATTGATTTCTTTGTTATGCGAACTTACAATTTCTTTGGATTCTCCCACTCTAATAGTATGCCGACAAAGTGCAAACTTCCCATCTTCACTTACTTCAGCATTGACTTGATAACTTCCCTCGCTAATAGCTGTAAAATGATTTTGTGTATTGTTTTTTTCATAGGGACGATGTATCAAATATCCATCACTAAAGCCTCTATTTTTTAGCGTTTCAAGCTCTTTTTCATACTCTTGCAATCTAAAATCTCCCTTAAAATACCCATCAATTGCCCCCCTATAAGCTAAGGCAGTAATTCCGGCATAATAACTAGATTTTGTCCTTCCTTCAATTTTCAAAGAATCAATCACCCCGCTTTCCAATATCATTGGAAGATGCTCTATGAGTTTTAGATCTTTGGAATTAAAAATATGCGTCCCTATGCCTTCTTCTTCTACAAGTCTCATCATTACGCCATTATCGGGATTACGCACATAATATTCATAATCAAATCGACAATCATTTGCACAACTGCCTCGATTTGGGACACGCCCACTTTGCAAAGCAGAAATCAAACAGCGTCCAGAAAACGCAAAACACATACTCCCATGCACAAAAATCTCTAACTCTAAATCTGGCAAAGCTTTTTTAATTTCAATAGCATCCCTCAAGCTTAATTCTCTTGCAGCAACTATTCTTTTTACTCCCATTTCATAGAAAACTTTTGCATCTAATACATTCAAAACATTAGCTTGCGTGGATAAATGAATAGGAATTTGTGGAGCAATTTCTTGTGCCAGCTTCACAACCCCGGGTGCAGCGACAATAAACCCATCGGGATTTAATTCTGCCATTTTTTGAATATGCTTCTCTAAAAGCTTGATTTGCGAATTAAAAGGAAAACCATTGATGGTTACATAGATTTTCTTGCCTCTATTGTGTGTGTATTCTATCCCTTCTTTGAAACTCTCAAAATCAAACTCTTTACCAGAGCGATTCCGCAAGGAAAAATGGCTTACTCCACCATAAACTGCATCCGCCCCATATTCTAAAGCTATTTTTAATTTCCTAAGATTCCCTGCTGGTGAAAGAAGTTCTGGTTTCTTTAATTCCTTATTCATTAAAATTATTTTCCAAAACTTGCAATCAATGCTTCAATATCTTCTTCATTCACCACATTTTCTGTTTTATCCCCTTGGATATGCACCGCTGAGCTTACTCGCTTTGTATCATCAATTTTGCCCTCAAATAAAGAACTCATATATCTTGAAAGCGCACGCATTACATTGATAACGCGTTCAATTTTTTGGCGATGAATGTCTTGGTATTGCATAATATCCATTGCCTCTAATGAAGCATTGCTCACATCCTGCACTGCATTAGTAATCTTACCTACCACTCCTCTAACCTCTGCAATCTCTTCTAGTTTTTGCGAAAAGGTATGAAAATTAGGAAACTTTGAATGAAGTTTTTGCAACATATCTTCTTGCGAATTAATAAAGTTTTCAATCTTTGCTAATCCTTCTTCTATATCCATTCCTGCATTGCTAATAAGTTCTAATTTGTCAAAAGTTTCTGTTGCTTTGACTTCCGAATCTCTTGTAACATCATCTAATTGATGCACCACTTTATGTTCTACTGTTGGTGGTGGTGGTGGCCAACTCGCATCTGAATCGATTCGAAAATCTGCTGCCTTTACCCCTTTGCTTTCATCAATTTTCCCATGTTTATCCTCAAATTGTTCTTCTGGCACCTCTTCTTTGGCTTCTACTTTTGCTTCTTGTTCATCTGCCTCATCTAATATATTTTCATTTAATAATGCGTCTAATTCCTCTTGTGTCATTGATCAAACCTCAAAATGTTTATTTTTTGCAATTATACGATTAAAATTTTGTAACTTTTATTAAAGATGAAAAGTTTTATTTTTTATTGCCCAACACTTTTTGTTGCAAAACTTTAAAGTCAAATAGAATCTTTTCTGATAAAATTCGCAATTTTATTTTCTAATCACTTTTGAAGGCGAAACAATGAAAAACACTTCATTAAACACTTGGCTTGGCGTCATTGCAATTAGTCTTGGTGCTTTTATCCTTAATACTTCAGAATTTGTTCCCATCGGGCTTTTGAGCCTAATTGCACAAGATTTTCAAATGAGTGAAGCAAAAGTTGGCTTCCTTATTTCAATGTATGCTTGGGTTGTTGCTCTAGCCTCTCTTCCTTTAATGCTTACTTTTTCAAAAGTAGAATTAAAAAGATTGCTTCTTTGTGTGATGGCTTTATTTGTCATTAGCCATATTCTATCTGGTATGGCAAATAGCTATACAATGCTTATTATTTCAAGGATTGGAGTAGCCTTTTCTCATGCGCTTTTTTGGTCTATTGCTACTCCTATGGCTGTGCGTGCTGCACCAGAAGGCAAACAATCCTTAGCATTGAGCTTTGTTGTTACAGGAACTGCCATTGCATTTATTGCAGGATTGCCCTTAGGACGAGTTATAGGATTGTATTTGGGTTGGAGAACAACTTTTTTGGTAATTGGAGCAATTGCCTTTCTTGTTATGCTTGTAATTTGGAGAGTTTTCCCTACAATGCCAAGCACAGGTGCTATCTCTATCCGCTCTTTGCCACAGATTCTAAAAACTCCTCATCTTTTAGGGATTTATCTCCTTACAATCCTCCTAACTACCGCACATTTCACAGGATATAGCTATATTGAGCCTTTCTTAGCTAAAAGTGCAAATTTTGACAAAACAGATATCACTCTTATTTTGGTAGCATTTGGTGCAGTAGGCTTTTTGGGTAGCTTCTTATTTACAAAATACCACGATAATCATACTTTAGGATTCACATACTTTGCAATTTTTGGTATTACTTTTAGCTTATTTATCCTACGTCTTGCTTCTTATAATCCGTTTTTAATGATTGTTGCTTGTATTTTTTGGGGATTGTGTATTACAATTTTCAATCTCACTTTTCAATCCAAAATCATTCATCTAGTTCCAAAAGCTACTTCTATTGCCATGTCTATGTTTTCTGGAATTTATAACATCGGAATAGGTAGTGGAGCGTTTATTGGCGGGATTGTAGTGGATAAGCTTAATGTCAGTTTCATTGGGTATATAGGGGGTCTTATAGCATTTTTGGGTTGCATTTATTACATTACAGCCAAAAAACCTCCAAAGGCTATCAAGTAATGATAAGCCTTCTTATAGATGATAGATTATTTTAAGATAACTATAAAATAATAATTTTTTAGATAAAATCTTAACTTCAATTTTAGATTCTAAGAATAGATGGAGATTTATGCGTAATTACCAAAAAATCATTGAAACTCTAGTAGATTTCCTCCAAAAAAAAGTCAAAGAAAAAGGCTTCAAATCAGTTGTATTTGGATTGAGTGGCGGAATAGATTCTGCGGTTGTTGCGGTTTTATGCAAACAAGCATTTGGTGATAATATTCATGGAATCTTAATGCCTTCCTTGCAATCTTCAACTAATAGCATTCAAGATGCTCTTGAATTATGCGAATCTTTTAAGATCCCCTATTCCATTTGCCCCCTAGAAAAACCACAAAAAGCCTTTTTGCAAACCTTAGAAGGCTTACAAGATAATCCATCAAGAATTGGGAATTTATGTGCAAGAATCCGTATGATTTATCTCTATGATTATGCTTTTGCTAATCAGTCTTTAGTCATTGGCACAAGCAATAAAAGCGAGATTCTTCTAGGATATGGAACAATTTTTGGTGATTTAGCCTGCGCAATTAATCCTATTGGGAATCTTTATAAAACAGAAATTTTCAAAATCGCTAAGATTCTTCAAATCCCACAAAGTATCCAAAATAAAGCTCCGAGTGCCGATTTATATGAAGGGCAAAGCGATGAAAAAGAACTTGGCTTTTCTTATGCCATTCTTGATGAAATTATGTTATCATTAGAAAAAGGGCTTTCTAAAAAAGAAATGTTAGAAAAAAATTTATCTAAAACTGCTATAGAATTTGTTTTGCAAAGAATGCAATTAATGGAATTCAAGAGAAAAATGCCCGAAATTGCTTCTTTGGAAGGATTATAAATGCTAAAAATTCCCTATTTTATCCCCGATATTACAGAAAGCGAAAAAAATATTATTGCTAATGTATTAGAATACCCAAGCCACAATATCATTTCTGAGTTAGAAGAAGAGTTTAAAAAATACATTGGCACAAAATACGCTGTTTCTGCTATTAGCGGCACTGCTGCTTTCCATCTTTGTCTCTTTGCAATGGATATTAAACGCGGTGATAAAATACTTTGCTCCATCAATTGTCACCCAAGTTTTCCAGAAATGATACGACATTTTGATGCAGAGCCTATTTTTGTGGATATTCAAGAAGATACTTTTGAAATTTCTTATGAAAGATGCAAAGAAGCCTTAGAAAAAAACAATACCAAAAAATTGCGTGCAATTATTGTTGGCCATATTGCAGGACAAGTTTGTGAAATGGAGCCATTTTATCAACTAGCTGATAAATACAATATCAAAGTCATTGAAGATGCCACAATGGCTCTTGGACTAACACACAATGGCGTCAAAATCGGTAATCAAAAAAGCTTTGCAACAATTTTTAGTATTGTTCTTGATTCTCATAATCCAGTCGCACAAGCAGGATTCCTTACCACTCAAGATGAAGAAATAGCTTCAAAAGCAGCCCTATTAAGATACCATGGAATCGTTAGTGAAAAGGTTACAAGCATCCGCCCACAATATCTTTATGATGTCATAGGCATTGGCAATAAATATAATCTTAGTTTTTTAGATGCCGCACTCTGCCTTAGCCAGCTAAGACGCATTGAACATATTATCCAAAAACGCAAAGAAATTGCGGATTATTATATGCAAAGTTTAAAAAATGCTCCACATATTTCTATGCCGATTATCAAAAACGAACACATTTTTTTTCATTTTATTATCAAAATCGATAAAAATCGCGATCACTTTGCCAAAGAACTCAAAGAAAGCGGTATTGAAACCGCCTTACATTTTGTCCCTCTTCACCTTTTGACCTACTACAAAACCAAATACAAGCTCAAAATAAGTGATTTTCCAATTGCACTTAAAAACTATCAACAAATATTAAGCTTACCGATTTATAGTGCAATGAAAAAAGAAGATATTGATTATGTTTGCAAAGAAGTTTTAAGACTTGCAAACCAAAGGGTATAGTTATGAAAACATTAGAGCGTTATTTTCTTGCACCTAGCCCTTTACAAAAAATGCTTTCTTTTTGTTTATTGCCCTTTAGTATAATTTATTGCATTATAGCTACCACAAAACGCAAAATAGCACATTTTGAAGATTTTAATATTCCTATTATTAGCGTTGGAAACCTTGTCTTAGGGGGAAGTGGAAAAAGTCCTTTTATCATAGAAATCGCAAAAGATTATGAAGATTGCTTTGTGATACTAAGAGGATATGGCAGAAAAAGCAAAGGGCTAAAAATAGTTAGCCAAAAGGGCGAAATCCTAGAAACTCCAAAAACAGCAGGTGATGAAGCAATTATGCTTGCAAAAATACTAAAAAATGCCTCTGTTATTGTTAGTGAAAATCGCAAAAAAGCTATCTTAGAGGCAAAAAAAATGGGTGCGAAAGTCATTTTCTTAGACGATGGATTCCGCTTTAATTTCAAAAAACTCAATATCTTATTAAAACCAAAATTAGAACCCTATTTTGATTTTTGTATCCCAAGTGGCGGTTATAGAGAATCCAAAAAAGCCTACAAAGAAGCGGACATAATAGCACAAGAAGGAATTGATTATAATAGAAAAGTAGAACTCCTTTATCCCACAGAGAGAATGTTGCTTCTAACTGCGATTGCAAATCCTTCAAGATTAGATTCTTACCTTCCTAATGTGGTTGGAAAAATTATCTTAAAAGATCATTCCTATTTTGATAAAACAAAAATTTTAGAATCTTATGCCACGCTCAATGCAACTTCACTTTTGGTAACTCAAAAAGATGCGGTAAAATTAGAAGAGTTTGGTTTGCCCCTTTCTATTTTGCAGCTTGAATTATCCATTGCACCAAATATCAAAGAGCAAATCAAAAATTATATTGCAGCTAATTAATTTATCCTTAGGTAAGAAGATACTGAATAGGTATTTGAATGATTACATTATTTTTTGGGATTGGAAAGTCATTAGTAGCTCTCATGATAGTTTTAATAGCGGATTTATCCAGCAATTGATGCTGAGAAGATTCAATAATCCTAACATTTTCTAGCCCACCTTCTTTTAATAAAGTAAATTCCACCATTACAATACCCGTCATTCTTAACATTCTAGCTTTTCTTGGATATTCCAAATTCTTATCAATTGCCTGCTTTACTGAAATCAAAAAAGGATCATTCACTTTCCCAAAAGTCAATGTTTCTGGAACATTCCCCATTTGCTTTGGAGTTGCTAAGGCATTTTTAGCTTCAGTTGCCATTTCTTTTGTATTTTCTACATTTTCTGTTGGTTTAATAGGTGTAGGTTGCACAGATTCTACTTGCTTAATAGGCTTAGCAATAGGCTTTGATTTGGGCAATGGTTTTTGGATAGGTTTTGGCTTTTCTATTGGAGTTGGCTTAGGGGTTACCTCTTCTTTTGGTGTTGGGAGAGGCTCTTTTGTGGAGGGAGAAAAATGAGAAAGGGAAATCGCAATAGCCCGAGTCTGCAATCCCACATCTTTAGGAAGAAAGTTTTTAGTAGAATAAAAAATTCCAAAAAATAATATCGCATAAATTCCACTTGCAATCAAAAAAGAATGCAATGTAGAATTATTGTTGTTGTGTTGCAATACTGAAGTTTTCATGCCCTTTTCCTTTTAAAATATCAACAATTTGGATAAAAGTCTCAAATTTTGCATCTTTATCGCTATGTAATTCCACCATAGTTTTAGCCTCCAAACTCTCTAGCTTCACTTTCAATTCTTCTAAGCCAACCAAACTATCATCCAAATAAATTTGATTCTCTTTATTGATGAGAACTTTTACCTTTTTTTCATCTTTTTGTTGCTCTTGATTTGCACTTTGTGGCAACTCTATTTGAATCTTGCCCTGTGCGATGAATGTCGAAACACTCAATACAATCGCCAAAAGCACAAGCATAATATCAATAAAAGGAACAATATTTAAAGATTCATTTTTAGGAATCTTAATCATTGTTTTGCCTTGTTTTATAAAGATTGCTAAGAAGAGTAATCTTCCTATAAAGTGCGTTATAAGCAATCAAAGTAGGAATCGCCACTGCAAGCCCCAAAGCCGTTGCCTTTAGTGCAAGAGATAAACCAGTCATAATCTCTTTTGTATCAATATTTCCGCTCAACCCCATATCATAAAAAGTAATCATAATCCCAATCACAGTCCCCAAAAGCCCGACATAAGGTGCATTAGAATAAATAATATAAAGGGTAGTAAGATTTTTTGTAATTGAATCATCAAAAGATTCTTGAGTGGGATAATCACTCAACTTAACTTTAGAAAAAAATATAACCCGCTCGATTGTCAGCCACAACGCAATAAATCCCATAATTCCTAAAATACCAAAAATCGCATAATCAATAGTTTCTTTAAGAATTTCCATTTCTAACCTTTAATATTGAAAATAATTATTATTTTATCAATAAAAGCATTAATATTTTTTTAAATAGAAACAAACCATTCATTTATTTCAATAACACAAGCCTGCAACAATGGTTTTTGGAGCTAATTAGCTTAGGGAGATAAACTTCCAATCTTTAACTTTAGCTTCTTTATATTCTTAATCTTTTCTTATAATATCCATAAAGTCTTTGTGGATTTTATAGCTTTTTGGCTTTTGCATCTTACTCTGCTAAATTGATGAGGGTTATACACCAACATTAATCTGTAAGCGGAAAAAAGGCGACAAATAGGGAAATTGCCCCATTTTCTTGATTTTCTTCATGTGTTTTATGGCTTTTATTGTGCGGTATGCTTGCTTTGAAATACCATTGCTTAGGCTGTTCTTGCGTAGGTTTTTGCCATTTTTCTTGCAATGCTTTTGTCCTCTCACAAAGCGGATAGATAAGCCATACTTTAAGCTGTTTGGGTTTGTTTGCTTCTATCTTTTTATAATCTGTGTTAGATTCTAACTCTGTAATTTCTGGGGCTTTTTGAGATTTTATCTCTTTAGAATCCAGCTTAGATTTTGTATTTTGGAGAGTGGATTCTAGAGCGTATTTGCTCGCATACGCCCACATTTGATATACATCGCTTTGGGCGATACCATATCGCTTTTCATCATTAGTAGAATCTGGAATCTTCCATTTGGTATCAAGGATAAGAATCTCATCATTTTTCTCGCCTTTGCCCCGCATTATCATATTTTGCATTAAATTCTTTGTTTTAAAAGTCTCGTAACAACTGATATTTAAAAATCAATATACAACTCAATAAAGACTTTATAAGAAAATTCCTTCTTGTTGCAATATCAAAGTAATGCTTTTTCTTTCCTGTAGGTTAGCAGTGGTTACTATGGTAAATCCTCTTTTTTGTAAATCTTTCAGTGCTTTTCTTGGAATATTCAAGTTTTTATTAAGAAAATCCAAATGTGTCTCACTCATAGGAGTCTTTCTCAAATGTGATAAAAAAGGATTTCTGGTATTATCTCTATGTGCGTTAATCCCTCTTTGAAATATTGCATCATTGTAGGTTGTTTGTTCGAGATTTTCGCTTATTAAGTGTTGTCTCATGGCATCATAAAAGTCTTGTAACTTATTATTTTTATCTCGTATTTGATGTATTATTTCTGGTGGTAAATTATCTAAATATGGTTTTTTGTTTGGATTGATAAGAGTGTCAATATTAAGTGAGTTATAGTAATAAATATTTTCATATATCAGTACAAGTGATGATGTGAATAATTTTTCATAATAATCAAAATAAAGATTAATGCTCACTCCTTTATATTGGTAGTGTAATTTAATACAGTCTTGAGTATCTCTTGATGTAAATTGTGAATACTTTTTAATCAAATGTTGTTTTAAGTTTTCTATCATATATATCTCCTATATTGTTTAGTTTCTACAAAATATTCCATACTAATTTTATGCTCTTTTTCTTGGCTACTAAAATAGTCATTACTAATCAAAAGCTCTCTGCCAAGCTCTGCCTTTGTCTGCTTAAAATTATTCATACCATATTGCAAACTCCATTCTTTTATATAAAAATCCTTATAGAGTTCTCGCACAAACTCGCTATCATCATAAGTAAGTAAAAATGTGTGTTTAGTTTTTTTCAGAATTTCACAAAGCCTCTCGTGATTAAAGCCTGTATGTAAATCCCCTTTTTTGCCATAGAGTTTTGATTTTGTGGCAGAGAAATAAGGCGGGTCTAAAAAGATAAAGACGTTTTTACCCTCTTTTTGTATCAAAGATTCATAATCTTTGCAGCTAAATTCTATATCTCGTATCACTTCGCTTATATCTTTTAGTCTTTCAATAGAGCTTTGTGTAAAGCGAGACTCGTAAGCTTTTTGTGAATAGCCTCCACAATCTATCGTGCCAGAAAAACTAATGCGATTGAGGATAAAAAAATCTATCGCCCTTTGAAAATCACTTAGATTCTCACTTCTACGATTAAGCAAAAGTGTATAAAGCTCCCTGCCATTTGTGCATGTATCCTTTATATTTTGAATCTCTTGTATTAATTCTGTGCTTTGAGTTTTTAGAATCTGCCAAAAGCAATAAAGGTCATAGTTTATATCATTGGCATAGAATTTTATTTCTTGATTTGCTTGTAAGCTCTCACATTGTGCTTGTATATCAGCAAAAAGTGATATAAGATTCTTTTGTGAATCTTTACATTGTGTGCGTAAAGAGCTTTTAGAATCAAAAGTCTTGGAGTTAAGCGTATAATTTACAATCTTAAGATTCTGATATGTTTGCAAAAGATAGAGCCCCACACTTCCACCACCAAAAAATGGCTCTCTATACTCTATAAAATCTTTTGGAAAAAAATCTTTTAAAAATTTTATTGCTCTTGATTTGCCACCGGGATAACGCAAAGGGGATTTTTTATACATCATTATTTATCCATACTGCAAAATTATTTGCTTTAGCCTCTGCATTTAAATCTTGTAAAAGCTTGTTTTGTGTTTTGGTAAAAGCGTTATTTTGCAAAAAAGATTCTATATTATTATTTGGTAGCTTTATGCCACTTTGCAAAATACTAGAAGTAAGACGCAACACAACTGTAAAATTTGTGTGTCCTTGCAAAGAATCTATATTGTTATACAACATAAGCTTTAAAAGCCCATCTTTTATATCATCACTACTTGGCAAAAGTGCATTTTTACTATGTTTGCTTTCACAAATATAGAAAGTGTCATTATGAAGCAACACATCATCGATTGTGAAAAAATACTGCCCTCCCAAGTAATTTTCTATCATAATCTTACTCTTTTGCCCTATGCCTATTTGCTCTTTTGGCTGAATAGTGAGACTTTCTCTATTTTGTGCCATTTGTGCTTTTGTCCTTGAGAATTGCATAAAAGATTCTTTTGTTTGTGATATTTTAGTAGCAAAGGTATCGATATTTTTATGATTATGCAGTGTGCATTTGAGTTCTTTGGCGATACCATTGTATGAAGTTTTTACTAAACCTATAAGTTTTGAAAGATTATCTCTTTCTAATTGATTCAAATTCCAATGCAATGCGGATTGATGATAGTTTGATAGCTTATGTAATTGTTGTTTGATATAGTCGTTGTTAAATTGCTGATTAGTAATTTTATCACTGTTATGTGGGTGTGATTCTGCCTTATCATAATAGCCTAAAATGACATAAACATTTAAGAGACTCATCAATGAAATCGTATCCCATTGCAAATAATCCATATCACCATTTATGCCCTCATCTTTGATAAGCGGGATAATGGTAGTGATTTTTTTGAGGCACTAGAGCTAAAAGTATCATACACTCTTGCATAAGGATAAGAGCGGGTGCGTTTAGGGCTTACCCATTTGCTTAAGGCGAAAGTTTTATCATTAAAATTTATTAGGCATTTGCTAGGAAGTGCGTTAATATCTGTAAAATCACAAGTTTTTAATTCCTCTTTTAAGTATTTTGTGTAAGAAAAATTTTTAATTGTAGCGTGTAGCATAGAATCCCTTTCTAATATATCCCAATATTTTTCTCACAGCTCCGTCTTTAGCACCGCACCATTTGCGGCGTTGCTGACTAATAGTGAGTAGCGTTTAAGCCACTTGCTTGTGATATTTTTAAGCATTATAGCATATTTGAAATCTTCACAAATTCTCTAAAGCTAGAATCTAGCACACACGATTCCAAACTCCTTTGCGAAAAGAGATACCGTCCATCGCACACAAAGCCCAACTTAAGATTATGTGGTCTACTAATTTACATAAAAATATCTTTATAAGATTGCTTTATAATTATTTTGTTTAAAAGCTTTAATTTTTGCTCATTTTCTTTTAGTTCTCGTGCAGCTTGTAAAAGCTTTTCTTTTGTTTTGGAATCTAAAAGTGGCACTTTTATCTGTCTTAAAAGTTCTTTTGAAAAATTATCTCGAATGCTTCCTGTTGAGAGAATTTTAATGTATTTTTGATAAAAAGGTGTTTTAAAAAGATAGAGCAATATTTCACTTTCATAATTTTTTATGCAAAATTGTATATACGCCCCACTTGCAATAGCATTATCCCCTATATTGGTTGGCACAAGGGCAAAACTACCGATGTTTGCCCTATAAGGATTATAAACAATATAATTTTTATAGAGTTTTATTTTACTTTGAGTTTGTCTTGCCAACTCATCGCCAAAAATATATCCGTCAAATTCCATATTCCAATCGGGGCTATTTTTATTAACCGAATAAAGCTCATATTCGCTTTCAAGTTCGTAATCTTGCTTAGGACGTTTGATTTTTGTATCTTTTATTTCTAGCCCAAAAGATTCTAAAGGTTTAAAATTTTGCAAGATTGCTCCATAATTTTTAAAAAATAAATAAAATGAGGGATCTAGTCTTTCTTGTATGCTTGAAAATTTTATAGTATGAGAATCAGCCGCATATTTTTTCCAAGATGAAGTGCTATCCTCATTCTCCTCAAATAATGGTTTTGTTGCATTTTGTGTATGAGAAGTATCAAAATAGTGTTCTAACAATATATCTAAATCACTTTTTTCTTGTTTTAAAATCTTGCCATTAGGTTCAAAACCCACATTTTGACAAGTTCCTAAAAATATTTCATAATCAACAATCTCACTAATGGCATTGATAATTTCTTTTTCAGATTCCATATCTTTTGTGTGCTTTCGTATTTGCTCGAATATACCATTTTCGTATTTTTCTATATATAAAATCACACTATTTATTGTATCAACTCCTGATTGCACAAATGTGTGTTTTGGTAAAGCTATAACGGCTCTAATCCTAGCATTTTTATAAATAAAGTTACGCACAAAAGAATCATTAGGATTAGATAAAATACCCTCTGGTAAGACAATAAGCATTCTACCACTAGGTCGCAAAAGCCGTATTCCTTTTTCTATAAACAGATTTTGCGTTGAAAGACTAGTTTTATTTTTAGCTATTTCAAAAGATTGCAAGATTGTAGAATCTTTTTCGTTAAGCCCGAAAGGTGGATTTGCTAAAATAAGTGTACAACCCCCGCTATCATTGAGACTATCATATTCTGTGACTTTATAGGGATTGCCATACCAATCAAGGGAGCTAAGTCCATTGCCACGCACGATTTGGTCACCATCGCCCCACAAAAACATATTCATTTTAGCGATTCTTACCGCTTTAGATTCAGCATCTATGCCAAAAATTTGTTTTTGTTTAATTTGTCCTAATGTGTTTTCTTTAGTTGTGCCTATGGCGTGGAAACTCGATTCTGGAATCTCATCAAGCATTTTTTTAAGAATATGAAAACTTTCAATCAAAAATCCTCCACTCCCACAAGCAAAATCCAAAATAATATCTTTGTGAGAAATATCTGACAAAGCAACCATAAACTTTACAATGCTTCTAGGGGTAAAAAACTGCCCCAAGCCCTTGCCTCTAAGCTGTGATGGTAAAAACTCCTCAAAAGCCCTACCTTTTATATCAATACTTGTGTCATAGATTAAAAAATCATACTGCTTGATTTTTGTAAAAATTTTTTGAATTGTCTCAAAGCCTAAATCAATACGTGCATTTTCTCCAAAAATGTTAGGATAATATTTATTCATAGCCTTACAAAACCAATCATTGAGCAAATCAATCGGCTTCGCACTCGGTGTTTTAAAGTCTTCTAAACTCTCAAAATGCTCTATGCTTTTATCTTTTAATGCCATTTCATTAGCAAGTATGAGATAAAGAATCTTGCTAAAATTATCAAAGGCAATCACCGGGTCAATCTTTTCACTATCTCGTATGATATTGTGAATGCTCCTAAAAAACTGCCTATAATCCTTGATTTTATTTAGCTCTATTTTATTCTCTGTTGGCTCTTTGCTCTCTATGATTTGTGTATTTATGTTTGCTTTAGAGATACTAGAAATAAGCTCTTTATAGTTATTGTTATGTAGGGTTTGTATGCTTTCATCAAGCAAATTTATTTTTTTATTTCCAGCCAAATATTCACGCAAAATAAGCCTTAGGCCATTTATAGTAAGCGAATAACGCACTTCTTTAGCAAAAGCATAAGAATCTGTTTGAGCGACATTATCCTTACACGATTCCTTAGGACTCTTTGCTTCAACAAGCAAAACAGGTTTATTTTCTTTATAGACGACTAAATCTGCTTGTTTTCTGACTTTTTCTCTACCTTGAACAAAGTCTATGCTTTCTTTCCAAAACAAATCTTTTTGCTCATCATAGCCTAAAATTTGCGTAAGTAATGGAAGTATATATTTTATCTCTACATCGCTTTCATTTTTAAAAAAACGGCTATCGTATGCAAACATTTCAAGTCCTTTATTTTTTATTGGTTATATTATAACACAATCATTGATTTTTCTCCTCACAGCTCCGTTTTTAAGACAGCACCATTAGCGGCGTTGCTGACAAGTAGGGAGTAGCGTTTGAGCCATTTGCTTGTGATGTTTTTATCTTGCATGATTTTCTGTGCTACGCCTTGTTCTAGCCATTTTGCCCTCCTAGATTCTAAAACCTTAGAATCCACACAGAGCTCCAAACTCCCCTTTGAAACTGAAATCTCTATCTCGTCGCCATCTTCTATGAGTGCGATTAAGCCTCCCTCTGCGGCTTCTGGACTCACATGCCCGATACACGCTCCACGCGTCGCCCCGCTAAATCGCCCATCAGTGATTAACGCCACGCTCTCCCCTAAGCCCATGCCCATTATGAGGCTTGTGGGACTTAGCATTTCTTGCATTCCGGGACCCCCCTTTGGTCCTTCATAGCGGATTACCACGACATTGCCACTTTTTACCTTACCCCCTGCGATACCTTTAATCGCCTCAGCTTGGGAGTTAAAGCAAATCGCTTTGCCCTTAAATTCTTTCATAGATTCTGCCACAGCGGCGACCTTTAGCACCGCTCCTTCAAGGGCTAGATTCCCAAAGAGAATCTTTAAGCCTCCTACTTGCGAATATGCATTTTCGTTGGTGTGGATAATGTTGGTATCTGTGATTTTTGCTCCCTTGATTCTCTCACCCAAAGTCTCGCCTGTGATTGTCAGCGCGTCCAAATACAGAATAGATTCTGAAACGCCCTCCCCACAAATTCTAGTATTTGTGGTGGTGCTTTGGGAGTTTTTGCAAGGTGCGGGGGTAGGAGTTACCCCATCGGTAATGACTGCCCCCAAACCTTGCAAATCTGCCGAATGATTACCCAAAGACGAATTTCTTTTAGCCACTTCATTCATCACTGCACTCACTCCTCCTGCCCTATTAATATCCTCCATATGCACACTACTAAGTGCCGGGGCGATTTTAGCAATATGGGCGACTTTAGTAGCGATAGCGTTGATAGATTCTAAGTCAAACTCTACCTCCGCTTCCTTAGCGATAGCAAGCATATGCAGCACGGTGTTTGTGCTACCACCCATTGCCATATCCACGACAAAGGCATTATGCACCGCCTTGTGATTTAAGATATTGCGGAATCTAAACTGCTCACTTGCTTCAGAATCTAGTGCAATCTTCACGATTCGCCTAGCCGCCGTTCTAAGTAGCTCTTCACGCTCTTTACTCAACGCCGGTATCGTGCCATTACCGGGCAGTGCCACGCCCATAGCTTCACAAAGCGTATTCATCGAGTTTGCAGTAAACATACCGCTACAGCTCCCACCACCCGGACAGGCATTGCACTCTATCTCATGCAGTCGCTTCTCATCTATCTTACCACTCTCATACGCCCCCACCGCTTCAAAGGCAGAGTTCAAATCCAGCACACTGCCATCATCTAGCTTGCCAGCTTTCATCGGACCGCCACTCACAAAGATTGTCGGCACATTCACACGCAATGCCCCCATAAGCATACCCGGCACGATTTTATCGCAGTTTGGGATACATATCATCGCATCAAGACTATGGGCATTCATCACCGTTTCGATACAATCGGCTATCAGCTCACGACTAGGCAGAGAGTAGAGCATACCATTATGCCCCATAGCAACCCCATCATCAACCCCAATGGTATTAAACTCAAATGGCACGCCCCCGGCTTTGCGTATCTCATCTTTGATAATCTCCGCATATTTGTTTAGGTAAAAATGCCCGGGGATAATGTCTATATAGCTATTTGCCACACCTATAAAGGGCTTGTTAAAATCAGAATCTTTTAGCCCTGTCGCACGCAATAAACTTCGGTGCGGGGCTCTTTGGTAGCCTTTTTTAATCACATCGCTTCGCATAAGTTCTCCTTAAATTAAGTTTTATTGAGATAATAAACATCTAATCGAAAAGAAAACACCAGCATTTTGCCCTCTTTTTCGATATGAATTGGAAAATTTAAACGCATAATAGCTTTAAAATTTTGAGCTATTTCAAGTGCTTTTTTAAGTGCTTGAATATCTTTAACCTTTCCACTAATTACATAACGCTGCTTCCAATAATCCCCTTCCAAAATTGGCTCTCCATCTGCTACAATCCCTGCTGTATCGAAAATAATTCGCAATTTTTCTTCGATTTCTTGTTGAGTAATTTGGTATTTAAATCCTTCAAGAATCTCTGCATTATTTTTTTGATATTCTGCCAAAGATTGCTTTTCTAAATCGCGTTGTTTTTGTATTTGTTCGAGTGTAAAAAGCTCTTTGCGATAATTTGCATTAGTGTTTCTAAAAATATCCAACTGAGGCTTTACAAATCCGACAAAAACCCCCGCCACCAAGAAAAAATAAAATACAAAAAAGAAAGTATTCCTTACCCAATCAATCTGTGCAAAAAAAGCCTTCATTGAGTTTTCTCCTCTTGATTAAGCTTGCTAACAGAAACAAAGTTATACCAACCATTAGAAAGCAAATAAAAATCGGCTCTACTTTGATTAAAAATAGATCTCAATGGAACCTCTAACAAAAAAGTATAAATCTGTTTTGATGGTGTTGTCCCATAAAGAGTAAGTTGATACTGCTCCATTTGAATTTTATTAAGTGTGATTTGCTCTGGTATCATTTCAAAAAGATTAATAATGCTATCTTTTAGCATCAGATTCTGTTTGGCAATAAATTCTCCAAAATGCACAATTTCCTCTTCTTTGACCAAAAATTGTTGAATACTCTTTATTTCTTCTAAAGTTGTTTTTTGTTCATTGATGGCTTGAATCGCACCATTTTGCATAAAATACCCTTGAATCTTCAACATCACAACAAAGCCAACAAAAATAAAAAGTGTCAAAAAAATATAACCCCACCAAATGCGAGAAACTTTTTTTAATAATGTTTTCTTGCTTGGCGAAATAAAACTATAATTCATTATACTTCTCCCTTTGTCTCAAAGAAACAATAAGATTCAAAGCCTAATTCTGCTAGTATTTCTGCGACATTACAAGGCGTGATTTGAACTTCCAACATTGTAAAATTTTGTATTTGTTTTAATGTTTCTTCTTGTATATCACAAGGATTAAATATTACAATTTCTCTAATAAACTCACTCTCATAAATTTCATTATTATAAAATTCATTAATAGCAGATTGAATAAATTTAGATGCCATACTCACGCGTGAAAAATCATCCAAATCTTCATCAGAAGAATCTTCCAAATTCTCCTCTTTTGCCTCATCTCCTATTTCTTCATTTTCGCTTTTGAGTATTTCAATTAATTCATTATCGCTGTGTTCATTTGCCACATCAACTTCTTCTATTTCATTTAACTCATCTTGAATATTATCCTGAATATTTATTTTTTGTATCTCATCTTCATCTTCACTCAATGTGTTTTTAACAATCTTTAATTCCGAATCAATCTCACTTTCTAAAACATAATATCCGCCAAACAAAACTTCTTCATTTTGTTTTTTTACAATCATAGTCATATTAGAGCGTTGAAAAAGAATATAGAGCCTACAATCCTCTTGAGGAATCCTTTTTGCCAAAGAATAAAGCACCAAAAAAGGCGAAACAATAAAATCTACACCTGTTTTTAAAAATCGTTTTTGTGTCTCTGCGATACCATCTTTTGCGATATAAACTGACCAATTATTATAAAAACTTTTGCTTACAACCTCATTGATATTAATGCCATACTTAGCAAACTCCTCTTTATTGCTGGTGCTAATAGCACCTTGCACAATAGAAGAAGATTGTGTTGCAATGTAAGTAAAAGGATTTTTTGTGCGAATCTTTTTGATATATCTTACTGCTTGAGCGGACAACTCCCCCGGGATTGTTTTAAATATCTTAGTTTGTGTCTGAAATTTTTTATTACCTTTATAAAATTGTGCAACAATTTTGCAATTCTTATGATCAATTTCAACCCCGATAATTATAGTTGAGAAAAAATGTCGGATTGTTTTTGAGAGATTCATCTTTAATTCAACCTTCAAACTTCTTTTTTGTATAGTATGCAATTTTGCCTTAATAATAAACTAAATTTTTTCACTTTTATTATAATGTTATAATCTATAAATTTCACACATTCAATATTTCTAATTTTCATTCCCTTGTTCAATAGAGATTTGCATATGCATTTTACCGCCCATTTCTGGATTTTGTAGAAATTTTATACCCTTTTGAATCATCAATACCCCAAAAACAATAATAGCCAAAGCAGCAAGATTCATCGCTATTTTTCTAAATAATTGTTTAGAAAATAAAGTATTTGCCAACAAAGCAACAAGCACTAATGCAGGGATAGTGCCAAGTCCAAAAACCGCCATTACAGCTCCCCCTATAAGCGGATTTGCAAACCCTGCTGCTGCAAACAAAAAAGCATACACAAAACCACAGGGCAATAAACCATTTAAAACCCCAAGCAAATATAAACTCCAAGGATTCTTAATATCCAAAAATTTCCGAAAACTCTTTTGATACCATTGAGTATTTTGCAAAGAATGTTCCAAATATGTAAGAAATTTGATTTTACCAAAAAGAGATAATCCTGCTAGCACCATTGCTATACCCGCAAATACAAAAAGACAGCCACGCAAAAAACTATCCATAACAAACATACTTCCCAAAATTCCAACAATCACACCAAGCACTATATAAGTACTAATACGCCCAAGATTATAAAGCAAGTGATAGAATAATAGATGGATTTTATTGTTTTGAAAACTCGCTCCCAATTTCCCACAATATGCCAACACAATCCCGCCACACATTCCTATGCAGTGTCCAAATCCTCCAACTAAGGCTATCCCAAAAATACTAATAAAGCTTATTTTATCCACCCTTACACTTTCTCCCATACACTTTTTGTTGGCAAATCCATAATCTCAATTCCCATAGAATGCAATCTTTCACGAATCTCATCTGCTTTTGCAAAATCTTTTTGCTTCTTAGCTTCTGTTCTTTGTGCGATAAGATTCTCTATTTCTTGCTTTTGCTCTTCACTCACACCAAGCTGAAAATATTCAAAAGGATTCTTGCCTCCCACACCCAAAAGCCGCTCTAATATAGCCAAAAATCCAGCTATACTTGAGATTTTATCTTTTTGTTTTTTATCTAAAAACTCATTAGCTTTATTAATAAATTCATCAACCACACTTAAAGCCTTTGAAATATTTAAATCATCATTTAAAGCTTCCAAAATGGCTTCTTTAAATTCTTTACACTGGCTTTCATCTGCTTCTTGTATAGGATAAATACGCTTTTTTATGCGGTAGATTCTATCCAACCGCTTTTTGGCACTCAATAAATCTTCTTCAGCAAAATTCAACCCTGCACGATAATGCGTCCCCAACAGATAAAATCGCAAAATCTCTCCATCATAGTTTTTGAGAGCATCTTTAATAAAAAAGCTATTCCCCAAAGACTTTGCCATTTTTTCACCATTAATAGTTACAAAACCATTATGAATCCAATACTTTGCGATAGTTTGATTTTCTGCACAACGCGTTTGTGAAGCCTCATTTTCATGATGAGGGAAAAGCAAATCCGCTCCACCTCCATGGATATCAATAGCATACTGCCCACTATATGCCAAATGCTTTTTAATCATAGCCGAACATTCAATATGCCACCCCGGACGCCCTTTGCCAAAAGGCGATTCATAGCCAATATCCCCTATTCCCTTATAACTTTTCCACAACGCAAAATCTTTGGAATCTTTTTTTTGCTCACTATTGTGGATTCTACTTTGCAATTCCAACTCAGCAACTCTCCCACTTAAAGAGCCATATTTAGAATCTTTAGCAACAGAAAGATAAATATCTCCATTAGGCGTTTGGTATGCAAACCCTTTGTCAAGCAATTCTTGAATCATTTCACAAATGCTCTCTAAACTCTCTGTGGCTTTTGGCTCAATATCCGCTCTCTCAACCCCCAAAGCTTCCATTTCATCAAGGTATTTTTGTATATAAGTTTTTGTAATCTCTGTGATGCTTAAACCTGTTTGGAGCGATTTATTGATAATTTTGTCATCAATATCCGTAAAATTTTTTGCAAAATACACTTTATAGCCATTTTCCCTCAAAACTCTTCTTAATAAATCAAAAACAATCGCGCTTCTTGCATGCCCCAAATGAGAATCATCATACACCGTTGGACCACACACATAAAGTCGCACTTCTGGAGGATTAATAGGGATAAAATCTACTTTTTCTTTCTGGACACTATCATAAATTTTAAGCTGCATAAATTTCTCTTTTTTGGATTATAATCAAACTCTAAGTATAGCAAAATTATTTTTAATTTTAATAAATTGACCAAAACGATATTTACAAAGGATTTGCGAAGATTATGATAGAAAGAATTTTAAGTAGCTAAAAACAAAAGGTATTCTTTAAAGAATCCCCATAAAGGATTCTTTAATTTAAAATTATTGCAATGTATAAAGGATATTTGCTCCATCTTGATAGCTTTGAATCTTCATATTTCCAGCTTCATCAATAAGCAAACTTCTTGCATTTTTAATAGTTTCTGGGTAACTAATAGTTTGAGTAACTTTTTCTGACTTTGGATCAATCACAATAATTACATTATGATTTTTACTTAGTGCATAAAGCTCGCCATTGTAATAAACCATAGAAGTTACATAAAGATCACCCAAAGTTTTACCTTCTTTAAGTTCTGCTTGTGGAGTAAATTCTCCTGATAATGTTCTATCGCTCAATAAATATTTGCTAATTACAAAAGTTTTAGCATTTTTATTGTTTGGAGTTGTAGCCAAATAGAAATATTTTCCATCTGTTGCCATACTTGCTACATGGAAGAATTTAGACCTCACAGTATCCAAACGCCCTCTTCCTAAACCTTCTCCTTGTCCTTCAAATTTATCCGCACCTTCGATAAAGTCTGCATATTGTTTAGCATCATCAGCATTTGGATTTTGTTTAAATCTCAAGAAAGATTTATTAGACCCCATCAAAAGATACTTATCTTCCATATAAGGAATAATTCCAATAATCGGATCAATAGTTGCAGAGAAATAAGGATCGAGTTTGAAACTAGATTTTACCGCAAAATTATCATCCATTACAGCTACATCGTATTTAGAGCTTACAAGATATTCGCCGCGTATATAACTTAAAGTATTAATAGGTTGTGCAAAATCGATTTTTTGCTCTCCTGTAATTTTGAGAGTTTTATCTACATTTAAAGGTGCATTAGCACTATTATTATCAAATGTGATTCCAAGTTTTGAACTTGCTGGAGCAAAAGCATAATCAGGAGCTTTCACATCTCTTGGCCCTAAGAATGAAAAACTACTAAATTTGCCATTCCAATAATCTGTACTCCAAATGATATATTTAGGATTTAAACTAAATCTTACTGGGTCTCCTTGTCCTGCATATGGCGGAATACCAGTGCTTACAAAAGCTTGGAAAACATTAGAAGCAATAATCAAAGTTACAATTACCACAGAAGCAAAAGAAAGCTTAGTCCATTCTCTAAATTTTTTTCCAGCCATTTCCACATCAAATTCACCAAATTTTGGAGCAAACGCAAAAATCACACCAAGCAACAATACAACTGCCCAGAATACAACTTCTGCCCAAAAATAAGTATGGAGTCCAAATACTGCTAAACCAAATCCTTGGTCCAAATCACGCATTGCGTGCATTCCATATTGTGCAAAAGATTGATACAATCCAAATGCAGCCATAATCAAAATTGCAGCTATATATTTACCTTTCATACCATAGCGAACGATAAATAAAGCCATAACCCCAATGTAAATCATCGCTTCTCTTTGTCCCCAACATAAAGTACAAGGACTATCACCTAACATATATCCAAACACAACATTTGCAATACCTACAGGCAATAAAACAATCAATAAGCCCGCTAAACACATTAATGTGTAAAAATTCTTTACTTTTGCATTTTCATTCATTTTACAAGCCTTTTACAGATTCATATTAGTAAGGATTCCACCCGCCTTATGCGATACATAAAGCACAATCATAATTACCCACGAAATCATTACAAGATTAAAAGCCAATTTTTCTTTTTCTGGTTTTTTAATGATTAAAATCATTGCAATTAAAACCATAAGAAGTTCTAAAAACTCCATATTTTCTCCTTCTACAAATTTTCAAAACTCGGATTGCAAAACATAATATTTTTGCAAAACGGACGAAATACTATCAAAAAAATTATTGCTATAAACTTAATTTTATAACATAAAGTTATTTTTTAATAAAAAAACTTTAATTTTTGTTACCAAAAAACACAATTTTTTATTTTATATTTATCCAAAAATCAAACTATATTTAAGAACGCCAAGTAGCAATCTAAACTTAAAATTTTGCAAAGTATGCCAAAATTTTAAGAAATTTTAATGTATAATTAAATCTTGTAATTTTAAACAATATAAATCTTTAAAGGCTCTATCAATTCTTGTTAGAGAAAAAGAGAGAAAAGGTTTTCCACAAAATGAAATATCTAAAACTTAAGCTTTTTATTTGCATTTTATTTTTTAGTTCCATAGCATTTGCCTCACCTTTTGGTAATAAACTTATTGTCCCTATTATAGAGTTAGATACAGATTCGGAGCATTTTGCCTATGTTCCGGCTTTTGATTTAAAGGTTGGCGAAAGTGGAGAGATTATTCGTTGGTTTGACAAAGAACATTCCGGAATTGTCGCAATGGCAGCTGTAGTAGAAGTCAAAGATAATCGAGCCAAAATTGCTTTTGAACCTTTTGTGGGATTAGAACAATCTGCATTTCCAACCCCACTATTAAAACCTCAAAAAAATGATGAAGTGGTTTTTAGAAGCTTTAATGACAGAGCCTTTTTGATTGCACCAACACAAGATATTTATGAAAAAGTAAGAAACGCTTACCCCGATGTTACTTGGTTGCACCCAGATTTATTTGCAGCTTATTTAATGGATATAGGGCATACAGCTCCGGTTAAAGGAGACTTTAGAAAAATATGCGCTCAATATGCCACAGGAGTTGTTTATATCGTCAATCTCAATGAAGGACAGGCATTAGATTGCCAAACTTTCAGCCTTATCAAAAAAGACTATATCACAGGAAGAGCACCTATTGAAGAGAGAATGTTGCCTTTCTTCTCGCGGATTGGCTCTACAAATCAAGAATGGTTTTTCTACCTTATCAATGACAAGAGAACTCAAGATTATTACATTTATTTTGATGCTCTACTCAAGGGAGAAATCAAAGATGAAGATGCGACTTTCTTTGGTAGAATCACAAATTATTTTACACAAAGCATTAAAGATATTTTCTAAGGATTTCCTCTAAATGACTGAACAAAATATTCAAGATTTAAGAAAAATTGTTGGTAGTGAAGATTGTTATAATGATAAAGCACATTTAAGTGCATATTGCTATGATGCAACCAAAGAAAGAAAGTATCCCGAATGTGTTGTTTTTCCCCATAACGAGCAAGAAGTCAGCCAAATTCTAAAATACTGCAATACCCATAAGATTCCTATTGTCCCTCGTGGTGCTGGAAGTGGATTTACTGGCGGAGCTTTAGCGGTTAATGGTGGTGTTGTTTTGGCACTTGAAAAATATATGAACAAGATTTTAGAAATCGATATGGAAAATATGGTTGCTAGAGTGCAACCCGGAGTTGTTAATATGCAGCTCCAAAAAGCGGTGGAAGCTGTAGGTTTATTTTATCCACCCGATCCTGCAAGCGAACATTACTCAACCTTAGGCGGTAATGTCAGCGAAAATGCCGGTGGAATGCGTGCAGCAAAATATGGAATCACCAAAGATTTTGTAATGGCATTGCGTGCGGTTTTGCCTAATGGAGATATAATCCGTGCAGGCAAAAAAACTATCAAAGATGTCGCAGGATACAATATTGCTGGGATTCTTATTGCTAGTGAAGGGACTTTGGCAGTGATTACAGAAATTACTCTAAAATTACTAAGCAAGCCAAAATACAAACAAAGCGCAATGGGAGTTTTTCCAAGTATTCAATCGGCAATGAATGCTGTGTATAAAACAATGGCAAGCGGTATAACACCGGTTGCTATGGAGTTTTTAGACAATCTTAGCATAAGAGCAGTAGAAGAAAAATTCCACAAAGGTTTGCCAATCCAAGCAGGTGCGATTCTTATTACAGAAGTTGATGGAAATCTACCCGAAGAGATAGATTTTCAGATATCAAAAATAAAAGAAAAATTTTATGAAAATGGTGCGAGTGATTTTATCCAAGCAAATAACGAACAAGAAGCAGCAAATCTTTGGTTTGCAAGGAAAAATGCTAGCCCAAGTATTACAATTTATGGTAGCAAAAAACTCAATGAAGATATTACTGTCCCTCGCTCAAAACTTCCAGAATTACTTGAAAGAATCCAAGAAGTCTCCAAAAAATATAGCGTTGTAATCCCATGCTTTGGGCATACAGGCGATGGAAATGTGCATACAAATGTAATGGTAGATGGCTCTAAACCAGAAGAAGTAGAAAAGGGGCATAAGGCTATCGAAGAGATTTTTAAAATTACCGTCGAACTTGGAGGCACTTTGAGTGGAGAACATGGCATTGGGCTTTCTAAAGCACCCTTTATGGAACTTGCCTTTACACAAGAAGAAATGGAGCTATTTAGGACAATCAAAAAAGCCTTTGATCCAAATAATATTTTAAATCCGGGCAAAATGGCATTATGAGAAAAACCTTCAAATATATGTTACAATACCCATTCAACAATAAAAGGAATTTTTATGATTTATGATGTGCAAAAAATACGCGAGATTCTACCTCACCGCTACCCTTTATTATTAGTGGATAGAATCACAGCTATTACCCCTAATCAAAGCATTGAAGCATACAAAAACATTACCATTAATGAAGAAATTTTCAATGGACACTTTCCGATACAGCCCATTTATCCGGGAGTTTATATCATTGAGGGAATGGCTCAAGCAGGGGGAGTGCTAGCTTTTATTAGTATGTTTGGAGAAGATTCTAGCAACAATGGTGATAAAATTGTTTATTTTATGAGTATTGATAAAGCCAAGTTTAGAAATCCCGTTACACCCGGAGATACTTTAGTCTATAAATTAGAAGTAGTAAAACAAAAAGGTGGCATTTGGGTATTACAAGGCTATGCTTATGTCAATGAAAAGCTTGTCGCAGAAGCTGAACTCAAAGCAATGATTGTCGATAAAACCAAAGAAAAGGGAAATTAAGTGAGTATTGCAAAAAGTGCCATTATCGCCCCTAGTGCTATTATAGAAGAAGGGGCAACCATAGGTGAAAATGTTGAAATTGGGCATTATTGTGTAATTGGCAAAAATGTTAAAATCGGAGATAATACAAAAATTTATAATCATGTTACCATTCTTGGCAATACAACTTTAGGCAAAAGCAATGAAATTTATCCTAATGCAACCCTAGGGACAAATCCGCAAGATCTTAAGTACCATGGCGAACCAAACGAACTCATTTTTGGTGATAATAATAAAATCCGAGAATTTACAATGATAAATCCCGGAACAGAAGGCGGAGGGAGTAAAACTATCATAGGCAGCAACAATCTCTTAATGGCTTATGTCCATGTTGCCCATGACTGCATCATCGGCAATAATTGTATTTTGGCTAATGGTGCGACACTTGGAGGGCATATCATTATGGGAGATTATATTAATATCGGCGGTCTAACTCCAATTCATCAATTTGTAAAAATCGGCGATTATGCTATGATTGCGGGGGCTAGTGCCCTTTCTCAAGATATTCCCCCTTTTTGTATGGCAGAAGGAAATCGTGCTGTAATCCGAGGTCTCAATCTCCATCGCTTAAGAAAAAATTTCGAACACCATCAAGTTGATAAGATTCATAATGCCTATAAGCGTTTATTTTTAGGGAATCGCCCTATCCGAGAGATAGCACAAGAAATTTTAGATGAAACCCCCACTGATGAAAATGTTATGAAAATGTGTAACTTTATTTTGCAATCCACAAGAGGAATCCCATTTATAAGGAAAAGTCTATGAGCGAGCGAATCTGCAATTTTTGCAAATCCAAAGAATCACCCAAAAATCCTCTCATTACAGGGAATAATGTCTGTATCTGCAAAAACTGCATTATTGCCTCTTATAGCTTACTTTTTGGCAATGAACCTCATTTGCCCGAGGAAATAGATTCACAACCAGAAGAAGATTTCAAAATTATGCCCCCAAAAGAATTAAAAGCAATTCTTGATGAGTATGTTATTGGGCAAGAAAAAGCCAAAAAGGTTTTTAGCGTCGCAGTTTATAATCACTACAAAAGAATCTTGCAAAACCCGCAAGAAGAAGATACAGAAATTTCTAAATCTAATATTTTACTCATTGGTCCAACAGGAAGCGGAAAAACCCTTATGGCACAAACCTTAGCAAAATCACTTAATATTCCTATTGCAATTTGTGATGCAACTAGTCTAACAGAAGCAGGATATGTAGGAGAGGATGTCGAGAATATCCTAACTCGCCTCTTACAAGAAGCTAATGGAAATGTGCAAAGAGCAGAAAAAGGAATTGTATTTATTGATGAAATCGACAAAATTTCAAGACTTTCAGAAAATCGCTCTATCACGAGAGATGTTTCAGGTGAAGGAGTGCAACAAGCTCTTTTAAAGATTATTGAAGGAAGTGTGGTAAATATACCTCCAAAAGGGGGTAGAAAACACCCAAATCAAGACTTTATTCAAATCAATACCAAAGATATTTTATTTATCTGTGGTGGTGCCTTTGATGGATTAGAAGAAATCATAGAAAGAAGAATCGGAGGAAACACTCTAGGATTCCACCACCAAAAAAACACTAAAGTAAATTCACACAACCTTTTAGAAAAAGTAGAACCTGATGATTTGGTTAGCTTTGGATTAATACCCGAATTAATCGGTCGTTTGCATATGATTGCTACTTTAGAAAAAATCACCAAAGAAGCAATGGTAAATATCCTACAAAAACCCAAAAATGCACTCACCAAACAATATAAACAGCTTTTTGCACTTGATGGTGTAGTTTTGACTTTCCAGCCTGAAGCATTAGAGGCGATTGCTGAGCTTGCTATCCAAAGAAAAACAGGGGCAAGAGGTTTGCGTTCTATTATGGAAGAAATTATGCTAGATATTATGTATGAGTTACCAGAATTAAAAGGTTATGAAGTAATCATTACAAAAGAAACCGTTTCTAAAAAAGAAAAACCTTTACTCATCAAGCAAAAGAAAAATGGCAAGAAAAGTGCCTAATTCATCAAAAGAGGAGAAAAATGTTATTAGATAGAATAATTGGTTGGTTTTCACACGATATTTCAATAGACTTAGGAACTGCAAATACAATTGTTATCGTCAAAGGGCAAGGTGTTATTATCAATGAACCTTCAGTAGTTGCTGTAAGAAATGACAAATATGGGAAAAATAAAATCTTAGCGGTTGGTCATGAAGCAAAAGAAATGGTAGGAAAAACTCCCGGCAGTATTTTGGCTGTCCGCCCCATGAAAGATGGAGTAATTGCGGATTTTGATATGACAGAAAAAATGATTCGCCACTTCATCGAAAAAGCACATCGCAGAAAAGCTCTTATGCGTCCAAGAATCATTGTTTGTGTGCCTTATGGTTTAACAGGCGTAGAACGCAAAGCAGTTAGAGAATCTGCTATTAGTGCAGGAGCAAGGGAAGTGTTTTTGATTGAAGAGCCTATGGCAGCAGCTATTGGTGCTGGACTCCCTGTAAAAGAGCCTAAAGGAAGCTTAGTAGTAGATATTGGCGGAGGGACCACAGAGATTGGAGTAATCTCATTAGGTGGCTTAGTTATCTCAAAATCTCTTAGAACTGCTGGTGATAAACTAGATAATGCAATAGTTGATTATATAAGACGCAAATATAGCTTACTCATCGGAGAGAGGACAGGAGAGATTATTAAAATTCAAATCGGTTCTGCCATTAGCCTTGATGAGCCACTTTCTATGCAAGTCAAAGGACGCGATCAAGTGAGTGGATTATTAAATACCATTGAACTTACAAGTGAGGATGTTAGAGAAGCCATCAAAGAACCTCTCAAAGAAATTTCAAATGCCCTCAAAGATGTCTTAGAGCAAATGCCACCAGATTTAGCAGGTGATATTGTAGAAAATGGGATTGTCCTCACAGGCGGAGGGGCACTCATAAGAGGTTTAGATAAATATCTTTCAGAAATCGTAAAACTACCTGTTTATGTAGGTGAAGAGCCTCTTTTATGCGTTGCAAAAGGGACAGGAAAAGCATTAGAAGAGATTGATATTCTTCAGCAATTATCTTATGAGTGATGAATGAAAAAACTCTTTCTTTGGATTATCTTTATCACTATTGCTTTATTCCTTTCAATGCAAGTCTCCAAAGAAATACACACCAAAGTCCTTTTTTTAAGTGATAGCATCAAAATAGGTATTTTAAACCTAAACAACAATATTATCAATGCTATCACAAGGCATTTCAATCAAGCTGAACAAATCAAGCATTTGACCAATGAGCTAAAAAACAAAGAAAGCATTCAATATTCATTTGATTTTCTAACCAATCAGCACAATGAGCTACTCCATTCTATTCACTCCAATTTAGATTTAAATCTGCCTAATTTTCACCTTGTCCGCACAATCTCTCATGTCAATATCAATGATTATACAAAAATCTGGCTAGAGGTTGATCATCAAGAAACCATCACAAAAACAAAAAATGTTATTTTTGGGCTTATCCACAATAATCAAGTTGCAGGAATCGCCACACTCTCAAATGGTAGATTCATAGGATTTTTAAATGGTGATGAAAAATGCAGTTATAGCGTTATTGTAGGTCCCAACAAATCGCCAGGTATTGCAAAATACGACCCAAACAAAGGTTTTATTATAGATTACATTCCTTTGTATCCAAAAATTCAAGTGGGGGATAATATCTATACAAGCGGTTATGATGAGATTTTTTATCCCAATATTTTAGTAGGTCAAGTAGAATCAATTGAAGAAAGACAAAACTATCAAATCGCCACTATCAAACTTGCTTCAAACCAAACTTCGCAATTTTACTGGCTAGTTGATATAGACAACCAAGAACGCAGCTTTCTTCAAAACAATTCTAACTCGCAACAAAACAGCAATCAAAAATAATTTTATTAAATAAAATATTTTTAACCTTGAAAATGGTAGAATAAGCTTGTAAAAAGTCATTTTTTCTTTAAACTTAAAATAAATGGCTTTCTTCACATCTTCTTATCGAGAGTTAAAAATATTTTATTTTTAACTATTTTTTAAAAAGGATGAAAATGGAAAGAGAACAAGTCCTACTCCAAAAAGCACAAGAAAGGCTTAAAGAAATCAATAAATTTCCTGCTTTAAAAAAGGGAAATAGCATCAAAAAAATGCTAAAAGAAAATGGTATCTCAAGAAGAGATTTTATGAAATGGGCAGGTGCAATGACTGCTATGTTATCTCTCCCTGCGAGCTTCACACCACTTACTGCAAAAGCTGCTGAAGTTGCAGATAGATTGCCTGTGATTTGGTTGCACTTAGCAGAATGTACAGGTTGTAGTGAAAGCTTGCTTAGAAGTGATGGACCGGGTATTGCGAGTTTGATTTTTGATTATATTTCACTTGAATACCATGAAACCATTATGGCTGCCTCTGGTTTTCAAGCAGAGCAAAATTTAGAAGATGCCATTGAAAAATACAAAGGACGCTATGTATTAATGGTAGAAGGCGGTGTCCCCACTGCATTAGAAGGACAATATCTAACAATCGGTGCTCATGGCAAAACCGGTTTAGAAAATGCAAAAGAAGCTAGCGAGCATGCTGCAGCAATCTTTGCAATTGGCACCTGTTCTAGCTTTGGTGGAATCCAAGCTGCAAATCCAAATCCAACAGCTGCTAAACCTTTAAGTGCTGTTACAAATAAACCTGTTATCAATGTCCCAGGTTGCCCTCCTAGCGAGAAAAATATCGTTGGAAATGTTATTCACTTTATTCTTTTTGGCACATTACCTAGTCTTGATGCCTTCAATCGTCCAAAATGGGCTTATGGACTTAGAATCCACGATTTATGCGAAAGAAGAGGACATTTTGATGCGGGAGAATTTGTGCAAACTTTTGGTGATGAAGGCGCAAAAAATGGATATTGCCTCTACAAAGTTGGCTGCAAAGGACCTTATACTTTCAACAACTGCTCAAAACTAAGATTTAATTCCCACACAAGCTGGCCGATTCAAGCAGGGCATGGTTGTATTGGTTGTAGCGAACCAAATTTTTGGGATACTATGGGACCATTTGAAGAACCACTCGGAAACAAAATCTATGATGTCCCTTTCTTTAGCGGTCAAGATAGAACTGCGGACAATATAGGAATCACATTGTTAGGAGTTGCAGCAATTGGTATGGCAGCACACGCAATCTTATCTGGCATTAGAAAAAATAATAAAGGGGAATAGATGACAAAAAGAATTATTGTTGATCCAATCACTAGAATTGAAGGACATTTAAGAATTGAAGTCATTGTAGATGAAAACAATGTAATTACTGATGCTTATTCTAGCTCGACTTTATGGAGAGGAATTGAAGTTATCGTAAAAAACCGCGATCCACGAGATGTAGGCTTTATGGTGCAAAGAATCTGTGGAGTTTGCACCTATTCACACTACAAAGCAGGGATAACCGCAGTAGAAGATGCACTAGGTATCAAAGTGCCTTTTAATGCGCAAATGGTAAGATCTTTGATGAATGTTTCTCTAGTTTTACATGATCATTTGGTGCATTTCTATCACTTGCATGGGCTTGATTGGTGCGATATCACACAAGCGCTAAAAGCAGACCCCAAAAAAGCTTCCGAACTTGCCTTTAAATATGTAAAAAATCCAATTGCAACAGGGGCAGATGAGCTAAAAGCAGTGCAAGAAAAAGTAGCGAAATTTGCTAGCTCTAAGCAAGGTTTAGGACCTTTTGCAAACGCATATTGGGGACACAAGACTTATCGCTTCTCACCAGAACAAAACCTAATTGTGCTTTCACACTATCTAAAAGCACTTGAAGTGCAAAGAGTGGCTGCAGAAATGATGGCAATCTTTGGTGCAAAACAACCACACCCACAAAGCCTAACTGTCGGCGGAGTAACTTGTGTTGCAGATATTTTAGACCCATCAAGATTGGGAGATTGGCTCACAAAATACAAAGAAGTATCAGATTTCATCAATCGTGCCTACTATGCAGATGTTGTTATGGCAGCAGAAGTTTATAAAAATGAACCAAGTGTTTTAAAAGGTTGTGGAGTAAAAAACTTTATGAGTTATGCAGAGATCCCCGTCAATCACAATGAAACACTTTATAGTAGCGGTATTGTCCGCAATGGAGATATTTCAAAACTCTTTGAGATCAATGAAGATTTAATCACAGAAGAAGCCACACATTCATGGTATCAAAATGACAAAGCACTTCACCCTTATGAAGGCGACACAACTCCTAACTACACAGGTTTCGTTGATGCAGATACTATCGGACCAGATGGCACTCCTATCAAAACAAAAGCTTTGAATCTCGAAGGCAAATATAGCTGGATTAAATCTCCTCGCTACAATGGAGAACCAATGGAAGTTGGACCACTAGCTGCAATTGTTGTCGGACTTGCAGCCAAAAATCCACGCATTACAAAAATTGCTACACAATTCCTAAAAGATACAGGATTGCCTATTGAAGCACTCTTTACCACTTTAGGAAGAACCGCTGCAAGATTATTAGAATGCAAACTCTCCGCAGATTATGGGATTGAAGCTTTCAACTCTCTAGTAGAAAATCTCAAAACAGGGGATCAAACCACTTGCGCTCCTTACAAAATCGATAGCAATAAAGAATACAAAGGACGCTATATCGGAAATGTGCCACGCGGTATGCTAAGCCACTGGGTGAGAATCAAAGATGGCGTTGTTTCTAATTATCAAGCTGTTGTGCCTAGCACTTGGAATGCAGGACCAAAAGATTCTAAAAATCAAATGGGACCTTATGAAGCTTCTTTGGTAGGGACAAAAATCCAAGATCTTACTCAACCATTAGAAATTATCCGCACTATCCATTCTTTTGACCCTTGCATTGCTTGTGCAGTTCATCTAATGGATACCAAAGGAAATGAAATCGGACAATACAAAATTGATCCAATCGCCATAGGTTGCAATATCTAAGGGAGAAATTATGGAAACAAAATACAAACCCGTCTATGAATTTTCAGGATTGACAAGAATATTTCACTGGATTAGAGCATTTGCAATCTTTGCTCTAATTGCTACTGGCTTTTATCTTGCTTATCCATTTTTATCTGCTAATCCACAATATGATGTCTATTCACTCTCAAGAATCTGGCATGTTATCATCGGATTTGCATTGATTGCAGTTTCTATTTTTAGAATCTATCTTTTTATATTTGCAAAAGAATGTCAAATGGAACGCCGCTCTTTTTTGGATTTTATTAACCCTATTATTTGGATAAAGATTCTCAAAACCTATTTATTATTAGGCGGACATCCACACAACAAAGGTGCATACAATCCATTACAACTAGCAACTTATATAGGTTTAATGCTCTTAATCATTGCTATTTCCCTCACAGGTCTTATCCTTTATGCTCATGTTTATCATGAAGGGCTTGGAGGTTTTATTATGAGTTTTACTAGACCTCTTGAAGTGCTTTTTGGAGGAATTGCTAATGTGCGTTTAGTCCATCATATCTTAACTTGGGCGTTTATTATTTTTATTCCTATCCATATTTATATGGCAAGCTGGAATGCAGTAAAATTCCCCGGTTCTGGTATTGATACTATCATCAGCGGTTTAAAATTCGAAAAAGACGAACAACACTAGGAATACATTTGAAAATTCTCATTCTTGGTATTGGAAATATTCTTTTTGGAGATGAAGGGATTGGAGTGCATCTCTCCAACCTCTTAAAGCTCAATTATTCTTTTGAGGGCGAACACGAAGTCGATATTGTCGATGGAGGGACTATGGCACAGCACTTAATCCCTATTATCACAAATTATGATAGAGTTTTAATCCTTGATTGCATCGATGCAGATAATGCACAAATAGGGGATATTTATTTTTTTGACTTTAGTGCGATTCCAAACAATATTACTTGGGCTGGAAGTGCCCACGAAGTAGAAATGCTCCAAACTCTAAAAATGATTGAAATGTTAGGTGATTTACCTCCTACAAAAATCTTAGGCGTAAAACCATTTATCATCGGTAGTGACCCAACATTTGAATTATCACAAGAAATACTAAAAGCAGCTAAAACTATGGAAGCACAAGCTATAAAGTATCTCCACGAGTTTGGCATTCAAACTCACAAAAAAGACAATCGAGATTTACAAGAAATCGCTCATCTTTCTTACAAAGGCTTTTAATTTGTTTGTCGCATTAGATTTTTCTTTGATTCACAATCTACAATCCCCAAATACAATCAAAAACTTTTTTCTTAAAAATCTCTTTTGGAGTGCAAAATCATTTCTCTTAGAAGCACAAGCGATACAAAACAATACCAAAAACTTTACATTAGAATTACAAGGGGAGCAACAAAAGCTTTTAGACTTCACAAACCACCTCTCCCAAAGCCTTCCGCTCTCACTGCAATGGGCTTTTAAGGAATTGCGTATCTTAGAAAATCTCTCACAAAATAACAAAATTTCCACAAATAACGAAATTTCAAACTTTCTAACACCCATAGAATTACAAGAAATCACACACAAGCAATCCCCAAATTTTTGCAATCTATGGCAGAATTTCATCGATTTCAAACTAGAAAAAATCACCCTTTTAAAAGACAATCAAAAACTCCCCCTCAAACACGCAAAAGACCTACAAGAATCTTTAAGCTTTTTAAGTCAGTTATTAAAAGAGGGAAAAAGTATTTTTATTAAAACCATTTTTGGCAAAAAAGAATTGCTTTTATTAGACGAAAAGAATCCCACAAAAATCAATACCCCCTACCTCTTTATGCCTTTTTGTCTAAACAACGCACAATCTATCTTTAGAATCTCCAATGAAGAAAGTCAAGCTCTAGCCACACTCGAAAAGCCCATTATCCACCTCAAGCCAAAAGCAATCCTTAAAGACTTTTTTTGTTTAGATGAAGTCCCTTGCATTTTGCCTTTTGATCCTATTTTATTGCTTCTTACTAAGTTTTTAGAATCTTATAGCGGATTATATCTTTTAGAGCCTAGAGAAAAAATCCAAAATGGAATTTGCTACTTCATAAAAGAAGAAAAATCCCCCCTCACTATAACCGTGGCTAAAAACTCTTTGATTTTGCAGCACACAGCACAAAAAGCTCCCAATACACCCCACCCAGAATTAGAATCCTTCCTACAAACCATACAAGAAGAAAATCTAAAAAGCCTCAATGCCCTCTATTTGGGCGAAGATTCAACGCATTTTATGGTATATTTCAATGGAAGCTTTAAAACCCCTATTGAATTTAAATTTGAAACAAATTTTCACCTGATTTTAAACACCCTAAAAACGCTCAATTCCACCACACAATCTTTGCTAAAAAACTTCGCCAATGCCAACTGCGAACTCATCAAACAGCTAGAAACCTTACCCACAGATTCTAAACCCTCGACCAATCTCTTAGATCTTATCGGAATGTGCGGAATCTTGCTAGATTTGCAAGCCAATACCCTAAAAGATTCTACAAAAGCAGTTTTGCAATGTGCCTCACAATTCCTCGGCAGCAAAGGACCGCGGATTGACTTTAGATTAGAAAAAAACGAAGAAGGCAAAATCTACCTCGATACTTTACGCACTTTGCGTTCTGTAATGAGCTTCAAACTTGCCGGAGTTGAAAAAGAATTATTATGTTTTGGTATTTTGGATTCTTTTGCTGAATTTTTTGCAAATTTAAGTCGAGATATGGAAGAAAACTACAATACAAAAGGCATTATTATTAGCGGAGAAATCTTTTTAAACAAACAATTCATCGATCAATTTATACATTATCTACCAAAAGATTCGGAGATTTTTCCAAATAGCATAATGTTTTTTACACCACTTCACTAAACTTTTTTATTTTAAAATAGCAATCTTTTTGCATATTTTGTGTAAAAGAGTGTTGCTTCAATAAAGCCTCTCAAAATAAAGCAAAAATATTTTAAAAAGCCTTTGGTAGCTCAAGACTAGCCTACTTGTTTGAATGAATAAAATTATAGAATAATTTGCGATTATTATTTTTGATAGTGAATTTTATTTGTTTTATAATATAATAAATCCATAAAAGTGTAATGCTTTAATCTTCAATATAGGTGGCAAAAATGACAAATGCAATTATGCTTCAAGCTCAAAACAGCTTTACTTTGACAGATGAAATGATGAACTCTTTAAAAGAGCTTTTTGGAGAAAAAATCAATGTGGTAGAACTTGATAATGATATGATTGAAGCCCTGCAAAGCGATTTAAGTCAAACAGATAACATAAGATTAAAAAATATAGTCAATAAACTTGAAAACAAGGAATTAAAACTTTATTCTGAATTAGAATTTGCCAAAGAACTCAAACAAAAAGGCTATCAGTGGTAATTCGCTATTCCGATGAATTTTTAAATGACTTAAAAAATATAGCAGATTATATCTCATTAGATAGCAAAGATAGGGCTTTTGCTTTCATACAGCAGGTGAAAACCCAAATTCATAAAATACCCATAATGCCTTATAGGTATCGTAAAAACAAAACTATTAATAAAGAAAACATAAGGGATTTGATTTTTAAAGGATATATAATTCCCTTTTCAATCAATGATGACTCCATAGAAATACTTGCTATTTTCAAGCACAACCTAACAATTTATTCCAAAAAAACAAATAAAGATTAACAAGGCTAATAAAAAATTTGTTTTTATTCCATAAAGTCCTATAGAAAACAAAGCAATGATTCCTAAATATCTTTTGCTAATTTTATTTAATGTTTTGCAGATTTAAGATTTTATTTACAGGCACATAAAGCTTACAAGCCTTGAATTATATTGAGTTTATAGTAGCTAAATTTTGAAGTTTGCCCTATTGAGAAACCACATTTCCCCCCAAAGAAGCAAAATGTCAAAAACTTCTTTGGAGGTATATTTAGTTCGGATAAGGAAACTATAATCTCTTGATTTACACTCTTTTAAAATATATATTTGTTCTAAGATTTTTGCTTCCTTGCTTTCACCTCCTAAAGTATTTTAGAATCCCAAAAGACTATTCAAAAGCATTGAATTTCTTTCAAGATTCTAAAAAGAATCAAAGCAATCAAACTCCATTGATTAATTTAACTCTTTTTAGAATCTTTAGCCTAGGATTAACCTAAGCTAAATAATATTAATAAGTAATCGCCATACAAGGATTATTTGTCTTAGCATTATCACTTACAATACATAATCTACCTTTTTCCCTGCCTTCATTAATCTCAATACTTGTTTCTTCTTCAGCAGGTAATTCTAAAACTTCTCTTTTGTAGTTGAGATAAGCTAATCTTGCATCATATCCACCATTATTATTGACGGTATCATCACCTTCATAGCCATTGTCTCCATTATCGCCGCCATTGTTTCCATTGTCGCCACCGCCATTGTCAGGATCGCTTGGATCTGGATTTGGTGTTGGATCTGGATTAGGATTAGGATCTGGGTTTGGATCTGGATTAGGATTTGGATTAGGATTTGGATCCGGATTAGGATCCGGATTAGGATTTGGATTAGGATCTGGGTTTGGATCCGGATTAGGATTTGGATTAGGTGTTGGATCTATCGGTTTAGATGGCTCTAATGGAATAAGTGGAATTGAATCTATAGGAAGAGGAACATTAATATTATCTTGAATATCATTTTGTACCTTAGTTTCAACACCATAGTAAGTAAAGCTTCCATTAGCTCCATTTCCCATAACCGCAATCTCTTGAGCTTGATTGATATTAAGAGGATCTTTTTTGAAACCATCTCTTATGCCATTAATGGTTGTTACATAGCCATCAACTTCTTTGATTAGATTTGCCAAATCGGTGTTTTTGAGCTTTTCAATATCAGCGATAATGTTTGCAACTTGTGTTTTGTAACTGCTTCTTTCTTGTTTTTTGGCTGCTAGTTGTGCTTTCACAGCTGCA
>NZ_JAERIT010000022.1 GCF_017979475.1 Helicobacter pullorum NCTC 12824
ACCTCACTGCTGGTGAGTATAAAGATGCCTTAATAGATACTATCACTATATTACCAATGGCAAAAGTATTTAAAGCTAAAACAATAGCCAACAAAATAGAGAACATTATCAGTAAAGATAAGAATAAGAAAGATGTGAGGATAGCAAAACCTAAACCAAAGTCTTTGAGTAGGCAGGAAGTGTTGGGGATAATTAATGGACTTGAAAAAGGAAGCACCAAAAATACTCGACTTGTTAATACCAAAAAAGAGCTCGATGAACTATGGGAGAGACTAACTAAAAATGCTACAAAAATAGAGGAAAGACAGATTCCTATAACCAATAAAGCAACAAGACAAACCACACAGGAAACACTCATCAGGTATCAGCTAGACGATAAAACGCAAATCGTATATAGGACAGGCTCTAAGAGTGGTGGTGAAGCAGTAAATGTATATGGTAAAAACCCAGAGTTAAATAAAACAATTCATATTAAAGGGACAAAATGACAAAACTTAAAGTAATCTATGCAATGGGGAATCCTATTTTTTTCTATAAAGAAGCAAATAATAAAATAGGATATAGTTATAATGAAATTTTAGACAAAACTTTAAATGGCTATACATATTGCTTTGAAATGGATTTATTACTCAATTATTTACAACACGCAACAAAGACTGATATTTTACTTGCCTTTGAATATGTATTCTTAAAGATTGTTGATAATGAGTTTTTTGCAAGACACGAGCTAGATTCAAATATTGTCCAAAAGTATTATAGTGATACATTGGGCAATGATTTTTTTCCAAACACCCCTAATCCCACTTACATTAGTGAATACATTAATGTTATAGGACAATTATTCCTAGCAGGTTATATCGACTTTGGCTCATATTGTGATAATGATGATAGAGAGAAAATAGACTATCCTACTAATCTATCTTATTACAAAGAGGATAAGTATCAAGCGTGGATTTATTTTAGGGATAATTTCTTTTATACAGGTGCGTATAATAAAGGGGGCGAAGACGATATTTTAATCTATAATGGCAAAGAATATAGTGAACAAGATTGTCCTACTTATTTTAACACAGAAACAAATAATAGGACATATTGCGGTTATAGCACAATGTATAGTGATACCTCTTGGGATACCCCAAAGTATTGGAGTCAATATAATATTTGGGTAGCAAGAACCCCCAAAGGAGATGAATACTTTGAAAAAGTCTTAGCCCCTAGATTCTACGAAAAATACAAAGATTTAGAAGTAGAGATAGATAATAAAGGCAATGTTATTAGGTGGATAGGACAAATCAATAGATGAGC
>NZ_JAERIT010000023.1 GCF_017979475.1 Helicobacter pullorum NCTC 12824
GGGGGAGATGATATACCTGATAATGTTATTAGAATAGAAACAGAGGATGGCAGTGGGGAGTATATAGAGATAGTATTATCAGAGGAAGCAGACGAACAAGACCTTTTGGATAAAGTTGGGGATATTGCCTTAGATATAGCACAAGGGGCAGGCGAATTAGCTTTGGCTGCAATCTCAAAAGGGAGATACAGACCCAAACCCAAAACACCCAAGAAAACAACTCAAACCATAAAGAAATCTAAATATGCCACAAAGCAGGAAGTGATAAATGTCATAGAGAATAAGTATGGGCTTAAAACTTCTAATCAACTAAATAAGGCGGGCTATAAAGAATTTAAGAATAGCAAAAATGTCTATTGGGCTAAAGATAGCAAGCAAATCAAACAAATTTGGGAGGATATTACAGAGGGAGCGGAAGAGTTGAAAGATATAGAAAAAGATAAACTTGGCGGTTCAATAAAAAGAAGAAAATTAAGTGATGGAACTATCATAAAATTAAGACAAAAATCTAAATCTGGTGGTTCAGCAATAGAAATTGAGAAAGAATCTACAGACCAAATAAAAATCCACAGCATAAAGGACAAAAAATGAAATATAAAATACTCACACATACACAAGGTTATCTATTTTTAGAACTTTCTGACGAAATTTGTAAGCTAATGAAAAATCATCAAAAAACACCTTACGATTTAGAGTTTGAATTATTCTTGCAGATTCCAAACCTGACAAAAGTAGATATTTTGGAGTATTTTGAAGAGAGTATTTTAGATTTAGCAACGGGATACTCTGGTAATGATATAGAGCTAGATTCTTTGTTTTTTGAATTTTTATTTGATAGCACCAATGTAACGGCAGGTAACTCTACTAATCCCACCTACATTAGCGAATACATTAATATTGTAGGACAACTCTTCCTAGCAGGATACATAGACTTTGGCTTATGTGGATTACAAGATAAAGAGGAAAATTTACTCTCTAGGCAAAAAGATACATACCAAGCTTGGATTCACTTTAGGGATAATTTCTTTTATACTGATGCGTTTTATAGGGATTATGAAATACTTGATGATTCAGAGGATTTTAGCACAGAGGAATATGGGAAAGCTGACTGGGATATGCCAAAGTATTGGGATAGATACACCTTTTGGGTTACCCGCACACAAAAAGGCACACAATACTTCAACGAGATTCTAGCCCCTAGATTCTATAACAAATACAAAGATTTAGAAGTAGAGATAGATTCTAAAGGCAATGTTATTCGTTGGATAGGG
>NZ_JAERIT010000024.1 GCF_017979475.1 Helicobacter pullorum NCTC 12824
AATGTCATAGAGAATAAGTATGGGCTTAAAACTTCTAATCAACTAAATAAGGCGGGCTATAAAGAATTTAAGAATAGTAAAAATGTCTATTGGGCTAGAGATAGCAAACAAATAAGAGAGATTTGGGACGATATTACAGAAGGGGCAGAAGTTTTACAAGATGCGGGACCTGATAGCTATGGATATATGATTAAAAGGAGAAACCTTAGTGATGGAACAATAATTCAGCTAAGAAAGAAATCCGATTCGGGTGGCTCAACAATAGAAATAAATAGTAAAACAAAAATCCACAACATAAAGGATAAAAAATGAGATATAGAATACTCACGCACACACAAGATTATCTATTTTTAGAGCTTCCTGACGAAATTTGCAAGCTAATGAAAAATCATCAAAAAACACCTTACGATTTAGAGTTTGAATTATTCTTGCAGATTCCAAACCTTACAAAAGTAGATATTTTGGAGTATTTTGAAGAAAGTATTTTAGATTTAGCAACAGGATACTCTGGTAATGGTATAGAGCTAGATTCTTTGTTTTTGGAATTTTTATTTGATAGCACCAATGTAACGGCAGGTAATTCTACTAATCCTACTTATATTAGCGAATTTATAAATGTTATAGGACAACTCTTCCTAGCAGGATATATTGAGTTTGGTATGTGTGGTTTGCAGAATAAGCAAGAGAATTTACTTTCAAATCAAGGTAGCGATAAATACCAAGCGTGGATACATTTTAGGGATAATTTTTTCTATGCAGGTGCATATTATAGGGATATAACAGAAGTTAGAGAAAAATACCCCAATATGAGTGATGATGAGTATATTTATTCCACTTGGGACACACCACAATATTGGGATAGATATAGATTTTGGGTGGCAAGAACTCCCAAAGGCACAAAATACTTCAACGAAATCCTATCCCCTAGATTCTATAACAAATACAAAGATTTAGAAGTAGAGATAGATTCTAAAGGCAATGTTATTCGTTGGATAGGG
>NZ_JAERIT010000003.1 GCF_017979475.1 Helicobacter pullorum NCTC 12824
TTTGCACTTGGGTTGAATGAGGTTTTTCTAGGTTTTCTAGGTTTTCTAGGTTTTCTAGGTTTTCTAGGTTTTCTAGGGATTGTTGGGATTGTTGGGATTGTTGGGATTGTTGGGATTGTTCTGCGGCTTCTACATTTTCTATTGTAGAGGTAGAATCTAGTGTAGAGCTGTTGTTTGGATTTTCTTGTGGTAGCTCTATTGGATTGAATGGTTCTTGAATTTCAATTGTTTCTTGGTTTTGTGGGGCAATTTGCAAGGTTATATCTTTTTTTTGTTCTAAAGATTCTTGAAGTGTTTGTATAAGTTCTTGTTGCTGTTTGGAGATATTTGGTTGTGGGGAGGGTGCTTCTTGTATAGGCTCTTGTGCTTTGAATCTTGGTTGAGGAGCAGTATAAGAATCTCCATAGCCATAGCTTGGAAAGCTAATATTGTGCATTTGTGTAGAGAGATTTGCCTCTTGTGTAGGTTGTGGCAAGGGTTGTGTGTCAAGCGGAGTTTCTTCTTTTGGGGTTTCTAGATGAGTTGGGGATATTTGAGGGGTTTTTGAAATTTCAATAGAATCTATAGAATCCTCTAAATTTTGGGTTTTTTGGGGTGTTTGTGGAATAATATCAGATTGTGTTTGTTCCAAAATAACTTCTTCTATGGATTCTTCTATCTCATTAGAAGCGTTTTGATCTAGCATTTCTTGTGCTTTTTTGAGTTCATCTTGGATGGCGTAGCGAATATCTTTCATTTCCTCTTCATCGAGATTTTTTTGGATTTGGTCTATCTCATCTTTGAGTGCCTCTCTAATCTCTAACATTTCATTATTAGATTCTTGCTGGATAGTTTGTGGTATATTTGCATTGGGATGGATAAGGCAATCGTGAGTAGAATTTGTTGGTTCTTTGTCGTAATATGCACTAAAGGGTTTGGCGGAATAGAGATTCTTTGGATAGGCTTTAATGGGTTTTGGCTGCTCTTTGGGTGTGTCTGGGATTGTTTTTTGGGTAGGGAGATTATTTTCTGTGGTTGTATTTTTTGGGGTTTGTTGTGTGGTTAGTTCTTCTGTTTGTGGTTTTTTGATGAGTTTAATAGGATTCTCATCTTCCTCTTCTTCTTTGGCAAAAAAGCCATTTTTGTCAAATTCTTTAAGCCTTTGTAGGCTCATCATAGATTCCATTTGGAATTGGCGTAAATCATGATTTTCTTGTTGTTTGGCTTCTTTGATTGGGATAAGGCGTATTTTTATTTCTTTTTGTGGGGAATTATTTGCATTGTTTTGGAGTTTTATAATTTTGTGTGGAGAGGTATCTTGAGTGGTTTGTGGCAAACTAGAGTGAGGATTCTCGGTGTTCTCATCTTGTGTGTTTGCTGAATCTTCTTGTTGGGTTTCATTGGGGTTTTCTTGTGTGTCCGCATGAGAAGAGTTTTTGCTAAATTCTGCTAATTCTTCAAGTGTTAGGGGATGCGGAGTGTGTTTGGGTGGAGCATTTTTGGAAGGGGGAGTAAAAAAAGCCTTGATGGATAGTAAGATATTTTTGTTTTTTTGTTGAAACTTTTCTTTGTCTATTTTGGTTTGCTCTAGGTCTTGTTTGATTTCTTTTTTGAAGTTAAAAAGAAGCTCTTTTATAGATTTGTTGCGATAAAGCATTATGCTTAATAAGAATAAAAATAAAGCAAGAATGAAAGTTCCAGTTGGAGTAATTAGGGGTTGTAATATGCTCACAAAGGCAGTGCTAAAGAATCCAGAATCTTTGATAAATACACCTTGAAGCACCAAAAAAGCAAGTGCGCCGATAGTCGCTCCGAGTATTTTTTCTATCAAACGCGGGGTTGTCTTTTGGTGTTTGGAAACTAAATAGGCTAACCAAAAAAGCCAAATATAACCAAGATAGCCAAATAAATAAAAATGCAAATTTGCATAAGAAATGCCAAGACTCCCAAGCCAGCCAAATTTACCAATAATTGATAAAAATCCGAGTATTATAAGGGTTGCAATAATAAGTGTTTTTTGATTAATTTTTAAAAAATTTGCTTTAATGTTGATTCCTTAAAAAATATTCAATAATGGCGAGAGGGTGAGAGAATCGAACTCCCCAGCAAATAGACACCTATTCGCTCAAATGGGTTTGAAGCCCATGATGCCCACCAGTGACATATACCCTCCAAAAATTAAATTTTTGAATCTAGTGTAATTTTACTTAATTTTTACTTGACTATGAATTAAAAATGCGTAGAATTTCTCAAATCAAGCGTGAAATATTTCTAAGATTAAGTTATTAAGATGCCTTTTTTCTTTCATCATTGATTTGTTGGACTTTAATGAGGACTTCAACCATTGCTTGATAGAGGGTTTCTGGTATTTCTTTGTCAATATCAACATCTTTATAAAGCGCTCTTGCTAGTGGAGGATTCTCGATGATTGGAATCTCGTGCTCTTTGGCTATATCTTTGATTCTTTGAGCAAGAAAATCCACGCCTTTTGCCAAAACTCTTGGTGCTCTTTCTTTGGTAGAATCATAGCGTAAAGCCACAGCATAATGCGTAGGGTTGGTAACAACAACATCGGCACTAGGAATATTTTGCATCATACGCTTTTTGGCTGCTTGAAACATTAAAGAGCGGATTTTGCCTTTGATTTGTTGATCCCCTTCTTGGTTTTTGAATTCATCTTTGACTTCTTGTTTGCTCATACGCAAAGATTTGAAGTATTGATAGCGTTTGATGAGGTAATCTGTGATTGCCATTACTAAGAAAAAGGCTAGAAGTATTGCAATGAGTATAAGGGCTTTGTCCTTTAGCCAAATCATTTGATCCCCAATGGGGAATAAAGAAACGGTGGTTAGCTCTTTCATAAAGCCCAAAAAAACAAAAAATGCAATGATAAATGCAGTCATCACTTTAAAAGTAATCAAAAAGCCATCGAGCAATTTTTTAAGAGAGATGATATTTTTTATGCCGGTGATGAAATTAAGCTTTTGTAGTTTGGGTTGAATAGCTTTTGTGGTAAGCAAGAATCCACTTTGAGAAATGTTTGCAACAATCCCAGTTAAAACTAATGCACCAAAAATAGGTGCGAGTAAATAAAGGATTTGGAAAGTTAAAGAAATGGTGATAGAAATTGCATCAGAACGCGTTAAATCTTGGTTGAATGAATTATAAATTTGAAAAAAAATATTGCTAATGCCATCAACCCAAAAATTAAAACACAAAAAAATCAAAACAAGACCAACTACTAATCCCAAAAAGGCATTGACATCAGGGCTTTTTAGGACATTTCCCTCTTCCCGTGCTTTTTCAATTTTACGGGCGGAGGGGGCTTCGGTTTTTTCTTCATCAGCCATTTAAAAAGCCTTGTGTTGCTTGTAAATAATCATAAGGGGTATTGAGGTTTTGGGTTTGAGATTCTTCGATTTCTATGAAATTTGTCCCTATAATCCCTAATAGCTCCATTAAGCGATAGTTTTTTTGGGAGATTTGTTTTTGTATGGGAATTAAAGAATCATAAGTATAGATTCCAAGCAAAGGGTGAATTTTTTTGTTTTTGGCAAAAGTGGATTTTTTTGTTTTTTGATAAGATTCTTGGAGTTTGGCAATGCTTTGTTGGGTAAGAAAGGGAGAATCAATGCTAACTACAAAGAGACTTTGAGAGAGCGTTTTGAGAGAACTTTCTAATCCAAAAATAGCGGCAAATTCAGCACTAGAATCTAAAATAGTTGGAATCTTGTAAGAATTTTGGATAGCAGTTTTGCTAGAAAAATAAACTTTTTTAAAAATTTTTTGCATTTTGTTTGCTTGAAAATCAGCTAAACTTTGTCCAAAAAAATCCAAAGTTTCCTTTTTCTTGCCCATTCTTGAGCTTTTGCCACCACACAAAATGATACAATTTTCAATTTCCAACTCTTTGCCTTAAACCGAATAAATACTTAAAAATAGAATTATAGCTTTTTTTGCTTTTCTTGGGTATGATTGCAAAGAAATCTTTAGAATTTAGGAGAACATTTGCTAGTTGATAGTTTTGGACGCACAATAGATTATATTCGTATAAGCGTTACAGAAAGGTGTAATTTTCGTTGTGTCTATTGTATGCCAAACACTCCTATGGATTTGGGCAGGGAAGAAGATGATGTGCCTTTGGAGGGTGTATTAAACTTCATTAAAGTTGCTATTGATGAGGGGGTGAAAAAAATCCGCATCACAGGCGGGGAGCCATTATTGAGAAAAGGGATTGTGGATTTTATTGGTAAGATTTATGAATATAGTCCAAATATTGACATAGCATTAACAACTAATGCTTATCTTTTGGCTCCTATTGCAAAGGATTTAAAGCAAGCTGGTTTGAAACGCATTAATATTTCTTTGGATTCTTTGAAAAAAGAAAAAATTGTTTGTATTTCTAAGCGAGATGGGTTAGAGAAGATTCTGCTTGGCATAGAAAAAGCCCATAAAGAAAGGTTTTTGATTAAGCTTAATATGGTGCCACTCAAAAATATTAATGAAGATGAAATTGTGGATATTTTGGAATATGGAATGGGGCTTGGCATTGGAGTGCGTTTTATTGAGTTTATGGAAAATACACATGCAAAAAATGGCACACAAGGGCTTAGAAGTGATGAGATTCTTGCTAAGATTGGGACAAAATATTCTTATAATCTACTAAAAAAAGATATTTTTGGACCAGCAACTTTGTTTGAAATACCTAGTAAAAATTCTTATATGTTTGGAATCATAGCTCCCCATAATGATGATTTTTGTAAAACCTGCAATAGAATCCGCTTAAATAGTGAAGGCAAGCTCGTGCCTTGTTTATACCATGAAAACGCAGTGGATATCAAAGAGGCTATGTTGCGTGGCAATGCTGATGAGATTCTAAGTAAGCTGAATTTGTGTATCCAAACTAAGCCAGAGAAAAATGATTGGAATGAAAATATGGTTTCTACAAGAGCATTTTATAAAACAGGCGGTTAATCTTATAGTCCATCAAAATAAAAATTAGGAGAGTTTATGAAATAAATTAAAAAGACAAGTTTGAGTGTTTCTTGGTTTGCTTTTACTTTGTTGAATGCAATAGTTATTACAATGCTTAATTATAGGGCATTTGAGTATGTTTATAATAATCTTTCATCAAGCAATTTTCTAGCAACTTTATTGCTTGTGGTGGCTTATTTTTGTTTGGTGTATATTATTTTTGCCTTGCTTTTTGTGAAATATCTCACCAAATTTTTTATGATTATTTTTATGGGGTTTTAATTGATTCTGATATGATTAAAATGTAACAGAAACAGATTCAAAAGAAGTTTTAGAATTGCTTAATTGGAGATTGATAGCGGTGTTTTTACTGGTTATTGTTTTTGGCTGGTTGATTGCTAAAATAAACATTGTTTATGCTCCATTAAAGAGGCAAATTTTGTTTAGGACTTCTAGCATTGCGGTGGCTTTGGTATTGTTTGTGGCTTGTTTTTTGCCTTTTGCCAAAATTTATGTTCCATTTTTCCGCACACACAATCAAATTCGACTTTATAATACGCCCTTTTATCAATTTTATGCCTTGCTCCGCTATTACCAAAAAATCTAATAGCCAAACAGGAATTTAAAGTCCTTACCAAAGAGGTTAAAATAGAAGATGCTAATAAAAGACTGCTTGTTATGGTAGTGGGAGAAACCGCAAGAGCTGCGAATTATTCTCTTGGTGGTTATTCTAAAAATGATACAAATTTTTTTACTAAACAAGAATCGATGATTTATTTTTCGCAAGTTTCTTCTTGTGGGACAGCAACTGCTATTTCTCTACCTTGCATGTTTTCTTTTTCTAAAAGAAGTGAATATTCTAGCAGTGAATACCAACAAAATGTGTTAGATGTGTTGTCAGAGGGGGGGGGGGGCATATCGTGGCTTAGTAACAATACCGGCGGATGTAAAGGGGTTTGTGCGAGGCTAGATGATGTCGTTTGGTTGAAAGAGGATTATGATGAGGTGCTTTTAAAAGAGCTTGAAAAAAGGCTACAAAAACCAAAAAATCAACAACTTATTGTGCTGCATATACAAGGTTCTCATGGACCCTCTTATTATAAGCGATATCCACAAGAATTTGAGAGATTCAAGCCTACTTGTCAAACCAATCAATTAGAAAAATGCTCCCAAAAATCTTTGGTGAATACCTATGATAATACATTGCTTTATACGGATTTTATCCTCTCTAAAATCATTGCTTTATTGAAACAAAAGCAGGATTACCAAAGTGCTTTGTTTTATATTTCAGACCATGGAGAAAGTTTGGGGGAAAATGGAATCTATTTGCATGGTATGCCCTATCCACTAGCACCAAAAGAGCAAACGCATGTCCCAATGATGTTTTGGAGTAATGATGGGCAGTTGATGAAAAAATTAGATGGCAAAAAAGATTTGGAATTCTCGCATGATAATATTTTTCATACAATTTTGGGATATTTTAAAGTAAAAACACCTATTTATGATTCTACTTTGGATTTATTGAGTAATTAAAATGGAGAAATAATATGAAGCCAAAATATCATCTTTTTAAAAACGCAAAATATGCACTTGAGGGATATCGATACTTTTAAAAAATGAAATGTCTTTTAAAATAGAGTTTGGAATAATCATTCCTGCAATAATTTGCAGTTTTTTTCTACCGGTTTCTTTGGTTGAGCATTTGTTGCTAGTCTCTGTTTTGCTTATGATTTTTATTGCAGATAGTTTTAATACAGCCATAGAAGCGTGTGTTGATTTGAGTGTAGATAACTGGTATAAACAAGCCAAAATAGCTAAAGATTGTGCTTCTGCTGGAGTGTTTTTTAGTGTAATTTTGGCGATTTTTGTTTGGGGGTGGATACTTTTTGATAATTATAATAAAATATTTTAAATAATAATTATTTTCTTTTAAGAATTATTATGTATAATTCCATTAGCTTTTTTGAAAACAAAAGAGTATAATACTAGAATATTAAAACCAAAAGGAGACGAAATGAGTAAAATTGTCCAACAACTTAAACAAATTCAAGCAGATAGTGCAGTTTTTTATATTAAATTACACAATTATCACTGGAATGTTACAGGTATGGATTTTCACCCAACCCATAAGGCGTTAGAAGGAATGTATGATGATATGGCGGATTTGATGGATGATGTAGCAGAGCGTGTATTGCAAATCGGAGATAAACCCTATGTAACAATGAAAGATATGTTAGCAGCGGCTAAAATCAAAGAAGAAAGTGCTACTAGCTTTGATTCAAAGACTATTATTAAAGCTATTTTGCCTGAATATGAATATTTCCTCAATGCCTTTAGAGAGCTTTCAGATACTGCAAATGAAGCTAATGACAAAGCAACAATTGCTCTAGCAGATGAGAAAGTGGCAAATCTTGAAAAGGCAATTTGGATGCTAAAAGCACAACTTGCATAAAATTTGGATTCTTCGGAATCCAAAAATTTGCTTTTATTTTAAAATTTATCTTATATCTATCTTTCAATAAAAATTAACAAAGATTTTATTAATTTTGAGTAAAATTCAATTAAAGTATAAATTTGAATAAGGATTCAATAAATGAAGAAGTTGATATTACCCTTATTGTGTGTTTTTGCGCTCAGTGGCTGTTTGACTACGACAATGCAAACTAAAGCAACAATGTCCCAAAGTGTGTTTATCGACCCTGTGGCGAAATCTGAACAGACGATTTTTATTGCGATGCGAAACACAAGTGGGCAGAATATTAATTTGCAACCAAAAATTATTGCCTTGCTTCAGAGTAAGGGCTATACGATAGTAGATGATCCACAAAAGGCAAATTTCATTTTACAAGCTAATGTTTTGTATTGTGATATTAAGCAAGAAAATAATGCTGTTGGAGCTGGAGTAGTAGGCGGTATGGCAGGTGTCGGAGTAGGGGCATATAATCATAATTCAGCAACAGGGGCTGTAGTTGGTGGATTGGCAGGTGCTGCACTTGGTGCTTTGGCTGGTAAATTGACAGAAGATACGGTATTTCAAATGCAAGTTGATATTAATATTAGACAAAAAATTAAAGGTGGCACAATCAATACGAATTCTTCTGCTTCAAGGCAAGCTAATGTAAATGATGGTAGAAGAGCAGGGCTGCTTAATAGTTTTGGTGGAGAACTTGGCAATACTCAAGGTGGTGGAAGGCTAAGTGATAATAGGACAAATTACAATGAGCAAATTTATACAGGCGAATATTCAGAGAAGCAAACAACACTCCTAGCAGAAGCAAGCAAGTTAAATTTGAATATTGATGAAGCAATCCCGGTGCTAGAGGATAAAATCGCTACGCAAATTAGTGGAATCTTTTAAGATACTGCTAGTATAAAGGGTATTAGCAAAAGGATTGAAATCAAATAAATGCCACTTTAAGACTGATTGCCATTGTGCTTAGTTTGCTAGTTGGGGCATTTTGCTTGGTGGTTGATTATAGGGTTTAGTGTTAGTGGTTTGGTGAAAAGCTTGATTTTGGTATTGTAAATTGTTGGCGTGCTGACTGCTTTTATCATCGGCTGGTTTATTTTGCTATGATGTTTTATAAAGATTGCATTAATGCAAAATCATGTTGGGCAGTATCGTAACGATAGAAGAGAAAGAGGGATGATTGATTGAGGTGATAATTACCACAAGGGTGGCAAATCCTTGTGGCCTTAAAGCAAGAGTTAGGCAATTATTCCTTTTTCCTAAAAAGAAAATTTCTCACTTCTTCTCTAAAGAGAGTAATAAGCAAAGAAATAATTGCAATGAATGCGTTGAAATCCATTATGGACTTCTTATTTACGGTTTCCTCCCCACACCCAACTTAATAGCCAAAAAAAAGCCCAGCCTCCAAAGAGACTGAGCCAAACCAAATACAAGAAGTCCATAATGGATTTCAACGCATTCATTTCTATCCATCTTGCCAAATGGATAGAAAATTATATCACAAATTCTAAAAAAGATTGATGTGTTTGCCAAATGCATTTTTGGCTTTTGTTTTAGTCTTTTTGGGGGAGTTTATGGCAAGGGCAAGGATTTTTAAAGCTTGGAATTAAAACCCCAACTCATGATAAAGTGCAATAGCATATCTATCAGTCATAGAGGCGATATAGTCCGCACAAATGCGGTGAATCTTAGCCCCATTTTCTATCTTTTTTTGCATTTCTTTGGGGAGAAGATTGACATCATTATTGAGGCATTCATAGAGTTTCCTTACACATCTTTTGCCCATAAACATTTTTCGTGAAATTTCCTCGTGGCGGTAGAGATTCTTAAAGAGGATTTTCTTTAGAATCTTAATTTCCCTTTGCATTTCTTGTGTGTGGCTAATAGGCAAAGAATCTTTTGCATTGTATTTGAAATGTTGCGTGGAACTTTGAATTGGTTTGTTGTTTTGGATAATATCATAAACCAAAATTGTGATTAATCTTGAAGTGAAGCGGTAGCGGAAAATCGAATCATTTGGGCTGATTTTTTCTTTTTCTTGGACATAATTAAGGCAATCTTGAACAATTTTGCTCTCTTGTAAAATTTCAAAATTAATCAAACCATATTTTACCCCATCATCAATATCGTGGCTAATATAGGCAATCTCATCGGACAAATCCACAATGATTGCTTCTAAGCTTGGGTGAAATTCTGGTTTAAAAGTATCTTTATGCCATTGATTTAAAAAGACTTTTTCATAGGGATAGGAATGTTTTAATATCCCTTCTAGCGTGGCAAAAGTGAGATTTAAGCCATCAAATTCTTTGTATCGCTTCTCTAGGCTTGTAACAACTCTAAAAGATTGGAAATTGTGGTCAAATCCGCAATGGTATCCATAGTGCCTCATAATTTTATCAAGTTCATCACCGCCTGCATGCCCAAAAGGAGTATGCCCCAAATCATGAGCTAGAGCGATAGCTTCAGCCAAATTTTCATCTAATCCTAAATGATCAGCAAGTGTTCTTGCAATTTGACTTACTTCTAGCGAGTGAGTAAGCCTTGTGCGAAAATAATCTCCACTTTGATTTAAAAATACTTGTGTCTTATACTCTAATCGCCTAAAATAAGAACTATGGATAATCCTATCTCTATCTCTTCTAAAGGGATTTCTAAAGTCTGGATTAACTTGAAAAAAGCGATGGTGTGGATTCATTATAAACCTTTGCCTTAGATTTTAGCTTAAATGCGAGTATTTTACCATACATTTGTGCTAAGATTTTCAAAAATATTTTAAGGAATTTCTATGATAGTTTTTGAAGATGAATTTTATAAGGTTGTTGCAAAACCTTTTGGAGAGTATCAGACAAATTGTTATCTTGTATTATCTAAAGAAAAAGAAGAATCTTTGATAATAGATCCGGGTATTGGTGCAAGTCAATGGGTGCTAGAAAATGCAAAGAATCCCTTAGCGATTCTCAATACTCATGGGCATTTTGATCATGTTTGGAGTAATGCAGAATTAAAAGAAAAGTTGCCTAATACTCCATTATTGTGTCCTTTAGAAGATGCTTTTATGCTAAAAAGTGATTGTTTTAGCACAGGTTTAACAGAATCAAAAGCCGATATTTTAGTGGGTGCCAAAGCAGATGAATCCCCTATAGAATCAACTGCTAATACTGCAAATTTAAAAAGAGAAAATAATTACTATTTTGGAGATTTTGAAGTAAAATTTGTGTGCTATCCCGGACATACTCCGGGGTGTAGTGTGATAATAATATCCCATAAAAAATCAAAACAAAAAACTATGTTTAGTGGGGACTTTATTTTTTATCGTTCAATTGGTAGAAGCGATTTTCCTTATTCAGATAGTGCGACAATGAAAGCTAGTTTGGAAGCTTTTTTGGAAAATGATGAAGATATGCCTGTATTTCCCGGACATGGCAAACAAACAAGTATTAAACAAGAGCAGGCTAATATTCCTTATTGGCTTATGAGAATCTAATGTTAAAAGCAAAATAAAGATTCTAGCCCCCAAAAGGGGGGAGTAGAATTATTTGGACATTGGAATTAAATCTGGGAAGATAAATGCTAATGCATAAGTGAAAATACCAATACCAATTACAAATACAATAGAATATTTTACGGTAAATCTAAAGAGATCAGATTCTTTGCCGACTAATCCTACCGCTGCACAAGCAATCGCGATACTTTGTGGAGAGATCATTTTGCCCACAACTCCACCTACAGAGTTTGCAGCTAAGAATAACACTTCAGGTATATCAAGTTGTCTAGCTGTGAGCTGTTGTAATGTCCCAAAAAGAAGGTTTGAACTTGTATCACTACCAGTTAGGAATACTCCAAGCCAACCAACAATGGGTGAGAAAAATGCAAAAGCATCGCCGGTTTGTGCTAGAGCTAAAGCAAGGGTTGCAGATAAACCACTATAATTTGAAATATATGCAAAACCAACAACCAAAGCAATAGTGAGAAGTGCGAATTTCATTTCATTTAAAGTTTCTCCAAAAGTCGCTACAGCAGTAGAAACTTTGACTTTTAAGAGTGCCATTGTGATTAATGCGGTGATGAAAATTGAAGTCCCTGCATTTAAAACAAGCGGTAATGAGAAAACAGAATTAACTGCCTTTGCTTCATTAACAGCTGGTGGCACTTGGATAAGTCCCATTAGGCTATCAAAGTTAAATTTCAATGTAGTAAAGGCTAACGCTTCTTTGAACCAACCTTGTGTCCAAATAATAATCATTGCAATCAAAATAACAAAAGGCAACCATGCAAGTGTGATTTGAGAGGCAGAATATTGTTTGGCTTCAATAGTTTGTTTGCCGCCCACTTCTTCATCAAATTTGAAAGTATTTTTTGGCTTCCAAAATTTTAAGAAAATAGTTGTTGCTGCGATAGATACAACCGCTGAAGCAATATCGGGTAATTCTGGTCCTAGATGTGTTGCAGTTAAATATTGCACCACAGCAAAGCTAAATCCTGCCACAAAAAGTGCTGGCCAAGTTTCTTTTACGCCTTTAAAGCCGTCCATTAGGAATACTAAAAAGAATGGTACAAAAAGTGATAGTGGAGGAAGCATATGCCCAGCAACAGATGAAATTTCAATCGCAGGGACGCCAACAACTCCTGCCATAGCGATAATTGGAATTCCAACAGCACCAAATGCCACAGGTGCTGTGTTTGCAATCAAGCATAATCCCGCTGCATAGAGAGGTTTTAAGCCCATACCAACAAGCAATGCAGCAGTAATAGCAACAGGACCACCAAATCCAATCGCACCTTCCAAAAATGCCCCAAAACAGAAACCTATAAGAATAACTTGTAATCTTTGATCGGGCGTGATAGCAATGATGGATTCGCGTAAAATATCAAAATATCCCGATTTTACCGTAAGCTTATAGAGGAAAATTGCTGCAACAATAATCCACGCAATAGGCCAAATTCCATATAATGCACCATATACGAAACTAAAAAGCATTTTGTCAAATGGCATACCATAGAAAAATACTGCAATAATAGCCGCCAAAATAACAGTTAAAGCTCCCGCTGTATGTCCTTTGGTTTTAAAAATAACTAAAGATACAAAAAAGAGTGCAATGGGTAAAAACGCTACCAATGCACTTAGCCAAAGGCTATTAAGCGGATTATAAACCTGTGTCCATTCCATTCAAACTCCTAGATAAATTTAGTGAATTGACTTTTGTGTCAAATTCATTATAAAAAATATTTTTGAAAATATGTATAGTTTTGTAAAAATGAAATTATTTTTAACCTAAAATGTTACAAAAAGTGTTACAAATTTTCTTTGTAGGGTAAAAATTTTTTGGACTTATTGATGTGTTTTAATGGGAAAATATGTATTTTGTGATAGATTTTTAAGTGAATTAAGTTTTTAATTTGTAAGAAGGAGCCAATCTTGAAAGTGTATTTTTTCTCGACCTGTATCGGTGCAGCAGCGTTTGCCGATACCTGTGTCAATAGCATAAAGCTTTTGCAAAAAGAAGGCGTGCAAGTTATCTTCAAAAAAGACCAAACTTGTTGCGGACAGCCTAGCTTTAACTCTGGGTATTATGAGGAGACCAAAAAAATCGCCCTCCATAATATGAATCTTTTTAAAGGCAATGAGCCTATTATCCTACCTAGTGGTTCTTGCACAGGAATGATGAAAGTCGATTATATCGAGCTTTTTGAAGGAAGTGAGCATGAATCTCAAGCGCGAGAATTTAGTAGCAGAATCTACGAGCTTAGCGAGTTTTTGGACAAAGTGCTAAAGGTGCGTTATGAAGATAAGGGCGCACCTACTAAGGTTACTTGGCATAGCAACTGCCACGCGCTGCGGACAGCCAAATGTATAGATTCTGCAAAAAATCTCATCAGAAGCCTTAGCAATGTCGAGCTTATCGAGCTAGAACGCGAGGAAGAATGCTGTGGCTTTGGCGGGACTTTTAGCGTCAAAGAGCCTGAAATCTCTAATGCTATGGTTACTCAAAAAGTGCAGGATATTGCCTCAAGGGGCGTGGAGTATATTTTGAGTGCAGATTCTGGGTGTCTGCTCAATATCTCTGGTGCGATGAAAAAGCAAGGTGTGAATGTCAAACCTATGCACCTCTATGATTTCTTAGCACAGCGAATCGGACTATAAGGAGGGAAATATGAGCAGTATCAAACAGCAATACCACGATATCGTGCATACCAAACTAGAGGACGCACAACTTCGCAAAAACCTCCTAAGCGTGATGGACACGCTTAAAGGCAATCGCAAAAAACTCATTTCTACGCGATTTTTGGATTGGGAGGCGTTGCGTCAAAAGGGCAAAGAGATTAAGCAAAAAAACCTCTCTAAGCTTGATAGCCTACTAGAAGAGTTTGAATCTAATGCCCTCAAAAATGGCTTTATCGTGCATTGGGCAAAAAACAGCGAGGAAGCCAACCAAATCGTGCTTGAAGTGATGCAAAAAAATGGCATTACAAAGATTCTCAAAGGCAAGTCAATGGCGAGTGAGGAAACCCACCTCAATGCGTTTTTGAAGCAAAAAGGGCTAGAGCCAATTGAGACGGATCTAGGCGAGATTATTATCCAGCTTATCGATGAGCCGCCCGTGCATATCGTCGCCCCAGCGATTCACAAAAACCGCTACCAAATTGGCGAGATTTTTCACCAAAAGCTTGGCGCACCACTAGAATCCGAGCCTGAAAAACTCAATGAAATTGCGCGTGTGCATTTACGCAAAGAGTTTAAGGAATTTAGGCTTGGGCTTAGTGGGGTGAATTTTGCCATCGCTAATGAAGGGGCGATATGGCTCTTAGAAAATGAGGGTAATGGGCGTATGAGCACCACGGCGTGCGATATTCATATCGCGTTTTGTGGGATAGAAAAAGTCATTGAAAGCTTTGAAGATGCTTCCACGCTTAATGCCCTGCTTATCCCCTCTGCCACTGGTGCACCGGTAACTTGCTACAATAATATCATCACTTCTCCACGCAAAGAGGGCGAACTTGATGGACCCAAAGAAGTGCATATTATTCTATTAGACAACAACCGCTCCCAAATGCTTAGCGATTCACATTATTATCGCGCGCTTAGCTGTATTCGCTGCGGCACTTGTCTAAACCACTGCCCGGTGTATGACAAAATCGGCGGACACGCTTATCTAAGCACATATCCCGGACCTATTGGCGAGGTAATCTCTCCACAAATCTTTGGGCTAAACAAATTTAGCCCTATGCTTGATCTTTGCTCACTCTGTGGGCGGTGTAGCGAAGTATGCCCGGTAAAAATCCCACTTGCTGAACTCATTAGGGATTTGCGTAGTGAGCGTGTGGGGCAGGGGCGTAAAAGCGTGGTAGGGACAGATTCTAGCACGCAAAATCCAGCTGAAATAAAAGCAATGCGACAATTTGCAAGTCTAGCGACAAATCCTAGCAAATGGCGGTTTGTGCTTACTATGGCAGGGATTTTCGCACCACTTGGCAAGGTGTTTGCACCCTTTGTGCCATTGCTAAAATCTTGGGTGAAATACCGCGAGTTTCCACAAATTAGCGGCAATCTCCACAAAAAAGTATCCCAAATGCAAGGAGTGATTTATGAGTAAAAGTGAAATTTTAGGACGCGTGCGAGATTCTCTTAAGGCAAACACACATATTCCTAGCCCCAAGGTGCATTATGCTAATCCTATGAACTACACACACGCAGAGCTTTTGGAAGAATACAAACTTAACCAAACCAACAATAAAGCAATCGTGCGTGAATCTAGCGTGGATAGTCTAGAATCTACCATAGAGCAGATTCTCAAAGAAGTGCAAGCAAAACAAGTGCTATATAATACCGATGTGAAGCTAGAGCTTACAGGTGTGGAATCTAAGCTAATCCCCTACACACAAAGTGTAGATTTGGCTCGTGAGGAACTTTTTGGGATTGATACCTCTATCGTGGAGGCGCGCTGTGGTGTGGCAAATCTAGGAATCGTGGGCTTAAGTGCTAACCCAAATGCTCCACGTCTCTCTTCACTCATCACCAATAATTGCATTTATCTTTTGAAAAAAGAAACTATCGTCGAAAATCTCTATGCAGGGATAGAATCTATCAAAGCCTATGAGAGAGAGCGAAGTGGCAAGGAAATCCTGCCTACAAATATCATTTTTGTAGCAGGACCTTCACGAACAGCAGATATTGAGCTACAAACGGTGTTTGGCGTGCATGGACCACGCGTGGTGTATGTGGTGGTGTATTAGAATGATTCAAGGCTAAGAGCTTTGAATTGCTCTTTTGAGAATTGATTTAGAATCAAAATTGTGTTTATTTATAGAATCGGGAGAAAATGGATAAGGCGATTGTTCTAGCAAGTGGTGGGCTTGATAGTTGCGTGAGTATTGCTTGTGCATTAAAGGATGGTTATGAGGTTTGTCTTTTGCATATTAATTATGGACAAAGGACGCAAAACCGTGAAGATAGGGCATTTAGCGATATTGCAGATTTCTATGGAATCACACAAAAGCTGATTGTAGATATTAGCTATCTACGGCAAATTGGAGGTTCCTCGCTTGTGGATTCTTCAATGCCTATTGAAGAGGATACGATTCCAAGTGCTAAGGGTGCGATTCCCTCAACCTATGTGCCTTTTAGAAATGCTAATATGATTTCTATTGCGGTGAGTTGGGCGGAGGTTATCGGGGCGAAGAAAATCTATATTGGTGCTGTGGAAGAGGATTCTAGCGGGTATCCTGATTGTAGAGAGATTTTTTATCAAAAATTCAATGATTTGCTCAAGGTCGGCTTATCTCCAAAAAATGAAGTGGAGATTCTAACTCCACTAATCCATTTAAGCAAGAAAGAAATCGTGCAAAAAGGGATAGAGTTAGAAGCACCTTTGCACCTCACTTGGAGCTGCTATCAAAATGAAAATAAAGCCTGTGGAGTGTGTGAGAGTTGCAAGCTACGCTTGAGGGGGTTTGAACTTGCAGGGATGAAAGATCCTATCAAGTATGAATAATTTAGAATTTTGATGAGAGCGAAATTGCAAGATTCTACTGCGTCATTGTAAGCAAAGTAATCCATAAATTAAATAATACAAAGGGTAGCCACATAGCCAAATCAAATGTGATTTGAATTGTGGATTGCCATATTTTTAATCGATTCTTGCAATGGCAAAATTCCAAAATTTCTAAGAGGACAAGGGCATTTATTGTGGGGTTAATGCAATAGAAGCGGAACACTGCCCTTAAATCCCTAATCCTTTAATTCCAAAGGATAGATTGAGGTAAATTTACCACCACTTTAGCGCTAATGCCCACTTTCATAGAGCATATATTGGAATCTCTCTGCTATCATCTGTGCTTTTTGCAAGATTTCATTTGCAATTTTAGGGGAAAAGATTTTGTTTAAACATTCTTCAAACAAACTAAGCCAAAGGCTAAAAAACTCTCTAGGAAAGGGGGGTAAATCCAAATGTGCTTTGAGGGGCTGTCCTTTATAGTCTCCACTTCCAAGCAACATTCCCTGCCAAAAGTTTGCAATCTTTTTCTTGTGTGCCTCCCACTCTATATCGCTTGTGCCAATAGCATTGTTAAAAATCTCGCCAAGCCCATTTTTATCTACGCGAATCTTTGCATAGAAAATATCCATTAATTGATTGATTGCTTCTGTGCAAATTTCTTGATATTGCATAAAATCTCCTTATAAATAAAATGCGAATTTTGCTAAAATCACAATAAAAAGCCCCAAAATCAATGCTAGAGGATGAATAATCTTTGCTAGCGGATTTGACTTTTTTAAAAGATAATGAAAAGTGAGCGAAACAAGCACCGCAAAGAAAATCAACAAAGCCAAAAAGGCTTTTATCACTAGAAGTTGTTGCAAAGTTGTATTCCAATATCCTATTTCACTTCCTATATACCGACTTATCATTGCCCCACCACTAAGCACCAAAACAAGCAAACAAAAAGGCATAATTTTGCCCCCTCTCTTGCTAATCACACTCCACATTTGGTTAGCAAATTCATCGCCTAGAATCTTTCTAATGGGGGTTAATAGCACTACATCAACAAAGATAAAACCCAAAAAAATAATAGCGCAAATCAAGTGTATTGTTAAAAAATAAGGGTAAAGCATATCCATAAGAATCCTTTAAAATTTAGCAAAAGGATAGCATAAGCCATAAAAATAAATATTGATATATGTTAAGTTTTGCTATACTTCAAGAAAATGGTTAGGATTTTGGAAATGCAAGATTATTTTAAAATGCTTTATGGGCTTGGCTATAAACGCTTTTATAACAAAAATGAAATTTTATTTTTTGAAGGGGAGATTCCTAAGAAAATTTTAGTAATTTTAAAAGGAAAGGTAAGAATCTATAAAACCACACAAAACAAAGAAGAAACTTTGCATTATATAGAACCTCTTAATTTTATCGCTGAAATGCCTAGTTTTTTGCAGATTCCATATCCTGCAAGTGCAGTTTGTATGAATGAATGTGAAATATTAGAGATTGATTTAGAAATTTTTAAAAAGCAGTGCATAGGGAATGTGGATTTTTGTCTCCCTTTTATTGCCTCCCTTTGTCAAAAAATCAAAATTTTGGAAAATCACATTTCAAAAAACTCTCAAAGCCTCAAAGAAAGAGTTAAAAAGTTTGCGTTAGAAAACAAAGAAGAATTACAAAAGCTCACCCAAAGACAAATCGCACAAAAACTCAATACAAGCCCAGAATCACTTTCAAGAATCCTAAAAGAGCTTAAAAACGCAGGTTTCATCAAAACACAAAAAGGGAAAATCATCATAGTTTGATGAGGCAAAATCAAAACCGATAAAGTGAGATTTGGTACCACATAATAGTTTTTGGAATTTCGTTGCTGTGGTTATTAAAAGATTTGTAATTTTGGAGGGTTTATCAAGTGGATTTATACTTCTATAAATTCATTAATGCCCCAAAGGGCATTTGGATTATTATTGTTTCAATCCAAGAAGAGTGTTTAGAATCTGGTCAGAAGTCGTAATGGATTTGGAGCTTGCTTGGAAACCTCTTTGCACTACGATGAGTTGTGTTAAACCGCGGCTTAAGTCGGTGTTACTCATCTCTAGTTTAGAAGCTTGAATATTTGCTCTTCCCCCTGTCCCTGCAGTTCCGATAGTTGCTTGACCAGAGTTTGGTGATTCGGAGTAGAGGTTGCTTCCAGATTCTTGCAAACCTTCATAGTTAGCAAAGGTTGCTACTGCTACTTGAGCTAAAGCAAGATTTTGCCCATTGTCAAACTTCCCTATCATTGTCCCTGTGGCATCAAAATAGAAATCTTGTAGCATGCCAGAGGCATAACCATCACCCGTAACTTTATTAGCTTGAGATTCTGCTGCGGTGCTTGTTAGTCCGTCATATCCTCCGCTTGTCCCAAAGTCTAAATCAATGCTTTGTGGGAATGCCGCTCCATTATTGGGTTTAAATTGAATGGTAGAAGGGTTAAATCCTAGAATCTCCCCTTGCTCCCCAAAGGTTACGCTTCCGCCCTCTAAGATATTAGGTCTTTGTGCGCTTGCACCGATAATTTCTGCTGGCTCTGGCACGATGATACGCCAATCCCATTGATTGCTAGCAACTTTGGTAAATTCAATAGAAAATTCATGCTTATTCCCCAAACTATCATAAATATCAAGTGTTTGTGCGTAAGTTGCCATTCGTAAGCCCGCTGTGCTTGTTACATTTCCACCTTCTACCAAAACACCTGTATTCATTGCTTTCATTTGGTTTTTGAAAAGCACATTGGTGGTGGTTAAATCGTCATTGTATGCTGAAACAAAGATATTGAGATTATCAAAGGCTGCACCTTGCACGCCATTTGCTACATTTACTCCATCATCTTTGTTGTTGATTTCAAATTGCCCTGTGCTATTTAGTTTAACGCTTACAGTGTAGTTACTTTGGAGGAATGTTGCACCTGCACCTTGCATACCATTAGCAGCTGCAGCAGAATCTCCGCCAAACTCTTTGACTTTATTAGCATCTTGTTGCAATAACGCACGCAAATCTTCTGTCGTTCTAAATTGTCCAGAAGTAGAATCAGCATCGGTTTGGAGTGTGTAAGTGTATTTAAAAGCTGTAGTAACTGTAACAGCACTATCAAGTTGATTGGGGTTTTCACCAAATCCTAGTGCAGCACCACTTCTACCTGTAACGCGGATATTTTTATTGCTTCCATCTCCATCCAGTTGGTTGGTGTTTTGCAAAATAAGTGTATCCCCTCTTGTGAGAGCTTCTACCCCTGTGGTGTCTTTGAAATTGTTAATTGCTACTTGAGCAGCTAAGAGGTTGGAAGATCCTGAAGTATTTGGGTCATTTGTCCATGTGATAGTTACTCCATTAATCGTAATGCTTGAAGTTCCATTATGGGTTGCATCAATTTGTAATGGTTCTGTGGTAGCAGTTTGGTAGCTTACCCAAATCCCTTGTCCTTCTTGGAGTTGCAAGGCTTCACCCGCATCATTAAACATTACCCCCATATCTTGAGCAACTTCGATTTGTTTGTCGGTAGTATCATAGATTCTATCTAATCCTCCAGCGATATAGTTATTATCCGCTGCAGTATCAAGCGGACTTGGACAAGTTGTGTTTTCTGTTTTGGTTCCGCTTGTGAGGTTGATATTTCCTGTTACGCTTGAAGTGGCTTTTGCTGGGATAGTAAGGCGAGGATCGATTGTGATATTTCCAACAGGTCCTGTGGAATCTACGCGGTTGATATTTCCACTTCCGCAATTACAATTAAGTTGAGATAAGTCTCTTACCCAACCTTGCACAATATAACCGCTTGTTGTTACAAGATTTCCTACTGCATCAAAACTAAATGCACCATCTCTTGTATACATATTAGTAAAACCACCATTGTTGCTTACAACAAACATACCATTGCCCTCTAGGGCTAAATCGGCTTTTCTATCGGTGTTTTGCAAAGAACCTTGTGAGAATACTTTTGTAGTAGTTTCAATCCCCGTTCCAAGTCCAACAGAATAATCATTCACTCCTCCATATCCTGCATAAGGAATCGTAGCTGAGCGTTTGGTTTGGCTAACCATTGTAGAAAAATCTGCACGAGAATATTTAAAACCATTGGTATTAACATTTGCAATATTGTTTGATTCAACATCAAGAGCGACTTGATGAGCTTGCATACCGCTTACACCTGACCATAAAGATCTTAGCATTTGTAATCCTTTATTAAGAAATATTTGTTTTATGTAAAGCAAATATTATTCCACTTTTGATAATCATACATTTTGGTAAGTAATTTAATGGCTTAATGATTTTGCAAAGCTAAAGGAATTGAAATAATTTGAAGCTAATAAGATTTAGATTCCCCCAAAACGCCTTTGACGCAGTGAGAACTCTTGTAGCATTTGCTCTAATTCTGCGGGGCAAAAGTCTGGCCATAAGGTTTTGGTGAAAAATAATTCTGCATAGGCGCTTTGCCAAAGTAAGAAGTTAGAAAGTCTTTGTTCCCCTCCTGTGCGAATTAGCATATCTACTTCTGGGATTGTCGCGGTATCGAGATTTTGGGAGATAGTTTCTTGAGTGATTTCTAGTTTTTGGGCTTGTATTTTTAAAAAAGTGCGTCTTAGTTCATCTTTGGAGCCATAATTTAATGCAAGAATTTGAGTAAGTCCATTGCATTTTTCTTGGGTAATGGATTGTAGATAGTGGATTTTTTCTTGTAATTTTGGCGAAAATGTAGAAATATCGCCGATGACTTTGAAGCGAATATTTGAATCTAAATAGGTTTGCTCTTGTTCTTGGAGGTATTTGTCTAAAAGATTCATCAAAAAATCAATCTCGCTTTTGGGGCGATTCCAGTTTTCTGTGGAAAAGGCATAAAGAGTTAGATAGCTAATGCCTTTTTTTGCACAAGTTTCTGTGATAGAATGGATTGTTTTTGCACCTTCTTGATGTCCAAAGAATCTCGGTTTAAATCTATTCTTTGCCCATCTTCCATTGCCGTCCATAATAATTGCAAGATGTTTTAGCATTTAACCCTCTAAATCTAGCAAAAAATCATTGAAATCATAAAGTGGAGCGATTTTGCTATCTACATTAATATGGGCTTGAGAGATAAAGGCAAGTTCGTGTAGATTATTTTTGAGAAGTCTTGCAACACTTTCATACATTACACTAATATCAAGTCTAATTTCGCCCTCAATATTTCTTAAGATTCCCCAAGTAGCACCTAGGTTGGCAAATACAGAATAAAATTCAAGTGCATTTTGGTTTTCGAATTTTTTTTTGCGTAGTTGCATTAAACCATCTTTTTTTTCGTCATCATAATGTAGGGGAAGTGTTAAAACTTTGTGCCTTAAGGACATTAGCATATGGCTTAGAAAGGTAAATTCCCATTTGCTTTCTGCATTGGCTAATCTATCGCTAAGAAAGTTTTTCATTGTATCAAAGGGATTTGTCCCATCTTGCAAAAATTCCTGTAAAACTTCAGAGCTTAATTTCAATGGCATATTTTGATCTTTGAGTAGATGAGGTTGTTTGATGAGATTTGAAAGCGTGATAGAACCGCTAGAGTTTTTGCCCATCATCGCCCAGTATTTACCTCCGATTTCTAATTCTTTGATACTTTTGGTTTCCATTGCAATGTTGCCAACCTTTATCATATAGCGGATACCTTGGAGCTTTTCCATTACTTCTAAACGCATAGGCAAGGCAGCATTAAATTGCGTGGGTTTGCTTGCAGCATTTTGGAGTTGGTTTTGCACTTGAGCGATTTGTCCCATTTGTTTAATCATAGGTTTTCTGCCTCTTGTAAGATTTTTAGTGCCAAAGAAAACTTATCGCATTCCCCCAAATCTTTTTTGCCTGTTTTGTCAATCCAAACAATGTGATTTTTTTGTGAATTAAGGGGGGTAAAGTCTTGTGTGATTTCATTTAAGCAAATTGCATCCAAGTGTTTTTCTTGTAAGGCTTTTGTAGCATTTTGGATTCCATTTTGGCTTTCGAGTTTGAAACCTATGGTGTATTGTTTGGGGGAGAGGCTTTGTAAAATATCAATATTTTTTTTCAAAGCAAGATTCCAATCTTTGCCGATTTGTTCTTTTTTGAGTTTGTAATTAAGGGGATTTTTGGGGATATAATCGCTAATAGCAGCACTCATAAACAAAAAAGGGCGTTTGTTGGAGGTGCTAGAATTTTGCCATTTTTGTATAGATTGTAGAAAATCTTGTGAAGTTTCTGTATGGATTGTTTGGATTGCAAGGGGAAGTGTATAAGGCAAAAGGCTACCTATGTAAGTAACATTAGCCCCCAAAAAATAGCTTGCTAAGGCTAAAGAAGCCCCCATTTTGCCACTAGAATAGTTGGAGAGATAACGCACACTATCGATTTTTTCTCTACTTCCCCCACTGCTAATGCCTATTTGCCTATCTTGCCAAAAATCTTTTTGATAAAATGCGCGTATCACTTGATAAGTGATTTCCAAAGGTTCTGCTAATGCACCATTGCCTATTTGCTTGCAAGCTAATTCTTTGCTTTGGGGGTTTATAATGCTAATTCCCCTTTGTTTGAGGATTTCTAAAGATTCTAAAGTGGCGTGGTTTTCTAGCATTTTGGTGTTGGCAGCTGGGGCAATGAGTTTTGTTTTGTCAAAAGCCAAAAAACTTTCCAAAAGAATATTATCCGCAATTCCATAGGCGATTTTGTTGATAGAATTTGCAGTGCATGGGGCAATAAGGAATAAATCTGCCCAACTTGCAATTTCAATGTGATTGTTTGGAGATTGAGACCATTTTTGTGTTTGGGAGCATAAAACTTCATAATTAGAGAGTGTTTCAAATAAAAGCGGGCGGATAAAATCTTGAGACTTATCACTCATTACAATACGCACTTTAGCACCTAGCTTTTGAAGGTTACGCAAAATTTCTATGGATTTGTAAATAGCAATACTTCCACAAACTCCAAGGGCAATTTTTTTATCTTTTAATAAAGGCGGAAGATTTGGATTCATCGCGTTTCCTTTTTTTGTGTTGTATTTTTGTTTGGAACATAGCCTAAATCAACCATAGCGTTGGCAAGTTTTGCCAAAATGGGACCGCCGGTGCCAGAGCCACTTCCTCCATGTTCAACCAAAAGAGTAATAACATATTTTGGATTATCTGCGGGCAAGAATCCTGTAATCCACGCTTGTGAGCGATGAAAATAATCCATTTCTTCTTCTTTGATTCGCTCTTTATCTTCTTGAGAGATTCCAACTACTTGTGCAGTTCCTGTTTTGCAAGCCAAATACGCCTTGCTTTCCATTGTGGCATAATAGGCTGTCCCACCACTTTGACTACAAACCTGCCTCATACCTTCTCTTAAAACTTCCATTTTTGTTTTTTGGAAGTCATTTAGAACATCTTTTGGGGAGTATTTGAGTTTGTCATTTCCAATTTGTTTTGCAAAATGCGGTGTAGGAAGTTTGCCTGAAGCAATGAGTGCGGTGTAATTTGCAATTTGTAAAGGGGTTGTTAAAAACATTCCCTGTCCTATGGAGCTTATAATGCTATCCCCATCATACCATTTTTGTTTTAAGCGTTGCATTTTGTAACTAGGTGAAGGGACGATGCCTCTGGATTCGTTGGGTAAATCCACCCCGGTTTTTTCGCCTAATCCCATTTGCTTAAGGACATCAGCTACATTTTCAAAATCAACTTTTTGTGATAAGAGATAAAAATATACATCTACACTGCGTTTAATGGCTTTGTAGAGATTTGATTTGCCATGCCCTTCTTTTTTCCAATCGCGGAATTTTCTTCCACCAGATTCGATAAAAGCGGGTGTTATAATCTCTTCATTTTCATCAATTTTGGCATATTCCAAAAACGCTAGTCCCATTCCCATTTTAACAACAGAACCCGGCGGATATAACCCATTGATGATTTTATTGATAAGTGGCTTATAGGGGCTATCACGCAAGGCATTCCAGTTTTTATAAGAGATTCCGCCTACAAAGTGATTGAGATTGTATTCTGGGTAACTTCCTGCGGCTAAAATTTCTCCATTAGTGGCGTCCATAATGATTGCTGCACCATTTTTGCCTTCAAAGATTTTATCCATTGATTTTTGAAGTTGGATATCTAATGTGGTGGTTATGTTGGAGCCTTCAATGGCTTCTTTGTGGGATATGATATCTATTTCTCTATTGAGAGCGTCCATTTTTACGATACGATTTCCAAGTTGTCCTTGCAAAAATATATCATATTGTCTCTCTAGCCCTTCTTTGCCAATGTTTTTGGTGTATTTTGTGATGGGTTGTTTGTCAATGTCTTGTGAATTAGCTTTGCCTATATAGCCTATAATGTGTGAGGCACTTTGATTGTGAGGATAGTAGCGTCTTGCTAGAGGTGTGATTCTTAAAAATTCACTTTGGGATAGTTGGGGATAGTATTTGAGGATAAGGCTGTGTTCTACAAAGTCAATAACAGAAATTAAATCGTGGTTATAAGAGGTATCTTTTTGTTTATATTTTGCAATCAGTTCTTCTTTGGTGTATTGAGGAAAAAATTCTATGAGTTTTTGTATTTCTTGTTCTAAAATTGGCAAATTAGCAGGCAAAGAAAGTCGCGGAGGAAAAGTGAGGGAGAATCCTATATTGTTGGTTGCTAATGGTTCTCCATTGCGGTCAAAAATCTGCCCCCTAATGGGTGCAATCACTTCATCTCTTAAAACATTTTTTGTGGCTTGTTCTTGGTAGTGTTTATTATCAATGATGCTAAGATTAAAAATACGCACTAGTAAAATAAGCCAAAAAAGCACAAAAATACAAAAAATAAAAATAAGACGCTTATTGATTATATTATCCATAAAAATAGCCAAACAAGAATAATTTCAATCAAGGCATAAAAGCCTAGTATCCATGAAAATTCAGGGACATTATAATCAAAGATTGCTCCAAAAAAATTTAAAAAAGCAAAATAGCCAAAATAACCATATAAAATAAACAAAGGAGTCAAAATCCGACTATAACCAAAGAATTTTCGGAATTTTGGTAAGATAACTTTGAAAGAAAACGCCATAAAAAGGATAGTGCTTAAAAAAGGCAAACCTTTGCTTGCTTCAAAAAAGATAAAAAAGGGAACTAAAAAATAAAATGCTCCAAAATCTCCAGATTCGTATTTTTCTTGTGTTAATATATAAGCAACCCCAAAAAGCGGAGGTAAAAGATAGAAAATATCGCTAATAGAGACATAAACAACAATGCCAATAACAATAAAAAAAATTGTTAAATTTTTTTTATCAGTGCTATTTCGTCGCATAGAGGAAAATGTTTGCATAAGATACAATCCGCCCAAATTTTTTGATTAGGAATATTTTCTTTGCTAATTTCATGAAAGCCTAGTTTTTCAAATAATATTCTTTTGTAGGTCAAAACCAAAACTTCACTAATGCCTAAAAAACCTGCTTCTTTTATACAATCCAAAATAAGTTGTGTGGCTACTCCTTTTCTTTGTGCAAAGGGTGAGACAATGAGGCTGCGTATCTCTGCTAAATCTAAAGAATGGATATGGAGAGCGCAAAAACCAAGTAAAACAGGGTTTTTTAAATCTTGTATGCTTTTGTTTTCTAAGGTGAGTTTGTTTTGCGAATTAAGCAAATCTTCTTCTTCCCATGCCAAATGGTAAGAGCGAATCATATTTGCCATTGTATCTAAAGGTCTCTCTAAAATAACGCCCCTTTCTACTTCTGGTTTTAGAATCTCACGCATTTTTGGAATATCTTTGAGTGTAGGTTGGGTAATAATCATTGCATATCTCCTATCCCAAGTGTGTTTTTAATGAGAAAATCCCCTATTAAGCTGTGATTAGATTTTTGAAGAGAGCTAGAAAAGAGTGCTTTTGGGAATTCTTTTTTGAGTTTGGTTTGCTCACTTGCATTGAGTTTATCAAATTTGGTAAAGATTCTTAGGAGTCTTTGGTCTTTTCTTAGAAATTGATGAATAAAATCTATGAGATTTTTATCGGTTTGCAAATGAGGGTGGCGACTATCCACTAAATGCACAAACAATCGTATATTGTCGCGTTTTTGGAGGAATTCTACGAGATTCTTATCCCATAATTTTTTTTGTGTTTTGGAAACTTTTGCATAGCCAAATCCGGGCAAATCAACTAAATAAATCTGTGAAGTTTCTTGAGTAGATTTTTGTTTCCAGTGAGTTATAAAAAAATTGATTAATTGAGTTTTGCCCGGTGTTTGTGAGCTTTTGGCAAGGTTTTTTTGGTTGCATAGTAGATTGATAAAGGTGCTTTTGCCCACATTGCTGCGCCCAAGAAATGCAATTTCGCTTAATAGCGGAGGAGGGCATTGAGAGAGGTTTTGTGCCGAGACAAAAAAAGAGGCTTTAGAGAGTGTAAAATCAATCATTGCTTTTCTTTTTCTAATTTAAAAATAAGGCGCGCTGGAGAATTATCATTCCCTAATACATTAATATAGCCATCTTCATAGCGTATAATGATTTTGTCGCCCTTTACTTTGTTGTTTTTTGCAGGTTCTTCCACAAAGGCATTGCCGATGATTTGATATTCTTGCGTATTGGGTAGATAAATCACTTCATCAGAATTTCCTTGAATCTTTCTATTGTCTTTTAATGTGAGCCAAAAATGGACCTTTCCTATGGCGTGCATTTTTTCTGGACGATTGTTTTTATCAAGGTAAATGTAGGCTTCATCGCACTCTAATTTATCATCCCCGCGTATTACTTGGACATTGCCTTTTAATTGTGTGATTTTGCTTTTTTCATCGGCAATAAGCTCTTGAGCATTGACTACAATTTCATCAGCAAATAATGGGTGCAAAACAAAAAACAATATTAAAAATAAATATTTCATTTTTTATCCGTTTTTAGATTTCCATCAATATTTTTTGCGTAAATTTTACCATTTTTATAGAGAATATTTTTGCCTTTTATGTTGTAATTATCACTAAAAATCATAAAATCTCCTTGACCTAGAATCTCTTTGCTATCAGGGTAATAGTTGGCTTGCTCACTCCAAAATTTAATAGAATCGCGTGAATAATTGATGCCATTTGGAAAAATGACTTTTGTTCCATCATAAAATGCAAGGCTAGATTGCAAAAATTCTTTGGTGGATTCATCAAATAAATAATGAGTAACATTAATGTGCTCTAATTGTCCCGCATCCTTTCCTATTTCTCTTGCATTTTTGCCAATTACAAAGGTTTCAACACCAAGAGGGGAGATTTTGTAATATTCAAAATCTAACATTTCAAAACGAGAAACATTGGCATTCATCTGCCTTTTGGATTCTTGATAATGGCTTAGAGAAAGAACCATTAAAATGCTAAAGATCATTAAAAAAAGAAAAAAATAAACAACGATATTTCCCTTTTTGAGGTTAGAGGCAAAGGATTTTTTGGAGTTAGAGGAAAATCTCATAGAGTTTTGCCTGTAATTTTTCTTTTTTGATAAGATAATCAATCATCTCTCTTACAACGCCTTCGCCACCTTTGTTTTTGAGAACTTTTTTGGCATGTTTTTTGATTTCTTTTGCTGAATCTTTGGGTGCAAAAGAATAATGCACCATTTTAAACATTGATAGATCATTTAAATCATCGCCGATAACAGCCACTTCATTAAGAGGGATTTGGGATTCTTCTAAAATTTCTTTGAGTGCTTCTGCTTTGTTGCTAATGCCTTGTTTGATATAAGTAATATTGAGTTCTCTAGCTCTATTTTCTACAATCTTGCTTTGTCTGCCTGTGATAATGGCGACTTTTTTGCCTAGTTTGATCCATGCTGCTATTCCTAATCCGTCTTTGACATTGAAGCTTTTGATTTCATTGCCATCATTTCCATAAATGATTTGTCCATTAGTGAGGGTGCCATCAACATCAAGTATGATAAGTTGTATCATAAAATGCCTTTTGTGCTTGGAATCTCTATTGTATCATTTTTGACGCAAGCCCTGCGTAAAGCTACACCAAAGGCTTTGAAGGTTGCTTCAATAAGATGATGTTGATTCTTGCCTCTTTTTTGGATAAGGTGAGTGGATAATCCCGCATTAAAAACAAGTGCTCTAAAAAACTCTTCTACAAGCTCGCAATCAAATTCTCCCACTTTGCCTTTTAAATCCACTTCAAAAACCAAAAAAGGACGATTGCTAATATCCAAATCACACTCTACGCAAGATTCGTCCATTACCACTGCACTATTGCCAAATCTTTCAATTTTTTGGATAGGGAAAAGATTTTTTTTGAGAAGTTCGCCAATGACGATACCACAATCTTCTACACTATGGTGATAATCCACTTCCAAATCCCCTTTGCATTCTAGCGTTAAATCCCAATAAGCGTGTTTGCAAAGAGATTCTAACATATGGTTAAAAAATCCAATTCCTGTTTGGATTTTTGCTGTGCCTTTGCCATAGACTTCTAGGCTTGCTTGAATTTGTGTTTCTTTTGTATTTCTAGTGATTGTTTCCATATTTTACTCCGTGGCGATAAATGCGCCTGTAACTTTTTGTGTTGTGATGAAATCTCTTGCTTCTGCTTCACTTTTAAATCCGCTAAGCATAACGCGATAAATAGGGTATCCATTTAGCATATATTCTTTAATAATGGCTTGATAACCATGGGAAGTGGAATGCATTTGTTGGTATTTTTGCGCCCCTTCTTTCTTCCTAAAAGCACCAATTTGGACTAAGAATCTTGAAAGTTGCATACTAGTTTGCGTGTTGGCTACTTTGTATTCACTTTTTGCCAAAGCTTCTTTGGTGAGAGGCATAGAGCTTGAAATTGAACCATTAAATCCAATTACTTCTATGCGGACATTTGCTGTGCCTTTGGCAATCATATCAATATCCCTTGCAGCACTATTAGATAAATCTATGATTCTACCGCTTACAAAAGGTCCTCTGTCGTTGATTCTTACAATGGTTGATTTTCCATTTTCTTTGCTTGTTACACGCACGATTGTATTCATGGGTAGAGTTTTGTGTGCAGCAGTGTGGGCATACATACTATAAGTTTCGCCATTAGAAGTTTTTTTGCCATGGAAATTTGGTCCATACCAACTTGCAATCCCATCTGATGTTTCGCCTAATGCTACCATGGTTGGATAATACCATTTGCCATTGATTTGATAGGGGCGCATAGTGGCTTTATGTGCTTGTTGGCTATTATTCATAGAGCCATAATTAGGTGTTTTGCTGCTATAGTAGTAAGAATTGCTTGCTTTGTTGCTACAACCGCTAAGGATTAAAAGTAAAAAACTTGCTGTAAAAATAAAATATTTTTTCATTGTTTTAGCCTTTTTCTAAGGGGATAACTATTTCTTGGTTAATAGAGAGAGCATGAGCGTTTTTAATAGCATTGTATTGTGTAATCTTCTTAGATGAAATGCCATATCTCTTGGAAATAGAATAGAGGGTATCGCCTTTGCTAACGCGGTGTAGTAGGTAGGATTTGGTGTGAAGATTGGTTTGATTGAGGTTTTTTTCTTTGTAAGTTGCTAAAAATTGATAGGGCAAATAAACTGAATAGATTTTTGCATAAGTGGGAGTGATATTGCGTTTAAATTGAGGATTGTATTCTTTGAGTTTTTTTAGACTTAAATTGGCTTGATTGGCAATCTTTGCAAGAGGAGTTGCAGGGGTTACTTCAATAGTTGCCAAAAGTGAAGTTGCACCTCTATTTAAAAAGTAATCATAATCATTGGTTTTTAGCATATTGATATTATGAAACAATAAAGAAACAGAAAGAATCTTGCGGATATACATTCGGCTTTCAAAAGGAATGTATTTTTTATCTGCGTCCAAAAGCACACTCAAAGAATCGCTCCCTGCTTCTTTGATTGCCTTTTTTAATTTGCCTTCCCCGCAATTATAAGCAATGGCTGCTAAATACCATTTGCCAAATCTTTCTTTTAAGTCTTTAAGATAGATTATAGCGGCTTTTGTGGATTTAATAGGGTCTTTGCGTTCATCGATTTGTGAATTAATGTCTAGCCCCAAAGCTTTAGCGGTTTTTGGCATAAATTGCCACATTCCTATTGCGCGTTTATTGGATTTTGCAGAAAGTGAGAATCCTGATTCAATCATAGCAAGATATAAAAACTCTTGAGGAATGCCGGCTTTGAGAAACATTTCTTTTAGGGTGGGGATAAATTCATAGCCGTTTTTGAATTTTTGCATTAAATAATTTTGTTGTATATCGTTTAAAAAGGTATTTTTAACATCAATAAAATGCGAGTTGTTTAAGAAATCTGGCTCTACATCAAAAGTTTTTAAAACTTCCTCGCTCTTTGTATCATAGGAAATAGAATCAAATTGTGCAAAAGCAAAAGAGCAAAAAAGCAATAATGCAAAAAATATTTTCATTCAATTAAACCTTGGAAATAAAGTAATTTTTCTTTAGCTAAAAGTATAGTTTTAGATTTTAGCAAAATTTTATCGTGATTCTGCTTAAAATTTAGGCTTTCTTAGTGTTTGATTGCTTTTGCTGAATCTATTTTTAGCTTGAGTTGTTTAAACCATTGTGCATAAGATTCAATTTCTTCTTTTTCTTGTTTGGTGGGGTGATTAAAGAAAAAAAGGGTTTGGTATTCTCTAATAAAAGCTTCATAAATCCATTGAATCTGCAAAAACTCTTGCGGGGAGAGTTTGGGTTTTTGGAGAATTTGGATAAGAATATTGTAGTTTTCTTTGGTTTTGTTGAGAAAATTTTGAATGTTTAATCTTTGTTTGGATTGATTAGCAACACTAAAAGCAGCTTTGTTGTAAAGGTTTTTTTCTAAAGCTAGATTGGCTAGGTGATAAGATTCTTGATAATTGCCTTTGGCAAATTCTTCTTTGGCTTTTCTACTTAAGCTATAAGAGGGGGAGAATTGAAAATATGCCCAAATGAGAATAAGACTGCAAACAACGAAAAATAGCCATTTTTTCATTCAAGATTCCATTTGATTGTGGATGTATTTTTTTGCATTTTCTAAATCCAAATCTTTTACCCAAAGAGGTTCTTTTAGGACATATGTGATTTTGCTAAATGGCTTTGGAATTTCAAATTTATCCCAACTTTTGAGCTGCCAAGCATTATGATAGATAATTTGAGAGATTACAATTGGTTTTTTTGATTTTTGGGAAAGCACAATAATTCCATCAGCAATACTATGATAAGGTCCTCTTGGTCCATCTGGAGTAATGGCTACAAAATTATTTTCTTGTAATTTTCTAATGCTAGAGAGCAAGACTTTGACATTTCCTTTGGAGCTAGAACCACGCAATGAATCGATTTTAAAGTATCGCATAGTTTGGTTAATAATATCTCCATCAAAATGTTGGCTAATTAGCACATAGGTTTTTCTTTGTTTTTTTTTGAGCAGTTTTGAAAAGAGGCAAGGCTGCATTAAAAGCTTTCCGTGCCAAAAAGCAATAATGAAATTTTGATTAGAAGTGATTAAGTCGGAAGTTTTTTTTGGGATTTCATATTTGATTTTGCAAGAAAAATAAAGTGTTTTAATAAGAAGAAATATCAAAGGTGGGGCAAGAGCAAGGAGAATCTTGCGGGTTAAAATTTTCATACGATTTTTAAAGAAGTTCGCCAATGAGTTGCGCTCCCTTTGTTTCTGAAATTCTAATGGAGTGGATTTCCCCAATAAGATTTCTACCTGCTTTTACTCTTATTAGTTTATTTGTATCACTTCTGCCCTCTAATAGCATATTTTGTGCATCATAGCTTTCAAAAAGCACGGAATGGATTTTGCCTATTTGTTTGGCATTATCTTGTGTAAGAATCTCTTTGTGCCTGTCTTTTAAAATGGCTAAACGATTTTTTGCAATTTCTTCATCAACAAGAGAAATTTCGTTATTTTCTAGCCAAGTGGCAGCTTGTGTGTGTGGGCGAGTAGAATAGATGAAGCTATACATTGTATCAAAGCGGACTTTTTCTAAAACATCTAAAGTTTCCAAAAAATCTTCTTCGCTTTCTGTTGGGAATCCCACGATAATATCTGTGCTAATACTTAAATGCGGAATCAAAGAGCGCATTTTTTCAACGCGATTTAAAAACCATTCTTTGGAATAACCTCGTTTCATTTTTTGTAGGATTTTGGTAGAGCCGCTTTGCAAAGGCATATGGATAGCCTTGCAAATTTTGGGATTTTTGGCAACCTCTTCAATAAATTCATCATCCATATGCAAAGGGTGTGGGGAAGTAAAGCGGATTCTTTGTATCCCATCAATCTCTGAAATCTCGCGTAAAAGCTGGGTAAAATTGATTTTGCGATGAGGGCTGGAGAATCTTCTGCCATAGTTATTGACATTTTGCCCTAAGAGTAGAATTTCTTTCGTGCCTTTATCTGCAAGCTTTTTTGCTTCATCTAAGATTAAATGTGCGGGGATTGAGATTTCATTGCCTCTAGTATGTGGGACAATGCAATAGGTGCATTGTTTATCGCAACCAATGGAGATATTAATCATGCCTTTTAGGCTAGAATTTTGTTTGTTGCTAAAAACATAAGTGCTATCATCATAATCAATATCTACCCACGCAACTCGTCCTTGATGGAGAATCTGTGAGATTTTGGAGACATTTCTTGCACCAAGCACAAAATCAACCGCTTTGGAGCGTTTTAGGATATTTTCCCCTAAATGGCTGGCTGTGCAACCACAAATCCCAATTTTTGCATTTTCTTTTTTGATTTTTGCATATTGCCCTATCTCAGAAAAAAGCTTTTTTTCTGGCTTTTCTCGCACACTGCAGGTATTAATGAGTATCAAATCGGCTTCTTTAGGATTTTGTGTTAAGGTGTAATTTTCCTTATCCTCTAATTCGGCAATGATATGCTCGCTATCGCGTTCATTCATCGCACAACCTAGAGTTTCAATAAAGAGTTTTTTGCTCAAAATGGAATCTTTGTGGCGAATTTATAAAATATGAAATTCATACATATAGTCGCCCTCATCTAAGCCATAGCGAACTTCTCTAAAATAAACATGTTTGCCCTTTTTTTCGAAATATTCTATCAATGCCATCATATCTTTGTGGGAATTTTCTTTGTCACAATAGAAAATATCTCCCTTTTTGCTTTCTAGCATTTCCTCTAATTTTTTGATTGCAATTTTTTGAGGTTTGTCATTAATGTGTTCGCGAACTAATTTAATATCCATAACTTTTGCCCTTAAGAAACTTTTTAGAAAAATAGGTAATTATATATGTTTTTTACTTAAATAATCATTTATAAAATTATATTTATGATTTAAACTCAATGCAAAATAAAGCTTGATAAAATTTAAATTTCTTTACTTAATTAAAGATATTTATGGCACAATTTTAAGTAATTTTTAGTGGAGAAAATTATGTTTAATGGTAAAAATATTCTAATTACAGGTGGGACAGGCAGTTTTGGCAAACAATACACCAAAACTTTGTTGGAGCGATATAAACCACAAAAGATTGTTATTTTTTCGCGTGATGAACTCAAACAATATGAAATGGCGCAAGTTTATAATCAGCCATGTATGCGGTATTTTTTGGGAGATGTTAGAGATGAATCAAGACTCAAAGAGGCAACTAATGGGATTGATTATATTATCCATGCAGCAGCACTAAAACAGGTGCCAGCAGCAGAATATAATCCAACTGAATGTATTAAGACTAATATTTATGGAGCACAAAATGTGATTGCGGCGGCTTTGGCAAATGGAGTAGAAAAGGTTATTGCACTCTCCACAGATAAAGCAGCAAATCCTATCAACCTCTATGGGGCAACAAAATTGGCAAGCGATAAATTATTTGTAGCGGCAAATAATATGGCAGGGAGTAGAAAAACGCGTTTTTCGGTGGTGCGTTATGGAAATGTGATTGGTTCAAGAGGTTCGGTTGTGCCATTTTTTAAGAAATTGATTAAAGAGGGAGCTAGGGAGATTCCTATTACAGATATAGAAATGACACGCTTTATGATAACTTTGCAGCAAGGGGTGGATTTTGTTTTGAAGAATTTTGAAAGAATGAAAGGGGGCGAGACTTTTATCCCCAAAATCCCTTCGATGAAAATCATAGATGTAGCAAATGCACTTGCTCCAAATCTTCCACATAAAATTATAGGAATCCGCCCCGGAGAGAAGATTCATGAAACAATGTGTCCTAGTGATGATAGCCATATTACTTATGAGTTTGCAGATTATTTCGTAATTGCACCAACTATTCAGTTTAGTTTTATTACAGATTTTAGTGTAAATGCCCTAGGAGAAAGCGGGAAGTTAGTTCAAAGAGGTTTTGAATATAATTCTGGTTCTAATACAGAGTGGCTAAGCAAAGAAGAATTTTTAGAGCTTACAAAGGAAATTGAATGATACCTTATGGCAAACAAGAAATTTTAAAAGAAGATATTGATAGCGTAGTAGAAGTATTACAATCCCCATTGATTACTCAAGGACCAAAAGCCATAGAATTTGAAGAAAAAATAGCCACAAAAGTTGATGCTAAATATGCTGTAAGTTTTAATAGTGCTACTTCTGCTTTGCATTGTGCGGTATTGGCACTTGGATTAAGGGAGGGGGAGTGGCTTTGGACGACGCCTATTAGTTTTGTAGCTTCAAGTAATTGTGGGCTTTATTGTGGTGCAAAGGTGGATTTTGTAGATATTGATAAAAAAACCTATAATTTAAGTGTGGAGTTATTAGAGGAAAAGCTCAAAAGAACCAAAAAGCATAAATTGCCAAAAGTATTAGTTGCAGTGCATTTTGGGGGACAAAGTTGTGATATGGAGAAGATTTGGGAGCTTTCTAAAAAATATGGGTTTAAGGTGATTGAAGATGCTTCACATGCTTTGGGAGGGAAATACCGCACTTACCCCATAGGGAATTGCAAGTTTAGCGATATTACGATTTTTAGTTTTCATCCTGTGAAAATTATCACAACAGCAGAAGGGGGAGTAGCAACGACAAACAATCCCAAATATGCAAAGAAAATGCAAATGCTAAAAAGCCATGGAATCACAAAAGAAGTCATAGATTTTGAAAACAAAAAAAAGCCAAGCCCATGGTATTATGAACAGCAGATTTTGGGTTATAATTATCGTTTGAGTGAATTGCATGCAGCTTTGGGAATCTCTCAGCTTAAGAGGTTGGATTCTTATATTCAAAGGCGTAATGAGTTAGCCAAGATTTATTCTAAAAATCTAAAAGATTTGGAGATTACTCTACCTTTTGTAGAAACTTATAATTATAGTGCATTTCATTTGTATGTGATTTTGCTCAATAAAAAGTCTGGCATCAAGCAAAGAGAGCTTTATCAAAAGCTTATTGAAGCGGGGATTGCCCCTCAAGTGCATTATATTCCCATTCATTTGCAACCTTTTTATGCGAGGTTTGGTTTTAAAAAGGGAGATTTCAAAAATGCAGAAAAATATTATAAAAACACCCTAACACTTCCTTTATATCCGACATTATCACAAGAAGAACAAAACAAAGTCATTGAAGTATTAAGAAGTAATCTTGCATGCAAGTAGATTGTATTTGTATTATTCCTGCGCGTGGAGGTAGCAAAAGAATCCCAAGAAAGAATCTAAAGGATTTTTTGGGAAAACCCATTATTGCTTATAGTATAGAAAATGCAAAAAAAAGCAAAATTTTTTCCAAAATTTATGTTTCTAGTGATGATGAGGAAATTTTGCAAATAGCTAAGGAGTTAGGCGTATTGCCCCTCAAGCGTCCAAAATCTCTTAGTGGAGATTTTGTAGGGACAAGGGAAGTGATAATACATTGTATTAAAGAGTTGAATCTCAAAGAGGAATGGGTTTGTTGTCTTTATGCGACAGCACCGCTTTTGAAGGCTGCACGATTGCAAGAAGCGTTTTTGCGAAGAGATGATTCTTGCTATCTTTTATCAGCGCTAGAGTATAGCTATTCGCCCTTTAGGGCATTTAGGATTGAGGGGGGAAGAAATAAAATGCTTTTTGCAGAGCATTTTATGAAGCGTTCTCAAGATTTAGAGAAAGTTTATCATGATGCTGGACAATTTTATTTTGCTAGGGCTAAGATTTGGGAAGAAAGGGAAAATATTTTTGAAGATTCTAAGAGTTTTTTGCTACCCTCACAAGAAGTGCAAGATATAGATACTTTGCAAGATTGGCATGAGGCAGAGCTGAAGTATCAGCTACTTAAACAGAAAGAGGAATGAAAAGTTGAGGTATATTAGAGAGACGCATGCTTAGGTTTTCCACTTCTGTGAGAGAAAACCAAAGGGATTTTTGCAAAACTTCTTTTTTGAGCGGTAGGATTTGTAGAGTGTGTTCTTGTCGATTTAGCCAAATAATAGGATTGATTGTATCAGATTGGATTAATTCTACCTTTTTTTCAAATACTTTTTCAATATGGCGGTAATAATCAATGGCTTGTTCGTGATAGTGTGAATCAGGGTCAAAATCATAAAGTCTAATTTTTAATCCAAGTTGTGTTGAAAAATCAAAAACAACCGAAGAGATTTTTTCGGCTTCTTCTAGGTTTTTGGGCAGGATAACTACACTATGAGTAAGGTTTTGTAATGAGGAATTACCAAATTTAAGCAAAGGGATTCCTAAGTCAAAAAGAAAGCCTTTGTGATGGTCAAAAAGAAAATTATCTAGCAAAATTAATCCGATATTTTTGCTATTTTTATCTTTATTGATGATGTTTTTTAGTGAGGTTTCATAAAATTCAATATGCCATGAAATATTTTTTTTATCTAATTGTGGAAGGTTTTTGATTTTTTCAATATCTTCAAAAGATGAGGGGTTAAAAAAGCATAGATGCAATCGTTTGTTTTTGAAATTGTCAAAAAGCCATAGAGTTTGCATAATGTAAGAATCCAAAGAAGCAGATTGCGTAAGATCAAAATAAAAAACAACATCTCTTCCAAAAGGTGTTGGAAATTGCCCGATTTCTTCTTTTATGCGATGGTAAATATCCCAAAGGGTTGTTGGGTCCCCAACCAAAAGCAAAGAATCATTTGGAAAAATAGTAGTGGAGTATTTGGGTAAAATCATTTCATTGTTTCGATAAATAGCGGCGATTTTCCATTTTTTTTGTTTAATAGCCCCTACGCTCCGATAAGCATAAGGACTTCCAAAAGGAACGCTAATTTGCATAATCTCCCCTTGCCCTAATCCAATATATTTGGCGGTGCGTGGGACATTGGGGAATTTTTCAAAAAGTTTTGCACTCAATACATTGTATTCGCATATCATATTGAGCTGTTTGTCTTCTGTAAGTGGCGAAAATTCCCCAAGCATAGTGATTTGAATATTTTTGCTATAAGAGCGGATAATGTTATAAATAATTTCTCTATCTTCTTTTTGGTCTGTAATAATATAACAATCAGTGATTTGTGGGCTTAGAATCTCTTTTAGCTTGCGTGAAGAACAAGGGTCAAATTGATAAGTTTCATAGTATTCTGTTTGGTTGGTGGGCAAAAGATTCTTATCTAAGGATACAAAAATATAATAATTTTTATTAAAATATTTATTTGTAATGGTGCTTGCAAATTCTTTTGCTACAATTCCATCTAAAATTAAAAGCACTTTTCGCATCTATAAGCCCTAAATAAAAAATTTTAGAAATGTAACAAAAAAAGGTTGAAAATGGAATTTAATTTACAAAAAAATGATGGAAATGCTAGAGCTGGAATCTTGAAATTAGCACACGGAGAGGTGCAAACTCCAATTTTTATGCCCGTTGGGACACAAGCTTGTGTGAAGGCGTTGGATTTTGCGGATTTACTTGCTTTAGATGCTCCAATTATTTTGGCAAATACCTATCATTTATATCTGCGACCGGGTGCGGAGATTATAGGGGAATTAGGGGGATTGCATAATTTTAGCAAATTTCCTAGAAATTTTTTGACAGATAGCGGCGGATTCCAAGCTTTTAGTTTGAGTGATAATGTAAAAGTTTCTGAAGATGGAATCTTGTTTAAAAGCCATATTGATGGAAGCAAGCACTTTTTTACGCCCAAAAAGGTTTTGGATATTCAATATCATTTAAATAGCGATATTATGATGATTTTAGATGATTTGGTGGGCTTACCAGCAAGCAAAGAGAGGATTAAGCAATCCATTAACCGCACGACACAATGGGCAAGAGAGGCAATTTCTTATCATAATTTTAAAAAGATTCAAGCCAAAGAATCTGGAGTAAAGCTAACTAATAATATTTTTGCCATTAATCAAGGTGGGACAGATAGGGAATTTAGGGAGGCAAGCGCTAGGGATTTGACTTCTATGGGGGATTTTGATGGGTATGCTATAGGTGGTTTAGCAGTGGGGGAGCCAAATAAGCAAATGTATGAGACATTAGACTTCACCACCCCGCTTTTGCCTAGAGATAAACCGCGTTATTTAATGGGAGTTGGCACACCACAAGATATTGTAGAAGCAATTGCAAGGGGAGTGGATATGTTTGATTGTGTAATGCCGACAAGAAATGCAAGAAATGGGACGATTTTTAGTCATTTTGGAAAACTCTCCATTAAATCATCAAGATTTAGGCTGGATACAAATCCCTTAGATTGCAAATGCCATTGCTACACTTGTCAAAATTTCTCAAGAGCCTATTTGCATCATTTATTTAGGGCAGGGGAGATGAGTTATTTTAGATTGGCAAGCATTCATAATCTTGCGTATTATCTTGATTTGGTAAGAGAGGCTAGAGAGGCGATACTGCAAGGAAAATTTATAGAATTTTATAAGAGATTTTATAGCGATTTAGAAAACTAAATTATTTAAAATAAAATTAAAAAATAAAATATTACAATTATAAAAATTCTTTAACCTGAAATATATTTTATATATTATGCTGTGGGGAGGGGCGTTATGCTAGAATGGAGCAATGAATTTAGCGTAAAGAACGCATATTTGGACAATCAGCACAAACAGCTTTTTCAATATGTTGCTGATGCTTATAACCTCACTAAAAATGGTGTAAAAAATAAAGAATCTCTATTACTTCTAATTAACAAAATTTTAGAGTATTCTAAAGAGCATTTTAGAGATGAAGAAAGTTATATGCAACGCATTAATTATCCTTTGTTGAAAAAACACAAAGAATCTCATCAAAAAATGATTGCCACTATCCACAAGATTAGGGCTAATTTGGGGGATAGTCAAAAAGATAGCATAGAAGTTTATAGTTTTTTGAAAAATTGGCTTTTGAAGCATATTTTGCAAGAAGATAAGAAAATCGAAGCATATCGCAGTCGTTTGATTGATATTAATGAAATACCTTATACTCTTGAGCAACAAACGCAGATTCTTGCGCAAACTTATAATGTTCAGCAAGAGCAGCAACATATTTATATTTGTCTTTGTCCTTTAAAGGAATTTGAAGTCTGTGATACTCTTCATAAAAGTATGCAAATTAATCAAACTCTTTTGCGATGCAAAACATGCAAACAACCTTTGGTGTTTAAAGATATAAAACTTGATGATGAAAAACATTTTGATGCCTTAGCGAAAAAATATTTTCATTAATATGGAGTATGTATGGTATTTGTTTCAAGAGGATATGAAATTTTTGAAAATGTCTCTAATATCTCGCAGCTTTTGGAAGAGCAAAAAGAAGTTTATGGCGAAGAGATAGATTTTTATTTATTGGCTTATGAGACATTCTATAGCAAGCATAATGAAAATCAATTTAAATATGTTCACAACAACAATGTTTTTAATAAAAATTCCAACTATATTGCTAATATTGATATTAAGCAGGTTTATAAAATAGAGATTTGCAGGAAAAAAGATAAAGAAAAAAGCCCTTTTAGTTTTCAACTCATTGAGCAGCAAGATACGCTTTTGAGGGCGAGTTTGGAATGTAGAGGGGGAATTGCTTATTATGAGGGAATGAAGTTTGATATTTACCAAGAGCTTTATAAAACTATGATTTTAGAAGGGTATTTTATTGGGATTAGAGAATACAATAAATTATCTTCCCAAATTGATTTATTTGTCCGCAATATCAAAGAAAACAACCCGACATACCGCGTTTTTTTGGATATTGGGTCTGGTGTTGCAAATCAAGAGGGCAAAAGCGAAGAATTAAAGATTTATCATACAATGCAAGATATAAATTTTAATCATCAAAAAAGTGAAGGATTTATCCCCAAAGTATCTACTAAGGTCGTGCGTAAAGGGGATTTGCTGTTTGATTATATTAAACCAACCAAAGGGCATATTGGGAGGGATTTAAAAGGCAATATTTTGCCTATTGCACCCGTGAGCATTCATGATATTCAAGTGGATTCTAGCATTGTGGCATTAGAGGGGATTTCAAATATTAAATTTCACGCAAGAAAAGATGGATTCCTCAAGGAAATACGCCCTTATTCTTTTATTGTTGATGATGAATTGGATGCTAAGAAGAGAGAAGTAGATAATTCTATAAAGGTGCTTAATATCGATGGTCTTACGCATTCTGATTCTAAGATTCAAGCAGATATTGCTTATATTGGCTCCCATAGAGGAAATATTCAAGCCCAAAAAGTAGTGATTGATGTTTTGGAGAGAGGAGCAGTAGAAGCTAAGGTGGCATATATTAATAGTTCTCTTGGAGGCAAGATTATCGCAGATTATGTTTATATCAAAAATTTACACTCTTATAATGAAATTTATTTTCGTAAATGTTTGGTGATAGATAATGTAGCAGGGGAGCATAATATTTTTGAGTGTAACCCTTCTAGAATCGCATTTGCCAAAAAGGATAGAGTGGAATATATGATGCTAGAAAAACAATTGCAGATAAAAATTAAGCATTTACGAAAAAGAATGGATGAAATTTATACTTATTTGCTAATTTCACAAGGCAAAGTGCATAAGATTTTGCAAGATAATTCTATTGAGCAACTTCCTAAGAATCTCCGAAGTGTTGTTGAACAGTATGAAAAATCTTTGAATACTTATCAAAAACTTCTATTAGAATATAGCGATATTGTCAATCTTAATTATGCTAATAAAACGCGATTAAAAAGTATTGATGAAATGGCTTTGGGGGCTAGGATTATCATTCGTGGTAATTTCCCAAATGGAGAATCTCTTATTAGATTTAATCTTTATGAGGGCAATAGTGTGCAAAAAACGCTAAAAGCAACTTTAAATCAACAGAATTTGTATCGTTTGTTTGAGGTTACTAGTAAAGATGGTCGCTTTAGCGTTGCAAACTCATCTGAATACAATCCAAAATATTGCGATTGGATTTCGGAGTTTTTTCCTAGAGAAAATGAGAAGAATAGTTTTTGAATAAACTAAAGTCACAAGCACTTAGGCTTTGGTTTCAAAAATTAAGCTCTCTTTGGAGAGGATTTGTTCGCTAAAATTTTGAATCGCCTCATTGAGATGTTTATTGGTAGTTTCTAAATCATTTTTTTCTTGTTTGATTCTTTGCATTTCGTTAGAAAAATATTTTTGCAGTGCTTCTTTTTCTTTTGGAGAGAGAGATTCAAGATTGCCATTTTGTTTAATTTTGGCTAAAAGCGCCATTGCCTCTTGTTTGGAAATTTCTTCTAAAACTCTTTGTTTGGGAGTTTTGATTTCTTGTGTTGGATTAAGGTTTTCTAGGGGATTGACTTGGGAATTTAAAATTTCTTTGATAGCTGTATAAAGGCTACCTTCTGTGCTTTTGAGGTGTTCTTTGAGGGTTACTTTGCCATTTAAATCCATATCTGCACTAATTAGCCCATCAAGCAAATCATCAAGGGTTTTGGTTTGTTGGTTGGTAGGTGGCTTAGCAATGTAGCTCTCCACTCCATAAATGTTGATTGAATCTCCATAAATAGTGTTTTTTTCTGCTGTTAAAAAGGTGTAATCATCTTTGATGAGGGCATTTTCTTGTGGAGAGAATTTTCCATCTTTATTTAAATCTGCATTGAAAGCTCCCATATTGTAAGCAATTTCGCCATACCAGCCACTGACATAGGATTCTGCTTTGCCACTCAGACGCAAAATGCCATCATCGCGGGTATAAAAATCGCTTTTGTCAAACTTTTCTTGTAATCTTTGGATATTTTCTTTGGAAAGTAGAGCTTGGACTTTGTCGCCACTGATGCCATCTTCAAACATTACAAGCTGATAGCTAGAATCATTGGTAAGTTTATTTTTGATAGAAATTTTGGTGGAATCTTGTGGGGATTCTTGGTTTGGCTTGAGGTTTTGTATTTCCTCTTGGGCTAGGGCAGATTCTTTGTGATTGTTGGCTGCGAAGTAGATTTTTCTAAAGAGGATTTTATCGGCATTGTGGATAAGCATTTTGCACTCCTATAATCCTTTATTTTGGGAAGCATACAACTGCACCTAGTTTCATTTTGACGCATCTTGGTTGGCTAGGGTAGATAATTTTTGAAGTTTCTAAGTGTGTTTGATGATTAGATAATGTGGATTTGGTTGTTTTATTTGTGATTTGGGCAGCATTTAAAAGGTTTGCTAATAATAAAATTGTAAAAAATATTGCTTTCATAATTTATTCCTTAAATATAATATTGATTCTTATTTTATGCAAAAATTACTTAAGGCAATTTAAAATTAATTTGAGCAGTTTTAATCAACCAAAAAGGGGCAAAACAATGCGTTTATCTCAAGATTATCGCAGTAAAAAGGCGTATGTGTCTTTGGATTATGCTTGATAGTGTGGAGAGATTAGAAAATAGGGAAATAGAGATAATACGCTAAAATACAGGTGGAATTTGGCACTTTGGATTGTTTAATAATTTCAAGCAGTATGAAAGCCTGCTAATGTTGGTTTGTAGAGATTTTACTCTTTGTAAATTTTCATTTTGGGTTTGGCAAGTGTTGGTTTGAATGGGTAGAATCTGCAAAATAGCTAGGGCTTGGCAAATGCTACGCTTTAAGATGTGTTTGTAAAATGGGACAAATCAAGGAGAAAGCTAGATTGAATCTAGCTTTTGGAGTGAATGAAATTTTTAAATTTAAGAAGATTGATGCCAAAGTCAAAAGACTTTAGCAATGATAGCCTTAAAAATCTAGTTTGTAGTTAATCCAGAAGTTTCTACCCTCAGTGTAGTCTTGGAATCTGTTTGCATAGCTTGTGCCTTTGCTACCCTCATAACGATAAGGTTCAAAGAAATCTTTATCTAATAAGTTGTTGATTACAAAGTTAATTGTAGAATTTTTCGTCATTTTGTAACTAAATCCTAAATCCAAAATATAGAAATCTTTATATTTCATCATACCCGGAATCGCATTTCCACCACCACCTTTGCTTTGGGCTAGAGTGTCATAACGCCCTGTGGCTTTTAAGAATGAGCTAAATTTGCCCTTAGTGTAGTTGAGCTTGACAACTGCAACATGGCGGGGGAGATTAGCATAGCGTCCATAAGGAGAAAATGTATAATCCCCTGATTTGTCGTGTTTTTCCATATAAGTATAAGATACATTAGCGCTAAATCCATTCCAAGTGGCTGTATCCATTCCTACTTCAACGCCCCTTGCTCTATCTTTTCCACGATTTACGACAAGCTTACAACCATCAGCCCCTCCACTACAAATTTGTCCATTGGGCATAGATTCTCCATCGGCATAAGAATCTTGGTCTATGGAATTTTTAAAATCAGTTTGGAAAGCAGTAATGCTAAGATTTCCATAATCCCAAACATCAAAAATTGCTCCTATTTCGTAGTTGGTGCTTGTTTCGGGATTGAGTTTGGAATTCCCATGAATATCGCCCTTATCTACACGATATACTCCATCGCTTAGTTGTTTTGCTTGAGGTGTTTTGTAACCTTTTGCAACACCGCCTTTTAGGGTAACCCAGTCTGTTAGGTGATAGACTAAATAGCCTCTAGGGATAATCTCACCTTCAAATAAATCACTATAAGTGTAGCGTAAGCCACCTGTTAAAATCAAATCTTCTGTGATAGAGTATTCCGCTTCGGCATAAGGGGCGATAATATTTTGTTCTAAAGTTTTTCCTTTATCAATATTGTTCTTATTATCGTTTCTGAAGCCCTCCCACTGATATTGCACACCAGTGCTTAGCATAACACTTCCAAAAGTATTAAAGTCAAAGGGCATCACAGCTTTGCTCTCCACCACATAAACAGTGCTTTCATTAGCTACTGGCGTGCCTGATTTGCTTGTTTGGTCGGTGTATTGGTATTGGGCATAAGTGTTTGTTGTCCCCCAAGTGTAGTAGCCATCATGGTTTAAAATAAGCCCATCGCGATTATATGAGGAAGTAGAACGCACTTGTCTTCCACTTGTATTCATTGTATCGGAGTATTGATAATAGTGTTCGCCATCTAAGTAAAGATTGTTTTGATCATTAATCGTCCAATTTAGCCTCGCTCCAACATTTCCGATTTTATACTCACCGGGGCTGTGGCTAGCATAAGGATTGGTGAGGTTTTTAGCAGGCCATTTTAAGTTGCTATGGTCTTTGCCATAATATTTTCCTCTTAAAGCAAGAGAGAGCTTATCTTTGATTAGTGGAAAAGCCATGTAGCCTGTAACGCCTCTCCCATGTCCATAAAGATTATAGTGTTGTTGGGCTTGAGTCTCAATAGATATTGAACCGGTGAATTTATCTGGATTTTTCTTTGTGATGATATTGACAACCCCACCGATTGCATCGCCACCATAAAGTGTAGAAGCAGGTCCTTTGATAACTTCGATTCTTTCAATCATTGAAATAGGTGGTAAATAGCTATTATCTACTCCGCTAAATCCATTTTCGTGGAATCCATTAACAGTATTTTGACGCTTGCCATCAACAAGCACAAGTGTGTATCCTGTCCCAAACCCACGAATGGTAAAATCATAAGTTCCTGTTTTGCCTTTTGTGATATTTACGCCGGGAATATCGCTAATTGCATCAGCAATATCTTGCACTGGGCGACTCTCTAACTCTTCTTTGGTAATCACTGAAATACTAGCAGGAGCGTCCTTGACATCTTGAGCAAAACCGCTGGCACTTACAACAGAAGTATCAAGCAGGTATTGTTCGGCTCGTTGGCATAGATTCCACTCCACATTAAAGATAGAGCCACAGAAACATAGCTAATGTTCTTTTTGACTTTCATTCTAAAATCCTTTTGATAATAAAAATAATAATAAGATTGAATTCTATTTACTATTTGTTTAAAAATAAATAAAAATAATAATGAATATTATTTATTTTATGTGAAATGTTACAAAGATGTTTTTACCCATTGTTTTTATTGGATTGAATTTGAAATATTGGTAGAATCTTTAAACTCACTTGAGAAGTTATAGTTGTCTTTTTAAGTTCATTTTTGAGAAAATAATAAAAATTACTTGGAGAAAAAATGAGAAGAGGCATAAGAATTTTATTGTTTTTGTGCTGTTTTGCATTGAGTGGTTATGCAGAGAGTTTGAAGTTTTTGGTTGAAAATATCAAAAACAACCCTCTGTTAAATGCCAAAATTTATCAAAAACAATCTTTACACGAAGAAAAAAAGGGGCTTTATGCCCTTTATCTTCCCAAAGTGGAAGTGGGCTATGCTTATCAAAATACACATAATCCAGATATTTTTTATCCTGCAAATGTTAATGGTCCCTTTGTGGAGGCAACTTGGCTTTTGTTTGATGGATTAAAAAGAGAGGGAAAACTAAAAGCACAAAATGATAGAATCAAGTCCTCTGAATTTGCAATACAAAGCACCCAACAACAATTGATTTTGCAAGTTATTCAAAAGTATTTTGGTGCTCTTAGTTTGCAGTCGCGAAAAAAAGCGGTTTTGAGGCAGCAAGAGGAATTACAACAAAGTATTACAAAATATGAAACGCTTTATCATTCAGGGCTTGCAACCCAAGATACCCTAGAAGCTATCAAAGCACAATATGCACAAAATTCTTATCAAATAGAAAATATAGAACTTGCTTTAGAATCTTATAAAGAGCAACTAAGCTTATTAAGCGGGATAGAAAATCCTAGTTTGGAAGAATACACCAAAATAAAAGAAATAGATTTGCAAACCAAGCCAAAAGATAGGGCGGATTTGCAGGCACAATTTCATTATGTAAAGAGTTTGGAGAGTGTGCCTATGCAACATTCTTATTTGCCAACCATTGCCCTAAGTAATCGCTATATGCACTATGAATACCATGATAGGAATATCCCAACGCTCCCCTTTCCCTTTTCTATAGATAACCCTAAATATCAAAATATTTTTGGGATTAGCGTGTCTTTGACTTTGTTTGATACTTTTGCTACATATAGGGCTAAGGAAGCTGCACATTTACAAGCTTTGGCAGCAAATTTTGAATACTCTTATCAAAAAGATTCTCAAAGACGCGAACAAATTATCGCAAAAAATGCCCTAAACACAGCAAAAGAAAAAATCAAATGGGCAGATTCTGCCCTGACTTCTGCATCCATTGCTTATGCCTATGCCAAAGATAAATTTAATGCACAACTCATTGATTACACGCAATATTTGGGGGCATTGACGACTTTTTTTGAGGCTCAATCCTTTTATGATGAATCTCTTTTTGAATATGAGATTAAAAAAGCAGAATTTTTATACAATAATGGAGAGAATTTGGAGGAGTTTTTGTGAGAAAGATAGCTAAAAGCCTAATGGCTTTGTGTATTTTTGGTGTTTCTCTTTTTGGGGAGGGAATCTATGCTACTTTTAGTATCAAAGCAGTGCAAAGTGCGACTTTGAGCCTTGCAAGTAGTGGAGTGGTAGAATCTGTTTTTGTAGAAATTGGAGACAATGTCAAAAAGGGTCAAAAGCTTTTAGAATTGAAAGCAAAAGATTTGCAAGAAAATGTAAAGATTGCTTTAGCGACTTTAGAGAGTGCCAAAGCAGAACATTCATTTTTGGAGGCACAATATCAACGCTATAAACATTCTCAAAATGTTATTGATAAAAATACTTTTGAAAAAATCCAAACTCAATATCAATCCAGTGTTTTTGGGCTTAAAAAAGCTAAGGCTCATTATCAATTGCAAAAAGAACTTTTGGATAAAACTATTTTGTATGCACCTTTTAATGGAGTGATTGTAGATAAATTTGTCGAGGTTGGTGATGGGGTAGGGGCGATTTCAAGTAGGCTTTTTGTGCTAGAATCTAAGCAAAAAAAGGCAATTATTGAGTTTGATTCGCAGTATTTTAATCAAGTAAAAGTGGGGGATAAGTTTTTGTATAAGATTCAAAATCAAGAACAAAAAATCCCTCTTGTTTTGACAAAGATTTATCCAAGTATTGATAAGGATACCAAAAAGGCAAAGGCAGAAGCGGTTTTTGAAAATATTGATTTACCTTCTGGAATCTTTGGAGATGGCTTGATTGTGAGGGAATAATGTCTAAAATTGCAATTTCTCGCCCCATTGCCACTTTGATGTTTGTTTTGGCATTAGTGTTTTTTGGAATAGATGCTTTGAAGCGGTTAAGTGTATCTTTGTATCCTAATGTTGATATTCCAATTATTACCATTACTACTTTTTATCCGGGGGCAAATCCAGAAATTGTCGAAAGCAAAGTGACAGAAAAGATTGAAGAAGCTATTAGTGGGATTGATGCGTTAAAGAAAATCACTTCTACAAGCAGTCAAAATGTCAGTGTGGTGGTAGCCGAGTTTGAATTAGAAAAGTCTATTGAAATTGCTGCAAATGATGTTAGAGATAAGGTTTCTACAATTAGTTTTGGGAGTGAAGTAAAATCTCCCATTATTGAAAAATTTGATGTAGGCGGAACTCCTATAATTTCTCTTTTTGTATCTTCTAAAACTCCAATATCTAGTACCAAAGAGCTTTTGGAGTTAAATACACACACAGATTTGAATATTAAACCATTATTGCAAAGAATTGCTGGGGTTGGAAAGGTGAATTTGGTAGGGTTTTTAGAGAGGGAAATACGAATCTTGCCTAATCCTACTATGCTGAGTAAATACAATCTTAGTTATTTAGATGTGGCTCAAGCCATAAAAGCACAAAATATAGAAATCGATGGCGGAAGGATTATAGATTCTAAACAAGAATGGACAATCCTAACCAAAGCAGATGCAGAAAATATACAAGAATTAGGGGATTTGCTGATAGCCAAAGGTATTAAATTAAGCGATATTGCAGTGATTGAAGATGCTATGCAAGAGCAGAGAAGTTTTTCTTATTTGCATTCTAAAGATATTCAAAGTGGGGGAATTTTATTAGAGATTCAAAAGATTACTGGTGCAAATGAAATAGAAATCACAAAAGCCATTAAGGAAATTATGCCCTATTTGGAGCAAATTAGCCCAAAATATCATCTTACACTTTTACGCGATACGACAACTTATATTCAAGATACGATTGATGCAGTGGAATTTGATTTGATTTTGGGTGCATTTTTGGCAGTTTTTGTAGTGTTTTTCTTTTTGCGGAATGTTTCGATTACTTTGGTTTCTAGCCTTAGTATCCCAGCTTCTATTATGGGAGCTTTTGCTTTTATGTATATTTTTGGTATGACTTTGAATCTTGCTACAATGATTGCTATTACCCTAGCTATTGGGATTATTATCGATGATGCTATTGTGGTGATTGAAAATATTTATAAAAAACTTGAAATGGGAATCTCAATGAGAGAGGCTGCATTAATGGGAGTGCAAGAGATTGGTTTTGCACTCATTGCAATTTCTGCAATGCTTTTATCTGTATTTATTCCGATTGCAAATATGAGTGGAATTACAGGGAGATTCTTCGTATCATTTGGATTGACACTTGCTGCTTCGATTATTATTTCTTATTTTGTAGTAATTACTTTCATTCCGATGCTAAGCTCTAGAATCGCTCAAAGAAAACAAAGTAATTTTTACTTGCAAACAGAAAAATATTTTAAGGGTTTAGAATCTTTTTATGTGCGTATTTTGGAGTGGGTATTAGCCCATAGAGTTTTTGTTGTTATTTCTATTTTGGGTATTTTTGTTGCTTCTTTGTTGCTTGTTATGCGTCTTGGGGTAGAATTTTTGCCCTCTGAGGATAAGGCGGAATTTGATATTAAGCTTACAGCCAAACCCGGAATCTCATTGGAAGAGATGCAATACCAAACATTGGCGATTCAAGAGAGGTTAAATCAAGAAAGTGAAGTGGAGTATAGTTTGCTGAATATTGGCTATACTTCTGAACAAAAAGTGTATGAAGGTAAGATATATGTGAGATTATCCCCTTATAATAAAAGAGAGAGGAGTTTGCAAGAAATTATAGAATTTTTGAGAGAGGTTTATAAGCCTTATGCGGAGAAATTTGGTTTAGAGATTGCATTGATTGAGATTCCACAAATTAGTTTGGGAGAAGATGACTCGCCTTTGCAATTAGCACTTTATGCGTTGGATAATGGTGCATTGCAAAAGAGCGTGGAGAGAATCATAGGCTTTATGGAACAAAGCGGAAAATTCCGAGATATTCATACCAACATTAAACCACCAACCCCGCAACTTAGGTTAAGCATTAATCGAGCATTAGCAAATCAATATGGATTGAGTGCGCAAGAAATCGCTCTTGCTATTAATAGTGCTTTTAGCGGAATGCAAGAAATCTCGTATTATAGGGAAAATGGAAGAGAGTATGATATTGTTTTATTGACGCCACAAAGAAGAAGTATTGAGGATTTAAAGAAGCTTACATTGCGTAATGCAAGGGGCGAAAATATATTTTTAGAAGGAATGGTTGAGATAAAAGAGATTGATGCTGTAACTTCTATTAGGCATTATGATAGGCAAAAAAGCGTAATGGTATATGCTAACTTGACAAATGGCGTAAGCTTGGGCGAGGCTACGAATCTTTTGGAAAGCAATCGCGATTCTTGGCTTGGCGAAAGTGTGCATTATAAAATAGAAGGTTATGCTAAATATATGCAAGAAACGAATGCGGCTTTTGTTACTGCGATGATAATGGCATTTGTGTTGATTTATTTTATTTTAGCAGCACTCTATGAATCTTTAATACAGCCTTTTATTATTATGGTTGCATTGCCTTTGAGCTTTACAGGGGCTTTTTTGGCATTGTTTTTAAGTGGCGAATCTCTAAGTCTTTTTAGCATTATGGGGCTAATGCTTTTAATGGGACTAGTAGGCAAAAATGCTACATTGATTATTGATGTGGCTAATGCAAAAAGGCAAGAGGGGATAGAACTAAAAAGGGCTATTTTGGAGGCTGGAGAATCTCGGCTACGCCCCATTTTGATGACAACTATTGCAATGATTTTTGGAATGCTGCCTTTGGCATTAGCAGGGGGAGCAGGCAGTGGGATAAAATCCCCTATGGGAATTGCGATGATAGGGGGATTGCTGGTTTCTATGATTCTTAGCTTGCTTATTGTGCCGGCATTTTATAGCCTTTTGGCATCCATAGATGATAAAATGAGAAGTTATTATCAATGAAAATTTATAAAATGAAATTTTTTAAGGAATCTTTTTTGGATTCATAGTATAATATAACTAGAATTTATAAACAAGGAGGATCATATGAATCCTATTTCAGGTAGTACTTATTATGGGTATGATGCATTTTCAAATGCTCAAAGCGGGATTGATGCAAATATGCGTAGCGCGACTTTGGAGACTTCTAATACAGATATTGCACAAAGCACGGTAAATACTATGAATGCACAAAATGGTGTGGAGGCAAATGCACAAACAATTCAAACTGCAGATTCAATGATGCAAAGTGCATTAGATATTCTTGCTTAATCTCTCTTTTGGAAGTTTTTAAAAACTTCCGCATTAATTACTGCAAATTTTTATAGACTTATGCTACAATTTTTCTTATTTTAATCCTTAAACAAAAGGTATAAAATGGTTGATTATGGTATTAATTATTGGGCAAATGATGATTTTATCATTGAAGATGGCAAGGTTAAGGTTAATTTTTGCAATAAACCTGCTTTGATTGATATAGTCAAACAAGTGCGAGAAGAAGGTTATCGCGGTCCTTTGCTTGTTCGTTTTCCGCATTTGATTAAAAAGCAGGTTGAAAAGATTTTTTCTCATTTTGAAAATTCGATTAAAGAATATCATTATAAAGGCAAGTTTAAAGCGGTTTTTCCTATCAAAGTCAATCATTTTCCTAATTTTATTTTGCCTCTTATGGAGCAAACGCAGAATCGTTGCTATGGGCTAGAGGCTGGGAGTAAATCAGAGCTTATCATTGCTATGGCTTATACTAATGAAAATGCCCCCATTACAGTAAATGGCTTTAAAGATAAAGAAATGATTTCTTTGGGATTTATTGCTGCAAAAATGGGGCATGATATTACTCTAACCATTGAAGGTTTAAATGAATTAGAAACGATTATAGAAGTTTCAAAGTCTATGGGCAAACCTTATCCAAATATCGGATTACGAATCCGTCTTCATAGCACAGGCGTTGGAATCTGGGCAAAAAGTGGCGGGATTAATTCTAAGTTTGGTTTAACTGCAACAGAGCTTGTAGAGGCGATTTATTTGCTTAAGAAAAACAAGCTTTTGGATAAATTTACAATGATTCATTTTCATATTGGTAGCCAAATTAGCGATATTGCACCGCTTAAAAAGGCATTAAGAGAAGCAGGAAATATTTATGCAGAGTTGCGTAAAATGGGTGCAAAGAATCTCAATAATGTCAATATTGGTGGTGGTTTGGCAGTCGAATACACGCAGCATGAAGCTCATCAAAATCGCAATTATACCTTGGGAGAATTTAGCGGCAATGTTATTTTTACCCTCAAAGAAATTGCCAAAAACAAAAAAGAGCCAGAGCCAAATATTTTTATTGAATCGGGGCGTTATGTTTCTGCAAATCATGCGGTTTTGATTAGTCCTGTTTTGGAATTGTTTTCACAAGAATATGATGAAAAGGCGTTGCATTTAAAGGAAAAAAATCCGCCGCTTGTGGAGGAGCTTTTGGATTTGTATAACACCATTGATGAGCGTTCAGCTATTGAATATTTGCATGATAGCTTAGAGCATATGGAATCGCTTTTGACGCTTTTTGATTTGGGTTATATTGATTTGCAAGATAGAAGTAATACAGAAGTTTTGGTGCATTTAATTATTAAAAAAGTGATTAAGATTTTAAAGCATAAAAATCATAGTGATATTATTCGGATTCAAGAGCAGGTGCAAGAGCGTTATTTGCTAAATTGTAGCTTTTTTCAGAGTTTGCCAGATTATTGGGGGTTAAAACAGAATTTTCCTGTCATTCCTCTTGATAGATTAAATAAAAGACCTACAAGAAGTGCGAGTTTATGGGATATTACTTGTGATAGTGATGGAGAAATTGCGTTTGATAAAAATTATCCTTTGTTTTTGCATGATATTGATGTGAATAGTGAAGAATACTTTTTGGGATTCTTTTTGGTTGGTGCATACCAAGAGGTTTTGGGAATGCGTCATAATTTATTTACGCACCCAACTGAATTGAGTGTTGTTTTTAATCAAGAAGAGGGGAGTTTTGAGATTGAGAATCTTTTAGAAGCACAAACGATTTTAGATGTATTAGATGATTTGGATTTTGATACCAAAGAGATTGAAAGGCGACTAAAACAGAAGCTTGATGAGAGTGAAGAGATTCCTCAAGATGAGAAAAAGGAGGTTTTGGGGCAACTTTATGTGATGTTAAGTGAAAATGGCTATTTACGCACAGTCTTCAAAAGTCAAGGGGAAGTTTAATTTGAATTACGCTAATAGCCTTTTTGGGACGATTAAAGAGGATTTTGGCGTTATTTTGCAAAAAGATCCAGCCATTAATTCTAAAATTGAATTATTCTTTAATTATCCGGGCTTGATTGCTTTGGTGCATTATCGAATAGCACATAAGTTGCACTTAAAAGGCTTTAGGGTTTTAGCAAGAATCTTAATGGGATTCACGCAATGGATTACAAATATCGATATTCACCCAGCTTGTAAAATTGGGCATAGAGTTTTTATTGACCATGGGATTGGAGTTGTGATTGGGGAGACTGCAGAAGTTGGTAATGAAGTAACAATTTATCAAGGTGTGAGTTTGGGCGGAGTGAGCTTGGAGAAAACCAAACGCCATCCAACCATAGAAGATAATGTCATCATCGGAGCAGGAGCAAAAATTTTGGGCAATATCACTATTGGAGTAAATTCTAAAATCGGAGCAAATTCTGTTGTAATTGCTTCTGTTCCGCCAAATTCTACTGCCGTTGGTATCCCAGCAAGGACAATCATCAAGGGTAAAAGTAATGATTTAAACAAGATTCCAGATATTCAATTGCAGCTTTTTACATATTTGCAAAAACGTTTAGAATTATTAGAATCGCAAATTCCTCATTCTGAAGAATTGCAAGCAAGTATAGAAAAACTCAATCTTATATATTATGAATTTCTAAAGTCAAGAAGAGAATAAAATGATTATTTTTTTAAAGAGGCTTTGCTTGGAGTGTATCATAAGGTATCTTGCGACATCTTTACGCCCAAACATAATAGCAAAAGAAAAAGGAGTCATTCCTAAGCCATTATTTTCATCAATATTTGCACCATTGCTTACTAATAATTTTGCCATATCCAGATATCCTTTAAAGCAAACTCCAGCTAATGGGGTTTGTCCTCTATCATTTTTTTCATCCACTTTAGCGCCTTTTTCAAGCAACATTTTAGCAGTTTCTAAAGAATTATTATAAGCTGCTAACATAAGTAGAGTATCACCTCTATGTGTTTTTAGATTAACATTTAATCCAGCTTCTATCATAATCCTTAGATTTTCAAATTCATTATTTCTAGCAAAATTAAAAGCCATATTGCAAAGCTCTCCAAATCGTTTTTCTTCTTCTAAAGAAATTTCATTCATCATTTTATCCTTGTTTATCTATTAGTCAATCTAAAAATTGATTTTTAATAGCTATGATTTTAGAGTGAGAATTCTCACTCTAAAAGTTATTTACTCAACGCTTTTTTAACACCCTCTGCATATTCTTTGCTAATTTTTTCAAAATGCATTAGAGCTTTGTCTATGATTTTTTGTTCAACACCTTCCATTGATGAGGCAATATTATTAAAGAGTTGTTCTTTTTGAGAATCATTCATTATGTCAAATAGGGCTTTTGGTTGGGTGTAAAAATCATTATCCAATGGCGCATATCGTTGTGCTGCAGCTTCTAAATTCAAATCTGGTTCCAAATAATTTTTATCTTCTTTTGGGCTATCATCATAGCTATTTGGTTCATAGTAAGCTGATTTGTTTTTATACTCATCAAAATTCATAGCTCCAGCAACATTATAGGTATTAACCTCACTTCTTGCTCTATTAATAGGCAAGAGATGATAGTTAGTTCCTACTCTATATCGGTGCGCATCAGGATAGCTAAAGATTCTGCCTTGGAGCATTTTATCAGGACTAAAGCCAATTCCAGGCACGATATTGCTTGGGCTAAAGGCGGCTTGTTCTACTTCGTTAAAGTAATTTTGTGGATTTTTATTAAGAATCATTTCTCCAATATCCATCAAAGGCACGATGCTATGGGGCCATACTTTTGTCAAATCAAAGGGATTGAATCCTAATTTATCCACTTCATTTTCAGGCAAAATCTGCACTTGGAATGTCCATTTAGGGAAATCCCCTTTTTCGATACTATTATATAAATCTCTTTGGTGAGATTCTCTATCTTTGGCAATAATTTCTTCAGCTTCTTTGTTGGTTAAATTTTTAATGCCTTGTTGAGTTTTAAAATGGAATTTTACCCAAAACCTTTCTCCTTTATCGTTGATGAGACTATAAGTATGGCTTCCAAAGCCGTGCATATGTCGATAACTTGCTGGAATTCCCCTATCACTCATTAAAATTGTAATTTGGTGTAAGGCTTCAGGGCATAATGTCCAAAAATCCCAGGCTGCATTTGCGTTTCTTAAATTTGTTCTTGGATCTCTTTTTTGGGTGTGGATAAAATCAGGAAATTTGTAAGGATCTCTTATAAAGAAAGTTGGCGTGTTGTTTCCAACTAAATCCCAATTGCCTTCTTTGGTGTAAAACTTAATTGCAAAACCTCTTACATCTCTTTCTGCATCAGCTGCACCGGATTCTCCAGCTACAGTTGAAAATCTCAAGAAAAGTGGAGTAACTTCTCCTTTTTGCAAAACTTTAGCCTTAGTAAATTGTGAAATATCAGCTGTGATTTTTAATTCTCCATAAGCACCGCTTCCTTTGGCATGCACTACTCTTTCAGGTATCCTTTCTCTATTTTGATGAGCAAGTTTTTCAAGTAGGATATAGTCTTGTAATAGTAAAGGTCCTTTTGGTCCAGCAGAAAGTGAATTTTGATTGTCTGCTACTATATTTCCAAAGTCATTTGTAAGTTTTTTCATAAAGATTACCTATCCTTTAAATAAAATTTATTAACAAGGAAATAATATCTTATATAAAATAAAAATAATATTAAATAATAAAATTTATTATTTAATATAAAGTATCAAAAATATTTTTTTAAGCAGTTTTTAGTTTCCTTTTTGTTTTTAAAGTATATAATATTTAATGTTTTCAGGGTTTTTAGTGAGGTAGTCAAAATAAATAAGTTAGGAAAGAGGAGGACTAATACTACCATCTTGGAGCAAAGAGTTGAGCGTCCATAATGAAGCAATTGATGAGCAACATAAAAAATTATTTGAAATTGCTGGAAGAGCTTACGCACTAACTAACAAAAAAGCCACAAAAGAAGAAATTATCACTATTCTTAGGGAATTATTAAACTATACGCAAGAGCATTTTAAAGATGAAGAAGCCTATATGGAATCTATCTATTATCCGCGGGATTGGAGTTGTGATTGGGGAGACTGCAGAAGTTGGTAATGAAGTAACAATTTATCAAGGTGTGAGTTTGGGCGGAGTGAGCTTGGAGAAAACCAAACGCCATCCAACCATAGAAGATAATGTCATCATCGGAGCAGGAGCAAAAATTTTGGGCAATATCACTATTGGAGTAAATTCTAAAATCGGAGCAAATTCTGTTGTAATTGCTTCTGTTCCGCCAAATTCTACTGCTGTTGGTATTCCAGCAAGGACAATCATCAAGGGCAAAAGTAATGATTTAAACAAGATTCCAGATATTCAATCACAGCTTTTTACATATTTGCAAAAACGCTTAGAATTATTAGAAAGTGAAGTGGTTTATTCTGAAAATTCACTCAAAAACCTTGAAAAACTCAACCAAATGTATCAAGAGTTTCTTACAAATAAATATTAATTATTAATAATATAAATTTATAATATATAAAGAAACATTTAACTTTTTTATAATAAAATCCGCACTTATTTTTAGTTAATCATAAATAAGGAAAATATAATGAGAATCATTTTGATGCTTTTGTGTCTATTGATAAATATGAAAGCCGCAGATTTTGTTGAAATTGGTATCGAGCCTATTCCAGATTCTTTGCCTTTTGATGAGCAAAAAGCTAGACTTGGCAAAATGTTATATATGGATACTAATCTCTCAAAAGATAAAACTATTTCTTGCAATTCCTGTCATCATCTTACAGGCTATGGTGTGGATAATGAACGCTTTTCATTTGGCGTTGGAGGCGCTACAAATGGTGCGACTAATTCCCCAACTAGTTTCAATGCAGTTTTTAATTTTGTGCAATTTTGGGATGGTAGAGCCAAAGATTTGCAGGAGCAAGCAGGCGGTCCTTTGTTGAATCCAGTAGAACATGGTATGACAGAAGATGAAGTCATCGAGGCTGTGAAGGGTAATTTGGAATATGTAGAATCCTTTAAAGAAATTTATGGGGAGATTACTTTTGAGAATATTACAGATGCGATTGCGGAGTTTGAAAAAACATTAATTACGCCAAATTCACCTTTTGATAGATGGTTAAAGGGAGATGAAAATGCTATATCTCCAGCTGCAAAGAGAGGTTTTCAAGCATTTCGTTCAAATGGTTGCATCGCATGCCATCAAGGTCAAAATATCGGCGGCAATATGTACCAAAAAATAGGTATCTTTGAGCCTTATGCTGCAACTGGAAATCCCGGCAGATATGGAGTAACAAAAGAAGAAGAAGATAAGTTAGTCTTTAAAGTCCCATCTTTGCGAAATATTGCTAAAACTGCCCCTTATTTTCACGATGGTAGCGTAGAGACTTTAGAAGTTGCAGTTCAATTAATGGCATTTTATCAATTAGGAAAATTCCTCAATAATGATACAGTGCAAGATATTACAGCATTTTTAGAGAGTCTTACAGGAGAATACAATGACAAGCTCCAATAAAAAAACTTTTTCATTCCTTTATCAATTTATTAGCTTATCGGCTTTTGTCCTTATTTTTATGTTGCTTTTGCTTTTTATTATTTTTAATACTCATGCTAATGTTGAGAAAAACACGCAAATTTCCGATGCTTTAAAGAGATTAGAATATTTGGATTTAAGAATTGACAATGTATTTAAGAATTATTTTGATTTTATGAATTATGATGAAAGCGTGAGAGATTCTAGGGAGTTTGCACAAGAATTGCAATTTCTAACAAATCAAGGTTTGGACACATCAAAAATTGCAGAAATTTTTAAAGCAAAGCAAAATCAATTAGATAAATTCAAGCGTGCTAATTCTATTGCTTTTAATTCCAAAACTTTTCTTTATGCACTCCATCAAGAAATCGCACAACTTGCAGAGAATAATTCAAGTTATGCCTCTATTGTTAAGCTTACTAATTCTATATTAGCCAAATTAGCCACAGATAATATCCTTGAGAGTGAGAATCTTAAGGAGCTTAATGCCGCTATTGCAAAGTTAGAAACCTTTTCATCTTTGAATGATCAAAATGTTACGCTTTTTATTAAGCATTATAAAATGATGTTGGCTCAAGCTGCTTTGATGCAAAAGAATTCTGAAATATACAAAGATCAAACACTTCAAAAAGAATTGATTTTGGCTAATAAAGTAGTTCAAGCCCAAATTGCAAAAGAAAGTCAAGATAGACTTTATATTGCTTATGGTGTGTTTGGTGCTACATTGCTTGTGCTTTTATTCTTCATTTTCTTGACACTCAAAAAAGTGATTATCCCTATTTCGCTTTTAGAGAAATTAACTAAAAATTTAGCTTCTAAAGAGGCAAATTTGAAATCGCGTCTAGTGATTGATGCAAAGAGTGAATTATCTAAAAGTGCAAATTATATTAATTCCTTCATTGCAGTGGTTGAAAATTCTATTTTAGAGGCAACTGAAAATGCAAAAGCAAGTCTAAATAACTCACAGCAATTAAAAGAAAATGCAACGATTCTACAAAAAAATTCCGATATACAAGATGAGCAAATTTCTACTTTGAGAAAAATTGGTTTAGCATTAGATGAGCATATTTCAGCTAATGGGGTTTTAGCGCAAAATACCATTGAAGATATGAATAAAATGCAAAAGGTTATGCTAAAAGCAGAAGAAACACTTAAGGAATTAGCAAAACTTATTGAACAAGGGAATGAACAAGAAAACATTATTATGGATAATATGGGCAATCTCTCTAGCAGCGCAGATAGTATTACTAGCATTACAGAGAGTATCAAAGACATTGCTGATCAAACTAATCTTCTTTCACTTAATGCGGCTATTGAAGCAGCAAGAGCAGGGGAGCATGGTAGAGGATTTGCTGTGGTTGCAGATGAGGTAAGAAAACTTGCAGAAAAAACCACAAAATCTCTTGCTGAAATCAATGCTACTGTTTCACTCATTGCACAGCAAATTCGTGATAATATTGAAGGAATGAAAATAGTGCATGATTCAATGAGTGAAACTAATGAAGTTGCAAATGAGTTGCAAAATGAAGTGGTTGATACAATGGAGAGATTGAGAATTGGCATTAAATCTACTCAAAATATGGCAGAGAAAAATATTGAAGCAAAGGAAAAAATGGCACTTTTAGATGAAAAACTAAATGTCGTAAGTGATATTTCTAACCATATTAAAGCGCTTTCTAATGAAGTGAATGCAATTTCAGTGAGTGTCCTTGAAGGCTCTAGCAAACTCTCTGATAAGTTGAGTAGTTTTCAATAATCTTTAGGGAAGTTTTCTCCCCCATTCCATAAAATTTTTACAAACACTTTTAAAATTTTTATGGTTTAAGAAATTTTATAGTAAAATCACTCTAAAGATTAAAATGTCAAAGTTAGGGGGGAGGATAGCAGATGCTGCCATCTTGGAGCAAAGAGTTGAGCGTCCATAATGAAGCAATTGATGAGCAACATAAAAAATTATTTGAAATTGCTGGAAGAGCTTACGCACTAACTAACAAAAAAGCCACAAAAGAAGAAATTATCACTATTCTTAGGGAATTATTAAACTATACGCAAGAGCATTTTAAAGATGAAGAAGCCTATATGGAATCTATCTATTATCCGCGTTTGATTCAGCACAAAGAGAGGCATCGCGAGATTATTAGAGATATGACAAGTGCTGTTATGCAGATTCGCAATGTCGATGATTTGAAAGAGCAATTAGCTGTTATTGCCAAAAAATGGCTTTTGGAGCATATTATAAGAGAGGATATGCAAATTGAGAAATTTCGCAGAAGCACTTGTCAAATTACCCCACAAGAAACCAAAGTCAAAAATATTGTAGAAGAATCCAAAGTTCAATATACTTGTAATTGTCAAGGTAAGGTGCATTTGGTGCCTTTGGAATTGCACAATAAAATACAAAAAGAAAATGTTATTTTTAATTGCAAAACCTGCAAAGGAAGAATCAAACTACTAGAACAATAAAGGATAAGAGAAAATATGTTGGACAAAAACGAAATCAATGAATATCAATTAATGGCGGATTCTTTAAGATTTTTGTGTGCAGATATGGTGCAAGCTGCAAATAGCGGACACCCCGGTGCGCCAATGGGATTAGCAGATATTGCGGTTGTTTTGGGCTACCATTTGAAGATAAATCCTAAGAATCCAAATTGGATTAATCGCGATAGATTAGTCTTTAGCGGAGGGCATGCAAGTGCATTAGTGTATAGTTTGCTACATTTGTGGGGATTTGATGTTAGCTTAGAAGATTTAAAGTCTTTTAGGCAGTTTGGCTCCAAAACGCCGGGACACCCAGAGTATAAGCATACCCCCGGAATTGAAATTACCACAGGTCCTTTGGGGCAAGGAATTGCTAATGCTGTTGGCTTTGCAATGGCAGGAAAGCTTGCACAAAATATGCTTGGTGATTTAATTACTCACAAAGTTTATTGTTTGTGCGGGGATGGGGATTTAGAAGAGGGAATTTCTTATGAATCTTGTTCGCTTGCTGGACATCATAAATTAGATAATTTGGTTGTGATTTATGATTCTAATAATATTACTATTGAGGGAGAATGTGAGGTTGCCTTGAGTGAAAATATGCAATTGCGTTTTGAATCTCAAGGTTGGGAGGTATTGCAAATTGATGGGCATAATTTTATGCAAATTGATGCTGCACTAACTCAAGCTAAAACCTCTAAAAAGCCTGTGCTTATTATTGCAAAAACAACGATTGCTAAAGGTTCATTGCATTTAAGCGGTTCGCACAAATCCCATGGTTCTCCGCTTGGTGAAACAGAAATCGCAGAATCTAAAAAGGCTTTAGGCTTTAATCCTGATGAAAAGTTTTTTATTCCAGAATCTGCAAAGATTCGGTTTAAAAATACTCAAGAATTAGGAGAGTTGGCTAATAAAGAGTGGGAAAAAACTTTAGAAAAGAGCGACAAAAAAGATATTTTGAGAGAAATGCTAAATCCTAATTTTTCTAAGATTAAATACCCTATTTTTGATGAATCCAAAAGCATTGCAACGCGTTCTAGCAATGGAGAGATTTTGAATGCTATTGCAAAAGCGTTGTATGGGTTTGTCGGCGGGAGTGCAGATTTAGCGCCTTCTAACAATACAGAGCTAAAAGGTATGGGAGATTTTCCAAAGGGTAGAAATTTTCATTTTGGAATTAGAGAGCATGCAATGGGGGCAATTTCAAATGGTCTTGCAAATTATGGGCTATTTTTGCCATTTTGTGCAACTTTCTTTGTTTTTAGTGATTATCTCTCTCCAAGTGTTCGTGTAGCTTCATTGATGAAAAACAAAGTTTTTTATATTTGGACGCACGATAGTATCGGAGTTGGTGAAGATGGAGCGACACATCAACCAATAGAGCAATTGAGCCATTTTAGAGCAATGCCTAACTTAAATGTTTTTCGTCCAAGCGATGCTAATGAAAATGTAGCCTGTTGGCAAACTGCTTTTGAGATAGAAGGTCCTTGTGCGTTTGTGCTTAGTCGTCAGAATCTTCCTGTTTTATCGCCCATTGCCAAAGAGCAGGTTAAAAAAGGTGCTTATATCAAAAAGCCTTCCAAAAAAGAAGCGCAAGTTACACTTCTAGCAACCGGCAGTGAAGTGGCATTAGCTCTAAAAAGTGCAGAGAAGCTAGAAGAAAATGGCATTGATGTTCAAGTAGTTAGTGTGCCTTGTTATGATTTGTTTATCCAGCAAGATAGGAATTATAAAGATTCATTACTTCAAGGTTTGGTAGTCGCTATTGAGGCAAGTAGGGGATTAGAGTGGTATGCTTTAGCCGATATTGTTGTAGGTATGCAAAATTTTGGTGCAAGTGGCAAAGGAGAAATGCTTTTTGAGCATTTTGGATTTAATGTAGCAAATATTGTTAAAATTGTTAAAGAAAATCTTTAAAGAGTGGAAAAACTTTATTTATTTTCAAATACAAGAGCAATCAAAGATTTTTTTGAGAGGAATTATAATGCCTCTTTTTTGCCAAATGCACAAAGTATTGGCGAATTTTTTGATAGTATTTTGAGGGTTGAAGCAAAAAGTAAAATCCCTCCATTTTTGCGTTATGTCTATCTTTATCAAGCCATTAAAGAAGTCAATCCTCAAAAATTTGGCGAATTTGCAAAAAACTTCTCGCAATTTTTGGTTAATTCTGATTTTTTCTTTAAATTTTATGATGAATTGTGTGCGGAATGTGTGCAGATAGAATCTCTTGAGCGACTAGATATTTACGCATTTTATGATGATCATTTGCAAGTATTAAAAAATATTTTTAAAACCTATCAAGATAAAATTGCACAAAATAGCTTTTTTGACAAATATTTTTTGGAAAATTATCAAATTACTTTTGAGCTTTTATCGCAGTTTGATGAGATTGAAGTGCATTTGGAAGGCTTTTTGAGTTGTTTTGAAATGTATATTTTCAAAGAAATTTCCATGCAAAAGCCCATTGTTTTTAAAATTAGCATTAATGCTTTTAATCAAGAATATTATCAAAGAATCTTTGGGATAGAATTAGAAAATGGAGATTTTATATTGCATTTAAAAAGGGGTGATATCAAAAAAGATTCTTTTGAACCCACAAAAACAATCAAATATGGCAAAATCAATTTATTAGAGTTTAGCGATAGAGTTTCAGAGGTGGGAGGGATTTTTAGTCAGATTGATTTGTGGTTGGAGCGGGGAATCCAGCCAGAGGAAATTTGCATTGTTTTGCCTAGTGAGGAGTTTAAAAACTATTTGGAGCTTTTTGATGGTGCGAGAAATTTTAATTTTGCTATGGGTAAAAAACTTCAAGAAACAGCATTATTTGTGAAGATTGAGGAGCATATAGAACAATTTAGGGACTTTGGAGAGTTTCAAAATTTCATCATAGAATCACAGGAAATAACAAGGGAGGATAAAGAAGCCAAAAAGATTATTTTGCAGAATTTAGAGCATTTTTCTTATTCATTGAAGTATTTAGAATTTTTGCCAATAAAGGACAAAATTCATACATTTTTTATGATGTTAAAAAAGCTAAGTATAGATGATATTGGCGGTGGAAGAATCAGTGTGATAGGTATTTTGGAAACAAGAGGGATTGAGTTTTCTTATATTATTGTCCCAGAATTTAATGAAAACAATGTGCCAAAAGTGAATCAAAAAGATATTTTTCTTAATTCATTGATACGAGAAAAAGTTGGACTACCCACCAAAAAAGATAGAGAGAATCTCCAAAAATATTATTATTCACGCCTTTTTGAGCATTCTTTGGAAGTGGGTGTAATGTTTTTGAATAATGACGAAGACAAGCCCTCTCGCTTTTTGCTAGATGATAAAATTTTTAGTGAAGCTAGATTCTATAAAGCTTCAAAAAAATATGGGGATTATTTTTTGAGCGGGAAAGCTTTGCAGTATAAAGAGAGGGAAATTGTAGCACCTTTGGAGCTTGGAATTATGAGCGCTTCAAAGCTAGAATGCTTATTGACTTGTGCGAGAAAATATTATTATCGCTATGTTTTGGGATATAAAGAAGAAAATTCAAATATGGGTGCTAATGTGGGTATGAAGCTCCATAAGGTATTGCAAGAGGCTTATAGTAGTTATCAAACTCATCATAATTTTGCACAATTACAAGAGGAAGTTTATAGGGGATTGCAAGATTATGAGACTAAAAGAGAGTTTTTTGAATTGGAGCTTGCCAAAAGATATTTGCAGAAATTTTTTAAAACTGAGCAAGAGCATTTACAAGAAGGGTGGATTCCTGTGGAGTTTGAAAGGAAGTTCTCATTTGGTGTATGTGGAATCCCTTTTGAAGGTAGGATTGATAGGATTGACAAAAAGGGGCAAGATTTTTTTGTTTTGGACTATAAATATAAAAGAAATCTAAAAATAGGCGGCAAGAGAAGTATCGAAAACTCCAAAGATTTTCAACTTGTGCTTTATGCTATGGCAATCCAAGAAATCCATAGCAATGCAGAGGTAAAAGCTGGATTTTATGATATCTATGAAGCCAAAATCAAAGAAGAAAAGGCATTGATAGAAAAAAAAGAGAAGTTAGAAGAAAAACTAGAGTATTACAAAGGAATGCAAAAGGAGTTTTCCTTTGAGCTTTGCAAGGAAAGAAGCCCTTGCAGTTTTTGTGAGTTTATTTACCTTTGTAAGCGTTATTGATGAGCTTGTAAGAGCGGATACAAAAGAGTAAAAATAAAGTGATAAGCAAAGTTTTGAAAACTAAGACGGATTGTTTGTGCATAGCATCAAATTTTAGAGTTTGTATGGATTCTTCTCCCATTTGTTGAGCTTGGAGGATATAAGGCGTATAATAAAGAGTAAATAACAAAATTAAAATCACACTAATAAAGCCAAGCAAGGGGGCTATTTTTTGGTGCGTGGTTTTGAAAATGATAACTTCATAGATGATGATAAAAACTGCTAGAATATTAAGCAATATGTTGAGTTTTATGAAAATCTGCGTCATTAACACGCCAGATTGAAAGAGTGTAATTTCTAAACCTTCAACGAAGCTAGCAGCACGAAAAATTACAGGAGCACTAAAAGCACTAGCAATAATAGCTCCCAAGGCTAAACCAATAAGCAATAAATAAACCATAAAAGCAAAAGAATAAAAGTGAGGATTACGCATATATGTCCTTGAAGTTTTTGAGATTTGAAATTATACCAAAAATTTAAAATAATAACAAAACTCACAATTATCTAAAACAATTTAGAAACAATGATTAAATGGAAATTTGAGGCAAAATAAATGACGCAAAAAGGCATTGTATTTGTAAATTTAGGGGCTTACAAGCAAAGGATAAGAAGTTTGTTCTAATATTTCTCTTTGGAGTTGAAAGCCTTTAGTTGCATAACCTAGAGTATTTGCCACTTCTTGCAATTCTTTGAAGCTTAACATATCGGTTTTTTGATTTAAAAAAGCAAGTATATCTTGTTCGCTATATTGTCTAAATTCAAAGAAATTAAGTAAAGTAGCCAAAGCAGAAGCTCCACAAGATTCCTCATATTGCTGCCTTATAACATTTTGATTGTGGAGTTCTTGTAGAGATTTAACGCTAAAAGCAAAAGCAAAGTTTGCTATAAAAACAAGCAAAAAAATGCGCAATAAAAGCATTTTTTGCATTATGCTTTTGCTTCCATTGTAGGAAATTCTTTTATCTCCAATACTTTTTGTAAAAACCAATCAATGAAATTTTCTTTTACTTTTTTGCTTGTTTCTTGAAAGGTAGAATCTTGCAAAATAGAGGGACTTTCTAGCCAAGAGTTTGGAAGTCCTGCTAAGTATTTACCATATTCACCAAGTTGGCTATTTTCGGATTTGGCATAAGCCTCCCCATAATTTACCAAAGAGAACAACATAATAACACCCTCTAAAGCAATTTTTTCTTCTCCATTTTCCATAAAAGTATAATCCTCTACAAGAGCAATATCGCCCCTTAAACTATCTATAAAACCTTCATTGTCTTTAAAAATATTCAATAATTCCTCTTTTGTATAGTTATCTTTGATGTCTATAAATTTTTCCAATGAATCAAAAGCGTTTTTTAATCCACCTCCTAAATCTACACTATCAAAGTAGTTTGAAAAGTAATCATTTCCATTGCTGTGATGTTCGTAAAATGGGAGCGTAAGGTAGTTTTTGATAGCTTGTAGGGAATTACTATGAAATTTCAAATCCTCTGGCAATCCTGATTCTTTTAAAAACTCATTTCCCATAAAACCATAGTTATCAAGGGGGTATTTTTCAAAAGTTTTGTTGGAATTTGTTGCTGAATTTGCTTTTGCATTTTTAAAATCTTCTTGATTAAAAGCTGTATCTTTAGAATTTTTGTTAATTGCACCAATAGTGCAATAATTCAAAGAATCTAAAAAATTTTCTAATATGGAGGATTGAAAATCGTCGTGGTTATCGTTGATTATGTTATCTAAATCCTGCTTAGAGACTTCTTGAAAGGCTTTGCTAGAATTATATTCAATATTTTGAGTATCTTGCCTTGTGGATTGCGTAAATGGGGTATTTGCGTTTTGATTAGAAGTTTTGTCTATGAGGCTTGAGATTTCTTTAGAATAGTTGCAATGAACATTTAAATAATTAGAATAAGAAGAATTAGATATGCTAGTCATTTGCCTACCTTTTCTAAAAAATTATAAAAAAATTTAAGAAAAAATAAGCAAAAAGTATTCCTTTATCTAATGATTAATGCTAAATTTCATTATTTTTTGATAGTTTTTAGATTTATCAAAGTAACTTAAAATATTAATAAGCATATTCAAGCTTTTATCCACTCATCACTTGCAAAATAATTTTTATTTTTAAATTTGGTTATTGTTTTGATTGACTGATTTTATTTTTTGGATTTTTTATGATGCTATTAGAAAATAATATTTTCTTTTGGGTTTAATTCTTTTGTGAAATTTCAAGGGTATTTGTGTGGCATTTGTGTGGGATTATTAGAGTTTGCTTCACTGGGAAATATCAAGGGCAATCTAATTCCTGAATTTTTTGCCAAACTTGCAACCAATGGAATCCCTCAACAACTCTTCCAACAAGCCCTCAATTGTAATCTTGCTATGAATCGTACTTATACAAGGAGAGAGGGCGCAAAAGGGGCAATGGATAGGGGAGTAGAATTATTTAATTTTGTTATGCCTGTGCCTTTGGGTAAAGGGGCAAATGCTTTGGTTAATTCAATAGAGCAAGATAAAAATAGAAGAAGTAAAATTTATAATGAAAGAAGTAGTTTAGAATCATTACTTAGCACATTGCTTGTTAATACAAAATCCTATAATATCAATGAGTTAAGGAAAAAATTAAAGCAGGAGGACTAAAGAGGGAGATACTTACAACTAGGGTATAAACCCTAGAAGCACTTGCTAAAAATTATACAAAGTAGTATAATAATACGCAAGATACTTGTAAGTATCTTATGGACTTTCATTTTACCTCCTTTCTTAAGACAGATTGGAGGTTACAAAAGCCAAAGAGGCTGCTATCCCTCTTTGGTGCAACCTCAAAAAATATTTTATAAAAAATCTACTTAATTTTTTTCTAACTTTTTGCAAAAAATTGATCTTGTAATATTCTTATTATTGCTATATAATTTATTTAGTTAATTTAAGAAGATAATATGGCAACATTAATGGAAAAAGATGTTTTATTGGAGTATGCGCATATTGGGCATTTATTGCTAGATATTGAAATACAAGAGATGAAACAAGACAGAATCCAAATAGGAAAGCTTTAGAATGAAATTATCTCTACACACCACAAAGAAATCGATTATGAAGCAATGTTGCAAAAGATAAAAAGTTTGAGATTAAAATATAAAGAAAATAACAATAAAAATGAGGTTATCAATGGGCTTGGATGAATAAAAAGAAAGGAAAGAGGATTAAAAAAGGACAAGAATAATCACAAACATAAGGAGAATGTAATGAAATATACACCAAATACAAAAGTGGAGCTAGAAAAATTAGTAAATGATTTATCTATTAATCTTGGAGATATAGATACTTCCAAGATTACAGATATGAGTTTTTTATTTGATGATACTAAACGCACTGATTTCTCAGGCATTGAGAAATGGGATGTTTCTAGTGTTAAAGATATGACTAGCATGTTTGAAGGGGCTAAAACTTTCAATGCTGATATTTCTAATTGGAATGTTGGTAATGTTGAAAGTATGTATTCTATGTTTCTTGGAGCAAAAAGTTTTAATCAACCCATTGGTAAATGGGATGTTTCTAATGTAGAAAATATGGCTTTTATGTTTAGCACAGAGGCTTTTAATCAGCCAATTGGTAATTGGAATGTAAGTAAGGTTAAAAATATGGCTTTTATGTTCTATGGAGCAATCTCTTTCAATCAAGACATATCCAAATGGAATGTTAGTAGGGTTGAATATATGGAGAGTATGTTTCAAGAAGCAAAATCTTTCAATCAACCAATTGGAGAATGGAATGTGAGTAAGGTTAAAAGTATGAATGCTATGTTTCAAAAAGCAAAAGCATTTAATCAGCCAATTGGTGATTGGGATGTAAGTAAAGTTAAAGATATGACTGCTATGTTTGTTGATGCTAAATCTTTTAATCAACCCATTGGAAATTGGAATGTTTCTAATGTTAAAAATATGGTTTGGATGTTTCAAAGAGCAGAAGCATTCAATCAACCAATCGGTAATTGGAATGTAAGCAATGTTAGAGATATGTCTTTTATGTTTGCTTATGCTGTATCCTTTAACCAAGACATATCCAAATGGGATATTAGTAAGGTTAAAAATATGGAAAGTATGTTTGAAGGTGCTGAATCCTTCAATCAACCAATTGGAGAATGGAATGTGAGTAAAGTTAAAAGTATGTTTGCTATGTTTAATGAAGCCGCATCTTTTAATCAAAACTTATCTGATTGGGATATAAGTAAGGTTAGAGATATTGATGATGAAACAAGAGATTTTATTAGCAATAGTTGCAGTAATTAAGGACTATGCAATAATATGTGTAAATTACTCTTGAATAATATATAATGCATATTTATGTATTGTTTTAATGCTTAAAAGTGGTTTAAAATAAAGAAGGGAGGTGCTTACACGCCAAAGAGGTAAAATCCTATCTACGAGAATTGGAGATTGCGAAGTCAAAGAGGTTGCTATTCTGCTTTGGTTTGCAATTTTTAAAAACAGATTCTGCATAATCCTACTTAATTTTTCATTCACTTTTACTAAGCTCATATAGGCAAAAAATTTACTGCAAATGCAAGTTGGCTTTAAGAGGGGAAGTGCATTATCGCTAAAAGAGGGCTTTACAATAGCAAGGGGCAAAGCCCCCAAATTAATACGCCTTGACTATGATAAGACAAAGTAGTATAATTGCTATTGTAATTTGAAGTATCAATTTAACTCACCTCACTTTCGAGGCTATAAACTACCTTCAAAGAGGCTGCCACCTCTTTAAGGCAAACCTCAAGAATATTCTACAAAACTTTTGCTTAATTTCCATTTCTTTTTTAAGGTTTTTGTGAGTTAGCTAGATTAGAAAAGATAAAATAAATGATTTTGTCTGCTACTTTTGGATTTAATTTTTCAAGTTTTTTTGATTTCCTTTTCAACGCTCTTTTTGAATTTCACATCAAAAATCATCACTAGAGCCTTTTTATATCTGCTTTGATTTCTTCTGCTAATTCTTTTTTATAATCCTCGCTAAAACTTTGGTATTTTTTGTAAGCGTAAGATTCTTGATAAGGTATAAAATCCTCTTGTAATTTTTCTATTTTATAAGGTTTTGATAGCTTTTTGTTAATGGATTCTAAGATGTCAATTAAGTTATTATCTGCATTTGTGATTGTGATTACCATAAAAAACCTTTGTAGATAAATCAATTTTATATCATATTTAAAGAAAAAGCAGGGTAGTTTTTGTTTTAATGTGTAATTTATAGAATGTAATGGAAATAAAATAAAAGGATAGAAAAGTGTAAATGGCGGAGCGGACGGGGCTCGAACCCGCGACCCCCTGCGTGACAGGCAGGTATTCTAACCAGCTGAACTACCGCTCCAAGTATGGTGGTCGCTACAAGACTCGAACTTGTGACATCCACCTTGTAAGGGTGGCGCTCTACCAACTGAGCTAAGCGACCATCATAAAGTCAAAATTTAGAAAATAAAAGTGGTGACTCCTAGGGGACTCGAACCCCTGTAGCCACCGTGAAAGGGTGGTATCCTAACCGCTAGATGAAGGAGCCACTTTTATTTAGTGGTGACCCGCGTTGGATTCGAACCAACGGCCCATTCCTTAAAAGGGAATTGCTCTACCAACTGAGCTAGCGGGTCAAATAAAAAGGAAACGAAATTATAGCTATAATTTCGTATAAAGTCAATAGTTTTTGAAAAATAGTTTCAAGAATAGCAAATAAGCATAAAGACAAGATTGCTCTTGAATATAATTCCTATCCCCTTGAAATAAAACTCTTTGGATAATTTCATCACCATTTTTATTCATCGCACCAATAAAAATTGTCCCCACAGGTTTATTAGGGCTTCCGCCATTTGGACCAGCAATTCCACTTGTGGCAATTGCAAAATCCGCACCGCTTGCTTTAAGTGCTCCCTTTAGCATTTCATAAACCACAATTTCACTGACAGCACCAAATTGTTCTAAATGATTTTGAGAAACTTCAAGCCAAGCATTTTTGATTGCATTAGAATAGCTAATAATGCCAGCATCAAAAACTTCACTAGCTCCAGATTCTTTGGTGAGATAATATGCAGCTAATCCTCCCGTGCAACTTTCTGCGGTGGTAATTTTTTGTTTGTTTTGGGCTAAAATTTTTATAATACTTTGGGCAAGGTTTTGGCTTGGAAAAATCTTATTTTGTAAAGTTTGTTGCATTTCTTGTAGGAAATTTTTTAAGCTTTCTTGAGAATTGCCTATGGCTTTTAAGATTCCAATTTCATTAGATTCAAATGCGATTTGCAGTGCCACATTGTGAATCTTTGCAAGCGGCTTTAGTAGCATATAAGCACTTTTGCACTCTATTCCCAAAGGATATAAAAAAGTAGTATCTTTAGGCGTTTGCAATAAAGATTCCAAAGAGTGTTGGGGGGAATTTGGGGGGAGGGTTTGCAGTGTGATGAGGCAATGAAGAATCTTAAAATAATAGATATTTTTTTCTTGTATGGCTTTAGAATCGAGTTGTTGTTGGATATGGCTTGAGATTTCTTGCAAGGAATCTTTGGGGGATAGAATTAAAATGTTGTTTGAATTTTGTATCAAGCAATCAAGATTCTTAGAAAGATATTCCAAAGAATCATCGGTGTTTATAAAATGAATTTGGTGAATTTCTCCCAAAAGATCTTCTGCGTATCTTGTGGCAAAGTCCCTTAGTGGCTTAAAAGAGCAGTTTTTTTCTATGCAAAATAATGTATTCAAAATCTCTCTCCTTAAATCTGGAATTTTATTCTTTTATGGTAGAATATTTTGGCTATTTTATAGCTTAGTTTGGAGGTAAATTATGAGTAAGGCTTTAGTTATACGCCCAGAAGATGAAAGACCCGGTGAAGTTTATAACCAAAAGGGAAAAATAAATAAAAAGTTTTATGAAGAGGAAATTACAAAACTACAAATTGAATTAATCAAATTGCAAAATTGGGTGAAAAAGTATCAAAAAAAAATTATTGTGATTTTAGAAGGGAGAGATGCTGCCGGGAAGGGCGGAACAATTAAAGCCTTAAGAGAGCATCTAAATCCTCGTGGAGCAAGAGTGGTGGCATTGCAAAAGCCAAGTGATGTGGAAAAAACTCAATGGTATTTTCAACGCTATATTGATGAGTTGCCAAATGGCGGGGAAATCGTATTTTTTGATAGGAGTTGGTATAATCGTGCTGGAGTGGAGCGAGTAATGAATTTTTGCACTAATGAACAATACAAAGAGTTTATTATTCAGGTTTCTCATTTGGAGCAAATGTTGATTGAGAGCGGATATATCTTGTTTAAGTTTTTTTTAGATGTGGGGCAAGAAGAGCAAAGAAAGCGTATAGAAGCACGCAAAGATGAGCCTCTAAAGAGGTGGAAACTTAGCCCTATTGATGAATTATCATTGAATCTATGGGATGAATACACAGAGGCATTTGAAAAAATGTTTTCTCGCACACATACTCCATTTGCACCATGGTTGATTGTGGATTCAAATGATAAAAGACGCGCTAGAATCAATCTTGCTAGAATCTTGCTTGCTAAAATTGATTATGAAGATAAAGATGCTGAAAATGTATGTTTGCTAGCAGATCCGGGTATCGTTTCTTATTATTCTAGTGTCCGAATGTTTTGTGGTGAAGAAGGGGATATAAAGAAAGACAAAAAGAAAAAGAAAGATAAGAAGTAGTTTATTGTTTTTGGTGTATAATCCCGCCTTTTAAATTTGCAGTGTGCAAAAATACATAATAAAAGGTTTCTTATGCAAAATTTCTTGCAACATTTTTTTAATATTTCTTCTTTTTATACGCTTATAATTCTTTTTTGTTTGGCAGGGATTTTTTACTTTTTATCTAGGATTAAACGGCAAAATTGGCAGTTAATTGGTGCTTTAGTTTTTGGGGTGGTTTTTGCTTGTTTTATTTTGACATTGGCAGGATTTCCAACTCAAGGGTTGGGCTACTTTAAGGATTCTACTAAGTTGCATTGGCTCTATGAGGTGCATATTTGGCTTAGTTTTATTAATTCACTTTTTATTTCTTTTTTGCGTTTAATGGTTATTCCGCTTATTTTTGTAGGGTTGGTTTATGCGATTTGTAATTTAGATAAAACAACTAAGCTTAAATGGACGGCGATTTTTTCTTTTGCAAGCTTAATGATTACTACGGCTATAGCAGCAATAATAGGATTGTTGTTGGGAGTGGCGTTTGATTTGGGTGTTGGAGTAGAAGCTGGAGTTACAGAAAAAAGCATTAGGGGAGTGGAGAGTTTCAATAGTATGATTTTGGGGTTTGTGCCAAATAATATTATTGGGGCTGCAAATAGCAATAATATCCTAGGTGTGGTGATTTTTGCGATATTTTTTGGATTTTGTGCTTATCTTGTGGGTAGGCAAGAAAATTTCGAGCAAAATTTTAATATTTTTAAAAAATGGCTTACTTTTATTTATTTGGTGATTTCCAAAATGATTGGAGTACTAATTAAGATTATGCCATATACTATTGTAACGATGATTGTAGATACTCTTTTGGTTAATGGAATAGATTCTATAATCGAGGCTGGTTTGTTTGTAATCTTAATTTACATAAGCTGGGTATTGGTTTTTGTGATGCATTCTGCGATACTTGGATTTTTGGGGTTGAATCCTATTGTGTATTTCAAAAAGGCTTTTAAGGCTTTATTGATGGCTTTTGTTTCGCGTAGTTCTGCAGGCACTTTGCCTCTAACTATTGATTGTTTGGAGAAGCTTGGTGTGAGTAGAGGGGGAGCAACTTTTGTCGGGAGTATTTCTACTACGATGGGAATGAATGGTTGTGCTGGATATTATGCTGCATTAGTGTGTGTTTTTATGTTGAATGCACTTGGAATTCCTCTTGGTTTTAGTGAGGGAGTGATTATTGTTTTGCTATGTGTGATTACTTCTTTTGGGATTGCTGGAATCCCCGGAATTACAATTATGATTCTTTCTATTTTATTAAGTGGATTGGGATTGGAATCTCATTTTTCACTTTTGGCGATTATCTTGGCTATTGATCCTATTTTGGATATGGCAAGGACTTCAAGCAATGTTTCTGGAGGAATGATTGCAAGTATTGTGACAGAAAAAAAGCTTGGGAATCTTGAAATCCAAAAATATTATTCTTGAGGTTTTATTTGCAGGAAATTATCCTGCATTTGAATTGAATTTTGACTTCATTTGCTTTAAAAAATGTTTAATATAAGCTTTATTTTTCATTATTAAACTATTTCTATTAATTATATTATGTTTAAGAAAATGTAAGATATAATCCGAGCTTTGAAATTTTAGCGAAGTAGCTTGGGAGATAAATTAATGAATTTTTTAAAAAATATGAATATCGGGACTAAGCTTGTAGTATCTATCAGTATTATTATGCTTATTGGTCTTAGTATATTGTCAATAGTTGTAGTTAAAAGCGTTGGTGATAGTATGCGTAAAGATGCCGAAACGATGATTTTAGAATCTTCTAAGGGGTATTCTGGTTTTGTTGAAGGTGTTGTGAATGAAATGATAGCTCTTAATAGGACTTCTGCAAATGTATTAGGAGAGATTTTCACTCAAACTTCCAAATACAATATCACACCAAAAGCTTTAGAAGATGTGGTAACTAATGTTTTGGATTCTGGTTCTTATGCGGATTTTGCATTTTTGTATTTAAAGAATCCTTTGGGTTTTGATGGTGGAAATTCTTTTTATCGTTTGGATAATGGGGATTATATGGTTGCTTATGAAGATAAGCAACCTTCCTCTGCTGGAGGTATTGTGAATGTGGCTATAAATGGTAATGTCGAGCTTGTCTCCATTAAAGAAGCATTGAATTCCCAAAAAGGCAGTGAAACAAAAGTGTTATTTGGCAAGCCGCATCGCTTTTCTTTTGGTGGCAAAGAGTTTGTAGGTATTGATATGGCAATGCCTATTTTTGATGCGAACAACCAAGTTGTTGGAGCTGTGGGTTTTATTTTTAGCTTTGATGATATTGCAAATTCGCTTTTGGATTCTAATAATAAGCTTTTTGAGGGAAGTATTGTTGCGATGTTTGATCAAGATGGGACGATTATTCTCCATGGCAATCAAAGTTTGTTGTTTAAAAAACTTCAAGATGCCAATAAAAGACCAGAAGCTAAATTGATTGTTGATGCGATTATAGCAGGGCAAACGGGTGTTTATGATTATATTGCCACAGATGGTGCTCCAAGTTATGCAAGTCTTGTATCTTTCTCATCAGTGGATAATTATGTAAGCTGGAGAGTTTTGGTTACGGCTCCAAAATCTTCTGTTCTTGCACCTCTTTATCGTTTGGAATATTTAATTTTTACAGCTTCAGCGGCTTTTTTGATTTTGGTAATGGCTTTTGTGTATTTTTATATTCGTAAAAATGTTGCTAATAGATTGCCAATTATCCTTGATGCGCTTGATAAGCTCTTTAAATTTATTAACCATGAAAGCAAAGATGTCCAAACTATCAAGATTCGCGCAAATGATGAATTAGGGGCAATGGGAAGAATTATTAATGCCAACATTGAAAGGACTCGTTCTTCTTTGCAAATTGATGAAGAAGCGATTCAAGCAGCAGTAGATACCGCAAAAGAAATTGAAGCAGGTAATTTAACTGCAAGGATTTCTAAAGATCCTGTAAATCCGCAGCTTATGGAATTAAAAGAAGTTTTAAATACAATGCTTAGTGTTTTGCAACGCAAAATAGGAAGTGATACTAATGAAATTGCTAGGGTTTTTGATTCTTATGTGAAGTTGGATTTTACAACAGAAGTGAAAAACGCAAATGGAAGAGTAGAAGTTGTTACTAATACTTTGGGAGAAGAGATTAAGAAAATGCTGCATGCAAGTGCTAATTTTGCTAGAGAATTAACAGCGCGTTCAACAGAGCTTAGAGAATCTATGCAAAAGCTTACCGATGGTTCTCAAGCGCAAGCTTCTTCATTGGAACAATCAGCAGCAGCAGTAGAAGAAATTAGCTCTTCTATGCAAAATGTAAGTGAAAAAACTATGGATGCTACAAGACAAGCAGAGGATATTAAAGAGATTGTGGGAGTGATTAAAGATATTGCAGACCAAACTAATCTCTTAGCATTGAATGCAGCTATTGAAGCAGCAAGAGCAGGGGAGCATGGTAGAGGATTTGCTGTTGTGGCTGATGAGGTGCGAAAACTTGCAGAGCGAACAACAAAATCTCTAGGAGAGATTGAAGCAAATGTGAATGTTTTGGTGCAAAGCGTTAATGAAATGAGCGAATCTATCAAAGAACAAACAGAAGGAATTAGTCAAATTAATGAAGCAATTGCACAACTTGAAACTGCAACACAAGATAATGTTGGAGTGGCAAATGCAACAAATGAAATCACCAAAAGCGTTAATGATATTGCAGAAAATATCTTAAATGATGTGAATCAAAAGAAATTTTAAAGTTTTTATTTAGATAATATTTTTTAAAATTTGGGTAAAAAATAGTTAATTTTAGATACAATAATAGATAGCATAGATTCCTTTTTAGGAAAAGGAGGATATGTTATCACTCTAAGAGAAAAGGAAAAAAATGAAAAAGTTTCTCCCCTTGTCATTAATGTTGTGTAGTTCGCTTTTTGCGGCAAATAATCTTTTTGAGGTTACTCCACAAATTGGTGGAAGCTGGCATGTAGATAATCAAAGAATGGCGGATGATATTGATTTGTCCTATGGTTTGAAATTTGGTGCAAGAGTTGCTCCAGAAGTATTGGTAGAATTGGGTTATGATTGGATTACGCATGCAGAACAAAGTATTCCTGATAATAAAACTTCTTTTAATCGCTATTACATGAATGTTGTAAAAGAGTTTGAAGTATGGAATAGTGTATCGCCTTATATTCTTGGTGGTGTGGGTTATGAAGATGTTTCTAACAATAATCAAAGCTTAGATAGTGCTCCATTTGGTCAATATGGTTTAGGATTGCGTTGGGAAGCTTTCAAATACTTGCACCTTAAAACAGAACTTAGACATTTAGTAAGTTTTGATGGAAGAAGTGATGTGATTGCAATGTTGGGCTTTAGTATTCCATTTGGAACTTTTGCACAAGAAGAGGTTGTTGTAGAAGAAGTAGTGGAAGAAGTGGTTGTAGAAGAAGTTCCAGCTCCAACTCTATCGCATATTCATACTTTTAGTGTGCAATTCCCTTCTGATTCATCATCTGTAAATCCTGAATATTATCCAGAAATTCAAGATTTTGCAGAATATATGAAGCAAAACCCAGATAAAACTGCTACTATAAGTGGTCATACAGATAGCACAGGAAGTGAAGCTTACAATCAAAAGCTTTCAGAAAGAAGAGCAATTTCTGTAAAAGAAGAAATTGTCAAACAAGGAATCTCTCCAGATAGATTAGATACAAAAGGGTATGGAGAAGAGAAACCTATTGCAACTAATAAAACTAAAGAGGGAAGACAAGCAAATAGAAGAGTAGAAGCAGAAGTCTATAACGCAAATTAATAATGCGTCCAGTCATTAAATACGATATTGCTATTTATTCCCCTTCTATCCATTTAGAGATGAAAGAAGCAAAGGAAATTTGCGAAATTTTCATCTCTAATAGTGGAACTATCCGCAGCCTATCTATCCGTGCTATTTATTTTTCATTTGAAAATATTTCTTATTTTGAAGAAGGTGCGGTAATTCTCGTCGCAAAAGCTTTATTAGCAATCCAAGATCGAGTCTCTATACCGGTTGCTTTCATCGGTTATAGTGATTTGCAATTCCCTAAACTTAAAGCCTTGTTTCCAAATCGAAGTGTGCCGCTTTTTAAAACAGAAGCTATGGCAAATTTGCTACTTTCATTAAAAATGCCTTCAATCTCTCAAAAGATTATTTATTGTGATAATGATGGTATGGTGCAAACTCTTATTTCTCGAGAGTTAGAAAATAGAGGTTATGAGGTTATTTGTGTGAATAATATGCAAAGTCTTCTTGCAAAAGGGAAGCAGCTTTTAGACAAAGCCTTTTATCTTTATAATATTTATTTTGATGTAACAGGGAATTTCATTCCTACCACGATTCATGGCGGTATTGTAACTTATACATTGTATAAAAAAGCCGATAAAAATATTTCTCTTTATTTTAATTTACAAGCACATAATTCGAGATTGAGAGAGGGTTATAAGGTTTTTATTTTTGATGTTACGCAAACCCAAGATTTTAGTTTGGTGGCTTTAGAATTTATTATGTCATTAGCACTAAATAATATGCGCTATGAGGCTTGTATTGCTATTTGTGGCTTGAAGATTAAGATTAATCCAGATAAGATTGATTTGTGCAAACGCAGTGGAATCTATTTTTTTGGAAGTGTAGCAGAGTGCAAAAATGATTCACTGATTAGGGAGTATGCAAATAAATATCAGCTTGCAGAGCAAAAGCGTAAGGGGCTAACCAAGCATTTAGTGGCACAACTTCCTGTATTTATCAATGCTGCCATAGAGACACTCTCTTCGCTTACAGGTGGAGAGGCAAAACGCACGGATTATAAGGTTACCACTTATAATAAGACGGGGCAAAATGATATTATGGGTGCAATGATTAATTTTGAAGGCGATGTGAGCGGAGTTGTTGCACTTTGTTTTAGTAAGATGATTGTTAAAGAAGCCTCTATGATGTTGCTTGGAGAAGAATCTCAAAGTGATGAGGAGCTTTTGGATGTTATTTCAGAATTTACTAATATCATTGCAGGACGCGCAAAAGCGGTTTTGTCAGAACATAATTTGTCAATAGGGATTTCGCTGCCAAAAGCTTGTAGAAGCGAAGATGAGATTGTAGCTATGCTTGTTGGAAAGCAGGGCGTGCAAGTAAATTTACTTCTAAATAATAAGCCTTTAATCTTGTTTTTGGCTCATTAAATATCTCTCTAAAATAATAAGAGCTGCAAGGCTATCTAAACTCCCATCTTTTTTCTTATTTTTCTTGCTTCCTTGCATTTTTTGAAGTGCTTCAAAAGAGCTAAAAGATTCATCAATAAAGCAAATTTCTATCCCTTTTGGAATCTCAAGTAGGTTGATGAAATGTTTGATTCTGCGTTCCATTTCTAAAGATGAATCGCCATCTTGTGGAATGCCAATGACTAAAATTTGTGGATTTTTCATTTGGATAAGATTGCTTATATCTCTTGCTGCTTGATTGCGATTCTTGCGTAAAATAGGGGGTAGAGGTATCGGGATATTTTGCAAGAATTGTGCGATTCCAATCCGCTTTAATCCGATGTCTAAAGCAATGATATTTTGCATTATATTACCTCGATTCTTCCATTGTTTCTTTGTATTTTGCCCTCAAGTTCATAATGAAATAAAATCTCGCCAAAACGAGCAAAAGCCTCTTCAAAGAAAGGATTGCTTTTGCAGAACTCTAAAACTTCATCTTTATTATTATTGTAAGATACTTCAAAAAGTTGATTTAAAAATTCATCAATATCCCAAATGATTTCTGCCTTTTTTTCTTTGGCTAAAGTTTGTGTGCCTTTGCTTTGTCCTAATTGATGGGGCGGTACATAGATTTTTTTGCCAAGACTTAAAGCGTATTTTGCACTTTCCATTGAACCGCTTTTGAGATCTGCTTGAGGAATTATTATGTATTCTGCAAGGCTAATGATGATTTTATTGCGTTCTAAGAAAGAGTAGTTTTTTGGAATGTAGGTTGGGGGAAATTGACTTAGAATAAGTGCATTTTTGTGGATTTCTTGAATGATTTTTTGATTAGTTTTGGGGTAGATAATATCTAATGAGCTTGGTGAAACCATAATGGTGTTAGGTAGGGCTGCATTGTGAGCTAAAATATCTATGCCTAATGCACCACCGCTGATGATGGCTGCATATTGGGAGATTTTTTTGGCTATTTCTTTGGTAAAACTTTGTGCATAGGGGTTGGGATTTCTTGAGCCGATAATGGCAATTTTGCGTTTCTTTAACAGCTCTATATCCCCGCAATAATAAAGTGTTTTAAGGTTTTTTAGGTGTTGTAATTCAGGTGGAAGTTGGTTAAGCGTTTGCAAAATCAGAATCTTTTTGCACGATATAAATTACAATATTATCCACAAAAGGATGATAGCGATAGCCATCGCTTTCGCCTTCTCCTTCAAATTCATCAAGAATCTCTTTGGAATGATGATTTTGTAAAAGTTTGATGATTTCTGCACTTTTGCCGAATCTTTCGTAATAGCGTTTGATAGTGATTACCCAATTTACTTCAATTTCATTGAGTGCATTGCTAATTTGTTTGAGGTAGGCGATTTTAATAAGGGAAGCAATTTTGTCAATCCAATAACTAATTTCCATATATTCTCCAAAAATCACCATAGTGTGTTTGGCATTTCCAGCATAGGCATAGGGTTTTGCTTCCTCATAGCGTCTTAGAAAATCTTTGGTAAAGTCTTTAAATTGTGGCATGGAACGCAAACTTTCAATATCATCAACCATAGAATATACTTTTTTAACCTCTTTTTTTTCTATGGCATTGAGTAAATTTTCTTTTTGCTGCATAAGGACAATTTTTTCGTTAGCAGAGCGTTTGAGATTTGGGAAAACAAGCAATGTTTCAGCAATTTTTTTTGCTTCTTGGTATTGGAAGTTTTTTTCTAATTCAATAAGATTTGTGAGCATTTTTTCGCCTAATAGTAAAACTTTTTTGTATAAATCAGTTTCTCTTAGGAATGAAAATTGAAAAGTTAGCGAGAAGTATTCTTTGAAATTTTGTTGCTTAATGAGATTGTCTGCTTTAGCAAATACATCAGAATTTCTTAGTAGTTGGATGATTAATTCTTTTTTGGGGGTGTTTTCAAAGGGTGCTAAGTATTGTTCGGCTAGTCTTTGGTTGATTTTTGCATTTTCAATGAGAAGTTTTTTGGCATTGAAAAAAGCTCTATTCCAAATATTTTCAAGCTTTTCATAGGCTTGAGTTTTTGTGAGAAATTTCATTGTTTTAGTCATTTCATAAGCTTTGGAATAGTCCTTTTTTTCGATGAGTTGCAAAAAAGTCTTTGCCCCTTCTTTTTGTGAGAGATAAAAATCAAACTCATTTTTTTTGGGTTGGGAAACAATAAAGGGTGCTGTTATTTCAATAGCCTTTTCAATCTCATCTTTATTGAGTAAATCAATGGCTTGATTTAGAATATCTGGCCACACTTCATCAAAAACTTTGGTGAGTGGGTGGATACTCAAAAAAACATTTTTGTTAATGGCTTCCCTAGCATTTTTGTAATTTTTGGTAGCTAGAGCATCTTTTAGTTCTTCTTTGCCTTCATTATAATCAATGATGAGTAATGTCCCATCAATACAGCCAATATATAAAAATCCATGTGAAAAAGCCAAAGAAGCGATTCCTGCATGTTCATTTTTGATTTCCATAACCTTACTATTGTCTTTTAATGAAATAACATAGAGTGTGTCAGAGCGTGTCCCAATGAGAGCATAATTTTCTTCATCATCTAGTGCAATGCTTGTGGGCCAAAATGCAAAAGAATACTCTTGAGAGATGATTTTTCCTTCTTTGAGGCTAAAGATGATGCTAGAATTATTTCGCAAAACAAGCAAAAGTTTTTCATCATTTTCAAAAAAACAAGAATCTTCTACAACATCATTAGTTACGAAATTAAAGGCAATTTTGTGGCGTAAAACATCAAAAATCATAGTAAATTTATCAAATCCGCTAATTGCTATAAATTCATTATTTTGAGAAAATTTAATGGTAGAAATGTAATCTGAACGGGCTAAAAGGGAAGCAGTTGGTAAAAAACTTTTGCCTTCATACAAAAATACACGCCCATCTTGTCCCCCTGTTGCGAAGTAATTGCCATTTTTGGAAAAAGCACAAGATTCCATTTCACCATCATGGTCAGTGAGTGTGGAGATGATTTTGAGTTTTGAATGCTCTAATTTTAAAATAAGAGACTTTTTTTCTCCGATAATAGGAATGCAAAAATATGAATCATTAGAAATTCCAAAAGCATGTGAATAGCGATGAGGCGGCTCTAAATCTCTAGTAACTTGTAGGCTTGTTTGGATTTCTAGTTTTTTGTTGATTTGTGTAATATAAAAGGTATTATCCACACAAAAAGTAGAATCTTCACAAGGTGTAATGGCTAAGATACTGCCTTGTAATTGATGGGTTGCTTTTGGAGTTGTCATTTTTAGGTAACCACTTTTTAATTTTTATTTTAACATATTTTGCAATAAAAGCTTATGGAATTACTAACTCATTTATATAGACAAGTTCTACCCCGCTATTTTGTAGATAATTTGTAGCATTTTTAAGGGCTAAGATAGTTTGTTGGTGAGGGTGTCCTATGGCGATAGCATAACCTTTGGTTTTAGCGATTTTAACGGCTTGAATAAGGTTTTGAGTGATTTTTGTTATATCAAGTTCGTTATCCAAAAATATATCGCGTTCTAAGAAAGGTTGATTTTGGCATTGATTTAGGGGGGTAGTTGGATTTTGTTGGTAATAATTGCGAGTTTTGGTGTGAGGTGTAGTTCTTGAATCAACAAAGCTAATATTATTTTCATTTAGGATTTCAAGCAAGAAATACATTGCTTGTGGGGTTTGAGTAAATTTGCTACCGGTGTGGTTGTTAAGATAGGTTAAGTTTGGGAAATCTTTTTTGAGGTTTTGGATTGTTTCTTGTATGGTTTGTTTGGAATCTGTGCTTAGAAGGTATTTGTGTTCTTTTTGACTAAAATTGAGTGCTTCTAGGGGGAGATGAACCATATAAAAATCAGCTTTTTTGGCAATTTCTGGCGTATTTTGAGAGGCTATGCTTCTAGGGAAAAGTGAGGGGGTGATTTTATAAGGAATTTCTTGAATCTTTTGGTATTGATAGAAGTTGCTTATATCATCAATAATAATGGCGAGCTGTGGTTTTGGTTTTTGGCATTGTGGTTTTGGCTTGGAGGGGATTTGTGTGGGCTTTGTTGGTTTGGATTCTTGTGAAATAGTGGGAGGTGTGATTTGTGGAATGGTGGATTGTGAAGTTTGATTGTTTTCTTGTTGGAGGGTTTTTAGATTTTCTTCTAAGAGTTTAATGTTTTTTTGAAGAAGTGCGACATTGACTTTGGAAGTGTTGGTGTCTATGGGGATTGATTCTTTGTAGTTTAGGCTTTGTTGGGGTTTAGAATCGGATTTGGGGATAAAATTAAAGGTAAGCAGCAATAATAAAAGTGCTATGATTCCTATGGTAATAGGGTTAATTTTATCCATTCAAAGTTATTTTTCTAATAGAATTTCAACTTCGAGTGTATTGAAATTTTGATTAGAATCAGTTTTAATATCGATTTTTTGGGCTTTGGTGTATTTTTTGATAACCTCCAAAATCTCTTGTTTCATTGCGTCCATATAGGGCACATTGATAGTTCTTTCGTGTGCCAACATAAGTGTTAAGCGATTTTTTGCTTCTTGTGCAGAATTTTTTTTGCTTCCAAAAATTTTTTCAATTAAACTCATGAAAATAACCTTCCAAAGAAGCCTTTTTTGGGTTTTAATTCCAAATAAGGAACTTCTTCTCCTAAGATTCGCTTTGCAATATTTTTGTATGCTTGACTTGAAAGAGAGTTGCCATAAATGACAGGCTCGCCCATATTAGTGGAAGAGACGATTTTTTCATCTTCTGGAATAATACCAATAAGCGGCAGTGAAAGAATCTTTAGAACATCATCTACGCTCAACATCTCGCCTTTTTCTACCATTTCTGGCTTTAGACGATTGATGATGATATGCTTTTTGACTTCCTCTCCATTTTGTGCTTTTTGGCTTTTTGCATCAATAATGCCAATTACTCTATCAGCATCTCTTACGCTTGAAACTTCTGGAGTAGAGACGATGAGCGCTTCATCAGCAAGAAAAATAGAATGCTCAAACCCGCCTTCAATTCCTGCTGGAGAATCAAGCAAAATATAATCAAATTCATTTTTTAATTTTTCAATGAGATTAGCAACTTTTTCTTTATCAAGAATATTTTTATCTTTGCTTTGGGAGGCTGGTAGAAAATAAAGATTCTTAGCTTTTTTGTCATTAATGAGTGCTTGAGAAAGATTGCATTCACCTTCCATTACATTGACAATATCATAAACAATGCGGTTTTCTAAGCCCAATATCATATCAAGATTTCTAAGCCCAATATCAAAATCTACGGCTACTACCTTTTTGCCTGAATTTGCCAACCCTACGGCTAAATTTGCTGTTGTGGTAGATTTTCCTACACCACCTTTTCCTGAAGTAATTGTAATAACTATTCCACTCAAAATAGCACCTTTAAGCATAAAAATAAGTCGCCTATTTTATCTTTATTTTGTTTAAAGTATATTAAATCAAAAAGAGATTTTCTTTGGTAAAAATTTTGATTTTATAGCTTTTGCGATGTTCTTTGCAGTAACCAAAGTCCAAAATAGCCTTTAAGTGGTCTTTGGTTCCATAGCCTTTGTGGGATTTGAAGCCATATTGCGGATAAAGATTGTCTAATTTTGCACTTTCTTTGTCTTTTGCATTTTTGGCTAGAATGCTTGCTGCGCTAATTGATGGAATCTTAGAATCGCCTTTAATAAGTGTTTGTAGGGAATGGATTCCAAAGTTGCAATTACCATCAAAGAGATAATGTGGGGCTTGTAAGTTTGTTAAGATTTCTTGTAAAGATTCTTTGATACATAAACTAAGTCCTTTTGTATCGATTTCTTCTGCGCTTTTTTTGACAAGATGAAATTTGGCGTATTTTTGAATCTGCGGGGCTAGGTTATCGCGTGTTTTTTGAGAGAGTTTTTTGGAATCTTGAAGTTGCTCTAAGAGGATTTTTGGGAAAGTGGGGGTTAAAATTACTCCGCAAACAAAAAGTGAGCCACCAATGCAACCTCTCCCTGCTTCGTCAATGCCACAGATTTCAAGAGGATTGTAAAGTGGCAATTCTAAAAGATTATTTTGTTTCAAGGATGTATTTTAAAACCTCTCTGAAATCTTCTACGGGGTGAATTTTGACATTTTCTTTTACTTCATCTGGAATCTCGTCCATATCGCGTTCAAAGTTTTTCTTAGGGATTAGGATTTCTTTGATGCCTGATTTGAAGGCGGCAATGAGTTTTTCTTGCAATCCGCCAATGGGCAAAACTTTTCCTCTTAAAGTGAGTTCGCCTGTCATTGCAAAAGAGCTTTTTATCGGGCGATTTGAAAACAAAGAAGCAATAGCACTGCCAATAGCTATTCCAGCACTCGGACCATCTTTTGGCGTTGCCCCTTCTGGAACATGCAAATGGATATCAAATCGATTATAAATTTCACTGCAATCCACTTGTATATTTTCTTCTTGTTCTTTGCGGGTTAGCGAAATGAGTGTTTTATCGATTTTCAATTCTTTGCTATCGATTAAAGACTTGATGTGAGAATAAGCGATTTTTGCACTTTCTTTCATGACATCACCTAGATTCCCTGTAAGGTGCAATCCGCCTTTGCCTTTGATTTTGAGTGCTTCAATTTTGAGCACATCTCCCCCAACGCTAGTCCAAGCCAATCCATTGACAAGCCCAATTTCATTTTTTTTGCCAACATTTTCAAATTCAAAGACGATTTTATCAAGATATAAGGGGAGATTTTTTGTGGTGATGGTAATTTTTTCTTGCGGATTTTGCAAGATTTCTTTTGCCACTTTGCGTAAGATTTGTGCAATTTTTCTTCTAAGATTTCTTACCCCTGCTTCTCTTGTGTATTTTTCTACAAGGGTTTTAATGGCTTGAGTATTGAAGCTCACTTCAGAGGGTTGCAAGCCATGTTTTTTAAGTTCTTGAGGGATAAGATATTTTTTTGCAATTTGCTCTTTTTGGTGAGGTGTGTAGCTTGTGATATTGATAAATTCCATTCTATCACGCAAAGGGGCTGGAATCGCACCAATATCATTTGCGGTGGCTATAAAAATCACTTGTGATAAATCCAAATCAAAATTAGTGTAATAATCCCTAAATTCTTTGTTTTGTTCTGGGTCTAGAATCTCTAGCAAAACAGAAGAAGGATCTCCGCGGAAAGAATTGTGAATCTTGTCAATCTCATCTAAGACAACCACAGGATTCATTTCTTTTGCATCAATTAAGCCTTGAACGATTCTACCGGGCATTGCTCCAATGTAAGTTCTACGATGCCCACGCAATTCATTGACATCTTCTAAGCCACCTAGTGCAATTCTTACAAGCTTTCTTTTAAGAGCGGTGGCAATGGAATTTGCAAGGCTTGTTTTACCCACTCCAGGAGGTCCATAAAAGCAAAGAATAGTTCCTTTATTCTCGGTATTTGCTTTGCCTCTTAAAGAGAGAAGTTCGCGGACTGCAAAGTATTCTACAATGCGTTCTTTAGGCTTTTTTAGCCCATAATGGTCTTTATTGAGCTGCTTTTCTACTTCCTCGATTTTGAGTGGCTTTTTTGAATAAGCCCCAAAGGGTATTTCCAAAACTAATTCAATATAATTTTGCAAAAGATTTGCATCGGCACTATCTTGGTGCATACGAGAAAGCTTGTTGATTTGTTTATTGATTTCTTTGTAGGCACTTTTGCTCATAGAATTTTTTAGTTTTTCAAGTTTTTGTTTATATTCTTGTATTTCGGTTTCTTTGTTGTTATCTCCACCAAGTTCTTTTTGAATTTGTTTGAGTTGTTCTTTGAGGAAATATTCTTTGTTGATTTTTTCCATTTGAGAATTGACTTTGGTTTTGATTTCTTTTTGAATCTGTTGGGCTTTGATTTCTTCCATCACAATATCAATTAAGCTTAAAAGCCTCTCTTCTGGGTCATTTTCTTTCAAAATCTTATAGGCTGGGTCTTTTTTCAATCTTATAGCACTTGCAATTAAATCAGCTGCGCGATTTGGGTCTGTTGTTTCATTGATGCTTCTTAACAAATCTTGCGAAAAATTTTGTGAAACATTATAAAGATTGCGTAATTTTTCTTTCAAAACAGAGAGTATTGCATCAATTCTATTAGGGTCAAAACTCTTAGATAAAATAGGAGCAATTTCCCCCATTAAGGGAGATTCTGAAGTAACTTGCAAGAGATTCCCTCGACTTAATCCTTGGAAGAGAATCTTGATGCGTCCATCAGGAAATGCAGTGTGTCTCATGATTGTTCCAATCACTCCAACATCATAAAAAGATTCTGTATTTTCTTCTTCTTTTGAACTTAGAGTAGTAATAAAAACAAGCCTATCTTCATTTTGCATAGCCATTTCAATGGATTTTAGATTTTCTTCATTGGTAATAAAGAGTGGAGCTATCATAAAAGGATATAAAAACATATCTTCTTCCAAGATAATAGGAAGATTTTTTGGGAATTTTCCGTAACGTTCTAACTGCATTAATGAATCCTACCATTCAAAAATTTTTTGATACCAAGGAGAGCCTGCTTCTTTGTAAAAGACATCTTTTACCCATTGATTTTCATCAATTTTTTGTTGATAATATTCTGCTGCTTGTTGCTTATCTTTTTTGTTATAAAGTTTGATAATTTCTTTATTGAGGCTCAAATTGGCAAGTTCTAATTTTAACAACATTGTATCTACCATTGGGCGATAACGCGAATAAGGGTATTTTTGGCTAAAATCTTGAGCTTCTTGGATAGATTTAGCAAGTAATTGTTGGTCGCGAAATTGTTTGGCAAAAGCAAAGTAATTAGCTTGTAATTTTAAAAATTTGATAAAATCAATGTTTTGTTCATTCCCAAAACGCTTAGTGTATTCATCAAAATAAAAAGCCGCCAAAAGATACTCTTCTTCTTGCATATGAGCACGCCCTAGTATTAGCATAGCTTCACTCAAAAGAGGGGAGTTTAAATGCTCGCTTTGAAGAGAAGTAAAGTAACTATCGGCTTTTTCTAAATCCCCATTACGAATTTCTTTAAGCATACTTTGATACCAATAATCCGCAGGTTTATTGACTTCATCAAGAGCTAATCCACTATTGCTTTTAGAAGAGCAAGCGCCAAAAAGCATTATGAAACTAAGAAAGAAAAAAAAGAATTTTAAAATATTTATCACAAAAATCCTTTGTTTGTTGTATTTACTTTGAAGTGTTAATGCTATGATATTGCTATCCAAACATTTAAACACCAAAAATATATGTATGAATATTCTAATTATAGCGGATTTGTTGTATAACTTTTATAAAATTACATTGATTTTTTGTTTTTATTGCGATAGAATTAAATTTTTAGAAATTTATGATTTATAAACTTTGGTATAATTCTTAAAAATATTTTTTGAGGAAATATAGATTTTGCTCTATGGAAGGATGAGGTATGGAATTTGTAGTGAAGTCTCCGATTTTAGGATTTGAACATATCCAAAAGATGAAATTAGAAAAAATCGCTAAAGATGATGATACTTTTATGCAATTAAAAAGTTGCGAGAATGATGGAATTTCATTTACTTTGGTGAATCCCTATGCAATGCGTTCAGATTATGAGTTTGAAATTCCTTCACCTATTAAAGCACTCTTAGAGCTTAAAGGCAAGACGAATATAGATCCTCAAAATTCCAAATTAGTAACTTTAAATATTGTTTGCATCAAGGATCCTATTGAAGAATCTACTGTGAATTTCTTGGCTCCTGTGCTATTTAACTTTGAGAATTTAACAATGGCGCAAGTTGTGCTAGAAAATTTTAAATATGAAAATTTTGGACTTTCTGAACCTATTTCAAAATTCTTTGATTTCAATAAAACAGAATAATTATAGTCTTTTATGAAAAGTCTTATTTTATTGGGTTATGGCAAAATGGCAAGAGCTTTGGCTCTTGGGCTAAAGGGCAAGTTTGCTTTGTATGTTGGGGGTAGAGATTTTCACAAGATTCGAGAGTTTTGTAAAGAATTGCAGCTTAGTGTATTGCCGCAAACAGACAATGCAATCGATATTGAGGGTAAAGAAATTTTACTTTGTGTAAAACCTTATGCTTTGGGGCAGTTTAGGTTTGTTGGTAAAGCAAAATGCGTTTATTCGATTTTGAATGCTGTTTCTTTGGAAACATTAAAAAAATCTATTCAATCGCAAAATTATATTCGTGCCATGCCAAATGTTGCTGCAAGTGTGGGTAAATCTATCACGAGTCTTTGTGGTGATGAAGGCTATAAAAACGAGGCATTAGAAATTTTTGATTCTATTGGGAGAAGTGTTTGGATAGATGAGAAGATGATGCCAATAGCAGCTGCTCTTGGTGGCTGCTCGCCTGCATTTTTGGCACTTGTAGCAGAATCAATGATAGATGCTGGAGTTGTAAATGGACTCCCTCGTCAAGAAAGCACAAAAATCGTTAATGGATTATTTGAAGGCTTTGCTGCATTATTGCAAGATACACACCCCGCACTTTTAAAAGAAAGCGTAATGAGTCCGGGAGGTTCTACTGCACAGGGAATTTCTAGTTTGGAAAAAAATGCTTTAAGGAATGCTTTTTTTGAAGCGATTTTGGCTTCTAAGAATTTTGCTTGAAAACTTTTGCTATTTTAGGTAGTAGTGGTTCTGGAAAAACTGCTTTATCCTTAGAGATTGCACAAGAAAAGAAATGTGCGATTCTTTCTTTGGATTCTTTGAGTGTCTATCGGGAAATTGATATTATCTCTGCAAAACCTACAAAAGAAGAAATGCAAGGTATTTGGCATTTTGGAATTGATATTTTAGAGCCTATACAACCACATAATGTGCAAATTTTCATTCAAGAATACCAAAGGGCAAAATCACATTGTCAAGAAACTAATAAAAATCTACTGATTGTAGGTGGGACAAGTTTTTATCTAAAAATGCTGCTTGATGGACTTTCTTGTTTTCCTACATTTGATAAACAAAAAGTTGATTTGCAAATACAATTGTTGGGCAATTTGGAAAGTCAATACGACTTTTTGTGCAAAATTGATTCTATTTATGCTGCAAAACTAAAGCCCACAGATACTTATAGAATCCACAAGGCTTTGCAAATTTATTTTGCGACACAAAAAAGCCCAACACAATATTTTAAAGAAAACCAACAAACCCCGATTATTCAAGAATGTGAGATTTATGAAATCACTCTAAAGAGAGAAATTTTGCGACAAAGAATCATACAAAGAACGCAAAAAATGCTTGAAAATGGTGCTATTAAAGAGACAGAAAACTTGATTAAAAAATATGGTAAAAATTATCAATGGGCAAAAAGTATAGGGATTAAAGAGATTATAGGATTTTTAGAAAATACTTTGCAAGAAAGCGAATTAGAAAGTTTGATTTCTACCCATACAGCACAACTTGCTAAACGCCAAAGAACTTTTAATAAAACGCAATTTAGAGAGCATTTTTGTGGAGATTCTAAAGAAATATGGAGAGAAATTTCCAAAAAAATATAAAAAATTTTGGCTTTAGTCAAAAATAAAGTAACTTTTTGCTATCGTTACTTGAAATTTTACAATTAAAGAATTAAACAATGAATGATATTTTAAGGCATATCCCCAAAACTGATAAATTGCTTTATGCAAAAGAATTTTGCGGATTTAATGTTGATTTGTTAAAAGTGATTATTGTGGATTTTTTGGAATCTTATCGTAAAACTCTTTTGGGTGGAGGGGAGGTTATAGAGATTGATGAATGTATCAATCGTATTAGACAAATTTATTTAAATGCTACACAAAAATCTTTAAAACCTCTTGTAAATGCCACTGGAATTGTTGTGCATACAAATCTTGGAAGAAGTGTGTTTTCTGAGGCAATGCTGGAGGAAATTAAGCCTATTTTGTGTGCTTATAACAATTTGGAATATGATGTGCAAAAAGGTTCAAGAAGTGAGCGTTATATTCATTTGCAAAATCTCTTTGCATTGCTTTTGGGAGCAGAAGATGTTTTGGTAGTCAATAACAATGCAGCAGCAGTTTTTTTGATTTTTAATACTTTTGCAAAAAATAAAGAAGTTATTGTTTCACGGGGAGAGCTTATTGAGATTGGAGGAAGTTTTCGAATCCCTAGAGTGATGGAAGATTCTGGAGCAGTTTTAAAGGAAGTTGGGACAACTAATAAAACGCATTTTAAAGATTACAAAGAGGCAATTAATGCAAATACTGTGATGATTTTCAAAGCGCATAAATCTAATTATGAAATTACAGGGTTTAGCAAAGAAGTGGATTATAAAGAGCTAATTGCATTGGCTAGAGAAAATGATTTGTTGGATTATTATGATTTAGGGAGTGGATATTTTGGGCTAAAGGGATTTGAGGGGAATTTGAAAAAGCATGAAATGTCTTTAGAGGAAATTGCAAGTTTAAATCCTTCTTTGGTAAGTTTTAGTGGGGATAAATTGCTAGGTGGAGCACAAGCTGGGATTATTTTTGGTAAAAGGCAATATATAGATAAATTGAAAGAAAATCAGCTTTTAAGAATGTTGCGTGTGGATAAATTTACCATTGCAATGCTTGAAGCGACATTGTTTGCATACTTGCAAGGGCAATATGAAAAAATCCCAACCTGCAAACTTTTGTTGCAAGATAAAAAAACTTTAGAGCAAAAAGCACAAGAATTATTTGAAAGGATACCCAAAAGTTTTTTACCTCTTATTCAAGAAACAAAAAGTTATAGCGGTGGCGGAGCGATGCCTAATAAGGCTTTGGAATCTTTTGGGATTGCTTTGAGTTATTGTGATGAACAAGAATTAGAAAGACTTTTACGCAAAGAGGGGATTATTGCAAGGATTGAAAACAAAAAGGTTATTTTGGATGTAAGAACACTTTTGGAGGGGGATAATCAAAAGATTCAAGAAGCACTTTTGAAAATTGAGGGACAATATGCAAGATAATCTAATCATTGGTGTAATGGGGCATATTGATCATGGCAAAACAAGCTTGATTAGGGCTTTAAATGGATTTTGGGGAGATGAGAGGAGTGATGAGAGAGAGCGTGGAATCACCTTGGATTTGAGCTTTTCAAATTTGAGTAATGGTGAGAAAAATATAGCCTTTATTGATGTTCCCGGTCATGAAAAATTGGTCAAAAATATGATTGCTGGTGCATTTGGATTGGATTATGCAATGCTTGTGGTTTCTGCGAATGAAGGAATTATGCCGCAGACATTGGAGCATTTAAAAATTTCAAGCTTGCTTGGAATCCATAATTTTTTGGTGGTATTGAGCAAAATAGATTTGGTGGATAAAAAAAGAATACAAGAGCTAAAACAGGAAATTAAGCAATGTTTTACAGGATTTGAAAGCTTAAAATATCAAATTTTTGAAGTTTCTATTTATGATAGTGTAAGTATGGAGAATCTCAAAAATTCTCTCTTTATGCTTCCTAAAAGCGTTCATAGGGATTTGGGGTTTTTTCGTTATTATATTGATAGAATCTTTGTGATAAAGGGTTCTGGTTGTGTAGTGAGTGGGACGCTTTTGGATGGAAGTATCACTTTGGAGGATAAAGTGTGGTGTTGTAACCTTGAGAGGCTTTTGGGGATTAAGAATATTCAATGCCATGGAGAATCTGTCCCTTGGGCAAAGAGCGGGCAACGAGTGGCTTTGAATCTTAGTGGAGTGTCCCACAATGAGCTTAAACGGGGAGATTTGCTAACAAAAAAGGGGTATTTAAGAGGATTTGATAGGGTTGAGGTAGCACTTCATCTTTTTGAGGAGATTCCACATAATTTGGAGGCTATGTTTTTTATTGGGGCATTAAAGATGTCTTGTAGAATCTTGTTTTTGGAAGATACCAAAAAATATGCCACTTTAAAGTTTAAAAGCCCTATTTATAGCATTTTTGATGAAAGATTTATTTTACGTGATGACAATCATACGCTAGGGGGAGGGAGAATCTTAAGCCCTATTGTGGATCCTATGAAAAAGGCACAAAAGCTAACTTTTTTGAAATTTTTAAACCAGCAGGATTTTAAGAGTGCTTTTGAAATTTTATTAAAAGCACACAAAAAAGGTTTAGGATTAATTAGTGCTTCACAGCGTTTTGGAATCTCTCAAAGTGAAGCTTTAGAAATTGCCCAAAAAATAGATAATTGCTTTGTTAGCCAAAAAAGTTTGGTGGTTTATTCAAAAGAGACAACAAAATTATTAAGAGATATTATTTGCAAAATTTTGGATAAAAATTCTAATGCACTTTTGAGCGCTACATTGCTTACTCAAAAACAATCTTGGGTGGCAAATGACTTTGCACAGCATATTTTAGATAGTCTTTTGCAAGAAGGGATTTTGTGCAAGAATGATTCTTTTTATGTTGGGGTGGATTCTAAAATTGGCAAAGTGCAAGATTATCTTTATGGCAAAATTTATTCTATTTTGCAACAGCAAGGGTTTGAGCCAATGGCGCCTTATAACCTTTATGATATGCTAGATATTGATAGAAAAAGTGGTGATGATATTTATAAGAAATTGACAAAAGAAAGAAAAATAGTGCGTCTTAGCCACAAGCTTTTTGTCTGCACTCAAGCACTCACACAAATTCTAAATGAGATGAGAAATATCATCAAAAAAGAAGGTTATTTGGATTTAAATAATTTCAAAGAGCATTTTAATCTTAGTCGCAAATATCTTATTTCATATTTGGATTATTTGGATAGTTTTAGTGATATTGAAAATACAGGTGGCAAAAGGATTATAAAATCATGCTAGATTATCTCCAAAACCCTCCTATTAACTTAGAATTAATGCAAAAACTTATTGCTTCTAAGCAGCCAAATTATTTGGCTATCACACCTAATGCGTCAGAAAAAATATGGAGAGAAAATCAAGCTTTAAGCAATTATTTGGGTTGCAAAATAGCTCGTCCTTTTAGTTTTAATTTGGAGAGTTTTTATTTTTTGCTTACCAAATTGATGCTTAAGTACAAGGTTGCAGTTGTGCTTTCTTCTCATCAAATGCTTTATGGGGCATATTTATCTTTAAAAGAGAGTGATTCTATTATCCCCTTAATTCCTGATAAAAAAAGCGGTCAAATTTGCATTAAAGAGGCTTTGGAAAAGGGGGCAGAATGTTTTGTTGTGCCTTATTTGAATGAAGATATTTTGACTTCTAATTTTCATTTGGATAAAGAATTAAAAGAAGTTTTTAGCATTTGGGATATTAGCTATGCACTTGCACTTAGGTTACCTTTGCCTCAAAATGCAAATTTACTACTAGCAAATGGAGAAAATTTAGGCTTAATGCGTCCTTTTGGGGTAATGTTGTCCAAAGAAGCTGAACTTGGAGAGTTTGCTTTGTATTTGGAGATTGAAAATTTATACCAAGTTTTCTTAGAAGCAATCAAAAAACAAGAGATTCCTAGCTCTAATCAAGCAAAAAAGTTTTATTTGGCATTAAAAGAAATTTTGGGAGATGATTGTTATGCTTTTTTTGAAACACCAAATAATACTTTGCCTTTGGGATTACAGGGGATTAAAGCGAGAAATCTCATTCAAAGTTTGATTTTTGATGGTATTTCTATGATTAATGGGCAAGAATGCCTTTTTGGATTTTCAAAGCCATCTTTTGTGCTGCAAATGATGGGTTATACAGAACAAAAGGCAAGAGAGCTTTTGAGCTTAAGTTTCAAAAAAGAAAACTGCAATATAGAGTGGTTAGCAGAAAAAATTTCTCAAAAGTATCGACAAATTAGATTATTACAAGGATAGAAAATGCAAGCAGTTACATTACAAAAGGCTATCTCTATTTTGCAAGATGCAGCTAGAGGATTTAAGAGAAATAAAGAAATTTTGCCTATTTTAGAAGCGTATGGGCGATTTTTGGCACAAGAAGTATTTTGCAAAAAAGCACTTCCAAGTTTTGATAATGCAGCAATGGATGGATATGCAATAAGAAAAGAAGATATAGGCAGAAGTGTGAAAATAAAAACAACTATTTTTGCTGGGGATTGCAGTGAAGTGGAACTAGCACAAGGGGAGTGTGCAAAAATTATGACAGGTGCTAGATTGCCTAGAGGGGTAGATATTGTCATTCCTTTTGAAGAAATTGTGGGTGGATTTAATCATCAAGAATCCATTGAGATTCCAAACAAAGAATTTAAAATGGGGGCAAATATCCGAAAATATGGAGAAGAAATAACACTTGATGCGAAGCTTTTTGGGGTTGGTGAGGAGGTTTGTGAGAATGTATTGGCAATTCTTGCATCTCAAGGGGTGAGTTATGTAGAGGTTTTTAGGGGGTTAAAAATAGGGGTATTTGCGAGTGGAAATGAGCTAAAAGAGCCTTGGGAGAATGCTAGAGAGCATCAAATTTATAATTCTAATGCAACAATGATACTTGCAATGTTGAGGAGCTTTGGTTTTTGGGGTAGCTATGGTGGAATATTAAAAGATGATAAGCAAAAAATATTAGAAATTTTGGAGTTGCCTTTTGATGTGATTTTTACAACAGGTGGAGCCAGCAAGGGGGAAGCGGATTTTATGCGTGAAGTACTAGAAGAGGTTGGTGCAGAGATTCTTATTGCTGGAGTGCAAATTAAGCCGGGAAAACCTATTATGGTGGCTAGAATGGATTCAAAATTTATCATTGCATTGCCGGGGAATCCACTGGCTGGAGCGATTTTGTTGCGTTTTTTGATTGTCCCATTTTTAAAGAATTTAGCGGGAGCAAAAAAGTATTTTCCACAAGCCATAAGAGTAAAAAATCAAGAAACTTTTCAATTAAAAAAGAGAATGGACGCAATGCTTGGTGATTTGGGCGTAGAAGGGTTTTGTATAACACAAAAGGGCAAATATACTTCTGGACAAATTTTGCCACTTTTTGAGAGCAGTGCTATTGCATTATTTGGCGAAGAATACACAGAAATAAAAGAGGGGGATTTGATTAAAGTGCTTCCTTATAAAATGCTGTGGGGCGAAGTAGAGTGCGATTATATTAATTAGAAAATTAATGAAAAAAGTGATTTTGGGATTGTTTTAAATCCCTTTGAAAAAATCTCCGATTTCAACTTCTAAAACTTTGGCAATTTTGTAAAGATGTTCTAAATTATAATGAATATTTTTATATCCAGCTTCTGCTCCACCAACCAAAGAGACAGATTTATATCCAATGGCTAAACTTAAATCAAGTTGCGAGAATCTCTTTTCTTTGCGGATTGTTGCGATGTTTTTGGCAATTTTTCTATGGAAATTCTCTATCTCTTCTTTGCTGAAATCTTCAAACAATTTTTGCCCTTACTCTATAATTATAGAATGACAAAAAATGATATTAATTTTAAAATATTGTCGCATTCTATGGTGATAGAGTAAAAATTTTATTAAGGCAAAAGATGTTTAAAATTAAGTGTTATGAAAGTGGTTTGAGGGAAATTTATTTTGGGAAGAAAAAGATTTTTAAAATTAGAAATTTGGTGCAGGGATTGCGTTTTATGCTAAATAATATTTCAAATAAGATTGATAGTTTGGTAGATTCTCTACATACTGATAATATTCTTAAGAGCGATATACAGGCATATAAGCAAGAAATGCGTGATTTGTATTTGAAACAAAATCAAGAAATGCAGACTTTTATACAAAATCAAAAACAAGAAATAATGCGACATATCAATAATAGAAGCGGTGCTATTAGGCTAGATATGGTTGAATCCCAACAATCCAAAGAGGGGATTTATCATTTTCAATATCTTCTTAGGCGAGCCCACATTGCGGGGAAATATTATGAGATTTTTTATGAATTTTATTTGCAAAATCAAAATGGTAAAAAGGTTGTTTTTGTAGATTGTGGAGCTCATGCGGGGGTATTTAGCGATGTGGCTTTGGCTTGTGGAGGAATTTGCTATGCTTTTGAGCCTAATAAATATCTTTATGCTTTTTTGAGAGATTTATACAAAGGCAATGAAAAGCTTATTTTGTCCAATCAAGCAGTTTCTAATAAAAATGGGAAAACGACTTTTTACACTTATGCGAGCAATGCTGTTTCTGATGGGGCTGGTATAATGAGAAATAATTTGGGTGTAGGTTATGAGGTAGAAATGCTAGATTTTGTGAATTTTTAAAAGATATTATCCAAAAACACCACAAAATTAGCCTTATTAAAATCGATATTGAAGGGGCGGAATTTGATGTGTTGGATTCTTTGATTGAGCAGAAGCTTTATGAAAATGTAGAATATATTATGGTGGAAACCCATGAGAGATTCTTTGAAAATCCCAAAGAAAAAATTGAGAATCTCAAAAATAAAATTGCTAAAAATAATATCCAAAATATTTTTTTGGATTGGATTTAGTGGTGGATTTGGAACTTGTGTTTTAAATTTTGATTGATATTCCGCCTTTTGTCCAAAGATAATGATTGCATAAAGTGTGGCTTTAAAGTACATTTGTAATAAATAATTGTGAATTCAAATGTTTTTAGAGTTGGGTTTCTTGTGGTTTTAAAATGGAGAATGAGCAATTATTGTTTTAGATTCTTTTAATTTTTGGTTGGTATAATTGTAAGCGAAATTCAAGGGGCGACAATACCAAAAGTCTTTTAGGCTACGCCCCACTTCTTTGATTATTTAACAATAATCTAAAAATCTTTCATTGTATGTTTTAATTAAATCATCTAAGAATATTTCTATTTTGTTTGGATTAATGCCGATGTGGGTATTTTTAACTTTTGTAGTTAATCTTGGATAATCAATCCCATTCTTGCTGATTGTTTTTGTTATATTCTCCCAATGATAACTGCGATTGCGTAAATTTTGCAAAAGACTTAAGACAATATCGACTTTTTCGAAATTTTTAAAGTAAGTTTTTCTGCTATCTTTTATCCAAAAATTCCTATTACTAGAATCATAATCCAAAAAGCTAATGTTGCCTAAATTCATTACTTTATTTTGGAATCTTCCTTTTCTTGTAATATGGATTATAGTTCCCAGACTCATACGAGAAAGGTATTGATGATGAGATAGGTAGCTTCCATTGCTATTATTTTCTATTTTTTCTCTAGCTTCAATGATTTTTGCATCTTTAGCATTTTTTATCCATTCATTATTTCTTAAAGAAAGCACACTGTCAAGCTTATTCCTAAGAATAATCTCTAATGTGGCAATCTTTGGGGTGATATTGGCTATTAGCTTTAAATTTTCATAATGCTTGTCTATCTCATTATTATAAGATTCCAATCTTTCTTTGGAGAGTAGAATCTTAAAATTCGTTAGCTTGTCCATTGGTTTCCCTTTTTGGACTGCTATTTTGCAATCAAAGTAAGGATTTTTCCTACCACTTCTTGTGGATTTTCTGCTTTATAAATCGGTCTGCCAACGACAATAAAATCACTCATTGCTTCTTTGGCATCTTGCAAGGTAGCGGTGCGTTTCTGATCTCCGCTATCTTCACCAAAAGGGCGGATAGCAGGTGTGAGAGTTAGGAAATCTTGTCCTATTTTTTCTTTAATAGCTTTGGATTCCAAACAAGAGCAAACTACCCCATTAATCCCAGATTCATGGGCTATTTTAGCAAATTCTAATACTTGTGATTCTAAATTAGCATGGTAGATTTCATAAAAACTCTCTTGATTGAAGCTAGTAAGTGCTGTAACTGCCATAATAAGTGGGGGATTTTGAATGTGTTGAATGCGTTTTATCACTTCTTGCATTGCTTCTCTTCCACTACTTGCGTGGATTGTTAGCATATCTATGGGTAATTTTGTGATTTCATCAATGCTATCTCCCATTGTGTTAGGAATATCATAAAGCTTTAAATCTAAAAAAATTTTAAAATCCCCGATAGATTTGATTTGATAAAGAAAATCTTTACCATCTCTTATGAAGCTTCTAAGTCCAACTTTTACCCAAATATCTTTGGTGTTTTTGAGGTTTTCTAAAAGCTTGAGATTGTCTTTTGGGTTTGGCATATCAAGGGCAATGCAAAGTTTCATTGATTTCCTTTTTGGTGAGGTTGATGGGGAGTTTGGGAAGAATCTTGTAGATTTTTGGCTATCCCATCAAGCACTCCATTGATAAATTTTGCAGAGTTTTCATTGCCAAAGCTTTTTGCAAGTTCTAATGCCTCATTAATTGCAATGGCTTTGCTTAAATGATTGAAAATAATTTCATAAACTCCAAGTCTCAAAATGGCTTTTTCCATATCTCCAATTTTTGAAAAATCCCAATCTTTGAGTTGATGAGAGATTCGTAAATCTAGTGCTTCTAGGTTTGCAATCACACCTTCAAAAAGGCTGGTTGCAAATTCTTTTTGGTTGTTTTTGATTTTTTGTTCTTCAAAAATTTCATCTGCAAATTTACCAATTTTTTCATTTCCGCTACCATAGGCATACAAAAGTTGTACAACAACTTCTCTGGCATGACTTCTAGTTGCCATTATGCACCAATCTTGCGATAGAGATTGATAAGTTCAATAAGGCTACTCATTGATTCAAAGCCTTTATTGCCGGATTTTGTCCCCGCTCTCTCAATGGCTTGTTCAATGCTATCAGTAGTTAAAACTCCAAAAGTAACAGCAGCACCATAGCGGATTGTAACATTTGCAATACCTTTTGTTGCTTCTGCGCTTACATAATCAAAGTGTGGTGTAGAGCCGCGTATAATTGCACCCAAACAACAAACGCCATCATAATTTCCTTGTGCAAGTACTTTTTCTAGTGCAAATGGAATCTCAAAAGCTCCCGGCACCAAAATGTGTGTGAGATTTTCTTCAATTCCTCCATGCCTCAAAAAGCAATCTTTGGCACCCTCGACTAATCTATCGGTAATAAGATGATTAAAGCGGCTTGAAATAATTGCGATTTTTTCATCGCCAAGTAATGATAATTCACCTTCAATAATTTGCATTTTTTATCCTTTATTTTATGAGATTGTCAATTTCTAGTATTTTTTGGCAAAGTTCAAGTAAGACTTGTGGGGTTAGCATATTAGGTCCATCGCTTAGAGCGATTTTTGGGTTGGTATGCACTTCGGCAAATAAGCCATCAATCCCAACTGCACTTGCCGCTCTTGCCAAAATGGGAGCAAAGCGGGAATCGCCTCCGCTTTTTCCGCCGCCTGCACCGGGCATTTGTACAGCGTGAGTTGCATCAAAAATAACCGGAGCAAATTCTCGCATAATCACCAAAGAGCGCATATCCACCACTAGATTTCCATACCCAAAGCTACTTCCGCGTTCTGTTAGAAGAATCCCTAGATTTTTGGATTCTTGATAAGTAGGATTCTCTCCGCCACGGGTTTTTATAGCCTTTAAAACGGAATAACGCATATCGGCTGGATTCATAAATTGCCCCTTTTTGATATTGACAATAGCTTTGCTTTTGGCTACCTCTACAATCAAATCTGTTTGTCGGCATAAAAAAGCTGGAATTTGCAAAATATCTACCACTTCTGCTGCGGGTTTTACTTGGTAGGTTTCATGAATGTCTGTTAGGAGTTTGTAGCCAAATTTTGCTTTAATCTTAGCTAGAGATTCTAATCCTTTTTCTAAGCCCGGTCCTCTGTAAGATTCAAGGCTTGTGCGGTTGGCTTTATCAAAACTTGCTTTGAAATAAAAGTCAATTTTGGGGTTTTTTGAGAGGGGATTTAGAGATTCTGCAATTTCTTCTAAAATTTCATCATTTTCAATAACGCAAGGTCCAGCTATTATAATCATTATTTATCCTTTTAGTAAATTAAATTCGTGTTTTTTAAAATCATAACTATAAACTTCACCACTTTCAATAATATAATGCCAGCCATAGATATGGAGTGTTCTAGCAAGATATTTTTCTTTGACATTGGGGTAGGTAAAGAGATTCATAATTTGCTTTTCAATATTGATTTGTTCTGTAAAATATGCTCGCATAGCTTTGGTTTTTGGATTAAGAGCTAATACTTGCTCTTTAACAGGAGAGATGAGCTTCAGCCAATTTCTCACATTTGGCATTTTTGTGAAATGCTCCTCTTCATAAAGTGCAGCACAACCACCACAATGAGAATGTCCGCAAATAATGATATTTTCTACTTTTAATTCTTCTAGGGCATATTCAATGGCAGATGTGGTAGCGAGGTATTCATCCGCTTCTCTATAAGGTGGCACGATATTGGCAATATTTCGGATTACAAAAAGCTCTCCGGGAAGTGTATTTGTAATGAGGTTTGGAACAACGCGAGAATCAGAACAGCCCACAAAAAGAGTGTGAGGGTTCTGCCCTTCTTTAAGATTTTCAAAAAGTTCTTTATAGGTTAGAAAATTCTCTTCTTTGAATTTTATTGCTCCTTCAAAAAGCGTTTCAATAGAGGTTTGTGCCAATTTGTATCCTTATTGCTGTGTAGCTTTAGAAAGATTTTCCATAAGATTGGAGAGATCTTCGCCTATGCTATACACATATAAATCAACCCGCCTATTTTTGGCTCTCAATTCTGGAATATCATTGTTGGCAATAGGCGAAAACTCTCCTTCTCCACCGCCTATAATGCGTTCTTTGTCAATACCTTGAGAGATTAATAAATTAGCCACATTGACTCCTCTAGCAATAGAAAGCTCTAAATTATCCGCAAAAGTGGCGTTTTTTTTCATAGGTGTATTATCTGTATGACCGATTGCTTTGATGAGTATTTCTTTGGGGAGATGATTAAGCTCTAAGGAAATGCGTTTTAAAAAGGTAATGCCATTTGGATTGCTAAGTGTTGCGCTGCCACTTTCAAAAAGCAAATCTTCTGGAATGCGGATTATTACACCTTTTTCGGCTTCTTCAAATTCTACTGCAGGACCATTTGCAAGTTTATTGATTTCATTGTATTCAGTGATAAGACTTGCAAAGATATTCATTACATTATCCATTTCTGTTTCTGCTTGGATAGGGGTTGCTTGTATAGGTTGTGGCGGATTAATTTGTGTCCTTAGTCCTTTTTCTAAAACTGCAAAAGAGCCTTCTAAAGATCCTATGGCTTGGTTGATTTTTTGATTGGTAAAAGAAGCCATAGAAAGCAGGAGAATAAAGAATGTAAGAATCAAAGTTACCATATCTCCATAAGTTCCAAGCCATAAAGGGACGCCTTGTGGGCAATCACAAGGGGGACATTTTTCTTTTGCCACTTTTGAAATCCTTAAATTTTAAACTCTATTGTCTAATTATAACTTGTATTTGGTTATAATTTAATTTAATTTTTAAATTTTAAGTGAGGAAATTTTGCAAGCCATTGTTGATTTTATTGTTGAGAGTGTTGGTGCTTTGGGTTACTTTGGGATTTTTTTTATGATGCTTTTAGAGAGCAGTTTCATTCCTTTTCCAAGTGAAGTTGTAATGATACCAGCAGGTTATTTAGCACACCAAGGCGAAATGAATTTTTTTGTAGCTATTTTATTTGGGATTTTGGGTTCTTTAGCAGGTGCTTTGATTAATTATTATTTGGCACTTTTCTTTGGTAGAGACATTCTTATTAGATATGGCAAATATGTTTTCTTTGATGAAAAAACAATGCAAAAAATGGAAGATTTTTTTGCTAAGCATGGACATGTTTCTACTTTTAGCGGTCGTTTAATTCCTGTTGTGCGTCAATATATTTCACTCCCTGCTGGACTTGGTAAAATGAATCTTGCTTTGTTTTGCTTTTATACTTCTTTGGGTGCTGGAATCTGGGTTATTATTCTTACTGCACTTGGTTATTTTTTGGGACAAAATGAGGCACTTTTGAAAGAGTATTTGCATATTATTACACTAGGATTAGTGTTTTTGGTGGTATTAGGAATAGCGGTTTATATTTTTTATCAAAAACGCAAGAGACAAAATTCTAAGAATCTTGGATAGATTCTTGTGGATTTTGCTCTTTTAGCCATTCTTCTTTGGCAAAAATAATTTCCACTGCTTCAATTAATTGGTTAGCAATTTGTGCGACAAAAGCACTATCATTGAGGATAGAAGTTCCATTAGTTACGCTGATTTTATCTTGAGAAATAAGTTCTTCTACATTGTGGAGGGCATTATAATCTTTTTCTTTCAAGAGATTTTTTGCATTTTTGAGTTGAGAGAGAATAAGCTGTGCGTTTTCATCTTTCATTGTTTTTAGCTCTTCAATACTTCTTAAAAGCTCGCCTAAGTCTTTTCGCATTGCATTGTATTGATTGGCTAATTCTTTGTTTTGTGAGCTTGAATAGACTTTCATATTAGTTTGGATAATTTTAAGATTCTTGGTAGCTTCAGTGATATTGCGTGAAGCAATTTTAAAAGCAAAAATTCTTGAATGCTTTTTTTCATCTCGCACGAAAGTTTGCGCTTTGGTAGAAAATTCCATAATTGCATCAAAAAGCACTTTGATTTTGCGTTTGTAGAGATAATCTAAATCAACATTTCCGCTAAACCATTTTTTGTTTTGGATAATATTGTCAAAACTCTCTTTTCCGCGTATATCACTGCGATTAAAACCAATGGTGTGTGCAATCATTGCATACGCGTTGTTATAGAGATGCAAACTTTCTTTTTGTAATGCTTCAATGGCGGTATCAGGATAATTGATAATATTTTTATTGAGATAAAGTGGAGCGTCCATATCTCTGTCTTTTGGTGCTTTGATGAATTTATCCAAAAAGAAAACAATTTGTTTGATAAATAAAGAAATCAATAAAACTGCAATAAGATTGAATAAAGTGTGAAAAAGCGCGGTTTTGAGCGTTAGATTATCTTGAGGAATCCATAAGTAATGTGCGACAAGATTGACAAGGCTAACAAAATAAGGAAACAATAAAATAACAATCAATGCAATAGTGAAGTTAAAAATGCAATTTGCAATGGCTAATTTCTTGCCTTCTATGTTTGTGCTAAAGCTTGCTATTACTGCTGTAACAACTCCGCCAACACTTGTTCCCAAGGTCGCTGCTAAAGCATTTTCAAATCCTATTTGCCCGCTAATAAGAGCTGAAATGATAATGGCTAAAGTTGCATGGCTTGATTGAACGATTCCTGTAATAATTGCACCAAGTCCTACAAAAATCAAAATACCCTTGAATCCTTCGAAATTAAAGCGGGATAAATCCATTACTTCTTTGTAAGATTCAAAGCCGCTTTTAATATAATCTACACCCAAAAAGAAAAAACCAATGCCCATAAATATAAGCCCAATACCTTTGAATAAGGAATCTTTTTGGAATCCAAGTAAAGTCCCACAAACAATCAAAGGGATTGCAAACATAGAAATATTAATACTAGTTAATCCTACAATGAGCCATGAACCAGCACTATTTCCAAGATTAGCACCAAAGACTATCCCTATGCCTTGTGCTAGAGTGATAAGCCCTGCTGAAAGAAAGGAAATAGAAATAATAGAAACCAAAGTAGAAGACTGCATTAAAATGGTGGTAATTACACCAAAAGAAATACTTTTAAAGCGAGTGTCGGTAGATTTTTTTAGGATTTTTTCTAATAATCCACCGCTAAAAGATTTAAAGCCACCACTAAGATTTGTCATTCCTATAAGCAAGATAGCAACACCTGCTAAGATTTTGGCAAATTCTGGAAATACAACCAAAAAATAGATTAAAGCAATAATGAGAGCAATAAGGGTATAGCGTCTAAAATTATGCACCTAGATTCCTAATAAAAATTTTTAAAGATGCAATTATAGCAAAGCCAAAGAAACATCGATTAAAAACATTAAAATATCTTTAAAAGTAAAATATTATTTAAACTTTTTATTATTTTATTAATATTTTTTGCTAATATGCAAACTAAGGAATAAAAAGTCAAGGGTTTTTATGGAAAAAGCAAGAAAAAAGATTCTTATCATCGGTGGTGGTTATGGTGGATTAAAAGTCGCACTTGGATTGCAAAAGAAACTAAAAGCCAAAGCAGATATTACTTTAATTAGCAAACATGACTACCATTATCAGACTACTTTGTTACATAAAGTAGCAATAGGCACTTTGAGTTCAAGAAAAGCAAGAATTTATTATCGCAAGATTTTGAATCCTAAAAAAATTCGTTTTATTAAGGATAAGATTATTGAGATTTGCCCCAGAGAAAACAAGGTAATTGGTAATGGCGGGGAATATTTTTATGATTATTTGGTGATTGGACTTGGATTTAAGCCAGATAGTTTTGGCATCAAGGGCGTAGATGCTTATACTTATAAACTTTCTTCCCTTAATCGGGCTTTGAAACTCACAAAAAATATTGAAAATAAATTCAAAGATTTTATGCATACAAAAAATCCCAAAGATTTACAAATTATTGTTTGTGGGACGGGATTTACCGGAATAGAGTTTGCAGCAGAGCTTGCTACGCAGCTTGATGAATTGTGTTTGATTTGTGGGATTGATAGGAAGATTCCAAAGGTTACTTGTATTGGGCGTTCGCCGCATATTCTACCTGTTTTTAATTCAAAATTAGTAGATATTGCAGAGGACAAACTAAAGAAATTGGGCGTAGAAATCATTTCTAGTGGAAATATTAAAGAAATACAAGAAAATAAGGTTTTGGTAGAAAAAGATGGCAAAATAATTGAAGTTGAAGGGAATACGATTATTTGGAGCGCAGGGGTAAAGGGAAGTGATATAGTAGAAAAGTCAGAAATTCCTAATAAAAAGGGCAGAATCGCTGTGGATTCGCATTTGCAATGTAAGGATTTCTCTAATATTTATGTAGTGGGGGATTGTGCGATTGCTGCTACTAAAGATGCAATTCATGCACCAACAGCACAGCTTTCGGCTCAAATGGGAGATTATCTTGCAGAGCTTTTGTGTGCAAAGTTGGAAGGTAGGGCGTTTGAAAAGCCATTTTTATTTAATCATAGAGGGACGGTTTGTTCCATAGGGCATACAGATGGCGTGGGGATTGTTTATCATAAAAATGTCAGTGGAGAATTAGCTGCTTTTATGAAAAACACAATCGAAAATAAATGGCTTTTTAGCATAGGTGGTTTTAAAATGGTGTTTAAAAAGGGGCAATTTAGGTATCGCACAAGCAATTAATCATTAAAAATGCAGTAGAATCTGTTTTTTGGAGTGAAATTGCAGAATCTTTTTGGGGAAACATTAGAGTTTGGATATAACCCTTGGCATGGATGTTTTAAAATCAGTGCTGGATGCAAAAATTGCTATGTTTTTAGTATTGATAAAAGTCATCAAAAAGATTCAAGGGAAATCTATCAAACAAAATCTTTCTATCTTCCTTTGCAAAAAAATAAAAATCAAACTTATAAAATTCCGGATTTTTCTAAAATTTGGTTGTGCTTTAGTAGTGATTTTTTGCTCAAAGAGGCAGATTCTTGGCGTAAAGAAGTGTGGGAGATGATAAAAATACGCAAAAATTGCACATTTATTTTCTTTACCAAACGCATTATGAGATTTATGGAGTGTATCCCAAGTGATTGGGGTAGTGGGTATGAAAATGTAATAGTTGGTTGTAGCGTAGAAAATCAATATTATGCTTCTTTGCGTCTTGAGGGTTTTTTGCAATTGCCAATTAAGCATAGATGGATTGTGTGTGCTCCATTGCTTGAGAGATTGGATTTAAGTCGATTTTTGGATAAGGAAAAAATTGAACATCTTAGTGTGGGCGGAGAATCTGGATTTAATGCTAGGATTTGTGATTATGAGTGGGTTTTGGATTTAAGGGAACAAGCTAAGAGAGCTAAGATTAATTTTAGCTTTCATCAAACAGGGAGTAGATTTTTAAAAGATTCAAGAATTTATAAAATACCAAAAAAACTTCAGAAAATCCAAGCCCAAAGGGCTGGAATTGATTTAGAATTTTAGTTATTCTACTTCTGCATCAATCACATCATCATCTTTTTTGTTGTTGGATTGAGCGGTGTTGCCTTGTGCATTTTGATCTTTTTGATACATTGCTTCAGCAAGTTTATGGCTCGCCTCAGTCAATGTTTTTACTTTGGCTTCAATTTCTTCTTTTGAGGCATTTTCATTTTTTAGAGTTTCTTGCAATTCATTGATTGCATTTTGAATTTTTTCTGCCTCACTAGAATCGATTTTGTCTTTCATTTCATCTAGGCTTTTTTGTGTTTGATACACAAGGCTATCAGCTTGATTTCTTACTTCAATAGCTTCTTTTTTCTTTTTGTCTTCTTCTTTGTTGAGTTCAGCGTCTTTTACCATTTTTTCGATTTCAGAATCAGAAAGTCCGCTAGAACCAGTGATTTTGATTTCTTGAGCTTTGCCGGTTGCTTTATCTTTGGCACTAACTGTCAAAATACCATTAGCATCAATATCAAAAGTTACTTCAATTTGTGGAACACCTCTTGGTGCTGCTGGGATTCCGCTTAATTCAAAATTCCCTAATACTTTATTGTCTCTTGCTAATTCTCTCTCCCCTTGTAAAACTTGAATGGTTACAGCAGGTTGATTGTCTTCAGCTGTAGAGAATACTTGATTTTTCTTAACAGGAATTGTTGTGCCTCGCTCAATAATTTTTGTCATTACGCCACCTAATGTTTCAATTCCTAAGCTAAGAGGAGTAACATCAAGTAATAAAACATCTTTAACATCGCCTTTTAAAACTCCACCTTGAATTGCTGCACCAATTGCGACAACTTCATCAGGATTCACAGATTTGTTGAGCTCTTTTCCAATGAAGTCTTTTACTCTTTCTTGAACTTTTGGAATCCTTGTAGAACCACCTACCATTACAACTTCGGCAATATCGCCTTTGCTTAAATCAGCATCTTTGATAACATCACCGATTTTGTTAATAGTTTGGTCAATATAAGATTCAATCAAACTTTCAAACTTTGCACGACTTAGTTTTTTGACTAAATGTTTTGGACCACTTGCATCTGCGGTGATAAAGGGTAGATTGATTTCTGTTTCTTGAGCACTACTTAATTCTTTTTTGGCATTTTCAGCAGCTTCTTTTAATCTTTGGAGTGCCATAACATCGTTTTTAAGATTGATACCATTTTCATTTTCAAATTCTTTTGCAGCCCAATCAATAATTGCATTATCAAAGTCATCTCCACCCAAGAATGCATCTCCACCAGTTGCCAAAACTTCTACGACATTATCGCCTGTTTCAAGCACAGTAACATCAAATGTTCCTCCACCTAAGTCATAAACAACAATTTTTTCTGCATGTTTTTTGTCTAATCCATAAGCAAGGGCAGCCGAAGTTGGTTCATTAATGATTCTTAAAACATTTAATCCAGCAATTGTCCCTGCTTCTTTGGTTGCTTTTCTTTGTGCATCATTAAAATATGCAGGCACGGTGATAACAGCTTCGGTTACCTCTTCGCCAAGATAGCTTTCAGCATCAGCTTTGAGTTTCATAAGAATCTTAGCAGAAATTTCTTGTGGAGTATAAACTTTGCCTGCAATCTCAATAGCACAAGCTCCATTTCTATCTACTACTTTATAAGGAAGTCTTTTTTTGGCTTCTTGAGCTTTTTCTTCATTAAACATTAACCCCATAATTCTTTTAATGGAGTAGATGGTTTTTTCTGGATTTGTAATCGCTTGTCTTTTGGCAGGATCACCGACTAGAATCTCGCCTTTATCGGTAAAGGCAACGACAGAAGGAGTTGTATTTTTCCCTTCTTTATTTGCGATAATTTTTGCTTCATTTCCTTCAAAAACAGCCATTGCTGAGTTTGTTGTTCCTAAGTCAATTCCTAATACTTTTCCCATAATATATCCTTTTTATTAATTTTAAGATTTTGCAATGCTAACCATAGAAGGTCTTAGCACTCTTTCTTTATATTTATAGCCTTTTTGCATTTCTGCGACAATTTCCCCTGCATTGTGCGAATCACTTTGCACTTGCATAATGGCATCGTGAAAATTCGGGTCAAATTCTCCACTTGCATCAATGGGTTCAATCCCATGTTTGGCAAGCGTTTTTAATAAATTATCTAATGTTAATGCAATTCCCTCCTCTATTTTTCCTAAGATTTCTGTTTGATCGCTATTTTCTTTAGATTCTTTGATTGTTTTTAAAGCAATTTCCAAAGTATCAATGCTAGGCAATAAATCTTTTGCGATTTTTTCATAAGCGTATTCCAAGGCTTGATCTTTTTCTCTCATTAAGCGTTTCTTGGTGTTTTCAAAATCAGCATAAGTCCTTAAATATTGATCTTCTAGCTCTTTAATTTTATTTTCAAGTGTTTCTTTAGAATCTTGCACAGAAATCTCTTGTTCTTCTTGTGTGTTCTCATCTTGTGGAGAATCTATTTTTTCATTTTCATCTTGCATATAGAATTTCACTCCTTTCAAACAAAAATAACAACTTCAAAATTGAATTTTAGCAATTATTCTTGTGAATTTCAAGTAAAATTATATAACTTTAGTCAATTAATGTCAAGTTAAATTAATAAAATAAACTAAACTTTCTTAAAAATAAAAATTCAATTATCGTAAAAGATGGGGAAAATAATCAAAGTTTTTTGGCTAAATTGCTTTATAAGTAAAACTTTGATAATTTTCTAAAATACTTCAAAATTATTAGTTTATGGAGTAAAAGGAATTTTGTATTGATGAAGAAAATTGTATTATTAATGCTGTGTGTAGCAAAATTATTTGCAAGTGAATTGATAGTAGAAAATGGTAAAACTTTGGTTTTGGTAGAAGATTCTAATGAGATTGGGAAATTAAAAGAGAAAAGTCAAATATGGATTCCTCATCCACAAGAAAAAGATAAAAGCATTTTGGTTTTGCCTATTTCATATTATGCCAAAGAAAGAAAGTTACATTTGGATAATGGCAAAATTGTGCGTATTTACAAGGGAAATTATAAAAGTGAGCAAATTAGTGTGGATTCTAGCAAGGCTAAACCAAATCCCAAAAATCAGGCTAGAATCAAACAAGAAAGAGATGAGGCAAATAAAATTTATGCAAACTATACAAAAGGAATTTATTGGGATAAGCCCTTTATTTATCCTATGGAGAGCAAAATTACAAGTGAATTTGGGAATGCACGGCTTTTTAATCAAGAAATTAAAAGCTACCATAGTGGGACAGATTTTAGGGCAGCCATTGGGACGCCTATTTATGCAAGCAATAGTGGTAAAGTGGTGATTGCTAAAGATAGATTCTTAGCTGGTCAATCTGTGGTGATTGATCATGGGGAGGGGATTTTTAGTATGTATTATCATTGCAGTGAGATTAAAGTCAAAGTGGGCGATAGAGTGGAGAGAGGGGAGTTGATTGCTCTAAGTGGAAATAGCGGTAGGGTAAGTGGTCCGCATTTGCATTTTGGAATCTTAGTAAGAGGGGTGCAAATTGATCCATTGGATTTTATTGCCAAAATCAATACAATTTTTTAAAGAAAGGGTAGAATGGAAAAAATTTTTCAAGATTTAAAAACAATTTCCCTTGCAATGTTTAGGAAAAATTTTTTTGGAATCTTCCATGGCTCTATTTCCACAAAGCTTGAAGAGGGGCATTTTTTAATCAATAAAAAGGACGCAATTTTTGATGATTTGACAGAAGATTCTTTGATTATGCTTTATCACAAACAAGATTATCGCTGGAAAGAAGCGAGTATTGATGCGTTTATTCATTCATTGATTTATCAAAATATCCCTAATGCAAAATATATTGCCTATGGAATGCCGCCTTTTACGGTTGCTTATACACTTAGCAATGACAAAATTGAACCTAGAGATTATTTTGGGTATAAGATCTTAGGCACATTAGAAGTCTATGACCCTAAAGATTATGATAATTGGTATGAACGTGCAGATATTGAAATTAATCGTTATTTTAAAGAAAGTGATAAAAAGATTATGGTAGTTAAAGGCTATGGTGTGTATGTTTATCATCGGGATTTGCAATATCTCTCAAAACTTATGGCGATTTTAGAGAATTCTTGCAAAATTTTGCATTTCCATAGCATATTAGAGGGCAATAAGCCTTCTCATGAATTATTTGATTTTTAGGCTAGATAAAGTGGTTTGAATTTTGATAAAATTGCAATTTTTTAAAAATTAAGGTTTTTTGATGGATTTTATAGAGGTAAAAAATTTACATAAAAGTTATGGTTCTATGGAGGTTTTAAAAAATATTTGCTTAAATATTAAAAAAGGTTCTATTTTTGGTCTTGTTGGACATAGTGGAGCTGGGAAAAGCACATTGCTTAGGACTTTTAATGGATTGGAAAAAATCAATAGTGGAAAGATTTGGATTGATGGTGTGCAAATTGATCAATTAAATATTGAAGAATTGCGTCATTTTAGGAGAAAAGTTGGAATGATATTTCAAAATTTTTCTTTGATGGCGAGAAAAAATGTCTATGAAAATATTATTTTGCCTTTGCAATGTTGGGGAGAAAAAATTGATAAAAACAAAATAGAGAAACTTGTAGAATTAGTAGGATTGCAAGAAAAAATCAAATTTTATCCTAGTCAGTTAAGTGGCGGGCAGAAGCAAAGAGTGGCGATTGCAAGGGCATTGGCGATGAATCCGAGTTTGCTTTTGAGTGATGAGGCGACAAGTGCATTAGATCCTTCTACAACAAGTTCTATTTTGGAGCTTTTATTGCAAATCAACAAAGAAATTGGAGTAACAATTGTCTTGGTTACCCATGAAATGGAAGTGGTAAAAAAGATTTGTCAAGAAGCAGCGTTTATGGAGAATGGAGAGATTATTAAAAGTGGTAATATTGAATCGCTGTTTTTGGAGCCAGACAAAAAAATGCGGGAGTTTTTAGGGGAAAATGAAATTTTGCCTCAAAGCGGAGTGAATATCCGAATCTATTTTCCAAAAGAAGTTGCACAAAATCCTATCATTACGCAAATGGCTAGAGAATTGCAGGTGGATTTTAATATCGTATGGGGAAATTTAGAATCTTTTGGCGGAATTGCTTTGGGAGTGCTTGTAATTAATATACAAAAAGAGTTTCAAGAAAGAGTTTGTAGGTTTTTAACGCAAAGTGGGACGCGTTGGGAAATAGTGGAGTAAGGATTGTAAAATGGATATAAAATTAATGAAATTGCTTTTTGAAGCGACTTTGGATACTTTGTATATGAGTATAATAGCCACAACTATTGCTGCATTGCTTGCGGTAGTTCCTGCAATTTTGCTTGTATTGTGTAGTCCTAGTGGATTGAAACCAAATGCAGTGGTATATAGAGTTTTGGACGCTATTACAAATACTTTACGCTCTTTTCCATTTTTGATTTTAATGGTAGTTTTATTTCCTTTTACGCAATGGATTTTGGGCAAAAGTATCGGTGCGACAGCTGCCATTGTCCCTCTTAGTATTGGTGCTGCACCTTTTATTGTGAGAATTATTGAGAGTGCTTTAAAAGAAGTGGATAAAGGCGTGATAGAGGCAGCACAAAGCTTTGGAGCAAGTCATTTTCAGATTATTTTTAAAATCATGTTTATTGAAGCTTTGCCAAGTATTGTATCAGGAATCACCTTGGCACTTATTTTGGTAATTGGTTTTAGTGCAATGGCGGGTGCTGTTGGTGGTGGAGGGCTTGGAGATATTGCAATAAAATATGGATATTATAGATTCCAAAGCGATATTATGTTATATACCGTTGTGATTTTGATTGTTCTTGTACAGATTATCCAAAGTTTTGGGGATTTTCTTTACAGAAAATTGAAACATTAATTTTTAAATTTAAGGAAGCATATGTTTAAAAAAATAATTGGTTTGTTGGGAATAGCAGCTGTATTGGTTTTTAGTGGTTGTGGAGATTCTGCAAAAGAAAATAGTGCAGAATCAAAGGGAGAAGTTAAGCTTGTAGTGGGTGCTACTCCAGAGCCACATGCAGTAATTTTGGAGCAAGTAATTCCAGTGCTTAAAAAAGAAGGTGTTGTATTAGAGATTAAAGAATTTACAGATTATGTAACACCTAATTTATCACTCAATGATGGTTCATTAGATGCAAATTTCTTCCAGCACAAGCCTTATTTGGATTCTTTTAATAAAGAAAGAGGCACAAAATTAGTAAGTGTGGCAAATATTCATTTAGAGCCAATGGGTGTGTATTCTAACAAAATTAAAAGCCTTGATGAGCTAAAAGAGGGGGATTTGGTTTCCTTGCCTAATGATCCTTCTAATGGTGCTAGGGCATTAAGAATCTTAGAAGCTAATGGACTTATTAAGTTAAAAGAGGGCGTGGAGCTTGTCTCTGTGCAAGATATTGTAGAGAATCCCAAAAAGCTTAATTTCAAAGAAATGGACGCTCCACAACTTGCTAGAGCATTAGATGATGTTACAATTTCAGTGATTAATACGAATTTTGCTCTCTTAGCGGGATTAAATCCTCTCAATGATGCGATTGCTTTAGAATCAAAAGATTCGCCTTTTGCAAATATCGTGGTGGTTAAAGAGGGACAAGAAAATGAAGCAGCAATCAAGAAGCTTGTAGAGGCACTCCAAAGTCAAGAGATTAAAGATTTTATTTTGACACACTACAAAGGCGCTATTTTACCTAGCTTTTAAAATATCAGCACCCAAAGCAATTTTGCTTGGTGCTGTTTTGGGCGAATTATTTTAAAGATGAGATTTTTTCTTTGTAATTGCCGCTAAATATATAACTTCCAGCCACTACAATATCTACTCCACATTTTTTGAGTTCCATAATATTTTTGTCACTCACTCCCCCATCAACTTCTATTAGGCAGTTGGGATTAAGACTTTCAATCATATCTTTGAGTGCTTTGATTTTGTCAAAAGTGTTTGGGATAAATTTCTGCCCCCCAAATCCCGGATTTACACTCATAAGTAATACCATATCTACATATTCAATCAAATAAGCAATGGATTGTAAGCTGGTGTGAGGGTTTAAAACAATTGCAGGAGAGATTCCATAATCACGAATTTTTTGGACTAGGCGATTTGCATGTTTTTCTTCTTCAATATGAAAAGAAAGGAATTTAGGTTTCAATGGGGCAAATAAATCGACAAAAAAATTATTGTTTTGCACCATAAGATGAATATCCAGTGGTTTTGTAGCGACTTTTGCCACAGATTCGACAATGATAGGTCCCATTGTGAGATTAGGGACAAAATGCCCATCCATTACATCAATGTGGATAAAGTCGCAATCTGCTTCACAGATTGCTTGGATTTCTTCATCGAGTTTGCCAAAATTTGCAGAGAGGATACTTGGAGCAACTAACATATTTTACCTTTGCATTTTTGAGATAGTAAATTTTAGCAAAAAAGTGCGAATATGTTTCTAAAATGCTAAGTAGTAAGCGATAAAAAATGTATTTTTAGGTATAATAAAAGACAATTATTATTTTTTTGGAGTTTAATTAATGCAAAATCGTTTATCATCGGATTTGGAAGAGATTTTTGCGACAATAAAAAATAGCTCTTTGTTGATTTTTGAAGTATTAAAAAATAGCATGGGAGAATACACACAAAATACAAACAAAACAGGGGATTTGCAACTTCAAGCTGATATATTGGCAGATAAAATCATTCAAGATTCTTTTAGGGAGTTAAAAATCATACAGCAAATTTGCAGTGAAGAGCAAGAAAGTGCAATCAAACTCCATAATGAAGGTATTTATAGCATTGCTTATGATCCTTTAGATGGTTCTTCTTTGATGGGGGCAAATTTGAGTGTGGGGAGTATCTTTGGTATTTATCAAGGGGATTTTTTACCACAAAATCTAATAGCGGCTGCTTATGTGGTTTATGGTATGGTAATAGGAATTGGTTTTGCCTCTAATCTCAAAGAAGGGGTAGATTATTTTGTTTTTGATGGGAGGGAGTTTAGATTCCAAAAAACATTAATGCTCAAAGAAAAGGGCAAGTTAAATTCACCCGGTGGCACACAGCAGTATTGGAGCAAGGAACATAGGGAAAAAATAGAATCTCTTTTTGCAAAGGGTTATCGCTTGCGTTATAGCGGTGGAATGGTCCCTGATTTGCATCATATTTTGGTTAAGGGTGGAGGTTTGTTTTCTTATCCATCTACACAAGATGCACCCAAAGGAAAACTTCGAATGTTGTTTGAGGTTTTTCCTTTTGCATTTGTTTTTGAAAGGGCAGGTGGAGAAGCAATTGATTCTAAAAAGCGTCTTTTGGAGCTAGCGCCAAGCCATTTGCATGATACAACCCCATGTTTTTTTGGAAGCAAAGAGGAGATAGAGTTTGTCAGAAGTCATTGAAAATACAGAAATTGCACTAAGAGAGATTAAAGAGTGTCAAAATCGGCATAATACAACAAGTTGTGATTTTTGTAAAGAAGCGATAAAATGCGAAAAAAAGCATAATTTTGAGCAGATGACAGAGTTAAATTTGCAGGAAAATATTGAAATGCTTAAAGAATGTCAAAAAAAGCATAATTTACAAAGCTGTTTGCAATGTCAAGAAGTGCTAGAATGTGCTGTGAGAAATCGTTATGTCAATGCTGTTTATTTGAGTATGAATAAAGGAAATGGAGGAAGTTTTGAATTCTAAGTTTTATATTACAACGCCTATTTATTATGTGAATGATATTCCTCATATTGGGCATGCTTATACTACTATTATTGCAGATACATTGGCGAGATTCCATAGGCTTTTGGGCGATGAGGTTTTATTTTTGACGGGGACAGATGAGCATGGGCAAAAGATTCAACAATCTGCACAAAAAAATGGCAAAAATCCTAAGGAATATGTAGATGAGATTTCATCGAGGTTTAGAAATCTTTGGGATAGTTTTGGGATTAGCTATGATTGGTTTATTCGCACAACAGATTCTTATCACAAAGAAACCGCTCAAAATGTTTTTTTGAAAATGTTTCAAAAGGGCGATATTTATAAGGGAGAGTATGAGGGGAATTATTGTGTATCTTGCGAATCGTTTTTTGCTAAGTCGCAATTAATCGAACAAAAGAAATGCCCTGATTGCGGAAAAGAGACGAATCTTTTAAAGGAAGAAAGTTATTTTTTTAGATTAAGTGCTTATGGGGATAGATTATTGCAATGGATTGAACAAAATCCAGAATGTATTTTGCCCAAAATGCGACGCAATGAAGTAATCAATTTCATTAAAGAGGGCTTGGAGGATCTTTCTATTACAAGAACAAGTTTTGATTGGGGGATTAAACTTCCAAATGAGATTGGGGATTCTAAATTTGTAATGTATGTTTGGTTGGACGCTTTAGTAAATTATTTGAGTGCTTTGGGGTATCAAAATAATTTGGAAAATAAAATGGATTTTTGGCCAGCAAACTATCATTTGGTGGGCAAAGATATTTTGCGATTTCACGCAGTTTATTGGCCTGCATTTTTGATGAGTTTGGAATTGCCATTGCCTAAACATATTGCAGCACATGGTTGGTGGACAAAAGATGGTGCAAAGATGAGTAAAAGCATTGGAAATGTCGTTAATCCCAAAGAGGTTGTAGAATCTTATGGTATAGATTGTTTTAGATATTTTGTATTGCGTGAAGTGCCTTTTGGGCAAGATGGAGATTTCTCGCAAAAAGCTTTGATTGAGCGGTTTAATGCAGATTTGGGGAATGATTTGGGGAATCTTTTAAATCGTTTGTTGGGAATGAGTGCGAAGTATTTTGATAATACCTTAAATGTGGATTTAGAAAGCTATCAAAATGCTTATAAAATAGAGATAGAAGAGATAAAGGCAGTCTTGGGAAATTTGAATAAAATGATGCAAGAGGTGCAAATCAATCGATATTTAGAAGAGCTTTGGAGGCTCTTTAACCTTGCAAATGGGATTATTGCCAAAAAAGAACCTTGGAAGCTTATTAAAGAAAATAAACAAGCAGAGGTTGCAGAACTTTTGATTTTTGTGGCAAATTTGCTTATTAAGGGTGCTTTGTGCCTTTATCCTTGTATGCCAGAGAGTGCTAAGAAAATTATGAGTGTTTTTGGTTTGGAAGTGAATGCCCAAAATTATAAGAATTTTGTATGTGGGGAAGAGGTTTTAACTTCGGTTTCTTTGAATCCTATCCCCGCACTTTTTCCAAAAATCGAAGAAATCTGTGAAGTGCAAAAACCTGTCGAAAACAAAGAAAATAAAGAAGCCCTAGAGCCTCTAAAATTAGAAAATCCTATCACAAAAGATGATTTTACAAAAATAGAAATCAAAGTGGGAACAATCATAGAAGCAGAGATTTTACCCAAAAGTGAAAAGCTCCTAAAGCTTAAAGTGGATTTGGGAGAGAGTAGGACAAGACAGATTCTAGCAGGCATTAAAGCATATTATACGCCAACTGATTTGATAGGCAAGCAAGTGTGTGTTTTGGCAAATCTAAAACCAGTAAAACTCATGGGGGAAATTAGCGAAGGTATGATTTTGGCTGCTAAAGATGATGAGGGCTTGGCATTTATTATGCCTCAAAACCAAAGAAAAAATGGAAGTCAAATTAGTTAAAGGATTGTATGTGAAAAAAAACGGAATCCAACTTAGCGTCAATGAAATCGTAGAGATTACTTATGGGACACTTTTAAATCAGCCTAGTATTTCTTTTTTTAATCAAATTTGTGATGATGTGCAAAAAATCAAAAAAGGCGATTTGTTTGTCGCAAGAGATTCTAAAGATATTTCTAAAGCTGTGCAAGAAGGTGCTTTTGGGATTCTTTTTAGCGATGAAATTGCAATGAGTGATTCAGAAGTAGCGTGGATTTATGTCGAAAATCTCGATGAAGCTTTGGTGCGAATTTTGCGACATTATCTCATTATGAGAAATGAAATCCTTTTTTTATTAAATAGTGATGAATATGAGCTAAGCCATCAAATCTTAATCCCCAAAAAGAGCTTTATCCATTTTGATGGTTCTTTGGTGCAGCTTATTTCTTATGTGTTAGAAGGCGAGAATACAGCTTATATTTTATATCACAATGCTATCCAATTAGATTTTAGCAATCTCCCTCAATTTCAGCAAGAAATTAAAGAGCTAGATAAACAAAAAATACCAGAAGAATCTTTTTTATTTTCTATTAATTCTTTTTCTTTGTTTGGTATGAAAATATTTTATAAATCTGTGGATTATTCACTGCCTATCCCAAAGCTTTTTTTGCAGCTTTTAGCAAGAGTTTTGAAGTTTGCAGAAGAATATTCGTTGGAAGCGGATTTGGAGAAATTAGAGGGTCTTTCAAGTTTTAAACCGCTTTATTTAGATGAGAGAGGTTTTATATCAAAGCCGGGTGCAACCAATAAAGTTGTGCTTGCTTGCAAGGATATTAAACTTTATGAGCAGTTTTTGGCTTATTTTAAAATGTATGCTAAATGGGCGAGATTAATGCTTTTTGTCCCTAAAGAATACCAAGAGATTTTTACCCCTTATGCAGAAATTTTGGGTTATGAAACAAAAGAAGAGCTTTTTTCTCAAGTTTTGGTGCAAAAGTATAATTTTGCATTAGTGCTTGGTGTAGAAACGCAAGATTTTGAAGAAAGATTCCAAGGGCAAGTAGAAGAGCAAAATCTCTTTGACCTTGCAAATATTGATAATGAGGATACAAAAAAGGATTAATGATGAAAGTAGCAGTTCCGGTTTTTGATGAGAGTTTAAGGATTTTTGGCAATACAGGGCATACTCCATTTTTTGCAGTATTTGAGCAAAAGGGTAGCGGAATGTTTAAGCAATTTAATTTACTAGAATTACGAGAAAATCCGCGTGGGAATGTAGAAGCAAGCGAGGGTTGCTCCCATAAAGATTCTGATATGACGCAAGAAGAGCAAATTGCACATAAGTTGGAACATAATGTGTTGGGTGAAATTATCAAGGATTGTCAGGCTGTGCTAGTTAAAAAAGCTTGTAAAAACACTGCAAAAGTTTTTTTGGAATGCGGTATTGAGATTTATAAAATCAACCAAGATTGTCAAAATGCAAAGGATTCTTTTAAATATCTCGCCAAGAAGTAATTGATTGTAGAGATTTTAGGAATGATTGCAAATGAGTAAATTTGCTAGAATCTCTTAATGCTTTTTGTTTTTGATTGTTTATTTATGTGGCTTACAAAATTAATGCTAAGTATAAATGAAGTAGAATGGTAGTTTGTTTGTAAAGTTTTGGGGCAAAAAGTATCAAGTTACCCTCAATTTGTTTTGTGTCTAATTATCACTTATAAGCTTATATCCTATTGCTATTAATTTAAGATTTCATAGACTTTTACTGCTATTGTTTGTTGGATTATTTTCTATAAATGTAGGATTTTGTTTTGGATTGTTAGTTTTCATTGAATTGAATAGATGAAAGATATCTTTAGCCAAAAAGGCTAAAGAGGAATGAAATTTTTAAAAGTAAGTTGGTTTGTTTAACAATTTTTCAGCTTTTTATCGATTAACTTTGCAATTGAATAAAACCCAAGGCAAAAACCTTGAGTTTGATAGTATGATTAGAATCTATATTTGATTCCTACATTTCCGCTGATATAAGTTTCATTTTTAGAATCTACTTTTCCAGCTAAGATTTGTTTAGCACCAATACCAGCGTTTAATGATAATGCATCAGTGATTTCTAAATTACCACCAATTACGAGTTGTCCATAAGTTTTCTTTTTGTCTTCTCCTGCAATGCTAAAGCTTGTGCTAGAGCCTACAAATCTACCCACATAATCATCGCCATTATTGATGATATATTGCTCGATTTTTGGAGTTACAAACAAATATGATGAAGAGCTAAAGTATTTTCTAGCTTCCAATCCTAATTCCAAGCTTACAGAATTGTTTGTATTGGATTCTACGCTTTGAGCCAAGATAGTTCCACGCTCTGTATAGCTAGGTGTATGAGAATAGTAGTAATTCACTCCACCAAATGGTTTTAAGAAGAATCCATTATCCATATCAAAGACTTTACCTACATTGGCACTAATTCCAAAGAATTTTTTATCAAAATCTGAAGTGTTGATTCCAGCGATGTTTGAAACTCTTTGATCAGTTTGTCCAAGTTGTCCATAAGCTCTTAGGTTAAGTTCCCAAGTTGGAGCAATTTTGATTTGAGAATAAACACCGATTTGGAAGTTATCAGATTCTTGACTAAGCAAAGTATCTTGTAATTCTGCATTTGCATAAGTTGCATAAATACCCAATAAAACATTATCTGTTACATTTCCATCAACACCTATGCTAATCCCATACAATCCACCAGATTCGCCATCAATGATATTTGCACCACCAAAAGCATTTGCCCATACAGCCGCATTATAAGTTTCATAATAGCTATAAGCTCCATCTGTCCCTGTTGTGCCTGAAGCTGCAAATTTTTCTTTGGAGAGTGATTGATAAGGATTGTTTGCTCTTGCGATTCGAGAACTAATTGCCATATCATTAGAAACATTAATTGCAGTCATCATTGATGATGAAGCGTCTGTGAAGTTTGTCGCACTTCTTGCAGAATCTCTAGTATCTTTGAAGAATCTTTGGTTGGTAATCACTTGCATTACTTGTTGAGTATGAAGGCTTGAACCTGCAATACTTGAAAGGATTTTGAGAGATTCTCCAGTGTTTCCTGAATTTTTTGTCGCAGAAACAATCGGAGTGAGCTTCTCGTTCATATCAAATAAAACTCCACCAAATAGAGTATCGTCTTTACGAATTTTAACCGCTTCTAAGACACTATTAGCCAAAGAATAATCCCCTGCATTAATGCTAGGTGCTAAAGTTTCAAGCATAATATCTTTGATATTAGATTCTGTTGCAGTATCAACTTGATTTTTAGTGTCTGTAAGTGCATTATTTCTATTGGTTAAATCTGTTTGTGCATTAGCGATTGCTTCAAGTTCGCTTGTGATTTGATTGATTTGTTGTTGTAGTTGTGCTTTTGTTGCCTCATCAGCCATTGCAAGTTGTGATTCAAGGCTTGCTTTTTGTGATGTCAAATTGCCTTCTATTTGTGTTAATTGTGTTTGTGCTTTTGTAATATAGCCTTGTTCTGTTGTGATAAGGCTACTTGCAACATTTTTAAGGCTTGTTAAATCTTGTTTCGCAAATTCCTCGCTAAGTTGCCCATTGATATAAAGCGTTTTGCCATCTTCTGAAAGATTAAGAGTGTAAGTAACTCCATTTAGAGAATTGCCATCAGTAATTTCAATTTGGAGATTATATAAATTTGGTTTTAAAATGCTTGGGCTAGTTAATAGTGAAGAAATATCTTTAAAATAAATGATTTTACCTACTTGATTACTTGTTAGGACATCATTATTGAATTTATCCGCATGAATAATATTCATCTGTCCAAGAGGTAAATCAGCACTAAAGAATCCAAATTGACTATTTGTAATGTTTGCATCTTTGCCCACATAGATTCCCCAATCAGTAAAGCTCCAATTAGACAGCATGGAGTTATAATAATCTGGTTGATTTGAGCCAGTGTTTGGTAATGTGCCATTTTGAACAGCACTTTGTGCCCCAGCATTAAACTGAAAATGCTCATTTGTCATAGTTAAATTTTCAGAAATATTGATTTTTCCAAGTTGCAATGTATGGAAACCAGAGCCATCGCCTTGAAAGTTTGCATTGCCTGTGATATTTAAATTATACCCTATTACATTTAGCATGGCACCATTTTGAAAGGTAGTATCACCTGTAATGTTAGAATCTTTATAAATATTTACAAATGCATTAGAATCAAATGTAACTTGCTGTGCATTAATATTAAATGCAAAGGCTTGTCCATTTGAAACTATACTGCCTATTTCTGGTGCTGCTTCCCCCAGCTCATCTGGGTAATATCCTCCAATGGGTGCAGTAATAGTTACATTGTTTGCAGTAATATTGAGGTTGTTAAGCTTTGTAGTTCCGTCATTTCTTATTGTTGTTGCATCAAAGCTAAGATTTAAATTTGAATTTGTGTTGTTAAACTGCCAATTGCCTGTACCATTTTGCTGAAAATTGCTATTGAAGCCCGCACTATCGCTAACTGCAATATCTGTGATAGTTGGTTGTTGTATGCTACCTGTGTTAGCACTTCCTGTGTTTGCAACAGCAATGCCAGCAAATGCTGCAGCGATACTAAGTCCAGCTAGGACTCGACTTGCTATAATTGAAACTTTCATTCATTTCTCCTTAAAAATAAAAATGGAATTTTTATTATGCCCCCCCCCCCCCTTAGTTTTTACTTAAAAAGATAAAAAATGTTTTAGGTAATTTTGAAAAAATTAAATTTTTTAGTGGTATCAAGATTTTGGAACACTTTTTGCTTTAGTGATGTCAAATTTGCTAGATAAAGGAATATTATGCAAGGTGGCTTTTATAGTTCAGTTGGTGGAATGGTAACGCAGATTAATCGCTTAGATGTGATTGCGAATAATATTGCAAATGCCAATACTACGGGATTTAAAAGAGATGATGTCGTGATAGGTGATTTTATGCGACTTTATGAACAACACAAAGAATTTTTGCCTATAGAAGATCAAACAAAAGATGCAGCAAAATTTTATAATCGTTCTTTAAATCGTGTGCCACAGATTGTAGAGGAATTTACGGATAGAAGTGCTGGGGGAGTGGTGCAAACAGAAAATACTTTTGATTTTGCATTGAGTAGAGAAAATGCTTATTTTATGATTGAGACGCCAGAGGGGATACGATTTAGTCGTGATGGTTCTTTTGTGCTAAATGAGGAAGGGCGTTTGGTCAATAAAGAGGGTTATGCAGTGCTTCCACGAGAATACATTGAATCTCCACAATATATTGATTTTGTCGATGGATTCCAAGTAGAAGTAGATAGTGATGGGAATATCTACAATCGTTCTTTGACAAATGAGGAATTAGATGAGGCATTGCTAGGTGGCAATATTGCTGTGGTTTCTTTTGAGAATCCAAAATTTCTTCAAAAAGTCGGGGACAATCTCTATAAATATCCAGAAGAAAGAATGAATGAAATGGAGGTTTTGGAGAGAAGTGGAGCGGTAAGACAAGGGTTTTTGGAAAAAAGCAATATTAATGTTGTTTATGAAATGACAGGATTGATTGAAACTAATCGTTTGGTAGAGGCGTATTCTAAGGTGCTTAAAACCCATATGGATGACTTAAATACAGAAGCAATTACAAGATTAGCAGCAAGAGCATAAAAAGGATTTAAAATGATGAGAGCATTATATACAGCAACAACAGGAATGCTGGGGCAACAATTACAAATTGATGTAACTTCTAATAATATTTCTAATGTGAATACTTTTGGGTATAGAAAAGAAAGGGCAGAATTTGCGGATTTGTTTCATCAAGTTTTGCAATATGCAGGTTCTAGCACTTCAGAAACAACACTTTCACCAACAGGGATTGAAGTGGGGCTTGGTGTGCGTCCAACTTCGGTGCAGAAGATTTTTTCTCAAGGGAATTTTAAAGAAACTGAAAATAATTTGGATATTGCAATTACAGGGAATGGGTTTTTTCAAATCGAACTTCCAGATGGGACGATTGCTTATACGCGTGATGGTTCTTTTAAGCTTGATGATGAAGGGAATGTGGTGAATTCTCAAGGGTATTTGCTCGTGCCAAATATCACAATTCCAGATGATGCTACTCAAGTAAATATCGGGACAGATGGCACTGTTACGGTAGTGCAAGGGAATGAAACAGAAGTCAATGAGCTAGGACAGATTGAAACGGTGAATTTCATCAACCCTGCAGGTTTGCACGCATTAGGCGATAATCTCTATCTTAATACAAATGCTTCAGGGGATCCTATCGTTGGGACTCCGGGATTGAATGGTTTTGGGCAATTAAGGCAGGGATTTGTGGAAACAAGTAATGTGAAGCTTGTAGAAGAAATGACAGATTTGATTGTGGGACAAAGAGCGTATGAGGCGAATTCAAAATCAATTCAGACAGCAGATTCAATGCTACAAATCGTGAATCAGCTCAAGCGTAACTAATGAGTAAAATTATATTCGTGGGTTTGGGCTAGTGCTTACGCAGTGAGTATGAGTATAATTTGGGGGAATTTAGAAATTTTATAAGGATTCTAGGCTTAGTTCTAGCCCTCTTTAAAACTTAAAACAATCAAAGTTGCTTATAAAACTACTTGGCAATTGCTGGATTTTTGGGGAAGCAATGGCAAAATCAAGAGGGATTCTTGTGATTTGCTATTGTCTTTTGTCTTTGTTATTTTTCTTGCCGTGGATTTAAGGCTAAAAGCTTTTGTAATCCAAATCGTAATAATAAAATAATCTGTAATGGTATATCTAATGACGCAGTGGGATTTTGTGTGATAAATTCACAAACCTCGCCAAATTAAAAATTGGAATAGTATTTGCTTATTGTCTATTTAGAATTTATAAATTAGGATTTTTTATGAGCATTTTTAATTTTAGCCAAGCGCGTGGATTAGCACAAGAGGCTTTGGATTATCGTTCTTTGCGAAGGGATATGATTTCTAGTAATATTGCAAATGTCTCCACTCCTATGTATCGCCCAAAAGATATTAATTTTGAACAAATGATGGCAAAAAAAGCGGATGAAGTTTTTAATCGAAGCAAAGATATGACATTGGATTTGGCATTGACTAATAGCAATCACCTTTTGCCACTTGAAGAGATGGATTTATCTCGCACAACAATGTTTTATCGTGATGGGCATTTGGCTAGAAATGATGGAAATAGTGTGGATTTGGATATTGAAACAAGCGAAATGGCGAAAAATGATATTATGTATCAAGCATTAGTAGGGGCTTTAAGAAAGCAAGGTGGAATCTTTTCTAATGCAATTGAATCTTCAAAAAGCTTATAGGAGGAATTAAATGTTTTTGTCAAGTTTTGATATTAGCGGTTATGGGCTTTCTGCACAAAGGCAAAGAGTAAATTTAATTTCTAGTAATATTGCTAATGCAAATACAACAAGGACTGATGAGGGAGGTCCATATAGAAGGCGAGAGTTAATACTTAAGGCTTTTAATTTTGATAAAGTTTTGAATCAAAAGTATGAAAACAGCAATAATTTGTTAAAATATGAAGATCCATTAGATGAAATGGATAGTTTTGATGAGCAGAGAGAGCCAAAGCCTACTTTGATGAGTGTTTATGTTGATAAGATTGCGAGAGATGACTCACAGCCAAAAATGAAATATGAGCCAAGTCATCCTGATGCAAATTCAGAAGGTTATGTCGCTTATCCTAATATCAATCCGGTTGTGGAAATGGCTGATTTGATTGAAGCAACAAAAGCCTATCAAGCTAATGTGGCAGCTTTTCAAAGTGCAAAAAATATGGCAACTACTGCTATTTCTATGTTCCAGGCATAAAGGATTATAAATGGAAATTAACAAATATGGAATAGATCCAGAGAAGCTTAATTCGCAGTTAAAAGATGTCCCAAATCTATCTCCAAACAATAATGCTAATTCTTCAGATAAAACATTTGGCAGTATGCTAAAAGACGCTTTTGATGAAGTAAATACACACCAAAAGACTTCCGAACAAGCAATGGCAGATATGGCAACGGGGCAAATTAAAGATATTCATCAAGCAGCAATTGCTATTGGGAAAGCAGAAAATAGTATGAAACTTATGTTGGAGGTAAGGAATAAAGCCATTAGTGCTTATAAAGAATTAATTAGAACGCAAATTTAATGAACGATACAAGCTCCAAAAAAGCAGGTAAAATCTTATTAATTTTTTTAATGATTGTAGGAGGCTTTTGTATTTTTTTGGGGACTATTTTTTATCATATTTTCGCAGATAGGAAACTTCCAAATCTTCAAGCCAAACGCATTGAAAGTGCAATTAGAGGCTCTATTTATAGTAGCGATGGATTTTTGTTGGCTTCTAGTAAAAAAGTCTATAAAGCAGTGGTAAATACTTACAATATCGATCCGCAAAAAAAAGAACTTTTTATTAATCTTTTTTCTATTTATAGCAAGATACCAAAACAAGAAATTGCTGAAAAATTGCAAGATAAAGGAAATGTAGTTCTTTCTTATGATATTGATTCAAAAACAGCTAGTTATTTAAAACAACTTAGTATCAAGTTAAATGCTTTAGATGTTTTTCGTGCTTATGAAAATGAGAATGGACATATTTTTAAATACGGGCTTTCTGTGGTGGAGAGTGGAGAGTCAAGGGATTATCTCTATGAAGATACTATGGAGCCTATTTTGGGATATATTAACAAACAAAATCAAGAAGACATTACAAAGGTTAGCGGAGTTAAGGGGATTGAGAAAAGCTTTAATGAGGAATTAGAGCCCTTGAGTGATTTGTTGATGGTAGGGCAGAGGGATATTGGCTTTAATGTTATTTTGAATAAAGATTCTACTTTCAAAGAGCGTAGTGATGGTTATAATGTAATTTCTAGCATTCCTTTGAAACTTCAAAAAAAGATTGAACAGGTTATTGATGATAGTAGAAAAATTTTGAATGCAAAAGAGATAATAGTCGGAATTATGGAGAGCAAAACAGGCAAAATGATTTCTTTGGCAAGTAGTGCTAGGTTTAATCCTAATGTAATTACCAAAGAAGATTATCCTAATCTCAATGCTAATGCCATTGAATATTCTTATGAGCCCGGTAGTGTGATTAAGCCTATTATTTATTCTATTTTGTTGGATAAAAAGCTTATTGAACCTAGCGAAATTATTCCTCTTGAAAATGGTAGGTATAAACTGCATAATTTTTATATTACCGATACGCATCGGTTGCAAGAGGCTAGTATAGAAGAGATTTTGTTGTATTCAAGTAATATTGGAATGGCAAAGATTGCACAGCGTTTAATGGCAGATGAGTATTATGAAGGTTTGAAGGCTTTTGGATTTGGAGAAAAAAGCGGTATTGACTTGCCCTATGAAAGAGTGGGCGTAATCCCAGATATTCGCCGCTTAAGAAGTGAAGTGTATAGGGCTACTGTTTCTTATGGATATGGACTTAGGACAACTTTTATGCAAATGCTAAAAGCTTATAACACTATTGTTAATGATGGGGTGGCTTATGAACCTTATTTGGTAGAGTATATTCAAGATTCAAAAGGTGTGCGTTATAAACTTAAGCATCAAATGCCAACGCGAATTTTGAGCGATAAGGTTGCTAATGAAGTAAAAAATACACTGATTAAAGTGGTCACACAAGGGACAGGGCGGACTGCACAGGTAAAGGGGGTAACTATTGGTGGGAAAACAGGGACAGCACATATTGCACAAGGCGGACAATATGTAAGGAAATATAATAGCTCCTTTTTTGGTTTTGTGAGTGATGAAAAAGGCAATGAATATACAATTGGAATCAGCGTTTTTGAACCTAATGAAACAGAAGCTTATTTTGCGTCTATCACTGCTGTGCCTTTGTTTAAAGAGATAGTGGAATTATTGATTAAGGAAAACTATTTGTATCCTCTAAATACTCAATGAAATTGCAACATAAAATAAAGATTAATAGCTTGCTTGATACATTGAGAGTGTTTGATTTAATCTTGTTTGTGGGCATTTTGGATTGCCTATTGTGAGTGTGTATAATGTATTTTGATTTATTATCATATATGCTTTTGTATAACATAAAGGCAAATCAATAGAAATCACTAGGAATAGATTAGGATAGATTAAACATCGTAGGGAATGATATGCAATTTGCAAATAAAAAAGAACTTGAAAAGATTCCATAAGATAAAAGAGGAATCCACAAAGACACTTCTGCAAAGAATCTTTACCTAGAACTTTATCCAAAAAAGGGTGGAGTGTCAGAGATATTTTATTATCGCTATTGTCAAGATAATAAATTATATACGATTAATTAGGAAAATATTCTAAAACTTTCCTCTTGATTCTGCAAAGATCTTTATTTTGGATTTCACGCAATACTAGATACAATTGAATTTTTTCAGAATTCTAAAATAAAAGAGAAATAAAATTTTGCTGTTTGTATCTACACAAGACGCTTTTGTAAAAGCCAAATAACACACAGAAAATTGCTGTTTGCGTCTTTAAATGTGAAAAGAACTAAATCTCTTTTTCAAGATAGATTTCATAAGGTTTAATAGCTTCAGAAACTATCTGCAAACTTATATTTTCGGCACTCATTTTATCATTTAATACTTTAAGTAAAGCTTTAATAGAGTTTTGAGAATAACCTGAAATTAGGATAACCTTTTCATCTAATGTTGCGGGGAATATATTATTCCTATCATCTACATTCCAAAAGATAACTGTTGGCATATCATACCCTCTTACTTGGTATTTCTTTTTCCAATACTCTATGTTGGTTTTCTTGCCTTTGCCACACATATCAAATTCCATATCGCTTATAATAATAACATACTTAGGACATTCCTCTTTGGGTATTTTGTTTTTGATTAATGTCTCTAAAATAGCATTTATCATCACACTTTCTATGTTGGTATTCATATCCCTACTTGAGGATATAACTAAATCATAAAGCTCTTTAATAGAGGCGTTGTCTGGAAATTCGTGTAGTCTTGAATCACCACAGAAGTCTATAAAATGATTGTGGAATCTTCCCTTATTTCTTTGTGCGATATAGATAGCTAATCCAATAGAAACACAAATAGGATTGCCACTCATAGAGCCTGAAACATCACAAGCTACTATTGCATCAATAGAATCCTCTCCAAAGAGATTTGGTAGATTATCCCACATTGTATTGAGGGCTTCTACTTCATTATTTTCTACTTGAATCTTCCTTATAATATCAAAGGGTGTAAGAACTTGAGTATTGATTTTAGCTTTACCTTCTTGGACATCTTGGAGGTATTTAGAGTATCTATCCTCATCATTGCGTTTAAAGGCTTTATTGTATTTTGCCATAGCTAATGAGGGGATTTGAGAATAATTAAAACTATAATCCCTTTCTCTTAGGTTATTTTCAATGAGTTTGATTTCTGCCCTTAGCTTTGATAATGCTTTTCTATAAGTCTTAGAATCTATTTCGAAGATTTTTTCTCTAACAAACCTAGCCATTAAAACGGTTTGCTTATTAGAAGTATTTTCAGAAGGTAACCATTTCGCTAATAAACTAATAGATGATTTTCCATTTAATTCTTTAAAGAATTGAGTTTTTATTTTGTTATAAAAGATTTCTTTCTTGATTCCTGCTAAATGTAGTTGATAGAGTATAAAGATAATGTCATCATATCTGCCTATATCAAACAAGGAATTGAGGGTTTTATCTAATAAATCTTGTTTATCATCTCTTTTTAAATAGAGGTAAATTAGAAATAGTCTAAAAAGTTTTCTTTCTCCTAGTCCTCCTCTAATATCTCTTAGATACATTAAAGAACATAGTGTTTCTTTTGGAGCTGTTAAATAGCTTTTCAATAAGATTTTAAAAGGTTCATCATTATTAAAGATGATTTGCCCTTTAGAATCAACTTCTATCTCTACTCTATACCTCCAAGCTCCCATTTTAGCAAACAAATCAAGTAAGTTGTTTTTAGTGCTTAGATATGCTTTTGAGCCATTTTCTGTATAACCACTATTCATATTTTCTTTTAAACTATCTAAGAAGTCCATAATCTCCCTCCTTGTAAATACAGAATTATATAATAAAAATAAACAATTTTTACATTAGAAACCTAGCCTTTCTTTTTTATAGTCCTCTAATCCTTTCAAAAGAGTGTAAAATTCTTGAGCTTTTATTACCTTATTTTAATGATTCCAAATGTTATTAATTGTGATTACTTTGTGTGTTGAAAAGCCCTAAAATAAATTATATAATTGCTTTGAAAGGCATGTAATTTATCAATGAAAGATATTGATTGTTTGTGATTGATGGTCGGAGTAGCGGGATTTGAACCCACGACCTCACCCACCCCAAGGGTGTGCGCTAGCCAGGCTGCGCTATACTCCGCAAATTGTAGTATAATTAAAAATGCAATGTTATCAAAAAATAATTAAAAAATTTTGAAATGAAAAAATATTTTTTGGAATGCTTTTTGCTTTTAGGTATTAAAGATTAGGCTAAATAAGGATATGAAGCTATGAAAAAAGTAATTTATATGGTGTTTGTGCTACTTACTATGCCTCTTTTTGCGGCTAAAGTAAGCGATTTGGTAAATATTGTTGGTGTAAGGGATAATCAATTAATCGGTTATGGTTTGGTAGTGGGTTTAAATGGAAGTGGAGATAAAACTACTTCAACTTTTACAATGCAATCTATTTCTAATATGTTAGAAAGTGTAAATGTAAAAATTGATCCTAATGATATTCAATCTAAAAATGTTGCTGCAGTTATGGTAACTGCAAAACTACCCCCATTTGCTAGACAAGGGGATACGATTGATATTTTAGTTTCTAGTATTGGTGATGCAAAATCACTAGAAGGTGGGACATTGCTTCTTACTCCTTTGAGTGGATTAGATGGTAGAATCTATGCTGTGGCACAAGGAGCAGTTGGAATAGGTGGAAAAAACGAAAGAGGAGGGAGTGCTAATCATGCACTTGCTGCAACAATGCCAAATGGAGGAATTGTAGAGAGAGAAGTGGTTTATGATTTGTATAGCAAAGTGAATGCAACTTTGAGTTTAAAAGAGGCAAATTTTCAAAATGCGATGCGAATCCAAACAAGAATCAATGAAACCTTTGGAGCAAATCCGGAGAATAAACCTGTTGCTATGGCAATTGATCCAAGGACTATTAAATTGCAAAGACCTGAAAATTTGAGTATGGTAGAGTTTTTGGCGCGTGTGCAAAATATTGATGTGGATTATGTTAAAGAAAATAAAATTATTATCAATGAACGCACAGGAACGGTGATTGCTGGAATGGGAGTTGAGGTTTCGCCTGTGGTGGTTACCCATAATAATATTACTATCAAAGTTTCTAATGAAGTGGTTAATGATCCAGAAGCGGTAGATATGGGAAGTGGAGCTATTTTTAGCCCACAACAAGCAATGGTTACAAGCCCTAATAATCCGACTATTTCAAGCGTTACAAGGGCATTACAAAGAATGGGTGCAACACCTAAGGATATGATTGCCATTATTGAAACAATGAAAAAAGCTGGTGCTTTTAATGCAGATTTGGAGATTATCTAAGAGAGGGGGAGTGATATGGAGATTAATTTTAGTGGATTAAGTGGATATTCTAAGGAAATTTTAGAAGCAGCCAAACAAGCACCAACGATTCAAAAAACAGATGATGATACGCGTTTGAGGGAGCAAACTGATGCGTTTGAAGCACTTATTATTAAAAATATGCTTGATACTGCGTTAAAAATGGATGATTCGCTTTATCCAAAAGCACCCGGACATGATATTTATGAATCAATGTATCGGGATACTCTTTCGCAAACTTTGAGCGGAAGTTTTGGCTTTAGTGAATTGCTTTTTGATTATCTTAAAGATTTGCAAAATCAACAAGGTGCTAAAGGCGTTAAGTGATTGACCAAAATCTATTAGAATCTCTAAGCAGCAGTGATAAAGAATCTTTTGCAAGAGGGCTAAAAGAGCTTATTACCCAAACTTATGAAGTTGAAAAGGAATTTGTTGAATTAAAGGCACTTTTTGAAGAAGTGTTGGATATTTTGCCAACAGCAGTTTGGGTTTTGGAACAAGAGGGGGAGATATTTTATCAAAATAGCCTTGCTTCAGAGATTCCAGAGATTTTGGAAAAACTAGATTTGCAAAATACTAATCGTCAAGAAATTGAAGTAGAATCCAAAGTGTATTTGGTGCAAACTAATCAAAAATTAAATAAATATATCATTTCTGCAACAGACATTACACATGAAAAGCGGAGAGAAAGATTGGCTTCAATGGGGCAGATTTCTGCACATTTAGCCCATGAAATACGCAATCCCGTTGGCTCTGTCGCACTTCTTGCTTCCACGCTTCTAAAAAGAGTGGATATTAAAAATAAAACTTTGGTGCTGGAGATTAAAAAATCTATTTGGCGTGTGGAGAGAATTGTAAAGGCGACTTTGCTTTTTTCTAAGGGAGTGCAGATTCACAAGAGTGAGATTATTCCTCAAAATATTCAAAATGAAATTCAAGAATCCCTTAATTATTACACTTACTCTAAGAATATCAATTTTATTTTTAGATTTGATGATGAGGTGTTTGAGGCGGATTTTGATTTATTGTGTATTGTTTTACAAAATTTTCTATTTAATGCTATTGATGCCATTGAGGAGAGTGATGAGGAAGAAGGGATTGTGGAAATTGAATACCATAAGAATCCAAAAGAGGTGATTTTTAAAATTTATGATAATGGTAAGCCTATTGAAAATCCACAAATACTTTTTGAGCCTTTTAAAAGCACAAAGCTTAAGGGGAATGGTTTGGGGCTTGCACTCTCTTTGCAGATTATTGAAGCACATAATGGGAAGATTAGGCTTTTGGAAGAAAATAAAAAAGGCTTTGAAATTAGATTGCCACAAAATATTTAATGTATTACTCATTATAGATTAAGTCGTTTTTTGCTAGGATTCTTAAACTATCAAAGAAAGGTTAATGATGAGTAAAAATATCCAGATAATGCAAAATGTAAAAAGCGTGCGTGAAATTGATATTAAAGATAAAAGAGTATTAATTAGAGTTGATTTTAATGTGCCAATGGATAGCGAATTAAATATTAGCGATGATACAAGAATACGAGAAGCGATTCCTACAATTAACTATTGTATTGATAATGGTGCAAAATCAATCATACTTGTAAGTCATCTTGGAAGACCAAAGGGTAGAAGTGAAGAGTTTTCACTTAAGGCTATTTTGAAGAGATTAGAGAGACTTCTTGCAAAAGATGTAGTGTTTGTTGATAGTTTGGATAATGCTAAAATAACTCTCAATACTCTTGTAGATGGAAGTATTTTGCTTTTGGAAAATATCCGATTTTATGAGGGAGAAGAAAAAAATGATAGTGAGCTTTCCAAACAATTAGCGGATTTGTGTGATGTATATGTGAATGATGCGTTTGGGACTTCTCACCGCAAACATGCTTCTACTTATGGTGTCGCTCAATATGCCAAAGAGAAAGTGGCAGGATTGTTGCTTAAAAAAGAAATTGATTCTTTTGGGATTGCTTTATCTAATCCATTACGCCCTTTGTTGCTGATTGTGGGAGGTTCTAAAGTTTCCTCTAAACTTACTTTGCTGAAATCTATTTTGGAAGTAGTGGATAAGATTATTATTGGTGGAGCGATGAGTAATACATTCCTTAAGGCAGTGGGTTATGATATGAAGGCTTCTTTGGTAGAAGAGGATTTATTAGAGGAAGCAAGAAGTATTTTGCGTACTGCCAAAGAAAAAGGTGTAAAAATCTATTTGCCTGTAGATGTAGTGGCAACAGATAATATTAAAGAAGCTAAAATTATTAAAATCTCTCCTGCTCAAGATATTCCAGATGATTTAATGGCAGTAGATATTGGACCTGCAACAGTAAGGCTGTTTAATGAAGTAATTAGGGATTGTGAGACAATTATATGGAATGGACCTATGGGAGTATATGAGAATCAAAAATTCTCGCGAGGAACATTTAGTATTTCTCACACCATAGCAGATACTTATGCTTATAGTGTGATTGGTGGGGGAGATACCGCTGATGCAGTAGATAAAGCAGGGGATAAAGATAGTATGAGTTTTACTTCCACAGGAGGTGGAGCGAGTTTGGAATTATTGGAAGGGGAAGTGTTGCCAGCCTTTGAGGTATTAGATAAAAAAGCCTAAGTTTTATAAAAGGGGTTTTGATGTTGAATCTTTTTATCAAACGAAATGGAATGGTTGTTAGGGAAAGTATTCAATCGGTTAAAAGTATTGATATGGAAGCCGATATTTTATGGATTGACCTTTTGCACCCAAATTCTGAAGAGATTGCCTATATTTCTAAAACTTACCTTTTGGACATTCCAACCAAAGAAGAAAGAGAAGAGATTGAGGAATCTGCAAGATATTGGGAGGATAGTGAGACGGTTACGATTAATACTTACTTCCTTACGCGTCCTAATGAAGAAAAGATTTTCCATAATGAAACCATTACTTTTTTGCTAACGCACAATATTCTTTTTACTGTGCGTTATAGTGAATTTAAAGTGTTTGATGAGATTCAACAACGCGTTTTAGCAAGTCCAAAAAATTTTGAAGATGGATTTGATTTGATTTCAAAAATTTTTGAATTGCGGGTGGAAAAAGATGCCGATATGCTAGAGGGAATCGCCAAAGAAACGAGGCTATTAAGACGAATGGTAGTTTTTGATAAACAATTAGGCGATGAAATTTTGGAAAAACTTTCAATCTTGCAAGAAATGCACTTGAGTTTGCGGGATAGTTTGTTTGATAAGAGGCTCGCAATTACTGCATTGCTCCGGACAAACAAGGCAGATAATGAAGTAAAAAAGGATTTGGGAATTGTGCTAAAGGATATTAACTCGCTAGTAGAATTTACTAATGTAAATATGAATATTTTGGACAATATCCAAACGCTTTTTGCTAGTCAAATTAATATTGAACAAAATAAAATTATCAAGATTTTTACGGTGGTGACTGTGGCGATGATGCCCCCAACACTGATTGCTACTATTTATGGAATGAACTTCACGCATATGCCGGAGTTAGAATGGACTTATGCTTATCCCATTGTGCTTAGTGCGATGATTGTTTCAACGATTTTGCCATTGATTTATTTCAAAAAGAAAAAATGGCTTTAGTGGAATAATCCACTTAAAATTTAAGTGGATTAGAATAGGCGATATTTATTGCCTTTTTCCAAAAGTGATTGCATAAGTGGGTGTTCTAAGATCAAAAAGAGGATCTATAGGTGCTTCTACTCCACTTGGAAGTTCTGATGGGAAATAAACATCTTGATTACACGCTTCACCATCATATTTTTCTACTTTAAGTGTTCCAACTAATAAAGTCTTGTGATCTCCTGTCCATAAAGCGGTTGTATCATCAACTGCATCCCCTTTATTTGGGAATTCAAGATACATTTGATATTCAATGGGTTTGTTTTTCGTGTAAGCAATGAAATCTTCTTTTAAAAAATCTTTAGAAGCACTCTTAAGCTCACTTTGGCTTAAATAGCTAATGCCATCTTTGGGAATAAATTTCCATCTAGCAGGAATAGTTTTGTCTTTTCCTTTTTCTTTGAACCAAAAAGTGTGAATACTATAAAAAGGAGTGTGTTCTAGACTTGAAATGCCAATTTTATCTAAATATGCACTAAAATTTTTATAAGAATCTACATTATTATTGAGATCATCAATGGTTTTTGGATCCATAAGATTTGGAATTTTCATTTCAAAGAATTGTCCAAATTCTTTCGGATTTTTGGCAAAGTTAATTTCGGTATTAAGCATTACCATAGTCCAAGAATCTTCATTTCCCATAAATTTAAGTGCCATACCTCTTTGTTTGCTTTTGTCATCTTGGATAGCACCCCCTAAAGAATATCGAACTTGAACTGGAATGGCTGCTTGATTAAAAAGTGGAATATTTAAATTAGAAAGATTGAAATTTTTGTCAGCAATAAAAGTTGCATTGGCACAAAATCCTTTTTTATGATTTACTCTTGCTTTGCTATCATTTGGATCACCATTGAGTTTGTAGAAAATTTCTGCAATTTTGTCTGGATCATAAATGGTTTCTTGAGCATTAACAAAGGTTCCAAGCAAACAAGTGCTAGCACAAATTGTTAAAACTTTTTTGAAATTTTTAAGCATTGAAAACCCCTTATAATAATAATTATTTTAGAGATAATAGCATAATTACAGGAAATAAGTAAAGTTTATTTTTTTGGTTAAAGAAGGTTTTGAGCAAATTTTCTCACTTCAAAATCAAGTGCAAAGACTTCATTTAAGGAATTTGGTAGTGTTTGATGAAAATAATCTAGGGTTTTTTGGATGATTGTTGCAATCTCTCCAAAAGGAATTGTATGACATAAAAAAGCTTCAACAGCAACTTCATTAGCGGCGTTTAAAATTACGCCTAATTTAGGATTTTCTAAGAGAGAATTTTTGAGATTCCATAGGGGATAGCGTTTGGTGCAGATAGGTTCTAGGGTGTAATTTTGATTTACAAAATTAATACTTGGAATAAGGGGTGAGTGAGAGAAAGATTGTAAAAACTCTTCTTTTAAGCCAAGTCCATAGGTAATGGCATAAGCAATAGGGAGTTGCATATTAGCATTAGCAAAATGTGCTACCACACTTCCATCCCAAAACTCTACTAGTGCGTGAATTTGTGAATTTCGCTCAATATAGGCATCAATATTTTGAGTTTTAAAAAGCCAATGAGCTTCTAGAACTTCAAAGAGTTTATTAACAATAGTTGCTGAATCAATGGTGATTTTTTTGCCCATTTTCCAATTAGGATGTTTGAGTGCGTTGGTGGCATTTTGTAAGGGGATTTCCTCTAAAGGAGTATCTCTAAAAGCACCACCGCTTGCAGTGATATAAAGATTTTTAAACGGACGGATTTGAGAATTAAAATTCATAAGATAAGCAAGACTAAAATGTTCGCTATCAATAGGAATAATTTTGGAAGTGTCGATAAATTCACCCCCAACAACAAGACTTTCTTTGTTGGCTAAAGCGATAGTTTTGCCAGCATTGATGGCATATAATGTGGGTTTTAAGCCCAAAAAACCTACAAGAGCATTCACTACTAAGGTGCTTTTAGAATCCAAAATTGCCTCTAAAATACCATTTTCCCCATAGTAGATTTTTCCATTAAAGTGTTTTGTGATTTTTGGAATATCTTGCTTGTCTGCAATTACAATGTTTTTGGGCTTAAATTCTAAGATTTGTTGGTTTAAAAGAGGGATATTTTTGCCCGCACAGAGTGTTTCGATTTCTAAATGGAGTTTTTTTGCAATAATGAGGGTATTTATCCCAATAGAGCCAGTAGAGCCAAGAATAATCATTGCAAGTTACCTTGGGAGCAATGTGAGTGAAATATAAAGAATAATGCCCCCAAAGAAATACCCATCTAATCTATCTAGCATTCCGCCATGTCCGGGAAATAATCTTCCGCTATCTTTAACGCCTGCTTGACGCTTAAGATAGCTTTCATAAAGATCTCCAAAGATACTTGCGATACTAGCACAAAGGCTGATGATTAAAGACGAAAGAAAATCGCATACTCCAAGTCCAATGAGTGCGCTAATGATGACAGAAAAAATTACTCCAATTAAAACCCCTTCTTTTGTTTTATTAGGAGAGGTTTTGCAAAATGTGCTATTGCTAAAGAGTTTGCCGCCAAGTAGTTTGCCTCCAAAATAAGCAAAGCTATCTGTTAGAGCAACAATGAAAAGCAACCATACAATGGCATTGATTGTGTATTCTAAGTAGATAAAATACAAAATAATAAAAGGGATTGTGGGATAGATGAAAGGCATTATTTGTTCTAATTTTCCCTTGTTGGTATAGGCTTGATAAGAAGCAAGCACAATCAATACAAACAACAAACCATTAAAAGATTGTATAGTAAAAATGCTTATCCATATTAGCATACACAATAGTAAAAAAATCCAAGAAGGATTCTTTTGGTTATAGAGCTTATAGGATTCATAAAATGCGATGATATAGGCAATCCCTAAAACACTCCAAAGCAAAGAAGGGCTGTGAAATATAACTATCAAAATAATAGCAATAAGCATAAAAAAAGCAGTATAAAGGCGATTTGTTTCAATGGATTTTAAGTTATTGAGCATACTTTTCCTTCTTTATTGTAATGCAAAATTATATCAGAAATAATCTTGTAACACATCACAGGAGCAATAGATAAACACAAAAGCTCCAATTAAGCCGATGAGATAATCAAAAATGCCACCGGTTTTAAAACAAAGTGGCTTAGGGAGGATATGGTAGTTTTTGAGGTTAAATGGCATCAATAAAGGCACGCCACTTGGTGTCATCATATCCCCAACTAAATGCAAAAGGCAACCTAGAATCAATCCTATAATTAGAAATATCGGTAAGATTCCTAAAGAATGGAGTATAAACAATAAAATACCTAAAAACAGCACAAAACAAAGACTATGAGTAAAACCTCTATGCCCAAAAATAAATTTGATGAAGTTAGAAATTCCCATTGTTTTTTTGCCGATAATGGATTGTGGCTCATCAATATCAGGCAGCAATGTCCCAATCCCTACTGCACTATAAAATAACGCTAAATTTTGTGGAGAAAGTAGAGGTTGATGGAATGTTTCTAGTAGATAGATTCCACAAGAGGTTAAACCAAGCCCAAAAGCCAAATGTGTTTTGCCTAACATTGTTATGAATTCCTTGTTATAAGGCTTTTTGGAAGATTAAAAAAGGTGATAATCTCTTCTTCTTTGGTGCGGTGTTCTCCATTGTCAATTTCATGGTCAAATCCTATTAAATGCAAAGCCCCATGGATAAACAATAAAGCAATTTCATCTTCTAATGAATGATTGAGTTTTGCACTAGCGCTTTTTACAAAATCTAAGGAAATTACGATACTTCCAAGCAAAAGAGAAAATTCAGATTCCAAAGGAAAGGATAGAACATCAGTTGGCATATCTTTGTTTCTATGGGAGCAATTAAGGGCTTGGATAGTCGGATTATCCACAAGTAACAATTCACATTGTTTATTGCATAGATTAGAATCTCTTAGGATTTTTTCTAAGATTTTTTCCAAAAATTCTAAGAAATTTTGATTAGCCTTGTAGTCTGTTTGATTGATAAAATCAATTTTATTGTGCATTGATTTCTAATCCCACAGGGCAGTGATCGCTCCCAAAAATTTCAGGATAAATGCTAGCACTTTTTAATTTAGAATCAAGGGCTTTAGAGCACAAAAAATAGTCAATCCGCCAACCAGTGTTGTTTTCTCGTGCCTTGCCCATATAGCTCCACCAGCTATATGCCCCCTCTAATGTTGGGTGAAAATATCTAAAAGTATCAGTAAATCCAGAATCCAAAAGCACGCTCATTTTTTCGCGTTCTTCATCAGTAAAACCAGCATTTCTGCGATTTGTTTTGGGGTTTTTTAGGTCAATTTCTTTGTGGGCAACATTTAAATCCCCACAAACAATTACAGGTTTTGTTACTTCAAGATTTTTAAGAAAATTTCTAAAATCATCTTCCCATTCCATTCGATATTCTAATCTCTCTAGCTCTCTTTTGGAGTTTGGTGTATAAACATTGACCAAAAAGAAATCATTGTATTCAGCAGTGATGATTCTACCTTCTTTGTCATGGTGAGATATTCCCATATCATAGGCGACGCTTAGCGGTTTTTTCTTGCTAAAAATTGCCACGCCAGAGTAGCCCTTTTTCTCTGCGCTATTCCAATATTCCTCATAGTTTGGAAAATCAAAAGTGGCTTGTTCTTTTTGCATTTTGGATTCTTGGATGCAAAATACATCAGCATCAATCGTGTTAAAAAAATCCATAAAACCTTTATTCATACATGCTCTAAGTCCATTAACATTCCACGAAATTAATTTCATAATAGTCTCCATATATAATAAATATTTTTTGGAATTATGGTTATTTTTCTTTTAAGATTCCATAATGGAATCTTAAAATATGTTTTTAGGGTTGCTTAACAATTCCGTTGTAGAATGGCTCACATTTGCTTTTGGTGTTAGTGATTTTTTCAGCACCTTTTTGGAGTTTTCCAAAGAGAGAAGTGGCAAGATTGACAGCAGTTGAAATTGCAGTTTGGGTAACTTCGATTTTTGGATTTGTAAGAGTGCCTTTGATAGCTTGAGAGAATTTTGCACAATTTTGTTCATCAAGGATTCCTATGGAGAAATTTTCAAAGGTATTATTGTTGAGGTTGATAGCCCCGATAGCTGCAATTCTAGTTTTTTGTGTGGCAAATGCTACATCGCTTGCTTTTGCAACTCCATTTTTTACATCCACTCTTACTTCTAGTTGTTTGATAGCAGTTTTAGTATCTACAAGAGTGTTTAATCCAAGCATACCGACATTGCTGCCTTTGGTTGCTGCAATTCCAAGAGGTCCTGCAAGCACAAATGCACCAACATCAAGAAGACTAATTTGATTGCTCTTTTCGAAGTTTTTTGCTAGTCCATCAATATCAATACTATAAATTTCAATATTGCTTCCACTTAGTGTAAATGGACCATTTAGATTTTTGATGATAGTTGGTGCGTCTAATCCTTTGATAGTCAAGTCTGCGTTAGCATTGATAATGCCGCCTTTGATAATTTTGCCATTGCCGGTGAAATTTGCAATTTTCTTCACATCAATATTTTCACCTAAAAGTTTGAAGTTTTCATTTTTGAAATCTACCACTAAATTACCAAAATCTTGATTTTGCAAGTATAAAGAAGGTAGGTTGTTTTCAAAACCAGCTTTACCTTTAAGTGTCAAAGCACCTTGGAGATTCATAGTAAGTGGGTTAATATTTGCAATATTTGGAGTATTGATGAAAAAATCAGCACTATAAGCATTGTCTTTGAGGTTGGCTTTTCCATTGGTGATTTCTATATTAATGTCTTGTCCGTTGATTTTAACTTCGGCATTGCCAGTGCCATTATTGAAGCGACCATCGCCATTTAAGCTTAAAGTAATATCTTTTTTGAAGTTCATACCGCTTAGGGCATTAAGGGTGTTTTTGGCAATTGTAATATCTTGTGAGTAAAGATTGAAATTTCCATTGAAGTTAGAATCTTTAAAGTCTTTGAGATTAGCTTTTGCGCTTAAAAATCCCTTTGCATCATAATTAAAGAGTTTTGCTAGTTTTTGGAGATTGAGATTTTGTAAATCTAGTGTGATGGTTTGTGGGGAATAGTTTTCTAAGGTTGCATCAGCACTAAGATTTGAGTCAAATAAATCGCTTTTTGCTAAAACTTCTAATTTTTTAGAATCACCTTTGATATTTGCATTGAGGGTATTGTTGTTTGCGAGGTTTAGATTGTTAAACACAAGGGATTCAATATTGCTTTGTAGATTTGCATTTAATGTATAGTTAAGGTTAGTAAGATTGATTTTGCTAACTTTTGCATCGAGGTTAATTGCACCTTTGGCTTCATAGGGAAGTGAAGCGAAGTTTAGAAGCTCTTTTAAATCCAAATCTTTCGCATTGAGTGTGGCATTTGTGGGTGTATAGTTTGGAATCTCTAAATGTGCTAAAATGGGGTTGGTGATAATGTTTAATGCAAGGGTGGCTTCTTGATTTGCAATGGAGCTGGATTTTAGGTTGAGATTTGCATTCACTGGACTTTTTAGCTCAAAGCCACTTGCACTAATATTAGATAGCATAAGTTTTAAATCCCCATTAGTTGCATAATCTTTTAGGCTAATAGAGAGGTTTTGTGAATCAAGATTAAGATAGCTAGAATTTGCAGCGATTGTTGCTAGGATATTTTCTTGTTTGGCTTCTCCATTAATGGCAAGTTTGATAGGGTCTGTTGGGAGAGTGATTCCATAATCATTTTTCAAAAGAGTAATGTTTGGCAAAATGGCACTAGAGGCAATTTGGAAGCCCCCTGTGGGTGAGGATAGGTTGGAAATATCTAAATCCGCATTGAGTAGGAGTTTCCCACTAGCATATTGAGGTTGATTTAAAAAAGTAAGAAGTGATGAGATATTAATGCCTTCTTTACTAGAGATAAAGAGTCTTTTTGGATTGAAGTTTTGTAATGTTATATCAGCATAAATATCGCTATTAAAGGCATTAATATCGGCTTTGGCTGTAAGGATATTTGAATCTTTAATAACATTTCCATTTAAACTTATGCCTCCATTGAGTTTAATTCCAATGAGCTTTTCATAAGGGGCTAAATCTTTAATAATGGCGTTGATCTTTGCTTGAGTATTGAGAGTAAAGAGAGAATATTCTCCCCCAATAGCAATTTGTGATTTTTGTTTGTCAGTAATGCTAAAGGCATACGAATTAGAATTAAGCTTAAAATGCGTGAATTCTAATCCAATGGGTGCTTGTTGATTAGCAATTTCTGTGATTTTGTTTTTGAGAAATTCATTTCCGCTTGCAGAGAATAACCACATTGCAATACCAACAACAATGGCAATAATAAAGACTAAAAAGATTCCCAAGTATTTTAGAAATTTCATAACAATCTTCCTTTTTTGGTTTAAAGTTTCTATAATTCTATACTAATTAATATAATATTTATCTAAAAAAATACCGATAAATATTTTATAATTAAAGTATCTATAAAATAGGTCGATATAAAATTACGAAATTCTTTAATTTTTGTAGATTTAAATTTCAAGAATTTCAAAGGAATTAAAAAACAGAAAGGAGTCTGTTATGGTTTCAGGAATCAATAGTAGTTCTGTGGCAGTAAGTGGAAATTTGAATGTTCTTAAAAAAGCAATGGAAACAGAAGAAGTATTAATGAGTTCAATCATTAATGGTATGCAAAACACACAAGCAACAATGCAAACTTCCCAAGCTCCCGCACAATCTACACCAGTCTCACAAAGTCAGCCAAGCTCTAAGCTTGACATTATGGCTTAATTTCAAGTGCCTTTGGTACTTGAAATTTCCTTGCAAATTAATCTAATCTTAAAAAAGAATCTCTACAATTCTTTTTCGCAAAAAAAAAATATTAATGTAAAGATAGAAGTAAATGATACAGCAAAATTTTTCAACCAAAGTTGTTAATTCTATTATGCGTTATGCAACTAATAGATATTTAAGCTTAAAACCATCTCATTTGACAAAACTACCTCCACCTAATCCTAAAAAGGTCAAAGAAAAATCTTATCTTTTGTATATTCATGTGCCATTTTGTATGACATTATGCACTTATTGCTCGTTTAATCGTTTTTTATTCCAAGAGGACAAAGCAAAAGCATATTTTGAATCCCTGCGTAAAGAAATGCTAATGGTAAAAGAGTTGGGATATGATTTTAATGCTATTTATGTTGGGGGTGGGACGACTTCGATTATGCCAGAGGAATTGTGCAAAACTTTGGATTTGGCTAAAAGCCTTTTTGATATTAAAGAAGTCTCTTGTGAATCAGATCCTAATCATATCCATTTAGAAGAATTAGAAATGTTTAAAGGCAGGATTGATAGATTATCTGTAGGGGTGCAAAGTTTTGATGATGGAATATTGAAGAAAGTGGGGCGATATGATAAATTTGGCAGTGGTGAAGAGGTGATTAAAAAGCTGCAAAAAGCAATTGGAGTTTTGCCGATTTTAAATGTTGATTTGATTTTTAATTTTCCTAATCAAACGCAAGAAATGTTGGCTAAAGATTTAGAGATTATCAAAGCTTTAAAGCCTGAGCAAGTTACTCTATATCCATTAATGTCTTCGCCTTCTGTAAAGAGTATTTTAAAGCGTTCTATAGGGGAAGTTAGCCTTCAAAATGAAGCACAATTATATGAGCAAATCTTGGAAACTTTGAAGGATGATTTTTCTTCTTTGTCAAGTTGGGCATTTTCTCACAAAGGGAGTGCAATTTTTGATGAATATGTGGTGGATAATGATGAGTATGTGGGGATTGGATCGGGGTCTTTTAGCTTTTTAAATGGGACTTTGTATGTCAATACCTTCTCGCTCAAAGAATACGCACATAAAATCAATAGTGGAAATATGGGAGTTGCAAGGGAGAGGAAATATTCCAAAAAAGCACAGCTTCAATATCGCTTAATGGTGGAGCTTTTTGGAGGCAAAGCAAGTGCTAAGATTTTTAAAGAGAAGTATGATTCAAATTTAGAATGGGATTTGTGGAAAGAGTTGATGTTTTTAAAAATAACGGGGAATATTTACAAAAAAGAGGGCGATTATTATCCAACTACTCAAGGTAAATATTTATTTTTGTCAATGATGAAAGAATTTTATATCGGTATGGATAGGGTGCGTGAAGAATCGCGTGCTATGCTAAAAGAAGAGGATATGTAATTATAAATCAAATATGGTTTGGTTGGAATCTTGACTTTTTGATTCCCCTCCAAGCATTTCATTGAGATTTTCCATTTGTTTTTGGAGAAGTTCTTTTGTGGTGTTGCTCTCCAAAGTGCTTTTGAATTCATCTATGCTTTCTTGTAAAATTTGATTTTGTTTTTCAATAAATTCTTGTGTTTTGTTGCTATCTAAAAAAGCATCTAGTTTTTTGCCATGTTCTATTAATGTGTCTTTAAGTCCAGAATCTTCTAGTGCATTTTGGAAAGTTTGTGTGCCTTTTTGGGCTAATTCATCACAACCACAAAGAAACAAAATGCAACTGCACATAAAAATAGCTTTTTTCATTAGGTAACCTATCTTGATATTTTTTTGGTTATAATCTTAACAAAAATTTTTAAATGGAAAATTAAAATGCAAAAGAATCGAATTTTTTTAGTAGCAGAGCTTTCTGCCAATCATCATCAAAGTAAGGATATTGCTCTAAAAACAATCAAAGCTGCTAAAGAGAGTGGCGCAGATGCGGTTAAACTGCAAACTTATACGCCAGAATGTTTGACATTAAATTGCAATTCAAAATATTTTCAGATTCAAGGGACTTTGTGGGAAGGGAAGAATTTCTATCAGCTTTATCAAGAAGCAATGACACCATGGGAGTGGCATAAAGATCTTTTTGAATACGCTAAAGAGTTGGGTATCATCTGCTTTTCAAGCCCATTTAGCAAAGAAGGTGTGGATTTTTTGGAAGAGCTAGGGAATCCAATTTATAAGGTTGCTTCTTTTGAGATTGTGGATTTAGAGTTGATTGAATATATGGCAAAAACCAAAAAGCCAATTATATTATCCAAAGGAATAGCGACAAAAGAAGAGATAAAAGAGGCACTTGATGTATGCAAAAAAGAAGTAAAGGATATTACTTTGTTGCAATGCACCAGCTCTTATCCTGCTCCATTAAATGAAGCGAATTTATCTTTAATACCTAAAATGCAGAGAGATTTTGGGGTGAAAGTTGGATTGTCTGACCACACACTAGGAATCACCGCCCCGATTGTCGCTGCAAGTCTTGGAGCAAAGGTAATTGAGAAGCATTTTATTTTGGATAAAAGGTTAGGCGGTCCTGATAGTGCTTTTAGCATAGAACCACAAGAGTTTTCTGCAATGGCAAAGGCACTTAGAGAAGTTGAGGAATTGCTAGGAGTAGAATCTTATGAGTTAAGCCAAAAATCAAAAGAGGGTAGAGTGTTTATGCGATCACTTTTTGTGGTAGAAGATATTGCAAAAGGGGAGAGGATTAAAGAAAATCAAATTCGCTCCATTCGTCCCGGATATGGAATCCCCCCCAAAATGAAATATCAAGTGGTAGGCAAAAAAGCCAAAAAAGCTTTAAAAAGAGGAGAACCTCTTAGCTTTGGGGATTGGGAATAGGTTTAGTTTTTGCAAAGAATCGCAAAAAGATAAAGCCAAAAATACCCGAACACAAAGAAGCAATAAGGATAGAGAGATTATCAGCATAGCTAAAAATATCGCTTACTTCATAGGCTAAACCATCAATAAATAAACTCATTGTGAAACCTATGCCTGTCAATATACAAACCCCATAAAGTTGCCTAAAAGTCGCCCCTTGTGGAAGAGAGGCAAGTTTTGCTTTGATGGCTAGGTATGCAAATAAAAAGACGCCAATTTGTTTGCCTACAAAAAGACCCAAAAAAATACCAATGCTTACACCAGAAAAAAGCAATTCTGGAGTGATTTTAGAGAGATTAACACCAGCATTTGCAAAGGCAAATAAGGGTAAAATAACAAAGGTAAGCCAAAATTTTAGACTCTCATCAATTTCTTTTAAAAAAGGTTCCCCATTTTTGGTTTGCATAGGGATAAAGAATGCTGAAATAATGCCCGCTAAAGTAGCATGAACTCCACTTTTTAGGACGCTAATCCACAAAATTACAGCACAAATAAAATAAAAAGACTTTCTAGTAATATTAAATACATTGAGTAATAGCATCATAAAAATTGCTATGCTTGATACAATCAAAGCGGCTAAAGAAAGTTCATTAGTATAAAAAAGAGCAATGATTAAAATTGCACCAACATCATCAAAAATTGCTAAGGAAAGAAGGAAGATTTTAAGAGAGCTTGGAATATGTTTCCCGCACATCATCAAAATGGCTAATGCAAAAGCAGTATCAGTGGCAGTAGGGATAGCCCAGCCTTTGAGTGTGTAAGAATCCCCAAAATTTATCAAGGAGAAAATTGCTGCAGGAATGATAATCCCACCCAATGCAGCCACAAAAGGCAAAGTAATATTTTTGGGATTCTTAAAATCGCCATAAACAAACTCTTTTTTGAGTTCTAACCCAATGGCAAAGAAAAAGATTGAAATCAATCCATCATTAACCCATAGCAAAAATGGCTTACTAAGTTCAAAGTTGCCTATATTAAAGCCCATATTGAGATTTAGAAAATCCCTATAATGTATCGCATAAGGACCATTTTGCACAAACAAAGCAAGTGCTGTGCAAATAATAAGCAAAATTCCACCAAAAGCTTCAGTGTGTATAAAATTTTTGAGTTTTAATAGCATAATATATCCAAAATAATGAATTGATTATTTATTTTGTCTAAGATTTGTATTTTAAGAGTTCCTAAAAATGTATCCACAACAATATTATATTTTAGCATAAAGCCGTGCTAAGTGCAAATTATTTTTTGATTTGTCGTTTTAAAAGTGTTATAATTTTGGCTTAATTTTTTGCTTGTAATGGAATAACTTAATTATGATTTTTAGCTCATATATTTTTATTTTTGCTTTTTTGCCTGTTATGCTTGTGGGATTTTATGGATTGAGATATTTTAATCTCCACAGAGGTGCGAATGTTTTTTTGGTGCTTGGTAGTTTATTTTTCTATGCTTTTTGGAATGTGCTTTATTTGCCTATATTGATGGGTTCCATAGTTGTAAATTATGTGATTGCAAAAGTGATTTTAAAAAGTAGCGGGGGGGGGGGGCTAAATATTACCTAACTAGCGGTATTGTTTTTAACCTCGGGCTTTTAGGCTTTTTTAAATACACAGATTTTTTCTTAGAAAATTTCAATCTTCTCTCTCAAGTTTTGAATTTGGATTTTGAGATTCCACTTCCACATATTGTTCTGCCTTTAGCGATTTCTTTTTTTACTTTTCAGCAAATTGCTTTTTTGGTAGATTGTTATAAAAAGATTGATGTTGCGGATTTACAAGAAGAATCGCGAGAAATTGATTTTGTGGATTATTGTTTGTTTATTACCTTTTTCCCGCAATTAATCGCAGGACCTATCGTGCATCACAAAGAAATGATGCCACAATTCAAAGCTAATGAAAATCAAAAATTAATTGATTCTGTGATGATTGCAAAAGGAATGTTTATTTTTTCCATTGGGCTTTTTAAGAAGGTTTATGTAGCTGATTCTTTTGCAAAATGGGCAAACAATGGCTTTAGTATTGTGGAGAGTGGGAAGATTTTGAATTTCTTTGAATCTTGGGCAACTTCCCTTTCTTATACTTTCCAACTCTACTTTGATTTTAGTGGATATTGTGATATGGCAATAGGACTTGGATTGCTCTTTGGGATAATGCTGCCTATTAATTTCAACTCCCCTTACAAAGCTTTGAATATAGCGGATTTTTGGAGGCGATGGCATATTACTTTGGGGCGATTTTTGAGGGATTATCTTTATATTCCTTTGGGCGGGAATCGTTTGGGCAAATGGCTGACTTTGCGGAATCTTTTTGTCGTGGCTTTTTTGAGTGGAATCTGGCATGGAGCAGGCTTTGGATTTATAATTTGGGGCAGTTTGCATGGGGCTGCTATGGTGATTCATAGAGTTTATAGTGGATTTGTGGAGCAATGGAGATTTAGGGAAAGTCGGATTTATAAGATATTTTGTTGGTTTTTGACTTTTAATTTTGTGAATCTAAGCTGGATTTTCTTTAGAAGCGAGAATCTAAGTGGAGCAATAAACTTACTTAAGGGAATGTTTGGAGTTGTTTGGGTGGAATTGCCAGAGAAGGCAAGACATATCCCAAAACTTCTAGTGCAGATTGAGGGGAGAAATGAAACAGTGTTTTTTATTGTTATTTCGTTTATTATAGTTTTGTTTTGTTCTAATAGTATCCAAAAGCTAGAGACATTCAGACTCGATTTTAAAAATATGATTATTGCAACATTGTGTTTATATATTTCCTTATTTACAATGGCGGTTACTCCTTATGTGGAGTTTATCTATTTTAATTTTTAAAAAGTAAGTGGGGAGTGTATATGAGAATCCAGAATGGCTTAAATAATTTTTTACAGAAGAAGCTAAGTCCCAAACAATTTGTATTTGGGGCGTGTTTGATTCCACTTCCTGTGGTGGTAGTTTTATTTGGAATCTTGTGGCTTTATGATCCATTGCAACTTTTCCATAAGCCTATTTTTAGAGAGACAACCTTTTTTGGCGATATGCGATTGGCTGCAAGAGGGATTATTTGGAATTATGATTTTGATTCGGTGATTCTTGGAACTTCAATGCTTGAGAATACTTCGGCTAAAGAAGCTGGGGAAAAGCTAGGTGGGAAGTGGGTGAATCTTTCTTTGTATGGTAGTGCCTATAATGAAAGGGCGGTGATTTTAGAATATTTATTTAGGTATAAGAAGCCCCAAAAAATTATTTACTCTTTGGAAAGTTTTACAATTGACTCTATAAAAGATTCAAGCAGATTTGATTATTTATATGATGAGAATCCTTTAGATGATTTTAAAATTTATTTGAATGATAGATTTATTTTGTGTGCATTAGCTTGGAGGGAAAGCAAAGATTGCACTGGCAATAAAGGATTGGAGGAGTTATTAAAATGGTTTGATTATGAAGATGCTAAACAATTGTTTGGAGGGTTTGAAAAATGGTTGAAATATGGCAAAAAAGAAACAATTGCAATGTTGAAAAATATCAAAGATACTCCTTTTGTTGTCAAAAAAGATAATTTTGATTTGGAAAAACAAAGAAGCTATATCCAAACTTATGTGTTAGACTTTGTAGCAGAAAATCCTCAAACGAAATTTTATTTTATTGTGCCAACTTATTCGAGGTTGAGCTATCGTATAGGGAGTGATAATTTTGACAACAAAGCTTTCTATAATAGGGCATTAAACCTCAAATGGTTTGTCCAAGAGTTAGAAAAATACCCTAATGCTAAAATTTATGGTTTTGATACTTTAGATTATGCAGATGATATTGCTAATTACATAGACTTTACACATTATAATGTAGATATGAATTCTTTGCATTTAGATTCTATTAAGCAAGGGAAGCATATTTTGGATTCTAATAATATAGATTCTTATCTCAAAGCAATGGAAGATAAGATTAAAAATTATGATTTAAAGCCTTTTATAGAAAAAGCAAAGACAATTCAGTAAGATAAATTTTGACTTTGTCATCATCTAAAGATTTGTAAAAAGCAAGAAAAGCTAGTAAGCAAATGGCGTGATAATCTAGTAATCCTTATGAATGGCTTGAAGTAGAATCCCCCCCCCCTTTTTTTTTGATAAATTTAACTAAGATAAAATAATTTCAACTTCCCTTAAGCTTTAGCTGATATAATTCCATTTCCTTTTTTGCATTTTTTGTTAGAGCAACCCTCTAATTGAGCAATACAACTTAATGTTTTAACCTTTTAATAAAAAGCGTTAAATTTTAGTTTATTGTAAAAATGTTGAAAAGATGTTCTTTAACTCATAAATAGTAATGAGCCAATTCATAGTATTTGAAAGATATATTCAATACATTTGATAAACTTGTTGGATATTTAAAGTTAAAATGATCTTTGACAACTAAGCAGGAGTAAAAAGAATTACTAAAAATCTTTTTATTTCTAAAATCAATTAAGATACAACATAAACTCATTTATTACTTTGTAGTTTTTATTTAAAACCACAAATCTATAAACAGAGATTTTGAGATTTTAGGACAAACTAATCCTATATTATTTTTATGGAGAGTTTGATCCTGGCTCAGAGTGAACGCTGGCGGCGTGCCTAATACATGCAAGTCGAACGATGAAGCTTCTAGCTTGCTAGAAGTGGATTAGTGGCGCACGGGTGAGTAATGCATAGGTAACATGCCCCTTAGTCTGGGATAGCCACTGGAAACGGTGATTAATACTAGATACTCCCTACGGGGGAAAGTTTTTCGCTAAGGGATTGGCCTATGTCCTATCAGCTTGTTGGTGAGGTAATGGCTCACCAAGGCTATGACGGGTATCCGGCCTGAGAGGGTGATCGGACACACTGGAACTGAGACACGGTCCAGACTCCTACGGGAGGCAGCAGTAGGGAATATTGCTCAATGGGGGAAACCCTGAAGCAGCAACGCCGCGTGGAGGATGAAGGTTTTCGGATTGTAAACTCCTTTTGTTAGAGAAGATAATGACGGTATCTAACGAATAAGCACCGGCTAACTCCGTGCCAGCAGCCGCGGTAATACGGAGGGTGCAAGCGTTACTCGGAATCACTGGGCGTAAAGAGCGCGTAGGCGGGGTAGTAAGTCAGATGTGAAATCCTATGGCTTAACCATAGAACTGCATTTGAAACTACTACTCTAGAGTATGGGAGAGGTAGGTGGAATTCTTGGTGTAGGGGTAAAATCCGTAGAGATCAAGAGGAATACTCATTGCGAAGGCGACCTGCTGGAACATTACTGACGCTGATGCGCGAAAGCGTGGGGAGCAAACAGGATTAGATACCCTGGTAGTCCACGCCCTAAACGATGAATGCTAGTTGTTGTGAGGCTTGTCCTTGCAGTAATGCAGCTAACGCATTAAGCATTCCGCCTGGGGAGTACGGTCGCAAGATTAAAACTCAAAGGAATAGACGGGGACCCGCACAAGCGGTGGAGCATGTGGTTTAATTCGAAGATACGCGAAGAACCTTACCTAGGCTTGACATTGATAGAATCTGCTAGAGATAGCGGAGTGCTGGCTTGCCAGAGCTTGAAAACAGGTGCTGCACGGCTGTCGTCAGCTCGTGTCGTGAGATGTTGGGTTAAGTCCCGCAACGAGCGCAACCCTCGTCCTTAGTTGCTAGCAGTTCGGCTGAGCACTCTAAGGAGACTGCCTTCGTAAGGAGGAGGAAGGTGAGGATGACGTCAAGTCATCATGGCCCTTACGCCTAGGGCTACACACGTGCTACAATGGGGTGTACAAAGAGAAGCAATACTGTGAAGTGGAGCCAATCTCTAAAACATCTCTCAGTTCGGATTGTAGTCTGCAACTCGACTACATGAAGCTGGAATCGCTAGTAATCGCAAATCAGCCATGTTGCGGTGAATACGTTCCCGGGTCTTGTACTCACCGCCCGTCACACCATGGGAGTTGTATTCGCCTTAAGTCGGAATACTAAACTAGTTACCGCCCACGGCGGATGCAGCGACTGGGGTGAAGTCGTAACAAGGTAACCGTAGGTGAACCTGCGGTTGGATCACCTCCTTTCAAGAGAAATAACTAAATATTCATTTATTTAGTTGAATGTAATTCTTTCCTGCTTAGTTTTCAGAGATTATTTCTAGCTTTAAGTGCAAAAATCTTTGTTAAAAAGAGGGGCTTATAGCTCAGGTGGTTAGAGCGCACCCCTGATAAGGGTGAGGTCGGAGGTTCAAGTCCTCCTAAGCCCACCATTGTTGGGGAATTAGCTCAGCTGGGAGAGCGCCTGCTTTGCACGCAGGAGGTCAGCGGTTCGATCCCGCTATTCTCCACCAATATAAAAGTCTAATGTGAGTTTTATTTGGTTTTAAAATTCACATTAGACTTTAAAAAGTCTATGTTATTTAACAACTCATTGTTCAAGCCTATAATAAGTAAATAACTACAATCACGCAAATAATAACTAAAGATTTGCCTTAAAGTTTGTAATTGTATATTACATTCATTAAGGCAGTGGCGTTAGAATATAAAGTCAGTTAAGCTTGTGAAGGGCAAATGGTGGATGCCTTGGGTAGTAGAGGCGATGAAGGACGTACTAGACTGCGATAAGCTAGGGGGAGCTGTCAAGAAGCTTTGATCCCTAGATTTCCGAATGGGGCAACCCAATATGTAGCAATACATATTACCTTAAATGGAGCGAACCTAGTGAAGTGAAACATCTCAGTAACTAGAGGAAAAGAAATCAAACGAGATTCTCTTAGTAGCGGCGAGCGAAAGGGGAATAGGGCAAACCAGATGCTTGCATCTGGGGTTGAGGACTGCAACATCCACTGCAATACTTTAATAGAACATTCTGGAAAGGATAGCCATAGAGGGTGATAGTCCCGTATATGAAAGAGTATTGCTAGGTAGCAGGATCCAGAGTAGGTCAGGACACGTGAAATCCGGGCTGAAGCTGGGGGGACCACCCTCCAACCCTAAATACTACTACTACACCGATAGCGAACCAGTACCGTGAGGGAAAGGTGAAAAGAACCGCAGTGAGCGGAGTGAAATAGAACCTGAAACCATTTGCCTACAATCATTCAGAGCCCTATGATTTATCAGGGTGATGGACTGCCTTTTGCATAATGATCCTGCGAGTTGTGGTATCTGGCAAGGTTAAACTAATGTGAAGCCGTAGCGAAAGCGAGTCTGAAAGGGCGATTAAGTCAGATGCTGCAGACCCGAAGCTGAGTGATCTATCCATGGCCAAGTTGAAAGTGGGGTAACACCCACCGGAGGACTGAACTCGTACCCATTGAAACGGGTTGGGATGAGCTGTGGATAGGGGTGAAAGGCCAATCAAACTCAGTGATAGCTGGTTCTCTTCGAAATATATTTAGGTATAGCCTCAAGTGATAGTAATAGGGGGTAGAGCTCTGATTGGGCTAGGGCTGCTCACCGCGGTACCAACCCCTGTCAAACTACGAATACCTATTACCGTATCTTGGGAGTCAGGCGGTGGGTGATAAAATCAATCGTCTAAAGGGGAACAACCCAGACTACCAACTAAGGTCCCAAAGTTCTATTCTAAGTGGAAAAAGATGTGAAGTTACTTAGACAACCAGGAGGTTGGCTTAGAAGCAGCCATCCTTTAAAGATAGCGTAACAGCTCACTGGTCTAGTGATTTTGCGCTGAAAATATAACGGGGCTAAGATAGACACCGAAGTTGTAGATTGTGCTGATGCACAGTGGTAGAAGAGCGTTCACATCAGCGTTGAAGCCATACCGGTAAGGAGTGGTGGAGCGGTGTGAAGTGAGCATGCAGGAATGAGTAGCGATAAAAGTGGTGAGAATCCACTTCGCCGTAAATCTAAGGTTTCCTACGCTATGCTCGTCATCGTAGGGTTAGTCGGGTCCTAAGACAAGTCCGAAAGGGGTAGTCGATGGAAAATTGGTTAATATTCCAATACCAACATTAGTGTGCGATGGAGGGACGCATAGGGTCAAGACAAGTTAGCCGATAGAAATGCTAGCCGAAGGGTGCAAGTTAGGAGATTGGCAAATCCGCTCCCGTATCCCAAACCCAACAGGCCCTTTGAAGTCTTCGGATGGATAGGGGAATTGTTAAGATCGTCGTGCCAAGAAAAGCTTCTAAGTTTAGCTAATGTTGCCCGTACCGCAAACCGACACAGGTAGATGAGATGAGTATTCTAAGGCGCGTGAAAGAACTCTCTTTAAGGAACTCTGCAAACTAACACCGTAAGTTCGCGATAAGGTGTGCCTAAGCAATTAGGTCTCAGCAAAGAGTCCCTCCCGACTGTTTACCAAAAACACAGCACTTTGCCAACTCGTAAGAGGAAGTATAAGGTGTGACGCCTGCCCGGTGCTCGAAGGTTAAGAGGATTAGTCAGCAGCAATGTGAAGCTTTGAATTGAAGCCCGAGTAAACGGCGGCCGTAACTATAACGGTCCTAAGGTAGCGAAATTCCTTGTCGGTTAAATACCGACCTGCATGAATGGCGTAACGAGATGGGAGCTGTCTCAAAGAGTGATTCAGTGAAATTGTAGTGGAGGTGAAAATTCCTCCTACCCGCGGCAAGACGGAAAGACCCCGTGGACCTTTACTACAGCTTGGCACTGCCGATGGGAGCATTATGCGCAGCATAGGTGGGAGGCTATGAAATCTTTACTCTGGTAGAGATGGAGCCACCGTTGAGATACCACCCTTAATGTTTCTGTCTGCTAACTAGCTTGAGTTATCCTCAAGTAGGACAATGCCTGGTGGGTAGTTTGACTGGGGCGGTCGCCTCCTAAAAAGTAACGGAGGCTTGCAAAGGTTGGCTCAAAATGGTTGGAAATCATTTGTAGAGTGTAATGGCATAAGCCAGCCTGACTGTAAGACAAACAAGTCAAGCAGAGACGAAAGTCGGTCATAGTGATCCGGTGATTCTGTGTGGAAGGGTCATCGCTCAAAGGATAAAAGGTACCCCGGGGATAACAGGCTGATCTCCCCCAAGAGCTCACATCGACGGGGAGGTTTGGCACCTCGATGTCGGCTCATCGCATCCTGGGGCTGGAGCAGGTCCCAAGGGTATGGCTGTTCGCCATTTAAAGCGGTACGCGAGCTGGGTTCAGAACGTCGTGAGACAGTTCGGTCCCTATCTGCCGTGGGCGTAGGAAAGTTGAGGAGATCTGTCCCTAGTACGAGAGGACCGGGATGGACATACCACTGGTGTAGCTGTTGTCCTGCTATGGGCATCGCAGCGTAGCTACGTATGGATGTGATAAACGCTGAAAGCATCTAAGCGTGAAGCCAACTCCAAGATGAACTTTCCCTGAAGGTCGCAGGAAGACTACCTGCTTGATAGGGTAGGGGTGTAAGCATAGTAATATGTTTAGCTGACTACTACTAATAGACCGTTTGGCTTAATATAAAGACTTTAAAGCCACTGCCTTAATGAGTGTAAATACACTCTAAAGTTAATCTTAGTGAAACAAAGTGATAGTTATTTCTTATAGAGATTTAGAAGAATAGGATTTAAATTTTTTAATTTTATCTTTTAAATGAATATAGGAAACAGATTATAGGTTTTTTACATTGTCATCTTCGTGCTAATAGAGAAGAGGTTCCACCTAGCTCCATTCCGAACCTAGAAGTTAAGCTCTTCTTCGCTGATGATACTGCAACTTTCAGATGTGGTAAAGTAGGACGGTGCGGAGATGAGAGTGTAAAAAGAACAATGGGTATATCTTTCAAAATTGCTCTTAATATCTATATTTACTCTAATCTTTCTAATTGCTTATTCTTGTTTGATATTGAGATTAAATATTTTATAAAACTACCCTATCTCTTTATTGCAATTATTTTATTTTTATTTTATCAACTTTATCTAAATTTAGTAGTATAATATCTTTTATGAATTTATAAATCAAAGAATCTCTTTTAAAATTTCTTTTAAAAATGTTTTTCTTTGTTTGTAAATTTAAATATCTTATAAAGGACCCAAAATGTCAAACAATCCTAATTCTTATAGTGTATGGGGGGGGGGGGGCAAATAAGCCTTTAACTAACTCTTTAAATACTCTCATAAAATTCCTTTTCTTGTGAAGTGAGCTACAATTATGGCCTAATGTGGTTGGATTACACAAGATGTATTATGTCTTATCTTTATTTAATGAAAGTGGCAATACTTATCGAGACTTCAAGCAAAGCCCTTTTTTATATTCTCACCCCTCTGCTACGCATTTGTATATAATAGTCCTTCTTGATAGTGCTTGATGGTGTTGGATAAATATTACACTTCTTTCATTATTTCCTCTTGACAGACACTAGGTGTCAGGTTTTATAATGTCATTTTATTCTATATTAAGGACAAAGAATGCAAAAGCGAAAATTAAGAGATTTAGAAGTAAGTGCCTTGGGGCTTGGCTGTATGGGTATGAGCTATGGCTATGGTAAGCCAAAAGATGTTAAAGAGATGCGTGAGCTTATCGCAAAAGCTTATGATAGGGGTATTAACTTTTTTGATACTGCCGAAGTGTATGGACCCTACACAAATGAGGAGCTTGTAGGCAGTGCAATTAAGGGCTTTAGGGATAAAATCGTGGTGGCTACGAAATTTGGCATTACTATGTCAATAGAGGATAAAAGGCAAATCGTAAATAGCTCCCTTGATGTGATTAAAAAGAGCATAGAGGGGAGTTTGAAGCGACTTAACATAGAATGTATAGATTTGTATTATCAGCATAGAGTTGATACGAACACACCCATTGAGGAGGTGGCAAATCTTATGGCAGAATTTCATAAACAAGGCAAAATCAAGGCTTGGGGGGCTTAGTGAGGCGGGTATAGAGACTATAAAGAAAGCCCATAGCGTCTTTCCACTCACTGCAATTCAGAGCGAATATTCGATGTGGTGGCGTGAGCCAGAAAAGGAGCTTTTTAATGTCCTAGAAGAGCGAGACATTGGCTTTGTGGCATTTAGCCCGCTAGGCAAGGGCTTTTTAAGTGGGAGATTTGATGCTAATTCTAGCTTTAAGAGTGATGATTTTAGAAGCACGGTGCCACGATTTAACCAAGAAAATATAAAAGCTAATCTAGCCCTAATAGATGAGCTAGAGGGTATAGCACAAGCTAAAAACGCTACAAAGGCTCAAATCGCCCTAGCATGGAATCTCGCCCAAAAGCCCTATATCGTGCCTATCTTTGGCACTACTAGCTTTGAGAGACTAGATGAGAATTTAGGCACACTAGGTGTAAGCCTCAGTCAAAAAGAGCTAGATTCTATCAATAGTAAGTTAGATTCTATAAAGATTGTCGGTGAGCGATATAGCAGCGATGCGGCAAAAAGAGTTGGTAAATAGGGCTAGCAATAATGCCAAATTAGCAATCAAGCAAGTTGATATGAAGCAAGTAAGCGTAAGTTGGCATAGCAAATGGCTAGAAAAGCAGGGCAAAAATAGAAAGCTAAGCTACACATAAATTACACTATTTAAGGAGCGACAATGCAAACACTACTACTTTTCGCACATAGTTATTTTAAAGATTCTGTGGTAAATAAGGCATTGATAGAGGAGGCAAGTACGCTAGATTCTGTATGTGTGCAAAATCTTAGCCTCTTGTATCCAGACTATCACATCGATACAAAGGCTCAAATAAATCTTGTTAGAGAGGCACAAAGCATTATATGGCAATTTCCGCTTTTTTGGTATAGCGTCCCAGCCTTGCTAAAGCATTGGCAGGACGAGGTTCTAACTCCTATTTATAGAGAGCCTATCTTTGCAGATAAAGCCTTTGGTGTGATTACCACAATGGGCGGACATAAAAGCGATTATGAGGGTAGCAATGCAAGTATAGAGGAGTTATTAAAGCCTATATATTATGGTTTTGAGCGAAGAGCTATGCGTATAAAACCACCCTTTTGTATCTATGCAGAAAGCTTTAATGCCTTGCCATTTGAGGAGTATAAAAAGTATTTGTTGGGCTGAAATGCTTAGGTGGGCATTTATAGCAATTACTGCATTTAAACACTAAGGAGAGCGTATGGCATACACAATCATCGAAGTAGAGAGAAAGACGGGCGTAGCCTCTAGGACGCTTAGATTTTGGGCGGATAAGGGGCTTTTTCCTTTTGTACAAAAGGATAGCAATGGCGTGCGGTATTTTAGCGAAAAAGATGTGCAGTGGGTGTTTTGGATAGACTGCTATCGCCAAATTGGTATGAGTATAGAGGATATCAAGCATTACATTACACTATGTGCTAAGGGCGAGAGCAGCGCACAAGAGCGATTAAAGATTATCCAAAGACAGAGGCAAAAAACGCTTGATGATATAGAAAAGCTTCAAGTAGTGCTAGAAAAGCTTGATTATAAGGTAGCATATTACAAAGAAATGATAGCCAAGCAAAAAGATGATATAAATCCTCTTAATCAAGAATATGTCAAACGCAAGAAAAGGGTGAAATTCTAGGGCTATTTGTCTTTATCGTATGATTTTGTAGCTAGAGTTTGTGTATTTAAGCAGCCTTAGTGATTAAATAGAAGCAAAAATGAATTTATGGCATTCAATAGGATTTCAAATCAATGAGAGTTGGGCTAATGTAAATCTCCAAAGTCCATAGGCTATGCCAAACATAATAAGAGCGGTGATAAAATCTACAATTGCCCAAGTTTTGGGTGTTTGAAACCATAGCCTTGCTTTGTGAGAAAAAAACCCAAGACTTGCAAACCACATCAATGATGCACTCATTGCCCCAACATAAAATATGATTTTTTGTGCAGAATCCAAAGTCAGTGAATACGCCCCTATCACAACTATAGTATCGATATACACATGGGGATTTAATAGCGTGATAGCAAGGGTTTGTAAAATAATACTACTTAGCGAGGTTGTGCGAGAATCTGGGCTAAGGCTTTTTAATGCTTTTGTTTTAAAAGCGGATTTAAGTGCCAAAAGTCCATAGCTTAGCACAAATAAAGTCCCCAAAGCACCAAGAGTGATAGTAAGATAGGGGTTTTGACTAAAAATTCCTGCTACACCAAATACGCCAAGTGCGATAAGCACTACATCACACGCTATGCACACAAGACAAACAGCAAGGATATGGTTTTTCATAATGCCTTGTTTTAGCACAAAGACATTCTGTGCCCCAATGGCTGCAAAGAGCGAAAAAGAGAGCGCAAAACCTTGTAATAAGATAGAGAGATTCATTGCATTATTCAAATAACGGCAGCTCCCTCATCATATTTCTTAGCTTTATCGCCACCCTTGGCATATGCTCGGCTATGCTTAGTCCTACTAAATCATAGTTTGTGTTTATGGCATTGATGAGATTTACTACCTCGGCTATCTTTAGCCCGTTTTCTACTACGCCAACCGCCATTATAAGCTCACTAGGATCTAGCACATCTAAGTCAAAATGCACCACCACCTTAGATTTGCCTCTGCTTTTAAGCCATTCTAAGAGCTTTGTAGAATCTCTTGATTCCTCTGGGCTTAAGTATTTTACCCCTATTTCCTCACATCGCTCTTTTTTGCCCTCAAAGTCTCGCACACCCACAAGGATAGAATCTTTAGGGCTAAAATGAGCGGGTAAAATTCTAGCTATGCCATCTGTGTCAATCAGCCCAAAACAAGCTGCTAACGCCATAGCGTGGTATCCCTCATAACTATCGCCTTGTAGATTCAAATCCTTATGTGCATCTATCCACACGATAGCCACATCGTCGCTATATTTGTGTGCAAGATAGCTAAAAGGCACGATAGATACAGAACACTCACCCCCAAGTGTTAGAATCTTATCAGGCTTTTGTGTGTTTAAAATCTCTAATGCCGCCTTGCTTTGCGCAACAATCTCATCATAGTTTAAAATGCCATTTTTGGATTCTCGCACGCCAGATTTTGGATATTCAAGCGAGATAGGCACTTTGGCGGTTTTGCTAGTTATATTTTTAGGGGCTAAAAACTCCAAAAGCTCCGCACCCAAATAATAGCCCAAGCTAGAATCCTTTTTACTTAGCTCCGGCACTAATCTTGCTATATCACCGCCTTGCCATTGCGGATAGAGTAGTCTTAAGGTGTTCATTTTCTAGCCCCTTTATATGCCTCTACCACGACTTCCACACGCATTTGTGGTAATCCAAGCCCAGCGACTTGCACCATAGTCCATAGTGGTGGTATTTGACAACGCTTTTTAAATTGAGAAGCCATAAGCTCATTTATCTCATCTGTTATCTTGCCTGTGAGATATATCGTTACGCTATATACTTCACTCCAGCTACTCCCAGCAGATTCTAAGACAAAGCCGACATTTTCAAAGGCTTGATTAATCTCATCTTTTAGCTCTTTATGTGGGAAGTTAAAATCTCTATCCCAGCCGCCTTGCCCTGAAATCTTTATAATCTTATCATCTATGATAACCGCCGTGCTAGCCCCAGATTCTTTGAAATTATTACCAATTGCACCTTTTGGGTTATGCACCATTATGCCTTGCTTTTTTGATTCGCTCATTACTACCTCCTTTGCAAATGCGTGAAAACTTAGAATCTGTATGCCAACAAATAATGTAAAACTATGCAGAATCTGCATTGTGTGCTTGTGCATTCTAAAACCTTTGTATCAACATAAAGCACAATGGTAGCAAATTCTATCAATAAAGTAAATATGCACTTTTTTGTAATAAACTATAAAATTTGTAATATACTATACTTTTGGAAAGTTAAAAAGATATAGTTTATCAATAACTTTGCATAATGCCAAAATAACAACTTTTATGATATTTGTTTTTTGTGTATTTTGCCAATTATTACTGTTAAGATTCCCAAAAGCACCATATACCAACCAAGTGCTAGAATCTGTCCGCTTTCCTTTGCCCATGCAAAAAATATAGGCGTTAGCCCACCAAAGAGAGCATAAGAAATATTATATGCAAAGGAAATTCCGCTATATCGGATAGTTGCTGGGAAGCTTTGTGTCATCACAATGGGCGTAAAAACCATAAGCCCCGCACTAAATGCCATAAGATAGTATAAAAGCAATAGCACATCAAGAGGCATATTCCCATAATTTACACTGCAATAAAAGCCTAAGGCAAATACCGCCAAAGCAATGCCAAAAAGCAAACTCACCCTTGCCACTCCAAGCTTATCGCTAATAATCCCTGCAAAGACATTGCCAGAAGCAAGAAAAAATATCGCGATAATTTGATAGATGACTTTTGAGATGGGATTGAGGTTAAACACTTCGCCTAAGAGATTTGGGGTCAAAAGCACGGTTATCACGACACAGCCTGTCAAAATCCAAGTGCTAAAAAAGGATTTTATCACGCTAAATTGTGAAGTTCTAAACACTTCTTTGATAGGGAGATTCTGTGTTTGCTTGAGGGCTAGAATCTCTTGAAATACTGGCGTTTCATTCAAAAATTTTCGCAAAAAGAGTGAGATAATCCCAAAAATCCCCCCAAGGATAAAGGGTATCCGCCATGCGTATTCCCAAATCTCTTCTTGAGTAAAACTCGCATTGACTGCAAGCGTAACGATACTGCCAAGCAAGATTCCAGAAACTACAGCACTTGTAAAGATTCCAAGATGAAAGCCTAGTGATTGTTGATTGCTATGCTCATAGACAAATACCCACGCTCCTGGTAGCTCTCCACCAATAGCAATGCCTTGCAAGATTCGAATTACCAAAAGGGCGATAGGTGCAGCATAGCCGATACTTTCAAAGGTTGGCATAAGCCCTAGTGCAAAGGTTGGAATCACCATAAGCAAAATAGAGAGCATAAACATCTTTTTGCGTCCGCTTTTATCCCCAAAATGTGCCATAATGATCCCACCTAAGGGTCTTGCAAAGTAGCCCGCTGCAAATGCTCCATAGGTATTTATGCTTGCCCAAAAGGGGCTAAGTGTGCTTGGGAAAAAGAGGCTAGAAATCACTTGCGTAAAAAATACAAAAATAATGAAGTCATAAAACTCCAGCATTCCGCCAAGTGAGCTTAAGCCTAGGACTTTGATTTCATCTTTTTTGAGTTTTGCCATTTTGCTTCCTGTGCATTTATTTTAAGATGAAATTATAATACAAAATAATCCACAATACCATTTAAAGGGACGCATTAACAAGATAAATGCACAATGGGCTTAGTTATAGGGCAAACACTTTTTGCAAATGTGTCTTATAATCTGCTTTGTATTTTTCAAAATCTGGGTCTTTATGCACATCATTACACATAAAGCTAGGTAAAGCCTGCATACCCATAAATTCGTGTGCCTTATGCAAATGGAAAAGCAATCCATCAATGCCTTGAGATTCAAAAAACTGCCCAGATTCTGTAAATGCTTCTAGGGGTGCATTCCAAGTTGTGCCAAAGAGATATTGTTTGCCCTGTGCTAGTCCCCCACTACCATATTTTTTACTAGGATCTTGCTTACTTCTGCCATCATTGGCATAGAGCTTGGTATGTCCAGCATACAGCACTTCATCTATGTATTTTTTCACAATCCATGGCTCACCCATCCACCAGCCCGGAAACTGCCATATCCATACATCAGAATCTAGGAGCTTTTGGAGTTCGGCTTCCACCTCATAACCCTTGTCTATATGCGTCTCAAGCACCTTTAGCCCTAGAGATTCTAAAGTCTCTTTTGCTACATTATGCAGTGCCTCATTAAGCTTACCACCAGATTCACCAAAGGCTTTACCGCCATTTAATAAAAGTATTGTTTGCATAGTTTTTCCTTATTGTTTCATATAATTAGCAAGCATTTTCACACTTTCCACATCTCTGTGGTTTATAAAGTAGGTTTTATTTTCATCGAGTTTTGCAATCATTTCCATATCGCTAGAATCTAGCTCAAAGTCAAAAACATTAAAATTCTCTCTCATACGCTCTTTGCGTAAAGTCTTTGGAATCACTGCGATTTCTCTTTGGATAAGCCAGCGTAAAATCACTTGTGCCACGCTTTTGCCATATTTTGCCCCGATATTTTGCAAAGTAGAGTTTGTAAAAATATCATTTTTCCCTTCAGCAAAGGACGCCCACGATTGCATAGCAATGCCATATTCTTTTAGGATTTTTTGCTCCTCTTGCTTTTGAAAAAACGGGTGGCATTCTATTTGATTAAGTGCAGGGATAATCTCATTATGAAGGCAAAAATCCGTGATTCTATCGCTATAAAAATTACTTACTCCAATGGCTTTGATTTTGCCTTCTTTATAGAGTTTGCTTAAGCTTCGCCATGCCCCATAGAGGTCGTTATAGGGTTGGTGGATAAGATAGAGGTCAAGATACTCTAGTCCTAATTTTTGCATTGAAGATTCAAAGGCTTTTATTGCTTGTGCCTCGCTCACATCATCAATCCAAAGCTTTGTAGTGATAAAAAGCTCTTCGCGTTTTATCCCACTTGATTTGATTGCTGCACCTACGGCTTCTTCATTTCTATACGCTGCGGCAGTATCGATGAGGCGATACCCCACTTCTAGAGCATCTTCTACGCATTTTTGTGTTTCTTTTGGGTCGATTTGAAAAACGCCATAGCCTAAGATTGGCATTTTTACACCATTATTTAAAGTGATGGTTTGCATTGTGTTTCCTTGAACTTGAAATTTGTGATGAAATTATAATCTTTTTAATATTTTTGTGTCAAGAATGCACTTTTTTGTAATATAATATCATTTATGTAATATACTATACTTTTACATAGTTTAATTACATAGTTTCAATGTTGGAGTATATTATGGCAAAACGCAAAAAAGATTCAGAAATTCACTTAGATATCACAGAAGAAAAAAGACAAAAGTTAGAATCTTATCATTGCACGATAGAAGCGGGGATTGCGATGATTGGAGGCAAGTATAAAATAATGATTATTTATCATTTGATGAAAGGGGCATTGCGATACAACCAAATTGCTAAAGCCCTGCCAAACGCCACGCCTAAAATGCTTTCTCAACAGCTAAAAGAGCTAGAATCTGATGGTATCATCACCCGCACACTCTATCCTGTCGTGCCGCCAAAGACGGAGTATTCACTCACAAGATTAGGAGAGGCTCTAAAGCCTGTGATAGAATCTCTATGTGCTTGGTCGCAGGGGTATTATGAGGCTTGCGGTGTTGAAGATATACACAAAAGTGAATTGCCCGATAAAACTAACTGCCCCAAATAAATGCTTAGATAAATATACAAAGGCAAATATTTCAAAGTAGATTCAAAAAAATACAATTAGCACAGCCTTGATTCTGCCCTTTCTGCTTTGATTCTACTCTTTTTGCCTTTTTTGAAATCCATAAACTTCCTATAAGAAGAATCTACAAAGCCTAAAATGCTAGCTCTCTTAGAAATCAACCCCCTAATTTAGAAAGCATACCTAAGCCCGACACTACCGCTCACAGAAGTAAGCCCATTATCATAAGCTTGTGCCATAACAGTCGCACTCAAATCCCAATTTTCGCTAATAGGCAAATTAGCCCCTGCAAAAACTGACCCAAAAAACTCCTCTTCATTTTCATATTTGATTCTGGAAACTCCCATTCTCACTTCATAATCCTTATCGCCAAAAACCGGCTTCCCTTGAACCCCCTCTATTGCTACAAAAAAAGAACCGCCATTTTCATTGATTTTGCGGTATTCCACACCCACAGCACCATAGAGATTCATAAAGTCATTTTCGCTTCTTGTTATGGGCAGGACATTCCCATTTTCTCTGTATTGTGGCATATGATAATAACTTCCAAAAAATCCAATATAAGGCTTTAAGCTATGCCCATTTTCAAACTTCACTCGATATCCAAGTCTTGCTTGAAAGCCAATATTGTGCGTATCATAAGAGGCTGTATTATTTCCAATCCCTGCAAAAGTCCTTGTGTATTCACTTTGGGAATTTGTATAGTATCCAAGCATATCAAGTTCCACTGCTTTGGTTAAATGGCTCCTCCCATACAAACCGATATTATAATTATATCCATCGAGGTCCATATTCTCAGCTTTCATATTGCGTTTGCTCACAGAGCCGTAGATTCCGCCAAAAAAGCTATCTTTTATCTCTTTATCATAACCAAAATTGATTCCATAATCTGAAGTATCGCTATCTTTATAATGGGAATACCCAGCTAACACATTCACATACACATTGTTTTTAGTTTCTTCTTTTTCAAAATAAGGCATTCTCACATAATCCCCAGCAATGCTTGCGTATTTTTGTTGCGAATTAAGTGCGTATTGAGTCCTTGTCGTATGGGCGATTCGCCCTAGCATATTGTGGTGCATTACCGAGCCTTGATAGGATTTAGGACCTTCTTTGATGTGGTCAAGTTGCTTTTCTATTGTTTGTGTTGCTTTGTGCAAAGTCGCCTCATCATCGATGATTCCGCCTTTCCCTACCAAAGCTTCATAAATAGCGTTATAAACAGGATTATTAGAAGTTGGGCGATTAGGCTTTTGTGGGTTGTCCCCTCCACTCTCACTTCCGCCGCCTAAATCGCCACTTCCTTGATTTCCTCCATTTCCAGAATCGCCGTTATTATCACCGCCTTGATTCTCATCATCGGGATTATCTGCATCAGAATCACCGCTTCCGCCCGGATTCCCTCCTTGTCCTGAATCTCCCCCAGTTTCTCCATCGCCTTGATTTCCATCAGAGTTATCGCCATTAGAATCGCCTTCAGAATCACCACCATTCCCGGGTTCTCCACCTTCATTGCCACCTTGTCCATCTCCGCCTTGATTTCCTCCATTCCCAGAATCGCCAGAATCACCGCCGGTTTCTCCACCACCTCCGGTATTTCCGCCATCGCTACCTCCATTTCCAGAATCTCCACCTGAGCCACCACTGCCATCGCCTCCACCTATATCGGGGTCTATAGGGGGTATCGCACCATTAAAACTTAAATAATATTTATCGCCCACTTTTACAATCTCGGCATTATTAATCGTTCCTCCGCTAGAGCCAATCACCTCGACTTTGCCCTCTTGTAAGCTTGTCCCATTTAGGCTAGGCGTGTCCAAAATTAGATAGGTTTTATTATCGGTTTGCATCAAAGGATTAGCGAGCTTAAACTCCACACCGCCATCAAAAGTTGCAGAATTAGAAGCATTGATAGAGCCAAATCCACTACCACCGCCGATAAATTTGATATTAGCAGTTGTATCTAGGAAAAAATTCTTTGTGTAAATGCTTGATAAATCTGTCAATGAAATATCGCTACGATAAGCTTTGAAAGAATTTCCAACTCTCAAAATCGCATTATCAGAGAGATTTACAGAAGAGTGATAAAGCACCCCTCCCCCTGCTAAATCCTCTCCTTGTGCGTCACTGATAAAATCATTTCCGACAATCACTTCAGAATCGCCTGAAGCGTTTAGTGTTCCTTGTCCAAAATAGTCATAATAGCGGCTTGAATCGTGATTCCCATTTTCAAAATTTCCCTTAACTTCAAAAATTCCACCTTTGATTTCAATAAGAGCATCTTTTCTTGCGCCATTTGAGACTACATTATCAAAGCCTGCATTATATAAAGAGCCGGTTATGGTAGTAGTTCCACTATTTTGCAAAATATATCCACCATTATTGGGTCTAGTATAGCCCTCTTGTTTATTGTAGTTGTATAAACTTGTATCAATGTTGATAATTCCACCATCATTTTTTAAAGTCGGAGCATTATTTGTGGAGGTCATAATGAGTCTATTTACACCACTTATATTTAAGATTCCGCCATTTTGCACCACGATATTTGCATTATGTTGCATATCCATAGCATTTACATTTTTTATGTCAATTGTTCCACCATTAGCTATAATATTACCATTAACTATAAAACCTCCATCACTTGTCCTACTATCCATATCTATTATTAAGTGACTTCTTTCATTAACTTGAATTTTTTGCCCTTGATTATGGTAGAATGACAAATGTTTGCCTGAAGCTGTATTGGTGTTGGGGTCTTTTTTTAATACCAAAGTTGAATTGCCTGAATTTGTCGAATATTCAAAATTTGTTCCACCGTTATAACCAAAATTATTTCCTCTATTATCTTGGAAGTTTGGGTCTCTTTGCAAAGTTACATTAATACTATCCCCATCATTTAATGTTACATTACTCTCTTTAAAACTTCCCGCCCAAGTATCTCCATTATTTACTGCTAATGCTGAGCTGCAAGCCAAAGATAGAATCAGAAATTTTCTCATATAAATAACTCCTCTAAAATTCTTATCAAAGTTAATAAAATTTTAAACTAAAAATATTAAAACATAAAAAAATATTATTTTATAATAAGCTAGCTTAAAGTTAGCCCTAAGTTATGCAAATAAAATCCTTTGCAATCTTGCTAAAGTAAGGGATTCTCTGGCGAGTTTGGGAGATTCTAAAATCTAAGAATCTCTATGCTTGGCACAAGAGCATTACAAGCTTTGTGTAATGCTGCATAAAGATAGAAAAACCCAAAGCAAAATTGTAGTTAGGAATTTGCTCTATTTCGTAAATTATCATATTTGATTAATGTTTGAGGGTTGCAAAATTCTTTAAATTTTGACTTGACAAACACTAAGTGTAAGGTCTTATAATTTACCTTGTGAAATTAATTTTAAGTGAGTGGATTCTATGTTGTTTTATAAAATATTTAATCTCAAGCAAGAAGAGTTTAAGCTCTTTTTGTATGCGGCGAGTTTTATCTTTTTGCTTTTTGCAAGCTATGCTATCTTGCGTCCTTTGCGTGATGCGTTTGGGATAGAGGGTGGAGATAAAGAGATTAAATGGCTTTTTCTTGCCACCTTTATCACGACACTTCTTGCTTCACTCCTTGCAATGTGGCTTAGCACGAGGGTAAAACGCAAAAATTATCTTAATGCTATCTATCTCTTTTTTGCCCTCAATCTCTTAGTCTTTTATATCGCGATGAATCAAGTATCTCCACATACACAAGGCTTTATTTGGCTTTGTCGCGTGTTTTATGTGTGGGTATCGGTGTTTAATCTCTTTGCGATTTCTAGTGCGTGGAGTTTGCTTGCTGATGTGTTTAGTAGAGATTCTAGTAAGCGACTCTTTGGCATTATCTCTGCTGGAGCAAGCCTTGGGAGTATCGTTGGAGCATCAATGGTAAGCTTGCTTGTTACCCATATAGGCAATACAAATTTTATTTTTGTTTCTATCGTGTTTTTGCTCCTAGCCTTAGTGATAAAATGGTTTTTACTCCAAGAAGCACACAATCTAGCCCCAAATAAAGAATCTTTTATGCAAAGATTCCAAAAGCCCATTGGCTCTAAGAATCCTTTTGTGGGATTTAGCCTTATTATGCACTCAAAGTATCTTTTGGCGTTTCTTGCTTTTATTTTGTTGCTTACAAGTGTCAGCACCTTTTTGTATGTGGAGCAAGCTAGAATCATCAAAGAGCTTTTCCTTACGCGTGAAGAACGCACACAAGCTTTTGCTAATATTGATTTTATCGTGCAAATGGCAAGTTTTATTATCCAAATCTTTTTTACTGCAAAGATTGTGGAGTTTTTAGGTATGAAATGGCTGCTTTCTTTGTTAGGCTTTGTGGTGGGTGTGGGGTTTATTGTCCTAAGCTTTACGCATCCGATGTTTTTGCCCTTTGTGATTGTGATGAGTTTGTGTAGAGTGGGTGAATATGCACTTGTAAAGCCCGGACGAGAAATGCTCTTTGTGCCGCTAGATTCAGATTCTAAATACAAAGTCAAAAACTTCTTTGATACTGTGGTGTATCGTGGTGGTGATGCGATATCTTCACAGCTTGAAGGTGTGCTTATTAAATTTGGAGTGGGCATTACACTTTTAGTGGGTGCAGGATTGTCCTTTATATGGGGAGCTTTAGGGCTGTATCTTGCAAAGGGGTATGAAAATAAGATAAAAGAAAGTTAAAAGACTCCTCTTCCCCAAATAAAGAGGAGTCCAAAAACTTAAATAATAAAGAGTCAAAAATTCTTCGAGGGAAATCCCTCTAAACTAAGTCTTTAAAACTTATGCCCACCCCAAACAAATCTCAAAAAAGATGGGCAGAGAAATTATAGCAAAGAATGCTTAAAGTAAGTGAAATTTTATTTAAATAATCAATACAAATAATATAGCGACAAAAGATTCCTCTATTTCTAGCCTTTGAGAAATTTAATCGTTCGTGGTTGTGGCAAATATTTCTGTTTATAATAGTTTTAAGTGGTTAGGAATCAAATATAAGAAATTGTGTTTATTGTGTTTGTAATATGTGTTACAAAATATTACATTTTATATTTGGTAAAAATAACAAAAATGAATAATTTCATTGCTATAAATTACCTAAATATAGGAATTTATAGAGATAAAAAGATGAAAATTTTTATATAAATTATATAAAAATTTATATAAAGAAAATGCTAGTTTATGTGATTTTATTACATTTCTTTTTTTATCTAAGGTAGTAAAATAAAAGTGTAAGCTAAATATAAGGAGGAGAAGTTGAGTATTCATCGTAGAGATTTTCTAAAAGGTATGGGGGTAGGCTCTGTGGCATTGGGTATACCCGGGACTCTTGGTGCTTTTAGCGGAAAAATTGAAGGTTCATCTAAATTCGTCCCTAGCATTTGTGAAATGTGTAGCACTCGTTGTCCTATTGAAGCAAGAGTGGATAATGGGAGCAAAGTATTTATACAAGGGAATCCCTTTTCTATTGCTACAGGTGGGGCGGTTTGTGCTAGGGGAGGTTCAGGAGTAAGTCAGCTTTATGATCCAAATCGCCTTGTTAATCCTATTATGAGAGTGGGAGAGAGAGGGGAAGGCAAATGGAAAGAGGTCAGTTGGGAAGAAGCGTATGGGTATATTGCAAAGAAACTGAATGAAATTAAAGAAAAATACGGAGCACATACGGTTGCATTTGCATCAAAAACGGGTCCTGAACAAACCTTTTTAAATCAATTTGCTTATGCTTATGGTAGTCCAAATATTTTTGATCATGGGAATACTTGTCCTTCAGGCTATACTACAGCGTTAATGAGTGTGTATGGAAATGGCGGAGTAAGCAGAGATTTTGCAAATTGTAAGTTTATGCTGAATTTTGGACATAATGTGTATGAAGGTATGGTGATTAGCTATGCAAGAGGTATTACACAGGCATTAGAAAATGGCTGTAAATTGGTTTCCCTTGATCCGAGATTTTCTATTTTGTCTTCAAAAGCAAGTGAGTGGATTCCAATTCGCCCGGGTGGAGATGCTGCCTTTATGATGGCTTTTTTGCATACCTTGATTTTTGAAGAGTTGTATGATAAAAAATTTGTTGAAAAATACACTATCGGCTTTGATAAGCTTAAAGAAAGCATTAAAGATTATACTCCAGAAAAAATGGCAAAAGAATGCGATATTCCTGCTGATAAAATCATCGCACTAACTAGAGAGTGTGCGAGTTTCGCACCGCATTGTATGGTGGATTTTGGGCATAGGGCGACATTTACTCCAGAAGAGATTGAATTTAGGCGTTCTATTGCAATTGCAAACGCACTTTTGGGGAATATGGAAGTTAAAGGTGGATTGTATTTTCCAAAAGGAGCTGGAATCTACAATAAAATCGCAGGAGAAAAGGTAGCACCTATATTTAAAGGCTCGATTCTTCCAAAACTTCCAGAGCCAAAACAGCCTCGCATTGACTTTGTAGATGTTAAAGAAGGGGAATTTAGCAAGATTCCTAAGAATCGTGGTGTTTATAGCAAAATTTATGAATGTATTTTAAGTGGTAATCCTTATGCACTAAAAGGTGTGTTTATTACGCGTTCTAATCCTGTGATGACGGTGGCAGGCTCTGATTCTGTGGTGGAGGCGATTAAAAAGCTTGAGTTATTTGTGTGTGTGGATGTTTATATTTCAGATACCGCACAATATGCAGATATTATATTGCCAGAATCTACTTATTTGGAGAGAGATGAGCAATTTTTGGCAAATAATGGAAAAAATCCGGGCTATCAAGTGCGTCAAAAAGTAGTAAAAACGATTGGAAATACAAAGCCCTCTTGGCAAATTTATTTGGAACTTGCACAAAAAATGGGTTATGGCGATGCATTTCCTTATAAAGATATGGACGATTTTAGAATGAAGCAGGGATATGAGTATCCAGAAGATATGTTTGAAATCAAGCATAAAGGCTTGATGAGCTATGGAATCCCTCTTCTTGCTAGAGATCCAGAAAGTGTTAAAAAATTTGTAGAGAAATACCCTAATTCTAAGCAGTTTTTGGATTCTGATAATGAGTTTGCAGAGTTTTTGAAATGTAATACCAAAAGTGGAAAAATAGAGCTTTATGATGAAGTGTTGCAAAAAGCTTGTGGTAGAGGAGGATTGACTTATAATGATCCAAAACTAAAAGGTGATGGGGATTTTTATTTTATTCAAGGCAAAACCGCGGTGCATACAAATGGGCATACAGCTAATGTTCCATGGCTTAATACTTTGATGAATGATAATGCAGTGTGGATTCATGAAAAAGTGGCAAAAAAGATGAATCTCAAAAAAGGAGATAAAATCAAAATTACAAGCAAAAATGGAAGCCAAATTGGCAGTGTTTTGCCGACAATTGGGATTAGAGAGGATACGCTTTTTGCGTATTTTGGTTTTGGACATACAAGCAAGCACAATACCATTTCTTATGGCAAAGGATTGAGTGCGGGGCATTTGCTAGAAAATACTATTTCGCCTGTGGCAGGAAATAATGTGCATACAATTGGCGTAAAAATTCAAAAGGTTGAGGGGTAAAAAATGGCAAAATATGCAATGATTCACGATTCTATAAAATGTATTGGTTGTCAAGGTTGCACGATTGCTTGTAGGAGCGAAAATGCAGTTCCTGATGGCTTTTTTAGGCTTAAAGTAAAAATGGATGGACCCCATGGAGTTTTTCCAAATTTGTCTTTTAATTATGTGAGGCATTCTTGTGAAATGTGCGAACATACGCCCTGTGTGACGGTTTGTCCAACCCATGCTTCATTTATGGATGAAGATGGGATTGTGGATATTGATGCAAATAAATGCGTGGGCTGTCTTTATTGTGTGGTGGCTTGTCCATATAATGCGCGTTATGTCAATCCAGAAACAAAAGTTCCAGATAAGTGTAATTTTTGTAAGCATACCCACCTAAAGCAATATGGAGAGCCTGCTTGTGTTGCAGTATGTCCTACAGATGCGTTGATTTTTGGGGATTTAGATGATCCAAATAGTCCGATTTTTGATATTTTATCCACAAAACCTTTTATCACAAACAAGCCACATTTGGGGACAAAGCCAAAATTATTTGTTATTCCTAACAACAAAGGAGGTATTGAGCTATGAATGAGATTTGGGGACCGGAGAATCCGAGTATTGTATGGCATTGGTTGATTGCAGTTTATTTGTTTTTGGCGGGATTATCGAGCGGGGCGATGATGACGGCTTTGAGTGTGGAGTGGATGAATCCACAAAAGAAAGCCCCATGGGACGCATTTGTAAGAGCGGGAGTTTTGATTGCTCCATTGACAATTATTTTGGGATTAGTGCTTTTGATTTTTGATTTGACAAAACCACTTAATTTTTATCGTTTGCTGATTACCTATAATTTTAGCTCGGTGATGTCTTTGGGGGTGTTGTTGCTTCTTTTTTATACTCCGCTTTCTGTGGTATATGCAGTGATGAGGTATAGAAATGCACTTGAAAATAGCTTTTTGGGCGGATTAATGAAAACATTTAGTGGAATCTTAGATTGGCTTGAAGCACATTCTCTTTGGTTTGGACGATTGGTATTTGCTTTGGCTGCGGGTGTGGGGGTTTATACAGGATTCCTTCTTTCTGCGGTGCAAACATTCCCTCTTTATAATAGTCCTATTTTGCCTATTTTATTTCTTGCAAGTGGTTTATCTAGCGGAATTGCAGCTTGTATCTGTGTGGGATTGTTGTTTTTTGAAAAAGAAGTTTCACAAAATACTACTAAATATCTTTTGACAATGGATTTGCGGGTTATTCCTATTGAATCTTTGTTGCTTTTTGCACTTTTTGTGGGTTTATATTTTCAAGGAGGAGAAAAAGCGATAGCTGCAATTACTGCTTTAAGTGTTGGGGCTTGGGCGTGGGTATTTTGGCTTGGGGTGATTGGCTTTAGCGTGGTTATTCCGAGTGTGATTGCATTAACGGCACTTAAAAATCATGCCTATAAGGTTAATTTCATTCTTTTGAATGCGGTTTCTATTATGATTGGGGTTTTTGCATTAAGAATGTATATTTTGTATGCAGGGCAATTGCATTTGGGGATTTTATAATCCCCTTTGTGCTAAGTGGGTGCTTATGGCTTTTGTGCAAGCCCACGCACTAGCCCACGCAAAAGCAAGATTATATCCACCTCTATTACCAACTATATCTAGCATTTCTCCGATGAGATAGAGATTTTTAAACTTTTTGCTTTCAAAGGTTTGTTTTGAAATTTCATTTCCACTTACACCGCCTCCACTGACTTCCGCACTTTCAAAGCCATAATAACTTGGAGAATCTAAAAGTAGGTTTTTGAGTGTGTAGATTGTGTGTTTGATGGTTTTTGTGTTGGTGATTTTTAATTTGAGATTCTCGCTTAATAGTTGAGCTAGTTTGGGGTGAATAAAGCCGCTTAAAATTTCTTTTGTGCTTCTATTTGGGTAGCTTTTGATAAGATAAATCAAAGACTTTTCAAGTTGTTGGGAGGAAAAATTAGGCAATAAATCTAAGATGATTTTTGGATTTTTGGCTTGGTGCAAATAGGATGAAAGATCCAAAATGCCAAAGCCAGATACTCCATAATTGGTAAAAAGTATATCATCATAGGTTTTAAATAGAGTGGCATCATCGTCCTTTAGGGTGATGTTTGCTTTGATTTTAATACCGCTTAGATTGTTAATAGCAGTAGAGTTGAGTTTAAGAGGGACTAAAGAAGGGTAGGTGGGTAGAATCTCTAATCCTAATTTTTGAGCCAGAAGTAAGCCTTTGTCGCTTCCTCCGAGTTTTGGTGAGGCTTCACTGCCACAAGCAAGAATAACATGTGAAAAAGTATAAGAATTTTGGGTGCTTTGGAGGCAAAAAGATTCTTCTTTGTAAGAAAGAGAAAGAATTTCTTCTTGCAACTTCAAGGAAATATGAGATTCTTTGAGTAGGGATTCAAAGATATTGATGACAGATTTTGCACTGCTAGAGGCTGGATAGATTTTGCCATTATCTTTGCATTCTAAGAATAATCCGATTTTTTTGCAATGCTTTTCAAAAGCAAAATAATCAAAATTATTAAGAATAGTTTGGATTTCTTGAGGGGTGAAACTTGTACTTTGGTAGTATGAGTGTTTTAGGTTTTTATTGTGAATGTTGCAATGCCCATTACCGGTGGCTAGGAGTTTTTTGCCAAGGGTTTTATTTTTGTCAAAAAGAATAAGGGGAATCTTCAAAGAAGCAAGCAAGGTTGCACAAAAGATTCCACTAGCACCTGCACCGATGATAGCTATTTTGAAATTATTGGAAACTCCCATAAGACATTAGCTTATCATAGCGTGTTTGCAGATAGTTTTTATCATTTTGAATCTCTTTTAGTGAATTTAAAAAATATTCTTTGATGGCTTGTGCAGCCCCTTCTTTGTCTCTATGTGCTCCAATGATTGGCTCTTTGATGATATCATCAATGAGTTTTGCGGCTTTTAATTCATTGGGTGTGATTTTGAGTGCTTGCGTGGCATTTTCAATTTTACTTGGGTCATTCCATAAAATTGCCGCACAGCCCTCTGGGGAGATTACGCTAAACACAGAGTATTCCATCATTGCAAGCCTATCAGCAACGCTAATGGCTAAAGCTCCGCCACTTCCTCCCTCACCTATAACAATAGAGATTGTGGGGATTTTAAGTTGGCTAAATTCTTGAAGATTCTTTGCAATGGCTTCGCTTTGCCCTCTTTCTTCTGCACCAACTCCGGGATATGCACCGGGCGTATCTACAAACATTAAAAGCGGAATTTCAAATTTTTCAGCCATTTTTGCAACACGCAAGGCTTTGCGATAGCCTTCTGGGTTTGGCATACCAAAATTTCTTTGCAGTTTGTTTTTGGTCCCTCTACCTTTTTCTTCGCCAATTACCATTACTTTTTGATGGTCAATTTTCCCCAAAAAACAAACAATGGCATTATCATCGCTAAAATGTCTATCGCCATGAATTTCTATTGAATCTTTTAATAAAATTCCTATATAATCCATCGCATAGGGTCTATCAGGGTGTCTAGCTAATTGTAGCTTTTGGTAATCTGAGAGATTTGAATAAACTCTTTCTACTTCTTTTTCTAAATCTTTTTGAAGAATCTCTATGGCGTGTGTATCGCCCTTGAGTTGGGCAGTCGCGATATTTTCTTGAAGTGTTTTGATTTTGAGTTCGAAATCTAAATAGGTTGCCACTTTATTTACACTCTTTTGAAAATCACTACCCCATTGGTCCCACCAAAACCAAAGGAATTGCTCATGATTGTGTCAATTTTTGCTTCTCTAGCAACATTTGGAATATAATCTAAATCGCAATCGGGGTCTTTTTGCGTTTGATTGATTGTTGGGGGCAATATTCCTTTTTGCATTGCCATGATAGAAATAACTGCCTCTAGTCCTCCAGCAGCACCAAGACAATGCCCAATTTGTCCTTTTGTTGAGCTTACAGGAGGGACAGAACCATTGAATACTTTTTTTAATGCCAATGTTTCATAGTAATCGTTGTATTTGGTGCTAGTCCCGTGTGCATTGATATAATCAACTTGAGTATTTGCCATAGTAAGTGCCGCTTTCATTGCTCTATAAGCACCTTCTCCTTCGGGAGCTGGTGTAGTAATGTGATTTGCGTCTCCGCTTTCACCAAATCCAACTAATTCTGCATAAATCTTAGCACCCCTAGCTTTTGCGATTTCATAATCTTCCAATACAAGAGCCGCAGCCCCTTCTCCCATAACAAAACCACTTCTTTGTGCATCAAAAGGTCTTGAAGCGAGCTGTGGTTCATCATTCCTATCACAAAGTGCTTTCATCGCTGCAAATCCACCAATTCCAACTCCACATATCGCAGATTCCGCGGCCACTACAAGCATTCTATCCGCGCTATTTAACATAATGGTTTTAGCAGCTTCAATAATGCCATGAGTCCCTGCCGCACACGCTGTAACGCTTGCTAGATTTGGTCCTTTTAGTGAAAAATCAATCGAGATAAATCCACCAAGCATATTAACTAATGCAGAAGGAATAAAAAATGGAGAAATGCGTCTAGGACCTTTTTCAAAATTAATTACAGAGTTTTTTTCGATATTTCCTAATCCGCCAATACCAGAAGCGGAGCTGATTCCAAATCTTTCACCATCTACAAGTAAATTCTTTTGTGAATCTACTAGCCCACTATCTTCCATAGCTTCTTTGGAGGCTTTAATGCCAAGCTGAATAAATCGGTCTGCTTTTTTGACTTCTTTAGCATCCATTACGCTATTTGGATCAAAATCCGTAATTTCTGCAGCAATTTTTACGGGAAATTCCGAAGCGTCAAAAGAGGAGATTGTTTTAATTCCACATTTTCCTTCGATAATAGCTCTAAAAGAATCTTCTCTATTTAATCCCAAAGAATTAATCATTCCTATTCCTGTAACTACTACTCTTCGCATTTTCTATCCTCGCATATATAATTTTGTGTATGCCAAAAAGGCATACTTTATGTTTTTAGTTTTTTGCTTTTTCGATATAAGCTACAATATCGCCAACGGTTGAAATTTTTTCTGCATCTTCATCAGGCACATTAATATCAAATTTTTCTTCTAATGCCATAACAAGCTCTACAACATCCAAAGAATCTGCACCTAAATCTTCTACAAATCTTGATTCAGGCTTTATTTCACCTTCATTTACATTGAGCTGCTCTACTACAACTGCCTTTACATCATCAAAAATTGCCATTTAAATCTCCTTACAAAAATTCATAAATTGTTATTGTATCTAAGTTTTTCTTAAAAAAATTAAATTTTACATATATAATCCGCCATTTACTTTTAAAACCTCGCCAGTGATATAGTTTGCGTGGTCTGAAAGTAAAAATGCAACTGCTCCTGCAACCTCTTTGCCATTTCCAAATCTACCCAGTGGAATATTTGCAGCATAAGAAGCTTTGATTTCTTCTTTTAGGTTTTCTGTCATATCGCTTTGAATGAATCCCGGAGTAATGCAATTAAAGCGGATTGCTTTGCTTCCACCTTCTTTGGCAAAGGATTTTGTCATAGCTATCATACCGCCTTTGCTAGCTGCATAATTGCATTGCCCAATATTGCCGATTTCTCCTATGATAGAGGCGATATTAACTACGCTGCCATAACCTTGTTTTCTCATAATTTTTAATGCTTCTCTGCAACCAATAAAACAAGAAGTGAGATTAGCCTCTAAAACCCCATTAAAATCTTCTACCTGCATGCGCATAGAAAGTTTATCGTTGGTAATGCCTGCATTATTGACAAGATAGCTTAATTCTCCATCGCTACTAAGAATTGCTTCTATCCCGGCGATAAAATCTTTTTCATTAGTCGCATCAAAGCAAATAACAGCGGCTTGTCCTCCATTATTTTCTATTTCTTTTTTGAGATTATCTGCAAGTTCGGGTTTGGAGCGATAATTAATCCACACTTTTAAGCCCATTTGAGCGAGTTCTTTTGCAATTTCTGCACCAATTCCTTTGCTTGCACCTGTGATTAAAACATTTTTTCCGCGAAATTTCATTCTCTTTCCTTATGTTTGTTAAAATCCAAATTATACACAAAATCAATCATTTTTTACTTCATAAGTTAAAAAGTTTTTTTGGATATTTTTGATTGTCTTTGTGTCAATATTGAGTAATTTTAAGCCTTGTATTTCTAGGTTTTTTAAGTCATTTAGGCTTTGTAGTTGGCTTTTGGCACATTCTTTAAGTAGAATCCCTCGATAGTGTTTGGCATAGTGGCTAACAACTTTTGAATTTTTGAGGAAAATGGGTTCATAGATGATAAAGTCTTGTGGCAACTCTAAACATTTTTGATAAAAACCTGCGCGTAAATCCAAAATTTCTTTTTCTTTGTTGAGGAAATTTAGGAAATTTGCTCGGTTTTGTTTGTAAAAATTTTTGGTATCAAAATCCAAAAATCCTTCACCTTGTTTTAAATCATAATAGGGAATTTTATCTTCTGCCCTAAGAATCCCAAAAAGATTCGAAAAAATCAGCACTCGCTGTTTGAGATAATTTTGTTCTTTTGTGTTTAAAGCAAGAAAATCTAGTGCTTTATAGGCTACTCCACTATAACGCAAAATAGAATCCACAATAGGGGAATTGAGAATATTTTGTGCTAGAGCAAGTTCTTCTAGGGGAATGTGCTTAGTCCCAAAAAGTTTTTGGATAGCATAATCATTGCTTGTTTGTAGATAAGAGGCGTATTTTTCTAAAACTTCTTGTAGATTTTGTGCCAAAAAGTTATCATAGAATCTAGCTGTATTGAGAGTTTCTTTGGGGTGATGGAGGTGCTTTTTTTCACTTGGAGAAAATAAAAACCACATTGAAAACCTTGTTGGAGAATAAGCTTGAAAGCTAGGAAGCCGAATCCTAGCAACTATAAGTTGTTAAAAATTCAAATGGGTGTGGGCGTCCTTCCCAAGGCCAAATTTCTGTTTCAAATTTGAATTTTTTGTAAGTTTGAATAAATTCTTCAGAAAATACTGCCCCCTCTTTGAGATAAGCTCTATCTACAAGCATTTCTTCCACAGCGTGGCGTAAAGTGTGTGGGAGTTGTTTGATGCCTTTTTCGCGGATTTCATCAAGAGTTAATTCAAAGAGATTGACTTCCATAGGTTTGCCCGGATCGCATTTTTGTGTAATTCCATCAAGTCCAGCCATGAGTAATGCAGAAAATGCAAGATAAGGATTGCTAGAGCTATCAGGGAATCTAAATTCCATTCTCTTAGCTTTTTCTCCGCTATTATAGGGGATTCGGATACTAGCACTACGATTTTGTGCAGAATATGTAAGGATACTTGGTGCCTCAAAGCCCGGAATTAGTCTTTTATAAGAGTTTGTGCTTGCATTTGTAAAAGCTGCTAGTCCGCGCGCGTGTTTTAGCACTCCGCCCAGGAAGTGTAATGCCATTTCGCTTAAACCTTCGTATGCGTCCCCTGCAAAGAGGTTTTTCCCTTCTTTCCAAATGCTAATGTGCGTGTGCATTCCGCTGCCATTGTCGTTATAAAGCGGTTTTGGCATAAAAGTGGCAGTTTTGCCATTAAGGTGTGCAACCATTTTGACGACATATTTAAGCTTTTGGACATTGTCGGCTGCTTCGAGCATATCGCCAAATTTCACACCAATTTCACCTTGCCCTTGTGCTACTTCATGATGCACTACAAAAGTTTCTAAACCTACTTGATTAAGCACTTTAACCATTTCTGCACGGATATCTACCATAGAATCCACTGGAGCTACTGGGAAGTATCCCCCCTTTGTCCCGGGTCGATGCCCCATATTTACTCCATCAAATTCTTTGTCCCGATTCCATTCGCCTTCTTCTGTGTCGATTTCGTAATACTGGCAATTCACAGAATCTTTGATTTTGATAGAATCAAAGACAAAAAATTCATTTTCTGGTCCATAATATGCAACATCTCCAATCCCGCTCTCTTTTAGGTATTTCATCGCTCTTTTTACGATACTGCGAGGGCATTTCTCATAAGGTTCATTTTTGTAAATATCCCACACATCGCAGAAAACTACCATTGTTGTATCAGCGGTAAATGGGTCGATAAAATATCGCACAGGATCAGGAATCAAAATCATATCCGATTTATCTACAGGTTGCCAACCATGGATAGAGCTCGCATCAAAAGGGATTCCTTCAAAACTGCTTTCATCAATTGCACTTGCACTAAAAGAAAGATGGTGCCATATGCCTTTGATATCTGTGAATCTAAAATCTATGAATTCAACTTCATTTGCTTTGCATTCTTCAAAAAACTTTGCTACAGCTTTTGTGTCTATTTGTGGTCGTTGCATTAATGTTCCCTTGTTAAAATTTTTTGGAATCTTAGCATTTTTTTTGTTATTTCTAAGTTAAGTTTTAATAAAAGTCTATAATGTTGAATCGATGAATGCAGAAAGGATATTTATAGTTATCATTATTATATGATAGTTAGCAATCAAAATCGTTGTTAATAGGCATTATTAAACTATGAGAATATCCCATAATTTATTTAATAGCATTAATATTTAAGTTTATATTAATGGTGTTGTATTATAATTCCTAATTTTTGAGCTTAAATATCTTGAAAATTTAGGGGAGATAATGTCGTTGGGGGAGAAAAGTTTGATACAAAATTATTCTATCACGCCTCAAGACTTAGAAATGTTTGCAGAATATTTTTCTATTATTCATCATATTGATGGTAGAATCCGATTGCGTGCAAGTGCAAAATTAAAAAAATTCTTGCAAGAAAATGATACGATTAACCCCTTTAATATTTTAGAAGCAATAGAAGCTAGCCCCGCTATAAAATCTATCAAGTTTAATAAGATTATTGGCTCACTTACTATACAATATGATACTAATTTGTTTGAGCCTATTTATTGGGAATCTTGCATAAAGGGTGAGAGGCTTGAGGAAATTGCCAACAAAATTAATTGGATGATAAAAGAGATTTGATGACAACACAAGAGAAAATATTAATCGCATTAGATGATGAATACAAGGCATATAGTTTTTATAACAAGGCTATGCAGCTTTATGGAATGCCTTTTGCGAATTTGTTTCAATCAGAGGCAAACCATATCAACGCTTTAAGTTTGCATTTGCAAAATCTCAATGTGCCAATTCCGCAGAATCCTTATGAAGATATTGTGATACCTAATACTTTATCAGGGGCTTTAGAAGCGGCAATAGAGAATGAAAATCAAAATATCGCACTTTATAATTCTTTGATTGAGGGGGAGCAAGATTCTTTGGTGCTTGATACTTTTTATCGTTTGCAAGCTGCTTCTTTTAACAATCACATTCCTTCACTCTTTAATGCTTTGAATGCAAATACTGGTTTGCTGGATAAAATCAATAATGGCAGAGCACTTTTGAGTGAGACAGGAGAAATTGTAGCACAACTCCAAAATGGAGAGCTTACACAAGGACAGTTGGAGGCTTTCCTTAATAAGCTTAATTATTCCCTTATGGGCGGAATGATTTTGGGAGCGTTTGGGGCGATTATTCTCAATGAATTTTTAAATCAAAATAAGGAGTAAATTATGGCATTACCATTTATCGCAGGTTTAGTAATCGGGTCTGGAGTAGCATTGTTATTTACCAAAAAAGATATGCTTCAAAAGGGAGTTGATTTTGCAAAAAGTTTTGCTAAGCTAGATGGGGAAGATTGTGCAAAACCTAAAAAAGACAATGAGAAAACTCCAAATAATAATGTAGAAGTGAAGCGGGTTGTTAGAAAAAGACTTACAAAAAAATCACAAAAAGTAGAGTAAATAAGTTGAAGGATTATTGATGATAATAAATACAGGAATCCCGCGTTCTGTCGTTGGGCATACGATAAGTGGTTCAATTATCGGAGCTATGGTAAGCGGAGTTTATGAATATTCCAAATATAAAAAAGGTGAAGTGAGCAAAAGCGAAGCGATTAATACCACATTAAAAGCAACGCTTGAGGGAGGAATTATTGCAGCAAGTGGTATTGCAGCAACTAATGCACTTGGAAATCCTGCTAAAAAGCCTTTGTCAAATGCCCTAGAGGCAATGTCCTATGTAGCATTAGGGGTGGCTGGTGTATATGGAATCCAACAAGCTTTTAAGCAAAATTCACAAAATTTCACAACAAGGAGAGTAAATGACAAATCAACCAAATCCAAATAATCCCTATATACAAAATAATTCTACAAACACGCAGCAAAATGCAGATAAGCAAAACAATGGTATTTTGAATGTTTTTGGGGATCAAAACACACAAAAAGATTTTATCAAAGGTGCATTAATTGGTGCAGTGGCGACTTTTATTTTGACTAATGAAAATGCACAAAGAGCTATTTTCAAAGGATTTGCAAAAGTGAGCGGACTTTTTGAAGCAGGTATAGAGGAATTAAAAGAGCGTTATGAAGATGCCAAAGCAGAGGTAAATTCACAAGAATAAAATGCACACTCAATTTAAATACGCTCTAACGCTGAAACTTATCCATTCTACAAAGAATCGTGCAAGATTTAAATATTCTTGCTTGAAGGATTTTAGGGTTAATCCTATGCCTTTGCGTATCGAATTAGATAGCCTTCCAGGGATTTTAAATGTGCGTATTAATACAATATTGAATAATATTATTGTTCAATATAATGGGGATTTAGAGCGGATTCAAGAAACAATCTATCAAATTTTATTGAAGCATATTAAGCAGTGCAATATCCAAAAAAATGAAGATAGCTATTTAGCACTAAGAGATGAGATTCCAAGCTCAGCTGAAGTGGTGAGGGCTACAACAGCACTATTAGTTTCCCCTTTTTTGAATAGTTTGCCCCTTAAAATGGGATTTTCTCTTATTGCTTGTTTTCCTTTGCTTGTAAGTGGAATCAAAGAAACTTGGCAAAATGGCATTAATTCACGTACCCTAGAAGCAATGGCAGTGGCAATTTCCCTCTATTTGAGAGATTTTAAAACGGCTAATTCTACAAACTTTATGTTGGCACTTGGTGAATATATCGAAGAAATTACAATGTATAAGAGTGATGATTTAATCAAAGAGCTTTCTAAGCCAACTGGCGGAAATGCGTGGATTGAAGTTAGGGACAAAAATGGAATTTCTCTTAAACAAGTGTCAAGTGAAGAATTAAAGATTGGGGATATTGTCGTTATAGGAGCGGGGGAAACGATTTTGATTGATGGGCATATCATCAAAGGGGAAGCGTTAGTTAATCAAATTTCTATGACAGGGGAGGCTACTCCAACTTACAAAGGTAGAGGAGATAGAGTTTTATCTGGCACAATTGTCCAAGAAGGTAATATTAGGGTGTGGGCAGAAAGTGTGGGCGGTGATACCGCAATGGCACGAATTAAAAATTATATTGAAGAAACTTTGGTGCAAAAATCCGCAAAAGAATTAAGTGCTTCTAAGATGGCAGATTCTTTAGTCCCTATTACTTTGGGATTGTCTATTTTTTCTTATCTTTTTACGCGAGATTTAATGCGTGCTGCAAGTGTTTTGCAGGCAGATTATTCTTGTGCGTTGAAGCTAACTACGCCCGTGGCTTTTAAATCTGCTATTTCAAGTGCGGGGAAAGAAGGGATTATTATAAAGGGTGCAAAAAGCCTAGAATCTTTGCAAATGAGCGAAGTGTTTATTTTTGACAAAACAGGCACTCTAACCAAAGGGGATTTGGAGGTTTTGGAAGTTTATTCTTTTTCAAAAGAGTGGAATGAAGATTTGATTTTGAATCTTGCTGCAAGTATCGAAGAGCATTATTTTCATCCTGTTGCACAAGCAGTAGTAAAAGCCGCAAAGGAAAAGGAATTTGTGCATTTTCATCACGATGAAGTTACTTTTATTGTTGCACATGGGGTAAAAAGCGAAATTAATGGCAAGAGCGTTGTGATTGGAAGTCGGCATTTTTTGGAAGATGATGAGGGGATTTCTTTCATCCAGCATCAAAATGAAATACAAAAAATCTTAAAAAGAGGCGAAACCCTGCTTTTTATTGGTTATGATTCTAAGCTGTTGGGTGTAATTTTGCTCAAAGACATTTTGAGAGAAAATTCTAAGAGAGCTTTGGAGAGATTGAGGCAAAGTGGAGTAAAAGAAATTATTATGCTAACAGGCGATACCAAACAAAAAGCCGCACAAATTGCAAAAGAGCTTGGGATAAATCGCTATTATGCCGAGCTTTTGCCCACGCAAAAAGCAGAGATTTTAGAGCAAATTATGCAAGAGGGCAAGAAGGTTGCTTTTGTGGGCGATGGCATTAATGATGCACCCGCACTCATTAAGGCTGATACGGGCATAGGAATGCACAAAGGGGCGGATATTGCTAAAGCAAGTGCCGATGTTGTTTTGTTGCGTGATGATATTGAAGCGGTAGCTGAAGCAAGGGAGCTTGCTATTGCATGTCTTAATAAAGTGCAAAGGAATTTTAAAATCACAGTGGGAATTAATAGTTTGATTTTGGGATTGGCGACTTTTGGCAAACTTTCTGCGATTCAAACAGCTTTTGCACATAATGGCACAACCATTGCACTTTTGTTTAATGCGATTCAAAAAATCAAAGTAAAAAAGGAATAAAATGTATTTCATCTTATGGGCAGCGACTGCTGTAAGTGGAGCTTTGATGGCAAAAACGATTCATCAAAGTTATAAAAAATATCAAAAATACACAAAGAAGAAATATGAAAAAAACGAAGCTAGAAACTAAAAGAGAAATTGCAAAGATTGGAATGGCTACAAGCCTATTTTTAACAGCAGGAAGCACAATGTTTTTAAAAAATAAAGCAGCTAGACGCTTACACATTGGTGCTGGAATTGCGTTGATTGGATTTTCTTTGTGGCATACTTCGCTGTATCCTAAAGAAAAAAAATCCACAAAGAAGCTGGAAAAATCTTAAAATTTCACATTCCCTTTATTTTTCTGTGCTATGATTTTAATCAATTAAAAAATAAGGTATTAATTTGTTTCGGATAATTTTGGGAATAGTTGTTTTTATTGTTTTTGTGGGTTGTTCTACAAAGCTCCCAACTGATGCAGAAATTACGCAAAAAATTCCACAAGAATTTGCTAATCAAAGTATTTTAGAGCAAATTTCTAAACAAAATCGCACTCAAGAGATTTTGCCTCCACAAGAGCAAATCAAGATTCTTTTTGATGATGAGGTGTTCAATGAGTTAGTGGAAATTGCCATTAAGCAAAATATGGATTTACAGATTGCCAAAGCTAGAATCCTTCAAGCACGTAGCCAGTTAAAAAGTGCGTGGGGTGAGTTATTTCCTCAAGTGAGTGCAAATCTTAGTGCCACAGATAGTCATTCTAGGGGGAATTCTTCTAGTCTTAATGGAAGCTCTATTGTAGAATCTTCTAGCCAAAATACGCAAATTGGTGCAACACTTTCGTGGGAAGTGGATTTGTTTGGTCGTTTAAATGCGGCTAAAAATGCTCAAGAATCTTTTTATTATCAATCTTTAGAAGATTTATCTAATGCGCAAATTACGCTTTTGGGGGATTTGGCAAATCTTTATTTTACACTTAGGGAGACTTCTTTAAATATCGTGCTAACCAAAGAAAATATTTTGTATTATCAGGATATTTTGGAATTAACGCGTCTTAAAGTCGAGAATGGATTGCTTGATAGCACGGAGCTTTTTGATGCTCAAGATATGCTAACTGATGAACAAAATACATTAGAGCAGCTAAAAACTTTGCAAGAAGAAACTAAAAATGCACTTTTGGTTTTGCTAGATATTAAGAATCTGCCTTTTAATTTAGTGGGGAATTATCATTTTGTTATCCCAAATAATTTTTCGCTTCAGACTACTCCAGCAGATGTTTTGCTTTTTCGCCCGGATATCAAGGCATCTATCCAGAGTCTTTATGCACAAGTTTATACTAAGGCTAATGCCAAAGCTAGCCTTTTTCCGATTCTTTCTTTGAGTGCGGATTTGAGTGATGTGTTGGGTTCATCAGAGGGAAATGCTGGGAATCTTGCATGGAGTTTGGCAGCAAGTTTGGCAGCTCCGATTTTAAATCGCACGCAGCTAACGCAAAACTATTTTTTACAAGATGCTATTTTGCAAGAGACTTACTTGACTTTGCAAAAGAATCTCAATACCGCATTAGGTGAAATTGAAAATGCTATTTTTAATACCAAAAGCACAGAATTGCAAACTCAAAACAATCAGCAAAGATTGGAAAATGCAAAAAGTTATTATGAATTTTCGGCTAATAGGCGTTCAATTGGGTTGATTGATGAGTTAGAACATCTTACTAACAAAGCCTCACTTAACAATTCCCAAAAGAATCTCAATACCTCTAAAAATTCTCAATTACAAGCCATAATAGTTTTGTTTAAGGCTTTTGGTGGAAATTTCTATCTTTCAAAGGAAGCAAAATGACAGATACACAAAATATTTTAAATACTATCAATCCCAAAAGAAATTATAAAAAAATGTTTTTATTGTGGGGAATGGTGTGTGCGATTTTTGTTGTTATAGTGGGTGGAATTTATTGGTGGAATAATAGAAAGCCTGATATTACCTATGAGGCACAAAAGGCATTTATGGGGGATATTTCAAGCACAATTAGTGCTAATGGAACTCTCTCGCCAACTAATGAAGTTTCAATTGGAACAGTAATTTCTGGGATAGTGCTTGAGGTGTTAGTTGATGTGAATGATGAAGTGAAAAAGGGGCAGATTTTAGCAAGGATAGATCCAGAAAGTATTGAGCAAGACCTTTATCGTTACCAAGCTCAATTAGAAAGCGCAAAGGCTCAATTAAAAAGTGCAGAGGTAAGTTTAGATGAAAAAGAATGGCAATACAAACAATACCAAGATCTTTATCAAAAAACCAATGGCAAAACCCCATCTATTTTAGAGCTAGAAACAGCAAAAACTGCTTATAATGACGCTTTGAGTAATGTAGAAATAAGAAAGGCTAGTATTAAAGAAATTGAAACTTCGATTCGTTCTACTGAAGTTGATTTAAAAAATTCAAAAATCACAAGCCCAATTGATGGAGTGGTATTGCAGCGTTCTATCGAAGTTGGGCAGAGTGTAGCAGCAAGCTTTCAAGCGCCGGAATTTTTTATTGTTGCAGAGAGTTTGGAGGAAATGGAGCTAAATGCAAGCATTTCAGAGGCAGATATCGGCAAGGTGAAGGTGGGGCAGAAAGTGGAGTTTAGCGTAGATTCCTATCCTACAAAAATTTTTAAAGCAGCAGTAGATAGAGTAAATTATGGCTCTTCTAACGCCTCTAGTTCTTCTAGCTCTTCTTCTAGTTCCACGACTACCACTTCAAGTGAAATTGTGAGCTATGAGGCAAGGATTTATGTAGATAACAAAGATTTGCTTTTGCGTCCGGGAATGAGTGCGACAGCTGATATTGAAGTATCTAGTGCCAAAAATACTCTTCTTGTCCCATCAAGTGCGCTTTATTTTACCCCAAGTATCCAAACAGACAATAAAAAGAAATCAAATTCTTTTAATCCTTTTGCGCAGATGCGTCCAAAACGCGATAAAAAAACTAATATCCAACAAGAAGTTAGTAATGGAGCGGTATGGATTTTGGAAAATGGAAGCCCAAAAAAAGTAGAAGTAGAAGTGGGGATGAGTGATGGGCAAAATACGCAGATTTTTAGCGATGTTATCAAGCCAGAAATGCTTGTCATTACAGGTCAAAAACAAGGGAAATAATGGGATTTATCAAATTAATTGATATTCATAAAAGCTATGGGAAGCCCCCAAATGTTTTTGAGGCATTAAGGGGCGTGAATCTTGAAATCTCTCAAGGGGAATTTGTCGCATTAATGGGACCTAGTGGGAGCGGTAAATCTACAATGGCAAATATTCTTGGTTGTCTTGATAGTCCAACAAAGGGGATTTATGATTTTTGTGGAGTGAATGTTTGTGATTTGAATCTCAAACAAAAAGCGCTTTTAAGGCGGCATTATATCGGCTTTATATTTCAAGGATTTAATTTGCTCCCGCGGACAACAGCGCTAGAAAATGTTGAATTGCCATTGCTTTATAGGCAAGTCCCCAAAAAGGAGCGTCTTAGGCTATCTATGGAGGCATTAGAAATGGTGGGATTAGATAAGTGGTATAACCATAGTAGCAATGAGCTAAGTGGTGGGCAGCAGCAGAGGGTGGCTATTGCTAGGGCTATTGCCTCTAAACCGCTTTTTTTGCTTGCAGATGAACCAACAGGGAATCTTGATACCAAAAGAAGCATTGAAATTATGGAGATTTTATCTCGTTTGAATTTGGAATCTAAAATCACTATTTTGATGGTAACCCACGAACCAGATATGGCAAAGTATGCCACAAGAGAAATTGTCTTTTTAGATGGCAAAGTGCGGTCAGATTCAAAGGTAATAAAATGATCTTAAATGCTTTTTTCTTGGCTTTTAGGCAGATTCGTAGGAATTTTTTGCGTGCGATTCTTACAATGCTTGGCGTGATTATCGGTGTTGGGGCGGTGATTATTATGATAACTCTTGGTAATGGCACCACACAAGTAATCACAGAGAGAATGAGTAGTCTTGGAAGCAATATTTTGTTGGTTTTCCCAGCACGCGATCAAACTCCCGGAAAGGGAGGAAGAAAGCAATTTATGCTACAAGATGTTGAGGATTTGGAATTGCAAATTGGGCATTTGGTGCGAGCAATTGCACCGCTCTCTTCTACAAGTGTTTTGGCTCAATTTCGTCAAGGCAATACCCAAACTCAAGCACAAGGTATCAATGCGGATTATTTTATCGCAACTAATTGGGAAGTAACGCAAGGGAGAAATTTCACCAAAGAAGAATATAGAGCAGGGAGCAATGTTTGTGTTATTGGTGAGAGTGTGCGTAAGAATCTCTTTAATACAAGCAATGTGAATCCTTTGGGTATGCGTATTAAGCTTGGAAGTATTGTCTGTGATTGTGTTGGGATTTTGGAGAGTAAGGGACAAGGTGCAATGGGAAATGATCAAGATGATGTGATTTTGTTGCCGCTTAAAACTTATCAACGCAGTATTTCAAAGTCTGATTCGCTTTATAATATTAGCCGACTTATGATTTCGCTAAAAGATGAAGTGGATTCGACTATGGCAGTAGGGGAAATTACAGAGGCATTAAGGGGGATACGCAATATTCGCGAGGGTCAAAAAGATGATTTTGAGATTATGGATACAAAGCAAATTATTGAAATGATGAAAAGCACCACTGCCAACCTTACGCTTTTTTTGGGGGCAATTGCTGGGGTAAGCTTGATTGTGGGTGGAATTGGGATTATGAATATTATGCTTGTTTCTGTTACAGAGAGGACTAAGGAAATTGGCACGCGTCTTGCTATTGGGGCTTTGGAAAGTGAGGTATTGTTGCAATTTTTGATTGAAGCAGTAACTTTGAGTTCGCTTGGAGGGCTTATTGGGATTATTTTGGCGTTTTTTGGCTCTCTTGGGATTAGCCATTTGATGCAGATTCCTTTTGATTTTGATTATAGTGTGGCATTGATTGCATTTATTTTTTCTGCATTTATTGGGATTTTGTTTGGGTATCTTCCTGCTAGGAGAGCTTCAAGGTTGAATCCTATTGACGCATTAAGGCATGAATAGCAATGTTTGTTGCATAGCAAATTAGTTCAATAATTGCATGGTTTTAATGAGGAGATAATACCGCAGTCCTTTGCCAAGGGCGATGAAAAAAGTAGCTTTCCAAAAAGGGTATTTTACAGCCCCCAAAGCAAGTGCAAAAACATCTCCCAAAAAGGGCAAGAAACTCAAAAAAGCCCCGATAAATCCATATTTACTAACAAAATTGAGGTATTTTTGGTATTTTGTAAGCCTTTTTGCATTTTCCTCTTGTTTGCTTCTTTTTGTAATTTCTTTGGCTTTTGAAAAATATCTCCCCAAAATAAAATTCTCTCCGATTCTTCCCACGGCATAGGTGCTAAGAGAGCCTAGTGTATTGCCTAATGTAGCGACGCTCCACACAAGAATCAAAGAATAATCTAAAGTCGCAAAAAAGGCAACAAAAGCCTCAGAACCTAAGGGATAGAGGCTGCTTGAGAGGAAGCAGATTCCAAAAAGCCCAAGCAAGCCGAGTGTTTCTAGAGCTTGCATGGTTTTTGAGGGCTTTTGGGGGTTGGATTTAGGGGGCTTACGCCTATGGCATTTAGAATTGCATGGCTTAGATTTGTGAAGTTTATGAGGCTTGATTTCATAGGGCGCATTGAGTTTGGAGCTGTGCTGTTTGATTTTTGAAAATTCATCGGACTAGACTTGTAGAATCTCATTTGCAAGTTAGATTTATAGCCTAGATTCGCACTGCAATGCCTCTTTCTCTAAGAAAGTGCTTTAGGCTAGCAATTTGGATTTCTTGATAATGGAAGATTGAAGCAGCAAGGGCGGCGTCTGCACCATTTAACAAAGCCTCCAAAATATGCTCTTTGCTCCCAGCACCACCGCTTGCGATGAGTGGAATATCCACAAGATTTGAGATTTTTTGAAGTTGTGGCAAATCATAGCCATTTTTGGTGCCATCGCAATCCATACTTGTAAGCAAAATCTCTCCAGCACCCCTTTCATACGCTTCTTTTGCCCATTGCTCTAAGTCAATCCCTGTATTTTTTCTACCCCCATGGGTATAGACTTCCCAACCTTTTTTGTTTTCAGTCATCTTAGCATCAATAGCCACTACAATACATTGTGAGCCAAATCGTTTAGCGCCCTGTGTGATTAAATCCGGATTGGCAATGGCAGAGGAATTCAAGCTAATTTTGTCACAGCCCACATTTAAAAGATTGTAAATATCCTCTAGGCTTTTTATCCCGCCCCCAACAGTTAGAGGAATAAAAATCTCTTTAGCGACGGATTTTACCATTTCTATTGTGGTTTTACGCCCATCGCTTGTTGCGGTAATATCCAAAAAGGTAATTTCATCTGCACCCTCATCATTGTAGCGTTTTGCCACCTCTATGGGATCTCCAGCATCTTGCAATCCAAGGAAATTGACGCCTTTAACCACGCGTCCATCTTTGATATCAAGACAAGGGATAATTCGTTTTGTAAGTGTGGCAGTCATTTGATTCCTTTTTTTTGAATATGGTTTAAAATTCTAACAAAAAATTTTGGTAAAAGTTTTGTTATAATCCCAAAAATCAATTTTATTTGACAAGGGAAGAAACTATGCAAGAATCACAAGATATTTCTAATAAGCAACCACGCGTTTTTTCGGGCATTCAGCCAACGGGGAATATTCATTTGGGAAATTATCTTGGAGCAGTAAAAAATTGGGTAGAGAGACAAAATGAATATGAAAATATTTTTTGTGTAGTCAATTCTCATGCAATTACAATCCCTCAAAATCCCAAAATACTAAAAGAAAAGACTTTTGAGCTTTGTGCTATGTTGCTTGCTTGTGGGATTGATCCTAAGAAATCTACGCTTTTTATTCAATCTGAGATTCAAGAACACACTTCGCTAGCTTGGCTTTTGACTTGTATTACGCCTATGGGAGATTTGAGTCGTATGACACAATTTAAAGACAAAAGTCAAAAGAATCCCAAAAGCATTTTTGCAGGACTTTTTAATTATCCAAATTTGATGAGTGCGGATATTTTGCTCTATAAAAGCGAGTATGTGCCTGTGGGGGAAGACCAAAAGCAACATATTGAATTAGCAAGGGATACAGCGATGAGGTTTAATCGTGATTTTGGGGAAACCTTTGTCGTGCCTAAGCCTCTTATCCAAAAAGAAGGTGCTAGGATTATGGGGCTTGATGATCCTACCAAAAAAATGAGCAAAAGCTCTGGAGATAAGCCAAATCACCTTATAGCCTTGTTAGATAGCCCCGATGAGATTCTAAGAAAATTCAAAAAAGCAACGACAGATTCTGAAGGCTTGATTGCTTTTGATGAAAATAGGGCTGGGGTTTATAATCTTTTGAGTATTTATCAATGCTTTAGCAAAGAAACTAAAGAGCAAATTGAGAGCTTTTTTGCGGGTAAAGGCTATGGAGAATTGAAAGCAAAAGTAGCGGAGATTGTGATTGAAAATCTAAAGCCAATCCGAGAATCTTATGAGAAACTCATCGCAGATTCGAGCTATTTGCATAAAATTTTAGAGGAGGGTGCAGAAACTGCAAGAGAAATAGCCCAAAAAACCTACAAGGACGCCAAAGAAAAAATGGGGCTTGTGTAAGCCTCACTTTTGTTAATTTGGGAGGTTTGGCGTTATTTTTTGGCTAATTTGCCATATCTTTATTTTGCTAAAAATTCTTGAATATTTTTTAGCACACCTTGAATCAAAATTTCCTTGCTATCTTCATAGCCCCAAGCATTGTGTGGTGTGAGAATAAGCTGATTAGCAATTTTTGGATTCAAAAAGGGGTGGTTTTCTATCATAGGTTCTTTGGTGAAAACATCAAATCCTGCATAAATTTCGCGTTTTTGCATTTCTTCTGCTAAGTCTTTTTCATTGACAATCCCGCCTCTACCAACATTAATCAAGATTCCACCTTCTTTGATTTTGCAAAGATTGTTTTTGTTGATTAAGTCTTGCGTTGCTTCATTGAGTGGAGCGTGGATTGAGATTATAGAGCTTGTTTGCAAAAGAGCATCAAGAGGCAAAGAAGTATAGTTTGGATTTTGATTTTTTCCACTTGTGGAATAATAATTGACTTCCGCACCAAAGGCATTTGCAAGTCTAGCGACTTCCAAACCGATAGTTCCAAGCCCGATGATTCCCCATTTTTTGCCATTGAGCAATTCTAAAGGTGTGGAGAGATTCGTAAAAATAGGGCTTTTTGTATATTCTCCACTTTTGCAATAAGAATCATAAAAGGGGAGTTTTGCACTCAAAGCTAAAGCCATCATTAAAGTATGTTGAGCGACGCTTTTTGTAGAGTAACCAGCGACATTTTTGACTTCAATGCCAAGATTCTTTGCAGTTTGCAAATCAACATTATTCATTCCAGTGGCGGTGATACACACAAGTTTTAGAGTATCTTTGAGTGCGTTAAGAATCTCTTTATCTAAGATGACTTTATTAGTTAGCACGATATTTGCTTCTTTGCAGCGACTTAAAGTTTCATCGGGACTTGTGGTTTGGTATTCTGTGTATGTGCCTAGTTGTTGTAATTTATCTTTGAGATTATTCTCTCCCAAGCTTGAAGCATCTAAAAAAACGATTTTATTTTGCATTTGGATTCCTTTTTTGGGTTATAATTTCACAAACATTTTACTACAAAAGAGGGGAAAAATGCACAATCATTCTAAAATTGTCTCAATTTTGTTGGACGCACTTCCTTATATTAAACTTTTTAGAGGTTCTAAAATTGTCATTAAATATGGTGGTGCTGCACAGATAAATCCAGAGCTAAAAGAGCAATTTGCAATGGATATTGTTTTGCTTTATATGCTCGGAATTAAGCCTATCATTGTGCATGGTGGGGGGAAGCGGATTAATGAGTTGTTAGGAGCTTTGGAGATTGAGAGTGAATTTGTTGATGGGCTTAGAGTAACAAGTTTAGAGGCGTTGAAAGTCGTAGAAATGGTGCTAAGTGGGGAGATTAATAAAGAGATTACAGCATTTTTGAATTATCATGGTGTAAATGCTTTGGGGATTAGCGGCAAAGATGCCTCACTTTTTTTGGCAAAACCAAAAGATAATGGGAAGTATGGTTACACAGGAGAGATTATTGCAACCAAAGGAGAAGTGATTGATAATCTTTTGGCGCAAAATCTTGTGCCTGTCATTGCCCCTATTGCTTGTGGAGAAGAATCAGGTCATTCGGGCTTTAATATCAATGCTGATAGTGCTGCAAGTGCCATAGCTATAGCCACAAAGGCAAAAAAGGCAATATTCTTGACAGATACTCAAGGGGTTTTAAATGAGGACAAAAAGATTATTCAAAGCCTTACATTGCAAGAAACAAATCGTTTGATTGAAAAAGGCGTGATTAGCGGAGGAATGATACCTAAGGTAGAAGCGTGTTTGGATTGTATTAGCAATGGAGTGGAGAAAGCCCATATCATTGATGGGAGGATTCCACACTCGCTTTTATTGGAGCTTTTTACGAGTGCTGGGATTGGGAGTGAGTTTGTAGGGGAGTGATTTTGTTTTAATAGCGCAACAAAGGCTTAAATGCCTTTATTGGAACACCTTTTGCTTACTTTTTCTTAATTTTTTTATAATTTTTAGAAAAGGTAGGCAAATGGCTAGCATATCTAATTCTCTTCACAATTCAAATCTCTATGCAAATGTTTTCAATCAAACAAAAAATCAAACAACAAATTTTTTAACAGCACAAGAAACAATGACTAATAAAGAGGCGTTGCAAGCTATTGTAGATTATGTATCGCCGATAGAGAAAAGAGGAATCGTGCTTGATTCTCCTAGTTATTTTGAATTTGAAAATGAATTAATACAAAAATCCAAAGAAATAAATCCACCTACAAAATCGCAAATGCAGGAAGCAAAAGAATTTTTAAAACGCGAAATGAATAGTATTATTTCTGAAATTTATCGAAACAATAAGCAAACAATAGAAGATTCCATTGAAATAGAAAAAGCAATAGAGTTGGGAGAAGATAAAAAATTCTCTAGTGGAGGTTATGAGCTTTTGAATCTTTTGAAGGCTTATCCTTACATACCTAATAATTCTCTTGATAATGGCGGTGAAAATTTATTAGAGCAGATTAAAAGATATGTCGATACAGAATTAAATGCAATAGGGACAACATTTTTTAATGTGGCACAAGATTATATTCCCAAAGAACAATTAAAAGAAATTCAAGATAAATTAGCTATCGTGCATTCTTACTATCTCAATGGAAATTCCATAGAAATTGATAATAAAAAATTTTCTTATAATGCAACAATGGATAATTTTAATCAATTTTTTGTCGCAGAAGTTACAAGTATCGAAGATTTGGTTGAAAATAATGCAGATTATTATTTGCTACAGATTTCTTATACTGCTACCCAAAGTATTTTTGATATACTCAATCAAAAAGAAAAACTAGAAAAGGAAAATCAAGACTTGAAAAACAAACAAGCAATAGAATCTCACAGCACAAATACAATCAATCATTTAGAATCAAAATCCAAAGTAGATTCTAAATCCCATTTATTAGAATCCCAAAGTGATTTTATTTTTAGAGAGATATTAAAAGATTCTAAAGCCATAGGATAAGCCATGCAAATTAATAATTCTTATTCTAATTATTTAAATATTTATAGCAGTCCAAACTCCGCTAATTCTACAAGTTATAAAGAGATACAAGAATCAAATACACAGATAGAAACTCAAAGTGATGAGGAAATATTAAGTAAAGTTCAAAAGAATATTAGTTATTTTCATGATACTTGGAGTAAAACTATAAAGAGTGAATTTGAACCTCTTCCCTATAGTTTCCACACAACCATAGATATGCATGATATGAATTTTATCGATACAATTAATTCTAAGCTCCAAAGTGGTGCAAATATAAAAATTACTCAACAAGAAATGCAAGAAGCACAAGATTTCCTAAATGAGCAAATGGATAATCTAATGCTAAAATTCTATAAGGCTAATCCTGAAATAGTAGAGGATACACTAAAGGGAGATTTTATCTTTTATTCTGAAGGTGGCTTAAATAGAACAATGAATGTTGATGATATAGAAATATCAAGAGACTATCCAGAGCTAAAATATGATAAAAAGGTTTCTAGTATTTTATATGCTTATGGAGCTAGAATAGAACAAGATAGTTTAGATAAGGATTTTATGGGATATTTACAAAGTTTTAAAAATGCTTTAAACAATCAAGATTTAGATGATACAATAAATATAAAACATGTTATGTCAAGTTATAGACATTATAAAATGGAATCAACAGGCTATAGCTTCTTTGCTTCACTTTCAGATATGTTATCCCCCATAGAGCAAGAAAAAATTACCGATTCCATTGCCAAAGTTATGGGATTTTATTTGCAATCTAATTCTATGGAAATTAACGGAATCAAAGTATCTTGGGATAATTCAGGATTTACAAATGATATAGGATATTATGATTCTGTTTTTGGCGGTCGTTCAATGGCTCTACATACTTACAAAATTGATTACGCAGATTCACAATCCACATCTAATGATTTCCTTGCCTCTAACTTTGATACTACCCAAAGTATTTTTGATATACTCAATCAAAAAGAAAAACTAGAAAAGGAAAATCAAGACTTGAAAAACAAACGAGCAATAGAATCTCACAGGGCAAATACAATCAATCCTTTAGAATCAAAATCCAAAGTAGATTCTAAATCCCATTTATTAGAATCCAAAAGCGATTTTATTTTTAGAGAGATATTAAAAGATTCTAAAGCCATAGGATAAGCCATGCAAATTAATAATTCTTATTCTAATTATTTAAATATTTATAGCAGTCCAAACTCCGCTAATTCTACAAGTTATAAAGAGATACAAGAATCAAATACGAAATCCACAAACCCAAGCAATGAAGCAATCCAACAAAAAATAAATGATTTGTTAGCTGACTACCCACTGCATCATCCCTATTATCTTCAATATCAAGATGCTATATTTTATGATATAGTAGCAATTAATGGGGACAGCGATACAGAATTTGAAAATTCTATAATGTTAAAACAATATTTACTAGATAATGTCTCTCTCCCAACAGAACAAACATTTGAAGAGTCTAAAAATATTTTATCTCAAGAAATGAACAATATTTTGAATAATACTTATATAAGCAAGGGAGAGGATAGTAAAGAGTTTCAAGCGTTGTTATCATTTGCAAAAACTTTTTTTGAAATGGATAAGTCAAGGATTGATAGCAAACAAAAATTATTAAATCTGTTAAAACAAGGACAAGATAACCTAGAATATGCCACAAGCAATGAGTTTTATCATAAACTTTTTACAAAAACTGAAGGGCTTAGCACGATGACTTTAGAAGAAATTAATACAATCAATGAAAAGCAGGGTTTTTTAAGTGATTATATTTCAGATAATTATCAAGTAGCCCATTGTCTCGAGGAATTTTTTGCATTAGCGGATTTTTATAAATTAATTCCACAAGAAAACAAAGATAAAATTTCAGAAAATCTACAAATATCCCAAAGATACCTTTATAATCAAAGGGGAGATTTGGAAAACCATTTTCAATTAGGGGATTTCACTATTTCTTGGGAGGGTAATAGCACTCTATTTAATGCTTACCTCAATGGCTCTAAAATCTCTATTGCTTCACAATCCACATCTAATGATTTCCTTGCCTCTCTTACCTCTAACTTTGATACTACCCAAAGCATTTTTGATATACTCAATCAAAAAGAAAAATTAGAAAAGGAAAATCAAGACTTGAAAAACAAACAAGCAATAGAAGCATATAGTTATGGCAATGGATATTCTAGCACTTTAACTTCTAAAACTTCTAAAGAAATAGATAGTTTCATTAATCAAATGATCAAGGAAGCAAAAGCATAATGCAAAGTAGATTCTAAATCCCATTTATTACAATCCCAAAGTGATTTTATTTTTAGAGAGATATTGAGATTCTAAGAATCTTAAGAATTTAGAAATTTAATTTAACCAAATCTTTTGGAATCTTTACCACCACTTTTTGAACTAATTCGCTTGTATTTGTGGCAATTCCTCCCGCATGGACATCAATGCTTTCAAAGACAGCCAAATTGCCTCCAAAAAGCAGTATGCTAGAGCAATATGGGCTAGGGTGATATTCAATCAAATCTTTTGTAGAATCCAAGGGGGTTTTTATTTCACAAAGGCTGTTTGGGGCGACAAAAAAGATTTCCTTGCCATTGATAACCATTTGAAAATCTACCATTTCTTGATGGCTTTCATAAAATGCTTCTTTGGGCGATTTTGTATAGTAGGCTTGCTCGATAGCTTTGATGCCACCATCAAAATAAACTTCAAAAGTCTCCCCCGCCTGCATTTTGGAGATTCGCCTAAAGACCTCGCTATCCTCATCTAATGCGTCATAAAGATAGCCAAAGACTTTTGCCAAAATTTCATTCTTTTTGAATTTTTTTGCAATATCTGGTAGATAACCTACAAACATTCTTGCCCCCTAAAAATTTCTCAATCCTACCAAAAACCATTCATCTTGGTTTTCTCTCTCTAGCTCAATAATGCAACCTTTGTGGATTTTGATATTTGAAGTTTTAAAACCACAGATTAATTGCACAAATTCACTAATTGTAGGTTCATGTCCGACAACAACAAGTGTTTGCCAATCTTCCTCAATCTCATCTTTATGTTTCAAATACCCTTCCAAACCTGTTTCTGGATTGAGGCTAGGGCTTAGAAAAAAGGTGCTTTGATCTTGAAGTTTTGCAATGTATTTTGCGGTATCACAAGCGCGTAATGCCAAAGATGAGACGATAGCATCGACTTTTGGATATTGTTTGTGGATATATTTGGCTATTTTTTTAGCCTGTTTTTTGCCTTTTTTGGTGAGTGGGCGTTTTAAATCATCTTCGCCAACCCATTTTTCTCTATCTTCTGCTTTTGCATGACGCACTAGAATTAATCGCATAAAATCCCTTTATCTAAGTTTTTCTACCATTTTAATCACTAAATTAGCACTTTGCTTTGCAGAATGTTCTAAAAATTCTTCATAGCTAATAAGTGCCTCATCGCTAGCATTGTCTGAAATAGCTCGAATCACACAAATTGGGATATTGAGATTGTCACATACAACTGCCACGCTTGCCCCTTCCATTTCGATAGCATCGGCTTTAAATTCGTTTTTGATCCATTCTTTTTTTTCTTTGCTGCTGATAAACTGATCCCCTGTTGCAATAATGCCTTGATGGAGTGGGATTGCAAATTCTTTGGCAACTTCTAGGGCTAAGTTATTGAGGCTTGTATCAGTGGGTGTAAAGATTTTTCCTTCAGAAAAATAACCAAAAGGATGCCCAAAAATAGTAATATCTACATCATGTTGGCAGAGCTTTTCTCCAATCACCAAATCGCCGATTTTATAATTTGGATTTATCCCGCCAGCCACGCCATTGAAAATCATTTTTTCACAGCCAAAATGCAAAATCATAGTCGCAGCACTTAGGCTTGAATGCACCTTGCCTATGCGACTGCAAGCAATAATGAGTGTTTTATTGGGCAAAGAAACTTTATAAAAGGTATTTCCGCCAAATGCAATCGTTTCATAAGTTTTATAATATTCCAAAAGAGGCGAGATTTCCTCTTGCATAGCACCTAAGATTCCAATAGTCATTTTAATCCTTTTGTAAGAAGTTTTGGATTTCTTCATAAGTTTGTAGTGATAGAGTTTCTTTTGAGGTGAGGCGTTTGTTTAAGCCTTTTAAGACATTGCCTCCACATTCTATAAAAGAGTCAATGGAAGCGTCATTTTCTCGGATAGATTGCTTATAAAGCACAGGAGAAATTAACTGCTTAGAGAGTAGCTCTAAAGCTTGTGATTTTGTATTATAAGGGCGTGCTGTTACATTTGAGATAATGGGGAATGCAAAAGAATCTTGCAAGGTTTCTTGTAAAAGAGTGCTAAACTCATCGCACATATTATCCAAAATCGGACAATGGCTTGCCACAGACATTGGCAACATTAAAGCCCTTTTGGCACCAAGTCCTTTTAGTTCCACCTCTAGTGCAGATAAATCTTCTCTACTGCCTGCTAAAACCATTTGTCCATCACCATTGTAATTAGCACACCAAACTTTTAAGCCTACATTGCGTTTTTTCTCGCACAATTCTTCTAAAATAGAATCTTCTAAGCCCAAAACAACCATCATTCCAGCTTGTTGCTTTTTGCAAGATTCTTCCATAAGCTCCCCGCGTTTGCTAACGAGTTTTAATGCTTCTTCAAAGCTTAAAGCACCACTTGCACAAAGTGCGCTAAATTCTCCCAAAGAATGCCCCAAACTCATATGGATATTTTCAAAGATTTTGGGTTTAATGAGATGAAAAACGCTGTAACTTACAAGTAAGATTGCAGGTTGTGTATAGCGTGTGAGATTGAGTTTGTCGTTTTCTTCAAAACAAAGTTTTTGCATATCTTCTTTTAAAATATCACTTGCTTTTTCAAAAAGCTCTTGAATTTCTTTGCTGTTGTCAAAGAGGTTTTTTCCCATTCCGATACTTTGGCTACCTTGTCCGGGAAAGATAATAGATAATTTCATTGTTTTCCTTTACATACTTTTTTTGGCTTGTATTCCAAGCAAAGCTAATCCAGCATTGAGGGATTTTGCTACGATGCTTAAAACGCTTAAAATTTGCTTTTCATTTGGAGTGTTGAGGATTTTTTCTTCATTGTAAAAATGATGAAATTCTCCTGCTAGAGTGCGTAGATATTCTACGACTTTTTGGGGGTTTCTTTGTGCAAATGAATCTTCTAATACTTTTGAGAGATTGAGTGCCAAAACCAACAAATCACGCAAAGATTCGCTAAGATTTGTAAAATCTTTTGTGAAATTGTCCAAAGAATTTTGGGATTTTTCAAAAAGCGTATGAATTCTTGCATGTGCGTAATTAATATAATACACAGGATTTGATGAATCTTGTTTTTTCAAATCTTCCACATCAAATTCTAAGTGTGTATCTGCTTTTTTGCTCAAAAATATTAGACGCAAGGCGTCCGCACCCACATCTTCTACCACATCTTTCATCAAGATGAAGTTTCCTGCTCTTTTGCTCATTTTATAAGCTTCACCGCCTTTTAATAAGGCAACCATTTGTGAAAGCAGAATCTCAAGTTTGCTACTCTCATAGCCCAAAAATTCTATGGCTGCTTTGACGCGCGCAATGTATCCGTGGTGATCTGCTCCCCAAATATTGATATATTGATTGAAGTTGCGTTCCATTTTGTTTTTGTGGTAGATAATGTCACCCGCAAGATAGGTTGGCTCCCCATTTTCTCTAACGATTACTCTATCTTTTTCATCGCCAAATTCTGTGGATTTTAGCCAAATTTTACCTTCTTGCTCATAAATTCCATTATTAGCCCTAAGAAGCTCTAAAGTGCTATCCCATTGTGCATAAAGTTCTTTCTCACTCACAAAGTGATCAAAAAAGATTCCTATTTCAGCGAGATTTGATTTGATTTCATCAAGCATTTTATCTTTGCCAAAAAGGCTAAGTTTTGCAATGGAATCCGCATTTTCAAAAATCTCCATTCCAAAAGATTCTTTTGCATCTTTGGCTAATTCTAAGATATATTCGCCTTTGTAGCAACCTTCTGGCAATTCATAAGATTCCCCCAAAAATAAATGCCTCCCAGCAAAATAGATAGATTTCCCTAGATTTTCAATCTGCACACCAGCATCGTTTATGTAGTATTCTGTGGCGATAGAATAACCAAGGTATTTCCCGATTCTGCTTAAACTATCTCCAAAAATCGCACCCCTAGCATGCCCTATATGCAAGGGACCGGTTGGATTGGCACTGACATATTCTAAAAGAATGGTTTCTTTTTTTGGGGCATAAGGTTTTAAAAAATCTTTGGTACATGTTTCTAAAAATTTATCACTCAAAAAGAAATTCACATAGCCATTAATGATGTTTATGCTAGAAATTTCTTCTAAGGATTCAAGAGATTTTGCAAAGTTTTGTGCAATTTCTTGTGGGCTTTTTTTGAGGGTTTTTGCAAAGCTAAATGTTGGCAGAGCAAAATGCCCAAACTTCTTGTCTCTAGGTTGTTCCAAAACACTTGTGATTCCAAGTGTTTCATCAACAATTTTTTTAATTTTATGATACATTGTTAAACTTTTGTAGTTTCATTAGGGGTTGTTGTAGTTTCTTTGGTAGTAGAATCCTTTTGGATTTTATCTTGTTGGGATTCTGTGGCATTTAGAGTGGTTTCTTCTTCATCTTCTTTAATGGCTTTTTTGAAATTTTTGATTCCTGAACCCAAACCTTTAGCTAATTCTGGAATTTTTTTAGCCCCAAAGAGCAAAACAATAATTAATAAAACAATAAGCCAGTGGCTCCAGCTTGAAAATCCCATATTTAATTCCTTTTATCAAAAATAGCCTTTATTATAGCATATTTCAACTTGCATAAAAACTATTTTGTAAGCTTGCTTGGAAAAACTCTTTGAAAATACCGCTTTTATCTCGCAAGATAGCGTTTTTTATGCCTTCTTCTTGTGTGGTTTGGAAGATGATTTCCCCTTTTTGCAATAAAATAATTTCTTGGCATAGTTGCAAAATAATCCTTAAATCGTGTGAAATGACGATGAAGGTAATACCAAAGTGGCGTTGGATTTCTTTGAGATTGTCTATCATTTTGGCTTGCAAATGCACATCAAGATTGGAGAGCGCTTCATCTAAAATGAGGATTTTTGGTTTGAGTGCAATGGCTCTTGCAATAGCGATTCTTTGTTGTTCTCCGCCGCTAAAGTATGCACTTTTTTTGTCCAAAGATTGAGGGTCTAATCCGACAAAGTTTGCTAATTTTTGACTTTGGAGCTTTTTATCTGTGATGAGATTGTAATTTGCTAATCCCTCTAAGATACATTCCCTAGCGCTTAATCTTGGATTGAGTGCGCTTTGAGAATCTTGAAAGATGCCTTGTATGTTTTGGCGGATTAGTTTATCTTTGCCTTGAAAATACTCATGATCCAAAATAGTAACCTTGCCACTTTTTGGTCTCTCTAGCCCAAGCAAGATTCGCACAAGGCTAGATTTGCCCGCACCATTTTGCCCTAAGATTCCTAGATTTCTATTAGGCGTGAGTGAAAAATGGATATTTTTTAATACATAATGCTCTTTTGCTTGAGAGAAAAAATTGCCTTTTTTGTAGCTTTGTGTAATGTCTCTAACTTTAAGCAAAGTTTCCACGAAAATCCCCCCATGGTGTGTTTAGCAATCTCTCATTTTCAAATAACAATTCTTTGGTTTTAGTGTGTTTTGGAGTTTTGAAAATTTCATCTCTATTGCCTTGTTCGATAATTTCTCCCTGGTGGAGAATGATGATTTCTTCTGCCATTTTGTGGGCTAAAAATAAATCGTGAGTGATAAAGAGCATTCCAAAGCCCATTTTGTTTTGTAAATTTAAAAGTAGGTTTGAAATTTGCCAAACCCCAAGGCAGTCCAAATCGCTAGTCATTTCATCAGCGATAATAAAATCAGGCTTGATGCAGATGCTAAGGGCTATCATTGCTCTTTGGAGCATTCCGCCACTTAGTTCAAAAGGATAAGAATCTAAAATCTCTTTTTTTAAGCCCACTTCTTCTAAGCCCCATTTATCACTTGAAAGGGATTCTAAATGGTGTGCTTTGAGCGTTTCTAGGAAATGTTCTTTGAGGGTAAAAATGCCATCAAAACAACTTGCAGGATTTTGTAAAATCACTCCAAATTTTTGATTGCTTTGAATCTCGCCGCTTGTAGTGGCATTTTGGGGTAAAAGCCCTAAAATTGCTCTAGCAAGGAGACTTTTGCCGCTTCCACTTTGTCCTAAAAGAGCGATTTTTTGTTTGGTTTTTAGGGTGAGATTGAGGTTGTTTAGAATCTTTTTTCCATCGATAAAAAGGCTAAAATTTTTGATTTTTATCATTTTTGTTCCTTGAGAGATTCCAAAGAATATTTATCTCTTAAAGATTCCCCTAGGGTATTAAAAATAGCAACAGAGATAAAAATGCAAATCCCCGGGTAGAGCATTAAAAGCGGATATTCCATAATATAGGGGGCAAAATCTTGAATCATCACTCCCCATTCAGGCATAGGTGCTTGCACTCCAAGCCCCAAAAATGATAAGCCAGAGATATGCAAAAGCATATGTCCAAAATCAAGGGTGATTAGAATAATCATCTGCACAAAAACAGCTGGCAGGATATGTTTTATCATAATCTTAAAATCGCTTCCCCCAAGCATTTTGGCTGCTTGAATGTATTTTTGGGTTTTTACTTCCAAAACAATGCTTCTAACCATTCTTGCATACCAAGCCCAGTGAGTGAGAAAAATTGCCAAAATCACATTAGTAATCCCAACGCCAAAAATAGCAATGAAAAATAACGCTAAAATGAAGGTTGGAAAAGTCAGGAAAACATCGCAAATTCGCATTAAAATATTATCCAAAATCCCACCTTTATACCCTGCGACAATCCCTACAAAAAAGGAACTTATTGCAATCAGCAAAGAAATAATAAAAACGCTAAAAATAGAGATTCTAGCACCATATCCTAAGCGACTTAAAATATCTCTTCCTAAATGGTCTGTGCCCAACCAATGCTCTAGTGAGGGGGGGAGAAATTTGTCTTCTAAATTCCCCAAAGTAGGATCATAAGGGAAAATAATAGGAGCTAAAATGGCAATTAAAATAAGTGTGATTGCCAAAAATAGAGAAATCTTTAAACGCATTTTAATTCTCTTTGTAGCGGATCTTTGGGTTGAGATAAGCCATTAGAATATCCACAATGAGATTAAGAAGCACAAAAACAACTACCATAATGAGCATAAAAGCTTGAATCACGGGGTAATCATGACTATAAATCGCACTTACTGCATACCTTCCAAATCCCGGCAATCCAAAGAGTATTTCCACCACCACAGCACCGCCTAGAATCTCTCCAAAATGCATTCCAAAAGAAGTGATAATGGGCAATAAAGAGTTTTTTAGGATATGCTTTTGGATAACATTTTGTGGAAGTTTTCTTGCATAAGCATACAAAATATTTCTTTGATTTTGGTGTTCAAGGTAGCTTACCCTCACAAGTCGCATATTAATAGCAATAGACATAAGACTTAATGTGATAACTGGCAAAATGTAGCTTTTGGGGGAAAAATCTTCATAGGGTGAGAGTATCCCAAAACCTAGAGTGAAAATGTAAATTAGCAAAAATCCAAACCAAAAACTAGGCATAGAAACACAAAAGAAAGCAAAAATCCCTAATCCCCTATCAATCCACGAATCTTTTTTGATAGCACCAAGTATTCCTAGGATAATCCCAAAAAACATTACTACAAGCATAGAAATAAAAGCAAGATTAAGTGTAGTTGGTAGATAATATAAAATATCTTCTAACACTGGTCGTTTGGTAACATAAGAATTTCCAAAATCCAAAATAAAAAGATTTTTTAGCCAAATGAAGTATTGCTCCAAAAAGGGCAGATTCAATCCAAGCTCGATTCTAGTGGCTTCTAGGGCTTCTTGTGTGGGTGGAATTTGAGATTGTGTGAGATATGCAAAGGCTGGGTCAATAGGGCTTAATCGCAAGATTCCAAAGACAATAAAAGAAACAACCAATAAAATAGGGATTAGCAAAAAAAGCCTTTTAAGAATGAAAAGCCACATTATTTGACTTCCATTGTTTCAAATAAAAATTCAGTTTCCATTGCACCTATTTGGTAAGATTTGATTTTGGTTTTGTTGTAGATTCCAAGCACTACATTATGGCTAAGAGGTAGGTAAATGGCACTTTCATCAAGCAAGTTAAGTAGGGTTTGGTAGTCGCGTTTGAGTATTTTTTCATCGGTTTGATTGAGGATTTTGTGGATTGTGGATTCTATTTTTTGGCGGGAATTTAAATCCTTTTGTGCTGCAAAATCTGCATGTGAAGGGATAAGCATAGAGGCTATGAAAGAATGAGGGTCAAAAGGATTCCCCCAAGTTTCATTGAAAATCAAATCAAAATCCCCGTTTTTTTGTTTTTGAAAAAAGCCAATAGGCTCACTTGCAATAAGCTCTATTTTGATTCCGCTTTTTGCTAAGTTATTTTGGATAGCTTCAGCGATGGCTTTTTGTATGGGATTATTTGCGACATAGACAAACTGCAAAGATTCTTGATTGTAAGTGCTTTGGGTGAGATTTTCTTTGGCTTTTTGTGGATTGAAAGTTGCATTTTGCATTGTTGTGTTACAAAATTCCAAAGAGGGGTTAAAGAGGGAATTAGCTGGCTTATCAATTTTGAGTAGTATTTTTTCTAAAATGCTTTGTTTATCAATAGCAGCCAAAATGGCTTTGCGTAAATGAATATCTGCTGTTTTTCTATCTTTGGAGGCGTTGATGATGATATGAAAAGTCCCTTGTGGTTGTGATTGTATGGTTTGGTATTTGGCATTTTTGCTTAGACGCAGGAAGTTTTCTCTTGAAATCGAATCTTTCCCCACTAAAATATCCAAAGCCCCACTTTCAAAGGCTAAGATTCTGGAATTTGCATCAGGTAGGATTTTTATTGTAAGTTTAGAGATTTGCAGTTTGTTGCCGTGGTAATATGGATTTGGCACAAAAATATCATAAGCGCCAAGCCTACTTTCTTTTAAAATCCAAGCTCCACTGCCAATGGGGGCTTTTATGCCATTTTTGGTTGAGGCATTTAGCATTGCACTAGGTGCGATAAATCTAAAAGGGCGTGGCAGACTTAACTCATTGAGTGTGGCAATATAAGGGCTTGTGAGCTTGAGTTCAAAAGTTTTGGAATCCAAAGCTTTGGCGCTTATAATTTTTTGGGTGATTCCAAGCCAAGAATGACGCGTTTTGTTTTCTAAAATGGCTTTGAAATTTGCTTCAATAGCATAAGCATCAAAGGGGCTTCCATCAGAAAAAAGCAAATTTTCTTTGATAAAAAAAGTATAAGTTTTATTATCTTTTGAAATTTCCCAAGATTCTGCAATTTCCCCTACAAACTTTTGTCCATCAAATCTAATAAGGGGCTGATAGAGCATAATTTGAGCATACATTTGGTTGGGCGAATAAAGGTGTGGGTTGATATTTCCTGCATTTAACGCCCATGCAGTTGTTATTTCCCTGCCAAAAGCCACAAAGGGCAAAAATAGCAAAAAAAGAAAGATAAATATATGCTGGGTGAAAATAAGGGGTGTTTTTTTAATCATAATTGCCCTAGATTTAAAGATAAAAATAAATTTTACAATTTTACACCAAAAACCTTAAATCTTTCAAAGTGGTTTTTTGTGGGTTTTGCAACAAAATTTATGGATAAAAATATTTAAAGATTAACAAATGTCAATTTTTTTAGATGCATTTTTGTCTAAAATGCACACTTTATATTTTGAAGTCAAAAGGATTTATTATGCTAGATATACAAACAAAAGAATTAGTAAAAAGCACAATTCCTGCACTTAAAAGTCAAGGTGAGGATATCACAAAGGTTTTTTATCGTGAGCTTTTTACGCGTTATCCACAGGTAAAGGGTATGTTTGATATGCAAAAGCAAAAAGATGGCTCACAGCCAAAGGCTCTTGCAATGGCAGTCTTAAACGCAGCAAAAAACATCGATAATCTTGAGAAAATCCGCCCCTCAATAGAATCTATTGGCAAAACACATGTGCGCCTAAGTGTCAAACCTGAGCATTATCCGCTAGTGGGAGAGTGTTTGCTTGTGGCGATTAAAGAGGTGCTAGGAGCTAGTGATGAAGTACTAGAGGCATGGGGCAAGGCGTATGGGGAAATTGCGGAGTTTTATATCAAGATTGAAAAGAAAATTTATCAAGAACAAAAATAAATTTTAATTTGCAAAAAAACTTTGAAAGCAGGGGTTATTTGAATAAAAATTGATGAATGTTAGCATTTGCTAGACTATTTTGTTTTTTTAAATTTCATTAAATTTTTTGATTTTTTGGACATCTTTTCCTAAGGTTAAGTTGCTAAAAGTTATAGTTTGGTGCGCATAATGTTTAATGCTATTGTTTCTTGGTATTTTATCTATTTTTATGTGTAGTGTAGATTCATTATTTGATAAATCCACACTGTTTGGAAGATTAGGATTAATTCTTATCCTTATCTACAAGCTTGCCAGCACCAATCCAAGGCATCATCGCACGCAATCGCTCACCCACTTGCTCGATTTTATGATTTGCTAGATTCTTGCGTTCGGCATTCATTCGTGCATAGCCTGCTTTTCGCTCCAAGATAAAATCTTTTGCAAATCGCCCCTCTTGAATGTCAGAGAGAATCTCTTTCATCGCCTTTTTAGATTGCTCATTTATCACACGCGGACCGCTTACCATATCGCCGTATTCTGCGGTATTTGAGATAGAATAGCGCATAGTCGCCAAGCCTCCCTCATACATCAAATCAACGATGAGCTTTAGCTCGTGCAAACACTCAAAATACGCCATCTCTTCAGGGTATCCTGCCTCTACTAGCGTCTCAAATCCAGCTTTTACAAGGCTACTCACCCCACCGCAAAGCACTGCTTGCTCACCAAATAAATCCGTCTCTGTCTCATCTTTGAAAGTTGTCTCGATGATTCCGCTTCGCCCACCGCCGATTGCTGCGGCATAGCTTAGGGCGATTGCCTTTGCATCGCCCTTGCTTGTGTCTTGCTCCACCGCGATTAAATCTGGAATCCCACCGCCTCTCACAAACTCGCTTCGCACAGTGTGTCCGGGGGCTTTTGGTGCGACCATAATCACGCCCACGCCTTTTGGAACTTTGATTTGCCCAAAGTGGATATTAAAGCCATGCCCAAAGGCGATGATTTTATCCTCGCTCAAATGTGCTTTAATATCTCTCTCAAACACATCAGCTTGCAACTCATCAGGGATTAGAATCATCACCACATCCGCCCATTTTGTCGCCTCGCTGACTTCTAAGACTTTGAAGTTTTTTGCCTCTGCTTTGCCCCAGCTTTTGCCGCCTTTATATAGACCGATGACCACCTCCACGCCAGAATCTCTTAGATTCTCCGCATGTGCGTGCCCCTGACTTCCAAAGCCGATGATAGCTACCTTTTTCTTTTGGATAAGCCCCAAATCACAATCTTTATCGTAATATACTTTTAATGCCATATTTAACCTCACTTTTTAAGTAAAATATAAGGATTTGATTATATTCTTTTCAAACTTAGTAATTACTTTGAAAAATATCTTTTCGAGGTTTATTGCTTGGGTTGAATTTCTTGATTTTCTACTACTACATTGGGACGGATTTTCTCGATAATTTTGGGTCCAAAACCTTTGATGTTTTTTAAATCATCAATAGATTTTAGGGGAGTTTTTTCTCTATAATCAATGATGGCTTGTGCTTTTGCCTCTCCTATGCCTTTGATACTCATTAACTCTTCTTTGCTTGCTTTGTTTAAATCCACAGCACCAAAAAGGAATGATATTGCCAAAAATAATGTTGCTAAAAGTTTTAACATAAGTTCTCCTAAAAGTTGAAATAATCTAAATTGTATCAAAAAAGTTAAAAAATATTTAATTTATTGAAGAGAGTGAGGGCAAATTTGTCAGTATGTGTATTTTTGTAGCAGTTTAAATTTTTCTGTAACTTAAAGCCTCCATTAGGTGTTTTTTCTGGATTTGCTCACTTAATTCTAAATCGGCAATGCTTCTTGCAACTCGCAAGATTTTATCAACGCCTCTAGCGGAGATTCCAAAACGCGTAATGGCTGTATCTAAAATTTGTTTTTCTTCTTTTTGGAGTGTGCAAAACCGCTCCAAATCTTCGCCTTGCAACCTTGAATTAAACACTTTTTGAGAGCGGTTTTTTTGAAATTCAAATGCTTTTAAGATGCTTTGTTGCATTTCTTCTGAGGTGATTTTGTGTGTGGATTGACTCCCTTCTTGCATTTGCACAAATAAATCTAGTCTATCCCAAAAGGGTTCAGAAATCTTGTTTTTGTAAGCATTGATTTCTTTTTGGTTGCAACGACATTCTTTGGAAGTGCTTAAGAGATTCCCACAAGGGCAGGGATTCATCGCACCAATAAACATAAAATCTGCAGGACAAGTAACTTTTGTTTGGAGTCTGGAGATAGTGAAATTGTGGTTTTCTAGTGGCTCACGCATAGATTCTAAGATTGTTTTTGGGAAATGTGGCAACTCATCAAAAAATAAAATCCCCAAATTCGCAAGACTAATTTCTCCATATTTAATGTTTTGTCCTACCGCACTTCCCAAAATAGCAGCTTTTGTGGCACTATTATGAGGATTCCTAAAAGGTCTTAAAGCAGAAATTTTGAGAGTGCTTGAGGCTAATTGTAGGATTTCAGATAAATTCAAAGGGGGCAAAATATAGGGGATTCTTGAAGAAATCATACTTTTTCCACTCCCTGCACTTCCTTCAAAGAGGATATTATGGAATCCGCAAGCTGCTATGAGTGCCGCCCTTTTGGCTCTTTCTTGCCCTTTGATATCTTTGAAATCTAGGGCGAAATTTGTTTCAAAATAGTATTTTTTTCCCGCTATGTTTTTGTGCATAAATGGTAAATTACTTTCAAGGATTTCAATAGGCGGTGGATTTTTGAGTGTTTCAATAGCTTCTTTGAGTGTTTCCACATAGTAGGCTTTGAGGTTGGGAAGTTTTGAGTAGAATTTTTGGGCACTTTTGGGGAGTATGAAAATAGAATCTGCATTTTGGCTATAGCTTAGAAGTGAAAAAAGCAAGGGATAGATAGATGGAGTGTCTTTTACTCTCCCATCAAGCCCGAGTTCCCCAAAAGCAAAGTATTTTTGTGTGGTTTGGTTGTTTAATTCACTAAAATCGCAATATCCATAAAGTGCGATTAAAAGTGCAATGGGTAAATCATAAAAGCTTCCTTGTTTGGGTAAATCTGATGGAGAGAGATTGACGCTAATTTTTAGCGGAGGAAATTTAAAATCATTTGCTAGCAAAGAGGATTGGACTCTTTGGCGAGATTCTTGGATTGCATTACCTGCTAATCCTGTTATTTGAAAAGAAGGAAGTGTTTTGGTGAAGCTAACCTCTACTTCCACTTCTTTGGCTTCCAAACCTTCTTGCGCTGCACAATATAAGAGATGAAAAGCCATTTTTAACTTTTTCTTTTTTGTTTTAGCTCTTTTTCAAATTTCTTGCGTTTGATAATAGAAAGCTTGTCGATAAAAAGAATGCCATTTAAATGGTCGATTTCATGTTGCAAGGCAACTGCTAAATAATCATTGGCTTCTAATTGTAGATTCTCGCCATAGCGATTTTGGTAATGGATTTTTAAAGAAGAGTAGCGTTTGACTTCCTCATAAAATTCAGGGACGCTGAGACAGCCTTCATTGAAGAGAATCTCTCCATTTTTTTCTATAATTTCTGGATTAATGATTTCTAGCAAGTTTTCTTTGTGTTGATTGCCCTCTTCATCGGGTAGGCAAATAAGTAAAGCACGGATTGGTTTTGCCACTTGAATTGCAGAGATACCAACTCCATTTTTGTTTAGCATTGTTTCATACATGGCATCTAAAAGCTGATGTAGGGATTCATCAAAATTTTCTATTGGTTTTGAAATTTGCCGCAATAGTGGATTTGGATAGGTGATAACTTCTAGCATCAATTTTCTCCATAGGTTGCAAAAGAAAGATTGTTATTAGAGGCTTTTTTGAGTGCGTCTAAAGCATTTTTGAGGATAGTTTTTGGATTTTGGTTGGTTTGAATTTCGCAGATTCCGCTACATATATTAAGGGATAATTCCTCTTCCCCCAAAAATACATTGGTAGTAGAAATTTTTTCAGAAAGGCGGTTTGCAAAACGCTGGGCGAATTTTTTGTCCCCATGGCTTATTAAAATCCCAAAAATACCTTCTCCACAATAAGCCAAAGTATCGCTTTTGTTACAATTTTTTGTAAGGATTTTTGTGATTGTTTTGTTGATAAGAGTAGCGTTTTTTTCAGAGGTGACTTTTTTGGCTAAGTTTTTGGCGACTTTTATCATAATAAGAGAGGATTTGTGCTTATCAATAGTAATCTCTTCGCACTCGCTTTGGAGCTTGGCATTCAAAAAATGCTTGTTGTAAATGCCATACCTACTATCACAAATGATTTCGTTATTGATGCTTTCGATGGCTTGAGTGGTTTTATTATAAGAGCTTTTGATTTCTTGTAGTTGTTTTCTTGAGAGATCGCCCACTTTCCCTAATTCTTTTTCAAAAATGGTTATGACATTTTGTAGCATATTGACATTATTGACAGATTCAATTTCTCTAGCGTGTTTTTTGAGAATATTTTGCAAAAGCTGAAAATTGCTAAAAACAGCACTAATTAATTGAAGGGTATTTACCATACAGCTTTGTGCTTTAATGATTTTATTTTCAAGAGAAATTTGTTTTTCAGAGGGGGTAGATTCAATCTCAAGAAAACGCATAGCGTTATTTTTAAAATCTTGAGGCTTGTCTTCTAATAGTTTTTCAAAATAAATTTTGTAATTATAGGGGCTAGGAAAAATCTTATTGGCAAGCATAGTTTGTATGATTTGCTCGCCATAGGTTTCTAATGAATCGCTTTTGGGTGTTGTGTTTTCTTGTAATGGTTGATTTTCGAGCGGTTGTGGGCTAGAAGCGAAAGAAGGGATATTTTCAATGTTGGGTAATTTTTCTTTCTCTATCCCATCGGTTTCAAAGTTTGGTAATTCAGCAAATGCTCCAAAATCATCTTTCATTTCCAAACCTTATTTTAAGCTTTTTGTCAAAACATTATCAATTAAGCCATATTTTTTGGCTTCTTGCGCACTCATAAAAAAGTCTCTATCAGTATCTTTAGAGATTTTTTCTAGTGATTGATTGGTGTTTGCTGCTAATATTTCATTTAAAGTTGCTTTTAAACGCAAGATTTCTTTGGCTTGAATCTCAATATCAGTAGCTTGTCCCTGTGCTCCACCTAATGGTTGATGAATCATAATTCTTGAATTTGGCAAAGAGTATCTTTTGCCTTTTGTGCCGCAGCTTAGTAGAAATGCACCCATACTAGCTGCTTGTCCGATACAAATTGTGCAAATGTCTGGTTTGATATAGTTCATCGTATCATAAATGCTAAGCCCGCTTGTAACAACTCCACCGGGCGAATTGATATAGAGATAGATATCTTTTTGTGGATCTTCTGCTTCCAAAAAAAGTAATTGTGCGACAATTGAAGAGGCGATACCATCGTCAATTTGCCCGCTTAGCATAATGATTCTGTCTTTTAGAAGTCTAGAATAAATATCATAGCTTCTTTCGCCACGCCCTGTTTTTTCTATGACGATAGGTACATAATAGCTCATTGTGCTTTCTTGTTGAGTAAATTTGTTAATATTCTATCTTCAAGCATTGCCATTTTGATAGCTGGAATTAGATTGTTATTTTGGTAGTATTCAAGTACAGCTTTTGGGTCTTGACGCATTGCCATTGCTTCATAGTAGATAGTGTTTAGAATCTCATTATTGTGAATATCAATATTATCTCGCTTTGCAATCGCATCAATAATGAAAGTAACTTTTACACTTTTTTGTGCATTTTCTCTTTGTTCTTCGCGTTTTGCTTTGAGGGCTTGGCTGTCTTTAGCAAGTTTTTCTTGTTCTTCTTTTGGAAGTTTGCTAAATTCATTTCTCAATAATAAATCCATTTCTTGTTCGACAATTAGGGTTGGAAGGTCAAAATCAATTGTATTATGGAGATTCTCAATCAAAGTACCTTTGAGTTCATTATTGTAAAGTTCTTGTTTTTTCTCTGCGGCAAGTTGTTCTTTGATTTTTTCTTTGAGTAGGGCTACATTAGCTTCTTTTTCTTCTGGTAGCAAAGTCTTTGCAAAATTGTCATCAATCTCAATTTTACCTTTTGTTTGGATTTCTTGTAATTTTACTTTGAAAATAGCGGGTTTTCCTGCGAGATTTTTTGCATGATAGTTTTCTGGGAAAGTTACATTAATCTCTTTTTCTTCGCCTTTTTTCATGCCAATAAGTTGCTCTTCAAAGCCTTCAATGAAAGATTTACTGCCGATTTTTAAGAGATAATTTTCTGCTTTTCCGCCCTCAAAAGGTTCTCCATCAATAAAGCCTTCAAAATTAATTTTGGCATATTCGCCATCTTTTAGCTTCCTTCTTCCATCTTCAATGCCCACAAGAGGAGCTCTAGCATCTGCAATTTCTTCTAATCTTTTGTTGATTTCTTCCTCACTTACTTCAGGTATTTTTACTTCTGGAATGCAGCTTTCTACCTTATCAAGAGGGATTGTGGGAGTCAAACTCAATTCTATTTCAATCTCAATTCCATTGTCTTTTTTGTCAAACTTCGTAATTTTTGGGTCTCCAATTAGAGCATTTGGCTCTACTTGAAGTTCCTTTAAAATATCTTGTAAGAGATCTTGAACACATTCTCTTTGTGCGTCTGATTCTAGTTGTTTTCCATAGCGTGCTTTGATAACTGCTGTTGGAATTTTACCTTTTCTAAAACCATCAATTTTTAAGTTTTTTCCAGCGTTTTTTGTTACCTTGTCGATTTTTTTATCCAATTCTTCAAGTGAAATTGTTGCTTGTGCATTAGCATTAGCATTGTTGATTTTATTGACCTTTAAACTCGGGTTCATTTTTCTATCTACTCCAAAATAAAAATAGTTGATGTTGGATTCTATCAAATTTTTGCTTAAATATGCAAATTTAGCAAAATTATTCCCCTATGATTTCTCGCACACCTTTGGAGTTTTGTTCGCTTAAAAAGCCTCTTGCAGTCATTTGCTCTACGATATTTGCGGCTTTATTGTATCCGATTCCTAAACGCCTTTGAATATAGCTAATGGAGGTTTTTCCATCTGCTAACATAATGCGTTTTGCTTCTTCATAAAGTTCATCTATCTCGCCTTCATAACGCAAATTGAGATTTTCATCTTTGTTTGGCATAAAATTTTCGTCATATTGTGCGGGGCGTTGAGATTTGATAAATTCTACAATTCTTTCAATCTCTTCTTCAGTGCTCCAAGGTGCATGGAGTCTTACAATACCTCCACCAGGTGGTGTAAATAGCATATCCCCTCTGCCGAGTAAAGATTCTGCACCAAAAATATCCAAAATAACCTTAGAATCAATTTTTTGTCCAACCTTGTAGCTAATGCGTGAGGGCAAATTGGCTTTAATGGTTCCTGTTACGACATCAACACTTGGGCGTTGTGTGGCAACTATTAGGTGGATTCCGCTCGCTCTTGCCATTTGTGCTAAACGGGCAATAGAGAGTTCTGCTTCCTTGCCTCCACTCATCATTAAATCTGCTAATTCGTCAATTACAACAACAATATAAGGAAATGGTTCAAACCCTTCGATTTCTGCTTTTTTGTTGTAACCTTCAATGTTTTTGATTCTTGCTTCACTCATAAGCGTGTAGCGTCTCTCCATTTCTTTGACAGTGCTATCTAGGGCTATAATGGCTTGTTTGGGCTGTGTGATAACGGGCGTGAGAAGATGAGGAATATCGTTATAAATGCTGAATTCTAGCATTTTTGGGTCAATCATAATAAGCTTTAATGTATCGGGCGAATTTTTATAAAGCAATGAAAGAATCATGGCATTAATCCCGACGCTTTTTCCGCTTCCTGTTGTTCCTGCGATAAGCAAATGAGGGAGTTTTTTGAGGTCTGTAACAAAAGGATTGCCTACAATGTCTTTCCCAAGTGCAAGTGTAAGCGGGGAAGAGGAATTTTGAAAAAGCTCATTTTCTAATATTTCGCGTAAATAAATGGTTTGTATTTGGTTGTTTGGAATCTCGATTCCTACGACATCTTTGCCCGGGACGGGGGCTTGGATTCGGATAGTTTTTGCACGCAATACCATAGCTAAATCATCTTGTAGAGTGAGGATTCTTGAGACTTTGACATTGGGGCTTGGGCGGAATTCAAAAGTGGTAACGATAGGACCAGAATAAGTGCGGACAATATCCCCTTCAATTTTAAACATTCTAAGTTTGCTCAGCAAATCATTGATTTTTCTATCAATTTCTTCTTCATCAATTTCTATACGCTCTTCTTGAGGCATTTGCAAAAAATCTAGTTTAGGGAGTATAAAATCTGTGCTTATAGGCGATGCTTGTGGAGTGAGTTCGATTTCATCAAGTAATGCTTGATTCTCACTGAGAGTTTGCACTTGGGTTGAATGAGGTTTTTCTAGGTTTTCTAGGTTTTCTAGGTTTTCTAGGTTTTCTAGGTTTTCTAGG
>NZ_JAERIT010000004.1 GCF_017979475.1 Helicobacter pullorum NCTC 12824
GAAGTGGTGTTATTGCTGGATTAAAACAATCTGCAGATATTAATGTAGAAGAACTCTATGGAACTACTCAAGTAGGAATAAGCTATGCTTTAGGAGAGAATGCTAACATTGCTTTAAATTATAGTGGTATCTTTGCAAATGGAGTTCAATCTCATGCAGGGTATATTAGATTAGGAGTGTGGTGGTAGAACACTCACTCTTAAAGTGAGAAATTCTTGTAAAAGACTTTAGAAACGAGATTAATCTATTCAAGATATTTTTATAGATAAACTTTATGCTAAATCTTTTGCAAGATAGACTTAGAATTAATAAAGCTAAACTTTAATTTCTTAGATTTTTTAATTTCTTGTAAAAGATGAGATTTGATTTCTTGAAGATTCTTTTACAAGATAAAACCTTAATCTATAAAGTTCTTGTAATAGATGAGAATTAATTTATTCAAGATACTTTTATAGATAGGCTTTATACTAAATCTCTTACAAGATAAACTTTCATTTATCAAAGATTCTTTTATAGAATCTTTGCTTCTCTTTAATATTGAATTGAATAATAAGCTAGGCATTATTTTTTGCTTGGCTTAGTTTGATTATAACTAATATCTAACTACTATAATAAATAATTAATGCAAACAATATAATCAATAATCAATATCGCTAATGTAATGAATCAGTGTAGAGATTTGATTCTAGGATTTGGGGATTGAATTATTATCGTTGAAATTTGAATCTTTGCAATTCTTGAATCTAATCATTAGAAGATTTATCTAAACTTTGGGGATTGAATCAAGAATCTTTAATCTATTCAATGGGAGGTTAGGAAATGTTTAGTGGGAAGTTGTCAGCTGGTAGAACTTCTCCGATGATTTGTGCATAGGTAACACCCTCATTTTTGAGTTCATTAAGCAATTCTTGGGCTTGATTTTGTGGAGTGGCAAACACTAAACCGCCGGAAGTTTGTGCATCAAAAAGTAGAATTTCTAAATTTTGGTAGATTGAATTAGGAGTGAGTTTAAAATGGCAGTGTTTGGCAATGGCTTTTTGGTTAGAATGGCTGCCGCCGGGGATAATCCCCATTTGTGCAAACTCTATGGCTTCTTGTAAGAGGGGAATTTGATTAGAATAAAGATGAAGTGAAATAGAGGGGTTTGTCATTTCGTATAAATGCCCCAAAAGTCCATAGCCTGTAATATCGGTGCAAGCGTGAATGGTGTATTTGGAGGCGATTTTGGCGGCTTTTTGGTTGAGTGTTGCCATAATCTCTGAAATTTTGACTTGAGTTGGAGAATCTAGCATATCTGCTTTGAGGGCAGTTGTCAAAATACCCATTCCAATGGGTTTAGTCAAGATTAGCACATCGCCTATTTGAGCGGTATTGTTGTGCCAAATTTTTTGAGGGTGAATGATGCCTGTAACGCTTAAACCATATTTTTGTTCTTTATCAGCAATTGTGTGCCCGCCAAGTAAGACACCGCCAGCTTCTTTGATTTTGGATAATCCCCCTTCTAAAATAGCTTCTATCATTTGAGAATCCAAATGGCAATTATCCCACATTAAGAGATTTAGAGCGGTTTTGACTTCTCCCCCCATTGCATAAATGTCGCTTAGGGAATTTGCTGCTGCAATTTGTCCATAAGTGTAAGGATCATTGACAAGTGGCGTAATGAAATCTGCACTTTGTACAATTGCAAGTTCATCGCTGATTTTATAGATTCCGGCATCTTCGTTTCCGCTGAAACCAACAAGGATATTTGAATCTTTGTTGTTTTTGAGTTTGCAAGAGAGATGTGATAGGTCTTCCAGACCTACTTTTGCAGCTCAACCAGCGGACTGGACAAAATGGGTGATTTTTATATTTTCCATTTAGCTTTTTAGATTCTCCATAATTTTTGAATATTTTAGCAATTTTTGACTTATTTTTATAATAAAATATAGCAATTCAAAATTAAAGGTTATTTTATGGAATTTTTGGCATTAGAGCCTTTGAATATTCTCGGACTTTTGGGGGTTGGAATACTCTGGAATCTTGGCTGGGTTTTTTGGAATCGGGGGTGGAGCGATTATTGTGCCTATGATGATTTTGTTTGGGAATGATATTAAAATCGCTATTGGAATTTCAATTATGCAAATGATTTTTTCCTCCATTTATGGTTCTTATGTGAATTACAAAAAGAAAAATCTTGATTTTAAAGATGGGGTTTTTGTGGGGATAGGGGGATTAATAGGTGCTTCTTTTAGCGGAGTGATTGTTGATAATGTGCCTTCAAATATTTTGGAAATTGTTTTTACTTGTTTTATTGTTTATAGTATTATAAAGTTTTTTAGAGCAAATGCTTATGGGGGAGAGCGGAGGATTGATGAGGGGAGAAATTCTGCGTTATTTTTGATTGCTGGGGGTTGTGTGGTTGGAATCTTTGCGATTTCTTTGGGAATTGGTGGTGGAATGATGCTAGCACCACTTTTGGCGTATTATTTGGGATATAGTTCCAAAAAAATCGTTCCTATATCTTTGTTTTTTGTGATTTTCTCTTCTGTATCTGGCTTCACTTCTTTGGCAATGCATGGGTATGTGGATTATAAGCAAGGCTTTCTTGTGGGGATTGCCTCTTTGATTGGAGTTAGGATTGGGATTTGGATTTTGAGTGTAATTGATGCAAAAAAGCACAAATACGCACTTTTGGCGATGTATGTATTTGTGCTAGCAATCATGCTTGAGAAAATGATTGTTTAGCTTTCTGGCTTCTCTTCTTGCTTTTCTTCCTCTTCTTTGATTGCTTCAAGGGCAAGATTTGAAAGGGTTGTAGCGATTTCTCGTGTGGAATTAATCACTCCATAAAGCCCCATTGCTTTAAGCTCGGCTTCTAGTGCATTATCTCTTGTTTGGACGATGATTTTGGTATAGCGGGATAGAGAGATGATGTGCCTGCAAGCTTTTTCTATTTCCACAGGGGATTCAATGCAAAGAATAATAGCAGTCACTTTTTCAATCTCAATTTCCCTAAAAATCATCTTATCTGTAATGTTCCCATAAATGATTTTATCACCTTGAATAATGCCTTTTTCTACTCGTTCATAATTAGAATCTACCCCAAAAATTTCTATATCATAATCTTTGAAAAATTGAAAGATTTTTTGTCCCACAAGTCCATAACCGCAAACTACAATGCGTTTTTTTGGATTTTCTTCTTGTTCTTGATTGTCTTCGGTTTGTTTTTTGGTAAATTTTTGTGGAATACGCATTAATTTTAGGGCAAATGCGGTGCATTTATCAAGATTATCCAAAATAAAAGGCGTGGCTATCATAGAGAAAATCACCATAAGGGTTAAGAATTGATGAATCTCAGTGGAGGTGATAGAGGCAAAAAATTCTGCGCCAAAAATATATTTTAAGATTCCGCCATCTAATTGTAGATTGAGGATTTTGTGCTGACTTGCAAGCAAGAAAATAGCAAAAGAAAATTCCCCGATTTGTGAAAGAGAAAGGGCGATTTTCATAGCGATTTTTGCACCTCTAAAGAAGCTTAGGAAAATAAACATAATGAGGGTTTTGGCAAATAGGGTTAGGGCAACTAAGATAAGAATAATTGCAAAATATTTTACCAAAAATGCAATATCAACTTGCATTCCAATAGTGATGAAAAATATCCCCAACAAAAGGTCTCGGAAATACACCAAAACAGAAGCAACTTGGTATTTATAAGGAGTGCTTGAGATAATCATACCAGATAAAAATGCACCCAAAGTCAAAGAAAAACCAAAATATTGACTAAGATAAGCAGAACCTAAGACGATAAGAAACACAGTTCCTACGAAAATTTCATCAGTTTTCATTTTGGCAGAATATCTTAAGATGAGTTTTGCTAAGAATCTACCCGGCAATAAAAGCAAGATAACAACAATAACAGCAGAGATACCAGTGGTAATCATAAGGTCGCTTAAAGCAAGATTTTTGCTGCTTAGAAGCTTAATCATCAAAAGAATAGGAATAACAGCTAAATCTTGGAAAATCAAGATACCAACAGAAGCCACCCCATAAGAAGTTTTGGTTTGGTTGATTTCATTGAGATGCTTTAGGACAATAGCAGTAGAGGAGAGGCTAACTGCACTTGCTACGATGATAGAAGTATCAAAATTGAAACCAAAAATAAAATAGCAAATTGAAAAAAAGGTAAGCATAGAAAGCCCGATTTGCAAACCACCAAATAAGAAAACTTCCTGCTTGATAGAGGACATTTTTTTGAAACTAAAATCAAGCCCTATCATAAACATCAAAAAAACAATTCCTAATTCTGCAATACCATTTAAATCCGCAGAATCTTCAACGCGGAAGTGGAATACATAGGCGGTTAGAACCCCTGTAACAATATAACCAATAATGGTAGGTATTTTGAGTTTATTTAAAATAATGCCAGAAACAACAGCCATTGCAAGAACGCAAACAATAACAAATAAAGTATCGATGGAATATCCCTTATGTGAAAATTAAATTTTTGAATTATATAAAAAGTATAGTGAAGTTGCAAGGTTTTTGGCGGTTTTATTGTAGAAATTATGGCAGGTTTTAATGATTTGGGGAAATTAATATTTAATTATATTAATAATAAGCATTATTATAATTATTTTTTAAGAATTTTTATTTTAAACTCTCGCAAAAATTAGTTTAATAGGAGTTTAGATTATGGAAAAAATCGGTTTATTTTATGGTAGTGATAGTGGAAATACTCAAAAAGTGGCAGAAAAGATTGCACAAAAATTGCAGAATGTAGAAATTTTTGATGTAGCTAAGGCAAATAAAGAGGAATTAAAAGGGTTTAAAAATCTTATTTTGGCTACACCTACTTATGGAAGTGGAGATATACAGGGAGATTGGGAGGATTTTCTAAGCTCTCTAAAAGAAGAAGATTTTGATGGGAAAGTAGTTGCATTAGTGGGGCTTGGTGATCAAGATACCTATGGTGATACATTTTGCAATGGGCTTTATGAGATTTATAAATTACTAAAAAATGCAAAAATCATTGGGCAAACTAGCACAAAGGGCTATGAATATGAAGATTCGGATTCTGTGGTAGATGGTAAATTTGTGGGATTGATCTTAGATGAGGATAATCAAGAGGATTTGACAGAGCAAAGGATTCAAGAATGGTGCGAGGAAATCAAAGGGCAATTTGCTTAATTGAGGCAAATGCCCTCTTAGGCTTATTGTTTGGAATTAATATGGATAAGCACACCTTCTAAAATCGCATCAATATCTCCATCCAAAATCGCTTCAACATTGCTATAAGCGATATTGGAGCGTAAATCTTTAATTTGCTGATAAGGTGCAAGCACATAAGAGCGGATTTGATGTCCCCAGCCAATCTCACTTTTGTCATCATTAGAGGTTTGCTCATTGCGTTTTTGTGCTTCAAGTTCATAGAGTTTGGATTTTAGCATTTTTAATGCAGTTGCTTTGTTTTTGTGCTGGCTTCTATCATTTTGGCATTGCACTACTATTCCTGTTGGGATATGGGTAATACGGATTGCAGATTCTGTTTTGTTGATATGCTGTCCCCCAGCACCGCTAGCACGATAAGTATCAATGCGTAAATCTTTTTCTTCAATTTCAATTTCAATATTATCGTCAATTTCGGGTGTTACTTGCACGGATGCAAAGCTTGTGTGCCTTTTGGCATTAGAATCAAAAGGCGAGATTCGCACAAGCCTGTGTATTCCATTTTCGACTTTAGCATAACCATAAGCGTTTTCGCCCTTGATAATAAAGCTTGCATCTTTGATTCCTGCTTCATCGCCTTCTTGATAATCCAAAAGCTCTACTTTAAAACCTCTTCTTTCTGCCCATCTTAGATACATACGATAAAGCATACTTGCCCAATCTTGAGATTCTGTCCCCCCAGCTCCGGGAGTGATGGTAAAAATTGCATTATTAGAATCTAGCTCATCGCTCAACATAACTTCAATTTCAGCTTTTTTAATCTGCTCTTCTAGGGAATTTGCTTCACTAAAAAGCTCATTTAGGGTTTGTTCATCATCGCTTGAAATCTCAAAAAGCTCTTTTGCGTCATTTAATGCAAGATTAGCTTCTTGGAATTTTTCTAGTTGCCTCTCACAGCGTTTTTTTTCTTTTTGATATTCCCCTGCTTTTTTGGAATCTTCCCAAAATTCTTTTTGTTGCTCTAGGGTTTCAATCTCTTTTATTCTAGATTCAAGTTTGCTTGGTTGCATAATTTTTTCAATATTTTGTCGCTTTATTTCTAGCTCTTTGAGTAATTCTCCATATTCATAACTATCCAAGTTTTATTCCTTTATTTTATAAAATTCTTTTGCAAATGCCTTGATTTCTTCGATAACTTGTGTGGTATTTTGGTAGTAAATCACACTTTTAAAAGATTCTTTTTTATACACTTTATCATAATATTCTACAAGCAAAATTTCTGCAACTTTTTGTAAATCTCTTCGCAAAAAGGCTTCTTGTGCTTCTTGCCAAAATTGTTTTTTCATAAAAGGTGCTATTTTTTGCATAGAATTTTTGAAAAAATCTTGTGAAATTTTACCATATTGTGCAACGATTCTTTGGATTCTTTGTTCTAGAGGCGAGAGTATTAGGATTTTGGGTGCATTGTGGTAGGATTGATAAAGTGGGCTTGGCAAAATTAAATTTCCAAGTTTTTTGCTTTCTCCCTCTACTAAAACAAAAGGGGAATTTGTGAGGGATTTTAGGCGTTCAAATAATAGGTTTTGAAACATTTTAACACTGGGTTGCATTCCATAAATCCCACCAAAGCTTGAACCTAAATGTCTAGCAATCCCCTCAATATCCAAAGAATCATCAAAGGCGTGGATTATTTCACTTTTGCCGCTGCCTGTTGGTCCTATGAGTGTGATGAAATTGTGGTTTGGCTTATCTTGCAGTGTTTGGGTTACTTCTGTGCGATAGGATTTGTAGCCACCTTTTAAAACAACTACACGATAACCGATATTTTTTAGGACGATTCCAAAAGAGTTGCTTCGCATTCCGCCTCTAGCACAATAAATGCCAAAAGGGCGGGCTGGAGTGATTTGATGTTTTAAATTTAAGAGGTGGTGAGAGATATTTTTGCAAACAAAACTTGCTCCAAGGATTTTGGCATTAAAAGAATCTTTTTTGTAAAGTGTGCCAATTTGTTGGAATTCCTCATCATTTAAAACAGGGAAGTTTATAGCATTGGGGATATGAGAGTGTTCGTATTCTTTGGGTGAGCGAACATCAATGATAGTGGAAAATTTTTGTGCAAGAAAGTCATCAATGGGTAGGGTTTGATTCAAAGTTAATATCCTTCATAAAATAAATTAGAGTATTGTACAAAAATAGTTTATAATTATAATTTTAAAAAAAAAATATAGTTTTTAAAATTAAGTTAATATTTAAGTTTGTATAATTCCAACTGCAATTTTAACAGCAAAAAGGATAAATATGGAAAAAATTTATAAGGTAGAGATTATTACGCGTTCTGAAAAGCTGAATATTTTAAAAGATTCGCTTTCACAAAAAGGAATCAAGGGAATGACAGTTAGCAATGTAATGGGAGCAGGGAATCAAAAAGGCAAAACTGAAGTGTATCGGGGGAATGAAATGACGATTGATTTGCTGCCAAAAGTAAGAGTGGAGATTTTGAGCAAAGAAAGTATGGTAAATGAGATTGTAGAAGTGGCTAAAAAGTGCCTTAATACCGGAAATGTTGGAGATGGAAAGATTATTATTTTGCCTGTGTCTAATGTGATTAGGATTCGCACTAATGAAGAGGGGACAGAGGCTATTTAAAGCATTAAAATGTATAGGGAGAGAAGATGAAAAAAGTTTTGTTATTTTTGTTTTTTTGTGTTTTTGGATTTGGTGCTGAAAATGAAGTATCCGCAGTAGATACTTTGTTTTTGATTGCTTGTAGTGGATTGGTTTTGTTGATGACACCTGCTTTGGGTATGTTTTATTCTGGAATGGTCAATAGAAACAATGTGCTAAGCACGACAATTAATAGCATTATGCTTTATGCACTTGTAGCGATTCAATGGGTGATTGTGGGCTATACTTTGGCTTTTGGTGATGATATTGGATTGGTCATTGGAAATTTGAATCATATATTTTTGGTAGGTATTGAGGGAGAAAGTATTGGAATGATTAGTGAGAATCTTTTTGTATTTTTTCAAATGCTTTTTGCAGTGATTGGAGCAGCGATTATTACGGGTTCTTTTGCGGAGAGAATGCGTTTTGGGGTGTTGTTGATTTTTATTTTGTGTTGGAGTACTTTTGTGTATGATATTTTGGCACATTGGGTATGGGGTGGAGGCTGGCTTATGAAAATAGGCTCTTTGGATTTTGCAGGCGGTGGAGTTGTGCATATTGCAGCAGGAGTGGCTGGGCTTGTAGGGTGCATAATGCTTGGAAAAAGAAAGTATGCAAAAGGGATTGTGCCACATAATTTGCCCCTTTCATTTATTGGTGCAGTTTTTCTTTGGATTGGTTGGCTTGGATTTAACACAGGTAGTGCTTTGAGTGTTAATTCTGTTGCGGTTAATGCGTTTTTGACAACTAACTTTGCTGTTGTTGGGGCAATGTTATCTTGGATGATGATTGAATGGGTGAAATTTGGAAAACCAACATTGCTTGGTAGCATTACAGGGATTGTTGCTGGGCTTGTTTCTATCACGCCATCAGCGGGCTTTGTTACTCCATTTGTGGCGGTGTTGATTGGGTTTTTGGCTTCCCCTATTTGCTTTTTTGCGATTAGTTATTTGAAGTCTAAATTTGGCTATGATGATACTTTGGATGCTTTTGGATTGCATGGAGTAGGCGGAATTTGGGGAGGAATTGCCACAGGGCTTTTTGCTACAAGTTCAGTTAATGGCATTGTAAGCAAAGAAGCAGCAAGTGAAGGATTGTTTTATAGTGGAGACTTTGCTTTGCTTGGAGTGCAGATAGTGGCAATTTTGGCTTGTTTTGTTTTATCGGCTATAACAAGTTTTGTGATTTTGAAAGTTATTTCATTTTTTAGTCCGCTTAGAGTGGAGGAAGTGCAAGAAGTTAATGGCTTGGATCAATCTTTGCATGGAGAAATTGCTTATAGATAATAAAAGTTATAGGCAATTTTCTTTTTGGAGAATGCTTTTGATAAGCTTTATTTTGGAGTTCAAAACATAGTTTTTGATGGTATTTCCTGATGGCTTATTAGCTTGGGAGATTATCCACTCTTGTGGTGAGTAATCTTGGAGTGCATAAAAGATTTTGAATATGAGTTTAAGAGGGAGAGAGGGGATTTGATAATCGCTGATTCTTCCTTTTTGGTCGGCATAAAAAAGCTTAATTTGTGCTTTTAGGAGCATTTTATCTTTATTAAAACTTTCAAAGAAATGAAGAATCTTGTTTGGACGCATTTGGGACAAATGGGAAATTTTAATGTGATTGGCGATTAATATTAGCATTTGTTTTTTGATGTTTTTTGGAATTTGCATATCGATTAAGGATTCTACGATTTTTGGGTTATCATGCCCATTGGAGTTACCAAAATGACGATAAGTATAGGGTTTTGCAATATCATGATAGAGGGCTGCGAGTTTGAGAAGTGTTGAATTTGAACAAAGCAATTTTAAAACCTCCATTGTATGGACAAAAACTGAGGATTCAAGATGATAGAGGCTACCTTCTTTGAGTGTTGTAAGTGCATAAATAGAAGGAAAAATTTCCTCTAAAACACCGAGTTCAAAAAGGGTTTCAAAAAACAAATGAGAGTTTTTGTAAGAAAGGGCGGTTATGGTTTCTTGGTAGATTCGATTGGGTTCTAAAAATTTCAATTCTTTTTTCATGGTGTAGATGAGGGCTTTTGTGCTTGGGTGGATTTTCCATTTAATGCCTAATTTGGCTCTAAACCTTGCAATTCTTAAAACTCTCAAAGGGTCTTCGCAGAAAGCTTGTGAGGTATGGCGTAGGATTTTGTTTTGTAAATCTTTTTTGCCATTAAAGGGATCAATGATATGATGGGTTTGTAAATCTAATGCCATAGAATTAATGGTTAAATCACGCCTTTTTAGATCTTGTGTGAGGGTGATATTTTTGGTTTGATAACTAAAGCCATTATAGCCATTTGTGGTTTTGGTTTCTGTCCTTGCAAGGGCGATTTGAGTGTGAGAATCTATTAAAAAAACAGGAAATATTTTTCCAACTTTTGGATAATTGATGAAATCGTCTTCATCAGAGCCTACTGCAACATAATCTTTATCTTTTGTGGGGAAACCTAGTAGATAATCTCTTATTGCCCCACCTACTAAATAAATTTTTTTAATAGAGTCCGTATTTGCCATCAATTCTTTTGTAAATAACACGCATTTTGGAATCTTTATCATTAAAAACAAAGAATTGCTGGGAGCTGCTTTTTAACCTTTCTAGTGCGTCTTCTATATCTAGTGGTTTATGCAAGTCTAAATCCATTGGGACAATTTCATCTTCTTGATTAGAAGCAGTTGCTTCATTGCGTAAAATCTCTGCTGCCATAATTTCTTCACTTGGTATGGCTTGTTTGTAGTTTATTTTATCATGGTATCGACGCAAAATCTTGTGCATACGAGAAAAAGCCAAATCAGCTGCTGCATATAAATCTTTGTCTTTTTGGCTAATAACTACGGTGTTTGCTTTTGCAATGGAGATAGTAATATCAATCATATAAGAGCGTTTTTTCTTTTCTTTGCCCTTTTTTTCTTGGTATGAGATAACCACTCGTGTGCTTAAAATGTCTAAGTTGTATTTTTCTAAACTTTGACTAAGGCGTAAAATGTAATCTTTGATAGAATCTGTTAATTCAAGATGGCGTGAAGTGATTGTAACATTCATTGTCTCTCCTTTTCTTTTATTGTAGCATAAATAAGTTTTTAAAGAGCATTTTGCATGCTTTTAATGAGGAGATTTTTATCAAAAGAAATATCCAGCGATTCCATAAAAATTTCAAAAGCAAGGATTGCTTGGTTGATAAGCATATTTTTGCCATCTTGGAATGGAATGTGTAGATTCTTAGCAAGTTGCAAAAAAGGCGTTTGGATACCATAAACTAAATCAAATGCAAGTTGAGAGCTTTCTAAAATGGAAGTAAGTTTTGTTTTATCTAATGGTAGAGAGTCATTAGTTAGCCCAGAAGGAGTTGTGTTGATAATGATGTCATAGGATTCTTTTTGGGTGAAATTTTCATAAGTTGAAGTGTGAAAACCAAGCTCGATAAAGGTATCAAGTCTAGCTTGTGAGCGGTTTAGAATGGTAGTGTGGATTCCTTTTTCTTGCAAAATACAAGCAACCGCTTTTGCAGAACCGCCAGCACCCAAAATCAAAGCATTTTTTAAAGGGTATTTTTCTATACATTGATAAAATCCGAGTGCATCGGTGTTGTAGCCAAAAATTTGATTATCTTTAAAAAGGATAGTATTTACTGCTTTGATTTGTTGTGCTATTCCAAAAACCTTTGTGCAGTGCAAGAAAGCTGTCTCTTTGAAAGGAATTGTGATATTTGCCCCTTTTAGATGAAGGGCTTTGAGGCAAAGAAAATCTTTTGAATCTTCTAAGCAGTAACGCCCATAAAAACCATTGATTTTTAGTGCTTTAAAAGCAGTGTTGTGCAAAATAGGTGAGAGGGAATGGGAGATTGGATTACCTATGACTGCAAATTGCATTATCAAATCTCTTTGAGGAATCTACGCATAACCCAACCATTTTTTTGAGAGGAGGGATTAATATCTTGGAATCTCACCCAATCGCCCTTTGTCTCTAAAATTTCTATGCTATCATCGGGAGTTAAAGTGCCTAAAACATTGCTGGTTGTATTTGGTTCTTGACGAATATTGAGGCGAGGGACTTTGGAAGTGTAGTATTGAGGTATATGAATATCTAGTGTAATCTCTTCCATATCGTGAATTATCGGTGTTTTGGGGAGGATTTTTGTATAATTTTTTAGGACCCAACCCAAAGTATTATTGTTTTGAGCAGCACCAATTAAGAGCCATTCCCCATTGTCTTCTAAGATTACAGCTTGCATATTAGAGGTTAATTTGCCTATTATAGGTGAGGTTGTATTTGGTTCTTGACGAATATTGAGGGCTCTCACTTTTGTTGTAATATAAGTTTTTGTATTTTGTGTAGGCGTTTCTTGTTTGGTGGGAATAGGTTTTTGGGGAATAGGGTTTTCATTTTTTTGTGTTTGAGTATTTTGCTGTGGTTGCAATGGTGCAACAAATTCATTTTGCATAGATTCTGCTTCTGTGATAGGTTGGGTAGAAACAATTTCTTGCTTTCTTAATATTTCAAATACAGAATAATAAATGATAAATACCAACAAAAGCACAAAGATAGGAATGGGGTAAATTTTGAAAAAGCGTTTTATGCTATCTAGCATATAATCAAATCCTTTTGATAATTTATAAATAATGTTTAATTATACCAAAAAAATAGCATTAAACAAAAATTACTTTGTTATTCCCTTCTTTTAATTCCCCAAAAATATAACCACCTGATTCTTTTGCTACTAAATCTGCATTTTCTTGAGAGCAAACAAGCACCATTCCTACACCCATATTGAAAGTTCTGTATTTATCGGATTCTTCGGTGTATTTGGAAAGTAGATTAAAAATAGGTGGAGTTTGAATCTTGCGTTCTTCTATTATTGCATCAATGTTGTTTGGCAAACATCTAGGGAGGTTTTCAATAAGCCCACCACCTGTAATATGAGCTAAGGCATTGATTTTGTCTTGAAGTTTTTTGAAGGTTTGAACATAGATTTTTGTAGGTGTTAAAAGTGTTTCAATGAGTGGTTTTCCTTCAAAAATACTTTCTAAGTCGATATTATTTTGGGTAAGAATCTTGCGGACTAAAGAATAGCCATTAGAGTGGATTCCGCTACTTGGAAGTGCAATGAGGACATCTCCAACTTTAGCTTGACTTCCTCTTTGGATGATTTCTTTTTCTCCAATTCCAACTGCAAATCCCGCAAGGTCAAAATCTTCTTTTTCATACATTCCCGGCATTTCTGCAGTTTCTCCGCCAATGAGAGCACATTGTGCTTCTAGGCAACCTTGAGTGATTCCTTTGATAACTTCTAAAGCTTTTGTTTTATCTAGCTTGCCTGTGGCATAATAATCTAAGAAAAATAATGGAGTAGCGAAGTTGCAAATAAGGTCATTGACACACATAGCAACTAAATCAATCCCTACACCATTTAAGATTCCATAATCAATAGCTAAGCGAAGTTTTGTCCCTACACCATCAGTAGCAGCTAAAATCACTGGTTCTTTATATCCACTAGGAAGTGCATAAGCACCACTAAAGGAGCCAATCCCACCTAATACATTAGCATTAAAAGTGGATTTAACAAGTCCTTTGAGGTTTTCAACTAGTGCATTTCCCTCTGCAATATCTACGCCCGAATCTTTGTAATTAAGCTTTTGCATAAAAACTTCCCAAGTTAAAATAATTTGAAATCATACAAAAATATAACTTAAAGCTTTAAATAAAATAATGATGTGTTATTGAAAAATCTTGCAATAATACAGTGGAGATTTTGCTAATGATTCTGTGATTATAGATTTGTTTTGCGGTATTTCAAAGTTGTTGTGTTTGCAATGAGAAAAGTGGCTTGATTTAATATTTTTAAGTAACGATTTACTATAATTTCCAAATTTGAAATGAAACTTAAAAGGCAAGTAAATGATAGACAAATTAGCGGGGGGGGGGGGCAAAATAGCCCATTAGATATTACAAGCATTGTAGAAGTAACCATTCCCAATAAAACTACTATTTTTATGGTTTGCGATGAGAAATATGATTTTGCTTTGGCAAATATGATTATTGGGCTTAAACGATACAATGAGGATTTAATCGATAAAATCTATGTAATGTATGATGGGATTGATGAGGAAACTAGAGGAAAAATACAAAGTATTTGGCAAGATAAAATCATCTTTGAAAGATATAGCAATGAGGATTTTTTGAGGGATATTCAAGATAATGAAGTAGTTAAGAATGCTGTTTTTACCAAAAGATATTCCAAACTTATCTATTGTAAATACCATATTTTTGATATTTTAAGGAGAGCCAGAACCAATAGTGCTGTTTTCCTTGATGTTGATATGCTTTGTTTGGATTCTTTGCAAGAGCTAATTAAGCAAGATGATGTGGATTATTTGGGGGCTTATTTGTTTGAGAGAGCTTTCACTAAGGAGTATTTGGAAAAATATAGAGGCAAAAAGGTTGATGGAGTGCAAGGGCATAATGCAGGCGTTTATTGTGTTTTTAAAAGAATCTTTGACAAAGCCCCAGCAAATCTCACTCAAGAATGTTTTGAAATGTTGATTGACTTTTGTGCAAAAGGAGGGAAATTATCAATTGATGAGGCAGTCATTGGAATGATAGCCACATTTTATGATTTTTCTTTTAGGGACGCTAGGGATTTGGGCTATAATGTTATCCCTTGGCATGATACATGTGATGCAATACCGCTTAAACTTGTCCATACATGCGAAAATACGAAATTTTGGAGTAATCCTGCTAGTTTGCATGTTTTTGGTGAATGGGAGTTGAATCACAAAATTTGGATTAAGAAATATGGTGGAAAAGATACGATAAATCTGCAAAATATTTCCTTTCAGAAATTGAAAAATAAAGGTCAAGTGTGGCATTTTCTCAATACTTTTGAAGTAAAACAGCAAATTGCAAACGCATTGGTTTTGCTTTTTTATAATTTAAATTTAAGATTTAGAATCGAATACAAAGAGACAATGTTTATAATCTTATGCGATCACATAAACTTTGGAGTAATATTTCCCCAAATATTTAGTAGATTGATTTTTGAAATAAGCCCCACAAAACCCATGCAAATATCCTATAAGCTTCAGAATTTATTAGAGCAATATGGATTTTTCATTACGAATAATATCTTGCAAAAAACTTATGAACAAAATCAGTACAATGCCTTCCTTAGTGAAATAGCAAGCGTTTTAAATGCTTTTTGCAATGAAAAAATTCTTATTAATCCTTATAGTGCTCAACAAGTTTTAGAGGCTAAGAGTCATGGGAATTGTGTGCAAAATGATTTGCCAAAACGGATTAAGGATTTAGAGTTTAAGTTATAAGGTGGCAGGTTTTGTGATGGGTTTATTTTTGATTTGCATGGATATTTTGGCAAGGTTAGGGTATAATCTAATATAAAATTTAGCCACAAAGGATATAGTATGCAAAAACCCTATCTTAAGCAATTCCCAGATAGCAATGGATATTTTGGCAAGTTTGGCGGGAGCTTTGTCCCAGAGCCGATAGCAAAGGCTATGAAAGAGATTGAGCAAGCATATAATTTAATCGCACAAAATAGTGATTTTATCGCCGAGCTACGCAAGATTCGCAAGCACTTCCAAGGTCGCCCCACGCCTATTTATTTCGCACACAATCTCACTAAAGAATACGGCGGAGCGGGAATCTACCTCAAACGCGAAGATTTAAACCACACGGGAGCACACAAGCTCAATCATTGTATGGGTGAGGCACTACTAGCAAAATTTATGGGCAAAAAGAAATTAATTGCCGAGACGGGTGCGGGACAGCATGGAGTGGCTTTGGCGACTGCAGCAGCTTATTTTGGATTGGAATGTGAGATTCATATGGGGGAAGTAGATATTGCCAAAGAGCGTCCAAATGTCGTGAGAATGAAGATTTTGGGTGCAAAAGTCGTGAGTGTGAGTGCGGGAGCAAAGACGCTTAAAGAAGCGGTAGATTCAGCATTTGAGGCGTATTTGAGTGACCCGGTTAATAGTATTTACGCCATTGGTTCGGTGGTGGGACCTCACCCCTTTCCTAAGATGGTGCGGGATTTTCAGGCTGTTGTGGGCGTTGAATCTAAAGAGCAGTTTTTGGAGATGACAGGAGAGCTGCCCGATATTGTCGCCGCGTGTGTAGGCGGTGGAAGCAATGCGATGGGGATTTTTAGCGGATTTATCGATGATGCGGTGGAGCTTGTGGGAGTGGAGCCTTTGGGGCGTGGAAGTAGCTTAGGAGAGCATGCTGCAAGCCTTAGCTATGGGAGTGAAGGTGTAATGCATGGGTTTAATAGCATTATGCTAAAAGATTCTAGTGGAGAGCCTGCAGCGGTACATAGCGTGGCAAGTGGGCTTGACTATCCGAGTGTAGGACCAGAACATGCGTATTTGCATAGTATCGGACGCACCAAAGTCGCAGCTATAAATGATAAAGAGGCGATTAATGCGTTTTTTGAACTTAGCAAAAAAGAGGGCATAATCCCAGCTATTGAATCTAGCCATGCCCTAGCTTATGCACTCAAAATTGCCCCAGAGCTAAAGGGCAAAAAAATCCTTGTCAATCTTAGCGGACGGGGTGATAAAGATATTGATTTTGTGGTAGAAAAATATGGATATGGGGAGTGATTATTATTTTTCTTTGGCGCGAAAAATCGCTTCTTTAATGGCATTCATATAACTTTTGGAATTGGCTTTGTTTTGATAAGCAATATCAAAGGCGGTTCCATGATCCACAGAGGTGCGTATAATTGGGAGGTTTAGAGTTAGGTTAATGCTTTCTTTGAAATAAAGTGTTTTGAGCGGGATTAATCCTTGGTCATGATACATCGCGACATAATATTTTAAGTGTTTTCCTATAAAGGCAGTATCAGGGACAAGTGGTCCTATAAAAATTTGTTTTTTGAAATTAGAATTGGCAGAATCTATGGCATTTTTTATCATTTTCTCTTCATTGCCTAAAACCCCAAAATCTCCAGCATGTGGATTAAGCCCTAAAACTCCACAAGGTGTTTTGTGAATATGTGGAGCAAGAGCCAAAAGAAAAGAGGCTAGAGATTCTTGGGAGATTTTTGGGGGAACTTTTTTGAGCGGTATATGATCTGTAAAAAGTGCTACATAGAGTTTGGGTGAGCCTAGCATCATAATGGCTTCTTTTTTGAAAATATCCCTAAAGGCTTCAGTATGCCCAGCATAAGGGATATTTGCAAGCTGCCATGCTTTTTTGTGGATAGGGAGGGTAACAAGTGCTTTTGAATTTTTTTCTTGGGTGAGTTTGATGGCTAAAAGAAAGCTTGCATAAGAGTAAGCACCGCTTTGTGGGGTAATCTGTGCAGGAGTGATTTTTGGAATCTCAACATTTGGGGAAATGCAAAGAATATCTTTTGGCATTTTTAAGCAAAGAAGTTTAGCGGCTTTTTGGAGCAAGGGTTTGTCAATGCAATAAATGGGGGTGCAAAGCTTAGAAATTTTTTTGTGATTTTTTAGCAAGATTTCTAATCCCACTCCATTGATGTCTCCAACGCTAATGGCAATTTTCATTAATAACAAGAACCTTTAGTTTCAAGTATGTATTTTGTGTTGGTATTAATGGTGCTTGGTGCTTGGAATAAAATTTCAAAATCAAGAGTTTCTTGTTTTTTGAGAGGTTGTTTATAGGTTTCTCTATGGGTAAAAATAGGCTTAATTTTGTATTTAATAAGCTTGAATTTATCTGTATTTTGTGGGATAAAATTGGTAGAAATAATACAGCCTTTTAAATCAAAATAGCCGATGTTTTTAATGGTGCCTTTAATGTAATAAGTATCATCATATTGAAGTTTGTCATTATTAGAGAGAGTAAGCTCGATTTTTTTGAGATGAGATTCCATAATATATTGATAAATAAAGGGGGAAGCCACAAAGAAAGCCCCACTAATAAAAAGCATTAAAAAGCCTAGAATAAGGTTAAAACGCAATATGATACTCAAGAGAAAAAAGAGTAAAATAACTAGAAAAATTGAAATAAGGATAAGATAATCTGGAAGTGAAAAATATTGAGTGATTTTATTGAGAAAGAGAAAATAATTTTGAAATGAGGTAATGTCCATTATTTGGCTTTTTTTCTGGAGTTTTTTTCATCAATTCCGCTTAAACCAAAGCGTCTAGCGATTTCTTGTTTGATTAAATCTGGATTAATATTGCTAAAGGCAAGACCAACAAGGCTGTGATAGAGCAAATCTGCTGCTTCATAGATGATTTCTTTGGGGTTTTTATCTTTGATAGCAAAACCTAATTCTGCTGCTTCTTCTACGATTTTTTTGGCAATGGTATTTTCGCCTTTGTGGTATAAAGAGGCTGTATAAGAAGTATCTGGATTGGCATTTTTGCGTTCTAGCAATGTATGGTAGAGTGTATCTATTACTCCATAAATTGCAGAAGTATCTAATGTATTTGATGAATCTGTATTAAGGGAATCTTTTGTGAGTTTATTAAAAAAACAAGTTTGATTGCCCGTGTGGCAGGCTACCCCTTTTTGTTTGACTTTTAGAAGCAAAGTATCTTTGTCGCAATCCAAAAGAAATTCGATAATTTCTTGAGTATGCCCACTTTGTTCGCCTTTCTTCCATAGGCGATTTTTGGTGCGTGAAAAATAATGTGCATAGCCAGTTTGCAAACTAACTTTTAAAGCTTCTTTGTCCATAAAAGCAAGCATTAAAACTTCGTTTGTTTGATAATCTTGTGCAATAGCTGGGATAAGTCCATTTTGGAGTTTATCCCAAGCAATTTGTTCTAAAATTTGCATTAATTACTCGCTGAAGTGGATCTTTGTAAATCTTTAGAATCAAGCCAAATATTTGGTGTAGAGCCACCGGGTGTTAGGAATATCTTTGCATCTTTGTTGTTTTGGAGTGCTTCATTAAATTTACCTTGCACTTCTATTTGGCGGAGTTGCAAGAGATGACTGCTTAAGCTTTGGCTAATAATGCGATTGGCTTTAGCTTGTGCATCGGCTTGAATGATAGTGGCATCTGCTGTTCCTTTTGCGAGTGCAGCTTGTTTTTCTGCTTCTTGCTTGGCTCTTTCTACCTCATATCTTGCTCTTTCTGCCTCTTGTCTTGCAACTTGTACGCGTTCAATTTGTTCTTTAATGGCAATAGGTAAAACAATTTCTGTAAGCTGAATGGATTCTAGCTGTACGGGACGATTTTCTAAACTATTGATGTTTTCGCGGAATCTTTGGTCAATAAGTGTGGCAATTTCATTGCGTTTTGTGGGCAATTCTTCAGCGGGGAAACTCCCAACGACATTGCGGACAATTTCTCTTATAACAGGGATGATGATTCTCTCTTCCCAGTTTTGTCCCCAAGTGGCAATAGTTTGGGGGACACCTAGTGGGTCAAGGCGGTATTGAACTGCTAATTCCACAGAAACAGATAAACCTCTAGAATCTAAAACACTAATAGCTTTATCGCGGATACTTCCTTCATCTCTATTGCGATAGTTTTGATTGTCCGCACTCGTGAATTCAGCAATTCTAACTTTGGTATTGACGGGGATAATCTTTTGGATTCCGGGGATAAAGAAATGGATACCCGGTTGAAGTGGGGTTGGGTCAAATTCCCCGGTTGTGATTTTTACTCCAACTTCACCGCTATTGATAATGGTAAAAGGTTTGAGTAAAAATAAAAGTGCAATGAGGATAATTAAAATATAAATTGCAGCCATTTTTTTGCCACTTGGCATATTTAAAGAAGGCATTTTGGGATAATTTTGAAAACCTTTATTGCGGTTATTTCCATTATTCCCACCACTATCATTGTTGTTTTCATTTTGTGGTTTATAGTTTTTATTCTTTTGTCTTAAATGTTCATTTAAATCAATGGGCATAAATCACCTTTATTGGATATAAGTTAGCCAGTGGCTGTATTTTGGATTGCGTCCATAGACAATATCAAAAAACGCATTTTGGAGTTTATGGGTAAGCTCCCCTCTCTTGCCATTTCCGATAATTCTTGCATCTAAATCATAAATAGGGGTAATTTCAGCTGCAGTCCCTGTAAAAAAGGCTTCATCGGCAATATAAACTTCATCGCGTGTAATATTGCGTCTTATTACTTCAATTCCTAGATCATTTGCAAGAGTGATTACAGAATCTTGAGTAATAGATTCTAATGAGCTATCATTAGGGGGGGTGATGAGTTTGCCATTTCTTACAATAAAAAAGCATTCTCCGCTACCTTCAGCAACCATTCCGCAATCATCCAAAAGTAAAGCTTCCTCGTATCCACATTCGATTGCTTCGTATTTTGCCATTTGGGAGTTGAGATAATTTGCAGCTGCCTTTGCTTTGCCAAAGAGTGATTTGGTAGAATTTCTAACAAAAGAGGAAGTTTTGACTCTAATTCCTTTTTCTAAGCCTTCATCACCCAAATAAGCTCCCCATTCCCAAGCAGCAATAGCAACTTTCACAGGAGAGTTTTTATGATAAACGCCCATTGCTCCATAACCAAGGTAAATAAGAGGACGAAGGTAAGCATTGCTGGAGAAATTATTGTCTTTAATCACTTCAATTTGTGCTTTTTCTAGTTCTTCTTGAGAGAAAGGGCATTCTATGGCGACGATTTTTGCGGAATTAAGAAGTCTTTTGGTGTGTTCTTTAAGTCTAAAAATAGCCATACCTTTGTCGGTTTTATAGGCTCTTGTTCCTTCAAAAACTCCATTTCCATAGTGTAGAGTATGTGTTAGGATATGGACATTTGCTTCATGCCAAGGGACTAGTTTCCCATCCATCCAAATTGATTTTGCTTCATTCATTTTAATAAACTCCAATTAAAATATTGAGGCTAGAATATACCAAAATGTTACTTAAAATTTTTTGTATTTTATTGAAAAATAAAATCTTTTGGGGGAGAATCTTGAAATTCATAGCCTAAAAGAGAGATTTTTTGTGCGTGAAGCAAAATACGATTAGCGGGTTTTCCTCCATAGAAAGTATCTCCGATAATAGGGTGTTTGATGTGGGCTAGATGAGCTCTTATTTGATGAGTTTTTCCGGTTTTGATGATGATTTCTAATTTGGTTTTTTTGCCAATAATCTCTATGGGAGTAATTTTCGTATAGGCTCTAATGCCTTCTTTTTTGCTAACTAATACTTTGGCAAAATTCCCTTTTTGAATAATCAATGGCGCTGTGATTTCTTGCTCTTCTTCTATGATGCCCTCAACAATGGCAATGTATTGTTTAAAGACTTGTTCTTTTTTGAATGCTTCTTTTGCTTTTAGGTGGAAAGGGCTATTTTCTTTAATGAGTAGCAAAATCCCGCTTGTTTCTTTATCAAGGCGATGCAATAAAGCCCAGTTGGGATAGAGTTTTGCTATTTCTTCTGAAGTAAGAAAAGCGGGTTTGGAGAGTGCTAGAATATTGTCATCTTGAAATAAAATTTTAATCTCTGGTATTTTTTGAATGTTGAATTTTGTGTGCGGACTAAGCAATGCGCGCGCGATTTTGAGCTTTTTGCCCTGTATGCTAACTAAGCCCCTATCAATAAGGCTTTTTGCTTCATTGTTGGAAATATTTTCTTGCAGTGCTAAGAGTTTATAGGCTTTTTGAGCATTAGGTGGGATTTTGTTTGAAGGGTTTTGAGGTTTTGTTTTCATTTTGTTCCTTTAATAGTGTTAATAATTTTTGAAATATCAAGCTTTTTTGTAATTTTAGTAGGTTCTAAAAGGTCGCTTTTGGCAAGAATCTCTGCAAGATTCTTTAAATCACTGATTGTATAATTTTGTAACGCCATAAAAAGCGATTTTTGATTAAAAATATAAGGTCCGCTAATAAGTTTTACTCCAAAAAACGCTGGTTCTATTGGGTTATGTCCGCCTATATTAGGCAAGAAACTTCCCCCTAAAATCACCAAAGAAGAAATTGAATAAAGATTATTCAGTTCCCCTAGAGTATCAATTAGTCCAAATGGTGCATTGATGGTTTCTTGGATACTGCTTTTAGACGCAATGGCTAGTGGTGGCAGTTTGTGTGCTTTTAAAGTTTGATTAAGCAATATTGCAATGGAATGGAATCTTTCTGGATGCCGTGGAGCAAATAAGATTCTAGGGGATTTTGATAAATCTTTTGGAAGGATTTTTAAAATTTGTTCTAAAATTAAAATTTCTTCATATTGAGAATTTTTTTGGTGGGTGCTGGCAACTAGCCATAACTCTTGGTTTGGTTTTTGGTAATGTTTTGTGATTTGTGGAATCTCATTGAGCTTGAGATTTCCAAAGACTTTGATATTTTTTGCTCCCAAAGTTTTGAGGTGTTTTTTGTCAATTTTTCGTTGGCAAAAGATTTTGTCAATAAAGCTAAAAAGCCTTTTGTAAAAAAAAGCAAATTTTAGATATTTTGGATAGGAATTTGATGAGATTCGTGCATTGATTAAAAGAGTGGTCGCACCCTTTTTCTTGGCACATACTAGGGGCATTAACCAAAGTTCTGCTTCTGTGAGTGTGAAGTTTTTGAGTTTGAGAGATTTTATCCAAAAAGGAATAAAACTTTCAAAAGGCAAAAAACAAACAATCGCATTTGGAAAGCTTGTTTTTGCGAGATTGTATCCTGTTTGAGTGGTGGTTGTAATGAGGATTTTTTCATCATTTGTAAGTTGCTCTTGAAGAGATAAAAGAATGTTTTGCAAAGATTTTATCTCCCCATAAGAGCAGGCATGAAACCAATATAAAGTGGCAGATTCTTGAAAAAAGGTTGGGAAAAAGAAGCGTTTTTTGATTGAGGTTTTGTATTTTTGTTTGAAGCTTAAGGCTAATAAAAAAGGCATCGCACAAAGATGTGCAATGCAAATAAGCAAATAATAAAAGCTTATAAAAAAAGTCATAGAATCTTAAGCATTTTCTTCTTGATTATAAAGGATTCTACCACAATGTGGGCAAGTAATAATATCATCAGAGCGAATAACATCAGAATAGATTTTGTCATTAATGCGGATAAAGCAACCACCACAAGCCTGTCTTGTAACCGGCACAACGCTAGTGTTTTTAGCCCATTTTCGAATCTTTTCATAAAAAGAAATAATTTTTTGGTCCATTTTTGCTACCAAAGATTCTTTTTTGGTAAAAATTTCTTGTTGTTCTTTTTTGATTTTTTGGACTTCTATTTCGGTTTCTTGGCTAATTTCTTTTTGTGATTCTTTTAAGGAATTAATCTTGTCTTCTAATTCTTTAATATTTACATTTTTTGCCTCTAAAAGCGTGTTTAATCTAGCAATTTCTTCATTGGCAAAAGTAATTTGCTCTTTGGCTAATTCTTCTTCCAAACTTAACGCTTTGCTTTCTTTTTCGGTTTTTATGAGTTTGGTTTTTTTGGCAATTTCTTCTAGCTTTAAGGATAAATCTTCTAGGTGATTTTCATTTTTTTGAATTGAGAGTGAAATATCCTTTGCAACGCCTTTGATTTCTTCAACTTCGCTTTGTAGGGCTTTTTCTTGTGATAAGATTGCGTCTAATTCTTTGTTTGCTTCTTTGATTCTTGGTTCAAAAGAATCGATTTCTTTGTCAAGATTTGCAATTTCTATAAGTTGGGTTAAGTGTTTATTCATATTTTTCTCCAAAAGTTTAATATTCTCAAACAAAACAAAAGGGATTTTGTGAATCCAAAATTATAGCTTTATAGCCGAGATTTGTCAAAAGAGGTGAGAGGATTTCCCCAAAATAGCGTTCTAATTCATAATGCCCACAATCAATTAAATGTATATTTTTTTGCAAAGATTCCATTGCTTGGTGGTATTTAATATCCCCAGTAATTAAACAATCAATGTCTTGAAGTGTGCGGATAAAGTCTCCCCCGCTGCCGGTTATAAGTGCGATATTTTTGCATTTTGGGTTGGGAGAGTGAGTGATTTTTAGATTTTGGAGATTCATTTTGGTTTTTATTAATTCACAAAGGGAGGCAAAATCGCTATCCCATTGGAATTTAATGGCAAAATCTTCTTGAATGTAAGTTTTGATTCCTAAAATTTTTTCTACAAGATATTTCCCAAAATGTGTCTTATCAAAATTTGTGTGCATAGCAATAAGTTGGATATTTTTGCAAATAGCAAGATTTAATAGGGCAGTTGGATAGGTCTCATCAATAAGGGTTTTAAGTGGAGAGAAAATCAAAGGGTGGTGAGTAATAAGAAGTGAATTTTCTTCCATTTGCTCTAAAATGCTTTGAGTAACTTCTAAAGCAAGGTAGATTTTTTGAAAATTTCTTGATTTGCTACCTAAAATTAATCCAGAGTTATCCCATGATTCTTGCAAGGCAAAAGGGCTTAGAGTGTCTAATTTTTCTAAGATTTCAGCAATGTTATTTTTTGGATTTGACATTTTCTAATCTTTGAATGCGTGTGGATTCTTGTTCTTTGTAGAGTGTTGCACAAGCTTTTGAAAGTTCTCGAATCTTTAAAATATAGTTTTGTCTCTCAGTTGCTGAAATTGCCTTCCTTGCATCAAGGATATTAAAAAGATGGCTAGAGAGCATTGCACAATCATAAGCAGGGAGTGGCAATCCAGCCTCTAAAGCACGATAACCTTCTTCTTGCATTTTTGTAAAAAAATCAAAAAGCATTTTAGTATCAGCAATTTCAAAGTGATATTTTGAGAATTCATACTCACCTTCTAAATGCACATCTGCATAGGTGTAGTTTTCATTCCAAGCAATATCAAAAACATTCTCTACACCTTGTAAATACATTGCTAATCTTTCTGTGCCATAGGTGATTTCTACTGCCACAGGATCACAAGGGATCCCGCCTACTTGTTGAAAATAGGTAAATTGTGTAACCTCCATTCCATCTAGCCAAACTTCCCAGCCAAGTCCCCACGCTCCAAGTGTTGGAGATTCCCAGTTGTCTTCAATGAATCTTACATCATGATTTTTCAAATCAAGCCCTAGAAATTCCAAGCTTTTAAGATAGAGTTCTTGAATATTATTAGGGTTTGGTTTGATTAAAACTTGAAATTGATAGTAGCTTCCCAAGCGATTTGGATTTTCTCCATATCTTCCATCAGTTGGGCGGCGAGAGGGTGCGACATAAGCGACACTCCAAGGTTTAGAATCTAGGCTTCTAAGCAATGTTGCGGGGTGGAATGTCCCTGCACCTGCTGGAATATCATAAGGCTGGATAATTAAGCAACCTTGCTCTTTCCAAAATTGTTGGAGTTTCAATAAAAGTTCTGAAAAATATAGCATTAAACTTCCTTTATAACCATTCTAAAATGGCTTGATAAATTTTGTCTTTATCCATTGTTTGTGTATGGATTTCCTTTTGTGTAAATAAATTCAAGATTTGTTCTGGGATTTTGAGTGAGAAATTTTTGGCTAAGGTTTGCAAGGCTTGTTCATCACTTAAGTTGCCTAGATTTAGGGCTTTGGCTAATGTGGGAGCAAATTTTGTCCATTCTGCGGTGGAACATAATACACAAGGGGTATTTGGCGTTTCTTTTTGGATTTCTTCATAGGCTTTGAAACCACAAGCGGTATGTGGGTCTATGATTAGCCCATTTAATGCGTTTTGATTGATAGTTTCTAGGCAGTATGAATCATCACAAAAAGTTGCATTAAAATATTCTTGAATCTTTTGAAGTTCCATTTGGGTGAGAGAATATTTTTTGTCTTTTTCTAAGCTTTCCATTAACTCTTTAGTGCGGTTGCTGCCAAAAAGTGCAAAAAGTACGCGTTCGACATTGGAGCTTTTTAGAATATCCATTGCTGGAGAATAAGTTTTTTGTAATCTCTTTTGGGAGATATCATAGATTCCAGTTTGGATAAATTCTGTTAGGATATTGTTTTGATTGGAGGCAATCCAAATTTTTTGGATAGGGAATCCCATAAGTTTGGCATAAAATGCCCCTAGTGCATTACCAAAGTTTCCACTTGGGACGATGATATTGATAGGCTCTTTGGTTGTCTGATAAATTTGCAAACTAGAATAAATATGATAAATAATTTGAAAGGCTATTCTTCCAAAATTTACAGAGTTAGCAGCACTTAGGGAGATGTTTTTTTCTTGTAATTTTTGGCTGAAGGTTTTATCTTTGAGGAGCTGTTTTAAAAGGCTTTGTGCATCATCAAAATCCCCATTAATCCCTATAACTTTGAGATTTTTGGCATTTAGAGTGGTCATTTGGAGGCGTTGGACATCACTTGTGCCACCTTTTGGATAAATGCAAACAACTTTGATATTGGGTTTATTAGCAAAACTTTGGAGTGTGGCAGGTCCTGTATCTCCGCTTGTTGCGGTTAAAATAAGATATTCTTTAGAAGAATCTTCTACAAATTTGCTAAAAATCATTCCAAAAGGTTGCAATGCCATATCTTTGAAAGCACGAGTAGGACCGCAATAAAGCTTTTGGAGAAAAAGATTTTGATTGATTTTTACAAGCGGTGCTGGGGTTGTAGAATCATCAAAATCTTGATAAAGATTTAAAGCTTTTTGCAAAGTAGATTCTTCAATCCCTAATCCCAAAGCATCAAAAATAGTTTTGGTTAAAGTCGCATAATCAAAATGGCTAAGAGATTCTATTTGTTCTTTAGAAAAATGAGGTATATTTTCTAAAGTATAAAGCCCACCATAAGCAGCATTAGGATTTAAAACCGCATCTTTAAAAGCGATAGAAGCGGAATCTCCACCCCTTGTCCCTATAAAATATTGTTTTTGCACACAAATCCTTTGTAAAGAAATTTGTGTATTTTACCTTAGAGTTTCATAAAGTAGTCTTTAAAATGGCCAAATTGATTCAATAAGTTTTGTTCCCCAACCTTTTTCTGTATTCTTTTTGAGCTCCCCTTGTGTATCATACATGATTTTCGCATCTGCAATGTATTGAGATTCTATAGTATTGTTTCTTGCAATATCTGTTGGACGCACAACTCCGCTTAGATGAATAATTTGCTTTTCGCCATTGATAAGCACTTCGCGACTACCTTCAATGAAATAATTGCCATTTTGTAAAACTTTGATGATTCTAGCTGCAATAGTAGTCGTGAAAGTTTCTTGGCGGTTTTGTGTTCCTGTGCCTGTGTAAGTGGAAGTATTATTACCTAAATTAATTCCAAAACCTGTGGCATTATTGATACCATTTACGATGCTATTTATGCTAGAGCTGGAGCCTGCGTAAGTTAGGCTTGGTCCTCCAAAAGTTCCGCTAGAATTTTCATTAAGATTTTTGTTGGCACTAGAGCTTGCTTGAGCTGTTTGGTTGATAATTACTGTAACAAGATCATTGAGTTGCATAGCACGTCTATCAGAAAAGAGCAGGTTATCACCTCTACCAAAGATACTGCCGGGATTCCCAAAGTTATCTTCTTCTTCTTTTGGGGGTAATTCTTCTACATAAGCTGGTGGTTTAAAAGAGATTTGTGGGTCAGTATTTGCACAACCATTGAATAAAAATCCACCACTAATAAAGCTTCCTAATATTGCTATTTTTGCAAAAACTCTAAGTTTTTTCATCTGCATATCCTTTGCACTGATTTTGATTGTGATGAAGCAAACTTCATTCCATATTTTTAATCAAACTCTATGAAGTTAAAGGAAGGCTTATAAAAAATTTTTGTAGAATACTTTATTTTAGAAATTAAAATAAGGGATTGCTGGTGAATATTAAGGATTTTTTACGATATGAGAATGCGTTGCGTCTTAATTATGGGGATGTGCAAAAAGTAGGTGTAATTACTTTATTTGTGTTGTTGATTATTGCGATGGTTGTGTGGAATAATGATGGGATTGAAAACTCATTATTGCTCGGATTTGCAGCCATTGTTGGTGGATATATGGCACTAAATATCGGGGCAAATGATGTGGCAAACAATGTTGGTCCTGCTGTTGGCTCTAAGGCGCTTAGTATGTTTGGAGCAATTAGTATTGCAGCAGTCTGTGAGATTTCTGGAGCTTTGATTGCTGGAGGGGAAGTAGTAGATACAGTACGTTCTGGGATTATTTCAATGGAAGCTATTGGGGATTCTAAGGCTTTTATTACTTTAATGTTGGCAGCATTATTATCTGGTGCTATTTGGTTACATTTTGCAACGGCTATTGGAGCACCTGTTTCAACAACTCATGCTATTGTGGGTGGAATCTTGGGAGCTGGGATAGCAGCAGGTGGCTTTGGGGTTGCAAATTGGAGGGAGCTTGGAAATATTGCTATGAGCTGGGTTATTTCCCCATTAGCTGGAGGCGTGATAGCCGCACTTTTGTTGTATTTTATTAAAAATGCTATTACTTATAAGCAAAATAAAAAACAAGCCGCTAGACGAGTGGTACCTTATTTGATTGCCTTTATGACTTGGGCTTTTAGCTTGTATCTTATTAATAAAGGACTTAAGAAGATTATTGTATTGGATAATATGATAGTTTTTGGGATTAGCCTGGTGATTGCGGTGGTGGTGTTTTTGGCTGTTAAACCGATGATTGCTGAAGCTTTGGAAAATATGGAGAACAAAAAAGAAGAAATTAATAAGCTTTTTACAATCCCCCTTATTTTTTCAGCAGCACTTTTGAGTTTTGCACATGGGGCAAATGATGTGGCGAATGCTATTGGTCCATTAGCGGCAATTTATGATGCGCTTAAGAGTGGATTTAGCGGAGGGGCTGAAGCAGCTGTGCCTTTTTGGATTATGTTGCTAGGTGGGCTTGGAATCTCTATTGGTTTGGCATTGTTTGGACCAAAATTGATTAAAACGGTGGGAAGTGAGATTACAGAGCTTGATCAGATTCGTGCATTTTGTATCGCAATGAGTGCGGCTTTGACTGTGCTTGTTGCTAGTGAGCTTGGAATGCCTGTTAGTTCTACGCATATTGCAGTGGGAGCGGTTTTTGGGGTAGGATTTTTGCGAGAGTATCTTAAAAAACGATACAAAGAAATGGAGTTAAAGATTTTAGAAACTCATAAAGATAGAGATAGTGAGCAGATTAAAAAGTTTTTGGAATATTTTAGAAAAGCCTCTATTAAGAAAAAAGCTGCGATTCTAAAAAGCATTGATAGAAAAAAAGCAAAAAAACAAGAAGGGATTCCAGAGCTTAAGAAAAAAGGGCAAAAACAGCTTAAAAAAGTTTATCAAGAGGAGCTAGTAAAACGCTCGGCTATTAATAAGATTGTGGCAGCATGGTTGATAACTGTGCCTTTCTCTGCGGCATTGGGGGCATTGAGTTTTTTTATTTTGAAATGGTTGGGAATTTAAGTGGATTATTCAAAACCTCTTTATATTATCGGTGATGTGCATGGGTGTTTGGATACCTTGTGTGCATTGATTGAAAAGTTGCCACAAAAATGGGATTCACAGATTATTTTTACCGGGGATTTGATAGATAGGGGTAGTAAATCTTGTGAAGTGGTGGATTTGGTAAAGGAGCATAATTATGCTTGTGTTTTGGGGAATCATGAGGAGTTAATGCTTGAATATTACCATGCAATTCCTCCAAGAGGCTATAATAAAGTGTGGATTAACAATGGTGGTTATGAGGCAATGGAGAGCTACCAAAAAAATGGTGGATTTGAAAAGATACACGAGCATTTAGAATGGTTTTTGGGATTGCCTAGATTTTTGGAAATACCTATTTATGATGAAAAAGGACAGAGGCTTTTTGTAACACATGGTTTTGGATTGCCTTATTACAAAGAGAAAGAAAAAAAGGCGGAGATGATTACTTGGAGTAGGCTAAAATCGCATAACTGGGAAAAGGAAACAAAGAAAAAATATGGGGTTTTTAATGTTTTTGGGCATGATGTGCGGCTGGTGCCTATGATTATGGATAATTTTGCAGCAATTGATACAGGTTGTGTGTATATCAATGATGATTCCAAAAGTGCGGTTTTGACTGCATTAGAATGGCCTAGCAAAAGAATCTATCAGCAAAGCTATTGTGAAAGTGAGTGATTTAAAAATATCTGATGAGGTTATTTTGAGAGACTCTGTTTTTAGGGATTTAAGAGCAGTTCCAAAGAAATTTGATTGATTTTCTTTGGAAGTTGCTTGAGGGATTTTGTATTTAAAGCGTCATTTTATCTTATTTAAAATAAAACGCATTAGCTCTCCGATAATAATAACACTAAAGCCAACAAACAATATTTTTCCCCACATTTCAAGGCTTAGCGGTGTTGTTTGGAATGCTTCGCCCCCAAATTCTACAATTAAAACTTGCAAGGCAAAAGTGATAATAAAAACTCCAAGCATAAGATGATTGCTTGCAAAATTTTTGAAAATACTTTGGTTGTTTAACTCTCTTGCATTAAAGGCATTGAAAAGCTGAAAAACAACAAATAAAGTGAAAAGCACAGAGGTTTTTTCTTCTTCTTTTGCACCCAAAAAGTTCGTAAAATATTGCAAAAGGCACATAAAGGCTATAAAAATACCATTGATAATGATAAGGCTTAGCATATTTTTGGTAATGATATTTGCATTTCTTTGGATAGGCTTTTGCTTTAAAAGATTTTTAGAAATCGGCTCTAAACCTAAAGTTAGGGCAGGTGGTCCATCCATAATGAGATTCACCCATAAAAGTTGTAAGGCACTAAATGGAGCAGTAAATCCCATAATGACAGCACTTAAGACGATAATAACAGAAGAGAGATTGACGGTGAGTTGGAATTGTATGAATCTTTGAAAATTTTGGTAGATTCCTCGCCCCCATTCAATGGCTTTGACAATGGTTGCAAAGCTATCATTTAATAGCACAATATCGCTAGCTTCTTTGGAGACTTCTGTCCCGCTAATTCCCATAGCTATTCCAACATCTGCATTTTTGAGTGCTGGAGCATCATTGATGCCATCTCCTGTTAGAGCTACAACATTCCCTTGAGATTTTAGGGCATTGACAATTTGCATTTTGGTATGCGGAGTAGAGCGGGCAATGATTTTGACTTTTGGTAGTATTTTTAATAGCTCTTGTTGGCTTAAATTTTCTAGTTGGCTTGCTTCAAGTATGATTGAATGATCATCTAATAAATGGAGTTGATTGCCAATAGCTTTGGCAGTTGTTAGATTGTCGCCAGTTAAGATTTTAATATCAATGCCCGCATTTTTGCAATCTTGAATCGCCTCATAGACTTCTTCTCTTAATGGATCAGCAATAGCCACAAAACCATCAAAAACCATTTGGCTCTCTAAGAAATCTCTATCTTGCAGGTTTGTATTGCTAGGCAATTCTTTGTGTGCAAATGCAATCACGCGATAAGCTAAACTTTGATAATAGAGAATTTGTTTGTGGATTTTTTGCACATCTTGGCAGGGCATCATAGAGCAAATATCAAGGATTTTTTCAGGAGATCCTTTGCTAAAGCAAATCATCTTATCTTGGATTTGTGCGATACTTGTCATATTTTTGGTTTGTGATGAAAAGGGGAAAGAATGGAGAATTTGGAAATTTTTTCTTATTTTGTGGTAGTCAAATCCTATTTTATCGCCCCATACTAGAAGCGCACATTCTGTTGGATTTCCAATGAAATTGTAAGAATTATCCTTTTTTGTAATATCTGCTGTGGAATTTAATGCGGCATTGTGGAGTAAAAAGAATGATGAATCTTTGATAGGGCTAGATTGCAGGGCTGTATAGGATTCTTTAACCTCAATGATCCTATCTTGAATAAAAGAATATTCCACACTCATTTGATTTTGTGTGAGTGTCCCAGTTTTATCCGAACAGATAATATTAACACAACCAATGGTTTCACAAGCGATAAGTTTTTTGACTAACGCATTTTGTTTGGACATTTTGATGATATTGAGTGCTAGAGAAATTGCTACAATAGTTGGCAAACCTTCTGGTACGGAAGCTACAATTAATACAATGCTAGAAATAAAGGCTTGAGCAATGTTTTCAAAGCCTGCATTATCCCTAAAAATAAAAAAACACACTTGAATAATAAAAGCCAAAAAGGCAGCACTTGCTCCAAAAATAGTAATTTTACTGCTTAATTTTTGAAGTTTTTCTTGTAGTGGGGTTGTGGTTTTTATGGAGCTATCAAGGGCTTTGGCGATTTTTCCAAACTCTGTATTGTTGCCAGTAGCGACACAAAGCGCCTTTGCATTGCCTTGTGTGATAAAACAGCCGCTATAAAGCATATTTTCATAAGTGTTGCTAGAATCTTGATGGGATAAAATAGCACTTTTGGTATTTGGCATACTTTCGCCAGTCAAGCTTGATTCATTGCACATTAGACTTTGAGAGTTTAGAATCCTGCAATCACAGGGGATTTTATTGCCTGTTTCTAAAAATACAATATCGCCTGCAACGATATTTTCTTGCGTAATGAGTTGAATCTCTCCATTTCTTAAGACCTTTATTTTATTGTCTTGTGTGATGGCATTGAGGGCTTCAAAAGCCTTTTGGCTACGATTTTCCATTATAAGAGTGATAGCCACAGAGAGAAAAATTGCAATAAATATACCAACGCATTCCAAAAAATTAGCTTTTTGGTGATAGAGGTATTCATAGGTATTGATACCCAAAGCCAAAAAGGCTGCAAAAATCAAAAGTAAAACCATAGGTTCTTTGAGTGCTTCAATGAGTTGTTTTAAAAAAGGTGGAGGAGGGGATTTTTCAAAAACATTCGCACCAAAGTTGGCTTGATTTTCTAAAACTTGTTGGGAGGTTAATCCTAGCTCTTGATTGCTATGATATTTTGAAATAAGTTCTTCTAAGGGTGTATTGTGAAACAATTTAGCTCCTTTGTGCTATACATGAAGCTAAATTTAAGACAAAAAGAGATTCATATATAGCTATATTTAGTTATATATGAGTCTCATAATTTAAGACAAAACCAGATGAAAATTCATCAGTATGTTGGTTTGCCACAAGTTGCCTTGCTTACTACTCCCTCATAAAATCAAAATTATAATGAAAAGAAGTTGAAAATTATTTTAAAGTGGTAGAAAACAGCCAAAAAGGCTGCTTGTTCTATGAATGAAGGGAATTCATATAAAAATTAACAGAATTTAAACCTTCTTTTTTTGCCCATTCAAGAGATTTTGAAACAAAATCCCAATGGATATGATTAAAGAATTTTTCTAAATAGCTAGGTCTAGCATTTCTGTAATCTACATAATAAGCATGTTCCCAAACATCAACAACCAATACAGGAATTAATCCTTGAGTAATCGGAGTTTGTGCGTTGCTTGTTTGAGTGATTTCTAGTTTTTTGGAGTTTGGATTATAAACAACCCAGCACCAACCAGAGCCAAAAAGTGTAGTAGCAGCTTGCAAATAAGATTCTTTGAATTTTTCAAAACTTCCAAAGCTATCATTGATGGCTTCTTGCAATTCAGTACTCAATGGAGTTTCTTTTGGTGCAATGCAATCCCAATAAAAATCGTGATTATAAACTTGAGCAGCGTTATTGAAGATTCCACCTTGAGATTTGGTCACAATTTCAAATAAAGATGAATTTTCAAATTCTGTGCCTTTAATGAGATTGTTTAGGTTATTAACATAAGTTTGATGATGTTTTCCATAATGGAATTCACAGGTTTCTTTGCTAATAAAGTCTTGGATTTCATTAAATGGTAATTCTCGTAGTTTAAACATATTTTTCCTTTTTTGATATTTTGGACTTAAAAAGTCACGCGACAATTTTACATTATAAAAATAAAAAAATGGATTAAACAGAAATATTTAAATGTTGGATTGTCCCATCTTCCCCTAGTTGTATTTCATCTTGTGAATCTTTTTGGGATTTTTTTTGATTTTGGTTTTGATTTCCTTCTTGGTCGCGTTTGCCATTGCCTTCTTTATCCTCATCTGTTTTGAGTGTTTCTTCTGTTGGTCGCACTTCTTGAATCTCTTCTTGTCTATCTTGCATTTCTTGGAGATTAACCATAGTTTGAAAGTCGAGCTTAACTTGCGCATTGGCTTGTTGGACAGAGCTAACTTGCGAGTTTTGATTGATGTAATTAACATTGCTAATTGGAGAAACTGCCATTTTATCCCCTTAATTTTTTGCTATTTGTAGCGTTTGTTCCTTAGCATAAGTAACATTAGCGCCTTGCGTGATTTTTACAAATTTCCTTTTTGTATAATCCACTTCATAATTTCCATTAAAGCTTTTAAGAAAGCCTACAAGAATCTTAGCAGCTTTTTGTAAAATTATTTCTGGAATTTTATTTTTTCCACAATGAATGATTAAATGTGAGCTTGGAATATTGCGGATATGCATCCATATATCATCGGCTTTTGCTTCTTTGAGTAAAGCGATATTTTCTCTTTGGTTTTTCCCGATAGAAACTTTGAAGCCTTCAATAAAGAAGTTTTCAAAGCTTTTAGAGGTTTTGTTTTTGTTTTCTTTTTGGGAGTGTGAATCTAAAATTTGCAAATCGTTTAGATTTGTTACATTTTGAACCATTTTTAAGAGGCTGGTATAAAATGCAATTCTTTCTTGCAAGTTTTCTTCTTGGAGGTGAATATTTTGTGCTTTTTTGCTAAGTTTTTTGGAGTTTTCAAAAAAGATTTGTGCGGCGTGGCTTAGAGAAGTTGCTTTGCTAGGCAGAGTAATTGTGGTATTTTCTAGTGTAATTTCTTTGCCTTTGAAGTTTGGGTGAAGATAGAGATTTTGCAAAATGAGTTTGCCAAATAAGGATTCTTGTTTGGCGTTGGTTTCTAATACCTTTTTGTCTTCTAGTGATTCTAAGAAATGTTGTAATTGTTTGATTTTGTGGTTAATTTGTGTGCTTGATTTGATGATTTTTTGTTGGAGCGTCTTTGTTTTGAGGTCTAAGAAGTTTGTTTTGAGAATCTCAAATAAATCCCCTTGTTCTTTCAAAAGAGGTTTTTTTGTTGGTTGGGGTAGGGGAAGTAGTGGTTTTCCGATTTTTACTTCGCGGAAAGATTGTTCTTGGGTAATATGCCTTAGTGCATCAAGAACAATAAAATTTGTGGTAAGCAAAATAAGATTGGTATAACAACCTGTAAATTCAGCTTGTAAGATAACTTGATTGGTTTTGTAACTATTTTGTGTTTCCAAAAAAAGCTGCAAGATTCGGTTATCGCCATCAATTTTTGAATCTTTGATTTGTGCGTTATAACAAAGCTTTTGCAAACTTTTATCAAAAGGTGCATTGTAAATTTTGGGAGAAATGAGCAATTCATCAGTAATGTAAATAGTGCTTTTGGATTTGGTTAAATCAAAATAAAAAATCTCTGCATTGATGTCAAGCCTAAAGAGATTGTCCCCTATGCGTTTGATAGAGCGAAGTTTCTTGGGTGTGGCATTTAAAAATGTGGAGAATTGTTTGAGTGTGCTAAGATTCATTGTAAATTTTCTATACATTTAGCGGCAAAGTCTAATGCCTCTTTTGTGATTTTGTTTCCGCTTATCATGCGTGCAATTTCTTGAATCCTGCCATTTTTATCAAGCGGTATGATTTGTGAGCCTTCAAGGTGTTTTTGGACTAGAAAATGAGAGTTTGAGAGGCTTGGCATATGGGGTTGGTGTGAAATGGCAAAAATTTGATAGTTGGTAGAGAGTTGGTTTAGAATTTCTGCTACCCCTTGAGATTCTTCACCACTTAAATTAGCATCAATTTCATCTAAAATAATAATAGCTTGGTTTTTTTCTTGCGTGCTTTGGGTGAGAAGTAGGGCTAGTAAAAAGCGGTTAAATTCACCAGCACTAAGATTTTTTAATTCGGTATTTAGGGTGATAATAAAATTTGCATTGCCTAAAATATTGTAAGAATCTAAAGGTAATTCTTGGAGTGTAATAGTAGCTGGAGGCATTTTGAGTTTTTTTAAAGTGGCGTTGAGGGATTGCTGGAAGGCTTGCAAATGTGAATTTCGAGAATCCAAAAGGGCTTTGGCGGTTTGTTGGAGGGAATTTTGGCTTTGATTAAAAGCGTTTTTGGCTTCTTTTAGGAATGTTTCAAGATTTTCGTATTTTTGTAACTCTTCTTTTTTGTTTTTTAAAGCCTCTATGGCTTCATCGATTCCTCCATATCTATGTTTTAGACTGCTTAAAGCCTCGATACGATTTAAGATTTCTTCGGGATTTAGGTTGTCTATCTCGTTTAAGTGCTCGCTTTCTTGTTGGCATAGCGATTCTAATTCACTAAAAGCGTTGAGTATAGAATCGTTTTCGTAATTGATAAGGTTTAAAAAATTGGAAATTTTATGAGAGTGATTAAGAATCTCTTGGACTTCTTGGAGGCTTTGGGAGATTTTTTCTTTTTTGGAGATTTCTTTTTTGAGCGCCAAAAGCTCTTCATATTCGCCTTTTTTTGGGTTGAGAGTTTCTAATTTTTGGATTTCAAATTGTAAGAATTCTTTTAGCTCATTGACTTTTAGGGATTCTTCTTGGAGTTTGTTGAGGTTGGATTTGGCATTTTGATAGGTATTGAAAGCCTTTTGGTAGGAAGTTAAGAGATTTTGATGCTGAGAATTTTGCGTAACACAGAAATTATCAAGTGCAAAAAAGAGATTTTCTTCTTTGAAAGAAGCATAGGTTTTGGTGCCTAGGTATTTTAAAAAGGGGGCAAAAATTTCTGTAATTTTCTTTTTTGGAATATTTTGTGCGTTGAGAAAATAGCGGATTTTATCCTTTTTAGTAAGGGTTAAAGTTACCTCGCCTTCATCTATTAATCCTTTTAATTCTTCTGGAATCCCATATAATTCTAAAGTGGCTTCTAAAATCTCTGCATTGCTTTCTTTTAATCCAAAAAGCGCAAGAATAGATTCCATCAAAACGGATTTTCCTGCACCACTTGCACCACTAAAAACATTGAAATTAGGAGTAGGTTCAAAGGAAGCTTCTTTGAAGGCAGGAGAGTTTTTGATAACGACTTTTTGGAGTAGGATTTTTTGCATTATTCGTAATCCCCCCAGTGGAATTTTTGTTTGAGGATTTTGAAATAATCCCAATGAGGATTGTGAATTAGTTTTGCACCATTTTTTTGAGCAACGATAGAAATTTGTTGTTTGAATTTAAGGGTTTTGTTTTCTTGTCCATCTATGATGATATTGCAAAGCCCTTGTTCTCCGAGTTCGACTTTGATAGTAAAAGTAGAAGGCAAAATCAAGGGTCTTTGTGTGAGTGAATGCGCACAAATTGGTGTTAGAAGTAAATTGTGGGAGAAAGGATAAACAACAGCACCGCCTGCGCTAATATTGTAAGCAGTAGAGCCTGTTGGTGTGGCAATAATTAGCCCATCCCCATAATATGAATTAAAATAATTTTCATCAATATAAGCCTTAAGGTGTATCATAGAAGTATTATGAGGACGAGTTAAGATGATGTCATTGAGGGCAAAAAAGCTTGTTTGGTTGTCAATTTTGCCTTCTAGCATCATATGATTGGTAATATTATAATCTCCATTTTTGAGATTGGGGAGAAAAGAGCTTACTTCATCTTTTTGCAAATCAGTTAAAAAACCTAAATGCCCCATATTGATTCCTAAAATGGGCTTTTGGTGTGAAAAAGAGCGTCTAGCTGTGGAGATAAGTGTGCCATCACCGCCTATTGATATAAGTGCATCACATTGTTTGCAGAGTTCTTCGAAGTTTAGCCCATTCATATTAATCATACCTGCACTAATAGAATCTAAAATCACTTCAAAGCCCAAAGAATGTGCAAGACTTTGGAAATCTAAAAAATATTCTTTTAGTGCTGGGGTAGAGGGGCGTAAAATAACGCCTAGGGTGTTAATGGCTGGATTTTTCATAACTCACTCTACAAAATATGCCTTAATTCTATAACCGCGTTTATCTTTGAGTTGGAGGCTTGGACCTTCAAAGGCAGTGGCATTAGGAATTTTTTTGTTAATTTCTCTAATAGCACTCCATGCTCTAAAACTCGCTAATCCTTCTTGCTTGAGTTCTGGAGAGAGTCCTTTGTAGGGATTATTATCTACAATCCCTTGTATTTCAAATGCGACGACTTTTTTGTCTTTTTCTAATTCATTTCCGATTTTAGTAGCAAGAGAAAGTAGGCAGCCTTGAGGAATATCCCATTTGCCTATTTGCATTGAAAAGCATTCAGCAATAATTTGTTTTTTGGGTTTTATGGTGTAGCGTAAATTAGTGGTGTTGGTTTGCTGTATTTCTTGCATAGATATATTTAATCCTTCCACAGATTGTGCAAGATTTAGAAGTTCTTTTTCTTTTTGCATTAATGCTTCTTGCAAGCGTCTAATTTCTTCTTCTTTGGCGTATTCTGTGCTGGTGGTTTCTTGGGTAATTCCTAAGGTGTTTTGTAAGCTTTGGATTGCAGATTGGCTATTTTTGTGGTTTAAAAAATAGTATCCTACCCCAAAGATAACGATGATAAGGGTGATAAGAATACTTAAAAAGAGCCAAAAATGACTTTTTTTTGTCTCCTCATCAAAATTGAGTTGGATAATAGGTTCTTCTGGGGATTGCGTGTTTTTGTTGTTTTCTTCCATTTTTAACTCCTTATGTAACATTTAAAGTTGGATTTGATATTTTCATAGGCTTCTTTAATAATACGAAATTTTTCAGCATAGCCTTCAATGATTTTTTGATCTTGTCCATAGACATTATCGGGGTGGTAAATTTTAGCAAGTTCGATATAGCGATTTTTGACATTTTCAAAGTCGTCATCATCATTGCAACCAAGAATCTTATAGCTTTTTTTAAGCAATCTTTCTTCTTTGGTTGTATATTCTCCAAAACATTCAAAGGTATTATTGGTTTTAAATGTTTCATAATCAAAATCTAAAACGATGTTGTAGATGATTTTTTGGGATAGCATAGAGACGAGTTTTTCCCAAAAATATGGGCTACTAGAATCAAGAAAAATTTCTTGTTTGGTGTAGCTAATAAGAAAATTTTGAAAAAGGGATTGCAAATAGCGTTTTGCAAGTCGATTTGGACGATTGAGACGCAAACAAACTTGGGTGTTTAAGCTACTAGTATGAAGGATTTGCAAAGAAACGATAATATGCTCCAAAACCGCCTTATTTTCTACCATTTTGATGCGGATTGGAAGGTGGCTGCTATCAATGATGGTTTGGAAGTTTGGAGTATGTTTTTTGTTTTCTTCTTGCATCGCAACATGATAAGCCCAGTTTAGAAAATAGTCTTTTTTGTAGCGTTCTCCATCATCTAAAATTAAAACAGAGCTTGAAAGGCGATAAGCTTTGGAAAAATGCTTATAGGCAAAATCAACAGCACGCTTTAAAAAGCGAGATTCTTTTTCAATGCTAATTTGAATGTATGGCTCTAAGAGCTCAACTTTCATCTTTTAAACTTCCTTGTTTAATGGTGTTTTGATTGCTTAAATATTTGAATTTTAAATATTAAAGCAACTTTAGTTCCATTTTTTGAATTGTTTGATATTGTGTAAATTTTTTGTAATTTTATCTATTTCTATCTTAAGAGTTGCAATTTTGGAATTAATTAATGAAATTTTTGCTTGAGTGGTTTTTTCTAGTTGAGTGAGAAATTGCGAATAAGATTTTTTGAGAAGATTCATAGGTCCAAAGAGTTTGGTTTGGAAATGTTCAAAACAAAAAGTTTCATTTAAAGAATCGCGTATATTTTCTAAGCTTGGAATGAAAATTGGAAAATCTGGATTTTCTCTGTGTTTTGCTAGGGAATTTTTGATTTTTAAATCAATTTTATTGAGAGTGGATTCAATGGCGTTGTCATAATAAAAGACAATAAAATTACTAAGGAAAATTAATTCGCTTTGCAAGTTTGAGATGATTTTTTGATTGGTGGTATTGAAATCAACAAAGAGGTTTTCATAATATTGCTGGGAAAAATTTTGCAGTTCTTTTAGGCTTTGATTGTTGGGTGCGTATTTGTAAAATTCTTGTTTTTCTATTTGGGTATTTTGCCATTGCTTGATTTGCAAATGTAATAGAGTAGAAAATTCTTCCATGGTATTTGCAAATAAGTTGCAGAAATTTTTGATTTGAGCACTAAGGGATTTGAAGTCTTTAATAATAGGTGAATCTGGGTTTTGTAGAGAAATTTTGATTTTCTCTAAAGGAAGGGTGGTGATATTTTTTGTGTGCGTGGTTGTTTTTGGTATAAAGAGCCTTTTTTGTTGTTTGGGGAAATTTGTGGGGGTTTGTTCTAGGGAATTAAAAATAAATTGTGCTAATGAATCTAAAAGCAAGTCAAGGTTGGTATAAAGTTCATTGAATTTTTTTTGTTCATTTTCTTGGTGTTTGTGGTGTTGTAGGGTAATGTCTGTGAGGTGGTTTTTGAAAATTTGAATAAGCTGTGTGTAGCATTGATAAATCTTGTGGTATTGATAATGGAGCAAAATGTGCATTTCTTTGAGTTTTTTGAGGGCGGAATATTCTTTGGAGAGTTTAGCCTTTGGTTTGATAGAATGATTGAGAAAATCAAATATCAAAGGCATACCTGATTTTTGCATTAAATCATTATAATAGCTATTTTGAGAATTGTTTAGCTGAGTGTTTAGGGTATTTTTAAAGTTTTGGTAAGAAGATTCAAGGGTTTGCAAAAAACTATTCTCATCGGTTTTGGTGGTGGAGGTTTGGTGAATGAAGTTTTGGACTTCAAAAGAGAAATTTGAAAACAAAGTTTCAATTATTTTTTGTGGGGTATTAAGTTGTGCTTGGAGTGCCATTTTTGCAGAGATGGGGATAATTTGACTAAAGATTTCTTTAAAAGATTCATTGGCATATTGGAGGCTAGTTTGGATTTCTTCTTCATTTTTGAGGCGGTCTTTTTGATTGAGGATACAAAGTGTTTTTTGGGAGTAATGTTTGATGAAATCTTGCAATAGTTTTTTTTCGCTGTTTTTTCCTGCATTATCAATGAGTGTAAGCCAAATAATGCCATCAACATTTTTAAGGATATCAAGAGTGGTTTTGGTATCATCGTGATTTTGAGAATTAAAGCCCGGCGTGTCTAAAAAATTGATTTCTTTTAGCATTAAAATGGGGGCATATAGGCATAAAGAATCGATGTTTTTTGAGTTTTGACGGGTGAGCTGTTTTAAAAAATGAATATTTTGCAAAACTTTGTTCCCATCTTTGTAGAGGACTTCTAAGATAAAATCTTCTCCATAGCAAATTTTGCATACTTTAGAAGTGATGGGTGTGATGCCTGTTGGAAGGATATCTTGCCCCAAAAGAGCGTTTAAAAAGGTGCTTTTCCCGCTAGAGAATTGTCCGATAATTGCAATTTGCATGGGTTCTTTGGTTTTGTTTTGGAGAGATTCAAAAAAATCTTGGGAATAATCATTGGGATTGAGATTGTTTTGGCAGTCTATAATGAATTTTTGCAGCTCTGTTTTTTGGGAATTTTTGTCCAAAATTTCTAAGCATTCTTGGAGATATTGTTTAAGCATCGTTGTTCCTTGTAGCGTATTCTTGGAGTTCTTGCAATAAGATTTGAATTTCTTTTAGGGAGGAGATAGAGTGCATAATTTGCGATTCTTTTTGCTGTTTTTGTGTGGAATTGGATTTATCTAGGCTTTTTTGGAGGATTTGTTTTTTGGTTTCTAGGTTTTGACTAGATTGTTGCATCATTTCTTCAAAGCTGGTTTTAAGATCATTGAGAAATGCGGAAGCTATTTCTTGGCTTTGGTGATAAATGGTATTGTCAAAATTAGCAAAACCATTTTGAAAAGCTTGTTGCAAAGCTTCTTTGAGTTTGTTTTCTTGATTTTTATAAGAATGCAAAGAAAGCGAGTTTAGGTGATTTAGAATTTGTATTTTGGTTTTTGTAATAGTGCTTTTGTGGAGTTGCATTTGTGGCGTTTTTAATGTGGGTAAAAGGGTATTTTGGAGTTGGGAGATTTTTTGGGCAAGATTTTGACGATATGTCCTTAAAATATCGATTAGAAAATCTTCTAATCCTTGAGTGAGAATCCTTTCTATCCTCTCTTTGCTTGGGGAAGAGTGTTTTTGGTAATCATAGAGAATATCTTCAAAGATTCTTTGGATAAGGATATTTTGAGCTTCATTGAGTTTTTGCGTTAATGTGTTTTTTGTGCTTTTTAGGTATTCTTGGAAATGTGTTTGGGTGTTTTGGAGGTTGAATTTTAGGGTTTCAAATTCTTTGTTTGCTTCATTGATTTCTTGTTTGTTTTTTTGGATAAGCATTGCAATTTCTTCTTGTGTGCTAAAGAGTAATTTTAGCTCCAAATCCAAATATTCTTTGAGAATCTCGATATTTTTATGAAATCCTTGAGCGGTAAGGTAGATGATGTCTTTTGCCTTGGTGCTATTATTTCCTAATAAAGTTTTTTGTAAATATTCTAAAAAGGTGTTGAAATTAGAAGATTCTAGGGTATAGCCTAATTCTTTTGCCTGCTTGGGATTATTTTGGCACAAAAGTGCTGGGTAGCTAGCAATGTGGATAAAATCTAAACGCTCTAAGAAAAGTTTTGCTTGGCTTGGAGGTAGGTTTTGTTGGAACTTGGCTTGTATGCTTTCTTTTGTGTAATTTAGGGCTTGGTGGAGTTCTTCTTGGGTGAGTAAATCTGCATGGGTGAGGATAATAAGAAGTCTTGAAATATTGGAAGTTTGCAGTGTTTCTAATAAAAATTCTAAATCAATTTGTGTGGCACTTTGGGAAGCATTCATTGCATGGATTAGTAAATCACATTTTGTAAGATAGTTTTTAGTGATTTCTTCTCTTTGGATGATTGGGTCATCAAGCCCGGGAGTATCGACGATTTCTACTTTGTTTTTGAGGAAATTTAAGGGAGTAAAAAGAATGGTTTTTTGGACAAGATTGCAAAGTTTGCTTGGGTGGTTTGCTGAAGTGAATTTTGGTAAGTCTTGTAGCGGTATTTCTAGGCTTTGTTCTGACTTTTGAATATAGTTTTTAAGAAAATCTGAAAATTCTTGATTTTCTAATAGATTTTCAAGCAATTTTGAATCTAGAGTGCTTTTTAATTCTTGCCATTGTTCTTGATTCCAAAAAATAATTTTTGCATAAGATTTGGGGCTGTATTTGAGAATTGTTAGGCTTGCTGTTTCTGGTATAGTTGAGCTACCTAAGATTTCTTGCCCTAAGAGTGCATTTAAAAGTGTGCTTTTGCCTGAGCTTAAAACGCCCGTGATTCCGATAGAGAAATGTTGGGATTGTGCTTTGGTAATGAGATTTTGGAGATTTTCAAAGATGTTTTTTGGGGCAATAGAAGAGAGGGAATTTAATTCTTTGGTAAGAATTTTGAGGCTTTCATCAAAAAAATTTTCTAAAAGATTTTTGGGTAATTGAGTGGTTTTTTCTAGGTGGGTTGTTGGGTGGTTTGGGTGGTTTTGAAAGTGCGAGGTTAGAAATGATTTGAGGTTATTGTAGTGGGATTCTTCTAATAAATTATGATGACGCATAAAATCAAGATTTTGCAAAATTTCTTGTAATTTTTGAGAATCTTTTTGGTTTTGTAGGGTTAAGAGGATTTGGTATTGTGCTTGTTGGATAGTTTTAAAATAGGTGGTATTATAGAGGTATTCTTTGCAGATATTTTTAAGTGTTTGGGATTGCCAAAAGAGATTAAAAGTTTTGGGTGTAAGACTTAGAAGGATGGCTAAAATTTCATTGCAAGAATCTTTTGGCAAATCTGCAATATGAAAGCTCTCTAAAGGTAAAATATCTTTGAAAGTCTCTTTAAACCATTCCATTAGTTATCCTTGCCAAAAAAGTTTTTGTGATTGATAAAAAACCAACGCACTTACAAATAAGATTCCGCCCAAAAGTAGGCAAAGAGTGTTCCAGCCAAATGGATGGTAAATATAAGTGGGTAATGTCGTTCCTAGTGTGCCTCCAGCGTAATAAAAAGCTAAATACAAACCATTAGTGATCCCTTTTTTGTTTTTTGAGATAGTGTTGATAAAAGAGGAAAGCACAGAATTGATAATAAACATTCCAAAACAGAGTGTGAAAATCGCAAAGAAAAGTTGCCAAAAGTCCCCAAAAAGCATCATCCAACAAGATGCACCAAAGATAAAGAATCCTAAGGCAATCGTTTTGATTTCGCCTTTGAAGAATCTTGTGATTTTTTTAGATAGGATTGCAGTGATAATTCCCACAATATAGCCAAAATACATAAAACCAATTTGTGCAGGTGTAATTTGGGGGTTGAGCGAGGTAATGTAGTGGGGCATAAAGTTTAGTACGCCTTGAAAACAAAAGAGTATCAAAAAAGCACCACTATAAAGCAATAAAAAGCGTTTATCTTTTAAGAAATCCAAAATGATGGCAAAAGTGATTTTGCTGCTTTGGATTTTGGTGTTGGTGTGAGGGAGTTTGAATGCAAGAAAGGCAATAAGAAGTGTTGAGATTCCAAGTGCTATGAAAGTAAAACGCCAAGAAAAAAGAGTCGTGAGAAATCCACCGCCAACGCGTGATAAAACCCCTCCAAAAACGGTAGAGGCAACATAAAGCCCTATGTATTTGTTTTTGCTATCAATGCGTGTTAGTGAAGTCATTGTGGCTGTAAGAGCTGCTGGAATCATCAAAGCTTCGCAGATTCTAAGGATTAAAAAGGTGCTGTATTGTTGGGTAAAACTTAAAAGGCATTGAAATACGCCAAGTAGCATCAAAGAGGCAATTAAGATAAGCTTTGTATCAAATTTTTCTAATAAATATCCATAAAAAATAGGGGCAATGGCTAATGCAAAAAGAATCACGGAAGTAAAAAGCGTGACTTGTGTGGTTGAGATTTGGAATTCATTAATCAATAAAGGCTGTATGGGCTGGGTTATATAAAGTGTAGAGATGATAACAATCGCACTAAACATAATAGTTGTTAAATTGTATTTTTGCTGCATTATAAAATTATCTTTGATTTTGGATTTAGAGCTTTTATAAAATTATCTTATTCTTAGAAACTTTAAAAGTTAATAAATTTTTTTATTTTTAAAGTTGATTTTCAAAAATTTGTAAAATTATATTTTTGATTAAAGGTTGTTATTTTAATGTTTGCCAAAAAATGCTAAAATTCCAAAAATTAATAGGAGTATTTTAATGAAAGTATTATTGCTACAAGATGTAAAAGGACTAGGCAAAAAGGGTGAAATCTGCGAAGTAAAAGATGGATATGGAAAAAATTTTTTAATTGCAAAGAAAATGGCAGATTTTGCTACTAATGAAGTTATCAATCGTTATAAGGCCGAACAAAAAAGAGCAGCTGAACAAGCCGCTGAAAATCAAGCATTGATGGAAATGGCAGCTAAAAAAATAGAAGCAATTACTCTAAAGATTCAACAAAAGGTTGGTGCAAATGGCTCACTTTATGGTGCAATCACAAAAGAGGATATTGCAAAAGAGTTGGCACAGAAGCATCGTTTGGAAATTGATAAAAAAACTATTGAGCTAAAAAACCCTATTAAATCAACAGGAATGTATGAAGTAGAAGTGAAACTTGGACATGGAATCCATGCTATTTTGAAGATTGATGTGGAGGCATTGTGATGTTTGAAGCAACTACAATTTTGGCTTATAAGACAGAAAAAGGGGCGGTGATTGGAGGAGATGGGCAGGTAACCTTTGGAAATTGCGTATTAAAGGGTAATGCAACTAAGATTCGGACGCTTTATCATGGCAAGATTCTAAGTGGATTTGCAGGAAGCACAGCTGATGCTTTTACGCTTTTTGATATGTTTGAGGGGATTTTAGAGAACAAAAAGGGCGATTTGTTAAAGTCGGTTATGGAGTTTTCTAAAGAATGGCGTAAAGATAAGTATTTGAGGCGTTTAGAAGCAATGATGATTGTTTTGGATAAAGAAAAAATTTTTATTTTAAGTGGAACAGGAGATGTGGTAGAGCCTGAAGATGGCAAAATTGCTGCTATTGGTAGCGGTGGGAATTATGCGTTATCTGCTGCAAGGGCTTTGGATAGATTTGGCAAGGGAGATATGGAGCCACGAGATTTGGTGCTAGAATCTCTTAAAATTGCTGGCGAGCTTTGTATTTATACTAATCAAAATATCAAAATTTTAGAACTTTAAAAAATAGGAAGACAATGGAAAATTATATTGCGATGACACCAAAAGAAATTGTTGCTTACTTAGATGAATATATTATTGGACAAAATGATGCAAAAAAGATTGTTGCTATTGCACTTAGGAATCGCTATCGTCGTTTGCAGTTGCCAAAAGAGATTCAAGAAGAGGTAATGCCAAAAAATATTTTAATGATTGGTTCTACTGGAGTTGGGAAAACCGAAATTGCAAGGCGTATGGCAAAGATGATGGGATTGCCTTTTGTCAAAGTAGAAGCAAGTAAATATACAGAAGTGGGTTTTGTAGGAAGAGATGTAGAATCTATGGTGCGTGATTTGGTAATAGCTTCAATTAATCTAGTCAAAGAAGAACATAGACAAAAAAATAGAGCAGGGATTGAGAAATATGTGTTGGATAAAATTGTAGAAAAGCTAATCCCTCCACTCCCTAAAGGTGCAAGTGAGCAGAAAATAGAAGAATATGAAAACGCAGCAGAAAAAATGCGTCAAAAAGTTAAAAATGGAGAAATGGATCATCTTAAAATCGAGATTGAAATTCCAAAACGCACTTTTGAAATAGAAGATGGCAATATGCCAGCAGAATTTGCTAAGGTGCAAGAGACAATTGCAAGAGTGTTTATTGCATCTCCAAAAGATAATCCCAAAAAAGAAGTAACAATTAAGGAAGCAAAAGAGATTTTAAAAGTGGAGGCAAGCGAAGTTTTATTGGATTTGGAAAGCATCAAGCAAGAAGGTTTAAAGAGGGCAGAGAATAGCGGGATTATCTTTATTGATGAGATAGATAAGGTCGCTGTTAGTTCAAACTCGCAAGGTAGGCAAGATCCTAGCAAAGAAGGAGTGCAGAGGGATTTATTGCCTATTGTAGAGGGAAGTATTGTCAATACAAAATATGGAAGCATTAAGACAGACCATATTTTATTTATCGCAGCAGGGGCATTTAGCTTGAGCAAGCCTAGTGATTTGATTGCGGAATTGCAGGGTAGATTCCCTTTGCGTGTGGAGCTTAATAGCCTTGATGAAGAAGTGCTTTATAAGATATTAACACAAACTAAAAATTCGATTTTAAAGCAATATGAAGCATTAATGGCAGTAGAAGAAGTTTCTTTGAAGTTTAGCGATGAGGCAATTAGGGCTTTGGCACATTATTCGCAATTAGCTAATGAAAAAACAGAGGATATTGGTGCGAGGCGATTGCATACGGTTGTGGAGCAGGTGATTGAAGAGATTAGCTTTGAGGCAGAAAACTATAAGGGACAAGAAGTAGAGATTACAGAATCTCTAGTAAAAGAAAAGCTGGAAACTTTGGTAGCTGATAGCGATGTCGCACGATATATTTTGTAGGTAGTTTTTTGGAAAGTAAAGCAGGATTTGTAGCGGTTTTAGGCAGACCAAATGCAGGAAAGAGCACATTTTTAAATACGCTTTTGGGCGAGAGGTTGGCACTTATTTCGCATAAAGCTAATGCTACTAGGAAGCGTATGAATCTCGTTGTGATGGTTGAGGAAACGCAAATTGTTTTTGTAGATACGCCCGGCATTCACAAGCAAGAAAAGCTTTTAAACCAGTATATGCTAAAAGAAGCAATGAAGGCAATGCAAGATTGTGATTTTCTACTCTTTTTAGCACCAGCAAGCGATAAAATAGATTTTTATATAGATTTTTTGGAGAGTGCTAAGGGAAAGCCTCATTTTTTATTGCTCACTAAAATAGATTGTGTGAGCAAAGAAAAATTATTCCAAAAAATCAAAGAATATGAAAAATTTCAAGATTCTTATCAAGCACTCATTCCGATTTCTTGCAAAGATATTAAGAGTTTGGAATATGTAGCAAAAGAGCTTGCAAAAATAATGCCTAAGAATCCTTACTATTATGATCCAGAGATTTTAAGCCCAAATAGCACCAAAGAAATTGTAAAAGAAATGATAAGGGAATCTTGTTTTGAAAATTTAAGCGATGAGCTACCTTATGAAAGTGATGTGGTGATCAATGTTTATAAAGAAAAGGCTATGCTTGATTATATTAAGGCATCTATTATTGTGCAAAAAGAAAGTCAAAAGGCTATGGTGATTGGCAAAGAGGGCAAAACATTGAAGCGAATTGGCAAGAATGCAAGAGAGAGAATCGAGCAGTTTGTGAGAAAAAAAGTATATTTGGAAATTTTGGTGAAAGTGGTTTCTAGCTGGAGTAAAGACAAAGAAAGCTTAAAGAAAATCGGTTATAATTTCGAAGATTAAAAAATGGAGAAAAGATGAAAATTATTTGGTTATTGTTAATTGCGATTTTTAGTTATGCTAATGAATATGAATGGATTGGAATTTATCGTAGCGGTGGAGTGCAGGCATTAGAGCAAAAAATCAATGAAGTTTTGCAAACAAAAAATTATTGGCAAGAGGTTTTAAAAAATCAAGATACGCGTTTTGGGTATTATGAGAATCTTAAATACCTCTTTGTGGCGACAAAAGATGCGCCTACTTTGGAATCCCCAAATCTTAAACTTTATGCCCTAGAAAATAATCAGTGGGTAGAAAAGCTAAATACAAAAAGTTTAGTGGGGTCTAAAGGGGGTCATAAGCAAAAAGAGGGTGATTTGGCAACCCCTATTGGTGTTTATTCGCTTCAAGCGAGATTGAGCAATCTAGATCAATATTATGGACCTTTGGCTTTTAGCACTTCTTATCCTAATCTTTATGATAAATTGCAAAAAAGAACAGGCTATGGAATTTGGATTCATGGTATGCCGCTTAATGGAAATAGAGAAGAGTTAAATACGCGTGGCTGTATTGCAATTGAAAATAATCTTTTAACTTCGGTGGATAGGATAATTGATTATCGTAATACGCTTTTAATTACTTTTGCTGATGATGTGGAACAAACCAAAAAGGAAGATTTAGCAACGATTTTGGCAGATTTATTTCAATGGAAAGAAGCTTGGGCAAAAAATGATATTGAGGCTTATTTAGCGTTTTATGATAAGGATTTTATACGCTATGATGGGCAAAAGTTTGAGGCATTTGAGGATACCAAACGCAGAATTTTCCAAAAAGGCGAAGAGAAAGAGATTAAATTTACAAAAATCAATGTCTCCCCTTATCCTAATGAAGAAAATAAGAAATTATTTAAAATTGGTTATCATCAAGATTATAAAGCCTTTTTGAAAGGCACATTAAACTATTATTCTAATGGAAACAAAGAGCTTTATGTAGAATTAAAAAATGGCAAAATGCAGATTTTAGTAGAGCAATAAGGATAGGATTATTTAAAAGCCTTAAATAAAGCCCTTAAAATATATTTGGCTCTATTGAGTGCAATATATCTATGAGAAATGGCATTTTTCTCTTCTTTGGTAAGCTCTGCAAGTGTTTGTGTGAAACCTTGTGGAATAAACATTGGATCATAGCCAAAGCCATTTTTGCCGCGTTGATTGGCAATCACCTTGCCATACATAAATCCATGTGTGCTAAAATCTCCATAAAAACTACTAATTCCTATACTTGCACAATAATGTGCTTTGGAAGTTTGGTTTGGAAGTTTGGCTACTTCACATAAAAGCTTTTCTAAATTTGCCTTAGAATCTCCACCGCTATATCTAGCGCTATGGATTCCGGGTTTTCCATTGAGTGCATCAACGCATATTCCACTATCATCAGAAAGTATAATATCATTTTGTGAGAGTAGATTTTTTGCATGGAGGGTATTAAAAACAGCTTTAGATTTAATTAGTGCATTTTCTTGAAATGTTTTGCCATTTTCATCGATTTCAAAAGGATCGCACAAATCGCTCCATGCTAGTATTTCTAAAGCATTTTGCTCAAATGGTTTGTAGATTTCTTGGATTTCTATGATTTTATCTTGGTTTGAAGTTGCTAAAATTAGACGCATTATTATTGCCTTGTTGAATGTATTTTGGATAAAATTAACTTCTTGTTTGGAATTTTAGCAAAAATTGGAGAATCTATGATAAAAAAAGAATCCTTAATCAAACAAACTATTCCACTAAGCCTTATTTTGGCTGGGCGATTTTTTGGTTTGTTTGTTGTTATGCCTGTTTTATCCTTATATGCCTTATCTATGGAGGGTATGAGTCCGATTTTGGTTGGGATTGCCATAGGGGGATATGCACTCACTCAAGTATTGTTTCAAATTCCTTTTGGTTTTTTAAGTGATAAATTTGGACGCAAAAGCATTATTGCCCTTGGACTTATTATTTTTATTATTGGTTCAGCTGTGTGTGCGATGAGTGATGATATTTATATGCTAATTTTGGGTAGATTTTTGCAAGGGGCAGGAGCTATTGGAGGAGTGGTTAGCGCGATGATAGCTGATTTGGTAAAAGAAGAGAAACGCACAAAAGCAATGGCATTAATGGGGGCTACCATTTCTCTTAGTTTTACAACAGCTTTGATTTTGGGACCTATTTTGAGTGCTTATTTTGGAGTGGCAAGTTTATTTTGGATTACCTGTTTTTTGGGGGTGCTTAGCTTAGGGATTTTGCTTTTATTTGTCCCTGAAGCACCAAAGATACAGTATAGTTTTATTTCTAGTTCTGATAAATATAGTTTTATTTTAAAAAATAAAAATCTTCAAATTATGAATCTTACAAATTTCTTGCAAAAAGGTTTTATGACTTTGACATTTTTGATTATTCCTATTGCACTTGTAAAGGGCTTTGAGATGCCTAAAGAGAATTTGTATCAAGTGTATGTTCCTGCAAGTTTGCTTGGGCTTATCGCAATAGCACCTGCGGCGATTTTTGCAGAGAAAAAGGGCAAGTTTAAAAGTGTATTGGTGGTGGGAATATTGTTTTTTGTTGTGGCATATCTTTTGATGCTTAGTCAAAATTTGTGGGTGTTTGTCGCTGGAATTTTGGTGTTTTTTGTCGGTTTTTCTGTGCATGAGCCTATTATGCAAAGTCTTGCTAGTCGCTATTGCAAGGCGCATCAAAAAGGAAGCGCTTTGGGTGTTTTTACTGCTTTTGGATATTTTGGTTCATTTGTGGGAGCACTTGTAGGTGGGCATTTGTATGAATATTTTGGAATGCTTTCTATTAGCCTTTTTGTTGTGGTTGTTTCATTTTTGTGGATTTTGGCTTTAGGGTTTTTGGCAAATCCAACTTTTCAAAAGAATCTTTATTTGCCACTTAGAGAAAACATTGTAAATGAGGATTTAGAAAAATTGGTGGAGCTTAGAGGAATTTTGGAGTGGTTTATTAATGAGAATGAAAGAGTTGTGGTTATTAAATATGATAAACATTTAGTATTAGAACAAGAAGTGAAGGAATTTTTGAAAGAAAATTTGGCAGATAAATTTGAAGAATTAAAGTGAGAAAAATGGAAGAGAAAATAGAAATTAGCAAAAAGATTCTAAGAATCACAGGAAGCACAAATGCAGAGTTTGGGCTAATCAAAGAGGGCGATAAAATACTTTTGGGATTGAGTGGAGGGAAAGATTCTATTTTGCTAGCGACTTTATTGGCAAGATTGAAAAAATACGCACCTTTTGATTTTGAATTTAAAGCTTTGACAGTGGATTATGGGAGGGGTGGTGAATATGAGTATATTTTTGAGTATTGTGAAAAATTAGGGATACCTTATGAACTTTATCGCACAGACATTTATAAGATTTTAGAAGAAAATCGTAGAGAAGGGACGGTGTATTGTAGTTTTTGTTCGCGTATGAGACGAGGGGCTTTGTATTCTAAGGCTTTAGAGGGTGGATTTAATAAAATTGCATTAGCACATCATTTGGATGATGCAGCTGAAAGCTTTATGATGAATCTCACTTATAATGGTGCTTTGCGTTCTATGCCTCCAATTTATAAAGCAGAAAATGGTTTGTATGTGATTCGTCCATTGATTTTTGTGCGGGAGAGGCAAATTATTGATTTTATTGCAAAAAACGATATTTATATTGCACCAGATTGTAATTGTCCAATTATGTGGCAAAGCGATGATAAGCGACCTTTTGCTAGAGAAAAAACAAAGCAAATGCTAAAGGAAATGGAAATGAATAATCCTGATTTTTTTACTTCTTTGAAAGTAGCACTTGGAAATGTGCATTTAAACAGCCTTTTTGACAAAAGGTATTTGGATAAGTAGCCTATATCTAAAGATTATAGGCTTTGCTTACGAGGGCTTTTGTATCCCTTGCTATCATTAATTCTTCATTGGTTGGGATTACACACACTTTGACTTTGGAATCAGAAGTGGAAATAATACCTTCTCTTCCTATGGTTTCTAAGTTTGCTTTTTCATCAAGTGTGATACCTAGGAATTGTAAGTGAGAGACAATTTTACCGCGGATAAATTTCGCATTTTCGCCTACTCCAGCACAGAATGAAATTGCATCAACACCGGTTAATGCGGCTGTATAAGAGCCGATGTATTTTGCCACACGATAAGCAAAAACTTCTCTTGCAAAACGCGCCTTTAAGTCTCCCTTCTCATCAGCTGCTAATAAATCCCTAAAATCACTTGATAAGCCAGAGATTCCTAAGACTCCAGATTTTTTATTTAAAATATTCATAATTTCTTTGGTACTTAAATTTTCTTTTTGGGCTATATAATCAATTACAGCAGGATCAATATCTCCGCTTCTTGTCCCCATTACCAAGCCTTCAAGTGGAGTTAATCCCATACTTGTATCAATGCTTTTGCCATTTTCAACAGCACAAATACTAGAACCATTTCCCAAATGACAAGTGATAATTTTTGAATTTTCTAATGGAATACCCAAAAACTCCGCTGTGCGTTTGGAAACATAGCTATGACTTGTGCCATGGAATCCATACCGACGAATTTTATATTTTGTGTAATATTCATAGGGTAAGCCATAGATGAAAGCCTTTGGTGGCATTGTTTGGTGGAATGCAGTATCAAAAACAGCTACCATTGGGGTATTTGGCATTAAATGCTGACAGGCTCGGATTCCAAGTAAATGCGCAGGATTGTGTAGAGGGGCTAAATCTGCACATTCCTCAATATTATAAATTACCTCTTCTGTGATAATTGCTGAATGGGTAAAATGCTCTCCACCATGAACAATTCTATGTCCGATGGCTTTGATGGTTTCAAGGGATTTCACTGCACCATTAAAAGGGTTTGTGAGTGCGCCTAAAACAAGCTTGATTGCAACCTCATGGTCTTTGATTTCAATATTTTGTGTGGATTTTTCTCCATCTTTTGGTTTGTAACTAAATTGTCCTCCATCAATACCTATTCTATCGCAAATCCCAGAAGCTAAAACCTCCTCGGTATCAGTATTGATAAGTTGATATTTGAGAGATGAACTTCCGCAATTAATAACTAAAATGTCCATTTATGCTCCTTTTGTTTCTTTTTGTTGTTGTGCTTGGAGGGCTGTAATGGCAACAACACCAACAATATCTTCACTGCTACAACCTCTTGATAAATCATTAATAGGTGCAGCAATGCCTTGGGTAATAGGCCCATAAGCTTCAGCTTTTGCAAGTCTTTGAGTGAGCTTGTATCCGATATTTCCAGAATCTAAATCAGGAAAAACAAGCACATTAGCATACCCTGCTATTTTGCTATCTGGGGCTTTGGACTTTCCTACACTTGGGACAATAGCGGCATCTAATTGAAATTCTCCATCTATGGCTATTTGCGGTGCTAGACTTTGTGCGATTTTGGTAGCTTCTATAACTTTATCTACATCAGGGTGTTTAGCACTTCCTTTGGTAGAATGTGAAAGCATAGCAACAATGGGTTCTTTGCCCACTAGAGTTTGGAAGCTTTTAGCAGAATCAATAGCTATGGAAGCAAGCTCTTGTGCATTTGGGTTTTGCACTAAGCCACTATCTGCAAAGATAAAAGTTCCATTTTCTCCATATTCGCAATTAGGGACTACCATTAAGAAAAATGCAGATACGAGTTTAGAATCTTGCTTTGTGCCCAAAATTTGCAAAGAAGCTCTTAAGACATCAGCAGTAGAGTTGATAGCGCCTGCTACCATTCCATCGGCTTTTTTGGATTTTACTAGGGCTACTCCAAAATAAAGAGGATTTTCCAAAAGTAAAGTTCTAGCGGATTTTTCACTCAAGCCTTTGTGCGCTCTAAGCTTAACAAAAAGTTCTACATAATCTTCTAATTCATCACATGATGCAGGATTAATAAAAGTTGCTTTTTGAAGGTCAAGATTGGCTTTTTTGGCTTGTTTTTGGATACTTAGCTCATCCCCGATTAAAATAAGATTCGCAATGCCTTCTTTTAAGATAGTGTGTGCGGCTTCTAGGGTTCGCATATCATTGGTTTCAGGCAAAACAATGGTTTGCAAAAAAGACTTTGCTTTTTCTTTGATGTTTTCAATAAGACTCATAGATACTCCTTGCTTTTTAGAAATATTATAAGACTTTTTGAAATATAAAAGTATAAAATAGAAAAAAAAGTGAAAAAAAAATTAAATATGTGTAAATTTTTCTCTCAAGATTTTTTTGCCAAATTCAACCCCGGGTTGATTATATGTATCTATTTGTAACAAAACCCCCACACAAGAAGTGAGTAGCTCATAATAAAAAATCAATTCTCCAACACTTTCTTCGCATAAGGAAGCTAAAACCAAGGAATCCACAGGCACATTTTGGGCAATAATGCTTGCTTTGGTAGCTACACATTGCAATTTAAGAAGATTATTAAATGAAGTGTTATTGACAAAATCGGTAGCTTCAAGTCCTTTTAGACTAATATTTGGTATGTAAAGTGATTTTTGTGAAAGTTTTTCAACGCTCAAAAAAGTTACACTTTTATTTTGAGGACCTTGCATAATGAGCTGCAAAAAAGAATGTTGGTCAATGCTGCCAATTAAGGCAATGGGTGTTAAGCCTCTTTTGTTTTGTTGATAATCGAGTTTTCCAAGAGATTCTCCCCAAAGCTGCACATACCAAGAATTAAAATGCCTAAAAACGCTGCTATAAGAAAAAAGCACATTAATAGGGTAGGTTGTTTCATTTTTGGCTAGGAAAATTGCTTTTTTGAGAATTTCACTTTTCTTTTCTATGAAAAACTGAGTAGCGATGTTTTGTGCACCTTTTAGAATATTGCAAATATCATAGCCTAAAATTGCAAGGGGTAGCAGTCCAACTGCACTCAAGACAGAGAATCTACCGCCGATATTTGGTTTAATGGTAAAAGATTGAATATTTTCTGTCTTGCTCCATTGGAAGAGTGGAGAGTCTTCATCGGTAATTGTGATGAGGCGTTTTTTGTTTTTTGTTTCTAATAAACAAAAGCGTTTGAGGACATATTTAAAAAGTGAAGTGGTTTCGATGGTTAATCCAGATTTTGAAATGACAATAAAAAGCGATTCTTCACATTTTACGCGTTGTAAATCTTTGTGTATCATAATAGGATCTGTGTGCTCTAAAAAGCGTATTTTGATATTTTTGCGATTGTTTTGGTGAGAGAGGAGGGCATCAATAGCTTTTGTCCCAAGGGAACTTCCACCAATTCCGATAATAACTAGGGTTTTAATGTTTTGTAGAAAAGCTTGATTGGTGTGAATATAATCAAATATAGCCCGGTTATCTTCATAGGGTAAATTGTAATAACCGCTTGTGCCATTTGCTTTTTCGGTTAGAATTTTTTGAAAGCAAGATTCTATATTTTCTTTAGAGAAAAGATGAGAATCTTTTGGAATAAATTTTTCATAAGTATTGCTGAGGTGTATCATATAAGACTTCTACCTACAAATGCTGTCATATCAACTAAACGGGTAGAATATCCCCATTCATTGTCATACCAAGCTACAATTTTAACTTGATTATTATTGACTACATTGGTGCAATCAGGAATGAAAATTGAACTATACGAAGAGCCAATAAAATCGCTAGATACAAGCTTTTCTTCATCGATGAAAATAAGATTTTTCATTGATTCTTCTGAAGCTTTTTTGAAGGTTTCATTAATGAGTTCTTTTGTAACATTTTTTTCTACCACACAAGTAAGATCTACTAGGCTAACATCTGGTGTTGGGACACGCACTGCAAATCCATTGAGTTTGCCTTTGAGTTCTGGCATAACCAGTCCGATTGCTTTTGCAGCACCCGTTGATGTGGGTATCATATTGAGTGCAGCTGCTCTTGCACGACGCAAATCTTTGTGTTTGGAATCTAAAAGATTTTGGTCATTTGTATAGCTGTGGATAGTAGTCATCAAACCGCTTAAGATTTTGAAATTTTCATGCAATACTTTTGTGAGGGGGGCTAAAGCATTGGTGGTGCAACTCGCATTAGAAATAATAGATTCGCCATTATAGGTTAAATGATTGACACCATAAACAAAAGTGGGTGTATCTGTGGCTGGAGCAGAGATAACTACACGCTTGATTCCACCATAAAGATGTGCAGAGGCTTTGTGAATATCATTAAAAGCCCCTGTGCATTCTATTACAATTTCTGCACCATAATTTCCAAAATTGATTTCTTGAATGTTTCTAGTGCTGATGATTTGGATATTTTGTTGTTTTCCAATACGGATTTGGTTTTCGCTAATCTTGGTAATTTCGCTTTTTTTGTGAATAGAATCGTATTTTAGTAAATGGATTAAAGTATCAATAGGCATTGTGGTGTTGATGGCAACTAGCTCCAAATCATCTCTTTCTCCAAGAATCTTGCAAACACATAAACCAATTCTACCTGTTCCATTGATTGCTACTTTTATGGACATTTTATTCTCTCCTTACTATACCAAAATTTTTAAATTATTTATCAATATTTTTGAGTGAATTTTATTCTTTAATTTTTATGAAATGTTGCTATATTATTAAAAAAAACCTTAAAAAACAAATATAAAAGGCTTGAGGTGTGTTAATGGCAAATGTTAGTTTTATTGTTTAAAGGGAGGTGAGAATTTAAGTGATGAAGCAAAAATATTCAATAAAACTTCAGAAATTCCCTATTTTTTGCATTAAAAGTCTTGAAAAGTAAATATTTTATGCTAAAATATGTTGTTCAAAATAAAAATATGGAGGTTTCCAAAGATGAACAAATCAGAATTTGTTGACTTAGTAAAACAAGTCGGTGAGTATGAAACAAAAAAAGAAGCTGAAAAAGCAATTAGTGCATTCGTTGCTGCAATTGAAAAAGCTCTTTCCAAAAAAGATGGTAGTGTTGAACTTGTAGGTTTTGGTAAATTTGAAACTGTGCTTCAAAAAGGAAAAGAAGGAACAGTTCCAGGAACAAATAAAAAATATAAAACAAAAGATAAATTTGTTCCTAAATTTAAAGCAGGTAAAGGTCTTAAAGACGCTGTTGCAGCTGCAAAAAAATAACTTCTTTGCTCCCTTTGGGGAGCCTTCTTGTGTAAATTCAATAACTTTTTGTCCTCGTAGCTCAGCTGGATAGAGCACACGATTCCTAATCGTGAGGCCATGCGTTCGAATCGCATCGTGGACACCACTCCAAAAAATGTAGAATTTTAAATATGAGGTAAAGTGATGAGCAAAATAAGTGTAACCATTTTGGGGATATTTTTTGTGGTATGTAGTATAGTTTTGGGTTATGGGTTTATGCAAGGAATCATGGCTTTTAAATCAATGGATAGAAGTGTTGTAGTCAAAGGATTGAGCGAAAGAGAAGTGCAAGCTGATGTGATGATTTTTCCAGTAAGTTTTACGCGAGCTAATAATGATTTGAATCTTTTGTATAGAGATTTGGCAGAAGATTCTAAAAAGATTTTGATGTTTTTGGAGAAAGAGGGAATTAAAAAAGAGGAAATTACATTAAAAGCTCTAAGGATTACTGACAAAGTGGGAAATTCTTATAGCGAAGTTCAAAATATTGCTTATCGCTATAATGGGCAAGGTGAAGTGTTGGTTTATACAAAAGAAGTGGATTTGGGGCGAAAAATATTAGAGAAAATCGCAGAACTTGGCAAAGATGGTTTGATTGTCAAGGTTGAGGATTATGAGATTGAATATCTTTATACAAAGCTAAATGATATAAAGCCTCAAATGATAGAGGAAGCGACTTTTAATGCAAGGGAAGTGGCGAAGAAATTTGCACAAGATTCTCAAAGCAGTTTAGGTAAAATCAAAAAGGCTTCTCAAGGGCAGTTTAGCATTTCTAATCGAGATAGGAATACTTCACATATTAAAAAAGTGCGTGTAGTTTCTACTATTGAATATTATTTGAAAGATTAATATTTCGCATCGCTTAAGACAAATGCCATTAAAACATTAGCGCCATTTGCATAGAGGTATTTTTGTGCCTCTTTGAGCGTGGAGCCTGTAGTGATGATGTCATCTATTAAAATAATTTCTTTTTTCTCTACATTTTGAGTGAGGTAAAAATTTCGGGGATTGTTTTGGCGAAATTTCAAATCTTTGCCCGCATAAGATACCGGATTTTTGGCTAATAGTGTGTGGTAGAGTGGCGTAATACCCAAACTTTTTAGATTCTTAAGAAAAATAGCATTATGGGCATAACCTTTTTGGCTGATTTTATCATCAATCCCAATCCCATAAGCTTGCAGTGGTTGGTTTAGAATCTCTTTTAGATAAAGATTGATTTTGGAGGTTAAAATTTTATAAATTTTGCTACCGATAATATGGTATTTAGCATGGAGTAAATATTCGATATCTTGATAATCATAAAAGCTATAAACTTTAAGATTATCTATTTTTCTAATCTTTGGCTGGATTTTAATATCTTCAAAGCATGCTTTGCAAAGAGTAAAAAAAGTAAGGTTTCCACATAGCAAACACCGCAAATTTTACTCTTTGATAAAGTTGATAATTTGTTGAGTGATTGTTGTTTTTGGAAGATTGGCATTGATAGAAATGTAAGGAAGTTGTAGCTTTTTTATAATGGCTTTTGTTCTTTGTTGGAGTTCCAAAAGATACTCTAGCCCTCTTTGTTCTATTTTGTCTTCATTTTTTGATTGGAGGCGTTGTTGTAAATCTTCTTTTTGCAATTCCAAAAATATAACTTTTTGCGGCAATATTCCCTGTGTAGCAAAGAGATTAAAGGCTTTAAGAGTTTCAAAATCAAAGTCTTTTGCATAAGCCATTCCAGAAATTAAACTTCTATCAGAAATGATTAATTTATCGGGGTTGGCTTTGAGTATTTCATGGGTGTGTTGTGCCCTATCTGCCAAAAATAGCAACATTTCTGCCCTTGAATCTAATTCAATGGAATCTTCTAATAAGATTTTTCGGAGCTTTTTTCCAAGAGGGGTAGCACCCGGCTCAAAAGTAAAGATTGCTTCTTGGAGGGCAAGTTTAAGTTCTTGAATCTGTGTGCTTTTGCCGCTAGTATCAATTCCTTCAATGACTACATACATTGCTTTCCTTTATGAAATTGCTTACACTTTTTGGGGTTAAATGCTTGATTTCTCCTCCATGGGATAAGATAGAGCGAACAACACTTGAGCTAATAAACGCATTTTGCAAAGAAGGCATAAGATAAATGGTTTCTAGCTTTGGATTTAAAGAGGCATTGGCATAGCCCATTTGCAATTCATATTCAAAATCACTCACCGCTCTAAGTCCTCTTATAAGAATATTGGAATTTTGCTCTTTGGCAAAATCAGCTACCAAATTGTCAAAGCCATAGACATAAAGGGAGGGGAAACTCAATTGAAGTTCTTTGATAGCAAGTTTTGCCATTTCTATGCGTTGTTCTTGACTAAAAAGAGGTTTTTTATTTTCACTTTTTGCCACAGCAATGATTAGCCCATCAAAAAGTTTGCAAGCTCTTTGGACAATATCAAGATGCCCATTTGTGATAGGGTCAAAAGTCCCGGGATAAATTGCGATTTTTGACATTATGCTAAACTCCATTGCAGTGTTTGTCCAGCAAACATCGGGACAATGCCTGCGTATTCTTGTGGGACTTGAAAAGGCTTTTTTGTGAGCATGATTTGTTTGCTTGTGCGAGTTAAACCATAAATTTTGCTAGCATTAATGCTAATAAAAGATTCAAGGCTTTCTAATGCGTTATGGGCTTCAAAAGTTTGTGTGAGTGCTTGAAGCAAAATAGGGGCACTAAAGATTCCAGCAGAGCCTTTTTGGGATTCTTTGTTGCTTTTTAAGTGTGGAGCAGAATCGCTACCAAAAGAGAATTTTTGATGTGCTTGCAATGCAGTTTGTAATAGAGATTCTTGGTCCTTTTTTGTTTTTAAAATAGGCTTGCAAAAATAATGTGGATTTAGCATTCCCCCAATCACATCATCTAAGCTTAATAAAATGTGGTGCAAAGTCAAAGTTGCAAAGAGGTTATCATATTTTTCTACCAAAGGAATAGAGCGTCTATCGCTTAAGTGTTCAAAGATGATTTTTAGCTTAGGAAAATTTTTGGCAAGGTATTCAAAAATGGAATGAAATTCTACTTCTCTATCCAAAACAAAGCCATTTGTTTCTCCATGAATGCTTAGAATCATTCCCAAATTTTGTGCAATTTCTAAAATTTCTAAAATTTTATCGCTTAAGATTTCGCTTACACCATTTTCGCTTCCTGTGGTTGCACCTTTTGGGTAGAGTTTTAGTATAAAGATTCCATTATCTTTGGCTTCTTGCAAGTCATCAAGCCCTAAATTTTCATTGAGATATAACGACATTATTGGAGTGAAATTGTTTCCTTGTGTGGCTTGTAGGATTCTTTGTTGGTAAGCTAAGGCAGATTTTGTATCTAAGATGGGTGGATTAAGATTTGGCATAATAAGTGCATAAGAAAAGCTTTTAGCGGTATGTTGTGCGACATTTTGCAGTATCTCTCCATCGCGTAGATGCAAGTGCATATCAAAAGGGGATTGTAGGGTGATTTCTTCCATTCTCTATCCTTTAAAATTAAGTAAATCTAAGAGTGCTTTTTGGTAAGTTTCTTTGGCATATTCGCTTTTGGCTTCAAAGCGAGTTACAAGCATTGGGGTAGTGTTGCTAGCTCTAATCAATCCCCAACCCTCTTCAAAAATAACTCTCAAACCATCAATATCAATAATTTCTACAATTTTAGGGAAGTTTGCAGGTGGATTTTTTAGGATTTGTTGTAATTCTTGGATAATTGCAAACTTTTGATTTTCAGTAGTTGGAATCTTGATTTCATCTGTGGAGTAGAGTTTGGGTAGAGTTTGTAGGATTCTATCAAATTCTAATCCATCTTCTTTGATGAGTTCTAAAACACGTAAAGCTGCATAAATAGCATCATCAAAACCAAAATATCTATCATTAAAGAAAATATGCCCACTCACTTCAAATGCAAGATGAGCATTGGTTTCTTTGAGTTTGACTTTGAGATTGCTATGCCCTGTTTTATACATAATGGCTTTACCGATTTTGTTGATAGATTCAAACATATTTAAAGAGCATTTTACTTCGCCGATGATGATAGGATTTGGAATCTTTTGTGCAAAAATAATAGCTAATTCATCACCTTTATAGACTTTATTTTCTTTGATGACTGCTAATCTATCACCATCTCCATCAAAGGCAAATCCAATACCGCCATTTTTTGTTACCAAAGCTTTAATATCTTTTAGATTTTTTTCTTCGCTTGGATCTGGATGATGGTTTGGGAAAGTCCCATCAGGATTAAGATACAAGCCCTCAAAGTGCAATTCTAGTCTTTTTAGGATTTCTGTAATCCCAACTCCTGCTATGCCATTGCCACAATCAATGTTAATAGGAATTTTCAAGCCTTTTAAACTTTGAAATTCTTTGGTTAAAAATTCAATATATTTTTCTAACACATTGAGTTTTTTGGGGTTAGCAGGTTTGGTGTTGATAGAATCTAAAGCATAAAATTTTTGCTCTAGCTGGTAAATATCCTTGCCAAAAAAAGGTTCTTTTAGAAGTGTAATTTTAAAACCATTGTATTGTGGTGGATTGTGTGAGCCTGTAATCATAATGCTACCATCAAGCTTTAATCCATCAAAATCTGTAAAAAGAGCAAAATATCCTACAGGGGTTGGAATCTGTCCTAAATTGTAAGTGATGATTCCACTTGCTTCAATTCCGCTACAAAGCCACTGGAAGATGATTTCTGAATGCACTCTTGCATCATAACCAATCCCAAGCGTTTTGCCCCCTCGTTTTTTGAGTTCTTCTCCGATTAGAAAACCAATTTTGATTACATTTTCTTCTGTGAGATCTTGATTGTAGATTCCGCGTATATCATATTCTCTAAAAATTGCTAGTTTTTCCATAAAAATCCTTAAATAATTTGTTTTCCGCCAATATAAAGAGCTTCGGCTTTTTTGGTGTATAATAGCAACATGAGTGCAAGTTGCTCTTTGGCTTTGGTTTTGAAAACTGCAAAGTCTGGCAAAAATCCCTTTTTTAAGCTTCCTGCTTTGATGCCTAGGGGATTATCTTTGTGGGCATAGTAGGTAACTCCAAGCAACAAATCTTTTGCCAAAGATTCAAGATCATAATCCATATAGGCATACAAGGCAGTGCGTAATTCATCAAGCAAAGAGAGCGAATCATTAGAACTTTTGCCATCGGTTGCAAAAATAGGGTGGATTTGAGATTGTTTGCAGAGATTTAAATCTAAAATTTTGTTGTTTAATAAGCGATTTGATTTGGGGCAAGAGATAATTTTCCCTTGCATTTTTGCAATCATTTCTAAGTCTTTGTGTGTGGCTTCTAAACAATGGACAAAATAAGGTTTTAGCCCTCTAAAAGAATTTAAAAAGTCAGAAATGGTATAAAAGGGTTGCATTTTTGTGTGGAAAAATCTTTCAAAAAAGCCTTGAAAATAGCCCTTTTTGGTTTCTAGCCACTCTCTTTCTTCTTTGGATTCTAAAAAATGCACACTAAGGGGCAGAGATTGAGTTTTGGCAAGATTTAAAACTTTTTGTAGCATTTTAGAATGCACAGAATAGGGCGAGTGAATGGCTAATGCGGGGAAGAAATGATGAGAAGAGAATTGCTGTGAATCTTGCAATCTTGTAAGTAGATTTTGGTAGAGCATATCCAAAGCTTCTACTTTAGAACCGATGGCTTCATTGAAATACAAAACGCGTAAAGGGCTATTTGCTAAAGCTTCTAAATCATACCCATAGCTAGAGATTGCCCCTACAAAACCTACGCCACTTTGCAAAAGAGTTTGGATAGTATTTTGCATTTGTAATTGAAGTGAAGAATCCATGAGGGATTCTCGATTTTCTATCACACTATCAAGCCATTTTCCAAAATTGCCAAACTTCAAACTTCCTTCATTTTGGCTAAATTCTAAATGAATATGTAAGTTTGTTAGTGCAGGGGTAATTACGCAGTTTTGGTAATATTTTTGGGATTTTGCAGGCTTGTTTTGGAGATTTTCATAGGTATCAATTTCTAAAATTTCATTTTCATTGAAGTAGATTCCACCATTTTTAATGATAGAAAAATCCTCATTGCAAAGCAATAAATAATCAGCCCCAATAAGATACATTATTTATCTCCCCTAAGCAATGGAGTTTGGGTGGGATTGATATTAATATCAAGCTTGTTGTAAGGTATTTCAATGCCCTTTTGTTCAAAGGTTGCTTTAACTTTTTGGGGAAGAGTAATGTTGGCTTGAAAATAATCTGCTGTATTAACCCAAAACCTCACAAGCAAATCCACACTGCTAGTATTTAGTGCATTTACACCTATAACAGGTGCGGGATCTTTTAGTACCAAAGAATCTTCGTTGAAAATTTCTTCTAAAATTTCCTTTGCTTTGGCAATGTCGCTACCATAATCAATTCCAAAGATTAAATCCATTCTTCGTGTTGGATTGATATTGATATTGATAATGGGTGTAGAAACAAGAAGGGAATTTGGCATAATGATGACTTGATTGTCTAGTGTTGTGAGTTTGGTTTCAAAAAGGTTGATAGAATCAACTTTGCCTACCATAGAATTTACGCTAATGACATCCCCGCGATTAAATCTTCTTAAAACAACCAAAATAATTCCGCTTGCAAGATTAGATAAAGAATCCTTTAGTGACAAAGCAATTGCCAAACCAGCAGTTCCTAAGACAGCTATAATTGAGGTTGTTTTAACGCCAAGATTGCTTAAGGCGGTGATAAAGGTTAAAAGCAAGATTCCAGCAAAAACAACATTTTTTAAAAAAACTCCCAAAGTTTCATCTTTGGTTGCTTTGATGATTGCTTTTGAGGTGTATTTAGAGAGGATTCTAGCAAGATAGTATCCAAAAAGTAGGATTAAGATAGCACTGATTAGATGAGGGGTAAAATTGATTGCCCATTCAAAAAATTTATCCATCAATAATAAAAGTTTTTCTTCTATTTTTGCATTCATCATTAGTCCTTAAAAGATTTTTTTGCCTTTAATAAAATGCCCTTTGATTTTCCCTGTGAAAATCCAGTCATAATAGGGGGATTCTTTGTTATCAATGACTTGGTTTTCTTTGGTATCTAATACAATCAAATTTGCATAATAGCCTTTTTGTATGAGACCATAATCTTTTAATCCCAAAATTTGTGCAGGATTTAAAGAGAGTATTTTGCTTAGTTCTGTTAAAGACATATGGGAGTTTTTTACCAAAAGTGTATAGCACATTGGCACGAAATAATCTATCATATCAATCCCAAAGGCTGCTTCATCAAAGGGTAAATCTTTTTGGGAGAGAGAGTAGGGAGATTGCAAAGAAGTCAATAAATCAATTTCCATAGCTTTAAGGTGGCTAAGAAGTTTTGTGCGAGTTTTTTCGGATTTTAAAGGGGGCTTGATTTTGGCTAAGGTGTTGTAGTGATTGCATAAATTTTCTGTAAGCATTAAATGGTGAATAGAGGTTTGTATGAAAATATCGGGGTGAGTTTTTTTGGTAGTTTGTAAAATTTCAATGCTTCTAGTGGAGGCAATAGCATTAAAAACAGCCTTTATTTTCATAAAATGTACTAATTCGCTAATCATAGCGACTTCTTTTGTCTCGCTAAGTTCTGTGATGCCTGATAATCCTAATTTTCCACTAAGCTCGCTTTCGTTCATCACACCATTAGCACTCAATGATTCATCTTCACAATCAAAAAATATCGGCACATCAAGCATTAATGCAAATTCACAAGCCATACGGAGTGAATTGCCATTTTCATTGGATTTTGTATAAATCCCTTTTGCACCTTTTTTGTGAAGTGTTGAGATATTTTTATTTGTATTTTGCACAAGCCCTAGAATCTGTGCTTGAAAAGTATCTTTTAGTGCATCAAGCAATTCTATGGCAAGTTCTGTATTGGTAGAATCTTCACTCTCTGGTATCAAAGTAGCTAATCCAATACCTCCTAGGGCAGCTTTAGAGGAAAGTTTAAGTAGATTTTCTTTGTTGAAATTTTGAATACGCGTGTTTAAATCAATAGCGCTTGGTAAGATTGTCATTCCCTCTGCTTGGAAAATTTCCTCATTTTCTTGGGGTAGAATATTGCGTTCAACTTCTGTAATTTTCTCATTTTCTATACGAATATCGCCTTTGTATTCACCATTTGCATCACAAATCATCGCACCTTTAATTAGCATACAAAACTCACTTATTATAAAAATTTTGAAATTATGGCACAAATAAAACTAAAAAGGAATAAAATAATGAGGGTTTCTATGTTTAAAATGCTTGAAATTTTGCAAAGTTGCATGGATAGAATCGTTTTGAATTAGCTATAAGAAATAAAAATATCACAAGAGGACAAAAAGAGCAAAATAAATCAATGGTGGCGGATTATATTGTTTAAAAAATCCAAAAGATATGAGAGGGCTTTTTGTTGATTAAGTTTTGAGAGTAAGCAATCGCTTATTTTAGTATCATTGCAACCAGCCCTTCCACAGGGAATACAATCAAAATCTTCTTGATAAACAAAATGTTTGCCCATTTGTTGGATTCCATTTTGTTTGTTGTAGGTGCTAGAATCTAAGTCATTATCCCAAGGACCCCAACTTACCACTCCGCTAGGACCAAAAAAGGCAAAAGTGGGGATATTGTTGGCTGCTGATAAGTGCATAATGGCAGTATCTACTCCAACAAATGCGAGGGCTTTTGAATTGAGCAAAGAAACTTCAGGGAGAGTGAGTGTGCCATCAAAATAAAGAGGCTTGCTATGGCAAAGTTTAAGAATGTTTTGTAGTTTTTTGGATTCTCTAGAATCTTTTGCAGCAGTCAATACACAAGGGATATGATAGGTTTGTGTGATAGTGTCAATGATTTTAGCACAAAAGGAGTCATTAAGGCATTTAAAAAACCAACGACTAAAGAGATGAAGATGAATGAAATGTGGGGGCAGATTATTAAGATTTGTGGTTTTTTGCGGTATGGGGGCAAGGACTTTTTTTGAAAGAATGGGGATATTTAAGATTCTTAGTGCTTCAAGATTATCTTCAAGATTGTGTTGGTGTTTTGGTGTGAGTTTGTGGGTGTAGAGATTTTTTGACCAAAAAGAGTTGGGCGGAAAACCAACGCGTATTTTAGCACCACTCCAAAATGCCAAAAAAGCACTTCTTTCTCCGCTTGTAAGTCCAATTACCATATCGTATTTTTCTTTTTTAATGGCTTTTAGCAATGCTAATTCATCATAGATTCTTTGAAGTTTATTTGGATTTCTTTTTAGGGTGTGGATTTGGTTGAGATATTGTGTTTGCAGAATCTTTTCTGTGCCAGCATTGACTAAAACATCTAAAATACAAGAATCGCCATAATATTTTTTGAGATTGTAAAAGAGTGGGCTAATAAGTAAAACATCGCCTATATTGCGTAGTTTAATGATTAGAATTTTCATATTTTACCTTTTTGTTGGCTTCATAGAGTTTGATGTATTTCCAAAACGCAGTTTGTGCGTTATAGCTAGCAATAACAAAACCTTCATAACCCTCCAAAAATCCCTTTTGAAAGAAATAGTTTTTAATAAAACACCATAGCGAATGCACTAATGCTTTAAGGGGGGAACTTTGTTTTTTGTTGCAGAAATCTTTGGCATAGAGGGTTGTGTATTTTTGCATTTTATTGAGAAAATCATTTGTGTTGGCATAGGGAAAGTGGGAAATATAGCCTTTTAGTGGAATCACCTTCAATTCAGAATCTAAAGCGACAATTTTTTCATGGACTTCACTATCATCAAAATCAGCATTTTTTCTATTATAAATACCACAAAACCTATCTGGATACCAACCACAACTTCTAATATGCCGCCCATTAAAGTAGTTTTTAACATCATAGCTATAACAAAAATCATTTTTTAGCGGATAATGGAGAATTTCATCAATGAGGTCTTTTGAGGCAATTTCATCACTATCAATAGAAAGAATCCAATCATTTTTTGCAAGTTTGCTACCAAGTTGTTTGAGTTTGCCAAAACCTATAAAATCATGTTTGTGAATCTTTACATTTGCAAAACTTTGTGCAATTTTTAGAGTATCATCATTAGAGCCATTATCCAAAATTATGACTTCATCAAGTTCTTTAAGGGATTTTAAAACTTCAAAAAGAAGTCTTTGGGAATTTTTGGTAAGAATGACAGCAGAAATTTTATTCATTAGAGTGCCCTTTGTAGATTTCTTCATATTGATTTTTGAATTTTTTATGGAACCATAGCCATTCTTTTGGATTTTCTTTGATAATTTGCTCTAAAATATCGCTTTGAATTTGTGTAAGGTTGTGGATATCTTCTTGTGCATTTTGTGTTTTTTGGAATTCTATGGGAGGTAGAATCTTGATGAGAATCTTTTTGTAATCTTTGGAATAATACGCAATAAAATGTATGATTTTGGCATCAAATTTTCTTGCCAAAAGAGAAGCAATGGGTGTGTGGCGGACTTTTTTGCCAAAGAAATTGACAAGCTCCCCTTCTTTGTTGGCTGTATTTTGGTCAGTAACAATCCCTACTACTCTATCTTTTTTGAGTGCTTTAGCAAGAGGAATGGCAGCACCTTTTTTATCAAGAATGTGGATATTGAATTTGGAGCGCACTTGAATGAGGTACTCGTTAATAAGGGGATAGGGAGTCATGCGTGCAACTGCTGTAATGCGATGATTGAAATAACAAGAAAATGCGGGAGTTGTGTATTCCCAATTTCCAAAATGGGCAGTTACAAAAACAATATTTGTGTGATTATCAAGTAAATTTTGGATAATTTCTGGTTTGTCAATGTGAATGGTTTTTAGGATTCTTTCTTTTGTGCTAACAGCGAGCATAAAAAAACTAATGGAGTTATAAACTAAATTCAAATAATTTGTCTTTAAAATTTCTTTTTTTTGCTCTTTTGAAAGTGTATTGTTATAAGCAAAATCTAGGTTTGTAAGCAAATCAAATTTGCGTCTTTTGTCCAAAAGAAACAAAAGTAAAGCAATTAATTTTGCAAATCCTAAACGCAAAAAATGTGGCATATACAAAAAGAAATAGCCCAAAAGGTTTAAAAAAGAAAAAAGTAGCAGTTTTTTCATATTTTGCTCTCTAATAGGGATTTTGCAAGATTGAAAATTTCTTGTGGAGGGATAGTTTGAATGCTAAAGTTTTTTTTATCATAGCTTTTTTTGTTGGTGTTATCTGGAGTGGCTACAAGATAAAGATTGATTGGAGTTTGCAGGTGGAATCTTTTTGGTGGTGTTGCTCCAAAAAGCGTGATAGAGGGTTTTTGTAATGCCCATGCTAAATGAGTGATTCCTGTATCCCCTCCAATAATTAAATCCATTTGTGCTAAGAGTGCCTTGATGGCGTTGAGACTTAGATTTGTGAAATGATAAAAATGCAATGAAGAATCATTAATAGTAGTTTTATGGGTAAGAAGAATAGGGGATATTCCAATGGCATTAAAGAGTTTGACTAGCTCCAAAAATAGGGCTTTTGGATAGGTTTTATTTGGTTTTGAGGTTTCTAGCACAAAAAGGATATTTTTAGAATTTTTGGGTAGTTGTGGAGTGAGTGCGGGATTGAAGCTTAAAAAGGGTTTGGGATTAAAAAGTGTTTGTAAATTTGGGGTGGGTAGATTGAATGCATTAAAAGCTAAGGTGGCATTGCGTAAAAGAATGTGTTCATGATAGGGGATATGGATTTTTTGAGTATAAAAAAGGGTGGCTAGAGATTCCTTTGTGCTTTTAAAGTCAAAGCCAACATATTTTTTGGAGTGGAGAATCTTCCCAACAATAGCAGATTTAATAAGCCCTTGTAAATCAATGACAATATCATAAGATTCGGATTTTAGGGTTTTGTAAATCAAATAGAGATTTTTGAAGCTTTTTTGCTGGATGCTTTGCTTGAGTGGAATGGCAATGAGTTTATCGACAAAGGGGGAAGATTCTAGTATTTCTTTAAAAGAGCTATCAACATACCAATGAAAAGTAGGATTGTGGGTTTGTGAAAGTTGTTGGTGCAAAAGAGGCAAAATGCTTGCACTATGAATAATATCACCCATAGCGGTAAGACGAATAAAAGCGACTTTTATGGGCTTTAGCATAATTTCAACCGAAAGAATTTTGGAAGAGTGAGTTTTTTTAGTTTTTCTTTTGTGAGGTAAGAAAAATTTGTGTGGCGAATTTCTAATGTGTAATTTTCATCTTTTAGGAAATTAAAAACAAAAGATTCTGGTTGTGGATTGTAGCTTAGAATCTCTGCAAGTGCAACAAAAAAACTCAGGATTTGCAAAACTTCTATTGGAGGGAGAAGTTGTTTGTAGGGCAAATCTTCTGGGATTTTTTTATTGTTGTAGCGGATAAGAGTGGCGATAATTAGCCTATCTTTGTGCGTTAAGGCATAATTTAGTGCATTAAATAAAAGATAATTTCCATGGTGGTTTTTTTCATAAAAGTTAAGTGCTATTCCGATGTTGCAAAGTTCTGCGGCGATATTGAGATGTTTTTTGTAAGCAAAGTCTAAGAGTTTCAAAGAATCTTGAATTTCAAAGAGCTGGTTAGCGAGTTTTTTGATAATTTTAGAATGCCTAGGATATTTGATGAATCTATCTTTGAGATTTCTAACACTAGGGTTAAAGTTTGGTGGAAAGTGCTGGTTGTGATGACGCAAAAGATCATGCAAAAATACCCCTTCTCTTACTCCAACGCCGCTTGTTACGATTGTTTTTGCTTCAAAAAGATTGAGTGCTAAATGGAAAATTAGAGCCCCACCTTGAATAGAATCTAAACGCTCTTCTTTGATATTTAATTTTAATAAATCTTTTTGCTCGCTTGTATAAATGGTTTTGAAAAAACCGCAATAATCTTTAAAAGGATATTCAAAAGCATGGAGTGTATTTAAGGGATAATTGATTTGTTTTTGTATGGCTTTGCTTAAGGCTCTAGCTGTTCCGCCAATTCCAAAAATTTTTGGATTTTTGAAGTGGTTTGGGAGGGTGTTTAGATTTGCTAGAACAAAAGCATGTGCGCCTTGATAATCACCTTTGTCAAAAAAGAGTTCTTTAAGGCGAATTGTGCCAAGGTTGAGTGAGATTTTATCGATAATTTTGTGGTTTTGTATCAAAGCACATTCTGTGCTACCTCCGCCAATGTCAATGGTGATTCCTTCTTTGTAAGGAAGGAGATTAAGAGCTGCTAATGCTCCAAAATAAGCCTCTTCTTCTCCACTAATAACCTTAATGTTTAAGCCAATTTTCCTAGCTTCTTGTAAAAAAATATTTTTGTTAGGGGCATCTCTTAGGGCTGAAGTTGCTACACAAATGATTTTTCTTGCTTTGTGAAGTTTGGCTATCCACAAAAAATCTTGCAATGCATTGATGGCTCTTTGCATAGGTTCTGGCTGTAAAAAACCATTGTTTTCATAGGTGGATTCTGAGATTCTTACTTTGCTTTTTGTTTCATAAAGTAGATGAAATCCAAAATGGCTGGTTTTTTCAAAAATCGCCATTCTAGCAGAATTAGAGCCAATATCAATAATTGCGGTGATTTTTGCCATTAATCTTCTTTGTGGAGTTGAGAATATTTGAATTTCAATTCTTCAAGTGATTCAATATTGTCCGGGTCAGAAACAATCGCATCAACAGGGCAAACAGATAAACAAGCAGGCTCATCATAAAAACCATAGCATTCTGTGCAACGCTCTGGGTCAATAATATAATATGGATCTCCCTCTTCTATTGCTTCATTTGGGCATTCTTCCCTGCATGCATCACAGGCAATACATTCTTCATTAATCATTAATGACATAAAAACTCCTCAATAAAAATAAGCAAAGTTTTTAACCAAAAGAAACTAAAAGAATACTTAAAAAGTGTAATAATTTAATTTTCTTTTGCTAAAAGTCCTCTATATAGGCATCAATTCCTTGAATTTTTTGTAGATTTTTTTGGGCTAAGATGATTTTGTTTTGTGGGATTAGGGGAATAAGATTTGAATTGTTTTGGAGATTTAAGATATCAGCTTTTGCAAAAATGGCTTTGCTTAAGTCTTCTTTGGAATTGATAGTGAAGATTCTTTCTAATCCGATTTTGATAGCAAAATCACTCAATTCTTTGAGGTTTTTTTGAGATAAAATTGATGGAGTTAGAATAATGCAATCTGCCCCAAAAACTAAAGATTCTAGGATTTGATAAGTATCGATGATGGGATAATTAAAAATAAGAGGCACATTGACATAGCGTCTAACAAATGTAAGGTTTTCAAGAATATCTAACAAAAAGCAAGAGGCTTCCTTTTCTTTATTTTGTGAGAATTCTAAAAAATCTTTTGTATTTGGGATAGAGTAGATATTTTTGGGGTAATATTGTTTTGTTTTGGTAAGAATTTCTTTAATGGGACGCGGTTGATAAGGTGTATAGGCAAGGCTTCTGCCAAGCCATTCTTGGGGGTAATTTTGTTTTTTGAGTTCAATTTGTTTTTTGAGTTGTGTTAAATCCAAGAGAAGACTCTAAAAGCTAATTTCTCTAATATCAGCAATATTTAAAAAGGCTTGATAGATTTTTGCAATAAGATTCTTGCGATTATTTCTAAAATCTTCATCAGGGGCATTTACTAGGACTTTATCAAAGAATCTGCTAAGCAGAGGATTGAGGTCTAAAAGCATTTGTAGCTGCTCTTGATAATTAAGCGTTGGGGATTTTTCTTCATAGAGGCAAAATGCTTTGTGAAGCTCTATTTCTTCTGTGGCTAGTAGCTTATTTTGTTTGATAGCTAAGCTAGAAGAGAGATTTACTTCTTTTGTGATATTAGCCACTCTTTTGAAGGTTTGCATTAAAAGATTTTTATCTGCATTTTTGAGGACTGAATTTAATGCATCAAGTTTTTGGTAGATTTGCAATATATTTTTCTCATTGGTTGCCAAAATTGCTCGCAATAAAGAAGGATTGTAATCAAACATAGAATCCATTCTCTCTAAGATAAAATTTTCTAATTGTTGCAAATCAAAAGGCTTATAAAGAGGGCTTAAAAGTGAGGATATTTTTTGTAAATCAAAAGATAAATCAAAATGCAAAATAATTTTGATAATTCCTATAGCAGCGCGTCTTAAGGCAAATGGATCTCTAGAACCACTTGGGATTTTGTGGATACTAAAGAGTGCAAAGAGATTATCGAGTTTGTAAGCAAGTGCTACAAATGCACTAATAAGATTGCTAGGGAGAGGGCTTTCTTCGGAATTTGGTAAATATTGCTCTTTGATAGCAAGGGCTACTTTGCTATCATAGCCTAAAGCATTCGCATAATAATATCCCATAATTCCTTGTAATTCGGTGAATTCATAAACCATTTCACTCATTAAGTCAGCTTTTGAAAACATGCTAGCTTGGTCAAGAATCTCCAAAGTTAGCCCAATATCTTGATTTTCTTTTTCAAGGTTTTTTGTGAAAAGTGGGGCAATTAGCTTGATGATTTGCCTTTCTCTTTGGGTTTTATCCCACATAGAGCCTAAGCCTTCTACAAAGGTTACATTTTTGAGTTTTTTTGGCATAAATCCATTTTTGAGATCATTGTGATAAAAGAAAAGTGCATCTTCTAATCTAGCACGCAAAACTTTGATATTGCCTTGGATAATGGCATTAGAATCTTGAGCTAGACTATTTGAAACCACAATAAAACCATTGTAGAGATTCTTGTCTTTGTAGGTTGCAAAGTAGCGTTGATTAACTTTCATAGAAGTAATAATGCAAGGAGCTGGTAGTTCTAAGAAACGCTCGCTAAATTCACCAAATAGAGCGGTTGGATATTCTGTAATGCAAACAATTTCTTCTAAAAGATTTTCATCAATTTCTACTTTGATATTTTTTTGGGATTGAATCTCTTGAATTTCTTGTAATATTTTAGTGCGTCTATCTTCTTGATTAAGGATAACCATACCCCTTTTTAAGATTTCAAAATAATTATCAATGCTTGTAACTTCTTGTGGTGCAAAGCTAATATTTCTATGAATGAAAGTTTGGTTTTGGGATACTACTCCATAGAGATTTAGGCTAATTGGTGTGTTATTTAGCAAGCATAAAATCCAAGAGATAGGGCGGATAAAAGATTCTTTTTGGTCTCCCCAACGCATAGTCTTGCCAAAATTGAGTGATTCTAGAAATTCTTTTGTGATAGTTTGCAATAAGTCTTGTGCAGGTGCTTTTGGGGATTCTTTTTTGAAATAAAGAATTTCTTTGTTGTCTTTTGTGATTGTGCTTGCTTCTTTTTGAGTGATACCGCATTTTTTGAAGAAGCTTAGGGCAGCTTGAGTTGGATTGCCATCTTTATAAGCAATGGTGGTTGGCGGACCAAAAAATTCAAGCACTTGAGGGCTTTGTGAAGTTGGAAATTGATTTGCAATGATGACTAAGCGTCGTGGTGTATAGTAGAAATCAAAATCACACAATAAGCGATGATTTTGCAAAATTTTGCTTAATTTTTGTTTGATGTTTGGAATCTCTGCCAAAAGTGGGATAGCAGGAAGCTCTTGCGTTCCTATTTCAAGTAAAAAAGAAGTTGTCATTACAATTGCCTTAACAAATAAAATTTGAGAATTTTAGCAAAACCAATACAATAAAAAGCTTTAATTAGATAAATTATTACGATAAAATATAACATAAGGGAATTTTGAAAATTATAATAAAAGGAAATGGAATATTAATTTTTTGATATTGTTTTTGTGATTAATGTTTTGTGATGATAAGGAGGTTGTCCAATGCAAAGAAATAAAAAGATACAAGATGAAGAATTGATGGTTGATAATCAAGAAAGGATTCAAGGTTTCAATCAGGAATTAGCAAAACAAGTTGAATATGAAATCGCACAAAGAATGTTTAGTGATTATTTTTCTAACTATCTATTTGAGAGTAGTTTGAATCCCATTGTAATTATTCGCGATGAGGATTTTAAGGTTATTAAAAGCAATTCAGGTGCGTTGGAGATTTTTGGCAAAGAGATTGTGGGATTGGATTTCATAGAGTTGTTTAGCGATAAAAAGAATAAAGAAAGTATTTTAGAGGGAATCTACAAGGCCAGAGAAAGCAAAAAGCGTCAAAGTTTTAAAATGCAATTGATAGGGAAAAACAATCAAAGTTTGTCGGTTATTGTGAGTATTTCGCTTTTTTATTATATGCAAAAAGTGGATTTGTGTTTTACTTTTGTGGATATTTCAGATATTGTAAATCTTGAGAAAGAGTTGAATGATAAGCGGGCTATGCTGGCACAAAAGAGCAAAATGGAGGAAATGGGGAAAATGTTGGGAAATATCGCCCATCAGTGGAAGCAACCTTTGAATGCTTTGTATCTGCTTTGTCAAAATTTCAAAGAAATGAATAAATTTGATGAAATCAATGCAGAAAATATTGAAAAATATATCAATATAATGTTGGGGCAGATTCAATTTATGTCTAAAACTATTGAGGAATTTAGAGAATTTTATAATCCTTCAAAAGCAAAAGAAGAAGTTTATGTGTATCAAGAGATTAAAAATATTTTGGAATTGTTTTATCGACTTGTGGATAAAAGAATCTCTATTGAGCTGTCATCTAAAGATGAAAAAATGCAGATTTTTGCTAGCAAAAATGAATTTTGGCAAATTATTATTGTGTTGATTGATAATGCTCTTGAGGCTATCAAAGCTAGAATCCAAAAAGGAGAAATCAAAGAGGGAAATATCAAGATTACTTGTCAAAATAAACAAGGAATGTGTATCATAAAGGTAGGGGATAATGGAGGAGGAATTTGTGCAGAAGTCGCCAATAGGATTTTTGAAACTTATTTCACAACTAAGGAAAATGGAAATGGAATTGGGCTATCTATGGTCAAAATGATTTTAGAGAAAATGAGAGGCGACATTACTTTTGCAAATCATAAAGAGGGAGTAGAGTTTGAAGTAAAGATACCATTGCATAGAGGGTAAATATAATGGTGGGTAAGTGAGGATTGCAAACTATAAATAATTAAAATATAAATAAGATGTTTGTAATTTTTGGTAATGTATGATTGATAACTTAAAAATGGAATGTGAAGATGAGGAGAGGGGAAAATGTTTAGGACTATACGCTCAAGAATTATTGCCATAATTGTAGTTTTCTTAGCAATGCTTTTGGGGTTGGTGTATTTTAATTTGGAAAAAGGCTTTGATGATATTGCAAAAAGTAGCTCTACTGGGGAGTTAAATAAGCTTAATGCAATGCTTTTTGAAGGGTTAAAAGTGGCAATGAATACGGGTGATCCTTTGGTAATTGGTGGTTTTATTGAAGGAGCTAAGAAAGTTCCGGGGATTGTCAATATGGAGGTTTTTCCTTCAAAAGAAGTGATAGAGCTTATGGGGCTTAATAAAACTTTTACCCAAAAAGATGAGATTTTAAAAGTCTTTGAATCCAAGCAAGAGGATATTCGTGTTTATAATAATGAAAAAGATAGAGGCTATTTGATGGCAAAACCTATCATTGCAGAAGAGAATTGTTTGATGTGTCATGCAACTTCTCAATTAGGAGATGTTTTGGGTGTTGCTGAAATGCAAATTTCTAGCCAAAGTTTGATAAAAAATGCTAACACAATCAAAGCAAAAATCGTTATTTGGATGGCGGTTGTGGGTGTGATAGCATTAGCGTTGCTTTTGTTGTTGATTAATCGCTGGGTTTTTAATCCTATTTCTCGTTTATCTAATATTGCTTATGACTTATCCCAAGGTGATGGAGATTTGACAAAAAGATTGCCAACAAGAAATAGAAATGAAATTTCTAAGGCTAATTCTTATATCAATGATTTTATTCAAAAGATTGCAAATATGGTGTTAAATGCCAAAGATTTAAGCCATCAAAATATTGTACAAGCAAATCGTTTATTTATCGCTTCTAAAGAGATTAATGAAAGGGTTGGAAAATCTGCTGAAGTGATTGAAGAAAGCACAAAATTAGGGAAAAATATCGAATTGTTATTAAATGAATCAATGGAGCTTGTTCAAAAAAGCACAAAAAATATTCAAGTAACCACTAAGGAGCTTTTGCAAACCAAAGAATTGCTTATTAAAGTAGCAAATGATGTCCAAGAAAATGTGAGTGTTGAGCATGAAATAGCCGATAAACTTTCTGTGAGTGCGCAAGAAACAGATAAAATTAAGGGTGTTTTGACGATTATTTCAGAAATTGCAGATCAAACAAGCCTTTTGGCGTTGAATGCAAATATTGAAGCTGCTAGGGCAGGGGAAGCTGGAAGGGGGTTTGCTGTGGTGGCTGATGAGGTGAGGAAACTTGCAGAGAGGACACAAAAAAGTTTGGGTGAAATTAATGCAGTCGTCAATATGATGATACAATCAATCAATGATTCTAATAGCGCGATGAATGATAATGTGCAAAATATTACAAAAGTTTCGGATTCTTCTATGGAGAGCACTAAGATTCTTGAAAATAATGTGAAAATGTTAGAAATCTCTGTGCAGGATTCTTTGGAGATTTTACAAAAAATGAATGAGCTTTTCTCGGCGGTTAATGAGATATTAGAACAAGTTGGCAAAGTCGAGAATCTCACACAAGAAAACAGCAAAAGTGTTGATTCTATCAATGAAATTACTAATGAAATTTCACAAAAAGCAAATAATTTAAATCAGCAATTAGATTCTTTTAAATGTTAGGTTTCAAAACTGCTATGCGTAAAGAAGTTAAAAATCTCTTCTCGCATAAGTGCAGGATTGGTTATGGCATTGACTTTGTTTCTAAAATCACTCGCCCCTTTTAATCCCTTAGAATAAGCGTGGAGGTTTTTCCTAAACATAATAGCACCATAATCCCCCCTAAAGCTAATAGTTCTATCAAAATGTTCTAACGCAACTTGTTTTCTTAGCTCAATGGATTCTTCTAAATTGTTTTTAATTTGAGTAAAAATCCAAGGTTTTTCAATGGCTGCTCTACCTATCATAACACCTTCAGCCCCTGTTAATTCTTGCACTTTTTTGGCAATTTGTGGGGAGGTAATTTCTCCATTAGCAATTAGAGGGTGTTGGATATTTTGTTTGATAAGTCTAATAGAATCATAATCAATCTTATCCTTTTTGTATCCATCGCTTTTTGTCCGTCCATGCACAACTACATAATCAATAGGGGAATCATTAAGAGCATTTGCAATTTCTAATGGAATTTTTTTGTCAAAACCTAAACGAACTTTGACGCTTAAATAAGGGAATATGCTTGTTTCTCTTAAAAGCTGCAGAATCTTTACAAGTTTGTTTAAATCTTTCAATAAAGAACTGCCACTCCCATGGCTAGAGACTTTTGGGGCAGGGCAGCCGCAGTTTAAATCTAGGATTTGGATTTCATTTTTGAATTCATTGAGGAATTCTACAGCTTTTTGGATGATTCCAAAATCATTTCCTGCAATTTGGAGTGCGAAAGGATTCTCAAGCGGTGATTTTTCTATCATTTTGATAGTTTTTTTGTTTTTAAAAGCGAGGGCATGAACACTTATCATCTCGCTAACAGTAATATCAGCACCAAATTTTTTGACAACCTCCCTAAAGGGCAAATCGCTATATCCTGCAAGAGGGGCTAACATTAAGGTGTTTGGTTGGATAATATTTTTTTTCAAAAGAACCTCTTATATAGTATTTTTGGAATTCTAGCATATATTTTTTGGGATTTTGGATGGTAATTATTAGCGTATGGAAGTTTAAAGTGATAAAACTTGTTAGAATCTTGACAAAAAATACACAAAGATACATTAGAATTTTGTTTGCAATTCAATACAAAGGATAAAAAATGAAATTAAGAAAAAGTCTAATGGGTGTCATAATGGCAGGTTTATTGAGTGTTCCAGCTCTAGCAGATATGGATATTAATGGGCAAATTGTAAGTGTGAATGATGCTAAAAAAACAATTACAATAGCAGGACCTAGCGGAAATGTTGAGATTCAAGTGTTTCCTTATACAGAATTAAAAGGCGATGATTGTGGTGTTTTTGGTGCTTGGGATACTCATGAGAAATTTACAGCACTTAAAGTTGGAATGTTTGTAAAAATTGATGCGATTCCACAAGCGCAAGGCATATTAGGTGCAAAAGAAATAGAGTGGCAATGTGGTAGAAAGGCTTACTAATCACAATGCAATCACTAAGCCAAATTGACTTAGTGATTTGCAATTACAAAAAGATTTGGAATCTTTTTGCAAGAAAAAATAGATTTTGCAATGGAATTTTTGTATTTCAGCAAGGCAAGATGTTGGCAAAGAGTGTGGGAAGATTAAAATTAATCTTTGGATTCTTTTGTGCTGTTTGAGTGAAGAGAGTGTGTAATTAATGGCGTATTTGGAATCTTGTTGCATACCTACAACGCTAAAATTACATAAAAGGGACTTTGGGATAAATGAAGGGATTTCACATTCTCCAAAAACTTTAAAATTCCCCATGGATTAAACTACCTATTTCATTGTATTCTAATCTCTCATTGATTAAAAGTTGTTTTTGGATTTTTTCTAAATGGTTGCGATAGTTTTTGAAGAAATTAAATCGTTCGTTTTTGCAAGTTTCTAATATTTTGACAATATCTTCTTCCCTGCCCAATAAAAATTCTCCCATTCCATAAGTTTCTACCATTTTGTATGCAAGATTTTTGGCTTCGTTTAAATCGTTTTTGGAATGTGAATAATGCTCTGAATAAAGAAGCTCTAATGCAGCAATTCCAGAAAGATAAATTTTGATTTGATTTTCTAATTCATTCTTGCTGAGAAATTCTTTGTCTAATTGCTTTAAGCCATCACTCATTAAAGTAATTTTTTCAAAAGGGACTTCAAACCAATAAGCACTAAATGCTTTTGCGGCTTGATAATAAGCCAAAATCTCTTTTTCTTTTTCGCTAAAGCTTAGTTTTTTTCTAATCCCAATCATCACTTTATCACGCACATTTAAAATATCTTCTTTTTGAATGATTTTAGAATCTCGCTTGATTGCACAAAGGGCTGCTTCATTAATCAAAGAAGCAATTGCTGCACCACTAAAACCTATACAAAGCCTAGCTACTTCTTCATAATCAAAATCGCACTTTTTGTTTTTTGTATGTACTTTTAAGATTTTGATTCTTTCTTGCAGGTTTGGCAATTCAACGAAGATTCTTCTATCAAACCTCCCACTTCTAAGAAGGGCTTTATCCATTGATTCAATATTATTTGTGGCACCAATAACGATGATTCCATTACTATCTTCAAAGCCGTCCATTTCTGTTAGAAGCTGATTGAGTGTAGTTTCTCTCTCATCATTTCGCATTCCACCTCGTGCTTTCCCCACAGCATCAATTTCATCAATAAAAATAATTGCAGGGACATTGAGTTTGGCTTTGGTAAATAAATCATGCACTCTTTTTGCTCCCATACCCGCATAAATTTGCACAAAACTTGCTCCACTTTGATAAAAAAAGGGAACCTTAGCTTCCCCTGCAAGAGCTTTGGCAATAAGGGTTTTTCCAACACCGGGAGGACCGACTAAAAGCACTCCTCTAGGGAGTTTGATTCCAAAATCTTGATATTTTTTTGGGAATTTTAGGTAATCAACGATTTCTTTTAATTCTTCTTTGGCTTCATCAATTCCAGCAACATCATCAAAAGTTAAGTTAGAATGAATGGGTTTTATATTGTGCAGCATAAAAGCTTCATTAGCAATCATTTTGGCTTGTTGTTGGTAATTTGGTGTTTTTTTGGTTTCTTGTGTGAGGGATTGTTGAAGTTTTGTTCGATTAAAAAGCACTAAAAACAAAAACAATAACATAACAACCAAAAAGATTGCAAAAATATTGATTATAAGGTCGGTTATAAATCCACTCTCTTGTTTGATTTCCAAAGGTATTTTTTGGGCGAATTGTTTCAAGTCTATGGCGTCTTTGGCGATTTTATAGGATTGTCCATTGATGTCAAAATAGAGGTATTCTCCTTTGATTTTTGCATTGTTTGGGAGAGAGTTTTGTGTGATTTTTTCTAAATGAGTAGTGCTGATGAGTGTGGCAGAATCTTTAAAGATTAAAACGCTAAAAACAATCGCACAAAGCAATAAGGCGAAGATTCCAAAATAAAGGGTTTTAGATTTCTGCATAGTTTTTGTCCATTTTTGGGATAAAATTATTAATTTCAATCCAAGAATCTTTTTGTATCGGATTTTTTGAGCTTATTTGAATTTTGTTGTAATATTCATCAAAGCCTAGGCTAGTATAAGTGTTATTTTCAAATTTGCAATCCTCTATGAGAATGTTGAGGGGAGTTTTGGTGTGAGCTAGGTTTTGTCTAAAAGTAAAATTATTTTGTGCTATTTTTTCTTCTATGTTTTTTTTGCGTTCCCTTGCTATATTACCGGGGATAGTTTCTTTGAGGGTGGCAGAAAGGGTGTTAGAGCGAGGGCTATAAATAAAACTATGCAAATGAGTAAGTGGCAACATTTCAAAGTTTTTAAAAGCCTCTTCCCAGATTTTTTGGTTTTCTTGTGGATGTCCTACGATGAAATCGCTTCCTAGCGCAAATCCCTTTTGTGCGATTGTATGAAAAAGCTCTAAGTCTTTCTCAAAAGTATTTTGGCGATTCATAAGCTTTAGCATAAAGGGTGATGTATGTTGCAAGGCGATATGTAAATGTTTTTCGATTTTTGGGTTGTCTAAAAAATCTAAAAAATCTTGAGTGATTTGCGATGGTTCTAGGCTGCCTAATCGCAAGCGTTTTACTTGTGGAATAGCGCAAATAGATTCTAAGAGTTTGGTGATATTTTCTCCCAAATCTTTTCCCCAGCTTCCCATATTTGTGCCTGTTAAAATAAACTCGCTAAAGCCATTTTGTGTGAGTTTTTTGATTTGATTGATGATTTTTTCTTTGGGGAAACTTCTTGCTTTGCCTCTAACACTTGGGATAATGCAATATGAGCAAGCAAAATCACAGCCTTCTTGAATCTTGATGAAAGCACGACTTTTGCCAATAAAATCGGTGATAATATTTTTATCTAGGCTTTCTAAATCCCCTTCTAAATAAAAGCTTTGTGATTGTTTGAGAATCTTGTTAATATCTTCTTTGTAGGAATGTCCAAAAGCTCCAAAAATTAGTCCTTTTTGCAATAAATCTTTCCCTTGAGTTTTTACTCCACAGCCTGTAAAAAAGATTTTTTTTCCTTCATTTTGGAGGCGATTAACATAATTTCTAACCCCGCTATCTGCACCATTAGTAACGGTGCAAGAATTAATTACAATAATATCAGAATCTTCTTCATAGGGCGTTTGAATAAAATCTATTAGAGAATTAATCATAACTTGCGTATCAAATAGATTAGTTCTACAGCCAAAAGTTTTAAAAAATACTCTAGGTTTATTTTGCATCATTTGGAATCTCTAAGTTATTGGAATTGAGCCATCAGTTTTTGGCATTGTGTTTGGAAGTTTGCTTCCTTCATAAACAGTGGTGCTTGGATAAGCAATTTTGATATTTGGCTCTTTGAGGATTAAATCGATAATTTCGGCACTAATAGTGCTTCTAAGTGCTAAAGTCGCATAGGCGTTTGTGAGATACCATACAGAAATACGAATCCCATTTTGCTCCAAAAGGCTAAAAACACGCGGTTCAACATTGGTATTTTTAAGAGTATAGCGGTCTCTTAGTTTGTTGAATTGTTTTCTTGTAGATTCAGTATAGCCTTTGGCATATTTTTTGGCACATTCTCTAGCAATATGGCAAGCTCTTGAATGGTCAGAATCAAAAGTGATAGTGAAGTCAATACCATCCCAAACGGTTTTAATACCCCCATGTGTGTAGTTTGAAAACATAGTGGTAAAGACAAAATTATTGGGGATAAATATCACCCTTCCAGCTCGGCGATTTTCTGTGTAGGTAGTAAGCGTAATATCTTCATAGAGGGTAATTCGCAAGATAGAAATATCTAGCACATCACCCACATATACAGCACCTTCTTTGATGACTTTGATTCTATCTCCAGCATGCACAGCGCCGCCAACAACGATTACAATCCAGCCTAGAATTGACATAAATAAATCTTTCATAGCAATTGCCAAACCAGCAGAGGCAAAACCAAGCACGGTAACTAGATAGCTAACATTATCTAAATAGGCAAATAATAAAATAAGAATAATGAGTGTGATATTTAAGAAATTGATGATTTTATTGGTTGTGTAGATTCTTTCATTGTCGTGGATATACTTTCTTACCCCAAGTTTGATAAAAAAAGCAACCCCTAAAAGGATTAAAATAGCAACAACAATATAAACGCTTTTGATAATTTGTGCTTTAATTTGTGTAGTTAGGCGAGTATTAATTTCTTCGACTTCTTTGGAGAAAATTTCAAGTGTGGTGGTAAAAATATTTTTTGTATTTTCTAATACTCTTAGCATTTCAGAATTGTTTTTGAGTTCTTGAGAAATCGCTTCTGTGCTACTAAAGAGGCAATAATCTGTATTGCAAATTTGTGATAATTTATTTTTATTATTGGAATTTTGATAGAGGTTGAGAAGTTCTTGTAAGAGTTTTTCTTTTTGTTGGAGTTTGTCGAGGTTGTTTTGGAGATTTTCATAATTGCGTTGGAGAATCTTGAGTTCTTCATTGTTTTTTTTGAGGTAGGATAGAGCATTGATGATTAAAAGTGCATTGGTAACATTAGGGGCTTCTTCTAGTTTTTTGGGCTCTATAAGCTCTATAAAGGGTGTATCTTTGTAGTTTCCTAATAAATTGATTTGATTTTGTAGCACAATGAGGTTGCGTTGTAGATTATTGAGTTGCGTTTGGTTTTCAATAGTTTTTGGTAGATTTTGCAATTTTTGAATCTCTTCTTGAGCTTTTGAGATATTAAAGCTAATTTGCTGGTAAGATTTGTAGTTAGAATACTTTTTAATCCAAAGATTGTTGGGATTATTAAGAAAGTTATTGATATTTTGAATCTGGGATTCAAGCTGTTTGATTTGCTTGATTTCTGATGTAATATCTGCTAATAAAATATTTTGAAATAGAATGAAAAATAGCAAAAGATGGACAAATCTCATTGTCTAAATTCCTCTAAAACTTCCATTAAAGTAGATTTTGGAATATCATTTTTGAAAATAAAATTTCCAATTCCATTTGGTAAGATAAATGTAATTTTATCATTTTGGCTTTTTTTGTCCAAGAAAAATGCTTGGTAAAAGGATTCTGTATTTTGGATTGTATAAGTTGTTGGGAGTTTGAATTTATGTAAAATCTCCAAAATCAAGTCAAATTCTTGTTTGGTGATGAGTTTTAATTTGAGTGCTAAGGTGTTTGCCATCACTATCCCTATACTGACAGCTTCTCCGTGCAAATAATATCCATAGCCACTTTCTCTTTCGATAATATGCCCAAAAGTATGCCCATAATTAAGTGCCGCTCGAATCCCTTTTTCTTTTTCATCTTCTGCAACCACTTTTGCTTTAATAGATACTGCTTGATAGATGATTTGAAGTAGTGTATCATAATCAAGAGTGTTGGCATTTTGCAGTTCTTTCAATAAATTTTTATCAAAGCAAACAGCCATTTTAATGATTTCAGCAATTCCAGCGTGAAATTCTCTTGAAGGAAGTGTTTGTAAAAAATCTGTGTCAATATAAACAGCTTTTGGCTGATGGAATAATCCAATGAGATTTTTGCCAAAGTGATTATTAATGCCTGTTTTGCCTCCAACACTAGAATCTACTTGAGCTAAGAGCGTTGTTGGGATTTGAATGAAATCAATGCCTCGCATAAAAATACCAGCTGCAAATCCAACCATATCCCCAATTACTCCGCCACCAAAAGCAATCATGAGTGAATTTCTATCTAAACGATGGTTAAAGGCAGCTTCCAAAATTAACTCTATACTTTGAAAATTTTTATAAGATTCTCCATCTTGTATGCAAATACAATAGACTTCTTTGGCATGGATATTTTTTAGAAGTGTTTGTAGGTGCAATCCTGCAATTTTGGGATTAGTAACAATAAGGATTTTTTTGTCGCATTGGATTTTTGGCAATTTTCCAAATGAGATAGTATAATTAGGTAGTGTTATTTTCACAAATTCACCTTTATTAAAGTCAAGTTTTATATTTTAGCATTATTTTGTTTTATGTAATCTTTATGCTATAATGCCTTGTATGAAAGTTTATAAAATATTTTGGAAAATTTGCCAAACAATTGATCCTCCTTGTCCTCTTTAGCTGTAACTACTAGTAGAATAGATTCGTAAGTATCAATCATCATAAAACATTTTGTTTAAAGGATATTATTATGTTAAAAGCAAGGGTATTTTTATTGTTGGCGATTTTTTGTGAAGTTTTTGGTGTATCTGTCATGAATTATGCAGGCGGAGAGAATAAGATATTAATTTATAGTGTAATGTTTCTTATGCTTGGTGTTTCTTATTATTTTATGTCTTTGGCAATTTTGCGTATTAGTGTGGGGACGGCGTATGCAATTTGGGAGATTTTGGGATTGTCGCTAATTACCATTATTTCGGTGTTTATTTTTGAAAATCATTTAAATTTGCAAGAATATATTGGGCTTGGATTGGCATTGCTGGGGATTATACTTGTAAATTTGGGAGAAGAGCACTCTAGCCAAAATGCTAAGGAGGAAAGAAATGTTTAATATTTACTTTGTCTATGTTGTTTTAGCGGCATTTTTGGATATTGTGGCAAATTTAGCGTTAAATAAGTCTAATGGTTTTAGAAATTTAAAATGGGCGTTGTTTTCTATCGGACTTGTTTGGTTGGCATTTTATTTGCTGGCTTTGAGCGTGGAAAATGGAATGCGTTTGGCAATTGCCTATACGCTTTGGGGAAGTGTTGGGATACTTGGGACAACTTTGGGGGGTTGGTATTTTTTTGGGCAAAAGTTAAAACCTATCGGCTGGATTGGAATTTTTGTGGTTATTATCGCAGTGATAGTTTTGAAAACCGCATAAAAGCTGATAAGAGTTGTTGCAAAAACAAAGCTTTATTAATGTTGGCTTGATTATGTAGGATATCTCAAAAGACTTTGAAGTTTTTGAGAGTGTATATTGTAAATTTTGTTGATTATTTTAAAAGAAAATATGCTCTATTTGAGGTATTTTGAGTGTTTTTGCCACAAGCAAGACAACTGCCTTCTTTAATCTTGCTTGGGTTTATTGGTTTTGCAGAAATTAGAAATTCTTTGAATACCTGCTTTGATGCTTTGCAAATCTGTGGCAAATGAGAATCTAAAATATCCATCCATACCAAAGCCAATTCCCGGTACAACTGCCACTCCTTCTTTTTCTAGTAATGCTTTGGAAAAAGCCATAGAATCTGGATTGATAGTGGAGCAATTCACAAAAAGATAGAAAGCACCATCTGGAATGCTAACATTTAAACCTTCAATTTCATTAAAAAGTTTGCAGGCTATATCTCTTCTTTCTTTGAAGGCTTTTTGCATTTTTAGAATCTCTGTTTCTGCTCTGCCATCAAGTGCGGGGATAGAGGCTTTTTGTGTGATAGAGTTGATATTGGAAATGCACTGACTTTGGAGATTAATGATAAGTTGGCGGAGTTTTTTGTCTTTGGTGGCTAGATATCCCATACGCCAACCTGTCATTGCTACAGCCTTGCTTAAACCATTAATTGTGATTGTGCGTTCTAGCATATCTTGACTAATGCTACCACAAGAAGTGAAATCGCCATCATACACAAGTTTTTCATAAATTTCATCACTAATTACCCAAATGTTAGTATTTTTTAGAATCTCGGCTATGGATTCTAATTCGCTTTTAGAATATACCATTCCAGTGGGATTGGAAGGGGTGGTAAGGACAAGCATTTTGGTTTTGGGTGTGATTGCTGCTTTGAGTTGTTTGGGCGTGATTTTGAAGTTGTTTTCTTGTGTAGTTTCTATAAAGACATTTTTTCCACCGCTGTAAGTTACAAGCTCTGGGTAGGTTACCCAATAAGGGCTAGGGATAATTACTTCATCATCCTTGTCAATAAGGGCTTGAAAAATATTAAACAAAGAGTGTTTAGCGCCGCTATTGACAACGATTTCTTGTGGTGTATAGTTGAGATGATTTTCTCTTAGCAATTTATCGCTGATAGCTTGTAACAATTCTGGAATCCCAGCAACTGCTGTGTATTTTGTAAAACCATTTTGGAGGGCTTTGATAGCTTCATCTTTGATGATTTGTGGGGTATCAAAATCAGGTTCTCCAGCCGAAAATGAAAGAATATCTTTGCCTTGTGCTTTTAGCTCTCTTGCTAGTGTGCTAATAGCAATAGTGATAGATTCTGAAAGATTTGTAACTCTTGTTGCATACATGGTTTATCTCCAAACAAATCAAAATTTTATGATTATAACTTTGTTTTGTTTATTGAAATCTTAAAAGAAATTATCATTGTTAATGAGTGAAATTTGAGGGTACAAAGAATAAAATGCAAGAGAATAGATATTATAAATCTTAAGCATTTAAAACTAATTAATATTTAGTCTTATTGACTAAGAATTAATGAGTTTTTTTACTAAAGATATTGACAAGCATTGAAAAAGTGATTATAATTTCGTCGTTTTAAATTAATTTTTAAATATGGAGGTAATCCTATGAATTTCAAACCACTTGGAGAGAGAGTTCTTGTAGAAAGACTTGAAGAAGATACAAAAACCGCTTCTGGTATTATTATCCCTGATAATGCAAAAGAAAAGCCTTTAATGGGTGTAGTAAAAGCTATTGGAAGTGAAGTAAAAGATGTAAAAGTTAATGATAAAGTTGTGTTTGGTAAATATTCTGGAACAGAAGTAAAGCTTGAAGGAACAGAGTATTTGATTTTGAAATTAGAAGATGTTTTGGGCGTAATTGCTTAATATAAGATAAAATAAAGGAGTATAAAATGGCAAGTAAAGAAATTAATTTTTCAGATAGTGCAAGAAATAGATTATTTGAAGGTGTAAAACAATTAAGTGATGCAGTAAAAGTAACAATGGGACCTAGAGGAAGAAATGTTTTGATTCAAAAAAGCTTTGGTGCCCCAAGTATTACAAAAGATGGTGTGTCTGTGGCAAAAGAAATTGAGCTTGCAGATCCTATTGCAAATATGGGAGCACAACTTGTAAAAGAAGTTGCAAGCAAAACTGCAGATGCAGCAGGTGATGGAACTACAACAGCGACTGTTTTGGCTTATAGTATTTTTAAAGAAGGTTTGAGAAATATTACTGCTGGTGCAAATCCAATTGAAGTAAAAAGAGGTATGGATAAAGCAGCAGAAGCAATTACAGAAGAATTGAAAAAAATCTCTAAGCCTGTTGCTGGCAAAAAAGAAATTGCACAAGTTGCAACAATTTCTGCAAATTCTGATGCTAAAGTAGGTGAATTAATCGCTGAAGCTATGGAAAAAGTAGGCAAAGATGGTGTTATTACTGTTGAAGAAGCAAAGGGTATCAATGATGAATTGAGCGTCGTTGAAGGTATGCAATTTGATAGAGGTTATCTAAGCCCATATTTTGTGACTAATAGCGATAAAATGGAAGCTGAATTAGAGCACCCTTATATTCTATTAACAGATAAAAAAATCACTTCAATGAAAGATATTTTACCACTTTTAGAATCCACAATGAAAAGCGGAAAGCCTCTATTGATTATTGCTGAAGATATTGAGGGAGAAGCTTTGACGACTTTGGTTGTGAATAAACTAAGAGGTGTTTTAAATGTAGCAGCAGTCAAAGCACCGGGATTTGGTGATAGAAGAAAAGAAATGCTAAAAGACATTGCGACTTTAACAGGCGGAGAAGTAATCAGTGAAGAGCTTGGTAAGACTTTGGAAAATGCAAGCATTGAAGATTTGGGGCAAGCTGCTAGAATCGTAATTGACAAAGATAATACAACAATTGTAGATGGTGCAGGAAGCAAAGATGGAGTGAATGCTAGAATCGCACAGATTAAAACACAAATTGAATCTACTACAAGTGATTATGATAGAGAGAAACTCCAAGAAAGATTAGCAAAACTTAGTGGTGGGGTTGCTGTTATTAAAGTAGGTGCAGCAAGCGAAGTAGAAATGAAAGAGAAAAAAGATAGAGTAGATGATGCACTTTCAGCGACAAAAGCAGCGGTAGAAGAAGGCATTATCATCGGTGGTGGTGCAGCCCTTATCCGTGCAGCAGCAAAAGTGAATTTAAGTTTGGAAGGTGATGAGAAAATCGGTTATGAAATCATTAAGCGTGCAATTTCTGCTCCAATCAAACAAATCGCTACTAATGCTGGATTTGATGATGGCGTAGTGGTAAATAATGTAGAGCAAGATTCTAATGTAAATAATGGATTTGATGCTTCTAGTGGAAAATATGTAGATATGTTTGAGGCAGGAATCATTGACCCATTGAAAGTTGCAAGAATTGCATTGCAAAATGCTGTTTCTGTTTCAAGCTTACTTCTTACAACAGAAGCAACTGTTCATGAAATCAAAGAAGACAAACCAGCAATGCCAGATATGAGCGGTATGGGTGGAATGGGAGGTATGGGTGGAATGATGTAATCCCCCCTCCACTTAGCTAAAATCCTAAATGGATTTTGGCTCATTCTTTCACAAGGCTGCTTTTTGCAAAACTTCCCCAAATCAAAATTTATCATATTTTTTACTAGAGTTAAGGTATAATACTAAGCAATAAAAGTGTATTTGTGTAGATTACAAATGTAAAAAATATTATGGATTTTTAAGGTTATTGGTATGGATAAATGGAATTTAAAACCGCTTTTTGAAAGTAAAGAAATCTTGGAGAATAATATTCAAGAAAATATAAAAAATTCTCAAAAGTTTGAAGATAAGTATAAAAATCAAATGGCTAGTTTGCAACCTTTGGAATTTGAAAAAATGCTCAGAGAGTATGAAGGGATTTGCGAGAATCTTTCTTGTGTTATGACTTATGCTTATTTATGCTTTGCTGCTAATACAAAAGAGGGAGCATTTCTCTCTAAATGCGAAATGGAAGTCAATAAAGCTCAAGAAAAATTATTATTTTTTGAAATTGAATTTAATGCTTTGCCAAATAATATTCAAAGTGCTTTTATTAAGCAATGTAAAAAGTATAGTTATTTCTTGGAATTATTGGCTAAAAATGCAAAACATCAGCTCACTTTGCCCGAAGAAAAAGTTTTGCTTAAAATGCAACCTGTGGGGGTAGATAGCTTTAAGAGGCTATTTGATGAGCATTTGAGTGCTTTGAGATTTAAGTTTCAAGATAAGGAAGTGAGTGAAGAAGAAGTATTGAGCTTACTTTATGATAAAAATAGAGAAACGCGGAAAGAAGCCGCACAATCTCTAAGTGAAACTTTGAGTAAAAATCTCGAATTGTTGGCTTATATTTATAATGTGGTGCGTAAAGATTTGAAAATTTCAGCAGAACTTAGAGGTTATAGCAATTTAGAAGAATCTCGGCATATTGATAACCAAATTACACAAAAAAGTGTAGATATTATGGTGCAAACCATCAATGATTCTGTGGGGGTGGTAGAGGAATATTATAAGCTCAAAATACAGCTTTTGGGGCTAGAGACTTTGTATGATTATGATCGCTATGCACCTCTTTTGTGCAGTGAAGATTCGGAGTTTTCTTATGAAGAATCAAAAAAGCTTGTCTTGGAAACTTTTTTGGAGTTTTCACCTAGATTTTATGAGATTGCAAAACGTGCTTTTGATGAGGGCTGGATAGATTCTCACCCTAGAGAAAATAAGCGTGGAGGAGCTTTTAGCCATGGTGCAGTGCCAAGTGTGCATCCTTATTTGATGTTAAATCACACTAATAGGCGTCGAGATGTTTTTACAATGGCACATGAACTTGGACACACAATCCATCAATATTTATCTTATGGGGTAGGTTATCTCAATGCAGATACCCCTTTGACAACAGCCGAAACTGCATCTGTTTTTGCTGAGATGCTTTTGTTTGAAAAAATGAAAAATATGCTTTCAAGGGAGGAAAAAATCGCCCTTTATGCAAGTAAGTTAGAAGATATTTTTGCGACACTTTTTAGACAGAATGTTTTTACTAATTTTGAAAGAAGAGTGCATCAAAAAGAAGGTGAATTAAGCGTAGATGAATTTAGTCAAATATGGCAAGAAGAAAATCAAAAAATGTTTGGCAAAAGCGTAGTTTTGACACAAAATTATAGTTGTTGGTGGTCTTATATTCCACATTTTATTCACACGCCTTTTTATTGTTATGCGTATAGTTATGGGCAACTTTTAGTAATGGCTCTTTTTGGAGTATATAGGAAAGAAGGGCAAGATTTTGTAAATAAATATGAGAAATTTTTAAGTCTTGGCGGTAGTCAATCACCAAGAGAATTGGTGGGAATCTTTGGCTTGGATATCGAAGATGATGATTTTTGGAAGATTGGTATTTGTGAGGTTAAGAGATTAATGCAGGGTTTAAAAGAGATTTTATAAAGGTTGGATGATGGGGTTAGAAAATTTATTGTATGATAAGAAGTTTAGGGGAATGCAAAAAACGCATTGCTATGAAATATTGAAATATCTCATTCAAAAAAAGGTGAATTTTTCGATAGTGTGTAATGTATCGTGCGTGAAATTTGAACCAGAACTTCCACGCGAGATTCGGGAGGCTTTTAGTGATTTGACAGTGTTTATTTTGGCGGGTTATACTTTTGAGAGTTTGGAGATGGATGAAAAGAATCTTTATTTTGAAGCCGGTTTTGGAGAAGAAAATTTGGGTAGTTTTGTAACAACTCCATTGGAATCCATTGTGCAAATTTTATTGCCTAATGATGAAGATATCCGCTCAGATTTTTGCATTTATATTAATCTTTTGGCAACTTTTATTGAAGCCAAAGAGGGAATAGAAAAGGAAGATGATGGGGTAAATAGCTCAATGAGGGCTTTATTGTCAAACCCTAAAAATCATAAGTTTAAAAAATAGTGCGTTGTATGGCGAGATTTGGAGGTGGTTTATGGAGAAAAGATTAAAATTAAAGCTATTTCGTTTTAATGTAGAGAGGGATTATCTGCCTTATTTTGCAAAAATGCAAGTCAAGATTGATGAAGAAGATTCTCTTGCTTGTCTGTTGGAGATTGTCCAAAAGAATATTTTGGAGTATTCTTATAAAGCCTATGGATTTAAAATTAATGGCGTTGTTGTATTTGATTTTAAATTAACTATTGGAGAATTGGTAAGGAAGTTTGGGCTGGAGTGGAAAATTGAACCATTAAATTCTTCGTTGGCTCTTTATGATTTGGTAATCAATGAAGAGCCTTTTTTGAAAAAAATGGAAGATTTGGAGGAATTTGGGCTGAAGCGTGAAAGAGAGTTTTTGATTTCCTTCTTGCCGTTTGCTTATGCAACGCCTTTGAGTGTAGAGTGTGAAGAGTATTGTGGTGAAGTGTTTTTTATATTGGCTTATTTTCTCTATCAAGAAGAGGAAAATGCGGAAATATTGGAATTTATCTCCAAGGATTATCAGAATGTTTTGATGGCATTGAATCTTGAGATTTATATATTTCCAAAATATGATACAATCAATCATTATTTATGGGAATTAAAAAAGATTGTGCTAAATAAATGTCAAACTAGAGAGATTCAAACGATAAAAAAACGACTTTTGGAACACATTGCATAAGGGAAGAAAATGGATAAGTTAATATTGTGGCATAATCATTTTTATAATCAAAGTGCCTCTATTTTAAAGGAGAATGTGAAAAAGCTTTTTGAAAAATTGCAGATTCCAATCGCAGAGATATGGGAGATAGCCTGTGAAAATCGTTTATTACCTCTTGTAAATGAAGTGGAGTATTATGGAAAGATTCTGCAAGCACTAAATAATGCAAAAAAGCAAAAAATGAAATTATTAGTGTGCGATAGTCAAAGTTTGTTGGCTATTAAAAAGGTTTTTAAAAAATATTTTATGCATTCTAATTTTAAGGAAGAATTGAATAAAAAAATGGGGGAAATCGATATTTTGGAGCTAGAAGATGCTTTTGTCTTTGCACCAGAGATTGTTTTGCAAGCTTTTGTGAGGGATAATCAAAAAAGAACTTGGGAGGGATTTAAGTGCGCCTTTTTGCTAGATAGAGAATTAGAGAGTATGGTTAAAGAGACTTATATTGTAGAAAAATTTGAGAATCTTTTGGGTGCAAAAATCTATCCTTTTTATAAAGATAGCTATGATTATTTGCTGCATATTAATAAGGATATGGCTTACAAAATGGGTGGGAAGGATTATTATGAAATGGTTGATTGTGGAGTTGATTTTATTATGACGCCTAATATTGGAAATTTCGAGCTTTTAGATGGGCATTCTAAGAAAATCAAAAAAAATGCAGGTCGTGATGATTTGGAAGTGCCAATTTTATACATTCCTCAAGTTTTTTTGGCTTTATTTAAAGAATGCAATGCTCAAGATTTGATGTTTTTTAAACATAATATTTCCCCAAAGATGCTTTAAGATGGTTGTATTATTTAAGGTTATTACCTCGCTTATTATTGCAATGGTTTGGTACAAGCTAACTTCAAATCAGGAAACTGCGATATTCTTTTTTATTTTGATGTTGGTGATATTTTTCATCCGTCCTATTTCCTATCAAAGCCCAACTGAAAGGCAGGAATATTTAGATAAATTCAGAAAATCCAAAGAAAGACAGATGAATATTGAGCAATTGCGTAGAGAAGAAAAGAAAAAGGCGCAAGAAGAAAGAGATAAGAAAAGATCGAAGGAATAAAGTTTGGGATTGATGTTATTGCAAACGACAACAACAAGTGAAAATGCTAAGATTTTAATATCTAGGGCAATGGAGAGTGGATTTGTCTCATGTGTGCAGAGAATGGCAATAGAAAGTTATTATTTTTGGGAAGAAAAACTTAATTGCGAAGAGGAAATTTTACTTAGTTTTAAAGTAGATAGAAAAAATTTTAAGAATCTAAAGGTATTAATAGCGAAAAATCATATTTATGAGATTCCAGAGATTATAGGGATTTCTTTGAGAGATGTTTCAAAAAGTTATAAAAAATGGCATAAAAAGGTGATAAAAGCCCACAAAAAGGGCTTGTAATTATTTCTTTGATTCTTTGTAGTCCATAATCATCGCTAAAGCTTCATCTTTCAAGCTAAGCTTTCTTTTTTTGAGTTCTGCTAATTGTGTATCTGTAGCATACTCTCTACCTTCGCTAATGTCTTGAATTTTTTGGTCTAATTCATTATGCTCGTCAAAAATCTTTGCAAAATGTGCATTTTCTTGTTTGAGGACACTAATCTCATCTCTATATTCGTGTAGCATTTGTTCTCCTTGTTTTAAAATTATATTATAAACAAAATTGCCTTAAGAATTCAAGAATACATTGAGATTCTTTTAAGTGCGATAATCTGCATTAATTTTGACATAATCATACCCCAAATCACAACCATAAGCGATAAAAGATTCTTTGCCTAAACCAATATCGCATAATATTTTAAAAGAATCTTGTTTGAGGATTCTTGTGGCTTTTTCTTCGTTGATATCATCAAATAGTATTTTTCCTTTGGAATAAACACAAATATCATCAAAATAAATTTCTAAGGTTTCAGGACTGCATTCAATTCCACTTGCTCCAATTGTAGATGCGATTCTTCCCCAATTTGGATCACAACCAAAAAGTGCAGTTTTTACAAGAAGGGATTGACTAAGGGCTTTGGCACATTTTTCTGCTTCTTGTTGTGTTTTAGCCCCTTTGATTTCAAATGCAACTAATTTGGTTGCTCCTTCCCCATCGCGAACTATATCTGTGGCGAGTTTGTGCATTAGTTTTTCTAATGCAAATAAAAATGCTTCCTTGTGATAAACTCCACTTTTGTGGTTAGTTAGCAAAAGAATAGTATCATTTGTCGAAGTATCGCCATCTACACTAATGGCGTTAAAAGTAGTTTTTGAGGCTTTTAAGAGAAGTGGGCGCATATCTTCTTTTGGAATTGCAGCATCAGTGGTGATAAAACAAAGCATAGTAGCCAAACTTGGATTAATCATACCAGCACCTTTGCATATAGCACCGATTCTAAAACTCTTACCATCATCTAAAAAAACTTCAAAAGCAATAGTTTTATTAAATCTATCAGTGGTCATAATTGCGTTAGCGGCATTTTGATTGTTTTTTGTATCAAGTTTGAATAAAGGAAAAGCGGAGATGATTTTTTCTTTTGGGAGTTGGACGCCAATGGTGCCAGTAGAACTCATTATTGGATTTGTAACATTAGGGAACATTTGTTGGAGAGTGGATAAAACTTCTTTGATGTTATTGATACCTTCATTGCCGGTTAGTGCATTGGCATTTTTGGAATTTATCAAAATGAAATTCGTTTTAAATCCCTCTTGATATTCTTTGTAGTGCATAATGGGTGCAGCACAAAATTTATTTTGAGTGAAGATTGCCTCAACATCGCATAAAGAATCAGCGTAAATAAAAGCAAGATCTAATTGAGAATTTGCTTTCAATCCAGCACTAACACCATCGCAATAAAAGCCTTCTGGAGCACAAACTCCATTGTCAATAGGGAAAAGATTAAACATATTTTAACTCCTCTGGTTTGTCTTTTTTGGATACAAGTTGTTTGGTTAGGCGTATTCCATGTGAAGTGCCAATGACAAGCAATTTGCATTCACTTGTTACAAGCGTATCTCCATTAGGCATGGAGATAAATTTGCCATCTTTTTGGGTAATGCCTACAATAGAAGTTTGTGTGATTTCTCTTAAGTGAGATTCTTTGAGTTTTTTTAGAACTAACCAAGAATAGCGAGGGACAACGATTTCTTCTAAGTCAAGTGGAGTGTCTTTTTGGTATGCAAAACGCTCTAAGAGATTTTCCATATCAGGGCGAGTTGCCATAGCATTCACTCTTTGTGCAAAAAGCTTAGAAGGGGAAACAACGCAATCTGCACCTAATTTTTTGAGCTTTTCTTCTTCTTCGTTGTTATTAGCATTAGCAATAATGAAGTAAGGTTTTCTTCCCAGTTCTTTTTCATATAATCTTACAGAAACAATTTGAGCTATATTATCTGCAATATTATTTGAAAGTGCAATAACCCCTCTAGCACTAGATAAATGGCATTTGAGCATCGCAATTTCTTCTAAGGGGTCCTCATTGATAAAAAAGGGATAGCGGTATTTTAGGGCAATATCCTCTAAAGAATTGTTGTTATCCACGACAACAAAGGGAATATGTGCTTCCCTAAATTGCTGTGAGAGTTGGATTGTGTATTCGTTGTGATAACAAATGATGAAGTGATTTTTTAGACGCGCTATTTTGTAAATCATACTGCGTTCCTTAATAACAGAAATAAGTTTTCCTCGATTTAAAATATCGATTACACCAATGACGCAAAAACTTAAAACAGCAGAACCTGCAAGCATTACAATGGCAGTGTAAATAATATCTAAAGCATCAAATTCACTTTCTTTTAAAGCCCCAAATCCTGTTGTAGTAAAAGTATAAGAACTTTGAAAGAAAGCCTCAATAAGTGTGTAATCAGTGATGACAATGTAACCAAGTGTGCTAAGTAATAATCCTAAAAAAAGTAAAATAAAAGGCAGTCGAAAAGGTTTGAGTTGTTCGTATAATAAACCGGATAAATCAATATCTGGCTTTTGCGTTCCTTCCCAATGAAGAAGTTTTTTGAGTTTTTCAAATGCCACTGCTTAATCCTAAATTTAGGATTAAGAGCGTTTTTTCATAGTTCTTAAAGTGGAAGCAGCAATTCTTACTTTTGCACTAGTTCCATCTTCTAGTTTAATTCTAACTACTCTTAAATTTGGTAGTGAGCGTTTTTTTGTTTTATTGTTTGCGTGACTTACATTATTGCCGACCATTGGACCTTTGCCACTAAAAAAGCATCTTTTTGCCATATTTAATCCTTGGAAATTAAAAAATAAAGTATGGATTCTAGCAGAATCTATGTAAAATAAACTTTAAGATTTAAAAATTAAAGCCTTTTTTTAATTTCTTGCACAATATGAAAACCATGATTTAATGCAGCTGCAATCGAGCCTCCATTTTTAAATAAAATATCCCCTGCGATATAAATTTTGTCAATTGAACTTTGGTGATTTTCATCGATGAGTGGGATTCCATTTTCATCTAGCTTTAGATTGCATTTTTTGAGAAAATCAACAGGAGCCATTCCACCGATTGCATAGATGATTCTATCATAAGTTTCACTTGTGCCATCAGTAAAATTGACTTTGGGCTTTCCATTATCATCTTCAAGGCTTTGGATATCTATGCCTAATTTTGGGGAGATTTTGTTGGCTTTTATGCAAGATTCTAAGTTTTCTTTATTGACTTCATTGATGCGTGAGAATTCTGTGCGTCTGTAATTAAGTGTTGTGGGATTAGTTTCACTTAAAATGCAGGCATATTCTACAGCAGAGTTTCCACCGCCAACAACAAGGATTTTTTCGCCATCTTGACAACTATTAGCATTAAAATTTACAAGGCTTCTAATAGAGCTTGGGATAGGGTAGGAAGGTTTGTTTGGTTGTCCCATTTTCCCAATAGAGATAATGATAAATTTTGCCTTGATTGAAGTATTTTGTGTGGTTTGGATTACAAAATATTCTTTTTCTTGCTTAATGGATTCTACTTCTGTTTGAAAGTGTGCTTCAAAGGCGTTTTCTTGAATAATTTTGCTAAATAAATCTAATGTGCTTTCTTTTGTTCCATCGCAAAAATAAATATTGCCATTAAGTTCAACTTTTTGTCCTTTATAATCTTTATCTACGCGTTTATTATCTTTATAAAATTTGCGAATAGTTGTTGAATGGTTTTCTCCTTTTTCAAACAATACAACATTATTGATTCCTAAAATCACTGATTCTACTGCAGAGGCGATACCACCGGGACCACCTCCAATAATTGCTATATCATAAATTTCTTTCATTTTTTATCCTTTTTGTTTGGTTTATTATTTGCAGCATGGCGTAAATCTTCTTCACTATCAAACAAAACGCCTTGCATCATTTTCTTTTCATCATCAAATTGTCCATTTTTGAGACCCCAAAGAAATGCAATAAGTCCTAAAAGCCCTATAACAAGTGAAGTAGCCAGCATAACTCCAACCATTGTAATATTCATCAAAGATTCTCCAAAAAAGGCTTAAGTGCTTCAAAATGCAATCCCATGGCATTAGAAGTATTTCCGATTTGCTTTTTGATGTATTTTTGATGGAATCCTTCTACCATTACAGCACCGGCTTTATTTTGCCATTGATTGCTTTGGAGGTAATTTTCTACATCTTGAGCATCAAATGCTACAAAATCATAGTGAGTTTGACTAAGATTGAGAAAATAAAAATCCCTAGAGTGGAGAATCATACAGGTAAGAATCTCGATGGAATTGCCACTTTGTGCATGCAAAAAAAGTCTCGCTTCATCTTTATTTTTTGCTTTCCTTTGCAGGTTTCCCATACAATCAATGACGGTATCTGCAACCAAAAGCGGCATTTCAAGTCCATAGGAATGGAGGGCGTTTTTATACTTTTTGAGTGTTGCATTATAAACAAAATTTTTTGGATTAGTGTGTGTTAAAGTCTCTTCATCAAAGTTATTATCGCATTGTATAAAAGGTATTTTATGTTCTTTTAGAATCTGCTGTCTGCTAAGAGAAGAGGAACATAACCTAAGCACAAAAATCCTTAAAATTTTGATTAAACTTTTAATTATAGTATTTTAAAGATTATAAAAATATAAGTTTTGATTAGTTATTAAAATTTGCAACCACTGCTGCGATTGCAAATCCGCTATCATGGGAAATGGAGAGGCTTAAATAAGAAACATTAAAATAAAGCATTTTTTCTTCTTTGAGGGTTAAAAGAGGGGCACCTTTTGGGGATTTGGAAATAAGAATATCATGGAAGCCGAGTTCTTTGGAAATACCGCATTTGAGGGCTTTTGAGCAAGCTTCTTTGGCAGCCCAAAAGCCAGCGGCATTTTGAGCGGTTTTGATAAATGTAATTTCTTGGGGATTGAGAAATTTTAAAAGCCCTTTTTCTCCAAATTTTTGAATAAAAGATTCAAAGCGAGCAATCGCGACTAAATCTATGCCAATTTCAATCAAGCCTATTGCACCACAAAGTCAGTGAAAAATACATTAACGATTCTACCATCCACTAAAAATTCATTAATGCGAGCTAGAATCTCTTCTTTTAGTTTTTGTTTGCCTCTAGTGGTTTGAATTTCTTCAAAAGTTTTATCGCTTAAAATAGTAATAATCGTATCGCGTAAAATATCTACCTTGCTATCTAATTCGGGTTGCATTTCTGCGATACTCATTTCTAAAGCAATGGAAGTTTTAAGATAGCGTTTCCCTCCGCCTGTTGAGACTAAATTAACAATGAATTGCTCAAGTGGATACATTGGTCCAACGCTTAAAAGTGAGCTATTTGGATTTGCTGTGCTACTTTTGGAGGCTGCACTTTGAAGTGGTTGATTGGATTGTGGTTGAGATTCTTCTTTGTCGCCACTAAAGATTAAAATTCCAACGATTATAAGAATAATCAGAAGTAGTGCAACAACGCCAATAATAATAAATAAAATCATTTTATTTTGTTTGAGATTAGATAATTTAGAATCTTTTTGTGCTTCTTCAGCCATTTTTACTCCTTGGTTTTTAAAGTTTTATTATATTATTTATTGAATTAATTTTTCAAGTAGCTACCCAGCCATTTTAATTCATTGGGGTAGCGTTTGAATAATTCGCTTACATTATTATCATCAATATGCCCATCAATGTCAATAAAAAAACAATATCTAAAATCATCATCGGTGTGAGTTGGACGAGATTGGATTGAAGTCATATTGATATTTAAATCTCTAATATCATAAAGTAAATTATAAAGCGCTCCGGGTTTGCCTGTGTTGGTAAGATTTGCAAAGATAGAAGTTTTATCTTTTCCACAACTTTGGTTTTTAAAATTGCTCACGATGATAAAACGCGTTTTATTTCCAGCACTATCTTCGATATTTTCAAATAAAACAGGGACATTATAAAGTTTTGCTGCAATATGAGAACAAATTGCCGCACATTGTGGGTTTTGTGATGCAAGTTGTGCTGCTTTTGCAGTAGAATCTACGGGGATTCTTTGGATATGATCTAGGCTGTGCTCGTTTAAGAAATTATAACATTGCCCAAAAGCGATATCTTTAGAATAGATAATTTTTATATCTTGAAGTTTTTGGGAAATGCTTGCAAAGCAGTGATGGATTGGCATATAAATTTCTGCTACTATTTTGAGATTAGTATCTTTCAATAAATCTAGTGTTTCGCCAACGGCTCCATTTTGATTGTTTTCAATAGGGATAACAGCATAACTTGCTCTAGATTCTTCTACGCTTTTAATAGCAGAAGTGATAGTATTGTGAGAAAAATACTCACACATTGCCCCAAAACGGCTTTCTGCTGCTTGGTGTGTGTAGCTTCCAATAGGACCAAGATAGGCTACGCGTTCGGGTAATTCAAGGTTGCGACTAACCGCAAAAATTTCTAAATAAATAGATTCAATGGCATTTTTGGTAAGAAGTAGGGGTTTTTTGCTTATTAGTCTATCAATAATTTCTTTTTCTCTTTCTGGGCGGTAAATTGGGGTATTGCCCTGCATTTTGATTTTGCCTATTTGTTTGACAATTTCCATGCGTTTTTCTAAAAGTTCTAAAATTTTATCATCAATTTTGTTGATTTCTTCGCGAAATTGTTGCAGTTTCATCAAAAATCTCCCATTAAATCTTTTTCTAATGCAATTAAATCTTCGAAAGTCTCTCTTTTTCTAATGAGTTTTATTTTGCCTTGTGAGATAGCTACTTCAGCACATCTTGGACGCGTATTATAATTACTTGACATACTAAATCCATAAGCACCGCTGCTTAAGATAGCCAAAATATCACCTTCTTTAAGTGGAGGAAGCTCTATGTTTTTGCCTAAATAATCTCCACTCTCACAAATTGGACCTACGATATCTGCAGGACTTTTTTCACCTTGTGATTGGATTAGAGGAATAATTTGGTGGTAGGCATTATAAAGACTAGGGCGTATTAAGTCATTCATGGCACCATCAACGATGACAAAACGCTTATTTTGAGAAATTTTTTCATAAAGGACTTTGACTAAAAAAACACCGGCATTTCCGATAATAAATCTACCGGGCTCACAGATAATAGTCAAATCTAAGCCTCTAAGACATTCTAAGATACTTTGTGCATAATCATAGGGATTAATAGTAGTTTCATCACTATAAGTAATGCCTAATCCTCCCCCAATATCAAAAAATTTAATATCAATTTTTAAAGCCAAAAGGCTATGCACAAGTTTGGCAATTTTTTGTGCTGATTCATAAATGGGTTGGAGTTTGGTAAGCTGACTTCCAATGTGAAAATGGATTCCTATTGGCTCTAAAAATTCAGATTTATGAGCGTGTAAATACAGGCTTTTTGCTTCTTGGATTTCAATACCAAACTTATTTTCTTTTAAGCCAGTAGAAATGTAAGGGTGTGTTTGTGGGTCAATATCTGGATTGACGCGTATAGAGATTCTTGCCTTTGTATTTAAGCTTTTTGCGATAGATTCGACTTTAAAAAGCTCTGCTTTGCTTTCGATATTGATAAAGAGAATCCCAAGTTTGATAGCTTCTTTGATTTCTTCTTCTTGTTTGCCTACGCCACTATAAATGATTTTATAAGGTGGGATTCCTGCTAAAATTGCACGCTTAATTTCTCCCAAAGAGACACAATCTGCACCGCTTTCTAAAGAAGCAAGTTTTTTGACAACGCTTAAGTTGGAATTAGCCTTTAGCGCGTAACAAATGAGTGTTTTTCTGCCACTAAATGCACTTTTGAATTGATGATAATATTCTTCAATTTTGTCAAAATCGTAAGCAAAAATAGGGGTTTGGTATTCTTTGGTTATCTGCAATAGGATATTTTTATCAAAGTTTCCTTGAAGGGCTGGAATATTGGGTGTTAAGATATTTTTCATAATACTCACTTTTGGTAAAAATTTTTAGGAATTGTAATAAAAAAAATCTTAAATTAGGACATTTTTGCTCTTTTGCTAATGGATAATACCATACCTACTAAAATGCTTGAGGCAAGTATAGAGCTTCCTCCATAGCTTAGAAATGGGACGGCAATTCCTTTAATGGGAATTAAGCCAGAAATCCCAAAGGCATTGATTAAAAATGAAAAGCCCAAAATAATTCCCGCTCCAGAACAAAAAAGATAATACATTGTATTTTGGCAGCGGTTGGCAATTTTTAGGATTCTAAAAATCATTGCCATAAACAAAAGGCTTATGCAAAATAAACCAATAAATCCTATTTCTTCGGTAATTCCCGCTAGAATCACATCTGTATGCACTTCACTTAAAAATCCGAGTTTGATTAAACCATTCCCTAAACCTTCCCCAAAGATTCCACCATTTGAAATAGCATTAAGGGAATGTTGGATTTGATAAGGTTCAGGGAGATTTTCGATGCGTAAAGAATTGGCAATAGATTGTGGAAAAAAGGAAAGTATCATATCTTGTGTTCCAGCCCACCACGCTTTAATGCGTGTTATTCGGTGCGCACTTGTGATAATAACAGAAATAAACAAAACAAAAGCAATAGCTAAAAGATTTACAAAGAGCTTAAAAGAAGAGCCAGCAAAAATCATCATTAATGCCAAAGTGGCTCCAAGTAAGACAATTTGTCCCAAATCGTTTTGTAAAATGGCAATTAAATAAACTGCAATTAAAAATACAAAAGCATAGGGCAAAAAGGTAATGAATTCTTCTTTTAGGGATTTAGTTTCAATGAGAGAGAATTTGCGAGAGAAACTCCAAGCCAAAAATACAATAAAACCTATTTTGAAAAATTCCACAGGTGCTAATGAGAAAAAAGGCAATCGAATCCAGCGTTTCGCACCTCCAGCACTTGTTGCGAGACTTTCTGGCAAGAAATGCATAATAAACATAATAACAATTCCACCAAAAAATAGAAAAAATCCAAGTTTCAAAATAAAATCATCGGGGTTGCATCTTGAGATTCCCCACATGAGTAAAATGCCTAATATTCCAGCAATAAGCTGCCTTAACATAAAATGAAATTCATTGTAATCATAATAAAGAATAGCAAAAGAAGAAAGAGAATAAGAAAAGATAATGCTAATTGTAATGAGGCTAGCACTTAATAAAAATAAAGGTTTATCGACCATTGAGAATTTTTCCGATAATATCGACTTTATTAGAACTCATTAGGTGAATTTTTGCTTGAATCTTACATAGATTTTCAAAAAGCCTTTGACTCTTTTCTAATCCTATTTCTAACTCAGTGTTGTTGTGGGAGGCTTTTTCCATAGTTTCTAGCCAAGATTGCGGGATAAAAACTCCCGGAAGTTTATTGTGTAAAAAAAGAGCGGTTTTGTAAGAAGTGATAGGAAAAAAGCCAAAAATCAAAGTGCAGTTTGTAGAAGATTCTTGATTGATTTTATCGCACCATTGTAATAATTCTTGTGCAATGTCCAAATCATAAATGGGCTGCGTGATAATCGCAGAAGCACCATTTTGAATCTTTTCTTGCATTTTTTTATAAAGATTTTCTTTTTTATTAGAGTAGGAATTTAAAACACTAAAAGCATAAAAAGGTTTAAAATCGCCTTGTATGGGGTGATTGTTGATATCTTTTGCTTGATTTAATTGTTGAATAATTTTGAGCAATAAAAGACTATTTCCTTCAAAAACACCTTTTGCTTGTGGTTGGTTGCCATGCCTTATTGGATCGCCTGTGAGTGCCAAAATAAGTCGCAAATCAAGACTATTCATGCCAATAAGCTCACTTTGAATGGCAAGAGTGTTTCTATCACGCATAGAGATTGTAGCAATACTTGGGATATTAAAAGCATTTTGTAGTTTAAGGCTTGCTAAAATTGCATTGTGCTTGAGTTTGGCAAGGGGTGAATCGGTGCAAATAAAAGCGTGAATTTTTGAAACAAGATTTTCTTGCTGTAATGCATCAAAAAAAGAGTCTAAAGAAAAGCTAGGTGGTGCAGAAAATTCATATGTAAAACATTTTTCATTGCTTTTTAGGATTTGTATAAAATTTTCAATTTTATTCATTTTGTGTGATTTTCGCCCTTATTTTTGCTTAGAATTATAGCATATTCATATTTTTTTGGTATTAAATTTTGCTATAATCTTAGGAGTTTTTAGAGATTATTTTAGGTAGGTAGATATGTTTGGGATTGGTAACAAGCCTAGTGTTTTAGGTGGGACAATGATTATTGCAGGGACAGCAATTGGAGCTGGTATGCTTGCTTTGCCGACAATTTCAGCTGGTATGTGGATTTGGTGGTCATTGGCACTTATGGTGCTTACTTGGCTGATGATGTTGTTTTCTTCACAAGCAATTTTGGAAGTAAATCTTAATTATAAGCCCGGTGCGAGTTTCCATACCCTTGTGCGTGATAATTTGGGTAAATTTTGGAATCTTGTGAATGGATTGAGTGTAGCTTTTGTGCTGTATATTTTGCTTTATGCTTATGTTAGTGGTGGTGGTTCTATGGTGGTGCATACCTTTAATGCTGTTTTTGGCTATGAGCCGCCAAAGTTTCTATCAGGATTGCTATTTGCTTTGTTTTTGAGTGGTTGTGTTTGGTGGAGCACTTATTTGGTGGATAGATTTTCAGTGATTATGATTGGAGGGATGGTCATAACTTTTGTTTTTGCTATGAGTGGGATGCTAGGGGAGATAAAGAGTGCTTTTATTCTTGATGTGCAAAATGATGGGAGTAGTTATGGAATCTTTGTGTTTGTGGCACTTTCGACTTATCTCACTTCCTTTTGTTTTCATGCTTCTGTCCCAAGTTTGGTAAAATATTTTGGTAAAGATCCCTTGTCAATTAATAAATGCCTTGTGTATGGGACATTGATTGCGCTTTTTGCGTATATTATATGGATTGTTGCTTGTGATGGCAATATTATGCGTAGTGATTTTAAATCAGTTATTGCAGCAGGTGGTAATGTGAGCGACTTGATAGAGGCAGCAAGTAGCAATTTAAATGGTTCTTTTTTATTAAGAATGTTGGACGCATTTGCTTTTTTGGCAGTAGCTACTTCGTTTTTGGGAGCTGGACTTGGATTGTTTGATTATATGGCAGATTTATGCGGTTTTGATGATAGCAGGCTTGGACGCACCAAAACAATGCTTGTAACTTTTGCACCACCTATTGTAGCGGGAATGATCTACCCTGATGGATTTTTATTGGCTATTGGGTGGGCTGGACTTGCTGCTACAATATGGTCTGTTATTATTCCTGCATTGTTGCTTAGGGCTGCTCGTCAAAGAAATGATAAACAAGTGCAAAATTATCGAGTATGGGGAGGTAATTTTACAGTTTATGGGCTTTTAGTCTTTGGTTGTGTAGTGGGAATATGCCATATTTTATTTGTATTTGAACTTTTGCCGATGTATCAATAATGCTAAAAGAAATATTACAGATTTTTCAATATATTCAAAAATTCCATAAAGATAATTTTGAGGCTTTGAAAATTACATTGGAGTTTTTGCTAATAGGTAGAAACAAAAATCACCTCAAAGAGATTTTGGCTAAAGATAAAGAGCAAATAGATGAGAGAATACAATCTCATCTTTTGAGCTATGGACTAAAAGCGACTAGAATTGAAGCCAAAATGAATCGCAAAAAGATTTTAAGAGCTTTATTGGAAATTGAAGTTTCAATTGAAGAAGTTGAGAGATTTATTCAAGCCATTACACTCCATAAAACGATTTTGAAACTTTATGATTATGCTACGCCTATGGAGGTTAATAGGCTTGTTGCTTTGCTTTTGGATTTGAAAAATGGGGAGAGTGTGTATAATCCTTGTTGTGGTCTTGGGAGCTGGCTTTTTAGTTTAAAGGGTAAAAATTTTCAATATTATGGGGAGGATATTCATAGCAAATTAATTGATATTGCTAGGATATTGGCTGTTTTTATGGGGTTTAAAAATGTTCATTTAGAAGTGGCTGATATTTTTAAAGATTCTGCTTTTGGTAAATTAGAAGCAAATAAAGCTTTTTGTTATTTTCCCATAGAGGCAAATTTGAATCTTTGGGGATTTAGAGATGAAGCACTAGAGCCTTTTATCAAGAGTTTTTCAGAAGTGCCTTTTTTGGCTTATACCCTAAAGCACTTTCATCAAAAAGCCGTTTTTATTGTTCGTTCTTTGTTGTTGTATAAGGCTTGTGGAGAGCGTTTGCGGAAGTATCTTATAAAACAAAAATTGCTAGAGGCAATTATAGAATTTCCTAGAAATATTTTTCCTCATCAGATGGAAGATTTTTCTTTGCTTATTTTGTCCAAACAAGAAAACAAAAAAGTCCTTTTTATCAATGCGCAGAATCTTTTTGTCAAAGAAGGCAAATATAATAAATTAATTGATATAGAAATGATTTGTGATTTGTACTTTAGTAAGCAAAATACAGATATTTCTAGGCTTGTGGCATATGAAAATATCCATTTAGAAAACTTTAAAACCTCTTATTATATCAAAGGGCAAAATGATAAAAAAACATTGAATCTTGCGGAGTTTGTGGAATGTGTTTATAGAGGACAGAGGGTTGAGGTGAAAAAAGATGAGGTTTTGATTGATTGCTATAATGCGGGAATTAAAGATTTTTTGGAATATGGTTTGAGTGAAGAATTTGATGAATTTTCTCCAAAATCCAATCAAAAACGAATTGAACAATTAAAAATCAAGCCCTATGATATTTTGCTCTCCATGCGTGGAATCTCTCCAAAGGTTGCAATTATAGGGGAGGGGATAGGGGATAAAAATATTTTGCCTAATGCAGGGATTTTGGTGTTACGCCCCAAAAATAAAGAGATTGCAAAATCTTTGTATGTGTATTTTCTCTCCAAAGAGGGATTTTTGGCATTGAGTAAGATTTATCAGGACAATCAAGAAAGAATAGGGGAGAGAGAAATTGCTAGTTTTTTGCTTCCTCAAAATTTTTTGGAGTATCAAGAAAAATTTAATAAATTATTGTTAGAAGGGGAGCAGATTAGAAAACATAGGCAGATGATTAGAAAAATATTAGGATTTTAGGGCAATAAATGTGGTTAAAGCGAGGATGATTATCGTATTTATTGAATATGTTTATTGTATTTAGTTGCAATAATAAAGCTCAGCTTTTCTTGTAATCTATTAATTTAAGATTTTTGGCTAAATAAAACAATCCTAAAATAAGAATCTTAAAAAAAGAGTTTATAAAATACAGAAATCCCATAAAGAGCCTAAAAGACTCTTTATGGATTAAAGAAGCATATCAGCAATTAAAGTCCCGATATAAGCGACAATGTAGGCAACAAAAGTTGTCATCAAGAAAAGATATACGATATATTTAAACCCTCCAGCTTCTTTGCCAAATACGACAGTGGCGGCAAGACAAGGATTATAAATCATAATAAACAAAATATAGCCGATAGCTACTTTTAAAGGAATGGTGTTTTTGATAGTTTCCATTAATGCCGAGCTTGTTTCATCGACTTCACCACCAAGTGAATATAAAACTCCCATTGTGGATATGACGACTTCCTTAGCAGCAAGTCCGCTCGCTAATGCTACACTCATTTTCCAGTCAAAACCAAGTGGAGCGAAAAGCGGCTCTATGAATTGTCCGGTTTTGCCAAGGTAGCTATTTTCTATTAATTGCTCTTGAAGTTCAAATTCTAAGCTTTCTTTGGCTTCTTGTGTGGTGGCGGATTCTATTTTTTGTGCATAAGATTCTTGTAAATCTTTTTGGAGTGGAAAAGTGCTTGCAAACCAAATGAGAATCGTGGCAGCCAAGATAAAAGTCCCTGCTTTTTTGAGATACATTTTTGCTTTTGTGTAGATAGAAAACCATACAAGATTCCAATTTGGAATACGATATTTTGGCATTTCCATTACAAAGGGTTCATCAGCACCTCTAAAAACGCTTATGCGTAATATTTTTGCCATAATAAGTCCCAAAATAGCCCCCAAAATATAAATACCAAAAAGCCAATTTCCTGCTTGTTCTGCAGGAAAAAACGCACCAACAAAAAGCACATATACAGGCAATCTAGCACCACAGCTCATAAAATTAATAATAAAAAGTGTTAATAATCTATCTTTGCGACTTCTTAGGGTTCTTGTCGCCATAAATGCAGGCACAGAGCAACCAAATCCTGTAACAAGCGGAATAAAGCTTTTGCCATGTAAGCCAAATTTGTGAAAAAAGCCATCAAGCAAGAATGCCACGCGAGACATATAGCCGGTAGTTTCTAAAAGCGCAATACCAAAAAACAAAATAATAATATTAGGCAAAAACAAAATAACTGCACCTACACCACCGATGATTCCATCTGCTAAGAGCGAGGCAATGAGCTCATTAGAGACATTGGCTTTGATTCCATCCCCGATAAAAGCAAAAAATTCCTCAATATACCCCATTGGAATATCGCCGAGCGTAAAAGTAAGCTGAAAGAGAAGCCACATAAGGAATAAAAAGATAGGGATTCCTGCGTATTTGTTGATGAGGATTTTATCTATGGTTTGTGTGTGGTTTCTTTTTTTGTTTTCATAACGCAATGTTTCGGTGGTTAGACCATTTACAAAGGCATTTAAATCTTCTAAGAAAATATCTTCACTAGATTTTGTATTGTAGATGATATAGAGATTGTTTAGGGATTCTTGCAAAATGGGTGAGAGTTCCATCCAAATGGGCTTTTCGTGCAAGAAACTAAATAGCTTTTCATCTTGTTTGAGTAGCAAAATAGCAATATTGCGGTAAGAGAGGTTGAGGGATTGTAGATTTCTGTCATTTTTGGATTTCAAGAAATCTTCAAGTTTTAGTATTTCTGTTTCGATTTCATTGCTATAAATTCGTTTGTTTGGAAGTAGATTTTGTTTGTGTGTTTGTATGACTAAATCTAGCAATTCATTGAGATTTTGTTTGGTTTTTGCTGAAATTTGAATACAAGGAATGCCAATGAGATTTTTGAGTTCTTTTTGGTTGATATGCACCCCTTCATTTTCGGCTTCATCGCTCATATTGAGAGCTAAGATTATTTTTTTGGGTAATTCCAAAAGTTGCGCACTAAGAAGTAGATTGCGTTCTAAATTAGTAGAATCCGCTACATTGATAATAATATCATACTCATCGCTTTCAATGAAGTTTTTTGTGATTTTTTCTTCTTCTGAATATCCATACAAAGAATAAGTCCCCGGAAGATCTATGATTTGAAATTCGTAACCTTTATAAATTGTTTTTGCTTGTGCCTTTTCTATGGTTACTCCTGTGAAGTTTCCTACTTTCATATTGGAGTGGCAAAGTGCATTGACAAGCAAACTTTTGCCGACATTTGGCTGTCCCACAAGTGCAATTTTGATAATTTTTTCCATTATTGTTTCTCCACTTCAATTGCTTTTGCTTCTTCTGTTCTTAAGATTATGCAACTTCTATCTAATTCTACGAGGATTGTAGAGCCTCCCAAAGAAGTTTCTAGTTTTTTAATCGGCTTGGATTTTGCAATTCCAAAGCTAAAAAATCTATCTTTTAATTGTTTATCCACTTTTAAACTCTTGATGATTGCAGATTCTCCATCTTTTAAGTCATTAATGGTCATAAAAATCCTTTTATGAATTATTTTATCTGGTATTGTAAGATTAGTATGCTTGAAATAATATTAAAATTTATTATCATTTATAAAATAATGATTCTATGATACTTTTTGGATATTTAGGCGAAATTCTTTGTGTTTTTAAGTATAATAAATCAAAAATAAAAAAGGATTATTTAAATTATGAAGATTCTAGGCTTTGATATTGGGATTGCCTCAATTGGCTGGGCATTTGTAGAAAATGGGGAATTAAAAGATTGTGGGGTGCGGATATTTACCAAAGCAGAAAATCCCAAAACAGGAGATTCTCTAGCCCTCCCGCGTAGAGAGGCAAGAAGCACTCGCAAGCGACTTTCAAGACGCAAAAGTAGGCTAGAGATGTCAAAAAGATTTCTTGCAAAAGAGTGGAGGCTATGCTATTATCTCATATAATTTTTATTTATGGACTATAAAAAGCGAGTATAACACACTACAAGATTCAAACATATTTTTTAAGATTTGAAGGAAAAATCATGGTATACACTACTTTTTACAAAAGTCCTATTGGTACAATACTTTTAGCAAGCAAAGATAATAAGCTTATAGGTTCTTGGATAGAAGGGCAGAAATATTATTTAGGAAATCTTAAGGAATCTCCACAAGAAAAAGACGATGAACCTATCTTATTACAAACTAAAATATGGTTAGACAGGTATTTTAATGGAGAACAGCCTCATACTTTTGAATTAGACTTGGCACCTAATGGAAGTGTATTTGCTACAAATGTGTGGAATATACTACGTCAAATTCCTTATGGAGAAGTTATCACATATGGAGACATAGCAAAAAAAGTAGCACAAATAGCACACAAAGATACAATGTCAGCCCAAGCTGTTGGTGGGGCAGTGGGGCATAATCCTATTTCTATTATTATCCCTTGTCATAGGGTTGTAGGCACAAATGGGAGTATGACGGGTTATGCAGGAGGAATAGAGAGAAAAATACAGTTATTGCAACACGAAGGCGTGAATCTTAAATCCCTGCAAACCAAAAGATAACCCATTTTGCATAATTTTTGAGAATTTATAAATGTTTGGCGAGTAAAATCAGACTTTGGGCTAATTTAAAATAATAATTTTAAGATATTTGGGTATTATTTTAGAGATAAAATTTGCAAATAAAAAGATAAATTTATGCAATAAGGCATTGCGTAGGATTGCAGGATATATAAAGCTTTAGTTTTGATAGAAAAAGGCTGTATTGATTTTGTAAATGTAGAAGATTTTGTGGTGCAAGATTTAAGAAATAAAGGATAAAAGAAATTTAGAGGGGGTTTGAAGGTTGAAAGAAATTGCTTTGGAAAATGTTTGAGTTTCTTGGTGTATTTGCAAGAAAGATTGAAATCTAAAAATATATTCAAGAGGGCTTAAAAGGAGTAAAAGATGGAAGTTGTGAGTATAAATATACCTATTGCTGTGATGTTTATTGCTTATTCTGCATTAATGCTATTTATTGGTTTTTATTTTTATAGGCAAAATAAAAGCACTGAGGATTATTTCCTTGGTGGTCGCTCTATGGGTCCTGTGGTTTCTGCCCTAAGTGCTGGAGCTTCGGATATGAGTGGGTGGCTACTTATGGGTTTGCCCGGGGCGTTGTATGTGAGTGGGTTTATGGATAGCTATATTGCCATAGGATTGACAATTGGGGCGAGTTTGAATTGGATTTTTGTCGCTAAGAGGCTTAGAATCTACACAAGCGTGGTGTCAAATTCGCTAACTATTCCAGATTATTTTGAGACGCGATTTAGTGATGATAAACATATTTTGCGTGTGGTTTGTGCTGCAGTTATTCTCATTTTCTTTACCTTTTATGTTTCATCTGGGCTTGTGAGTGGGGCGAAACTTTTTGAAGAAGTTTTTGGCATAAGGTATGATTATGCCCTTACTACTGGGACTTTTATCATTGTGGCTTACACCTTTTTGGGTGGATATAAGGCGGTTTGTTGGACGGATATGATTCAAGGCTTGTTGATGATATTGGCACTTGTGGTGGTGCCAATTGTGATGTTTTTGCAGCTTGGGAGTTTTAAGGAAGTGGCTTCTTATATTGCACATTCTGATGAATCTAGCAAAAAAATCGTTCAAATTCAAAATGATATTCCAAATATTTTAAAAAATATCAAAAGCGTAGAATCTCAAGCAAAGATACAAGTGCTAATTGAAAGCCTTAATGAAACACAAGATAGAAGCATTAGCTCTGCTAAACTTGATGAAAAGCTCAAAATGGATTTGCAGATTCAAGCATTTTTCAACAATGATTTAAGCACAGCAATATTTTCAAGGGATTTTGCAAAAAGGCTTAGTGAGGCTTTGGGGGCTAATGACTTTGCTAGGCTTGAAAATCTTCTTGCTGCTTGGCAACACATTCCTTTTGTGGCAAAGGATCGTTTAAGTTGGTTTAGTGGCGTTTCACTTGCGGGGATTATTTCGGCACTTGCGTGGGGGCTTGGGTATTTTGGGCAGCCTCATATTCTGGTGCGATTTATGTCAATTCGCTCGACTAAAGATATTCCCGCAGCGACTTTTATCGGCATAGCTTGGATGGCGATTTGTCTTATTGCTGCTTGTTTTATTGGTATGCTTGGCGTGGCGTATGTCAATAAATTTAATCTTTCTTTGCAAGATCCCGAGCGCATTTTTATCGTGATGTCCCAACTGCTATTTAACCCTTGGATTGCTGGAATCTTGCTTAGTGCGATTTTGGCGGCGATTATGAGCACGGCTAGTTCGCAGTTGCTTGTCTCTAGCTCAACGATTGCAGAAGATTTTTACAAAAAGATTTTCAAGCAAGAAGCCTCAGAAGCAATGGTGTTAAGGCTGGGCAAAGTCGGAGTGCTTGTAGTGGCACTTATTGCCTTTGTTATCTCCACGGACAAAAATTCTAGTGTGCTAAGCATTGTGGCTTATGCGTGGGCTGGGTTTGGAGCAAGTTTTGGTTCAGTAATGCTTTTCTCGCTCTTTTGGAGTAGAATGACAAGAATAGGTGCGATTGCTGGAATGATTAGCGGTGCGGTTGTTGTGGTGGCTTGGAAACAGCTTTTTGCCGATACAGGTGTGTATGAGATTATTCCGGGATTTGTGGTGGCATCTTTGGCGATTATTATTTTTAGTCTTGCAAGCAAAGTGCGAGATGGCACCAAAGCTGCCTATAACAAAATGTTAGAAAATCTCTAAGATTTGGAGTAAGTTTGCTATAGAATCTCACTTGTTAGCTTTGAGTAGGGCTATCACAGCCCTATCACGCCAACCCTCTGCTTAGAGTATGTAGAATCTAGTGCGATTTCTATCATCGCTATTGCATAATCTGCATAGCTTATTTTAGATTCGCCCTTGCTATTTAGCTCAAATTCTTCGCCGATGATTTTGTATTTGCCACTTTTTAGTGCATCTGGGATAAATACCTCTGGTGGGCTGACATACACCCAATTTATGCCCTTTGATGCTTTTATCACATCAAAAGCCTCTGTGGTAGCCCTCGCCACAGGCAGATATTCTTTTGGGAAATCTGGCGTATCCATAAGCATTGTGGTATGACTTGTATCCATATACAGACTACCTGCACCGCCCACTACTAAGAATTTCGCACTATTGCCTGATAGAATCTGCACCAAATGCTCCATATGGGCTTTGTGTAAGCTAAGATTTTGCCATTCACCAAAGGCATCGATTATCACATCAAAGCCTTGCAAATCGCTAGATTCTAAGGTAAAAATATCTTTTTGCACCACGCACACTTTGCTATCAAATCGTGCTTTACTAGAATCTCGCACAAAGGCACTAACCTCTAAGCCCTTATTTATGGCTTCCTCTACGATTAACTTCCCTGCTTTGCCATTTGCGCACAAAACTGCTATTTTCATAGTCTATCCTTTATAATAAATTTTGCTTTCAAAAAGCACATTGGAATGATAATAGAGTAAGTTGTAAAATTCAAGTAGGAATAATTTTGTAATGTAGTAGTATTTTTAATACTATTGTGTAAATATGGAGTTTTGTTGATAAAAATTTTTCAAAATTTTAGAGTGTTATGTAGAGATTTTACGAAAATTTGCTAGAATCTAAGCATAACTTCATAAAGGAATCATTATGACAAAATATCATTCGTCCTGTCCGGTTGAGACTACGCTTAATCTCATCGGCAATAAATGGAAATTCCTCATTATCCGCGATTTATTAAGCGGGACAAAACGCTTTGGAGAATTAAAGAAAAGTATTTCAGCAACCAAAAATCAAACCATTTCACAAGCGGTTTTGACACAGAACTTGCGAGAGCTAGAGGAAGCAAAGATCCTCACGCGCAAAGTCTATGCAGAAGTCCCACCAAGGGTGGAATATGCCCTAACGTCACTAGGGGAGAGCTTGAAAGAGATTTTAGAATCTCTTGCTATGTGGGGCGAAAAATACAAAAATAAAGAAAATCTAGCCTAAAGTAAAATGAATTTTATTGCAAATTAGTATTTTCTCCCTAAGATTCCTTGTGCTTTTTTAACCATAGAGAGATCAATTACATTTCCTTCGAAATTAAAAGGCTCTCCCTTGTGAATTTTGGCTAATCTTAAAATTTCTTTTGCCCATTCAATTTTTTCTTCCCCTTGTGCAAAGATTGCATTGATGGTGGCAATTTGATTGGGATAAAAGGTCAAAGAGCCTCCAAAACCCATAGAATAAGCAGATTCCATATTTGCTTTTAGCTTGGAAATATCGCGTGTGTTGGGAAAAACTCGGTTGATTGGAGACAAAAGATTATAGATTCTACTTGCTAGAGCGATTTGCACGCGAACATAGTTGAGTGCAAAATCTTTGCCTTCCCCATCTTGAAGTCCCAAATCCAAAATCATATCAAATGCACCAAATGCAAGTTGTTTTACGCAAGGCATAGAAGCTGTGAGATTGATATTTTGAACTCCCCAAGCACTTTCAATAAGAAGTATCAAAGGGATTTCTCCAATAGCATTTAGCACAGCTTCAATATGTGCCTTTTGCTCGGCTTTTGGGAGCATTATCCCATAAAGATTGGCTAACCCCATTTGGTTTAAAAAAGCCATATCTTCTGTAAAAAAATCGCTTTGTGCATCATTAATGCGGATAAAGAATTTTTTGTCTGGATTTGCTTTGCTAAATGAAAGTATATTTTTGCGTCCTGTGGGTTTTTGTTCTGGAGTAACAGAATCTTCTAAGTCAAAAATGATTGCTTCAGCACCACTTTGAAAAGCTGATTCAAAATTTTCGATTTTAGAGGCAGAGACAAAGAGGAAGCTTTTGGCTCTTGGGAAGTCATGTGGCAAAGTAGAATGAGGCATTTTGTATTCCTTTGAAGTAAAGATTTTGTTTAAAAGTAGCTAAGATTATAACAAAAATACAAAAAATAATTAGAGTTTTTGAAAAATTTAGATGTTTTTATTTTGATTTTTGAAGTGAAAGTGTGAAAATGAAATAAATCATATTGCAAGTTTGAAAAGTGGGGTCATTGGATGAAATGAGCCCCTATGGATTCTTCTCTTTTGAGTGCAGATTGTATGATGTTTTTTGCGGTTAAAAGGCGGAGTTTCAAAAGTCTGCCTATCCCACTTTGTAGCATTACTTCTACTCCGCCTAAAGCTTCATTTAAGCCACTTTTTTTGCGGATAATGCCTACTTTATTCCACATAAGATTGCGTAAAAGTGCTTTGAGATTTTCATCTTGTTCTTTGTGTAGAGGTTGTGTGTGGAGGGGAAATTCTCTTGCTTTAAAATCAAAGTTTTTATTTAAAATATCTTGTGTAGCCCGACGCGAGAATACAAGCCCTTCTAAGAGTGAATTAGAAGCAAGTCGATTGGCTCCATGGACGCCAGTGCAAGCACATTCGCCAACAGCATAGAGGTTTTGCATACCCAAAACTTTGCCATCTTTGTTGGTTTCAATTCCTCCCATACAATAATGAAAAGCGGGAGAAATAGGGATTTTGTTGTTTGGAACTTCATAGCCTACAAGATTGAGATTCCTAGCGATATTTGGGAATCTTTGGTAGAAAAAATCTTTTGAAAAATTACTTAAATCCAAATAAACTTCTAATTCTTCAGATTTTGCATTAGGGTATTGTTTTTGGAGTTTGAGTTTATAATCAAAAATAGAACGCGCTACCTTATCTCTAGGTGCAAGCTCGCCTTTGTCGTCATAATCAAATAAAAATCTTTTCCCCCAAAAATCTACAATATAAGCCCCTTCGCCCCTTAATGCCTCACTAAGAAGCATTTTTCTAGCATGAGGAGTTTTGACAAATACAGTTGGATGAAATTGCAGCATTTCCATATCTTTGAGTTTTAGCCCATTTTCTAAAATCATTCCATGTAATTCACTAGAGATGGTATAAGCATTTGTGTGGTATTCAAAAAGTGCTCCTACTCCGCCACTTGCCAAAATAACATTTTTTGCATAAAGGTTGTAATTTCCTCTTTTGGTTAGCACACTTACACCGCAACAATGATCATCATCGATTAACAATTCTGTAACGGTTGCATTTTTCCACAAAGTATGAGTGATTTGCGAGATGAGGTGGCTATGGATTACTCTTCCTGTGCAATCTCCACCAGCATGAATTATTCTTGAAGTGCTATGTGCGGCTTCTTTGGTGAAGAGCAAATTTCCGCTTTCGTCTCTATCAAAAGGCGTATTTTTGGCAATCAAATCTTCCAAAACCTCTAAACTTTCTTGGCTAAGTGTCGTTACAGCATTTTCATCACACATTCCTGCACCAGCTTTTAGTGTATCTTTGATGTGCAGAGGGATATCTGCTTTGTCTTTTGCAACAGCGATTCCGCCTTGTGCATAGAAGGTATTGCATTCCCAAGGTTGATCTTTGCAAAGAATAAGAACTTTGAGATTTTTGGGGAGATTCAATGCTGCATACAAACCAGCAATCCCAGCCCCTACAATAATAACATCATATTGCATAAGAATCCTTATTGTGTTTGCTCGCTTTTGGGATTGAAAGGGCCATCTTTAAATCCGCAGCCAGTTAGTGTAAAAATTCCAAGATATGCTATAATTGCCAAATGAAAAAAGTATCTGAAGTTTTGTCTCATCTCTTTAGTGATCCTTGTTATGAAAAAATTTACTTAAATCAACAAATTCAGCATTTTATCACAATGTTGCCTTTGAGTGTGCGTAATGGGATTAAGTTTTTTTATTTTAAAAACCACACGCTTTTTTTTGTTTTGAAACACCCCTGCTTTAAGCAAGAATTTGATTATAAACTAACAATTATAAAGCAGTTATTAAAGCAATACCAAAAAGAAAAAGAAAAACTCTTAGAAATACAAAATTTAAAGGCTTTTGTGGGGCATAATATTTATGAAAAATCTTTAGAGATTTCACAAGAGATTCCCCAGTATTCGTATGGGGAGCTTTCTAGTGGAGATTTTATCAATCTAGCAAAGAATCAAGAGATTTATGGAATCTTTGAGAGAATTAAAAAGCTCATTAAAAGCAATCAATAATGACAGAAGCCAAACCTTTGCCATTAAATGAAGCTTTGGCAGCAACGCTAAAAAAACTTCCTAATAAAAGTGGTGTGTATCATTATTTTGATAGCGAAGGAAGATTGCTTTATATCGGCAAAGCTAAGAATCTCAAAAATCGCATAAAAAGTTATTTTAGATTTACTCCAAATCTTAGTGTGGCTCCAAATTTGAGTGCTAGAATCTCGCAAATGGTTTCGCAAATTGCTTCTATGCGTTATATTGTGGTAGAAAACGAAAATGACGCACTCATTTTGGAAAATTCTTTGATTAAGCAATTAAAGCCAAAATACAATATTCTTTTGCGTGATGATAAGACTTATCCTTATTTGTGTGTGGATATTTCAGAGGATTACCCGCGTATTTTATTGACTAGGAAGGTTTTTAAAAGTCAAAGTATTCATTATTTTGGACCTTATTCAAGTGGAGGAAGAGATTTGCTAGATTCTCTTTATGAAACTTTTCCTTTAGCACAAAAAGAAAGTTGTCTCAAAGGCAAAAAAGCTTGTCTTTTTTATCAAATTAAACGATGTTTAGCTCCTTGTGAGGGCAAAATAAGCAAAGAGGATTATAGGAAAATTTTAGAACAAGCCCTAGAATGTATCCAAAATCCCAAAAAAATTTTAGCCATTTTGGATAAAAAAATGCAATTTTTATCAGAAAATTTGCGGTTTGAGGAAGCAATGGTGCTACGCGATAGAATCGCAAAAATCAAGCAAATTAGCCCTTTATCGGGCGTGGATTTTGCAAGAATGGAGGACTTGGATATTTTTGCATTGGAGATTGAGGGAAATAAGGGCGTTTTGGTTAAGTTTTTTGTGCGTGGGGGTAGGGTGGTTTCTAGTGCAAGTAATGTGATTAAGAGTCAATATGAATTAAATATTGAGGAAATTTATACGCAAAGTTTGATTAATTATTATAGTGGTGAAATTTTAATTAAACCAAAACAGATTCTTATTCCTTATGATTTAAAAGAAAAAAAAGACGAGTTGGAGCAATTTTTGTATCAGAAATTGCACAAAAAGATTCCAATTCATTGTCCAAAAAGCGGAGATAAAAAGCAGCTTTGTAACCTTGCTTTGAAAAATGCTAAAGAAAGCTTGAATCTAAACCTTACTGCTAGCGAGGAAATACTGCTTGATATTCAAAAACTTTTTGGGCTACAAAATATGCCTTATAGAATCGAGATTTTTGATACTTCACACCATAGAGGCAAGCAGTGTGTAGGGGCTATGGTTGTTTATGATGAGAGGTTTATCAAAGAATCTTATCGGCATTATTTGCTAGAGGGGAGCGATGAATATTCGCAAATGAAGGAAATGCTGCAAAGACGCATTGAGAAGTTCAAAGAAGAAGTTCCACCGGATTTGTGGGTGCTTGATGGGGGAGTTGGGCAAATTAATCTTGCAAAAGATTTGCTAAATAGTGCGGGAGTGAATTTGGAGGTGGTGGGAATCTCTAAAGAGAAGCTAGATTCTAAAGCCCATAGGGCAAAAGGAGCGGCATTAGATATTTTGCGTGATGAAAAAGGGCAGGAATATCGCTTAAAGAGCAGTGATAAGCGATTGCAGTTTTTGCAGAAATTGAGAGATGAAGCCCATAGATTTGCTATCACATTCCATCAAAAACAAAAGCAAAAAACAATGCAGCAAAGTAAAGTTTTGGAAGTCAAGGGCGTAGGCAAGGCAATACAAAAAAGATTATTGGCTTATTTTGGGAGTTTTGAAGGGATTAAAAAAGCAAGTTTAGATGAGCTAGAGAAGGTTTTATCTAAAGACTTGGCAAAGAGTGTTTATGATAAAATGCAACACAATTTAGAATGAAGGAGAAAAATAAAGATGTTTTTTGATGAATTTTTTAGTCATTTGAAAGCAAGGTTATATAGAAAAGTTTATTATAATCTTTTTTTGAAGCATTATAGAAGGTATAAAGATGCGAAGTTATCAGATGAGGAGTTTTTCAAGCAACAACATAAACGCATTTTTGGCTATACTCCAGATTTTAAAAATCCTCAAACTTTCAATGAGAAAATGATTCATAGAATCCTTTATGATAGAAATCCTATCTATACCGCATTGGCAGATAAACTTAAAGCAAGAATTTATATTGCAATGAAACTTCACAATTATTCTCTAGCTAAAGCTTTAATTGGTGGGGGGGGGGGGCAATAATTCTATAAATAATAATCCATTTTCACAAGTCCCTCAAGTTTTAACACAATCTAAGATATTTTTAGAAGCTTATCCGTCGCTTTTATTTCAACCTCTTAATTCTTTGAAACAATTGCTTTTTGAAACAAGTTCTTGCCCTTTTTTGCCAAAACTTTATGCTATTTATAAAAATGTTGATGAGATAGATTTTAGTGTTTTGCCTGATTCTTTTGTATTGAAAACTAATCATGATAGTGGTGGGGTAGTGATTGTTCCAGACAAAAATGAGTTTTTGAAAGATAGCAAAGTATTTAAAAAAGCTATGGAAAAACTTACCAAGCATTTAAAAACAAATTATTACTCCCGTTTTAGGGAATACCATTATAAAGATATAGAGCCTTGGTTATTTGCAGAAGAATTGTTGGGTAGATTTAAAGATAATGCAAGTAAGAGTAGCAAGAATAATTTTAAACAAACATTGCAAAGTTTTGAAATCCCTGATGATTATAAATTCCATTGTTTTGGAAAAGAAATTTTTGTGCAGGTGGATAAGGATAGATTTACTAATCATACACGAACGATATTTAATGATAAGTGGGAGAAAATGCCTTTTTCTTATTGTTATAGAAATTGTTTGGAGGAAATACCAAAGCCAAAGCATTTTGAGGAAATGAAAGAGGTTGCAAGAATATTGAGTGAAGATTTCGCAATGATTCGTATTGATATGTATCATTTTAGAGAATGTTTTATCATTGGTGAATTGACTTTTGCTCCAGAGGCTGGAAAAGGAATTTTTACACCTAGGGAATGGGATAAGAAATTTGGAGATTTGTGGAAATTAAGATAAGAAGATTTATCTTAATTTTTAATTGAGGCATTTTGCCACAAAAAGCGTGCAGACATTTGCCGAAAAAGATTTTGTATAGAGGGGTTCAAAGCCGCTTTCTTGAAGTTCTAAATTGAGCTTCTTTGCAGTCAAAAATTCTTCAATAGAATCGGGCAAATATTTGTAAGCGCGATAGTTTTTGGAGATGATTCCGCCCACAAAGGGCAAAATGTTTTTGGTGTAAAATCCCATAAATTGCTCTAAGATTCCGGGATTTTCACACTTTGTAAATTCCAAAATTACTAAAATCCCATCTTTTTTTAACACTCTTGCAAACTCTTCTAGTGCTTTTTTGCGTTCTACCACATTGCGGATTCCATAGGCAATAGAGAGAATATCAAATTCTTTGTTTTGGAATGGCAAGTTGGTTGCTTCACATTGCATAAAATGGATATGGGGGAATTTTTTTTGAGCCACTTCTAGCATTCCGCTGCTTGGGTCTGCACCAATGATTTTGTGAATCTTAACTCCATTAGCATTTTTTTGCCAATGGCTTATCATATCGCCTGTCCCACAAGCGACATCAAGGATATTGAGGGAATTTAAAGAATCTTTTGGTAGATTTTTGAATGCAAGATTGCAAGCTTTTTTTCGCCAAGAAATATCAATTCCACAACTCATTACGCGATTTGCCAAATCATAACTGCTAGCAATTTCATCAAACATTGAGATGATTTTTTGTTGTTTATTGTTCATTTTGTCTCTTTAGGGATAATTTTGCAAGTTCTAGCCACGCTTCTAAGCTTTCAATCTGGGCTTGTGTAGCTTGTGTAGAAGTGCCTCCATAGGAATTGCGACTATTCATCGAAGCCATTAAATCAAGGGATTTATGGGCTTCTTGTGGAATTTTGGAATCCACACTGCAAAGCTCTTGTGTGCTTAATTGACTTAAGTCTTTATTGAGGCTTTCTGCATAAGCGACAGCTTTGCCGGTAATATGGTGTGCTTCTCTAAAAGGAATATTGCAGTTTTGCACCAAAAAATCCGCCAAATCCGTAGCAGTTAAATGCCCTTTTTGGCAAGCTTTTTGCATTTCTTTGGGATTTATTTGCATGGTTTTTAGCAAGTCATTTAAGATTCTTAGTGAAATCTCCAAAGTCTCAAAGCTGTCAAAAACGCCCTCTTTATCCTCTTGTGTATCTTTATTGTAAGCAAGAGGTAAGCCCTTCATTGTCGTTAGAAGACTAAAAAGATTCCCATAAACTCTACCGCTTTTGCCTCTAAGTAGTTCTGGGACATCTGGATTTTTCTTTTGGGGCATAATAGAGCTTCCTGTGGAATATGCATCACTTAGAGTAATAAACCTAAACTCATAGCTACTCCACAAAACAAGCTCTTCTGCCATTCTTGAAATGTGCATAGCAATGAGGCTTGAATCATAGAGAAAGTCCAATGCAAAATCCCTATCACTGACGCTATCTGTGGCATTGAGTGTGGGGGCAGTGAATCCCAAAGCCTTTGAAGTATAAAACCTATCTGTTTGATAAGGTGTTCCGGCTAATGCTGCACTTCCTAGGGGGCAATAATTATTCCTCTTAAAAGAGCTTTCAAGGCGTTCAAAATCGCGCATAAACATACAGATATACGCACACATTAAAAATCCAAAATTCACAGGTTGTGCATGTTGGAGATGAGTCATTCCGGGTAATATTGTTTTTGTGTGAAGTTTCGCAATTTCAAGTAGAGTTTGGATAAGCGTCAAAAGCAAGGAGCGAATTTTTTGGTTTGAATTGAGCACAAAAAGTCTAAAATCTAATGCAACTTGATCATTTCGGCTTCTTGCTGTGTGGAGTTTTTTGCCTACTTCTCCGATAATTTCTATTAGTCTTTTTTCTATTGCCATATGAATATCTTCATCGCTAATATCAAAGATGAATTTTTCATTTTCTATTTCTTCTTGAATTTGCTCTAATCCTTCACAGATTTTTTGGGATTCTTCTTGAGTTAAGATACCACAATGGCTAAGCATTTTGGCGTGAGTTTTGGAGCCTAGAATATCTTGTTTGTAAAGTTTTTTGTCAAATGGCAAAGAGGCGTTAAAACGCTCTAAAATTTCAGAGGCATTTTCTTGGAATCTGCCACCCCATAATTTTTTATTTTTCATTGTGAAAACCTTTGGATTAGAATGGTTTTAGAATTACTAAAATGCTAATGAGAATTAAAGCAATTGTAGGAACTTCATTGTAGATTCTAAAGAATTTCCCATTTTTGTGGCAATTATCATTTTTAAAAGCTTTTAGATAATAAAAAAGGCTAAAATGGTAAGCTATTAAAATAATCACTAATAAGATTTTAGCATGTAACCAGCCACCTTCTGTAAGCAAACTTGGTTGGAGAGCTATTAGCCAAATTCCTGAGAGTAGAGTGCAAATAATTGCAGGATAGCCAATAAAATTATAAAGCTTTTCTTCTTGAATCTTAACAACCTCGCAAAAGCCTTTATTATCCTTATGTTCTGCATGATATACAAAAAGACGTGGTAGATAAAAAAGCATTGCCATCCAGCTTACAAAAGAAATGATGTGAAAAATCTTGACATAATAATAAACCATAAGAACACTCCCTAAAAATTTCATAGAATGTAAAATTAAATGTGAAATTGTAGCAAAACAGACTTAAATATGTGAAAAAATTAATTATCTTTTTTGTATAATCTTTGATTGAAATAAATTTTATTTTGTTATTTTTTAAGGATTTTATTGACTTCTTTATTTTTTGGTTTAGATATTGAATTTATTAAAAATGCTATCCCAACTTTTATAGATGCTTTATGGCTAACTTTGCATTTGTCTTTTTTTGGAATCTTATTTTCTATCGTGCTTGGGTTTTGCATAGCGGTGGTGCAGTTTTATAAACTGCGATTTTTAAGCACTTTGTGTCAAGCTTATATAGAGTTATCCAGAAATACCCCTTTGCTTATACAACTCTTTTTTTTATATTATGGATTACCGCAAGTGGGATTGCACCTTGAGAGCTATACTTGTGCGTTAATTGGAGTGGTGTTTTTGGGTGGAAGTTATATGGCGGAATCTTTTCGTGCAGGGTTAGAATCTGTGGGGAAGATTCAATTAGAATCAGGGAGAAGCTTGGGATTGAGCGAAATGCAATTGGTATTTTATGTGATTTTGCCACAAAGTTTGGTGATAAGCCTTCCTTATATTGGTGCAAATGTTATTTTTTTATTAAAAGAAACTTCAGTAGTAAGTGCAATTGCATTGGCAGATATTTTGTATGTAACTAAAGATTTAATTGGGAGCTATTATAAAACAAGTGAAACTCTTTTGTTGCTTGTTTTGTGTTATTTGGTGGTGCTTTTGCCGCTTTCATTGTTTTTTTTATTTTTGGAAAAATACTATAAAAGGAAAATAGTATAATGGAAATTCTCTTTGATACGCAAAATATTATGCGTTTATTACAAGGGGTTTTGGTAACTTTTCAAATCGCGTTTATTGCGATTTTTTTCTCTTGTATTTTTGGATTTGTTTTGGGATATTTGATGACTTTGCCAAATAAAATTTTAAATTTTATATGCCGTTTTTATTTGGAGACTATTCGCATTATTCCTATTTTGGCTTGGCTTTTTATTGTGTATTTTGGATTTTCATCTTTTTTGAATCTCAATGGAATCTGGGCATGTATTTTGGTTTTTAGTTTGTGGGGTATTGCAGAAATGGGCGATTTGGTAAGAGGAGCGATTTCAAGCTTGCCTAGGCATCAAAGCGAGAGTGGAAGGGCTTTGGGGTTGAGTGAAATGCAAATACAGATTTTTATTATTTTGCCACAAAGTTTTAGGCGTTTATTGCCTCCTTTGGTGAATCTTTTTACAAGAATGATCAAAACAACCTCTCTAGCAGCACTTATAGGGGTAAGTGATATGTTGAAAGTTGGGCAGCAAATCATAGAAGTTAATCTCATTAGCTACCCGCAAGCAAGTTTTTGGGTTTATGGTGGAATTTTTGCTTTGTATTTTATGTTGTGTTATCCCTTATCACTTTTTAGTCAGCATTTAGAAAGAAAGCTTGCATAAAAAAGGAAATATTATGTCAAATCATATTGAAAATGAAGTTTTATTGGAAGTTAAAGAGATTGTAAAAAAGTTTGGTAATACTTTGGTTTTAGATGGCGTTTCTTTGGAAATAAAAAAGGGGGAAGTGTGTGCAATTTTGGGTCCTAGTGGTTGTGGAAAAAGCACTTTTTTGCGTTGTATTAATGGATTAGAGAATATCAATGAAGGCAAAATTATTTTTAAGCAAAAGGATATTCACCAAAATAAAACAGATTGGAGGAATATTCGCCAAAAAATTGGAATGGTATTTCAAAATTATGAGCTTTTCCCTCATTTAAGTGTGTTAGAAAATATCATTTTGGCACCTACAAAGGTGCAAAAACGAAGCAAAGATGAAGCTATATCACAGGCTATTAAGCTTTTAAATCGTGTGGGGTTGGAACACAAAAAAGATGCTTATCCCAAAGAACTTAGTGGAGGACAAAAACAAAGGGTGGCAATTGTAAGGGCTTTGTGTATGAATCCAGAAATTATGCTTTTTGATGAGGTTACTGCTTCTTTAGATCCAGAGATGGTAAAAGAGGTTTTGGAAGTAATCAAAGAATTGGCTATGCAAGGAATGACGATGATTTTGGTTACCCATGAAATGAAATTTGCACAAAAGGTGGCTGATAAAATAGTGTTTTTTGATAAAGGTAAAATTGTAGAAATTGCAACTCCACAGGAATTTTTTACTAATCCCAAAAGCCAAAGGGCAAAGAAGTTTTTGAACATTTTTGAATTTTGATGGTTTTGCCATTTTATTGTTGGACTTGAAAGTTACTTTTTTATACTCTTTGTTAAAAATAGAATAAAATTTTTTCATTATAAATATGGATTAAAGTTTTTCTTAAATAGAATAGGGCTTTCTTAATATTTATTTAAGAAAAATCAAATGATAAATATTTTTAAGGAAAAATCATGCGAAAAATATTGTTTATTATGTTTTTGGGAATATTGAGTTTATGGTTTGTTGGTTGTGGTCAGACACAAACAAATTCAAATAATACTCTTGAGGCTATTAAGCAAAAAGGAGTTGTTACTATCGGAGTTTTTAGCGATAAACCACCTTTTGGTTTTATCAATAAAGATGGCAAAAATGATGGTTTTGATGTGTATTTGTCCAAACAAATTGCAAAAGATTTATTGGGCGATGAAAATAAAGTAAAATTTGAACTTGTGGAAGCTGCTAGTCGAGTTGAGTTTCTTAAGAGTGGAAAAGTAGATATCATTATGGCAAATTTTACAAAAACTCCAGAGAGGGAAGCTGTGGTGGATTTTGCAGCACCATATATGAAAGTGGCATTAGGAGTTGTTTCTAAAAATGGAGAAATTAAGACAATAGAGGATTTAAAAGGAAAAAAACTAATTGTCAATAAAGGCACAACAGCGGACTTTTATTTTAGCAAAAATCATCCAGAAATTGAGCTTTTGAAATATGATCAAAATACAGAAAGTTTTTTGGCACTCAAAGATGGTAGAGGAGTGGCATTGGCACATGATAATCTCTTGGTTTTTGCATGGGCAAAAGAAAATCCGGGGTTTGAAGTTGGAATTACTAAAATGGGCAATGAAGATGTGATTGCTCCTGCTGTAAAAAAGGGTGATAAAGAGTTATTAGAATGGCTAAATCAAGAAATCCAAACATTAACAGAAAATGGATTTATGAATAAAGCCTATCAAGAAACATTGGCTCCTATTTATGGAGAGGATAATCTAAAATCTGTATTGTTTGTAAAATAATTTAGCATTTATAGGAAGTTTTGCTCTTGCAAAGATGACTTAAAAAGCATTCTTGGCATTGCGGATTGAGTGCTTTGCAAGTGTATCTTCCAAATAAAACCATTGCTTGATGAAGGGTTGCTAGATTATCCACAAAGATTTTAGTTAGCTCTTCTTCTGTTTGCAAAGGAGTTTTTGCATTACTTAAACCAAGTCGATGCGAAACTCTAAAAACATGTGTATCTACTGCGATGAAGTTGGCTTCTTTGGATTCTATTAAAACTACATTAGCTGTTTTTTGTCCAACTCCCGGAAGTGTTTTTAATATTTCTCTATCTAATGGAATCTCTCCATTAAATTTTTCACAAACGACTTGTGCCATAGCTTTGAGGTTTGTTGCTTTGTTGTTGAAAAATGAGCAAGTTTTGATGAACTCTTTGATTTCATCTAAAGGTGCATTTTGTAAGGCTTTTGGATTTGGGTATTGCTTAAAAAGTGCAGGTGTGATGAGATTTACACGCTTATCTGTGCATTGAGCAGATAGCATAACAGCAATAAGTAATTCATAATCGTTTTTGTAAATCAATTCTGTTTTGGCATTTTTGTAATGTTTTAAAAAAAGATTTTTGATTTCTTGAATCTCTTTTTTGGTTGCTTTTTTTGGCATTATTGTTCCTTTTAATTGAAAATTTCAAGAGGTGATGTAACAATTCGCTTTAAGATATTAAAGGGAGAAAGTAAAATATCTTGTGTGGTTTGAGTTGTGATATTTGGATCTTTTAGAGGTCCCTTGATAGAAAAACTAGTAGAAATAGTGCCTTCTTTGCCCAATAAAATATAATTGACAAGAGGAATTTTATTGATAATTTCCCCTAATGATTTTGCGGTGATAAGTTGGGCATAAAAGTCAATATTTTGGTTTTTTATGTCAATAATTCCTTTGCCTTTAATATCAATAGATGAACCGATAAAATCTAAATTTTCAATGGCTAAAAAATCTTGGTTTAAACCAAAAATAATATTGCCTTCTTTGAGATAATACCCTTGATCATTGAAACCGGGCATTTTTAAGCTAAGCAAAGAAGGAATAGTATCGATAAATGCCATAAGGTTTTGTAGAGTATTGAGCTGGTTAATGGAAGTGTTTAAGAGATTGATTTTGCCTATGAGGACACCTTTTTCATTGGTGTTGGCATTAAGAAAGAATCTCCCATTGCTGAAGGCATTTTGTCCAATAAGGGTATTAAAAAATAAATCTCCAAATTCTTTTGCATCAATAGTTATAGAATCGCCCTTTTTGTAGATATCTGCTCGTCCATTTTTGTGGGTGAGTGTGGCTTTTAGTTCATCATTGATGAGTGAGAGAGAAAAAGAATCGCTTAAGATGGTGTATTTTTTGGTATGTAGATTACTATTTTTGCCTTGGATAATAAAAGGGGTATTTTGTTTGGAAGAAGTTTTTAATTGTTCTAAATCAATTAAGATTCCAAGATTGTTGAGTGTGAGTTGTTTGGATTGTTCATTTTGTCTAAAAATAAAGTTTTCATCTTGAGATTGGATTGAAAAATAAGTCGGATTGTAGTGTAATTGCAATTCAAAGGAATTTAGAGGTTGGTTGTTGCTTTTGTCAAGAAGGATATTTTGTGTGCTTTGCACAGAGAGATTCCCATAAAATTCATTAAAATCTTTAGTGGTTATTTTGGCATAACCTTGTTGGATTTTGTATTCTTGGAGAAGTTGTGAAAAAGGCAAAAGAGCATTGAGGTCATTAAATTCAAAATAGTAATCGTCTTTGAGAGTGCTAAGGAGCTGGAGTGTAGGAAATTCAATCAAAGTTTGATTGTGTTCTTGAAAATTTACTTTAAAGGGCAAAAGGTGATTTTGGATAGAGAGAATCTCTGTAGAATCTGAAGAAATAAGAAAAGAATGAATGAGTAAATCTCCACTTAAAGTTTTAGAAGTAGTATCAAGGATAAAGTTAGAATCTCCCTTTAGATAGTTTTTGTAACTAGAATTTTTGGTATTTACATTAATGAGATGGTTATCCATATTGACAGAAATATATTCTGAATAAAAAGGGATAGAATTTACCATTATGTCTGCATTATGGCTTTTAAAGATGCCTTTGTAGTCAATGGAATGGTTTTGCAAATCAACTTTGAGATGTAGTTTGGTTTCTATTTTGGCATTTGGGGCTTGAATGGGGAGGGTTATATGATAGGATTCTAGCAAAGTTTCAATCTCATCATCTAAAGGGGAATTTGTATTGATAAATATTTCTAAAGAAGGATTAGTGAAAATATTTTCAATAGAAACTTGACTGCCTGAGAGAATATGATTTTGGTAGTTTGGTGTATCTGGGTAGAATTCTAGAGCATTTTTTGCAAAAATCATTTTTACATTGGGGGAGAAAATGGGCGGTAAATTTTCTTTGAAAGTAACATTTGCGTTTTTGACTTCCCCTGATACATAAAGTGAATTAAGAGATTCTGCGAGGATATCATCGGATTTAAGAGGGATTGTAAGAGAGAAGTCGTTGATTTTTGCAGAGCTAAGAGTGTAATTATCAAAAATCCAGCTTTCTAATATTTTGTTGTGAAAAGGAGGCAAAAGAGGGCGAAGAAAGTTAATGTTTTCAAAGGTGTTGCTAGAGCCTTTGAGATAAATATTTTCGGAGTTTCCATTCATTTGGAGATGAAGGCTTGTTAGAATCTTATAATCTTTGATATCTAAAAAATCTATCCTCCCATTCATTTCTAAATTTTGTTTTTTGAGATTGTATTTTCCTTCGCCACGATAGTAAATTCCCATTTCTTTTAGATAAAAATCATGGATTGTGATAAGCACTTGAGATGATTTTTCTATCAAATTGAGTTTTGTATAAAGCCATGGTAAATTGATAGTAAAATTATCTCCATCATAATTGAGTGAAGCATTGTAATCATCAAGAATAATTTGGTGGATTTGGATTTTTTGAAAATATTGCAGTAATAAATGGATATTTTTAGCATATTGGATTTGACTTTGAATGTCCATATTGCTAGATGAAGTTGAATATTCTAGATTGGATAAATTAAGGGATTGTATTTCTAAAATGAGTTTTTTATCTAATCTTAGATAAAATTCTTGGAATTGTATTCCAGCAATTTGGAATTGATGAATCCTAATTCCGTTATAAAGAAAGGTATAGAGCAAAATGAATGCTCCTATAAAAAACGATAAAAAGAAAGTAATTTTAAGTAATTTAGTTGATGGTTTTTTCATATTATTAATTGTCTTGTGTTTTTATCTGCAAACACCCATTCATTCTAGCAGGATTGTGTATATCCCTCAAGGTGGTACTAATGAAATTATAGCATACCTTAAGAAAAATAATTTTGATGTGAATAAAATTGATGGCTATTTATTGCATTTTTTTGGCTATTTGCAAAGTGGTTGGTTGGATATTGGAAAAACTAATCTTGCAAAGGGAGATTTTCTATATGCGTTGATGACTTCAAAAGCGGCTTTAGAAGATATTATCCTAATACCCGGAGAAACACTATATTTTTTCATTCAAGAGATAGCATTGAAGTTGAATCTTGATGAAGAGAAATTGTATTTTGCTTATAGGAAATATGCACCTTATGAAGATGGTGTGATTTTGGCAAATACTTATAAGATTCCAAAAGGAATTAGCGAGACGCATTTGATGTATTATTTGGTAAATACATCTTTGAAAGAACATAGGAAGTGGGCGATTAAATTTTTGGGTGAATATGATCAAAAACAATGGTTTAAATATGTTGTGATTGCTTCAATTATTCAAAAAGAATCGGCTAATGAAGAAGAAATGCCATTAGTTTCAGCAGTGATACACAATCGCCTCAAGCTCAAAATGCGTCTTCAAATGGATGGTTCTTTGAATTATGGTAAATATTCTCACACCAAGATTACTCCAGAAATGATACGAAATGATACAACCTCTTATAATACCTATCGTTATAGTGGGATACCAAAAGCACCTGTTGGGAGTGTAAGCTTTAAGGCAATTCAAGCAGCTGTATTTCCCGCAAATGTTGATTATTTGTATTTTGTAAGAAACAAAAATGGCGTGCATTCTTTTTCAAAAAATTACCAAGAACATTTAAGGAATTTTTCAAAATAGCAAAAAATATTAGAAAAAGATTTAAAATAAGATTTATTTAAGAAAAAATAATTAAAAATATACATAAAAAGTTAAATAAAATTTTGCTTTTTAACATTTGAGAATATTTTGTGTATAATGTATGGTTTTTTAAGAGAGATTAATTCTAAGGAAAAATATGGAAAGAGTAAAGAGAGTAGGCATTATTGGTGCTGGAAATGTAGGTTCTACTTTGGCTTATATCCTATCTGCAACAACTCCTTATCAAATTGTATTGCGTGATAAAGATAAAGATAGAGCAAGAGGAATGCTATTAGATATGTTTCAAGCTTCATGTGTGGGAGAGAATTTTGCCAAACTTGATGTAATTGCATCGCCAAAAGATTTAAGCGGTTGTGATGTAATTGTGATTGCAGCAGGTTCTCCAAGGTTGCCGGGTATGAGTAGAAATGATTTGCTTTTTGCTAATGCTAAGGTGATTAGCGAAATTGCAAAAGATATTAGAGAAAATGCACCAGAATCTATTGTAATTTTAGTAACTAATCCACTGGATGCTATGGTTTATACAATGCTTAGAGAAACGGGATTTGATTCTAAGCAGGTTTTGGGAATGGCGGGGATTTTGGATAGTGCGAGAATGGCAAGTTTTATTTATGAAAGATTGCAATGTGCGCCCGGTCAGATTGTAGCACCTGTAATGGGCGGTCATGGTGATGATATGGTACCTCTTCCTCGATTTTCTATGGTTAATGGAGTGCCTCTAAGTGAGCTTTTAGAGCAGAAGGAAATTGATGAGGTTGTCAAAAAAACAAGAAATGCTGGAGCAGAAATTGTTTCTTGCCTTAAAAAAGGATCGGCATATTTTGCACCAGCAAGAGCCACTGCAGAAATGGTGCGTGCTATTATGAGCGATAGCCATAAAATTTTACCTTGCTCCGTGTTATTGCAAGGTGAGTATGGGTATAGCGATGTTGTAGGTGGAGTTCCAGTAGAGCTTGGGATTCATGGAGTTGAGAGGATAGTAGAGCTTAAACTTAATGAAGAAGAAAAGCTACAATTTGATAAATCTATTCAATCTGTAAAAGGATTGATTGATGAATTAAAGACTAGTTATTTTTAAATCGCAATCAAGGAGGCAGCATTATCGCAAACAATAATTTAGGTAAAAATTGTTAGAAAATAAATTTATAAGAGGAGTATAAAATGGGATTACTAAAAGCCCCTGATAATACACCCGTTTGGGTTAATGAAAGTCGCTGTAAAGCATGCGATTTGTGTGTGAGTGTTTGTCCAAGTGGAACACTTGCTATGTGCTTAGATGAACACAAGGTTTTAGGGAAAATGGTAAAGGTAATTAATCCAGAATCTTGTATTGGTTGTGGAGAGTGTGAGTTGCATTGTCCTGATTTTGCGATTGCGGTTGCAGATAGAAAAGAGTTTAAGTTTGCAAAATTGACAGATGAAGCAAGACAGAGAGCAGAATCCATTAAAAGTAATGGTTTTATGGCGTTATAAATTCAAGGAGAAAAAGTGAGTAGAGAATTTATTGCAAATGGAAATGAATTGGTTGCTCATGCGGCAATTGATGTAGGCTGTAAGTTTTTTGGTGGTTATCCTATCACGCCTTCTAGTGAAGTTGCACACGAGATGAGTGTATTTTTGCCAAGAGAAAATGGAGCTTTTATTCAAATGGAAGATGAAATTGGCGGAATCTCAGTAGCTCTTGGTGCTTCTATGAGTGGAACAAAAGCGATGACTGCTACTTCTGGACCGGGAATTTCTCTAAAGGCTGAACAAATAGGCTATGGATTTATGGCAGAGATTCCTTTGGTGATTGTTAATGTAATGCGTGGAGGACCTTCTACGGGATTACCAACGCGTGTAGCACAAGGTGATGTAGCTCAAGCCGCACATCCAACGCATGGGGATTATCAATCTATTGCATTGTGTCCGGGAAGTTTGGAAGAAGCTTATATGGAAACAATCCGGGCTTTCAATTTGGCAGAAAAGTTTATGACTCCTGTTTTTTTGCTTTTGGATGAAACTTTGGGACATATGCATGGAAAGGCTATCGTGCCAGATTTGGAAGAGATACAAAAAAATATTATTAATCGCCGTATTTATAATGGAGACAAAAAAGATTATAAACCTTATGGTGTGCCTCAAGATGAACCAGCAATTCTTAATCCATTTTTTGGGGGTTATCGCTATCACATCACGGGATTGCACCATGGACCAACAGGATTCCCAACAGAAGATGCAACACTTTCTCAAAATTTAATTGACAGGCTATTTAACAAGATTCTAAGCAAGAAAAATGAAATTATTTCTTATGAGGAATATCAATTAGAAGATGCGGAAATTTTATTAATTGCTTATGGTTCTACCTCAAGAAGTGCAAAAGAAGCGATTGATCGTTTAAGAGGCGAGGGGATTAAGGTGGGATTATTTCGCCCTATCACTCTATGGCCATCTCCAAAAGAAGAGTTAGAAAAATTAGGAAAAAGATTTAATAAGATTCTTGTTGCAGAGCTTAATAAGGGGCAATATGTTTCAGAGATTGAACATTCTATGAAAAAGTCTGTTAATTTATTGACAAAAGCAAATGGGCGACCTCTTTCCCCAATTGAGATTATGAATAAAATTAAGGAGTTATAAAATGGCTTTTAATTATGATGAGTATTTGCGTGTTGATAAAATGCCAACGCTTTGGTGTTGGGGTTGTGGCGATGGGGTGATTTTAAAAGCAATTGTAAGAGCCATTGATAAGCTTGGTTGGAATATGGATGATGTTTGTTTGGTGAGCGGAATTGGTTGTAGCGGACGCGTTTCTTCTTATGTGAATTGCAATACAGTGCATACTACACATGGTAGAACGCTCGCTTATGCCACAGGTATTAAACTTGCAAATCCTACAAAGAAAGTCATTGTAGTAGGTGGTGATGGTGATGGATTGGCAATTGGTGGGAATCATACAATCCACGCTTGTAGAAGAAATATTGATATTAATTATATTTTGATAAATAATTTTATTTATGGATTAACCAACTCACAAACTTCTCCCACAACGCCCAAAGGAATGTGGACTGTAACTGCACAATATGGAAATATTGATCCAAATTTCGATGCTTGTAAATTAGCAAGTGCAGCAGGGGCTAGTTTTGTGGCAAGAGAATCCGTGCTTGATCCTAAAAAAATTGAAAAAGTTTTAGTGGAAGGGTTTCAAAATGAAGGCTTTAGCTTTTTTGATATTTTTAGTAATTGCCATGTTAATTTGGGTAGAAAAAATAAAATGGGTGAAGCAGTTGATACGCTTAAATGGATTGAAAGTATGATTGTGCCTAAGAAAAAATACGATGAACTAAATGAGGAAGAAAGAAAAGGCAAATTCCCAACTGGTATTTTATTGCATGATACAAATAAAGTGGAGTATTGCAAGGCTTATAGGGAAGTGCAAGAAAAAGCTCAAGCAAAAAAAGGAGGTATTCGATGAGAAGACAACTCCGTTTCACAGGTGTAGGAGGACAGGGCGTTTTGTTGGCTGGAGAGATATTAGCTGAAGCACAAATTCGTAATGGTGGCTATGGTGTAAAAGCTGCTACTTACACTTCACAAGTGCGTGGAGGACCTACAAAGGTGGATATTTTGCTGGATAATGAGGAGATTTTGTATCCTTATGCTAATGATGGGGAAGTGGAATTTATGCTTTCAACCGCACAAATAAGCTATGATCAATTCAAAAGCGGATTAAAAGAAGGAGCTACTATAGTGGTTGAGCCAAATTTGGTGATTCCAAGTCAAGAAGATAAGAAAAAATATCAAATCTTTCCTATTCCCATCATTACCATCGCTAAAGAAGAAGTGGGAAATGTAGTTACACAATCTGTGGTGGCATTAGCTATTACAGTTACTTTAACAAAATGTGTGGATAGGGATTTGGTGTTTGAAACGATGATTAGCAAAGTTCCTGCAAAAGTGGTTGAGCTAAATAAAAAGGCTTTTGAGCTGGGTGAGAAATACGCCAAAGAAGCCCTAGAAAAAGGTGCATTGCAATAAACTTCAATAAGCCACAAAGGCTTATTGAATGAAATCTACTGACAATCTTCATAAAAAATATCTTTTAATTTCTTGTGTTTTTCTTGCAAATGGGGTATAAAAATATTTTAAAATTATTTTTTAAGTTTTTGTGTAACTTCTAAAATATAACAAATAATAATATTTATATATAAATATATATATCGTAAATGTTAAAAAAATATTGACTTTGCTTGAGATATAAGAGTAAAATTAAAACAATATTTTACCTCTAAAAAAGTGGAATCAAAAGAAATGAAATTAGAACATTTACCTTTAGGAAATTTACTTTTAGACCAAAAAGACGCAGTTTATAATGAAAAATTAGAAATTTTAAACCAAGTGCAAGAAATTTTTGATGATTTTAGGCTTGATATTCAAAAAAGCCTAGAAATTGATAATAAAATTGCGATTTTCTATCAAGCCCAAAATGGTGAAATCCCTAATGCAGTGCGTGGCTTTAGCCAACAAGCAAAAGACAAATTTGAAGTAGAGATTTTAGATGTAGATAATATCCAAAGGGTCAATGGGAAATTTGGTGCTTTTGAGGCAGAATCTGAGAATGGCAAAAAAGTAGGTTTTTCACAAGCGGTTATGTTTGTATATGATGAGAATCTTTTGAGATTCAAAGGATTTTTTAGTGTGGCAGATTTTGATAGTCCATTAGATTTGTTAAAAGCATTGGAAGCAAATCTTGGAGAGTATTCTTATAAAGAGATGATTGCTTATAAAGAGGATTTTTGTCAATACCATCATAGACGCGAGAAACATTGCACCAAATGCGTGGAATCTTGTCCTACTTTCGGAGTTGGGGCAAATGATAGCTTGATGGAGCTAGTATTTTCTCCGATAGATTGTATTTCCTGTGGAGCTTGTGTTGGGGTTTGCCCTACAAGCTGTTTGGAATATAGTGAACTTCCAAAAGAGGGTTTGGAAGAGATTGTTGAGATTTATAAGAATCGCCAAATCTTTTTGTGTGATGAAGTTAGCTACCAGCAGTTGATTGAAAAAAATATTATTTTGCCTACAAATCTTATTCCGCTTGTTTTGCCTAATTTAAAAATGCTTAATGAAAATGATTGGCTGATGATGTTGCAAGTTAGTCAAAATGATATTGTAGTTTTTGGCGATAAAAGTTCGCAAATTGAATTTGTAAATAATATCACAAAGCAGATTTATCAAAGGGAGTGTATTTTGATTGCTGATTCTTTAGATGAGATTGAAAAGTGTGCTTTGGAGGTAAAAGGATTTGAATCGTATTTGTATAAAAATCGCTACTCCCGCCCTCATAGAGAATCTTTGGCACAAAGAATACAATATATGATAAAAGATAAAGAATTTGGCATTGCAAAGAGTGTTGCGCCTATTTTTTATGGAGATTTGAAGGTGGATTCTTCAAAATGCACTTTGTGTCTCTCTTGTGTGGGGGCTTGCAATGTGAATGCAATTTTTGCAAAAAGCGATGATTTTTCTTTGCGGTTTAATCCTTCTTTATGCACCACTTGTGGATATTGCGTGGAATCCTGTCCTGAAAAGGTAATGGAAGTTAGTCGCGAGGGTATGAGATTGGAGGCGAGCTATTTTAAAAGTAGAGAGATTGCCAAAGATACGCCCTTTTTGTGTGTAGAGTGTGGGAAGCCATTTTCTACCAAAAAATCTATTGACAAAATCTTTGCTTTATTAAGCCCATCTTTTAGTGCAGATTCTAAAAAATTAAGAACCATTCAATGTTGTCCAGATTGTAAAGTAAAAGTAATGTTTCAAGATCAAATCAATCAAAAAGTCGGGGTGTAAAATGCTAGAGAAGCTTTCTAAAGAGGAATTAATGAATCTTAACAATGCAAGAATTTTGTATTATGATTTTTTTAATGGCTTTTTTGTTTTTGAGCTGCTTGATGATAGAGTAGAGATTTTTCAAAAACAATTAGCAATTCTTAAAAACGCACCTTTGAGCGAAGAAGTGGAAGCGGATTTTTTGCTTTTGGAAAATGAAATCTCTCACAATGGTATTGTAAATATTAAAGATGAGTTTTCAAGGCTTTTTGCATTGCCTTTTGGAGAAAAGCAAGTTGGGAGCCATTTATCGCATTTTTATGAAAATTGCGTAGGTGGAAATAGTTTGCTGCAAATCAAAGCTTTGGTTAAAAAAAGTGATATTCGTATTAATTCCAAGGATTTTAAGGAAACAGAAGAGCATTTGGGGTTTTTGTTTGGGTTTATGAGATATTTAATAGAAACAAACAATGAAGAATTAGCAAAAGAAGTGTTTTTGTATGCTAATAAGGCTTTTTTGGGGCTTGTTAGCGAGATTAAAGAAAGGAGAGATTCTAAGTATTATTTGGCATTAGCAAGAATTTTGGAGAGTTTTTTGAAATTTGAAGGGGAGGTTTATGCTTAAAGAGAAATGATTCCACAAAGGCTTTCTAAGATTAGAGAGTCTTTTTGGGATTATCCCAAATCTCAATTTAAGGAGCTTAAATGGAGAAAAGTAGGCGTGAATTTTTGAAAAACGCTACTAAAACTTCAATAGCGGTTGCTGGTGTTAGTGTTGCGCTAGCAGGTTGTAGCAAAAAAGGAAGTAGTGAGAATCTAGTTCGTGGGAAATCTCCCAAAACAGAGATTCTTTATCAAAAAACTAAGCAATGGGATATGTATTATTCTGTGGCTAAATAAAAGAAAGGAGGTTAAAGTATGAGTGAAGCTATTAAAAGGCGTCAAACAAGGCGTGCATTTTTGAAAATGACTGCGTTAGGAAGTTTGGCAGGAGCTAGTGTAGCACTTGGTGCTGATAGTCAAAAGACAATGCGTCCTGCAACTGCACAAGAATTACAAGAAAAGTATCCAAATTCTCAAAAAATCAAAACAATTTGCACCCATTGTTCTGTTGGTTGCGGTATTGTTGCAGAAGTTGTTGATGGTGTTTGGGTGCGTCAAGAAGTGGCACAAGATCATCCAGTATCTCAAGGTGGGCATTGCTGTAAGGGTGCTGACTTGATAGATAGAGCAAGAAGTGAGACTAGACTGCGTTATCCATTAGAAAAAAAAGATGGCAAATGGACAAGATTAAAATATGACGAAGCAATGGACAAAATTGCCGCACAACTTAAGCAGATTCGAGAGGAAAGCGGTCCTGATGCAGTAATGTTTTTGGGGAGTGCAAAATGTTCGAATGAGCAAAGTTATTATATTAGAAAATTTGCAGCATTTTTTGGGACAAACAACATAGATCACTGCGCTAGAGTTTGACATTCACCAACAGTTGCCGGTGTGGCAAATACATTTGGGTATGGTGGAATGACAAACCATCTTGGCGATATGATGTTTTCAAAATATATTTTAATCATTGGGGCAAATCCTGCGGTTAATCACCCTGTTTCTATGGTGCATATTTTAAGAGCTAAAGAAAAAGGGGCAAAACTTGTTTGTATTGATCCGAGATTTACCAAAACTGCAGCAAAATGTGATGAATTTCATAGAATTAGAAGTGGGACAGATATTGCATTTGCATATGGGTTATTAAATCATATTATCGCAAAAAACCTTTATGATGAAAAATACCTAAAAGAGCGTGTATATGGTTATGAAGAAATCATCAAAGAAGCACAAAAATTCCCTCCAGAAGTGGCAGCTGATATTTGTGGAATCCCAGCTGATGAGATTAGACATATTGCAGAGGAAATGGCTGCGGCTAAACCTGCAAGTTTAATTTGGAATCAAGGATTGACGCAACATACAGTAGGGACTTCTAATACAAGGATTATGCCTATTTTGCAAATGTTTTTAGGAAATATTGGTAAAAATGGTGGTGGTGTAAATATCCTAAGAGGGCATGATAATGTGCAAGGTGCTTCAGATATGAATAACCTAGCAGATTCATTGCCGGGTTATTATGGACTAGGAGAGCCTGCTTGGAAGCATTTTTGTAAGCATTGGGGTGTAGAATATGAATGGATGCTTGGACGCTTTAAGAATAAAGAAATGATGGAAGCTACCGGTTTTGCACACTCTACTTGGAAATTTGGTGTATTAGATGATGAAAATATGGCTAATAATGGTGGGACAAAACTCCGTGCATTAGTTGTTATTGGCTCTGGTATGACAACAGTTTCTTTGCTTGATTTGCAAAAAAAGGCAATGGATGCATTGGATTTAGTGGTTTTTGTAGATCCTTATGTGAATGATTTGGCTATTTATAGCGATAGAAAGGATAATCTCTTTATGCTCCCAGCAGCTTCACAAATGGAAACAGCAGGTTCTGTTGCTGCAACTAATAGAAGCTACCAGTGGAGAAGTAAAGTAATGGAGCCACTTTTTGAATGCCGTCCTGATGAAGAGTTCTTGTTTGGTTTGGCAGATAGATTGGGCTTTTTAAAAGAGTATCAATGGAGATTATATGATATTGCAAAATCTAAAGGTAGAGATAAATTTATTTGGCCAGATGATGCAACTACGGAATTGACACAGAGCATACGAAGTATCGGATTACAAGGAATGAGCCCAGAGAGACTAAAAGCACATCAAGAGAATTGGCATATGTTTGATAAGGTGACTTTAGAGGGGAGCGGACCTTTTAAAGGCGATTATTATGGATTGCCATGGCCTTGTTGGAGTGATAAGCACCCTGGAACGCCTGTAATGTATAATGATAGCATTCCTGTTATGCGTGGTGGTATGGGATTCCGTGTAAATTGGGGAGTAACAAGCCCTGATGGACAAAGCATGCTAACAAATAGAACTTTGCCAAATGCAAAATATCAAGGAGGACATGCCCCTATTAGTGCTGCAAATGCAGAATCTTTGGGTATTAAACTTACTGAAGAAGAAAAGCAAGCAATAGCAGGAACAACTTTTGCAATGGGAATTGGAAATAATATTTTGGTTGAAAAAGCTTTGGAAGCTGGACTTTGTCCTTATGGAAATGGTAAGGCAAGGGCAAGAGTGTGGAATTGGTATGATCAAATCCCGCTTCATAGAGAGCCTTTGCATTCCATTCGTGGAGATTTGGTTAGCAAATATCCAAACTTCCCTGATAAGAAAAATCATTTTAGGGCAAATATTAAGTATATTTCTCGTCAAAATGAAAAAGATTGGGTAAAAGAATATCCAGTCAATATGCTAAGTGGAAGGCTTGTAGCACATATGGGAACGGGAGCTGAAACTAGAAGCGCAAAATACCTTGCTGAAGTAGAAGGCGAAATGTTTGTAGAGATTCACCCAGATAAAGCTGCAGAGATGAATATCCGCAATGGTGATCAATTGTGGATTTATGGGACAAATGGAGCAAGAATCTTGGTGCCTGCAAAAATTTCTACTAGAGTGGATTATAATAGTATTTGGTTGCCACAGAATTTTTCAGGAATGGATCAAGGAGAATCTAGACTTGAAAATTATCCAGAAGGTACTAAGCCTTATGCTATCGGAGAATCGGCTAATATGATTTCAAGCTATGGGTTTGATTATAACTCTGCTTGTCCAGAAACAAAATGCGGCTTATGCCGAATTGAAAAAGCGCAATAAGGAGTGAAAAATGAGTGATACTAATCAAGAGATCTTAGCGAATTTTTCAAGAATCAAATTTTATTGCGATACTAATCGTTGTATTGAATGCCATGGGTGCGATGTAGCTTGCAAAGAAGCTCATCATTTGCCTGTGGGCGTGAATCGCCGTAGAGTAGTTGTATTAAATGAAGGACAAGTAGGCAAAGAAAGTGCTGTTTCTGTGGCTTGCATGCATTGTGCTGATGCACCTTGTGCGCAAGTTTGTCCGGTAGATTGTTTCTATATCCGTGCTGATGGGATTGTTTTGCATGATAAGAAAACTTGCATTGGTTGTGGATATTGTTTGTATGCTTGTCCTTTTGGTGCTCCACAATTCCCTAAAAATGGTGTTTTTGAAAGTCGTGGTGCAATGGATAAATGCACATTTTGTGCAGGCGGTCCTGAAGAGACTAATAGCGATGAAGAATATAGACTTTATGGACAAAATCGAATCGCTGAAGGGAAAGTGCCAATGTGTGCAAGTATGTGTTCTACAAAAGCACTTTTGGCTGGAAGTAGCGAGGAAGTATCTAATATCATTACGCATCGTGCGACTGTGAGAGGTGAAAATATCCCAAATGCTGTGCCAAATGTGTGGAAAACTGCTTATGGAAATTAAGGGGGATTCTATGAAAACTTGTAAAAATTTCTTTAGAATCTTTGTAATTTTCTTTGGGGTTGCTGCTGTTTTGTGGGCAGCTAATCCTAGCGTTCCACAAGAAGGTGGCAAACAATATGCAGAAGTGATAGAAGGCAATAATGCTCTGATGCAAAATCCTATGAATCCTAAACTCTATGGTGGTCCTGAAGTGGAGGCTATCAAGGCGTGGGGAGTAAATTCTCCAAATGCAGTGGGTTGGGGTGAGATTTTTACACTTTTGCAAGGGCATTATTTTGCAACAATTTTTGCTATTATCATTGTGTTGGTGCCATTAGCGTTTTTGGGACATTTTGTTATAGTAGGACAAAAGAAATTCTCCCATGGAAAGAAAATCAAGGTTTTTTCTACTTATAATATTGTTGTGCATTGGTGTGCTGCTATACCCTTTGTCATCTTGTGTTTGAGTGGATTAATAATGATCTTTGGTGATAAGCTTGGTGGAGGTGGTTTTGTTAGATTTGCTAGAGATGTGCATGGAATTGCAACGATACTTTTTGCGATTTTTGGAGTTTTAATGTTTTTGATGTGGGTAAAACCTGCTCTCTTTAAACTCTATGATATTAAATGGTTAATGATCATGGGTGGATATTTGAGCAAAGAAAAGCGTCCAATTCCTGCAGGCAAATTTAATGCCGGTCAAAAAATGTGGTTTTGGGTTTGCACTATAGGTGGTTTTATGATGGTTATCTCTGGTGCATTTATGTTTTTCCAATTTAGCGATATTGAAACCTTGAGGATTATGGCATTAGCTCATAATGTGATTGGATTTTTGATTGTGGCACTTCTGATTACTCATATTTATATGGCTGTTTTTGCGATTGAGGGTGCTTTGAACTCTATTATTGATGGCAATATGGGTGAAGAAGAACTTGCGATTTTGCATAGCTATTATTATCAAGAATTGAATAAAGCATAATGGAAAGATTCTGCCAAAATTTACAGATTGAACAAATTTCTCCTAGTGGATTTATTTCTACTAGAGAGGATTTTGTCATTAATGAGGAGAGAATTGCCTTTTATCTTAATGGGGAGAAGTTGCTTTCTGTGATGAGTGTCCCTGTGGAGCAAGATTATCATATTGTTGGATTTTTGATGAGTGAGGGTGTGATTAGCAATATCTCACAGATTGATTCTATTAAAATTGCAGAAAATGGAAAATCTGTATGGTTGGAAGCACAGATTCATCAAGAAATGCTCAAAAATCTTTTTAGAGAAAAAACGCTTACTTCGGGTTGTTGTGTCGGAGTTGCTGGGAATTTAGAAGGAAATGTGATTAAAAAGTTTATTGCAAATCCTTATAAGGTTACAACAAAAAAGATTTTTGAACATTTGAGGGAGTTTGAAGAAAATAGCCTATTGTTTTCTAAAACAGGTTGCGTTCATAAAGCAATGTTGGTCTTAAAAGAAAAAACTCTCATTTCAGAAGATATTGGGAGACATAATGCTATTGATAAAGTGATGGGTAAAGCAAGAATGCAAGGGTTTGATACTGAAGATTCTATGCTTTTTGTAAGTGGGAGATTATCTTTGGAGATGATTGTAAAAGCAGTGATGCATAATATCCCTATTGTGGTTTCTAAGGCAGCAGCAACTTTTATGGGGATTAAAGCTGCACAAGAAACCGGAGTTACATTGATTGGTTTTGCACGTGGAGAGAAGGCAAATGTTTATACGCATAGTGGTAGAATCTTAGGATAAGTTGGAAATAAAATTAGACTTTTATTACAAAACCTCCAATAAAGATTGCAATAATAATCAATGGAACAATGTATTTGATATAGTAAAACCAAACAATACTAAAAGTAGAGGTTTTTTGGGAGTAGTTATTGATTTCTTTGATGGATTTTTCTCCCAAAACCCACCCTACAAACAATACAGAACCTAAAGCAGTTAGAACAAAGAAAATATTGCCACTAATAAAATCAAAATTATCAAAAATATTTCTTCCCCAAAAAATAATCTCTCTCCAAGGTCCATAAGTAAGGATGCAGGGGAGATTCCCAAAAATAAAGACAACAATGAGAGTGAAGCTAACTGCCTTGTTGTGAGAGAATTTAAATTTTTCTTCCAAAATGCTAATAATCACTTGATAGATAGTCAAAGAAGTAGTTAAAGCCGCAATTAATAGCAAAATAAAAAAGACAATAGCAAAAAAGCTTCCAAAAAACATATGTGAAAATGCAATAGGTAGGCTTTTGAATACCAAAGAAGGACCAGAATCTGGGGCTAATCCCACGCTAAAAAGGGAAGGGAATATGATAAAGCCTGCCAAAATTGCTACAAGCGTGTTGATGACGCCTGTGATATAGGCTGTTTTTACAAGATTTTCTTCTTTTTTGAGATGGGAAGAAAGGGTAATCATCACCCCAAAACCAAGTGAGAGTGCAAAAAACACCTGTCCTAGAACATATAAAAATAATTTTGGCGTGATAGCAGAAAAATCGGGTATAAGATAAAATTTAATACCCTCTATTGCATTATCTAATGTAAGGTTGCGAATAATCATTCCAATAAGACATAAAAACAAAAGAGGCATAAGCCATTTAACGGATTTTTCGATACCTTCAATGATACCTTTTTTGAGAATAATCCAATTAATAACAACAAAAATAAAAGTATAAAATCCAATCAACAAAGGAGAATTTTCGATATTTTGTGTATAAAAGTTAGAAGTAATTTCTTTGGTGATTGGGCTAGAGAGATCAAGCCCTAGCGATGAAAAAAGGGATAAAAAAATATTGATGATATATGAGATAACCCAACCCCCAAGCACCATATAATAAGCTAAGATTCCAAATGCTCCAATAACCCCCATATAACCTACTATTTTCCATAGATTGTATTTAGAGTGAGTATCAAAGGCGTCAATAGAGTTTTTATGCGCCATTCTGCCAATAACATTTTCTACCAAAATAATAGGAATCCCAACTAAAAGCATTGCAATAATAAACACCAAAACATAAGCTCCACCACCATTTTCACCAACAAGATAAGGGAATCTCCAAGTTGCTCCAAAACCAATAGTAGCCCCAGCAACAGTGAGAATATAAGTAATTTGATTGCTCCAAGTTTGTCTTTGCATAAATCTAATAAGCCTCTTTTGTGAAATTATTGTTTGAAATTGTATAGTTTTTTGCTTAATTTAAAGAATCTCTTTAAAAAAGTAATTTTTGCAGAGATTCTTCCCATTTTAGCGGTTGGTTTAAAATCTCTATCCCTTTTTGAATCAATTGATTTTGTGTGTTTGGATTTTTGATGTTATTGAGGTGTTGGAGGAGATAAGATTGAAGTGTATTTTTATCTATATTCCATACTTCCTTGATAGCCAAAATAGCTTCTTGATAGCTTTTTAGATTTTCGTGTTGATTAGGGGCGATTTCAAGAGCAATACAAGGAATCTTACAGGATAGAATCTCTATTAGGGTTTGCCCGCAAGCACAAATACACAAATCCATTTGTGTGAATAAATTTGCCATTTGTTTGGGGTTTAATCCATAATATCCCTTTGCATTAGAATGGAGGTTTGTATCTTTGTGAATGTAGTGGATTTGGTAATTTGGATTTTGCATTAAGAGCAAAGTAATAATCCATTTTGTGAGATTTAAAATATCTTCTCCACCTAATGTGATAAGGATTTTTGAGATAGTTTTTGGGATAAATTTTTGTTTTGTTTTTAATTGCTCCAAAAAAGGTTTTTGCAATAATCGGTAATTGCTACCCAAAAAAAGAGTGTGGTTTGGATAATGCTTTTGATAAATTGCTTTGGAGGCACTTGGTGAATTATTTAATAAGATTCCTTTGGGATAGGGAAGGCGCAAGGTATCATCAAAAAAAATACAATGTGGAGCTAGGTTTGCAACTTTTTGGTAAGATTCAAGTTCTAAAACATAAGAGTCAATGACAGCAAGATTACATTTTTTGAGTTCAATATCCATATAAGAAGAGAGCAATAAGCTTGAATCTAAAAGTGTGGCTTGAATATTGTTTTGCTCTAAAATATGCAAAAGAGCTGTGCAGCGACTAAAATGTCCAAGCCCAACCCCTGTTTGAATATCAGCAAAAATGAATGCTTTTTTGTGCATCTAAGAGTAGATTTTTTTGAGTTTTTCTAGTTTGGAAGTGGCATTTAATAAGAGCATATCTGCCAAAATTAAAGCCAACATAGATTCACACACAACGCTTCCTCGAATTGCAATACAAGGATCATGGCGACCTTTGATTTCACAAGTGCATTCTTGATTGTTTGTTGTGATTGTGGATTGTGGGATAAAAATGCTCGGGGTAGGCTTAAAATGCACTTTGAAATAAATTTCCTCTCCATTGCTAATTCCGCCCAAAATCCCACCACTATGATTACTTAGAAAACCCTTTTGGGTAATAGAATCGTTATGTTCTGAGCCAAACATTTTTGTCGATTCAATGCCACTCCCGATTTCTACTGCCTTTACTCCATTTAAGCCAAGCATCAATTCCCCAATTGCCGAATCTAGCTTATAATAAAGTGGCTCCCCAAGCCCAATGGGGATATTTATCGCACTAATTAGAGCAGTTCCACCCACACTATTGTGTGAGTTTCTAGCTTCCATTATTTTGTTTTTTTGGGCTTGTTCGGTGCTTTTATCCAATGAAAAAATTTCACTTTCTTTGGCGAAATTGAAATCAATCTCTTGACAATCAATCCCACCTACACTAAAGATTCCACTTCTTAGGGTAATTTTGAAATGTTTTAATAGCATTTTTGCAATTGCTCCAGCAGCAACTCTTGCTGCACTTTCTCTAGCGCTTGACCTTCCGCCTCCGCGATAATCCCTAATGCCATATTTGTGAAAATAAGTAAAATCTGAATGACCGGGGCGAAAAATGTCTTTGATATTGTTATAATCACTGCTTTTGGTTGCATGATTGCGGATGAAAAACCCCAAAGGAGTTCCTGTGCTTTTGCCCTCAAATACTCCACTTAGAATCTCTACTTCATCGGCTTCTTTTCTTTGTGTGGAAAAAAGATTCCTGCCACCTTGCCTTCTTTGCATTTCTAAATTAAGAAAATTTGTATCAATTTCTAATCCAGCAGGAAGTCCATCTAGCACTCCACCAATGCCAGCTCCATGACTTTCCCCAAAAGTCGTGAGTTTAAGCCGTGTGCCAAAAGTATTCATTTTGTCTCCTTTAGAATCTCAAGTGCAATTTTTGCACAATTTTGTTGGGCTTCTTTTTTGCTTTTGCCGCTTGCATGTGCGTATTCTTTGCCTTGAATAAAAACTCCAATTAGAAATTCTTTATTGTGGTCAGGTCCTTTAGAATCCAAAACCACATATTCAGGGATTACCCCAAAGAGAGCTTGAGTGAGTTCTTGCAGGCTAGTTTTGTGATCATAAAAAAGATGTTGAATGTCAATTTTGGGATAAAGAATCTCAAGGATTTTTAGGACAATTTTTTGCACCTTTTCAAGCCCACTTTCTAAATAAATTGCACCAATGATGGCTTCAAAAGCATTAGAGAGAATAGAATCTTTGTCTCTTCCGTGATTTTGTTCTTCAGAATGAGAGATAAATAAATATTCTCCAATACCCAAATAACGCGCAATTTTTGCAAAAGCTTTTTCATTGACCATAGAGGCTCGCATTTTTGAAAGCTCACCTTCTGGCGAGGAGGGAAATTTTTTGTATAAAAATTCTCCAATGATTAAATCCAAAACAGCATCACCTAAAAACTCCAATCGTTCATTGTGTGTTGATTTTTTGGCACTTTTATGCGTAAGTGCCTCTTTGAGTAAATTTTGATTTTTGAAGTGATAACCTAAGGTTTGTTGAAAATGATTGAAATCCACCTTTATTCCTTTTGTTCTTTAAGTTTTAATGCCTCTTCTTTGGCAATTTTATCACAGAGTTCATTTTCTTTGTGACCATTATGACCTCTAACCCATTCTGTTGTGATATGGTGTTTTTTGGATACTTGTAGATAATGTTTCCAAAGATCTGGATTCTTGATATTTTTAAAATCTTTTGCAATCCAATTTGGAAGCCATTTAGAAAGTCCATCTAAGACATATTTTGAATCGCTAACTACTAGCACTTCACAAGGCTCTTTGAGTGCTTCAAGGCTAAAAATCAATGCAGAGAGCTCCATTTGATTGTTTGTTACATTTTTGGCACTTCCTTTTAAAATTTTTTCATAATTTTTGTAACGCAAGATTCCACACCATCCGCCATATCCGGGATTCCCAAGAGATGAACCATCACAAAAGAGAGTAACGCGTTTCATCTTGTTTTTCCTTTAAAAACACAAGGGTTTGTAGTGTGAGTAATTCTTTGCAATGAGGGCAAGTTTCAAAGGGAAGTGGAGTATTTGCTTTGCAAGAGGTGCAAAGGTATTGAAATTTTAAATCACCTTTGTAATTTTGGTTTTTGTGTAAGAGTGTAAGCACTTCAAGTTCAAAAGTAGATTTTGAATCAGGAGTAAGATTGTAAAAGCCTTTGGCTTGAAAAATATCTTGCAAGAGTTTGTTGTTTGGGGGAGTATTTGGGAGTTCATTGGGATTTAGATTCCATAAAATATCTAAAACATTCAAGATTTGTTCTTTGTGGAGATTTTGAATAGATTCCCAAAATAAACTAGGATAAAAATCCTTAAAGTATTTAAGAATAATGCGGGATAATTTTACCTCTTTTTGTAAAAGCATTAAAAGCTTTTTTGATTTTTCTTGGTTGTTATCGGCATTGGAAATAAGGATTTTGGTTTGTAAATAGTGGCGATGGAGAATCGTCCCACCTTCAATTTCTTCTAGACAATCTAGAGCGTTTAAGGCATCTTGATAGAGTTTGAGTTCCTCATAAATGCTAATGAGGGATTTTAAAACTTTGCAAGAGCGGGGATAATGGTGGAGAATTTCTAAATAGATTTCTTTTGAACGCAATGGAAAACCAGCCTTGTAATAAACATTGCCTAGAGATTCTAAAATAGGAATTTTATCAATCGGGTTTTTGATATAATCAAGCAAGGTTGCATAAAGGCGAATAGCCTTTTCGTAGTTTGCACCTTTTTGATACATATTTGCCATAAAAAGAATCGAGGGAGTTGGATTTGGGCTTAGGGCTAAAAATTCTTTGATTTCTTTGTCAAAACCAATATAATCAAAGCTTTCCATAAATTTTATAAAAGATTGATGGCGTTTTTTGCTTACAATATAATTCCAATAATAAGCAAATAGGCTAATAATTCCCACAAGAAAAATAAAAATCATAATCCCAAAAAGAGGATCGCGGTAGTCTATATTTTCTAAAAAATTCAAAATAAACCTTGTAATTTTTTATGGATATTTATTCTAAAAGATTATAGCAAAATTTCTAAGAGGATTTTATAAGAAACTTTTGTAAAATTTGATAATTTACCAAATATCAATCAATGGAGTTCAAAGTTTGATAACTCAAGAAAGTATTGATGCACTCAAAAATCAACTTGATGTTGTAGAAGTGGTTTCGCATTATATAGAATTAAAAAAAATGGGCTCAACCTTTAAGGCTTGTTGTCCTTTTCATCAGGAAAATACTCCTAGTTTTGTGGTGAATTCTTCCAAAGGTTTTTATCATTGTTTTGGGTGTGGTGCAAGTGGAGATAGTATCACTTTTGTAATGGAATATGAAAAGATTAATTACAAAGAAGCTTTGGAAAAATTAGCGCAATTTTATAATGTAACATTGGTGTATGATAATCAAAAACAGCAAAATATAGATTCTAAAATTATGGATTTTATGAATGATTATTATCAAAATGGAATCACCAAAGAAGTAGAATCTTATATTCACTCACGCGGCATTTCAAATGCAACAAAAGAGAAATTTGAGCTGGGTTATGCAGGGCATAACTATGAGATTATGGCATATTTGCAAAAAAATTCTGTTGATATGCAAGAAGCGTTAAATTTGGGTATTTTGGGTGTAGATAATGAAAATGGTGTCAAAAGATATTATGCAAGATTAACACAAAGATTGATTTTTCCTATCCGTTCTCCACAAAATAAAATTATCGGTTTTGGTGGAAGGACGCTTGGGAATCACCCTGCAAAATATATCAATTCTCCCCAAACAAAATTATTTAATAAATCCCAAATACTTTATGGTTATCCACAGGCAAAAGAAAGTATTTATAAAAAAGAAGAAATTATCATTACTGAAGGGTATTTAGATGTAATTATGCTTCATCAAGCAGGATTTACAAATGCTGTTGCAACTCTTGGCACTGCTTTGACAAAAGAACATTTGCCCTTGCTCTCTAAAGGGAATCCAAAAATCATTGTTGCATATGATGGTGATAATGCAGGAATGAATGCGGCTTTTAAAGCAGCAAGTCTATTGTCATTGGCAAAAAAAGAGGGTGGAGTCGTGCTTTTTGATGGTGGATTGGATCCAGCTGATATGGTGAAAAATGGAGAAATTGAGAGGTTAAAAGAGCTTTTTGTTAGTCCTATTCCACTCATTGATTTTGTGTTGGAGGAAATGATTAAAAAATATGATATAACTAATCCAGTCCAAAAAGATAAATGCTTGCAAGAAGTCTTAGAATATCTTCATCAGTTTTCTGCTGTAATTCAAGAGGAATACAAAGGATTTTTGGCACAAAAGTTAAAACTTCCTTCGCATTTAATTAAAACTCAAAAATACAATGAAGCTAAGATTGTAAAAAATCAAGGTGATATTTATGACTTAGCAGAAAAGATTATTATTAAAAGTGTTTTAGAAGATTCAAGCCTTTTGGAATATGTTATGGATTTTTTGGAGCCTTCAATGTTTTTTGCTCAACAAGAATCTTTTTTGAAACTCATAAAAGGAGATTTGCAAGATAAAAGTTTGATTGGGATTTTGTTGGATAGCAAGATAAAACCGCAAAACAAAGAGAAGTTAAAGCAACAAATGATTATGATTTTGCACAAATTTTATGAAGAACAAAAAAATAAAATTATTCAAGATAAGAATCTTTCTTTGAGAGAAAAAGCATTTTTATTAAGAAAATATCAAAAGTATTTGGAAAATCTAAAAAAAGGAGATTTGATTATTTATGAAAGCTTTAGCGCTTTTTAGTGGAGGTTTAGATAGTCTGCTTGCTATTAAAATTATCAAAGATATGGGAATTGATGTTTTGGCTTTGCATTTTAATATTGGATTTGTTGGTAAAAATGATAAGAGTGAAGCCCTAAAAGAAATTTTGGCACAAATTGATGTTCCTTTGAAAGTTATTGATATTAGAAAGCAGTTTTTTGATGAAGTGTTATTTGCACCAAAATATGGTTATGGAAAATATTTTAACCCTTGCATTGATTGTCATGGGAATATGTTTTCACACGCTTTTTCGCTCCTAGAGAGTGAGGGAGCTAGCTTTGTAATTAGTGGAGAAGTTTTGGGACAGCGTCCAAAAAGTCAAAGGGCAGAAGCACTTTTGCAAGTGGAAAAGTTATGCAACGCACAAGGTTTGGTAGTGCGTCCTATGAGTGCAAAACTACTTCCTATTACTATCCCAGAACAAAAGGGGTGGATTGATAGAGAGAGATTGCTAGATATTCATGGTAGGGGTAGAGAGAGGCAGCTAAAAATGGTGGAAGAATATGGAATCAAAAATTATGCCAAGCCCGGTGGAGGTTGCCTTTTGACAGATACTTCTATTGCAAATAAAATCAAAGATTTGCAATCTCATAGAGAAATTGTGTTTGAAGATATGGAAATGGTGAAATATGGGAGATATTTTATTTTGCCAAATGGTGGAAGATGTGTGATTGCAAGAAATGAAGAAGAAAATCAAAAGCTTTCTTTTAAACACCCTAAGATGAGCAAGATTGAGTTGTTAAATTGTCTAGGACCTTTGGGGTTGGTTGAAAAAGATTCAAGTCAAGAGGATAAAGAAATGGCGATTGCTTTAACTCTAACTTATGGTAAAACCGAAATGGATAAATCTTATAAAGTGCATTTTGAAGGGAGGGAGGTAGAAATGAAGCCTTTTGTCTCAAAAGAAAAAGCAAGAGAGTTTTTGCTTAATTCATAAAATAAGGAGTTGTGATGAAAAAAGAGATTTTTAGTGAAATTATTTGTGAGCGTTATTCTTGTAGAAATTTTAAAGAAAGAATGCTCACACAAGAAGAGATGGATTATATTTTGGAAGCAGGGAGATTATCCCCTAGCTCTTTGGGGCTAGAGCCATGGAAATTTTTGGTGGTGCAAGATTCTAATAAAAAAGCCGAAATTGCTAAAATTGCTAATGGACAAAAACATGTTGAAAAATGTGGAGCAATTATTGTGGTGGTTGCAAGATTGGATTTTGGTGAGTATTTTATCCCAAAATTGCAAGGACGCGGTTTAAGTCAAGAGGAAATGCAAAAGCGGATAGATGTTTATAAGCCTTTTATTGATGGGATGAATGGGCAAGAGAAATTGCATTATGCAAGAGAGCAGACTTACTTAGCTTTGGGTAATCTTGCTAATGCTGCTTGTGCAATCGGGCTTGGTTCTTGTATTATTGGCGGTTTTAATGCAGAGAAATTAGATGATTATTTGAACTTGGATACCTCCAAAGAAAGAAGCTCTGTAATGTTGGTAGTTGGGGAAAGAAATGAGGTAGATATTCCCAAAAAGGCGAGGTTTGATAAAGAGAGTATTATAACTTTTATTAATTAATTTATAAAATTAAATAAAGTTATGCTATGATAAGCCCTTTAATTTTTGATTTATGAGGGGTGAATTGTGTTTCGTAATTCCAAAAGAGAAGAGGAACTTATCGTTGAAAATAGGGAATTAAAGAAAAAGGTTGAGCAGCTTGAAAATGCTCTAAAGAGTTGTAGTGTCCAAAATGAGGATTATCAAAAATCTTTTGCACAGATTGAATTACACCAAAAACAAACAGGTGTATTTAATAGTATGCTTGAGATGATGACTCAATCTTGTGCAAAGAATTTGAAAATATTGCAAGATGATTTTTCTAATTCTGTAAATATGCTTCAAGAATCTAAGAAAACTTCTTTAAAGAATTATGAGCAAATACAGGCTTTAGAGACTTCTATTGGGGGAACTGTAGCAAATGTAACAGAAAAGTTGATTAGCTTTCAGGGCATGATTGCACAGGTTTATCAGGATTTGGATTCTATTACAAATGTTATTAAGCTTATTACCGATGTTAGTGATCAGACAAATCTACTTGCTCTTAATGCGGCTATTGAAGCAGCAAGGGCGGGGGAGCATGGCAGGGGGTTTGCTGTTGTTGCAGATGAGGTAAGAAAGCTTGCTGAAAGAGCGCAAAAAGCTACAAGAGAGATTGAGATGAATATTCAAGTATTGCGTCAAAATTTCTCTGAAGTGCAAACTTCCACAGAAGAAATTGTGGGTGATATGGATAGCGTAAATGATGAAGTTGCGAAATTTATGGAAATGGGGCAAACCTCTATATCTGTTAGAAATGATTCGGCAAATGTGCTGGATACTACTTTTATTGCATTGGTAAAGTTGGATCATTTATTGTTTAAGATTAATAGTTATAAAGCAATTATAGAAGACAATAAAGAAATGCAGCTTGCTACTCACCATGAATGTCGTTTGGGTAAATGGTATGATTCTGGGATAGGTAAGGAGCATTTTAGTCAATTGAGTAGCTATGCGGGCTTAGAAACGCCACATTCTTTGGTGCATGATTCATTTAGAGGAGCGCTAGAAGTTTTTAAAGAAACAGGAATACAAAAAGGTGATGAAATTGTAGAATATATCAAACAAGGCGAGATAGCTTCAGATGGAGTGGTTGCTATATTGGACAATCTACTCAAAGAAAAAATATCTGAAAGACAAAATAGTGCAAATAAATAGAGCTTAAAGCTCTATTTAGATGAATTATTGGAATAGATTTTTAAAAGAATTTGTATCAAAATTTTCAAAATCATAATTTTGAGTGTTGTTGCTAAGTGGCAAACTAGCTTTTTCAATAAGTGTGCTTATTGTGCTCATTTTGTCACTAATTTCATTGTGTTTTTGTGATAAAGATTCTATTAGCGATGAATTATCTTGTGCCATTTGGCTTGGAAGTGGCAAAGATAAAGAAACATTTTCTCCTGCTAAATTTAAACTTAATTCTCTTCCAAATAAAGCTTCATTTCGGAATTGTGCAGCTTTAGCAGTTTTATCAAGGATATTAAGATTTTCTGGATTTATTTCTCCCATATCCTTTGCTTGAGTGCTTAGTGCATTAAGCGTAATATCGGCAATTTGCATTGCTCCTACCATTTCATTTGCGCCTTTAACTCCATCGCTAAATTTGCGAATCTCTAAAGTTTCTTTGGAGAGATTGGGCAGTTCTTGAGAATCTTGAATATTTTGTGTGGTAGAGGGTTGCGATTCTTTGGTGTTGGGTTGTATATTTTGTGTATAAATATTTCCTAATCCATAGGGATTTACTGATGACAGCATAAAAACTCCTTTTAATTTTTTAAAGAGTTAAAGCATTTTGTGTTCCATTTTGGAAAACTAGGGCGATTTAATGGGTTGGCATTTTTTGATTTTGTTCAAGTTGCATTATTTTTTGTTCGAGATTCTTTTGATTTTTGCTAAGATTGGCAGTAGCAGTGATTTGATTGAGTAGAATCCACAGGCTAAGGGCAGCGAAAAGAATAGTAATTACACAACAAATCAGTGCTATTTTAATGGCTTTTAGGGAAGTTTTTTGCTGTTGTTTGAGTTCTTTGCGTAAGTTTTCCATTAATAGTCCTTTGAAAAGTATTTTGTTGTTGTGAAATGATGTATAAGTGCCAATATAAAAGAAAAAATTGAAAGCAAGATAACAATGCTAGCACCTGCTTGTAAGTCATAAAAATAAGCAACGAGAATCCCTCCAAGCATACAGATAAAGGAAATAAGGCTAGAGGCAAACATCATTTTGGCTAAAGAGTTGGTAAAAATTTCACTGCAATAAGCGGGAATGCTTAAGAGTGCGACAATTAAAATTATTCCCACTGAACGCATAGAAATAACAATTCCAAGTGCAATGAGTATCATTAGAGCCATACTAAAAAAGTTTGTTCGTATTCCTTGAAGTTGTGTAAATTCGCTATCATAAGAGATTCCAAGAATAATGCGGTAATTAAAAATTATAAAAAGAATTAATAAAATAGAGAAGACAATCATATAATAAATATCGTTTTCTGTGATACTAAGAATACTTCCAAACAAATATCCCATAAAATCTTTGTTATATCCTGGCGTGAGTTCTACTAAAATAATTCCCAATGCCATTCCAAAAGCCCAAAGCGATCCTACTAGAGAATCTAAACGCTCTTTGCCATAAAGAAGCATATAAGCTAAGATAATCGCACACAAAATGCTAAAAATTGTTGAACCAAGCATAATGGGGAGACCAAAAAAGGCGGCAATCCCTACTCCTCCATATACGCTATGAGCAATCCCTCCAGCGATGAAAACCATTCTGTTGGTAACTGCAATGGTGCCAATGATACCGCAAATAATGCTTGTAAAAAAAGCACCAATAATGGCATTTTGGACAAAGGTGTATTCTAAAATCTCAATCAACAAGCCACTCCAAATCTTCTTCGTTTAGCTCCTCTTTGATTTTGTCCATTTTGATATCTGCTTGTAGATATTCAGTGATTTCTAGCATATCCACAAGGGCATTTTTCATACAGCTTGTAGCACCCGGACTTGGCGTCATATTGAAGGTAATTCCTTTGTTGCTTTTGATTTTTTTCTCTCCTAAGATAAGTTTTTTTTGTGTTTTATCTAGCACTTGAGGGCGGATTCCGCCAAATCCATCGGCATAGGATAGTTCATTGAGTTGTATTGAAGGAATAATTTTTTTGGCTTCTTCCCAAAAATATTTTTTGCCAATGCTTGGAATCTCATAAATAAAATTTCTAAAGATATAGTTTCTAATTTCGCTATCAGAAAGCAAATCCCACATAATTTTGGTTGTTGCACTGCCAAATCCAAATGATTTCATAAAATCTGCATAAGTCCCATTTTTGAAGCGTTCTAATTTAGGCAAAGCAAGTGCGGTTGGTCCTAGTCTAGTTTTGCCTTGTGCGACAACATCAGGATCACCATGGATAGCAGCAAATGGAAGTTTTGGATTTTGCACAGTATAAACTTTGCCTTGCAATTTATTCCCGGGAATAAAATAAAAACTACCAGAAACAGGCAAACACCCTAAATCTAGCCCATACCCCATATTTTGTGCTAAAAGTAGAGAATGTGCTCCTGCATTTACCAAAACAAAAGAAGCACTAATGGGCTCTTGCCCTTGAGATTGGATTGTATAGCCACCATCGCCTTGTTGGATAATATTAGTTACTTTATGGTTGAAAAATACTTTGTGTTCCCCAAAAATACTTTGTTCTATCATATGGTTTGCAGTTGAACAAAAATTCATCGCACAGAAACTTTTTCTCATTCCAGAACCTATAATCGCTTCAGGTCTGTCGCTACCATCCAACATTTTTACAACATTTGGTTCAATTTGCTTTAATGTTTCTTTGTCAAAAAATTCTAAATTAGGATAAATTTCTTTAAACTCTTCATGGCGTTTTGTCATAAAATCTACTTCTTTTTCCCCCACACCAATTGCCATTTTTTGGTATTCAAAAATACTTTTATTTTGTAGATTGTGGTAAAAAGCATAAGAAACAAGAAGTTTGGCTGCTCTTGAGACCTTTTTGGCTTTCTCAAAAGTATAGTTTGTTTCTATATCGCCAGAATGAATTGTTTGTGAATTGTTGTTGCCACTAGAGCTTAATGTGGCAGGTTGAGAATACTTTTCTAGTAAGGCAACTTTTTTAATATCTGTGTAATGTGTTAGTGCATAAAATAGCGCACTTCCAGAAATACCTGCCCCAATGATTGCTACATCATAAGAATTATTCATAAATTACCTCCTAATTTTTAAAATATTGCGATTGCATTAACATTTCAACTTCGCAAAAATGTTCTTTAGCAATTTGATTATTGATTTGAGGAAGTTCATGTTCTTTTGCTTCCTGATTGACATATAAAACTTTTTTTGCATAGCCTAATAACACTGAAATATCATGGCTAATCATAATTATAGTCTTTTCTTTATTTAAAGTTTGTAATAAATCGTAAATTTCTTTTTGGTTTTTTTGGTCAATACTTGCTGTTGGTTCATCTAAGATTAATAGATTTGGATTCCCACACAATGCTCTTGCAATTAGAACCCTTTGTCTTTGTCCTCCTGAAAGACTTCCAATTTTTTTATCGGCATAAGATTCAAGATGAAACTGCTCTAAAAGTTCCATAGCATTTTTTTTTGCATTTTTAGGCAAGAAACCTCCAAAAAGTTTTGGTTTTAAGAATCCCATCATCACAACTTCAAGTGTAGAGATAGGAAAATGGCGATTTAAGAAAGTGTTTTGTGGCACATAGCCGATGCGTAAGTTTTGGCTTTTTAGAATCTTCCCGCTACTTGGCTTTAATAGTCCAACTAATAGGCGTGCTAGAGTGCTTTTTCCGCCCCCATTTGGTCCAATGATTGCCCAAAAATCATTTTCATAAATTGTCCAATCCACATTATACAAAATTCGTTCTTTGGTAAAATAAAAATTAACATTTTTACATTCAATTATTTTTTTAGGATTATTGTTTTGCATATTCTAACTCATCTATATTAAAAAGATTTCGCATTCCATAAATGCCTTTAATTAGCAGGGTATCTTGATTGATTCCTTGAATATTCTCTCCAATATTCAATGGAGTTATGGCGATTTTTCCAATGATTTTTCTCCCTTCTTGTGTTTCATTTTGTAGCGTTTTTAGTCCCCATATATCATGAAGAGCAAAAATTTCTCCATTTATCTCCCCAATATAAAGCATAATATGTCCTTTCATTCCAAGCAAAGTTGCAAAGGGAATGGCATGGTTTTTGATAGCTAGAATCTTTTCTGGCGGATTTAGGTGGCTTAAATCTATAAAAGTGGCTTGATTTTTGCCAATTTGTGCTTGAGAGTTTCTAGGGAGATAAAAGCCAAAATTTCCTAAAGTATCCCGCAAAAACATAGAACAATCTCTATTTCCAAGCATTCCTCCCCAGCCATATTTTTCTCCGATGATATTTTGTGCAAGGGAGGCATAATTTTGGCTAGAAAAACGCATAGGGAATTTTGTAAAGTTTTTTGTAGATAGATGAACTTGAACTTCTTTTGCAAAGCCTCTTTGGGTGCGAGTAAAAATAAAGCTCTCATAAAGATTTTTGGTGCTACCAATGAGGGGCAAAAGCATACCAATGCGTGCAGATTCTAAAAATTCATTATGGGTATTTCTAAGAGGTGTATAGTCTTTTTTGACAACTAAGAAATCTTTTGTATTTTTTAGTTTTTGGATTTGATGATTGTCCAAAATCGCCACATTAAGAGATTCTACCCATCCACTAACAAAGCCGCTTTCTATAAAAACCCATTTTTTTGATTTGGAATAATGTGTGATAAGCACAGGTGTGCCTAGATAGATGGAGGAATTTTGCCAATAATCAAAAGGATAGCCTTCGCCTGCTTGTTTTGGATTTAAAAATCGTGGTTTATTGGTTGGCAAAACTCTAATATCACAAGAGCGTGTGATAATAGCAGGTTTTTTTGCATTTGGAAAATTATCAAAATCCGCTTCTTTTTCTAAGAATTGGATTTCTTGGAGTGTGTAGGGTTGGAGATTCTCGCCAAAACCATAATTTCTTAAAGCTTGTTGTAATCCCCATTTGACTTCTGTGGAAGTGTGTTTTGGATTTTTAGAAAAAGGGGCAAAAAAATGCTTGAGATATTCTTGTTTTAAGGCTTTTGTGGAGGAAGTTTTGAGGGTTGCATTAATGGAAATATAATCTTTTGGGTTTTGGTTTGGCAAATGGATTGGGATTTGTGAGGGTTTTTGTGAGCAGGCACAAAAAAGGATAAGATAAAGTATAAAAAAGCAATATTTTACCATTGCATTTTCTCATATTTTTCTAAATCAAATCCCACAATAGTTTCATTTGGTGTGCTAATTACCGGTCTTTTAATCAAGGTGGGTTCTTTTAAAAGATAGTCTTTAATTTCTTCTTGGGAGAGGTTTTTATCTTTTAAGCCTAATTTTTTGTAAGTTGTTCCCTTGCTATTACAAAGAGTTGCAAGGGGAATTGTTTTGAGCCATAATTCTAATTCTTCTTGACTTGGGGGAGTTTTTTTGAAATCAATGAATTCATATTGAATTTTGTGTTCTTCTAAAAAATTAAGTGCTTTTTTGACGCTCCCGCAATTTTTGATACCATAAACTTTTATCATTAAAATATCCTTATCATAAAAATATAAAAAATAATCCCTATAAATATACTAAAAACTGAATTTTTAAACCATAAAAAACACAAAGTTGCAGCAAAGATTCCGCTAATTTCATAGATTCCATAAGTTTCATGCCAAGGTGTTCCTAATAGGCTAAAAAAGATTAAAAGTGTCATAATTAAAAGTGGCATTGTTTCTTGGAGATATTTTAGAAAATTGTTGTTAGCTATGTTTTTGAAAACAAAAAAGGGCAATAATCTTGTCATTGCTGTGCCAAATGAGGCAGCTAAAATTGCCCCTATGAGATAAAAGGTATCAAAATTATTTTGCATAATCTATCCATTTTTTGCCAAATAATAAAATTAAAATTCCCACAAAAATGCTAAGGAGCAAAAAATATTTGCTAGGAAAAATAATCAATCCTATCACCCCTAATACTAAGCCGATATAGAATGGCTTTTTATTGATAGAGTTTTGCAAAAGAGAAAGGGTAAGTACGCTAAAAAGGGCTGTTAGGGCAAATTCTACCCCATCTGGTTGGAATCCTATACCGCTTCCCAAAAAGATTCCAATACCACTACCCAAAACCCAGTAACAATGATTGAAAAAAGTAATATAAAAATAGTTTTTTTCTAAATCTTTTTGATTGAGATTCAATGAAGCATGATTAGCCTTTAGCACAGCAAAAGTTTCATCAGTTAGTCCAAAAAGAATATAATATTTAACAATCCCAAATTTCTTAATTTCATCAGTGATGGCAAGGGAATAAAAAATGTGTCGGATATTTAAAATAAAAGAAGCAATGGCAATCTCTAAGAATCCAGTGTAAGTAGAAATGAGAGAGACAAGCAAAAATTGTCCTGCACCTGTAAAGATTAAAATAGAAATTAAAATCCCATAAAACCAGTCAAGTTGGAGTTTAGAAAAAAGGATTCCAAATGCCATTCCAAGGGGTAAATATCCCATTAAAACCGGTAATGATTGGATAAAGCTTCTTTTGAACAATTAAAATCCTTTTAAAATTTGCAATTATAACAAAATATGTGAAAAATTAATGTGGATTAAGCGGTGTAAAACCGACAATTTTGCATTGAAAATGTCCTTAAAATATAGTAAAATCCACTCTTAAGAGTTCATAAATCCATTTGGAGAATAAATTGAAGAAGTATAAATTTGGTATTTTATTAGCCGCCACAAAAGATTCAAGTTTCACACTTGGGACTATGATTGCAAATATCAAAGACAAAATGGGGGATTTTGTAGATATTTTTTATATTATTCATGATGGATTTAGTTTAGAAGATATGGAAGCGATGAAAAAGCTTTCTAAAAATAGCGAGATTGTTTTTTCTGAATTTACACAAGAGACTTTTATGGGGAATTTTAGGAAGTTTGGAGGCAATGCTTTAAAATTTAATTTTTCTAGTGGCTTTTTGGGGCGTTGGACACATATGGTGTATGCTTGCTTTGAGGTGTTTAGATTTTTGGAAGAATGCGAAAGTATTTTGTATTTGGATTTTGATATTTTAATACTAAAAGGAATGGAGCATTTAGCAAAATTAAAAGAGCAAGGAATTAGTATTGCTGCTGAGAGAGGCAAGAAACGCTTAAATGAGGTGTATCCTCACTATAATGGAGAGTTTGCAAATAATCCAATCTATCGTTCTGGAAGTGTTTTGGTGAATGATACAATTTTGGATCCTAAGGAATGCTATGCTTTTGTGTATCAAAAAAGTGCGGATGTAGCTTATGGGCTAAATGATCAAGGCATTTTATCTTTGCTGATTTATGAAAAAAATCTAAAAACACAAAATCTTGGGAAAGAATATGTAGGCAGTGTGCATTGGCTAAGCAATGATGAAGTGTATTTTGTCCATGCTTATGGAAGAGATAATCGTTTTTGGAATAATCGCCTTTGTCATCAAGTTTGGAGAGAATGGGAAGAGTATTATAATGTTTGGCTAAAAGCTGGCGGTTCCCCATACAAAGGTGGGTTTGTGGCAAATACGACTTATGGCTATGAAAGGGTGCGGTTTCATTTGACTTATAAAATTGGATATGCAGTTATCGAGATTCAAAGGAATCTTAAAAGTAAATGGGAGTATTTGAAGCTGCCTTTAATAATGATAAAAATTACCCTCAAACACAAAAGGAAGCTTAGAGAGTATCACAAAAAGATTCAAGAATTTCCGCATTTGAAATTACCTCCCCTTAGTGCATATGATTACAATCAGATTTTGCAAGAAAAGCAAAGCATTCCTTATAGGCTTGGGGAGGCGATATTGGAGTTTTATAGGGAGTGGTGGAAATTTGATATTTTTAGATTATATAGGAAAATTAACGCAATCAAAAAGGAAGCTCAACTAAGATTTAAAAATTAAAATGCCTCAAAGCCAAGCAAAATACATTTATCAAAATAGGGTAGGACGCACATTGCGTGAAATTTTCCTCCAATTCCTATATCTTTTAGGGTTTCATAGTATTTTATGTCAAATTGTAGATGAGAACCTTTTTGCGTGGAGATTCCAACGCCGCTTAGTGTATTTAGATAAATAAAACTTTCAATTTGGCTAGAAATAAGAATCAAAGAATATTTTAAAGAGAGTTTTTCTTGTGGAGTTAGGAGGTGGTAAGCTTCCAAACTTAGCAGTTTGCGATGGCGAAAGTGTATGTAATTTTTTTGTAGGCTTTGCTTATGAACTTGCTGATAAAAACTATCTAAGTCCATAGAATAGAGGGGAATAATCCCCAAAAAGAGGATAATTCTAAAGTGTTTGGATAATTTCTCTAAAACTATCAAAGTAGATTCTCTTTGCTTCTTGTAGCGGGATTGAAATATTGCCAATTTCTATGTTTTCTCCACCAAGTGTGGCAACTTTTTCTAGTTGCAGATTAGAATTTGTTATTAGATTGTGTAAATCTTGAATGTGTTGTGGTTTAATTGCAATAAGAACTTGTGTTGGAGCTTCACCAAAGAGTGATTTGTTATCGAGATTTTCCACGCTTTTGCATCCGATATTACCTCTAATGCAAGCTTTTGCGAGTGAAATAGCTAATCCGCCTTGATAGATATCACTCGCCCCTTCAATGAGTTTTCTTTCATTTGCAACCGCTAAAACATTCCACAAAAATAATTCATCTTCTAAAGCAATTTTTGAAATATCATCTTTGATGCTATTGCCAAAATATTTTGCAACAAGACTGCCGCCAAATTGTGGTGTAGAATGTTTGGATTTAAGAAGATAGATTTCAAGATTATTTTCTTTAAAATCATTAGATAAAATATTATAAATATCATCTACAATGCCCACTCCAGCAATGCTTGGTGTAGGGTAAATATCACTTTGATTGGTTTGGTTATAAAGGCTAACATTTCCGCTTACAACAGGAGTATTGAGGGCTTTGCAAGATTCTTTGATACCTTCACAAGATTCTTTGAATTGCCACATTACTTCAGGATTTTCAGGATTTCCAAAATTCAAACAATCCGTGATTGCCAAAGCTCTACCGCCTCTTAGGGCAATATCTCTACCTACTTTTGCCACAGCTTGTTTAGCCCCTTCTTTTGGGTTGAGATAGCATAAGCGAATAGGGCAGGCTACACTCATAGCCAATCCTTTTCCATTTTCTTTTACGCGTATCACGCTTGCCCCACCACTTCCAGCTTTAATTAGAGTGTTGGTTTGCACCGTGCTATCATATTGCTCATATACCCATGCTTTATCGCTAATATCGGGAGTTTTTAGAAGGGTGGTGAAGATTTCATTGGGGTTTAGTTGCTCTAAAGTTTTTGTATTTAGAGATTCAACTTTATTGAGATATTGCGGATTATCACTTACAGGGCGTTTTAAGATAGGGGAATTTTCACTTAGAGGTGCGATGGGAATCTCTGCACATTTTTCATTGTGCCAAAATAGCTCCATTTTTCCACTATTTGTAACTTCTCCCACTACTGCACAATCAAGCTCCCATTTTTTGAATATTTCAATAATTTCCTCTTCGCATCCTTTTTTGGCACAAATCAACATTCTTTCTTGCGATTCGCTAAGCATTAATTCATAAGGGGTCATATTTGCTTCACGGGTAGGGACTTTATCAAGATGCATAATCATACCGCTTCCACTGCGTCCAGCCATCTCAAAGCTTGAGCTTGTAAGTCCTGCTGCACCCATATCTTGAATTCCAACAATTAAATCTTTTTTGAATAATTCCAAGCAAGCTTCCAAAAGCAATTTTTCTGTAAAAGGATCCCCCACTTGCACGGTTGGACGCAAAGATTTAGAATCCTCATTAAAGCTATCAGAACTCATTACAGCACCACCCAATCCATCGCGTCCAGTTTTGGAGCCTACATAGATTACCGGATTTCCGATTCCTTCGGCTTTGCCATAAAAAATTTCATCATTTTTAACAATTCCTAGGGTAAAAGCATTGACTAAAATATTGCCTTCATAGCAATCTTCAAAACTCATCTCACCACCGATAGTTGGCACTCCCATACAATTTCCATAGCCGCCGATTCCTGCTACAACTCCACGCAATAAATAGCGGTGTTTTGCACCCATAGAATCTTTTTTGGCTATATTGCCAAAGCGGATAGAATTGAGGCTTGCAACCGGTCTTGCTCCCATAGTAAAAACATCACGCATAATTCCACCTACTCCAGTGGCAGCTCCAGCATAAGGTTCTATGAAGCTTGGGTGATTATGGGATTCCATTTTAAAAACCGCTCCATATCCTCCACCAATATCAATAATTCCCGCATTTTCTCCGGGTCCTTGAATAACCCAAGGTGCTCTAGTGGGGAATCCATTAAGATAAATTTTACTAGATTTGTAGCTACAATGCTCACTCCACATAGCAGAAAAAATACCAATTTCTACTAAATTTGGCTCTCTTTTTAGAATCTTGAGAATGTTTTGATAATCCTCTGTCGTGAGTTTGTGTTGTTTGAGTATTTGTTCTAGGTTTTGCATTTTATTTTTCCTTACAACTTTTAGCTTCATTTTTTGAGTAAATTTTACAAAAAATTACTTTCTTTTTTGAAAGTTTAGCAAACTGCATTTGAAAGTATTATAAACTTAAGATTTAGATAAACTTATTTTAAATAGAATACAGATTTAAGTCTATGTGCTTTACTAAGGAGAAAAAGAAAAATGAAATACATCAAGTTTTTCAAGGAATTAAATAATAAAGATGTGCCCGTTGTGGGTGGAAAAAATGCAAGTATTGGAGAAATGTTTCAAGAGCTTGTGCCAATGGGTATCAAGGTGCCAAATGGTTTTGCAATTACAAGTGAAGCATATTGGTATTTATTAGATAGCGGAGGAATTCGAGAAAAAATTAAAGAATTGCTTGAAGGGATTGATGTAACTGAAATTGATGTATTAAATGTGCGTTCTAAAAAGATTAGAGATATGATTTTTGGGACACCTTTGCCGACTGATTTACGCGAAGAGATTTTGGAAGCTTATAGGATTTTAAGTCAAGAATATAATATGGAAGAAGCGGATGTAGCAGTGAGAAGTTCTGCAACTGCTGAGGATTTACCGGATGCTTCTTTTGCAGGACAGCAAGATACTTATTTGAGTGTGCAAGGGCAAACAGAGCTAATACATTATATTAAATCTTGTATGGCTTCACTTTTCACAGATAGGGCAGTAAGTTATCGTGCATCAAGAGGTTTTGATCATTTTAAAGTAGCCCTTTCTGTGGGGGTGCAAAAAATGGTGCGTTCTGATAAGGGAAGTTCTGGAGTTATGTTTAGTATTGATACAGAAACCGGCTTTAAAGATGCGGTTTTTATTACTTCTGCGTGGGGGCTTGGTGAAAATGTTGTAGGTGGCACTGTAAATCCTGATGAATTTTATGTTTTTAAACCGGCTTTGGAATTGGGTAAGCGTCCTATACTAAAAAGGCAGTTGGGATATAAAAATATCAAAATGGTGTATGCAGCACCCGGAGCAAAGCATCCTACCAAAAATATAGAAACCACTGAAGAGGAATTAAAGAGTTTTTCTTTGAGTGATGATGAAGTTTTGACTCTAGCGCGTTATGCGATTTTGATTGAAAAGCATTATTCTAAAGAGGCTGGTGAATATCGCCCTATGGATATGGAATGGGCAAAAGATGGGAATAGTGGAGAGATTTTTATTGTCCAAGCACGCCCAGAAACTGTGCAAAGTCAAAAAATGAAAAAACAAAGCAATACTTTAGAAAAATACTTTTTTAAAGATAAAGGTCAAAAAGAGATTCTTCTAAGTGGAAAGGCAGTAGGTGGAAAAATAGGCATAGGAAAGATTCGCGTAATTGATAATATTGCTAATATGGGAGAGCTTAAAAAGGGTGAGATTCTCGTAACAGACAATACAGACCCAGATTGGGAACCTGCGATGAAAAAGGCTGCTGCTGTCATCACTAATCGTGGCGGTAGGACTTGTCATGCGGCAATTGTCGCTAGAGAGATTGGAGTGCCTGCAATTGTTGGAGCTGTTGGGGCAACAGAAAAATTAGAAACAGGAATGGAAGTAACAGTTTCTTGTGCAGAGGGGGAAGATGGATTTGTTTATAATGGGATTTATGAATTTGAAGTAGAAAAAGTAGATTTGGATTCATTGGAACAACCCAAAACAAAAATTTATATGAATATTGGAAATCCCGAAAAAGCTTTTGCGTTTTCTATGATTCCAAATAATGGAGTTGGGCTTGCTAGAATGGAGTTTATTATCAATAATTATATTAAAGCACACCCTCTAGCACTGATTGATTTACACAATGGAAATAAAGAATTTGACGGAATTGAAGGTGTAAAAGAGATTATGTCGGGGTATGCTAATCCCAAAGATTTTTTTATTAAAAAAATTGCAGAAGGTGTGGGAATGATTGCGGCAGCATTTTATCCTAAGCCCGTGATTGTAAGAACTAGTGATTTTAAATCTAATGAATATTGTCGAATGGTTGGTGGAAAGGATTATGAACCACACGAAGAAAATCCTATGATAGGATATCGCGGGGCTAGCCGTTATTATTCTGAGCAATACCGACAAGCCTTTGAGTGGGAATGTCAAGCTTTGGCAATGGTAAGAAATGAAATGGGCTTTAGCAATATGAAAATTATGATTCCATTTCTTAGGACTCCAGAAGAAGGAAGAAGAGTCTTGGAGATTATGCGTAAAAATGGGCTTGTGCAGGGCGAGAATGGGTTGGAAATTTATGTAATGTGTGAATTGCCAGTGAATGTAATTTTGGCAGATGAATTTTTGCAACTTTTTGATGGATTTTCTATCGGCTCTAATGATCTTACGCAGCTTACTTTGGGGGTTGATAGAGATGGAGAGCTTGTTAGCCATGTATTTGATGAAAGAAACCCTGCGTTGCTTAAAATGTTTAAAATGTCAATTGAAGCTTGTAAGAGACATAACAAATATTGTGGAATCTGCGGTCAAGCACCTAGTGATTATCCAGAAATTGCAGAATTTTTGGTAGAAAATGGCATTACTTCTATTTCTTTGAATCCTGATTCTGTGATTGAGACTTGGGACAAAATTGTAAAACTCGAAAAAAGACTTGGAATCTCCTAAATAGCTTCCTTTAAAGAATGGGAAATTTTTCCTTTCTTTAAAGAAATATAAAAAAATAAAATCAAATTTTTAATTGAAATTTTCTTATATTTTTTTAGAGGTATAATTTGACAAAATTAGTTTTTAAGAAGGATTATTTTGAAGCTTGCTGTTTTTGATTTTGATTCTACTTTGATGGATGGGGAAACGATAGATTTATTGGCAAGAGCACATGGGAGCACGCAAGAGGTAAGCGATATTACCAAAGAAGCGATGGCTGGAAAACTTGATTTTTATCATAGTTTAAAGAAACGCGTGAAAACTCTAAAAGGAATGCCTTTGCAACAGGTTTGTGAAGTTTGTGAGGGACTAACTTACAATAAAGGTGCAAAAGAAATCATTGAAATTTTAAAAGAAAAAGATTATAAAGTTGTGGTATTTAGCGGAGGATTTGATGAAGGTGTAAGTGCTGGGAAAAAGGCACTTGGATATGATGTCCATTTTAGCAATACTTTGCACCATAAAGATGGCTTATTAACAGGAAAAGTAGGTGGTGAGATGATGTTTGCTTATTCAAAAGGTAGAATGCTTGAAAAAATCCAAACTTTATTAGGCGTTAGTTATGAAAATACAATAGTAGTTGGTGATGGTGCAAATGATATTTCTATGTTTCAATACGCACAAAAAAAAGTAGCATTTTGTGCAAAAGAAATTTTAAAAAAAGCAGCAAATATTGTGATTGATACCAAAGATTTGTCGTTGATTAAAAATTATCTTTAAGGAGGAAAAGCATGCCAAATAATATTTCTTTTTCTTTGTGGTGTGATTTAATTGAAAGAGATTTTTTGGAGAATGAATTTATAAAAATGATTGAAGGTGGGATCATTCAAGGTGCTACGAGTAATCCAGCAATTTTTCAAAAATCTTTTATGGAGGAAAGTTATCAAGAACAAAAAGATACTCTAAGAGATAAAAAGCCAAAAGAAATTTACGAATCTCTAGCCAAAAGCGATATTCAAAGAGCTGCAGAATTGCTTATGCCTATTTATAGCAATAATCCTAATGATGGTTATGTGAGTATCGAAGTTGATCCTAACTTGTGTGATGATGCAAAGGCAACTATTGAAGAGGGTGTGCGGTTGTTTAAAGAGATTGGCTATCCTAATGTGATGATTAAAATACCGGCTACTAAGGCAGGATTTTCTGCAATGGAAGAATTAATTTCTCAAGGAATCTCGGTGAATGCAACTTTGGTCTTTACAAAAGAACAAACTATTGGTTGTATGGAAGCGTTTAAGAGGGGATATGAGGTTTTAAAGAAAAACACCAAAAAAGAATCCAAAGATTATCCTCGAGCGGTTGTAAGTATTTTTGTTTCACGCTTTGATAGAAAATGTGATGCGATTTTAAAAGAAAATGGGATACCAGCGGCAACTTTGGGAGTGAAAAATGCTCAATATCTTTATCGTATCATCAATGATTATTCTTTGCCTTGCGTGAGGGCTCTTTTTGCGAGTACAGGGGTGAAAGATGATAGTTTGGAAGCTACTTATTATATCAAAGAGTTATACCATCAATATGCAATCAATACCGCACCTCTAGCAACGATTGAAGCTTTTATGCAAGTAGATGAGTTGCAAGAATCCTATTTACCAAGCTTTGAAGAATTAGAAGAATATTTTAATGCAGTTAAAGAAGCTGGTATTGATATTCAAAAAGTTTCTGATGAATTATTAGCACAAGGCTTAGAAGATTTTAAAAATGCTTTTGCAAAAATTTTGGAAAGTTTGGTTTAATTTAAATTAAGTTTTAAGAAAAAAGGCTATAATTGCAGTTTCTTATTTTATTTTTTAAGGATTTTAAATGTTAAGTGGAATAATTAGAGAGAGTATTTCAAAGGCTGATACTAAGTCTTTAAGAAAAAATGGTTATCTAATTGCCAATATTTATGGAAAAGGCAGAGAAAATATTCATTGTGCTTTTAAACGCAATGATTTCATTAGAGAAGTTAAAAATAAAACTGACTTAATTTTTGAAGTGGAAGTGGGTTCTCAAAAATATCCAGTTGTTATTCAAGAATATCAAAAAGACCCTATTACAAGTGAAATTATCCATGTAGATTTGATGTTGGCACAAAATGGAGTAGAAGCAAAGTATTCTGTGAAAGTTAGAATTGTTGGAATCGCAAAAGGACTTAAAAATAAGGGTGTTTTGATGGTTTCTAAAAAGAGAATTAAAGTAAAAGCAGCACCTGAAAAACTGCCCAAAGATTATGAAATCAATGTAACTGATTTGGATGTAGGAGATGTTGTATTAGTACGTGATTTACCTCAAAATGAAGGTGTAAAAATTGTAGAAAGAGATGATGTAGCTATTGTGGGTGTAATTAAATCACGTTAATAAAATGTTTTTGATTGTAGGGTTAGGAAATATAGGGGATAAATACAAAAATAATCGACATAATATCGGATTTAGAGTTGTAGATGCTCTAATTTCCAACCTTAATGCAATCAAGCAATCTGATAAAAATTTTGAAGGGGAACTCTATAAGTCTTCCCAAATTTTACTTCTTAAACCTTCTACTTATATGAATTTATCTGGAAAATCTGTTAGTGCTGTCAAAAACTTTTATAAAATCAAAGATATGCTTGTGATTCATGATGAGCTTGATTTGCCATTTGGTGTAATCAAATTTAAATTTGGCGGAGGAAGTGGAGGGCATAATGGATTGAAATCTATCGATAATTTATGTGGCAATGAATACTATCGTATGCGTTATGGGATTGGTAAGCCCTCTGCCAAAGAACAAGTGATTGATTGGGTTTTGGGGGATTTTAGCAAAGAAGAAGAAAACGATAATATAGAGCTGATTGAATATTGCATGAGAGTGGCTTTGGAAATTGCAAAGTTGCAGAATCCAGATGAATTATCTAGCAAAATTTCAAGCCTTTATACATTAAATCTCAAAAGAGAGACAAAAGAAAAATAATGAGTTTGTTTGCACGATATATCGGAGGTTTGTATCTTAAATATTTGTTTGTTTTATTTGTTTCTTTGGAATGTTTTTTTGTTGCAATTGATTTGGTAAAATACCTTGATGAATTGCCAAATTCTGCAAATTTGGTGGTTTTGCTGGTATTTTATGATTTTATTTATGCAAGTAATTTTATTTTGCCTCTTTCTTTGATTTTGGCTCAAATTGTATTGGTTATTTCTATGCTTAGAAATTCTCAATTTACAGCCTTTTTGGCACTTGGGTATTCAAAATCTAGAATCTTTTTGCCTATTTTTTCTATTGCGTTTTTGATTTCAAGTGCATTTGTGTTGTTGAATGCTACACCTTTTGCTTACGCAAAGGAAAAGGTTGATTTGATTGTAGAGAGAGGTTATTTGGGAAGTTATAAAAGTGATTTATTTATCAAATACGATAATAATTATATTTATTTTGCTAAGATTTTTCCTTTGTTACAGAGTGCAGAAGGGATTCAAGTATTTGAGGTAGAAGATGAAGAGGTTTTGCGAATTATAGAGGCACCAAAGGCAACTTTTAATGAGGGGGAATGGATTTTGGAGAATGCAAAAATTACGACAATCCAACCCCAACTTGAAGTTGGCAAGAATCCTCTTTGGGTGGAGGAACAGAAAGTTTATAAAACACTAGTGGGCTTTAAACCAAAAATATTGGATAATATTTATGAAAAACAAGGGAGCATTTCTATTGTTGATGCTTTTGAGGCAATGAATCTTTTAGAGGGGCAAAATATTAATACGCAAAAATTGCGAGCTTCCTTGTATGTTTTGCTGCTTTTTCCATTTTTTGCACCTTTGATGATGGTTTGTTTATCGGGCTTTACTCCAAATTCAAATCGCTATGCTAATTTAGGAGGTATTACTTTGGGAATGATTTTGGGAATCTTGGTAGTTTGGGGCATATTATTTAGTTTTTCTAGGCTCTCTATGAGTGGATTTTTGCAACCAGAATTTAGCGTTATTATGCCTATTGGAATATTGGCTTTGATAAGTGCTTGGCTATTTGTGCGTTTGCTTAAGGCTTAAAATTTAAAAAAGGAGATAAAATGACAGCACTTTTGAGTGTAAGTGATAAGACTAATATTGTGGAATTTGCTAGGGGGCTTATAGAGCTTGGTTATGAGATTTTATCTACGGGTGGCACATTAAAAACGCTTAGAGAGGAAGGAATAAGGGCAATAGAAGTGAGTGAATACACACAAAGCCCAGAAATGTTTGATGGGAGAGTGAAAACTCTACACCCTAAGATTCATGGGGGTATTTTGCATCGCCGTAAGAATTTAGATGATTTGCAAAAAGCCAAAGAATTTGGTATTAGGGATATTTCTTTGGTGTGTGTGAATCTTTATCCTTTTAAAGAAACAATCGCAAGAACAGATGATTTTGATGAGATTGTAGAAAATATTGATATTGGTGGTCCTTCAATGGTGAGGGCAGCAGCAAAGAACTTTGAATCAGTTTTGATTGTAACTAACCCTAATGATTATATGCGGGTTTTAGAGGCTCTAAAAAACAATCAAAATACAATAGAATTTCGCCAAACAATGATGATTAAGGCATTTGAGCATACAGCAAATTATGATTGTATGATTGCAAATTATATGAATGGGCGTTTTAATGGAGGATTTGGAGAGCAGCATTTTATAGCGGGGAAAATTGTAAAGCCCACTAGATATGGCGAGAATCCTCACCAAAAAGGTGCGTATTATGAGTTTGGGGATTTTTATTCAAATAATTTTAAAACTCTAAAGGGCGAGATTAGTTTTAATAATCTAACTGATATTAATAATGCAGTGAAAATTGCTTCAAGCTTTGGAGAGCAACCTTGTGTTTGTATTGTAAAACATGCAAACCCATGTGGATTTGCAATCAAAAACAATGTTTTAGAATCATATATCGAGGCTTTAAAGTGCGATAATGTTTCTGCTTATGGTGGAGTTGTGGCAGTAAATGGAGAAGTAGATATTGAGTTGGCACAAGAAATTAATAAAATTTTTATTGAAGTTTTAGTGGCACCAAGTATTACAAGTGAGGCGTTAAAGGTTTTTGAAAATAAGAAAAAAATTAAAATTTTTGTATGTGGTGGCAAAGTGTTGAAGTTTCCAAGAGATATGCAGGATTTTAGGCATATTGAGGGTGGCTTTGTTTTGCAAGATAGTGATAAGGTGCAAGAAGACGAAGTGAGAAATGCAAAATGCGTGAGTAATAAAAAGGCTACCATGGAGCAAATGCAGGATTTGGAGATTGCTTATAAAATAGCAAGTTTGGTAAAATCAAATTGTGTGGTTTATGTGAAAAATAGTGCAATGGTGGCTGTTGGAATGGGAATGACAAGTCGTGTAGATGCTACAAAGGCAGCTTTAAGAAAAGCAGAAGAAATGGGCTTGGATTTGAAAGGAAGTGTATTGGCTAGTGAGGCGTTTTTTCCTTTTAAAGATAGCATAGAGGAGGCACATAAAGTGGGAGTGAGTGCGGTAATAGAGCCGGGTGGAAGTATTCGCGATGATGAAGTGATTGAATGTGCTAATCAAAATGGCATAGCGTTGTATTTTACAGGGATTCGACATTTCTTGCATTAGAAAGATAAAGGGGGTAGCTACAATGCTTGCAAAGTTCCTCTGCTAATACCCCTTTTTGAAAATTTTTGAGTAGCATTTTGTAGCGTTGGGTGTTATAGATTTCTTCTAGCGATTGTTTGAAAATATTTCCTAATTTTATTTCCCCTTTGGTATCAAAACAACAAGGCACAATATCGCCATTGTTTAAAATTCCTAATTGTTTGCTTCCTCCATAGCAAAAGCCTTGTGTATAGGAGTTTGTAGAATCTATATTTGGCCATTCAAAAAAGGGCTGTTGTATGAGATGGATTTTATAAGATAGGCGGGTTTTAGGTATTTTAAGAGGGGTATTAAAATATTGCGTTAAAAGCTGATAAATGGGTTGATTGATAGAGGGGGGATTGAAATTTTTATCGAGATTCCATAAACGAAGATTGATAAATTTCTGACTTTTTAGAATCTGATGCTTGGAACAAAGCAAGAATACATTCTCTAAATACTGTTCTAAATTCTGATAATTTTTTTGATAAAGAACGCTGGTTAAAGAAATATTGATTTGATGAATGCTAGGGTGTTTTAAAAGAAGGGTAATGTTGGTTGGGTTTAGATAAAATCCGCTAGTAGTAATGTCGAGTTTGATATTGTGAGCTGTTGCGATATTGAGATAATCTAGCAAATTGTCCAAAGTTAGTGGATCTCCCAAAATATGCAGAGCGCATAAATGGGTATGTGAGGTGATTTTTTGGCATATTGTGGAGAAATTTTCTGTGTCGATGATATTTTTTGGAAGTTTTTGCGGTGTGCAAAAGGAGCAAGAAAGTCCGCAAGTATTTGTAACTTCAATAAAAATTTTATTAAATTTCATTATTATTCATTTCGCAAAACTTCCAATGGGTTAATTTGTGTGGCTTTTTTGGCGGGATAGTATGAGGATAAAAAAACAATCATAAAAGAACCAATCAAAATGGCAAGCAAATCATTGAGTGATAATTCTAAAGGAAGTTTAGAGCTACCATACACATCAGCAGGCAATGAAATAATAGGGAAGTTAGCAAGCACAAAAAGAATGATAGCCGCTAAAACACTTCCACAGATAATTCCACTAATGCCGATAAAGTTTCCTAAATAGAGGAAGGTTTTTTTGATTTCTTTTGGACTAGCCCCCATAGTCAATAAAAGTGCAATTTCTCGGCGTCTATTCATCACAGTCATCAAAAGAGAGCTAATAATATTCAAAGAAGCGACTAAAATAATGAGCATTAAAACAATAAAAAGCGCGCGTTTTTCTAATGCAAGTGCGGCAAAGAAATTACCATTTTGCTCCCACCAGCCAATTATTCGCATTTGGGGATAAGATTCTTGAAGTGCAAGAATATCTTTTTGAGGATTGCTAGAGTAGATGTGGATTCCATCATAGGTGTTTTTTGGCATATTTTTGATGATTTGCATTGCTTCAAGAGAGGTGTAGATATAGCCTTTGTCATAAGCAATTAATCCTGAATGAAAAAAGCCATTGACATTAAAGCGTTTAATGGTTGGACTTAAATTAGTAGCATTTGGAGTAATGTGGGTGAAAATGAGAAGCAAATTAGAATTGTATTTTAATCCATAGAGATTTTGCAGACTTTCTCCGATGATTATATCAAAGGTGTTTGGCGTATAAGTTTGATTGTTTTGGATATAGAAATTTTGCATTTGTTGGTAAGCTTGATGAAAAACAGGATTAATCTGTGATTCAAGTGTAAAATCTACTCCAAAAACCATTGCGCCTTCCATGCGATTTCCCATTTTAGAAATGGCTTGAGTTTGGATAAAAGGGCTAAATTTGAGGTGTGGGAAGTTTTTTTGCAAATCTTCTAAAATTGTTTTATCTAATTTTTCAAAAGTTTCTGAAATCATTGTGAGAGGATAGTTCATAATAAAAAGTTTGCGTTCAAATTCTTTGTCAAATCCATTCATTAGTGCCATAGCAACGATTAAAACCATAACACCAATGCAAACCCCCAAAAAAGCCAAAATAGCAGTAATAGAAATGAAGGGTTGGTGCTTATTAAAACGCAGATAGCGGCGGATTAAAAAAGGAATGATTCCTTTGTGTGTCATTTTGCAAAGATACCTTTTTTGGGACCGCTCATACCACAACAATTTTTATATTTTTTTCCACTTCCACAAGGGCAGGGTTCATTTCTAACGGGCTTTTTTTTGATAAGGGAAGTGTTTTGATGATTAGTATGTGCATTTTTATTTACTTCATTGAGTCTTAAGCGGGTTAATCTAGCTTCCTCTTCATTTTCTTGTGTAGCATTTTTTAGTTGCACCTTGTGTAGCATTTTAATGGCGGTGTATTTGATTTGCTCTACAAGCTCTAAGAAAAGATTGTAACTTTCTTTTTTGTATTCCACAAGAGGATCTTTTTGATTGTATCCTCTAAGACCAATCCCGGTTTTTAGATTATCCATTATATAAAGATGATCTCTCCAAAGATTATCTAGTGTTTGTAAATAAACGAGCTTTTCTATCTCAATGCGAGTGGGTTTATCAAGTATGGACATTTTTTCTTCATAACTTTTTGTGAGAATTTCATCAATATAGCTTTCAAATTCATTTTTTTCTTTATAGGAATCTTTGAGAGCTTGTTTGTCTAAACTTATATTGAAATCTTCTGCAGCCATAGCACATAGAGATTCTAAGTCATCTCCATCATTAAATACTTCAGCCTTTTGCAAGAGCATAGTAATGCAATCGTGGCGATTTTCAATGATGCGATGAGAAATATCTTGATTAGGGTTTAATAATTCATCTCTTAAGCGATAAATAGCCTTCCTTTGTTCGTTGGCAACATCATCATATTCTAATAGATGCTTTCTTGCTTCAAAGTGCATATTTTCGACTTTCTTTTGGGCATTTTCTACAGAGCGGGTTACAAGCTTGGATTCTATATGTTCTCCCTCATCAAGTCCCAGTTTATCCATGATGTTTTTGATTTTGTCGCTTCCAAAGATTCTTAATAAAGGATCTTCTAAGCTTAAATAAAATTGACTAGTTCCGGGATCACCTTGTCTTCCACTTCTTCCTCTTAATTGATTATCGATTCTGCGAGATTCGTGTCTTTCAGTACCAATGATATATAATCCGCCTAATTGCCTTACTTCATCATTGATTTTAATATCCACTCCGCGTCCAGCCATATTTGTAGCAATGGTTACAGCACCTTTATTGCCTGCATCTTTGATGATTTCTGCTTCTTGTGCGTGATGTTTGGCATTAAGAACAGAATGCGGAATCCTTTGTGATTTTAATAGTTCGTGGATTTTTTCACTTTTTTCAATAGAGGCAGTTCCTACAAGAATAGGCTGTCCTTTTTTGTGGAGTTCTACGATTTTTTCTACTAAGGCTTTAAATTTTTCTTTTTCGGTTTTATAGATTAAGTCGTTTAAGTCTTTTCTTTGAATGGGAAGATTAGTCGGGATTGATACAACTTCCAAATTGTAAATTTGTAAGAATTCGCTTGCTTCTGTTTGGGCTGTTCCCGTCATTCCTGCGAGTTTATCATAAAGTCTAAAATAGTTTTGATAAGTAATATCTGCTAGCGTTTGGGATTCTTCTTTGATTTTGACACCCTCTTTGGCTTCTAAGGCTTGGTGCAATCCTTCACTAAATCGCCTTCCTTCGCTTAATCTCCCTGTAAATTCATCAACAATAACCACTTCTCCATCACGCAAAACATAATCTTTATCTTTTTTGAAGAGATTATTTGCCTTTAGGGCTTGATCTAAATGGTGGGCTAAAATTGCATTTTCAATGCTATATAAATTGTCAATGTTAAAAAGCTTTTCGGCATGGCTGATACCTTCTTCGGTTAGCAAAATAACACGATTCTTTTCATCAATAGTATAATCTTTTTCTTCTTTGAGTTTGAGGGCTACTTCATTAGCAATTTTGTAGTTTTCTAATACTTTATTTGCAGGACCTGAAATAATAAGCGGAGTTCTTGCTTCATCAATCAAAATAGAATCCACTTCATCAACGATTGCAAAATGATGATTTTTTTGCACTTTTTGATTGTAATCGTATTTCATATTGTCACGCAAATAATCAAAACCAAATTCGTTATTTGTCCCATACACAATATCACAAGAATATTGAGCTAATCTATTGGAATCATCATAATTTCCGCCAATAATAATTCCTACACTATAACCCAAAAATTCATACAAAGGACGCATAGTTTCAGCATCTCTTTGGGCAAGATAATCATTGACTGTAACGATATGCACTCCCTTTCCTAGCATTGCATTGAGGCAAACAGGTAGAGTTGCGACAAGAGTTTTTCCTTCACCGGTTTTCATTTCGGCAATTTTCCCCTCATGTAGGGCAATTCCACCAATGAGTTGCACATCAAAATGACGCATTCCAAGCACTCTTTTGCTTGCTTCTCGTGTGATGGCAAAAGAATGTGGAAGAGCTTTTATTAGAGCGCTTTCTGGATTCTTAGCTTCTTGAACTTGTTGCTTAATAGAATTAAAGACTTTTTGAAGATTCTCATCGCTTAAGGCTTGATATTTGGCTTCAAGAGCGTTAATTTTTTTAATTTCTTTTTTGTAGTGACCAATTAGGCGATCATTTTTATTTCTAAAGATTTTTTTGACAAAATTTACTAGCATTCTTTAAGCCTTAAAATATAAAGTTTTAAAAAAGATTAGCGAATTTTAGCATAAATGCTATTTTACTTAGATAAAATGTCGCAAATATTTTAAAAAATAGAAAATTACAAGGAAAGAGAATGCTTTTTGTGGATGCATGTTTTGGTAAAAAAACCCCCTATACGCCAGTATGGTTTATGAGGCAAGCAGGGAGATATTTGCAAGAATATAGGGAAGTTAGGGCGCAAGCAGGGGATTTTTTGTCCCTTTGTAAGAATCCTAAGTTGGCTTCAGAAGTTACTTTGCAACCAGTTGATATTTTGGATGTTGATGCAGCGATACTTTTTAGCGATATTTTGGTAGTTCCTATGGAAATGGGAATGGAGCTTGGATTTTTTGCAGGAGAAGGACCTAAATTTGCAAAGAGGATAGAAACACAAAATGATTTAAAAGGCTTAAGGGAAGATTCGCATAAATCCCTTCAATATGTCTATGATACAATCTCTCTGACAAGGGAAAAATTACACAAAGATAAAGCATTGATTGGTTTTTGTGGAGCACCTTGGACTTTGGCAACTTATATGGTGGAGGGTGAAGGGAGTAAAACTTATCAACAAACTAAGAAAATTCTTTATAGCAATCCAGCTTTTTTGCATTCATTGTTAGAACTGATTGCACATAATTTGGAGAATTATTTAGAAGAGCAAATCAAAGCAGGGGTAAATGCAGTGATGATTTTTGATTCTTGGGCTACTGCTTTGGAAGAAGAGGCGTATTTGGAATTTGGATTTGCCTATTGCAAAAAGATTGCTTCAAAGATTAAGGCAAAATATCCACACATTCCAGTAATATTGTTTCCCAAAGGAATTTCGGGTTATTTAGATAGGATTGATGGGGAATTTGATGTTTTTGGGGTAGATTGGAGCACTCCATTGAGAATTGCTAAAGAGAAATTAGGCAAAAAATATGTGTTACAAGGGAATTTGGAGCCTTGTAGAATCTATGATGAAGATTCAATGATTAAAGGGGCTAAAGAGATTTTGGATTTAATGCAAGGAGAGAGACATATTTTTAATTTAGGGCATGGAATGCTTCCAGATTTACCGCGTGAAAATGCTATCAAGCTTGTAAAATTCATCCATGATTATAGTAGCAAATAAGTAAATATTTTCTTTATAGAATACACCAACCACAACTAACAAGCCTTAGAGATATAATTAGGGGGAAGGGCTTGTGGAGTATGGATAATGTGCAATATTCATCTAAAATATTTCAAAAAGTAACTCAAAATTATAAAATATCCTTATAAAATAAAGTAGAAAAGTTAATTTCTTGGATAAATGATTTATAATGTGAAGTAATCCATTTGGTAATGCTTAAAGAGAAGGAGGTTATTTTGAATAAGTGGCTTATTCATTTGTTGTGGATAGTGGTGGCCTTTATAGGTGCATATTGTTTTGGAGTGCTTGCGCTTCATACAGGAGAGAGTATTAGTGCGATTTGGATCGTCGTAGCGGCAGTGTGTATCTATGCTATTGCCTATCGCTATTATTCCAAATACATCGCATACAAGGTCTTAGGACTTGATGACAATCGCGCCACTCCAGCAGTGGCTAATAATGACGGGCATGATTTCGTGCCTACCAACAAAATCGTGCTTTTTGGGCATCACTTCGCTGCTATCGCTGGAGCTGGTCCTCTTGTAGGTCCTATCCTTGCAGCACAAATGGGATATCTGCCCAGTATGATTTGGATTGTCGTGGGCGTGGTGCTCGCGGGTGCAGTGCATGATTTTACCGTGCTTTTTATCTCTATGCGTAGAGATGGTAAAAGTCTAGGAGAGATTATCAAACTTGAGCTTGGCAAAGGCGTGGGAAGTATCGCAATGCTTGGGATACTAGGCATTATGATGCTTATCATCGCTATTTTGGCACTTGTGGTGGTCAATGCCCTTGCAGAATCTCCTTGGGGGCTTTTCACGATTGCGATGACTATTCCTATTGCGATTTATATGGGGATTCATATGCGGTTTTTGCGTCCGGGTAAGATCGGGGAGGCGAGTATCATTGGCTTTGTGCTTTTGATTTTGGCGTTGTATTATGGGCGTGCTGTGGCAGAGAGTGAGACACTCGCACCACTTTTTACGCTAAGCCCTGTTACGCTTACTTATGTGATGATTGGCTATGGCTTTGTGGCAGCGATTTTGCCAGTGTGGTTTTTGCTCGCACCTAGGGATTATTTGAGTACATTCTTAAAAATCGGTGTGATTGTGCTTATGGCAGCTGGAATCCTCATCGTCGCACCTGATGTGCAGTTTGAGAGTGTAACGAAATTTATCGATGGTAGCGGACCTGTATTTAGCGGTAAGCTCTTTCCATTTTTGTTTATAACCATCGCTTGTGGTGCGATAAGCGGATTCCATGCGCTTATCTCAAGTGGCACGACACCCAAAATGCTGGAGCGTGAATCTCATGCTCAAATGGTAGGTTATGGCTCGATGCTTATGGAATCTGCAGTGGCGATTATGGCACTTATCGCAGCAGTGATCCTCACGCCGGGCTTGTATTTTTCTGTCAATGTCGCACCTGCTGCACTAGGAACAGCGGCATTTTATGAAGGTGGTGTGCTAAAAGATGCAATTGGTGCAGCACAAGCAGCGGCACAGACGATTAGCTCTTGGGGATTTGTCATCACACCTGAGCAGATTCTAAACACAGCTAATGAGATTGGCGAAAATAGTATTTTGAGTAAAACCGGTGGTGCGCCTACCTTTGCTATTGGGTTAGCGACTATCATTTCACAGGTGCCGCTATTCTCACAAGGCTCGATCGCATTTTGGTATCATTTTGCGATTTTGTTTGAAGCATTATTCATACTTACAGCTGTCGATGCGGGGACTAGAGCGGGGCGATTTATGGTGCAAGATGTGCTAGGTAATGTGTATAAACCATTTGGCAATATCCACTCGATTTTTTATGGAATCTTGGCGACTTTGCTATGTGTGATTGGCTGGGGCTATATCCTTTATCAAGGTGTTACCGATCCACAAGGTGGGGTAAAATCACTTTGGACACTCTTTGGGGTATCTAACCAAATGCTAGCGGGTATGGCTCTGCTCACTGTGATTGTGGTGCTTTTCAAAATGGGCAAAGGCAAACAAGCGTGGATCGCAATTTTGCCTGCTGTTTGGGTACTTGTAAGCACATTGTATGCGGGGATTTTAAAACTACTTCCTGCCAATGGCGATAAACTTCATGATTCTGTAAGCCATATTGCTACATGGCAAAATAACAAAGCAGCCGCCGCTTCTAAACTTGCCGAGGCAGCAGCACAAACAGATCCTCAAATTATTGCAAATCTCACAGCACAAGCAGAAAAATTAAGCTTAATTGCAAGCAATAACTTATTGAATGCTATCTTGTGTGGATTTTTTATGTTTGTTACATTCTTAATCCTTGTGCAATGTGTAAGAATATGTTTAAAATGCGTGAATGGAGAACCAACTATACCACTTGCCGAAACTCCTTATGTAAAAGCAAGTGATTTTGATAACAAAGTCGCTACGCATCAATGATATTTTCTAAATTTTGGAGAGAGGTGCGGAGAATCTATCAACGCTCTGATAGATTCTTGCACTTGCTTGTAGGTATGCCAAGCTATGATAAGTATTTGGAGCATATGCACAAAAATCACCCCGATAAAATTCCCAAAAGCCAAAAAGAATTTTTCAAAGAGGCAATGGAAAGTAAATATGGGGCTGGAAGAACCAAATGCTGATAAGAAGGCAATCATAAGGTTTATGAATACAAAACTTCTTTAAGCTAATAATTAACCTGCTGTGTTTGCGTGATTCTTTCAATTTCTGCTAATGCTTGTAAGATTGCATAGCGGTTTAGGACAACATTGCTTCTTGCTTGGGTTAAGAGATATTCTGCGTCTAAAAAATCACTGGTGCTTTGAATCCTTTCTTTGTATCTATTTTGTGAGATACGATAGTTCTCTTCTGCTTGATTAAGTGCGGTAAGAGCGACTTTGTAGGCATTTAGCGAGAGATTATAAGTTTCTAATGCTTCAAAAAGTTGCAAATCAAGCTCTTCAATCAAATCTATTCTTTGACTTTCAAAGGATAGCTTATTAACCTTTGTGGATTCTAAGGTGTATTTATCGCTAAAACCATTGAATAAATTGAGATTGACTTGTAGGGTCAAAGTTGTTTCATCAGAATAAGAATTTGCCCTTTTGGAGAGTTTATAGTCTTCTCCATAATAAGTATAATCGCCTATAATATCGACATTGGGCAAAAAATTTCCTTTGGCACTTTGTATGAGATATTCTTTGCTTTTGATAATAGAATCCAAATAAAGCAATTCAGAGCGTTTTTGGTGCATAAGTGTTCGGAGTTTTTGCTCTTCTAAAAGAGGTCTATGCAAGGCAAGTTCTATTAGATTTTCAGCCGAAATCTTTGTCCTTGTGTAACGCTCGAGATTTCTTATGTAGTAGGCTAGGTTGCTTTTGGCACTAAGTAGAGATTGAATAGCATTGTTGAGATTAACTTCAACCTCTAGCAAGTCATTTTTGGGTATTAAGCCAACTTTGTAGAATTCTGCACTCTCTCTTCTTTGTTCTTCCAAAAGTGCTTTAGATTGTTCGGCAACTATTACATTTTGTTTTTGACGCAAGATATTAATATAAGCTGTTTTTACAAGCAAAATAATATCTTCTTTGGTGGATTGCAATTGATGTTCTTGGGCTTTGGTGAGTGATTTGTAACTAGCAAGATTAAAATAATCGCTCATACCATTAAAAAGATTGTATTGTATATTTGCACCTATGTTTCCGGAAGTTTTTTTGCTTCTTTGGGAAGAGATTCTATTGGTTCTATCTGTGGAATAAACCGCATTAAGTGAAGGGTAAAATGGGCTTTGGTAGGTTTTTTGAATGTATTGACTTTCTTGGAGTAAAAATTCTTGTTCTTTAATGGTGTGATTTGCATTTAAGGTTAGATTGATTGCCTCTTGCAAACTAAGTGTATAGCCAAAGCCCAAAGTTAATGATAATGTAATAAAATATTTACGCAGCATTTTTTACCTCTTTTTTGATGAAAAATGATAAGAGACAAGGGATTAGAAAAATGGTTAAAAAAGTTGATAATCCTAATCCCCCTAAAATAACCGCCCCAAGCCCACGATAAATTTCACTTCCAGCTCCGGGTGCTATGACAAGTGGCAACATACCAAAAAGAGAAGTGAGTGTGCTCATATAAATAGGGCGGATTCTTACTTCTACGGCATTGATGATAGCATTATGATAATCCATTCTATACAAACGAATATTGTGTAATGATTGATAAACAATCAAAATAGCATTATTTACCACCGTTCCTACTAAAATAATAAATCCCAACATTGTAAGAACATCAAGGGGTTGATCTGTCAAAAGGGTATCAACTAGCCACAGCCCCAAAACTCCTCCTCCAACAGCCAAAGGAATGGTGAAAAGGATAATTAAAGGGTAGATAAAATCCTCATATAAAGCAGCCATTAAAAGATAAGTGATAAAAATTGCTAAGATAAATCCGCCTTGCAAGGCAGTGCGAATCTTGGTAAGCTGGTCAGCAGTCCCACTTAATGTGATTTTGTTTTCTCCCAAAGCTCCACTGCTTTTTAATTTTTCTAGGATTTCACCCTCTATTTTTTCCATTGCTTCTTGGATAGTAATATCTTTTGGGGGATTGACTTGCAAAGAGATTGTCCTATCTCTTTCTAAATGGCGGATTTCATTGATTCCATATTCGAGTTTTTGGATAGCTAGGGAAGAGATAGGCAAAATCCCTCCATCTGGGGTATAAATAGAGGCAAAATAAAGTTCTTCTGGGGAGGTAATTTGAGATTCTTGAGCTTTTAAAATCAAGTCAATTTTTTCCCTTCCTTCTTCTTTGTATTCGGAGATTTTTCGCCCATCCATTAGCACATCAACAGCGATTCCAAAGCTTTTTGCATCTAATCCCACCGCTTTTAGCCGTTCTGCATTGGGGTATAAGTTGAGTTCTGGATAAAGCATTTCTAAGCTTGGGCGAGGGGAGATTTGCACTCCATTGCCAAAGGTTTCAAAGATGATGCGTTGGAGTTCTAATGCAGTAACGATAATTTTCTCTAAATCCTGCCCGCTAACATCTACATCTATGCTTCTTCCTTGCCCTCCGCGTCTTTCAAAAATGCCTTGTTGGGAAGAGTTGCCTGTGATTCCGGGTATTTTGGAAATACATTCCTTAGCAAGCGGGATTAACTCACTTGCGCGAGTGTCTTGCGTGGAACGCATACCAAATTGCATAGCAGTTTCACTTCCTAGATAAAACATATTGTCAATTGGGGGTAGAGTAGAGCTTCCATTATAGCCATTAGAGGCAAAGTATGGGCTAAGACAAGTAAAGATTTCTTCACCGATTTTTTTGCGTTCATTATAAGAAAGCCCCGGTGGGGGATTAAGAGAGCTAAAAACAAAATTTTGATTGCCTTGTGGGAGGTATTCCATTTTGGGGAATAAAAAATAACTAAAAGCAATAGATATGCAAGTTAGGCTAGTAATAGTTAGAATCTTGTTTTTGGTGTTTTGCATAGAAAGTTGGACAAAATACATTATCCACTGGACGCAAAGATTCCCTAAATCTACCATTTTTTGTGAAATTTTTGAGAAAATGGGAATGGGTTTGATTTTGAGATTTGGAGTGATTTTATGGACTTGGTAGCTAAGAGTTGGAATAACAATCAAAGAAACAAACAAAGAAAGCCCAACAGCACTACTTGAAGCTAGTGCAATATCTCTAAAGAGTTGCCCCGCTTCTTCTTGCATATTGATAATAGGGATAAAGATTGCCACAGTGGTTAAAACCGAAGCAATAAGCCCCCCGATGACTTCTGTTGTGCCATCTTTTACAGCTTGTATTGGAGATTTTTTCATTTTTAAATGTCTGTCAATGTTTTCTAAAACGACAATTGCAGAATCCACAAGCATACCCACTGCAAAGGAAATACCTGCTAATGAAACTACATTTAGCGTTCTATCAAGTCCTGCCATAATAATGAAAGTTCCAAACACGCTAAGAGGCATAGAAACTGCAATAATTAGCGTAGAAGTCAGTGAGCGTAAAAAAATAAATAAAATCCCACAAGCCAAAAATGCACCAACAATAATATTGCCTTTGACCAAATCAATAGCTTGCGTAATATAGCCTCTTTGATCATTAACCCATTCTAATTTTAAACCCTCTTTTTTGAGGATTCCTTCATTTAATTCTTGGAATACAAGCTCTACCTTATCGGTTAATTCAAGCACATTGGCATCAGCAGTTGGCTTGATGAAAATATTGAGTGCTTCTTGACCATTATAAGTAGAAGCAGTGGTTTTATTTTCAAATCCTTCCTTAACTTGTGCAATATCTTTGATTTTTACTCGTTTTACTCCATCGCTCCAAATAATTGTTTCTGCTACCATTTGGGGAGTTTTGTATTCTGCGGTAGTGCGGACACGATAGGATTTTCTACCATAATTCATTGTTCCAGCAGAAATATTGATATTTTCTCTCTCAAGTGCATTAATAATAGTATCAATACTCAAATCATAAGCGGCTAATTTTTGGTAATCCAAAATAATGTGCATTTGCCTATCATCGCCGCTTGGGAAATTTACTTCTGCTACGCCCTCGATTCGTTCAAAATATTGAATCACCTTTTCATTGAAAAAAGTCCGATATTCTCGCACATTTTTGCTATCGCTCACAAGTGCCATTCGCACACTAGGGGAAGTATCATCTCCAGTGGCTCGGATAATAGGTCTATCCATATCATCAGGATAGCCTTTGACTTCATCAAGCTTATTGCTGACATCTAAGAGGGCTTCAGTGAGATTTGTGCCGATATTAAACTCTAAAGTAATATTACCTCGATTGTTTCTTGAACGAGATTCCAAAGAAATGAGATTATCAATGCCTTTTAGGACTTGTTCTTGTCTTTCGATAATTTCGCGTTCAATTTCATAAGGGGTTGCACCATCCCATGTAGTTGAGATTGAAATCACAGGACGCGTAACTTTTGGTGTAAGTTGATAGGGCATACTTAAAAGACTTAAAATTCCAAACAAAGTTACAAGAATCATACCCACAATGATAACAACAGGGCGATTAATGAGTTTTTCAATCATTTATTTTGCCTTAGAATCTTTGGGGTTTGTAGAATCTGCGGATTCTGTGATAAGCTGTCCATCTCTTAGCCGTTCATGCCCTTGAGTGATAACTTTATCTTGACTAGAGAGCTTGCTATTAAGCGGAGTGATAGAAGCATCAAAACCATTATAACCATTGACTTTGATGAAGATTTGTTTGGCTTTATTATCTTCAATAATAAAAATACAATCCCCTTTTTGGGTAGGCAAAATAGAATCTCTTGGCACCAAAAGGCTTTCTTTGGATTTAGTGATATTGAGATTAGCTCGCACTTCTAGCCCTTCGATTAATTCTCCCTTTTTGTCTTCAATAGACAGTTTAATGGGGAAAGTCCTAGCTTTTGCATCACCTAATGGAATGAGTGCTAGAATCTTGGCTGGATAGTTTTTATTGGCAATCACAACTTGCACAACTTCACCGATTTCCAAAGAACGCAAAATCTCAAAAGGCACTTCAATATTGGCTTCAAGGGGGCTAAGTTTGGCGATGTTAAAAATACTCGCTCCGCTACTCACCCATTCGCCTTGTTTGAGTAGTCTTTGCAAAATTACGCCATCATAAGGTGCAATGAGAGTTTTTTTCTTTTGCTGCGTTTTGAGGTATTCTAAATCTGCTGCAATCGAATCTGTATTGCCCTTTTGGGCTTGCAAATCAAAAAGTGCATCTTCGTATTCTTTGTAAGCAATAGAATCGCTTTGATAAAGATTTTTGTATCTTTCAAAATCTTTGGTGCTTTTTTGCAAAAGTGCTTTGGCTTGTTTGAGGAGAGAATCTTTGGCTTTGATTTCTTTTGTAAGCAAGTCATCATTGAGTTTGGCAAGAGCTTGCCCTTGCTTGACTTTATCGCCCTCATAAACATAAATTTCATCAATCACTCCAGAAACTTCAGAGGCAAGCGAAGCGCGTTCGCTAAAATAAAGTGAGCCAACATAGGTGTGATTTTGATTTAAAATTCCACTTTTGATAGGTTGTGAGACAACAAGAGTTGGATTTTGAGAAAAAGCCAATAAAGGCATAAAAAGCAAGCATAGAAATCGATACATAACAAACCTTAAAATTTGAAAATAATTCCCAAAATAGTAGCATAAATGTGTTAAGTTTTTGTGAATTGATGGCTATGGATTTTTTGCTTAGAGAAGATTTTGGATACAATTTGATAAAAAATAAGGGCATTGATTGCAAAATAAAAATTGGTTGTTGATAGCGGTATTTGTTTATTTAATAGCGATATTGTTGCGTTTTTATTATCCTTTTGTGTTGGGTGAATTTGAGGAATATTTTTATCATAATGCTTTATTGTTAAATACTAATGATGGATATTTTTATGCGCAGGGTGCAAGGGATATTTTAGCGGGGGTTAAATCCACTTTTTATTCTCCAACGCATGAGATACTTTCGCAAATAAGTGCTTTTTTGGCTTTGATTTTGCCTTTTAGCTTGGAGCAAATTATTTTTTATATGCCCGGATTTTTTGGGAGTTTGATTGTATTTTTTGTCGTTTTTGTTTCAAGGGATTTTGGAGGTATTCCGAGTTTTTTGTGTGGAATTTTAAGTGCCATTAGTGTGAGTTATTATAATCGCACCATGTTTGGGTATTATGATACAGATATGCTAGTGATTGTTTTGGCTTTTGGTGTGGGGGTTGTGATTGTAGAATTAATGCGTAAAATTAGCTTTTTTGGGCTAGTTTTGCTGATTTTATTAAGTGGGTTTGGGCTTGTTTATTATCCTTCAATGCGTTATATTTTTGTTGGGTATGTTGGGATTTTAACAATATTTGGCATTTTTGATAGAAATATTAGGATGGTTAATGGGTGTTTATTGTCGGTGCTTTTGGGATTTTTGTTGTTTTCTACCCATTTTGTTTTTTGGCTATTTTTATGTTTTTGTGGTGTAATGATAAAATTTATTCAAAGGCTTGATAGAAGAATCTTTGATTTTGTTTATTGTTTGCTTTTAGTCATCTTTTGTGGGATATTAGCCTTTAGGGTAGTGCCAGAAATTTTTGCAAGTGTTTATGTGGCACAAGATTCAAAAGAAATTGTGGGATTTGGGTATGCTTCTGTAATGGGAACAATTTCTGAAGTATCAAAAATAGATTTTTGGAATTTTGTTTATCGGATTAGCGGGAATCTTTTGTGGTTTGTTTTGGGAAGTGTGGGGATTATTCTTTTGTTTTTGAAAAAGAGGGAATTTTGGATATTTTTGCCTTTTTTGATAATGGGATTTTTTGGCTATTTTGGTGGATTGCGATTTACTTTTTATGCCGTTGTGGTTTATGCTTTGGGAATAGGGTATTTGCTGTGCTTTTTGCTAGATATTTTTAAAAGAAAAATAAAATGGGCTGTGATTTTTGGTGTTGTTTTTGTGTGTGGTAGCGTATTCCCGCATTTGTGGCATATTAAAAACTATATAATTCCCCCTATATTAGAAAATTCTGAAGCCAAAGCATTGCAAGAAATTCCTGCAAAATATGGAGATTACGCGCTTGCTTGGTGGGATTATGGCTATTTTGTGCGTTATTTTGCACGATTAAATACTTTTGTAGATGGTGGGATTCATAGTGGGAAACAAAATTATCCCATTAGTTTTGTTTTGAGTGCTAAAAACCAAAAGCAAAGTTACAATATGGCAAAGCTCACTTTTAATCACATTGAATTTGAAGATTTTGCTAAAAGTCATCAGTATTCACAAAGCAAAGCTTTAGAGGCATTAAAAGGGGACATTGATTGTGTAGGAAAAAGAAGCGAGGATTTGTATATTATTTTGCCTTTAAGAATGGTTAGAATCTTTTCTACGATAATGCAGTTTAGCCAGCCAAAAGGCGAAATAAATCAAGGTTTATTGATGGTTTCTAAAACAAAAAGCAAAGATAAAATAATATTTCAAGATAATGTATTTGTGGATATCAAAAAGGGGAAAGTTGGGATTTTGAATCAAGAGATTTCTTTGAATATTGCAAAAATGATTGATTTAAAAGATTCTAGCAAGAGTTTAGAATTTGATAAAAATAGCTCTTTGGTGGTATTAATGCTTGGTGGTGGCGATTATATTTTGTGCGATAAAGAATATTTGGAGACTTTTTATTTTCGGGGTATGTTTTTGGATAATTTAGATTCAAATTTATTTGAAAAAGTGCTAAAAAATGAGAAAATAGCGATTTATAAACTCAAACAATAAAGGAAAAAGAATGCAATTTACACATTTAGATGAAAAGAAAAATCCTACTATGGTAGATGTTTCAAACAAAGAAATGACAAATAGAGAAGCAATAGCTATGGGTAAAATTACGATGTCTAGGGAGGCATTTTTGGCTGTAATCAATGAAAATGGCAAAAAAGGGGCGGTGATTCAAACTGCAATTACTGCTGCGATTATGGGAGCAAAGAAAACTTCAGAGTTGATTCCAATGTGCCATATGATTTTTCTTAGTTCTGTAAAATGTGAGATTCAAGAAATCGAAAATGAAAATGCCTTTGTGTTGCAGGTGAGGGCAAAAAGCAATGGACAAACAGGGGTGGAAATGGAAGCATTAATGGGGGTAAATATAGGACTCTTGACGATTTATGATATGGTAAAGGCAATTGATAAAAGAATGGTGATTAGCGAAGTGTGTTTGCTAGAAAAACAAGGGGGCAAAAGCGGACATTTTGTCCGATGATTGTATGGATTTGTTGATTTTGTGCGATTCTAAAAGATTATAGTGAGAGGGTTAGCTTGGCACTATGGAGTTTTTTCTAATCGTTTTTATGAAAGAAAACAAAACAAAACCAAATACTATCGTGTAGATTCCGCCAAGAGTGCTTAGCGGGTCTAAAAGCACTCTTTTGTCTGTGAAGATTCCCATTGCTGGTATAAGAATCTTGGGTGAGATGAGTAAGATACTAATAACGATAAAATACGATACGCCTATAAAGACTTCTCTTAGATATTTTACACTTATTAGGCAAACCAAAATGACTAAATAAAAAGCTAGTATGAAAATATTAAATGCGAATGTGTATAGAGTATGAGTCTTTATAAAGGATTGTATATGTGCGTCATAAATCTCTTTTATCATATAGAGATGAGACAATATCGGTTTATATCCCAAGCAATAGTCAAAGCCTACAATCACTCCCAAACTCACTAAGCCAAAAAGCCCTATGACTAGCATTAGCGAATGAAAGCTTTTTAAAATATCTGTGTGATGATCACAAAGGTTGCGATAAAACCATAATTGCAATTTATCTACTTTATCTCTTAGTGTTTTGGTTTCTTTAGAATCTAGCTCTAGTTCTTTGCAATAGAGTTCGAATCTATGGAATTCTGAAGCGTCTAGTAAATTATTGTCTTTTATCAAAGCGTTTTTAAAAATCCTAAATGAATCTCTAAAGTCGTTTGCAAAATTATCTAAGGATTTTTGGCTTTTCTCGCTATCTTGATTATAGTCTTCATATTCTTGTTTAATTTTGGATTTCAAATCATTAAAATCAAACTTTAAATTTGCATTGACTATATTTAAATTGCCTTTGAACATAACTTGAGAAAAGTTTGGAGTCTTGTCAAATGTCACTCCATAAAAACATGCAGTTTTTTCAAACTCACATTGAAAAAAGTTTACAAAATCTTTAAAAGTAGAGTTGTTAAAATATGCATTATCTAAAAATCGAGATTCACAAAAAGTAATTTTTTGTTTTGAAATAGTATTCTGCATGTAAGCTTTCCCCTTGTATTTGCATTTTTCAAACAACGCTACAGTTTCAAAAATGGTATCACTAAACCAAATATCGCTTTCAAAAACAACATTGTAAAAATTATTTGCATATGGCGATGCTGAAAATTTAGCATTATTAAAATCAACTTTATTTTTAAATACTGAATTACGAATAAATATACATGATTCGAATTCAACATCATTAAAATTAACAACACCTTCAAATGTTATATCTTCAAACAGTATCCTTTCTGGTTCTTCTTTTTTTTGGATTACTAAAAATTTTGCTGTTGAAAAGTCGCATGTATTTTTAAAATTTACTTTAGAAAAATGCACTACTGAGGCAAATGTAGTATTCCAAAAATATACCTCATTTTCAAAGACAGCATATGAAAAATCAACCATTGCTTCAAATGTAATATTTGGAAATCTAGCTTTATCTTTAAATATTGTACCTATAAAATTTACTTCTATATAATTTGTTTCTGTTTCTTCGATTAAAAAAGAAGCTCGATTAAAAACAACCCCTTTTTCAAAAGTAGTTTCTGAAAAATCTACATGAGTTTTAAAACACACTTCATTGAAAGAAACATAGGATTTAAAGGTACTTTTTTCAAATGCTACATTCTTTTCAATACATGTTGCATTAAAAATACTATTTGAAAAATCTACCTTTTGATTAAAAGTGCATGTTATAAAACTAAGGCTATTTTTAAATGATAATCCTTTAGCATCAATGGGATCTGTAATTGAACATTCATCAAAGCACATATCTATATCATTCTCTTTTAAAAAAATAATTTTTTTAATACGGCTTTTTTTGATATGTAACTTTTCTACACCTTTTTTCTGTAGGATATTAAATTTAATTATTTCTATATGGAAACCAGTTATATCTATATTTTTCTCATCTATATTTTTCTCATCTATATTTTTCTCATCTATATTTTTCTCATCTATATTTTTCTCATCTATATTTTTCTCAT
>NZ_JAERIT010000005.1 GCF_017979475.1 Helicobacter pullorum NCTC 12824
TTTTTAGAATCTTAAAAGAGATTCAATACTTTTAAATAATTGAATGATATTTCTAAGATTAAATTGAATTGTATTTTTAGGATTCTAAAGTATTAAGATATAGGAGGTGGAGAGAAATAAACAAAAAAATCAAGAAGTGTAGATTTTCTTTAATAGTTTATAAAACTATAAAATTGCGAACGAAATTAATCCAAAGGCAAACGCTTTTGGATTAAATCTAAGGTTGATTTGGCAAAAGCACAAAATCTTTTGAGCCATTGCTAGAATGATAGATAGTTGTGCCATAATTGAATGCAAAATATTGCATAAGAAGTTTTTGCAGAGTGGATTCAATACTAGGATAAAACCAAGCATTATTACTAATGGCAATAAGAAATTTTGGGGAGTTTTGATAATATTCTACTCTTGTGGCTTCATAGCAGATTGCAATTTGAAAAAAATGGTCTTTTAGGATTGTAGAATTTGGCGTTTTGTCTAAGCTACTAGCAAAATCATTCCCACCTTTGAAAAAAACTTCGTTTATCCAATGGGCTATAAAATCAGGCAAAGGGATTTTTTCTCCAAAAGGGACTAGAATGACTTTGTTTAGAATCTCCATTTTGCCTTGCTGGAAGATATAGGCACTATTGTAAAAATTATTTTTATCTTTATTAACCCCTCCGGTTATAATCATAATATCTTGACTTAAGTTTTTTAGCGATTGTATTAAAGAAGGCTGTGTATTAAGAGCCATAGGGAAGGCAGTTTCAGGCAGAATAACCAAATCATAATTTTCTTGTTTGGCTTTTTGTATGAGGTTTAAATTGCTTTGGATTGTGGCATTTAGGTTTGCTAAATCCCAACGCAAATTTTGAGGGATATTCGTGGAGGTTGTTTTGATTTTGAGTGTGGATTTGTGGCTTGTTGGGTAGAGTGTTTGGCTAAAAAGACTAGTTGCAATCAAAGCAAACAATAGCAAGGATATGCCTATTTTGTAGAATCTTTTGTGAAGCAAAAAAGTAAAAATTGCTAAAGTGATAAGAAGCAAAAAAAGAATGCTTTTAGAGGGGAAAAAGTAGCTTTTGGTTAAGATTATTTCAGGGATAAACCAATTAAAACCAAAAGGGTGAATAAAGCTAGCAATAAGCAGGGTTGAGATTTTATAAAGGGGGTTTTGAAAATAACAAAATAAAAAAAATAAAAAACCAAAGATGATGATAAATGTAAGCCAAATTGCAGGCATAAGATAAGTTAAGTCATAAAATCGGAAGCTTAAAGCTACCCAATAAAACCACAAAATCCCGATTAACGCTCCGCAAATAAAAGCACCAAAACGAGAAAGATTGAGGTATAAAAACAATCCTAAAATTGCAAAGAGACTTGAAAAAAGCTTATAGTTAGAATCTCCAAAAAAATATTCCAAATAGATAAAAGCGCTCAAAAGAAAAGCACTTAAGATTCCTATAAGAATTTGCGTGCGTTTATCTTGTGAGAAAACTAGCCCAAAACTTGATAATAAAGGCATTAATTGAAATTTCCAAAGTTGAGAGAAATTTCTAATTCCATTTTTTTAAGATGGGCAATGACTTTTTGAAGCTCATCAATATCTTTTGATTTTACTCGAATCTCATTTCCTTGAATTTGTGTTTGGACTTTGAATTTTTGATTTTTGATTTCTGCGTTGATGGTTTTTGCGTTTTTGTCATCTAGGGTATCATTGAGTTTGTAGGTTATTTTGAGGTTTCCGCCACTTGAATTGTCTTTGGAAGTTTCTTTTAGGACTTTTAAAGAGAGATTGCGTTTGATGAGTTTGGAATCAAAAATATCTTTGATTGTTTTTGCTTTGTTTTCGCTTGTAGCAAGGATTGTGAGTGATTTTTCTTTTTCGTTGAATGCGATTTCTTTGGCTTTGTCATCTTTGAAATCAAAGCGGTTTGCAATTTCTTTTTTTGCCTGCTCTAAAGCATTTTTGAATTCTTGTATATCGACTTTTGCTGAAATGTCAAAACTATGTTCTTTAGCTGCCATTGTATGTATCCTTTTGTAAGTTTTATTGATAATTTTTACAAGATTTTATTTTATCATATCTTTTTTTAGGTTAGTTTTGTGTAAAATAGCAAAATTATTTATTTTATAAGTTGTAAGGTTTTTTAGTGGATAGTTTGAGTTATTTTGATTTGATTATTGGTGCTTTAATTTTGCTAATTGGAATTAAAGGAATAGTAAATGGTTTCATTAGAGAAGTGTTTGGATTGTTTGGAATTGTTGGTGGGGTGTATATCGCTTCGGTTTATTCAACTCAAGCTGGGGAATGGATAAGCCAAAATATCTATACTTTTGAAAATCCTTCTGCAATTGCATTGATTGGATTTTTGGTGTTGTTGATTGTGGTTTGGGTTGCAAGTTTGGTAGTGGCAGAAATACTTCAAAGAGCGGTTAATATGAGTTCGCAAAGCACAATGAATCGTATGCTTGGATTTTGCTTTGGGGCATTAAAAACCTTTATGATTTTTGCCGTGATTTTTTATGCAGTTTCTAACATTCAAATTGCCAAAGGGTTTATGCAAAAACATACGCAAAATAGCGTTTTGTATCCTTTGTTGCTAGATGCTGGAGAAGTGATTATAAAATTAGATGTGCCACAAGAAGAGGTAAAACAAGAGGCGATACCTCAAGAGAAGATACAAGAAACCGCAGAAGATATTGAAAACAAAGTAGATAATAGCTTAAGATAAGGAGTAAAAGTTGTTTGAAGATGATATTTATGTCCAAGGTAGAATCCAAAAAGCAAATTCCTTAAAAGAGCTTGGAATAAATCCTTATGGAAACGGCATTCAAAAAGAAATGGATTGTAAAACTTTTTTGGAAAAGTTTGAATCATTGACAAAGCTAGAAAGCGATGATAGAAAAGATACAAGCATAAATGCTCAAGTGGCTGGACGCATAAAGTTTGTTCGTTTGATGGGGAAGGCTGCGTTTTTGAAAATTGAAGATAATAGTGGAATTTTGCAAATTTATCTTTCCAAAAATGAATTAGGTGAGAATTTTGAAATTTTCAAAAAATACATTGAAGTAGGGGATATCATCGTAGCTAAGGGCTTTCCTTTTGTGACTAAAACAGGGGAATTGAGTTTGCATGCTTTAGAATTCAAATTGCTTACAAAGGCTATTAGTCCATTGCCAGAAAAATATCATGGATTGGTAGATATTGAAATGCGTTATCGCCAAAGATATTTAGATTTGATTATGAATAAAGAAGTCAGGGATACTTTTGTATTGCGTTCTAAAATTGTAAGTTGCGTGAGAAGATTTTTTGAAGAAAATGGATTTTTGGAAGTAGAAACTCCGATGATGCACCCAATCCCCGGTGGTGCAAATGCAAAACCATTTGTAACATTCCATAATGCTCTAAATGTCGAACGATATTTGAGGATTGCCCCAGAATTGTATCTCAAAAGGCTTGTTGTAGGTGGATTTGAGGCTGTATTTGAGATTAATCGAAATTTTAGAAATGAAGGAATGGATCATTCACACAATCCAGAATTTACTATGATAGAGTTTTATTGGGCTTATAAAGATTATAAAGATTTGATTAAAATCACAAAAGCACTCTTTGATTATTTGTTTGCTCAATTAAATCTACCAAAAATTTTAAAATTCAATGAAAAAGAGATTGATTTTAGCGAGTTTAGAGAGATTTCTTATTTGGATTCTTTAGTGGAGATTGGCGGGATTCCACGAGAAGTTGCCACAGATAGAGATAAATTGTATGATTATTTGATTGCAAATAATGTCAAATTAGAATCCAAAATGGAATTAGGAAAACTTCAAAGTGAAGCTTTTGATGCGTTTGTGGAGGATAAGCTAATTAATCCTACTTTTATCACTGATTTTCCTATTGTGATTAGTCCGCTTGCTAGGCGTAATGATGAGAATCCAGAGATTGCAGATAGATTTGAGTTGTTTATTGGTGGAAGCGAAATCGCAAATGGTTTTAGTGAGCTTAATGATCCTTTGGATCAATATGAGAGGTTTAAAGAGCAGGTAATTGCTAAAGAAGCCGGTGATGAGGAAGCACAATATATGGATGAAGATTATATTACAGCTCTTTCTTATGGTATGCCACCAACAGCGGGTGAGGGTATAGGGATAGATAGGCTTGTAATGCTATTAACTGGGCATAATATTATTAAAGATGTGATTTTATTCCCAGCACTTAAACCACAAAAAAAGGATTAAAATGAGTTATTTTTTGGAAAAATCAGATAAAGAAATCTTTGATATCATCGGAGAGGAATTAGAGCGTCAAAACACTCACTTAGAAATGATTGCAAGTGAGAATTTTACATTTCCTAGTGTAATGGAAGCAATGGGGAGTGTTTTGACAAATAAATACGCAGAGGGGTATCCTTATAAAAGATATTATGGTGGTTGCGAGTTTGTCGATAAGATAGAGGAATTGGCGATTAATCGCGCAAAAAAGCTTTTTGGGTGTGAATTTGCTAATGTGCAACCTCACGCAGGTTCTCAAGCAAATGCTGCTGTGTATGCAGCTCTACTTAAGCCTTATGATAAGATTTTGGGAATGGATTTGAGCCATGGAGGGCATCTTACTCATGGGGCAAAAGTAAGCATAACAGGGCAAATGTATCAAAGCTTTTTTTATGGTGTAGAATTAGATGGGTATATCAATTATGATAAAGTTCAAGAAATTGCAAGCATTACAAAGCCAAACTTGATTGTTTGTGGGTTTAGTGCTTATTCTAGGGAATTGGATTTTAAGCGTTTTAGGGAAATAGCAGATAGTGTTGGAGCAATTTTGTTGGCAGATATTGCTCATGTTGCTGGGCTTGTTGTCGCTGGTGAATATCCTAATCCATTCCCTTATGCTGATGTAGTAACAACCACTACACATAAAACCTTAAGAGGTCCTCGTGGCGGAATGATACTGACTAATAATGAAGAATATGCCAAAAAGATTGATAAGGCTGTATTCCCGGGAATGCAGGGTGGTCCTTTGATGCATGTAATTGCGGGGAAAGCAGTCGGCTTTGGTGAGAATCTAAAGCCAGAGTGGAAGCAATATGCCAAACAAGTAAAGGCTAATGCAAAAGTTTTGGCAGATGTTTTGCAAAAGAGAGGCTATAAAATTGTAAGTGGTGGGACTGATAATCACTTGGTATTATTGTCACTACTAGATAAGGACTTTAGCGGAAAAGATGCCGATTTGGCATTGGGAAATGCAGGAATCACAGTCAATAAAAATACAGTTCCGGGTGAAACTCGTAGCCCATTTGTTACAAGCGGAGTTAGGATTGGTTCTCCTGCATTGAGTGCTAGAGGATTTAAAGAAGCTGAATTTGATATTGTAGCAAATAAGATTGCAGATGTTTTAGATGATATACAAAATACTCAAAAGCAAGAGCAAATAAAAGATGAATTAAAGCAGCTTGCGTTAAAATTTCCTGTATATAACAAGGCGATATTTTAAATACAATATGAATGAAAAGAGGTAGAGAATGGTTACAGATATGGATTTAAAACTTATTAAAATGATTACTTCGCATTATTGGATAAAAGAAGCGGGAATTGGTCAAAAAATCCATCATAATGGAAGAATCTTCTATGATAAGTTTAAAAGAGTAGATGAACCACTCACAAGAACAATATTGCAAAGCCATTTTAGAAAAGAAATCACTGTCGCACATTCTTTGATTAATACTCAAGATAAGGTAGAAAATATCGTTTTTGATTATAATGGCTTTAATGCAGAAAGGTTTTGGCATCGCGCACAATTGCTTTTGAGGGAAGAGGGTTTTATTAATTTCACAGCTTATCAGACAAAAACGCCCGGACATTTGCACCTTTATGTGCATAAGGGGCATACAACTTTTCAAGAGGCGTGTCAATTAGCAAAAATGCTTGGAGCAAAGTTAGCACAAAAAATGCCAACAGAATGGAAAATGTTTCCTTCATTGGACATACCTAGAAGTTTTAATATTCTTGTGGTGCCTTATGGGGTTTATAATAAAGAGCGTGGTGCTTCTTGGTCAAAACATATGTAAAGGAGAAAAAATGATAGATACAAATGACAACAAAAAAGAAGAAAAAGGGTTGGAACTTGATGATTTGCTAATTAGCGATATTCAAGAAGAAGATGAAAAGGAAACAAAGAGCAAAAAAACTATTTTGTTGGTGGCAATTGGGATTGTAATTTTTGCAATTATTATTTTGATTGTTTATATGATGCAAAGTGGAAGCAAAAATGAAGTGGATACAAATGCACAAACAAATAAGCCAGTAGAAGAGGCTCAATTGCCAACAATGGCAAAAGAAGAGCAAAATACAGATTTTGGGCAAGTGCCAATTCAATCACAAAATACAAGCAATTCAGATGAGCAATTCCAAAAAATCATTGATCAAATTAAAGCACAACAAAAAGAACAACAAGAGGCATTGCCAAATCCTCCAAAAGAACAAGTGGTATTAGAAACTAATCAAGAAAATAAACAAAATACAATTAAATCATCAGAAACTAAAAATGTTACAACAACAGCAGAAGATTCCAAAAAACAAGAAGTTGGGATAGCAAAAGGCTTTTATATTCAAGTGGGTTCATTTAGTAAATCGCCCAACCAAAAAATACTCCAAACCATTAAAGAGTTAAACTTTAGCCACCAAATGCAAAAGGCTGGAGGTGCAACTCGTTTGTTGATAGGACCTTTTGCAACCAAAGAAGAAGCACAAAAAAACCTTCCTGTGATTAAAGATAAAATCAATAAGGACGCTTTTATCAAAGAGATTAAGTAGGCTTAGGCTTACTTAATTAAAACTCTACAATAAAACCTCTATCTAAATTTGCCAAATCTTTGTAAAATTCTATTTTTTTGTGTGGAATTTTGTGTATAAAATTTTCTATACTTTGTCTTTGATTATAGCCCATTTCACAAATGAGATGAGGAATTTTTGCATTATAAGCAAGCAAGATAATTTGGTGGAGAATCTCATCTCCTACTTCTCCGCCAAATAATGCTTTTGGTGGTTCATAAGAAAGAGAATGTGGAAGAATTTCATCATTTTTGATATAAGGCGGATTGGAGATTAATAAATCAAATGAGAGTTTGTTTTGTGTATTGAAATCCAAAAAGGCACTTTTATAAAGCTTAAGATTAGAAATTTTAAATTTTTTTAAATTGACATAAGCATTGAATAAAGATTCTGGTGAAATATCGCTAGCATAGAATTTCAAAGGATAATCTTGCAATAAAAGCGATAGCATAATGCTAATAATCCCACTGCCAATTCCTATTTCTGCAATATTTTTGCAAGAGTGCTGCAAAATAATCTCTTTTGCTTTATCGATTAGAATCTCTGTTTCTGGGCGTGGGATTAAAGTGCCATGGGAAATATAAAATTCTTCCCCATAAAAACTCACTTTTTCTGTGAGATATTCAATGGGTTCGTGTTGTTCTCGACGACAAATAAAATCAAGATAGCGAATTTCTTCAAAGTGTGAGAGAGCTTGTGTTTCATGGATATGGAGATAGATTCTTGGTTGATTTAAAACAAAAGAAAGCAAAATTTCAGATTCTAAGCGTGGTCGTAGTATTTGGCGAGATTGAAGTCTTTTTGTGCCAAAATCTAAGGCTTCTTTGAGATTCAACAAGCGTCCTTAAAAGCTAATTTTTCACAATCTAATGCAATAAGACGCGCCATAAGCGGTGGGTGAGTATAATAAAAACGCATATAAAGTGGGTGTGAAAGTGGAAAAGAATTATTTTCTTTGACTAGCAATAAAAGAGCTTTTGCTAAGGCTTCTTTGCTCGTGAGATTTGCCCCAAACTCATCAGCATTGTATTCGTTTTTGCGACTAAAAAATCCGATAATGGGGGTAAAGTAAAATCCAATAGGTGCGCTTAAAAGAAGCAAAAATACAACAATGCTGTGTGGAGATTGTGTCAAGTTTGCTTGTGCAAAGAGGGATTGTGGAAAGTTTGCAATGATATTTAATAAAATAAAAACAAACAACAAAACTAACCCCATCATTTTATAAATATCAAGGTTTTTGAAATGCCCTAATTCATGCCCCAAAACAGCAAGAATCGAATCTTGTGGGATTTTTTCTAAAAGTGTATCAAATAAAACAACGCGTTTTGTTTTGCCAAGTCCTCCAAAATAAGCATTCAATCTCCCATCTCTGCGAGAGGCATCCATCACAAAAATACCATTAGAATTAAAACCAACTTGGTTTAAAAGATTTTGTATAGAAGTTTTTAGATTTTCATCTTGTAAGGGAGTGAATTTATTAAAAATAGGCGCAATAAGAGTTGGATATAAAAGATTGATAGCGACAATTAAGATTACACTAACAATAAAGGCATAAAATTCCCAGTATTGTATATTAGAAATAATCCATATAAAAATAAAAATCAAGATTCCGCCAACTATCAATAAAAGCAAGAAAGATTTAATGTTATCAAGAATAAAAAGCTTGATTCCGCCCTTTGCAAAACCAAATTGTTTGTCAATAACTAGCGTTTTATAAGCCTCAAAAGGAAGTGAAAAGAGGCTTTGTATCAATAAAAATAGAAGGACAAAAACCACACTGCCTAAGAGTGAATGAGTATTGATAAAAGATTCCAAAAAATGCAATCCAAATGCAATCCAAATCCCTACTAGTATAAAATCGACTAAAGATTGTAAAAGGGAGATTTTTTCTTTGATGATTGAATAATTTGCCGCTTTGATAAATGATTGTGAATCTAAAATATAAGGTTTTTGGTATAATTGAGATTTTAAGAAACGCAGCTCTATGATACTAAGAAAAATTTTTGGTAGGGTAAAAAATATCCCATAACAAATAGCAAAAATCATTAACCTGTCCTCTATGAAATTATTGTTTTTGCGATTATATCAAATATTGATAAAATTTTTAATTTTAAAGGGATATTGCAGTGAATATTGTTATAATTTAATAATAAAGAATAGAATTTGGTGGGAGATATATGGCTTTTTTTGGACGCAATGATATTGCAATTGATTTAGGAACGGTTAATACAATTGTAAGAAATAATGTAGAAGAGATTATATTTTGTGAGGCGACTTGTATTGCATTGGAGGATACAAGAAATTTCAAAAGAGTTGTTTGCATTGGAGAGCAAGCTAAGAAAATGTTGGGGAGAGCCCCACAAAATTTTGAGATAGTCAATCCGCTTTTAAATGGTGCAATTAGCGATTTTGAGACTACTAAGATTTTTATTGGTGCATTAATTAATCTAGGTCAAACGCGTAATTTAGCACCTAGGGTTGGAATTAGTATCCCACGGAATCTTACACAAGTAGAGAGACATTCTTTGCATGAGGCAGCAATGCTTGCTGGTGCAAAAGAGGTGTTTTTGATTGAGGATCCTTTTAGTGCAAGTGTTGGAGCAGGGTTGGATATTAGCACTTCTAGGGCAAAGATGATTATTGATGCAGGGGGCGGGTTAGTTGAAGTGAGTGTTATTTCTCTTGGCGGACTTGTTACAAGTGCTTTTACTAAAGAAGCTGGAGATTTTATTGATTATGCGTTGGTGGAATATTGCAGACACAATAAAAACATTAGTATTAGCAAAGAAATGGCAGAAAACATTAAGCGACAAATCAATGTTTTTGGGGATAATCCTATTATCAATATCGGTGCTAAATCCTTGGCAACAGGAATGCCTATCGCGTTTGAATTGAATTTGAATGATTTAAAAGAAGTGCTTTTATCTGGAATGTATAAAATTAAAAAAACAATTTTGGAAGCTATCCAAAAATCTCCAGCTCAAATTGCTCCAGATTTGATAGATGATGGGGCGATTCTCACGGGCGGAATGGCTCTAATAACAGGAATGAAAGAGTTTTTGGAAGAAGAGTTGAAAATGAAAATTAATCTTTCACCTAATCCTTTGTTAGATATTTCTAAAGGTGCTTGCATCATCATGCAAAATTATGAAGCTTATGATAGAGTAGAAGATAGGTGGGGAGGGGACCATAATTGACGCTACCTAAAGGGCTAAAGATTTGGTTTAGTAAAATGGGTGATAATGTTGCCTATCATGCTGGAGATTCTACCAAAAGAGAGGTTGAAGCAAACCATAAGAGACTTTTGGAATCTCAGGGGTTTTGTTTGGAGCAATTAGTATTCTTAAATCAAGTGCATGGTAAAGAGATTTTAAAAGCAAATCATTTTGGATTGCTGGGGGAAGGAGATGGGATTTTAATTGATAAAAAAGGTATTGTTGGATTGATTATGGTTGCAGATTGCAATCCTATTGTAATTTTTGATTTGCAAAATAAAATATTAGTGATGTTGCATGCCGGTAGGCTTGGGGTAGAAAAAGGCATTGTTTTTGAGGCTTGTAAAGTTTTGCAAGAACAATATGGAAGTCATTTTCAGAATCTTTTTGCTTATGTGGGTCCATCAATTCGCAAATGTTGTTATGAAGTGCAAGAAGAAGTAATCAGTAAGCCACTAATGGAAGGAAAGATTCTCCAAAATGGCAAAATTTATTTGGATTTGGTTGCAGTTTTAAAAAGGCAATTTAATGAAATGGGGATTAATCATTATGAGATTAGCCCTATTTGCACTTGCTGTGATAAAAGGTATTTTTCTTATCGAAGAGATAAAAAATGCGGTAGATTTGGAATGTTTGCAAGTTTAGAATAAATTAGCTTTGAAGTAGAATTGATAAGCCAATTCTGCTGCTAAAGAGCAGAATTGTAAAGCTTAGTGTAGGGCAGAATTGAGTTCGATTTTTCTGTTGGAGCGGAAAGCAATCATTACGCCGGTTTTAGAATCGCATCGGAAATGGATACCATTTTTGCCTGAAAGCTCTTTGCCTTTGTAAAGTCCGTCTTCTTTGATTTCAAAAGTTGGATTAATTTCTTTAATCTTTTGGGCTTCTTGAGGTGTGATTTTAAAAACTGTTCCTGCCAAAATCGCAATACCTCCATCAACAATACAACCATCGCCCAAACTAATACCTGTGGAGCTATTAACACCAAGTAAGCAGTTTTTGCCAATGCTAATAGGTTCAGAGTTGCCACCGCTTAAAACACCTAAAATACTCGCACCACCACCTACATCGCTACCTTCTCCAACAATCACACTAGATGAGATTCTACCTTCATTCATACAAGCGCCCATTGCCCCAGCATTGAAATTCACATAGCTAGCCCCGGGCATTTGAGTGTAACCACCTGTGCCAAGATATGCACCAAAGCGAGTTTTGGCTGTATCAAGTAAGCGGATATTATCATATTGTGGAATAACTTGCATAAGATAGCGTGGGAATTTATCTACAAAGTCAATGGCAGGGAATTCCCCTCGCATTTTAAGAGCGATTTCATTTTCTCTTAGCCAATCAAGTTCAAAAGGCACATTGCCACTCCAAGCAACATTTGTAAGCAATCCAAAGATTCCATCTAAATAAAGACTTCTTAAAGGGGCTTTGCCAAGTGAAAGAGCCAAAAGCTTCATATAAGCGGATTCTACGCTTTTGCATTGTGTATCTTCATAAATAGCACAAAAGCGATAGCGGAAGTCACCATTTTCTGTATAGATTCTATCCTCTTGCAAGGCTCTTTGTAATTCCAAAACCACAGCAACATTTTTGTGTGCATTAGGATTGCTTTGAGTTTCTGCTAAGTAAGGAGAGAAAGCCTCTAGTGCTTTGATGACAAATTCCTCTGTAATTCCAAAAACCAATTCGCTCTCGCATTCTTCTAAGATTTCACATTCTTCCCTTAGTTCCCAAAAAATTGCATAACTTCCAAAGTTTTCTTTCCAGTTTAATACAGGATAAGTTGCTTGCAAGACTTTATTACTCATAATTCCTACATCAGCATAACAGATTCCAAAACCAATAGGGGCTTTATAGCCGCTTTTTGCTTGAATTTCACTTACTTTTTGTTTGAAATGATTTGTATCCATATAATATTCCTTAGAAATGATTTTTGATATTATAACGATAAAAGTTTATCAATTCCATAAAATTGAAGTAAATGGAAGCTATAATTAGCAAATTTTTATTCTTAAATAAGTGGGATAATCAATGCAGAAAGATATTTTGATTTTAATTTTACTTTGTGCGGCAATAGGAGTTTTATTTGTAGGTTTGTGGATTGCATTTTTGATGAGTAAAACTAAGGCGAATATCAAGAATGAAAAATTCCCTAGTGCAGAGGAATTGTTGGCTAAAATGTCAAAAAAGGAAAATAGCTTGCAAGATTTGATGGAATGTGTGAAGTTTGCCAAAATACATTATAATCTTTATATGGGAGAGGTGGAAGATTTTGATATGAAATTTTTGCTTATATTAGCAACGCATAAGGCAACTGATGCAAAATTGATTTTGGATGTAGAATCTTATTTTAAGCTTGCAAATCCAAAAAGAAAGGAAAAATTAGAGAAAATTTTGGGTGTTGGTATGGCAAGGAGATGATTTAAGATAAATAAAATTTGAGTTTAATTAAGCTATTTTAAGTATAATGATTGTTTTAAAATATTTAAAATTAAGGAATCAATATGCAATGTCCGGTTTGTAATGTAGATTTGGTAATGAGTGAAAGAAGTGGAGTAGAGATTGATTATTGTCCAAAATGTCGTGGTGTTTGGCTTGATAGGGGAGAGCTAGATAAAATCATTGAACGCTCTCAAAGCACTTCGCATTCTCAAGCAAGATATGAAGAACCAAGATACAAAGAAAGCCGCCATTATGAAAAGCCCAGAAAGCGTGAGAGCTTTTTGGGGGAATTGTTTGATTTTTAGTTATGATTATAATTCCAGCAAGATTAAAATCTACGCGGTTTCCTAATAAGATTCTTGCTCTTATTAAAGGGATTCCTATGGTTGTTAGAGTGGCACAAATTGCAAAAGAAGTGGATAATGTAGTAATTGCTTGTGATGATGAAAATGTGCAAAAAGTGTGCAAAGACTTTGGCTTTGAAGGGGTTTTGACTAATAAAGAGCATAATAGCGGCACAGATAGAATCGCAGAGTGTGCAAGGATTTTGGGTGTAGATGATAATGAAATTGTGATTAATTTGCAAGGTGATGAGCCTTTTATTGAACAAGAAGTTATTCAAACGCTTAAGGATTTTATGGAATCTAAAACAAAAGAGTTGGGCGAAATTCCATTTATGGGAAGTTGTGCGAAGGTGATTTCCAAAGAAGAAGCAAAAGATCCAAATTTGGTAAAAGTGATATTCAATAAGAATGATGAAGCTATTTATTTTTCACGCTCTCTTATTCCTTATGATAGGGAAAATATTATGGATACTCACAAAGAGTGGCATTATTTTGGGCATTTGGGGATTTATGCCTTTAGTGGTAAGAGCTTGCAAGAGTTTTGTAAGCTTCCAAAATCCCCTTTAGAAGAAATTGAAAAATTAGAGCAATTAAGAGCAATCGAAAATAATAAGAAAATTGTAATGGCAAAAGTTTCTAGTAAATCTTTTGGGATTGATACCAAAGAGGATTTACAAAGAGCATTAGAAATATTTTGCAGATAAAATTGACCATATCTATTTAAATTCAAAATTCTTTAAGCTTTTTTGGAGTAAAAGCTAAATTCATTTTAGTTTTTTAAAAAATGAAAAAGTTTATATTTAAAGTGTATTTTGAAAGGATAATAATATGGAAAAGTCTAGCAAAAGAGTCTATTTAGACAATAATGCAACGACTATGTTGGACCCGCGAGCAAAGGAACTTATGGAGCCTTATTTTTGTGAAAAATATGGGAATCCAAATTCTTTGCATACTTTTGGAACAGAAACACACAAGGCAATAAGAGAAGCTTTTAATCATCTTTATGAAGGAATTAATGCAAGAGATGAAGATGATATTATTATCACTTCTTGTGCGACAGAATCTAATAATTGGGTGCTAAAGGGAGTGTATTTTGATGTTTTGCGGTTTGGCGAGAAAAATCACATTATCACTACTGATGTGGAGCATCCAGCGGTTTTGGCAACCTGTAGATTTTTGGAGACACTTGGAGTAGAAGTTACCTATCTTTCTATTGGTGAAAATGGGACACTTAAAGCTAAGCAAGTAGAAGAGGCTATCACAGATAAAACGGCACTTGTTAGCATAATGTGGGCAAATAATGAAACAGGGATTATTTTCCCTATTGATGAGATTGGGGAAATCTGCAAAAGAAGAGGTGTTTTATTCCACACAGATGCGGTGCAGGCTATTGGTAAGATTCCTGTTGATGTACAAAAGGCTAATGTAGATTTTCTAAGCTTTAGTGGGCATAAATTCCATGGACCTAAAGGAATTGGTGGGCTTTATATCAAAAAAGGTGTAAAGCTAACCCCGCTTTTTCATGGTGGAGAACATATGGGTGGCAGACGCAGTGGGACGCTCAATGTGCCTTATATTGTAGCAATGGGTGAGGCAATGCGTCAAGCGTGTTTGCATTTGGATTTTGAGCGTAATAATGTTAGGCGATTGCGTGATAAGCTAGAAGATGCGTTGCTGGAGATTCCTGATGTATTTGTAGTTGGGGATAGGGCATTACGAGTGCCTAATACAATTTTGGTAAGTATTCGAGGTGTAGAGGGCGAGGCGATGCTTTGGGATTTAAACAAAAATGGTATTGCTTGTTCGACTGGTAGTGCTTGTGCGAGTGAGGATTTGGAGGCTAATCCTGTAATGAGTGCAATTGGTGCAGATAAAGAATTGGCACACACCGCAGTTAGAATCTCTTTGAGTAGATTTACAACGCAAGAGGAAATTGATTATGCAATCACAATTTTTAAAAAATCAATTGAGCGTTTAAGAGCAATTTCAAGTAGTTATTAAAGGATATAAGATGGCAAAAAATGAATTATTGGGTGGAGCATTGTGGGATGCGTATTCTAAAAAAGTCAGTGAGAGAATGGACAATCCAACACATTTAGGAGTGATTACGCAAAAAGAAGCCGATGAACGAGGGTTGAAATTGATTGTTGCAGACTATGGTGCAGAGGCTTGTGGCGATGCTGTAAGGTTGTATTGGCTTGTAGATAGCAATGATGTGATTGTTGATGCAAAATTTAAGAGCTTTGGCTGTGGGACTGCTATTGCAAGTAGTGATATGATGGTGGAATTGTGTTTGGGCAAAAAAGTGCAAGAGGCGGTGAAAATTACTAATATTGATGTAGAAAAGGCATTGCGTGATGATCCTGATACGCCAGCGGTTCCGGGGCAAAAAATGCACTGCTCGGTAATGGCTTATGATGTGATTAAAAAGGCAGCTGCATTGTATCTTGGGAAGAATCCAGAGGATTTTGAAGATGAGATTATAGTATGCGAGTGTGCTAGGGTGAGCCTTGGGACATTAAAAGAAGTTATTAAGCTAAATGATTTAAAAAGTGTAGAAGAGATAACTGAATACACCAAAGCAGGCGCATTTTGTAAAAGCTGCATTAAGCCCGGAGGACATGAAGAGAGAGAATATTATTTGGTGGATATTTTGCGTGATGTTCGAGCAGAAATGGAAGAAGAATCGCTAAAAAACAAGGCGGATTTGGAATCTAAAGGGGATTTGAAGTTTGCCGATATGACTTTGGTGCAAAAGATTAAAGCAATTGAGAGTTTGATTGATGAGAAGATTCGTCCTATGCTTATGATGGATGGCGGAAATATGGAGATTATTGAGCTTAAAAATTCAAGCGATGGGCATACTGATGTGTATATCCGCTATCTTGGTGCTTGCAGTGGTTGTGCAAGTGGTGCGACAGGGACACTTTTTGCTATTGAATCTGTTTTGCAAGAGGGGCTTGATTCGAGTATTAGAGTATTTCCAGTGTAAGGGGATAATAAAATTAATGCGACGCAGTGAATTTGAATGCAATGATTCTAAGATTATAGAATCAATGTTGCAAAAAATCGAATTTGGTGTGATGATTATCCCAGATGTTGAACCTTATGGGGTTCCTATTAGTTTTTGTTATTGCGGTGATGAAATTTATTTTCATGGAGCAAAGAGTGGTAGAAAATACCATTTGCTAAAAGAGAATCCAAAAGTCTCTTTTAGTGCTACAAAAATTTATTCTTATATTCCTTCTTATTTTTTAAATAACACAATGATTCCTACGCAATTTTTCTTTTCTGTTTATCTAAGTGGCACTTTTGAAACAATTACGGATTATCAAAGAAAAAAGTGCATTTTAAAGTCGTTAGTGCAAAAGTATGAATCTCATAATGATTCATTGGATATGGATTTGGGTCAATTTAAAGGGCAAGAAAGGGGTGTATTTGTTGGAGCAATAAAGGTAGAAAGTCAAAGCATAAAAGCAAAATTTGGGCAAAACTTAAAACAGGAAGTTAGAGAACAAATAATCAGAGATTTGACTAATAGAGGCACTTTATTAGATCAAGAAACTATTGAAATGATGCGCTATTTTAGCCCCCAACCTTGAGGTTTGTTAGTGATTTAAAATTAATAGGCTAAAGGCTATGACTACCATTCCTAGAATTAATCCATATAAGCTATCGTGTGCTTCTCCATAGTTTTTTGAAGCAGGAAGTAATTCATCTAGCGAGATAAATACCATAATTCCAGCTACAAAGGCAAAAGTAATTGCTAAAGTTAAATCTCCCATAAAAGGTAATAGAAATAATGCGCCAATGATTGCTCCTAAGGGTTCTGCAAGTCCAGAAATAGCAGAGTAATAGAAAGCTTTCTTTTTGTTGCCTGTGGCGTGATAAATAGGTAGGGAAACCGCCATACCTTCAGGAATGTTGTGAATGGCAATGGCAAGTGCGATGATAATACCAAATGAAAGATTATCTAAGCTTGAAGCAAAGACTGCAAAGCCTTCTGGAAAATTATGTATTCCAATGGCAATGGCTGTTAAAATCCCCATGTGTTTAAGTTTTAAAGTTTCTCTTTGTGAGATTCCAGGGTGATAGCTTGGTTTTTGTTTGCCACTAGGAATGGGGCAAATTTTTAACTCTAATAACTCATCATTATCTTTAGGATTGTGTGGATTAAGTTCTTTTGGGATTAGTTTATCGATAAGTAGGCTGATTAATAAGCCTCCAAAAAAACATAATAAACCTATTATTTCGCCAAAATCTTTAGAATAGGTTTTGAAATCTAGCAATGAAGAGGGTAGAATCTCTACAAAAGAAATATAAATCATAACTCCCGCAGAAAAACCCAGCCCAAAAGATAAAAATCGAGTATTATTTGCATATGAAAAGAAAGCAATTAAAGCTCCAATTGCACTTGAGGCACCTGCAAAAAATGTTAGCATGATAGCATAAAAAACCTGCCAAGATAAAATTTCCATAATTAATTCCTTTAATAAAAACCAAATTGTAGCACTTTTTGTATTAATAATATAAAGAGAACAATATTAACAATATAATTGTATTTTTTTTAATGATTTAAAAGTAAATAGTTTATTTTTCTTTGTGATATATAAAATATTACAATATGTAATTATAAAATCAATAATGCAAACCAAATTATAAGAATCTAATTTAAGTGCAAGTTTTATTTAAAGCATCGTGTTATAATCCTGTTAGTTGGCTTATTTTAATTGAGGCTGTGAGTGAGATATTGATATAAGTAAGCCATTAGATTCTTTTTAAAATAAGATAATAATTTTTAAGGAGATATTTCATGAAACACAAAGCTTTTGCATTCTTATCTCTCTTAACTCTGCTTTATTCTCAAGGCAATCAAGTTACAATACAATATGCTAATTCTCCCCTAGCAAATCCTACGCAAATTGATTACACTGATATTTTAGGCAAAGATTCGCTTTTAAATAATAGCGATATTGCAAAGAGTTTGCAGCAGATTCCTGGGTTTTCAGTCGCTAAAAAAGGTGGTGGTGGAACCGAGGCATTTTTTTGATCGCTTGGTGGAGGTAGATTGCCAATTGTCGTAAATGGAGGGACTTTATTAGGAGGTTGTGGTGGTAGAATAGATACGACTTTAACCTATATTTTTCCACAAAATTATAATTCTATTACCATTATAAAAGGTCCTCAAGATGTAAGATATGGATCTTTGATTACTGGGGAATGCTTTTTGATAGAGAGATTCTAATACTTCAAAAACCAAGTTTTAGCGGTGGGGTGGATGCGCTTTATGGAAGTTTTGGAAGGGTTGATGCTAATGCGCATTTAGTAGGCGGAAATGAACTAGGTAGCTTACAGGCTATTTATTCAAACTATAGAAGTGATGATTGTGAAAGTGGCAGGGGAGATAGGGTGCATTCTGCATACAAGAGACAATCTGGGATTTTTGTTGGCGCTTTAACTCCTAGTCCTGATTTAAAGCTAGAACTTAGTTTTGATATTGGCAGGGGAGAAGCTGCTTATGCAGATAGGACAATGGATGCGAGAACTTTTGATAGGGAGTCTTATCAAGCACATTTGATTAAATTTTTCAATGACGATAAGTTAGATTTTCACATTTATCATCACGAAATTGACCATATTATGGATAATTTTAGCCTAACTAATGGTGTTCCAAAAACAGGGAATAAATATCAAATTAGCAATCCCAATAGAACAAATACGGGCGGGAGATTGGAATATCAAAAAAAGTTTGATCTCTCTAAGATTTACTTTGGTGGAAATTATAATTTAGATAAGCATAAGACTAGATCTATTGCTAATCAAAATAGTGCACAAGAAGCAGAAATGATTCTAAATAGCCCTTATGCCCCTAATTATACTTTTAAAAGTTATGGGATTTTTTCGCAAATAGAAACCTTTACTTCATCTAATATGGGATATTTTGCGGGTATAAGGGGTGATAGGGTGGATATGATGGCTCACAAGCTAGATACTTCTAATACAAAATATGCCTTGAGTGGCTTTGGAAGAGCTGAAAAATATTTGGGCGATTACACGCTTTATGCAGGTTTGGGTTATGCACAAAGGATTCCTGATTTCTGGGAAGTTTCTAAGGGAAATGGCTTGAATCTAAAAAAAGAAAAAAACACGCAATTAGATTTGGGGGCAACTTATCACAAAGAGAATCTTAGCTTTAGCGTGTCTAGCTATGTTTCTTGTATTTAAGATTATATTATGTTAAATTACAATACAGCTACCACTACAGGCTTTAACACTGATGCGTTATTATTGGGTGGAGAAGCAGAGATTTCTTATGAATTTTTGCCTAATACATTTGCATTAGCTCAAATGAGCTATACCTATGGACAAGACACAAAAGAAAATAGACCACTAGCACAAATTGCACCCTTGCAAACACTTTTTGCATTAAAATATGATGACAGTAAATATTTTATCAAAGGTGAAATCATTGCACATGCAAAACAAACTAGAAGTTTAGAAGGCTATGGTAATGTAGTGGGTCAAGATTTTGGTGATTCAAGTGGATTTGGCATTATAAACTTTTATGTGGGTTACACTTATAATAATCTCAAACTTTTTGCAGGAGTTGAAAATCTCACGGATAAACTCTATAGCTATCACCTCTCTAAAAATAGCATTGATTTGAGTGTGGCGGATAATCCTGTTAGCTCTAGAATATATGAAATGGGAAGAAACTTTTGGGTAAGAGTCAAAATAGACTTTTAAGATTCATGAAAATGGTAAATTTTTATTTAGTGGAATTTAAATTTGCTTTTTTAAGAAAAAATAAATATAATTTCAATCGCCCTTTTTGAGACTTGTGCAATGGGTTTTTTGAATAATGCTTCAGGGTGGGAACACAGCAGAGCCTTCAAAAAATTTATGTGCCGCAAGTATCTTAAGAAGGGTTTTTAAAACTTCAAAAATTTTTACTTCTTTAACCCTTTTATTAATATTCTTTTTTTATAATACTGAAATTTTTTATTGTGGAGAAATTGATGGATAGTATTCCTACTTTACAAGAGGCTTTGAAGCTTGATAGAGATGGTATTAAAGAATTAAAAGAAAAATTAAAAAAGAAAATTCAAGAAAGCAATTTAAATGCGTATGTTGGAGAATTGCAAGATTATCAAGAGGATTTTTTGCCTATTGCAATTAAAGATAACATAAATGTAAAAAATTGGGAGATTACTTGTGCAAGTAAGATATTAAAGGGTTATATTGCCCCTTATAATGCTACAGCAGTGGAAAATCTTTTAAGCCATAAAATGGCACCTTTTGGGCGGACTAATATGGATGAATTTGCTATGGGAAGCACAACTGTAAGTAGTTGCTATGGAAAAACGCTTAACCCAAGAAATCCAAGCAAAGTCCCCGGTGGAAGTAGTGGAGGGAGTGCTGCAGCAGTCGCTGGTGGAATCGCACTTGCAGCATTAGGCAGTGATACAGGTGGAAGTATTCGCCAACCTGCTAGTTTTTGCGGTTGTGTGGGATTGAAGCCCACTTATGGTAGGGTTAGTCGTTATGGATTGGTGGCTTATAGCTCTAGCCTTGATCAAATTGGACCTATTACGCAAAATGTAACAGATTGTGCCATACTCTTTGATGCAATAAGCGGATATGACAAAATGGATTCTACTTCTGCTAATCTTGCACCTACTAAAACCCATAAGAATCTTAATCCTAATACCAAAATGAAAATTGCTATTTTGCCAAATCTACTAAAGGATGCGGATGCAAATATTCAAAATGCCTATCAAAAAACAATTGATAGATTAAGTAAAGATGGGCATACGATTATTGAAAAAGAAATGCTTGATACAAGCTATATTATCTCTGCATATTATGTAATTTGCACCGCTGAGGCAAGTTCGAATCTCGCAAGATTTGATGGTGTGCGTTATGGAAATAGGGCAAAAGATGTTAATAATCTTAAAGAATTGTATTTCAAAACGCGTTCTCAAGGGTTTGGCGATGAGGTGAAAAACAGAATCTTGCTTGGCTCATTCGTGCTTAGTAGTGGGTATTATGACGCATATTATATTAAAGCTCAAAAGGTGCGGACTTTGATAGCAAGGCAATATAGCGAGATTTTAAAGGAATGTGATGTGATTTTGTCTCCAGTGGCACCTAGTACAGCTTTTGGATTTGATGAATGCAAGAGTCCTTTGCAGATGTATTTAGAAGATATTTACACTATTGGTGTGAATCTCGCTGGTCTCCCAGCACTTTCTTTGCCTGTAAGCGAAGATGATGGAATGCCTATTGGAATGCAGCTTATCGGAGATTCTTTTGCAGAACAAAAGATTTTAGATTTAGGATTGAATTTGGAAAATTTATGTAAGGAGGATTTATGAAAATTAGAGCGCGTGCATTGACTTTTGAAGATGTTTTGTTGGTTCCAGCTTATTCTGAAATTTTGCCCAAAGAAGTATCATTGCAGACAAAATTTAGCAAAAATATTACTTTAAACTCTCCTTTGGTTTCTGCGGCAATGGATACAGTTACGGAATATCGCACTGCTATTGCTATGGCAAGGGTTGGAGGGATTGGGATTATTCACAAAAATATGGATATTAATTCTCAAGTAGCACAAATCAAGAAGGTTAAAAAAAGCGAAAGTGGTGTGATTATTGATCCGATATTCATTAGTCCTGAAGCGACTTTGATGCAGGCAAAAGCAATCACAGATAATTATAAAATTTCTGGTGTGCCCGTGGTTGATGATAGTGGAAGTTTGATTGGGATTTTGACTAATAGGGATATGCGTTTTGAGACGGATTTAAATCGCTTGGTCAAAGAAGTGATGACAAAAGCACCTTTGATTACTGCACAAGTTGGTACAAGCCTAGAGGAAGCACGCAATATTATGAATAAGCATAAAATTGAGAAATTGCCTATCGTGAATGAAAAGGGAATTTTAAAAGGGCTTATCACAATTAAAGATATTCAAAAGAGGATTGAATATCCGCACTCTAATAAAGATGATTTTGGTAGATTGCGTGTTGGTGCTGCTATTGGTGTATTTCAATATGATAGGGCTAAGGCATTGGTAGATGCGGGAGTAGATGTTTTGGTGTTGGATTCTGCACATGGGCATAGTCGGGGGATATTGGAAACCATTAAAGAAATTAAAAAGCATTTGGTGGTAGATATTGTCGCTGGAAATGTTGCCACAAAAGAAGGGGCTAAGGCATTGATTGAAGCTGGGGCTGATGGTGTAAAAGTGGGCATTGGTCCAGGAAGTATTTGCACTACTAGAATTGTTGCTGGTGTTGGAGTGCCGCAAATTACAGCAATTGCTGATGTAGCAGAAATATGCAATCAAGAAGGGATTCCGCTTATTGCTGATGGAGGTATTAAGTATTCAGGGGATATTGCAAAAGCACTTGCAGCAGGTGCAAGTAGCGTGATGATAGGAAGTATGCTTGCAGGGACAGAGGAATCACCGGGAGAGACAATCATCTATCAAGGTAGGCAGTATAAAAGCTATCGCGGAATGGGAAGCTTAGGGGCTATGAATAAGGGAAGTGCAGATAGATATTTCCAAGAAGGCACAGCACAAGAAAAGCTTGTCCCAGAGGGAATAGAGGGCAGGGTGCCTTATAGGGGCAAGATTGCAGATGTGATTCATCAAATGCTTGGGGGATTGCGTTCTTCAATGGGGTATTTGGGGTCAAAAAATATTCCTACTTTGTGGGAAAAAGCGGAGTTTGTAGAGATTACGCAAAGTGGTTTGAGGGAATCTCATGTGCATGATGTGATGATTACCAAAGAAGCCCCAAATTATCATATTAGCAATTAATGATTTTCTAAGGGCGAGATTGATTTTGGAAGTTATGACTATTTTGACCTAAATAAAATAGTTGTAGGTTTCTTCCTTTGAATGCCGCACTTTATAAGAAGCAATGAGCTTCAAGATTTAAAATTAAATGGAGCATTAGTAAAATTATCTATTTAGTAATTTTTCTGTGTCAATTTTAAAGTCAAAAAACTCTGAAATTATGCCAGAATTTCCGATGGTTGTAAATTGTGAAGCTGCGGCATTGTAGTTGTTTTCTTGTAGGTATAAAATTCCATTAGCGATTCTTGTTTCATAATTGGTTGGCGCTTCGAGTTTGGAGAGTTGCAAAAGTGTAGCGGCATTTTCTGTATGTCCTGCTCCAACCGCTGCAACTGCTGCTAAAAAGAGAGTTTGAGTGTCTTGCTCTTTAAAATCATCAATAAGGCTATTATAAAGCGTGAAAGATTTTTCGAATTCTTGTAAGTAGATATAAGTTAGGGCAAGTGCTTGAATCACGCCTCGTACATCTTTTTGCTCGGTAATTAGGCGATTGTCCAAATCCTTTTGCACATAGTGCAAAGAGCCGATGATATAGGCAATCTCAATATATATTTCTCTTACAACCGCTGCACCATAATAAATGGGTTCTTTATTGATTGAGGGGTTTTGATAATAGCTTTGTAGTTTCAAAGAAAGGCTTTTTGGGTCGTCTTTATAATTGAGAGCTAAGAGCTCTAAGAGATTGCTTAAAGGGTCATTTGGAAGTATGGATTTTAAGCTACTAGCAGAGCTAATAAGTAGGCTTTGGTTTTGAAGTAGGATACTTTGGGTGAAGTTTAGCGCATAATAAATTGCAATATTGCTTTTTTGGGTTTCTAGGAATTCTAGTGGCATAGGTGTGCCATTATGCACAAAATTAAGCAATGCGCGGATAAAATCTCTTTCTTCTTTGGTGCCTTTTAGATTGATAATTTCTTGGTTGATTTCGTTGTTTAATCGTGTAGAATCTCGGTATGTAAGCTGGGAAGTGATAAGTGCAAAAATGCCTGCTTGTAAATCTTGGGGATTGAGATGAAAAGCGCGGATAAAGTGCTGATAAGAATGGTCAAAATCTCCCATTTGTGCATAATTTAATCCTAAATTGTAGTGCAAAATAGAGTGATTAGGATAATCAGTAATTGCAGTGGTTAATAGTTTATTGGCATTTCGGATATTTCCATTAAGTGTTTCTAAAATAGCATTGGCGATATTTTTATTGACTTTGGAGATGGTTTGTCCTCGGAGTAGAATCTCTTTGGCTTCTTGGAGATTTTCAATGTGGATATTAATTCCACCTTCTTGAATGATATTGAAAGCTTCTTTTGCATCAAAAACTTTATAGGGAGCAAAATAAAAGAGAATTTTATAGGAATTAAGCTTTAAGCCATTGAAATTATCCCAAAAACGCTTTTGAGCAATATTGACATCAAAGAAATCTTTTTTGAGGGAAATTTTGATAGGATAGGGATTTTGATTGATTGATTCTTTGTCATTGGCGTATTTATTGAGGATTTTTGAAGCATCTGCAAATCTTGAAAGCTGAAGCTTCATAAGAAGTAATGCCATTTCTTTGTCTAATGAAGTTCCGAGTGCTTCTATGCTTTGTGTGATGAGGCTATGGGCTTTGGAGTAATCTCCAATTCTTGCATAAAGTAAGGCAAGGTTAAACCAAGTGTTTGGATTTTTGGAGTTTTTTTCGAGTATTTCTATTGCTTTGTAATCATCGTTGAAATAGGTGTATAAAGAAGAAAGTAAATAATTGTTTTGTTCTTGATAATAAGTAGAGCTTTGGTGCGTGAGTGGAGAGAAAGCCTCAAAGTAATTGCCTTTGTAATAATGTGTGAGTGCATAAAGATAAGAATAAAGCGGAAGATTCCCAGAATAGGGGAGATAAGTTTCTGCCAAATCTAAATAATATTTGTATTTTAAGGGTTGATTGAGATAAAGGGAGCATACAGCAGCATTAAGAGAACTAATTACTCGATCCTCCCCCAAATCAATGGCTTTTTGAAAGGATTGCAAAGCATTTTCATAGGATTTTTCTTCCATTTGGGCAACCCCTAAATTATAGTTGGATAATCCTTCTGAATAGCTTGAAATTTTTTCGTATAAGTCTAATGCTTCTTTTTTGTTTCCGTTAGAATATAAAAAATTAGCTTTTTTGAGCCAAGCTTCTAGGTTTTCAGCATTAGTAATAATATCTCCACCTCTTTGGATAGAAAACTTTGGTGGTAGGATTTTGGATTCTTGTTGTGTGTTGGTTGTAGGCTCTTGTGAGAGAAATTGTCCAAGTAAGAATATAAAGAAAATGATAAGAAAACCAAGTAACAAAGCAAGGGCAATAGCTAGTTTTTTGCGTTCTTTAAAGAAAAGTTGAATCTTTTCAAATTTGCTAAGTTGCTTTGGTTTTTCTTCTTTTTTTAAAATGTCTTGTAAGATGTCAAAACCATCATCAAGGCGTATAATCTGCTTATCATCTTCTTGGAGAGCCATTTTGTTACCTTAAGTAAGGTTGTAAAACGCTGGGAATCTCGATACTTCCATCTTCTTGCTGGTAATTTTCCATAATTGCAACAAGTGTTCTTCCAACAGCTAGGCTAGAGCCATTTAGGGTATGGACTAAATGATTTTTTTTGTTGGCATCTTTGTATCGGATTTTTGCGCGTCTGGCTTGAAAATCTCTTGTGTTTGATATAGAGCTAATTTCACGATAGCAGTTTTGTCCAGGAAGCCAAACTTCAATATCAATGGTATTGCTTGCACTAAAGCCCAAATCCCCCCCGCAAAGCTGGATTAGTCGGTGTGGTAATCCTAGTGAAGTGAGCAATGCAGAAGCACAAGCCACCATTCTTTCTTGCATCATCTCGCTTTCTTGCGGAGTTGTAATTGCTACAAGCTCTACTTTATCAAATTGATGCTGACGAATAATGCCTCTTGTATCTCTCCCAGCACTTCCTGCTTCTTTTCTAAAGCAAGGCGTGTAAGCAGTCATCATTAATGGCAGTTCTTCTTCTTGCAGAATTTCATTGTTATGAAGGTTGGTGAGTGTAACTTCTGCGGTGGGAATCAAATAAAGCTCATGTCCTCTTTTTGCTTCTTTGGAATCTTGTGATTCTTCATCGTCAAAATCTGAAATTTTAAAAAGATCATTTTCGAATTTTGGTAATTGTCCTGTTCCAAAAAGCATTTGTGAATTAACAATCACGGGAGTTCCAACCTCGCTAAAGCCTCTTTGGGTATTAAAATCCAACATATAGTTAATTAAGGCGCGTTCTAGTTTTGCACCCATACCCATAAAAACACTAAAGCGACTTTTGGCAAGTTTTACTCCGCGTTCAAAGTCAATCCAACCATTTTTTTCTGCAAGTTCCCAATGTTCTTTTGGGCTAAAAGAAAAGGTTTTGGGTTCAAGAATCTTTTTGATTTCTACATTGTCATTCTCATCTTTGCCAAAAGGAGTTTTAGAATCCGGGATATTTGGTATCATATAGGATAGCTCTTGTAGTTTTTCTTCCCACATTTGAGATTCTTGAGTATAGAGGGAAATTTCTGCTTTAAGCAAATCGCATTCTTTTTTAAGCTCTTGAATGTCTTTACCCTCTTGTTTATATTGCGCAAAAAGTTTTGTTTTGCTATTTTGTAGTGCTTGTTTTTCTTCTAATGCAATTTTTTTCTGCTTATAATTAAGGTGTGTTTGGCGAAGAGTTTCTAAAAAAACTTCATCGATATTGCGTTTTGAGAGCCCTTGAACTACATTTTCAAAATCATTAACTAAAAGCTTCAAATCTATCATAATTTTTCCTAAAAATAATTTGATTGATTCTATACTAAAGCTTGTTAAAAACAGCATAAAATTATTATTTGTATTCTTAAAAATTTTTCAAAAATGGTGGTATAATTTTGAATTATTTAGCAATAACATTGAAATATAAGGAATGAAAGTTGGGAAGTGTGGGAAGTTTTGCGTTGGTTTTTGGGATTATTATAGCCATTTCTTTGTTGATTGTTCTTGCGACAATTATTTCTGTGATGAGAAGTGGCAATAAATTAACTTCTTTTGAGAAAAAGATTCTAGTATTTGTGGCAATGGCACTTTGTTTTTTTGTGATTGTTTTGTATATTGCCTCGAATTTTTCACTCTTTTTAGCTTGGATTTCTTAGATTTTGTGTTTTCTCCAAATTCCCATTTGAAAAATTTTCCAATATACAAAAGCACGCAAAAAAGTCTCTAAACAGATACAAATATAAATATAAATAATGGGGTAACCAAGTTTTGCAAAAAAATAGCAAGGAATTACCCGAAGCCCCCAAATCATAATAGAATTAACAATCAGTGTAATTTTGGTGATTCCAGCACCTCTTAAAGCCCCATCTAAAATACAAATAAATGCAAAAGCAATTTGTGAGATACCAATGGGGATAAGGTATTTTGCACTAGCAATTATAGTTTGTGAATCTTTGCTAAAAAAGCTTGAAAGAAAAGGAGCAAAAGCACTCATAATAAAGCCAACAATCCCCATAAAAATACCGCCAAGCAAGAGAGTATTTAAGGTGCTATATCTTGCTTCAAGTGGTTTTTTAGCACCCAGATTTTGCCCCATTAAAGCCATTGCAGCAATCATAAATCCAAATCCCGGCATAAATGCAAAACCTTCAATTCTTGTGGCAATTTGATAGCCTGCTAAATCATAAGTGCCATAAAGGGCTATAAATTTGGTCATTAAAATAATGGAAAAAAGAGTAAAAAGCCTCTCGCAGCCTGAAGGGATTCCTACCATAAAAGCACGCTTGATATAATTGAAATTAATTTTGCCTTTAAGCGAAATGGGAGATTTTTTGTAAAGCAAAAGGCACAAGAATAATGCTAGAGTTTCTGCAAAATTGACAATAAGTGTCGCAATAGCAGCACCAATGATTTCAAAACTTGGAATAAAGAAAAAACCAAAGATAAAAATATATTTTAAAGCGGGATTAAAAAGAGTAATGAATATTTTTATAAAAAAAGGGATTTTTGTAGCCCCAGCGGCAGAAAATGCAGAAATGCTAACTTGTTTTATCAAAAGCAAAGGGATAGAAAAAAGTGTAATCGCCAAGTAAGAATGACCTATTTGTCTTGCTTCATCTGAGATTCCAACCCAGCTAAAAAAATAATCAAATCCCAAAAAAGCTAAAATTAACAAAGGAATAGAAAAACAAAAAGCTGCAAAAGTAAGACTCAAAACAACTTCATCGGCACTTTTTCTATCCTTAGCACCCAAAAAGCGAGAAACCAACGCGCTATTCCCTACAAATATAATTGTGGTAAAAGCAAAGAATAGCATAATATAATTAAGGCTAATGCCAACAGCCACAATCGCATTTGCCCCAAAAACTCCAATAAACATTAAATCGATGGATAGATTAATAATATCTAAAAGCGAGTTTAAACCAGAGGGGATTGCAATATTTAAGATTTTTCTACTTCTTTCTTTGGAGTAGAATTTTAAACAATTAAGCACGCGCAACAAGCCTAGCAACTAATGCCAAAGAAGAATCTTTATTGTTTCTTTGGATAAGTTTTTCTTGATAAAAGAGTATTTCTAAATCCAAAAATGATTTTAATAATTCATTTTTGCGTAATAAATGGGAAGAATCTTTTGCAAAAGCATTGAATGCCTCATTATCGCTTTTGATGAATGTTTCAAAGATTAAAAGTCCGCCCTTTTTTAAACCCTCAATCATAAAAGGAAATAATCTACGCTCCAAAAAAAAGCTATTGCAGATTAAATTATAAGTGTGTGGAGGAATTTTGAAGGTGTCTAAATCCTCACAAATGGGATTAATATCAATCTCATTTTGTAGTTTAGAAATTGCATAAGAGGAAATATCAACACTATCTACCACAAAGCCATTGTCTCGCATAAATTTTGAATTTCTTCCCATTCCGCACGCAATATCCAAGGCTCTCCCTTTTGGCGCTAGATGAATATTTTCTGTCAATAATTGTAAGGGATTATCTAGGAGTGGATTAATCTTGTGTTGTAAATCCCATTTTTCTTTATCTTTAATCATCAAATCGCTTCAAAATACTTTGATAAGAATCAATACGCCTATCACGCAAGAATGGCCAAATCCTTCTGACTTCTTCAGTGCGTTTTTTATCCCATTCAAAATAAATAATTTCCTCATTTTCTACACTGCCAAGTGCTAGAATCTCACCTTGAGCACCAAAGGCAAAGCTAGAACCCCAAAAGCGAATTCCCGCCAAAACCTCACTAGAATCTTTTTCAAAACCAACGCGATTAATTGCTGCTACAGGGATTCCATTTGCTATGGCATGTCCTCTTTGGATTGCTATCCAAGCTTCTCTTTGACGCTCTTTTTCATCTTTTGAATCTTCATCAAACCAACCAATGGCGGTGGGATAAATAAGAATTTCTGCCCCTCTTAATGCCATAATCCTTGCTGCTTCAGGATACCATTGATCCCAACAAACCAAGATTCCAAGTTTCCCAAGGCTAGTTTGAATGGGGGTAAAATCTAAATCGCCCGGTGTAAAATAGAATTTTTCATAAAATCCGGGATCATCAGGAATGTGCATTTTGCGGTATTTACCGGCAATTTCTCCATTTTTTTCAAAAACAACTACGGTATTGTGATAAAGTCCGCTTGTGCGTTTTTCAAAAAGTGAGGTTACAAGGACAATATTATTGTTTTTGGCAATCTCGCTAAAATACTCACAATCTTTTTGAAAACTTAAAGCATAATCAAAAAAATCTACATTTTCACTTTGACAAAAATATTCTGTGGTGTGCAGCTCTTGTAGCAACACAAGATTCGCACCATTTTGTGCAGCTTCTTTTATCATTTTTGCACTTGCTTGCATCGTTGCAGCTTTTGTGCCTTTGAAAGCTTGTTGTATGAGTGCTACTTTGATAGGTTGCATTTAGTAATCCTCATCGCTTTCATAGTCATCATCACTGTTTTCATAGTCATCATCGTCATAATTATATTTATCGCTATCTTCATAGCGTGAATCATAGCCATCATACTCTTCTTCTTCAAATTCTTCGCATTCATCTTCATAAGATTTTGTTAGTATTTGCATTTTTACTCCTTTTGTAAAATAATTGAAATAGCTTCGCTTGCAAGACGCAAACCAAAGCTCCCAGTAACTCCGCTAAAACTCCCTAGTTCTTTGCATTTTGGAATTTCTGGGCTAAAGACTGCCAAAAAATCTCCCTTGAAACCTTGTTTTTTAAGCCCTTCACGGAATTTTCTAGCAAACTTATCCCCATAAGTTTTCCAAATGCTTGCACTTTGGATTTGTGAGGGGTCGAGTTTTTTGGCACTTCCTGTGGAAGAAAGTAAAATAGGATAATTGTTTTGTTTTTTGGTGTGATTAGCAATCTTTAGTGCAAGGGCGATTTTTGCATCAATATCATCAATTGCATCAATAACAATATCAAAAGAGCTAAAATCAAAATCATTCAAAAAATCTTTTGTAATTTTGGTTTCTATGGCTTCTATATTTGGATATTTTTTGGACAGCACTTGCACCTTTTTTTGTCCCAATCCCTCAAAAGAGCCAATTTGTCGATTCTGATTAGTTTCATCAAAACTATCATAATCAATAATGCAGATTCTTCCAATTCCTGTGCGATAGAGACAATCCAAGGCAAATCCGCCTACACCGCCTACACCCAATAAAAGCACATTAGCCTTTTGGAGTTTTTTAAAACCTTCTTCTTTGAAGAGTAGAAGTGTCCTAGCAAAGCGTTTATCACTCATTGTAAAATCCAATTTTGTAAGTTTTCTAGGCGATTTCTAGCGGTAAAATCTAAGCTAATGGGTGTGATGGAGACAAAATTATTCATAATAGCATTGAAATCTGAGGTTTCTCCATTGTTGCGTTCTTCCCAATTTAGGGGGTGGAGACCAAGCCAATAATATTCTTCTCCACGCGGATTTCTATGCAAATGTGCATCATTTCCATAAACTCTAATGCCAAGTTCTGTAATTTTAATGCCATTGCATTGTTCTTTTGGAATTTGTGGGATATTGACATTGAGGAATTCACGCTCACCAAGAGGAAATCCCTTATCTAAGACTTTTTTTGCTAAATGATAAATTGTATCTTTGGCAAGGGAAAAATCAAATCCAAAATAATCCTTATCTTGCAAAACTTGTGAAATAGCAATAGAAGGGATTCCATGCAAAACGCCCTCCATTGCAGCACTTGCTGTGCCTGAATAGCTGACATCTTCCCCCATATTAGAGCCGATATTAATGCCACTTACTATTAAATCTGGTTTGAAGTTTTCTTCATAAAGGGCATGGAGTGAAAGATAAATGCAATCAGTGGGACTACCATCATCTAATTTATAAAAATCATCATCAAGCTTGATGAATCTAAGAGGGCGTGTAAGTGTCATGCCATGCCCACAAGCAGATTTTTCATTAGCAGGAGCAACAATGACAATATGCCCCAAAGGCATTAAAGCTTCTTTGAGTGCTAAAAGCCCGGGAGATTGATATCCATCATCATTAGTTATCAAGATTCTTTTCATTGGATTGCCTTAGAAAGTGAAATATTTACTCAAAAGAATTTCTAAATTTCGTTGAGCTTTTGGGGTTAGGGAATGGAGCTGTTTTTGGATGGAAATTTGAAGTTTTTTGGCTTCAATTTGAGCGGATTTTAGACCCAAAAGATTAACATAACTATTTTTTTGCAAATCATTGTGTGTAGTTTTCCCTGCTTCTTTGGAGCTTTGTGTGGCATCAATAATATCATCACGAATTTGGAAAAATAGTCCCAAATCCAATCCTATTTTATAAAGTGTTTTACAAGTTGTTTTATCGCATTTAGCAATAATACCGCCCATTTGCAAGGAAGCGGCAATAAGTTTGGCGGTTTTGTTTAAATGGATTGTGCGTAAATCTTTTAGGGGTAAAGTTTGTTTTTCAAAATAGCAATCTAAAGCTTGCCCTAAAACCATTCCATAAATTCCGCCATTATAGCTTAGAAGCTTAATGAGTTTGTTTTTGATTTTTGGTTTAAGTTTGGAAGTGGCAATACAATAAAAACTATGTGTATTTAAAGCATCTCCAATCAAAATTGCTCCACATTCATCGTATTTGCAATGTAATGTTTGCGCTCCTCTTCTTAAGTCCGCATTATCCATCGCAGGAAGATCATCATGGATTAGTGAGTAGGTGTGTAAAATCTCTAATGCAAGTGCGCTAGAAAATGCTTTTTGAATAGATTTTGGCTTGTAAGCATCAACTATGCTTAAAAGTAATTTTGGACGGAATCGTTTCCCGCCATTTTCAACCATTTCCCATAAGGCTTTTTCAAAATAAGGATGAAAACTAGGCACTTTTGGTGCTTGTGAAATGAGGTAGGTTTCAAATTCACCAAAAATAGATTGTAGGTTTTTCCTCATTGCTTGCCTTTTGTTGATTTACTTCAATGAAAAATTGAAAATCTTTGCGTGAAATTAACCATTTTTGTCGCATATTAGTATAATCCCCCAAAAAGCGGATAATAGCATTATATCCGTAGGGGACATTATTTTGGTTGATTTTTAAAACTTTATCGCCAACTTGCAATAATTCAAAGCCATTTTTGGCATTAGGAGAGACAGAAGTAATGGTAAAATCATCAGAGATTTCAATTCCTATACGCCATAAAAAATCCTCTTTTAATAGCATTCCCCCATGTCTTTTATCAACCTTTACAGAAATATTATGAATAATTCCATCGCGTTGTATTCTAACTGGAATGGTAGAGCCTTCTTTTAAATCAAATACTACGCGGTTAAATTGACTGACATTAGGGATAGCTTCTCCATTAACCATCATTATAATATCGCCATATTTAAATGGATTGTTTTCAAAAAACGGATCAATGAGGCTAACTTCCACTTTATCTTCTTGATTTTGGATTACTCTAATGCCAATATCTCCGTAATAAATGGGATTGTTAATGAATCTATCCAGATATTTTTTGTCAATAAATTGATTATTGCCTATACCAATCCCATAGATGTGTTCGCAGATAGTGCTAATAAGACTATTTGGAAAGGTGGGTGTATTAAGAGAAGCAAAGTCAATAGGGCTTTGCATTTGATTTTTTATTTTCCCACTCACGCTTTTTGTGGGGGTAATACTTGCAATCTCATCTTCTAGCATTTTGCTATCAATTTGTTTTAGAGTTATAGGGGTGAGGTTGGTTTTTGATTCTAATAAATACATACCCACAAAGGGATCATGTTTGAGGATTTTATAGCCCTTTGGGGGATTTTTGGGAGAATAAAAAAACAAAATACTTTTTGATGGGCTAGAATCTTTTTGTAAAGATTGTATGGCTATTCCATAGCTTTGCCCGATTTTTTCCATAGAAAGTGCGGCTTTATTTTGACAAGCAGTGAAATCATAAGCAAAAGTAGAAATTTCAATAAAGAAAAAAATAAAAAATATTCTAAGAATTTTGTGCTTCATTATCTAGCCTTTGAAGGGAAAATTGCCGATATTTCCAAGCATACCCATTGCCATATTTTTGCGATTAGTTTCCACACTTTTATAAACATCATTGATAGCACTTATTAGCAAAATTTGTAGAGATTCTTTGTCTTCTAGCAATGAATCGTCAATGCTAATATCGATGATTTCCCCTTCACCATTTGCACTTACATTGATTAAGCCTCCGCCACTTTTTGCACTAAAAGTTAGATTTTTATTTTCTTCTTGTGCATTTTTAAAATTTTCTTGTAATGTTTCTAGTGTTTTTGCTAAATCTTGCGGGTTAAACATTGCTTAAATCCTTTTTGATTTGAATAATTTTATTGTTTTCATCAACAAGCACTACTTTTGGTTCGTAATGCTTCAATTCTTCTTTGGAGAATTGTGCATAAGCCATAATGATAATTTTATCTCCAACTTGCACTTTTCTAGCAGCAGCACCATTGAGGCAAATATCGCCACTTTTGCCTTTGATGACATAAGTTGAAAATCGTTCGCCATTATTAATATTGACAATATCCACTTTTTGTCCCTCTAATAATCCTGCGGCTTCCATTAAGGCATCATCTATCGTGATAGAACCGACATAATTCAAGTTCGCATCGCTTACTCTTGCACGATGAATCTTGCTATAAAGCATTGTAAAATCCAAAATCACTTCCTATGGCATATTGATTTGTTAAATTAAAAAATTGTCTAATTTTAACACATTTTTATTAGTATGAATGCTTTTTGTTTTGATTTTTTTGTTTTTTGAGCTTTGGATAAAGAATTTTTGGAGTGTGTGAGGGGTATTTACTAAGTTTGGGATAAATAAAAGGGTTTGGAGATTTGAATAAGTGCACTTAGAAATTGTCCTTTTTGGTTTAGCCAATAATTTTTGTCACAAACAATAATAATTTCTTTTTTTGCACGAGAGAGAGCTACATTGAGGGCAAAAAGGGCTTGTGGATTTCTTGAATCATTGAGGTAATAATTGAGGGTTACAGGAGAGAAGATTACACAATCAAACTCTTGTCCTTGTGAAGAATGAATGGTAAAAACGCATTCTTCATTTCTTAAAGCAGGCATTTTTTGTAAAATTAATTTGCGTTGATTCACAAAAGGTGTGAGGATAGCGAAGTTTTTCTTTTCTTGTAAGAATCTTTTTGCAAGATAACAACAAGCATTTGCCTCATCAAGATTGGCATTATTTTCTTGTGAAGTGGTTTGTATAAAATGGCAAAAAAGATTAGTGTGATTGGGTAAGCCTTTGAGATTGTTTTTGTAAATATAAAAATCAAGCAATTTTGCAAGATTGTCTCCATATCTGTGCGTGTAGGTAAGTGTGTAAAATGGATAGTTTGGGGAGTTTATTTGTGTGGTTGGATTGGCTTTGAAAAAGTTAGTTTGGTGTCTGAAAAAAGATTCTAAAAATAAACTAGAATACTGCCAAAACTTAGAAATTTGCCATTTTGGGTTATTTGAATCTTGTTTATTTAATAAGCAAATAGGTTGAAGTTGTTTGTGGTCCCCTAAGAGAGTGATTGGCTTATTAAACATGCAAAGAGGAATAACTTTGATAAGTGGGCAGAAAGCAGCCTCATCAATAAAAAAATGAGCAAATGGGAGTTCATAAAGTTCATCTCGTCTAAGAAAAGTATCTAAGGTAGCAGCAATCAGTAGAGATTTTTGGATAGCTTTTTTGTAGTTTGGTTTGTTGTTTAGTAGGGGATCGCAATTTTGTGGGAATCTTTGGGCAAAGGTTTGGGTTGGTGTGCCAAGTCTTAAAATGCAAGAAGTATCAATGCCGATATTGTTTAAACTTTCAATAAGTGTGTTTAAAGATTGCTCTAATGCGTTATTTGTGGGGGCAAGTATGGCGACTTTGAGATTGGATTTGAGATAAAAGGCTAGGGCATGCAATAAAACCATTTTGGTTTTTCCACTCCCTGCAACTCCCCAAACATAGCAAAAACTTTTTGAAAAAATGCCCTCTAATGCTTCTAATTGTTCTTGATGGGGTGGGTTTTCTAAATCCTTTAATGCTTGTATATCAGGAGAGATTCTAGGAAGAGTGGTTGGGAAATGTAGAGGTTTAAGAGAGAGATAGAAATTCAAAATATTTTTAACAAGGAATTTTAAGTCCGAAAAAAGCCTAATTTCATTCTTTTTTTCAAAAAGTTGGTTTTTTAGTGATTCTTCTATTTCAAGGCTTAAGATTTTGTGTTTTTCATCATAAAAAGAAGTTTGGATAGAAAGGTTTTCAGAAATTGGAAATTCTTCATCCAAAAAACGCAAAACAAGCCCTTCAAGGCTAAATAGTTTGGAGTATAAAGTAAGTTGCAATCCAAAAATGGTTTTAGAAATGCTTTGAATTTTTATCTCATCATAACCTAGGTTATTTTCTACCAAATAATCATAATAATTTTGTGCGCTTTCTATCAAAAAATCATAAGAATCTTGTGTGAGGCTATTCAGGTTGAACCCCTTGGTATTTAAAATAAGCTGCACAGGCTCCCTCACTGCTTACCATACAGCTTCCTAATGGATTTTGGGGATTGCATGCTTTGCCAAAAAGTTTGCAGTCATAGGGTTTTTTATTGCCCTTTAAAATCTCTCCACACAAGCAATTTTTATGTTCTTCTTTGGGGATTCCACCAAGATAATCTTTGAAGATAATTCCAGCATCAAATTGACTAAATTCATCTTTTAATTTCAAAGAGGAGTGTGGAATCTCTCCAAGCCCACGCCAATAAAAACTATCATCTAAAGTAAAATATTGTTGTATTAATTTTTGTGCTTTGAGATTCCCATCATAGCTTACACTTCGTGCATATTGAGTTTCTACTTTTGGGGTTTTATTGATGATTTGGTGTAGGATTGAAAGTAGGCTTTCTCCAATATCTGTAGGTTCAAATCCGCAAATAACGATAGGAATTTGGTATTTTTGCACCAAAGATTCATAGATTTTAGAGCCAGTAATTACACTGACATGAGAGGGTGCTAAAAGAGCGTCAATTTGGCAATTTTTATCACCCAAAATTACCTCTAAAGGCGGTGGGACTAAAATATGGTTGATATGAAAAAAGACATTTTTTAAATCAAGCTCTATTACTTTTTGCAATAAAGCAGCTGTCATTGGGGTGGTTGTTTCAAATCCTATGGCAAAATAAACAATTTTTTTTGTTGGATTATTGTGTGCGATTTTTAGAATATCCAAAGGAGAATATACAAAGATAATTTCTAAGCCTTTTGCTCTTGCTTCTTGCAAACTTCCATAACTGCCGGGGACTTTTATCATATCCCCAAGTGTAACTAAAATAACATCTTTTTGGGAAGCGATTTTGTAGGCACAATCAATACGGCTTTTGGACATCACACATACAGGACAGCCCGGTCCATGCACAAATTCAATGTTGTTTGGGAGAAGTTGAGGGAGTGCGTATTTCATAATTGTATGTGTATGCCCTCCGCAAACTTCCATAATTTTTATGGGTTTTTTGAGTTTTTTGCTTAGAGTTTGGATTGCTAAAAAAGTTTCTTTGATTTTTTGTGGATTGCGATAAGTATCAATATATGGATTCATAAAGCCTCTTTTTGATTGTCTAAAATTTGGGAATTATGCCATTTTTTATTTTAAATTATTGCGTTTGAAGTGCTTTTTGGATTAAAAAATCAAAATGTTGGTCATACATAGGATTGAATAATGCAATGGGAATTTCATAGTATTGTTTGTAGAGTTTGTCGGTATTGTGGGTTAGAACTTGTATGTTTAATTCTAATAAATAGCGAGGGAGCATACTAAATGAAGAACGCGGAGAATAATCGCCTTGGCTTTCATTGTAAAAATGTGTGAAATAGTAGCGTATTTCTTGGATATTGGGGTTTGGATTTTGGTTAAAAAGGATTTTGAAGCGGTTTTCAAAGGTTTTAGGAAAATCTGTAGGAATAATGCTTGTATCTAATTCTTTGGCATAAGTGATTTTGGGATAAGGAATGCTTGGATTTGCTGGTGCTATGATTGGTGATTTGGAACAATTGGATATAAAAAATAAAATAAAACCTAAAATAAAAAATGTTAGAATCTTCTTTAGCATTAGTATCCTTTATGATTCTGCATTTTTTAGTGAAAATGCAATGGATTAAATTTGTATGGTGTTAAGGATTCTAACATAAAAATTTATGTTTTTAAAGGCGAGATTTTGAATCGTATTTTTGTGGCAAAAAAGCCTTTGTTTGTTTCATCTAATGGATATTTGGGGTTTTTAAAAAGAAGAGATAGAATTAAAAAGGCTGGTTTTAGCGGGATTTTAGATCCTTTTGCGTGTGGAACTTTGGTTGTAGCTTATGGGCAATATACTCGACTTTTCCCCTTTTTGCCTAAGAATCCAAAAGTCTATCAAGCCACACTTTGGTTGGGGTTGGAGAGCGATTCTTTGGATATTGAAAATGTTAAAAAGATACATCACATTCAAAGATTTTCAGAAGGATATTTGGAGGATTTGTTAAAAAAGTTTTGTGGTGAAATTTCTTTTGTTCCTCCAAAATATAGTGCCAAAAAGATTGATGGCAAAAAAGCTTATGAGCTTGCAAGAGCTGGGCAAAAAGTGCAGCTAAAAGAACAAACAATGGAGATTTTTAAGATCGAGTTTTTAAACTATTCTCATCCTTTTTTGAGTTTTAAAGTTTGGGTGAGTGAGGGTAGTTATATCCGCTCTTTGGGTGAATTGATTGCAAAAGAGTTGGGTTGTATGGGCGGGCTTAGTTATCTTGAGCGATTGAGTGAGGGGGGATTGGGTTATGAAAATGAAAAAAACTTGAATCCCTTAGAGATTTTAGGATTGCCAAAGATTCTTGTTGAAAAGAATCAAAGAAATATTTTAGAAGAAAAGGTCAAAAATGGCAAGAAAATTACACAAGAAGAATTAAAAATCCATAAAGATGGAAAATATATAGTGCAATTTGAAGATTTTTTTTCTATAATTTCAAAACAAGAACGAGAGATACAATATTTAGCAAATAGGATTCCTTTATGTTGATTTTATCAAGAAAAGAAAATGAAAGTGTTACAATCGGTGATGATATTACTATAAAGATTATTGGTATTGATAAGGGCAGTGTGAAAATTGGTTTTGAAGCACCGCCACATTTGCTGATTTTGAGGGAAGAGTTGAAGATGGCTATTTTGGAAGAGAATAGAAAATCTCTTTCGCACAAAGAGGATAATCTCAATCAGTTAGTTGGTGCAAAAAAGAAAATCTAAATGATAAAATCTTATGCAAAAATCAATATTTTTTTGAAAATTACAGGAAGAATGTTATTTGAAAATGTGAATTATCACACTCTTTTGTCGCGATTTATGCTGGTTAAAAGTTTGTTTGATGAAATAGAAATCACAGAGGGAAGCGGTGGATTTGAGGTTTATGGTGATTTTGATTGTCCTATGGAGAAAAATACGATATTTAGGGCTTTTATAGAAATTTTGCCTTTTTTGGATAAAGAGAAACAAAAATATCTTAGCAATCTTAAGGTTGAAGTAAAAAAGAGAATCCCAAGTGGTGGAGGGCTTGGCGGTGGAAGTTCAAATGCTGCAAGTTTTTTATTGTGGGTTAATAAGCAATTAGAATTAAAATGGGATTTTAAAAAAATGTGTGAAATAGGGCAGAAGGTTGGCAGTGATGTTCCATTTTTTTTAAGTGAATATGAAATAGCAGATGTAAGTGGGCGTGGAGAGAATATTCAGCAAAGCAAAGAAAAGTCTTTTGAAGTGCAAATTGTCCATCCAAAAATCCATTGCGATACAGCCAAAGTTTATCAAGCGTATGCAAAAGAATTTTATGCACCAACGCAGATGAATTGGTTTAGGTTTAGCAATGAGGCAATCCTTAAACAATCACCTTATGAAAATAATGATTTATTAAAACCTGTTTTGAAACTTTATCCAAGTTTGCTTGAATATCCCAAAAATGGATATTTTTTAAGCGGTAGTGGCAGCTGCTTTTGGAAAATTAGAGAGTAAAATGAAAATAATTGCAACTAACAAAAAAGCTTTGTATGATTTTTTTATTTTGGAAAAATATGAAGCAGGAATCGAGCTTGTAGGAAGTGAAGTGAAATCTATTCGTGCTGGAAGGGTGAATCTTAAAGATAGTTTTGTAAAAATTGTAAATGGAGAGGCTTTTTTGTTCCAAGCTCATATTTCGGTACTAGATACAACTAACCGCTATTATAAACCAGATGAAAAGCGTCCTAGAAAATTACTTTTGCATAGGAAAGAGATTGATAAGCTTTTTGGTAAGAGTCAAGTGGGAGGAATGAGCATTGTAGCATTGAAATTGTATTTTAATAAACGCAATAAGGCAAAATTGGAAATTGCTTTGGCAAAGGGCAAGAATCTACACGATAAGCGTGAATCTTTGAAAGAAAAAATACAAAATAGAGAAATCGCACAAACCTTAAAAGAATTTCAAAGAAGATAGGAGGTTATTTTGTTTGGTTTGTCTTTAAAAGAAATCGTAGAATATGGAGTTATAGGCATTTTGGTATTGATGAGTATTATTGCGTTGTGGGCTGTCTTTGAGAGATTGCTTTTTTATCGTTATATTAAACTTGTTTTGTATGATAACAAAACTGAATTAGAGATTGAGCTTTCTAAGAATCTAACCTTGATTGCTACAATTGGTTCTAATGCACCTTATGTGGGGCTTTTGGGGACTGTTTTTGGGATTATTATGACATTTGTGCAAATTGGGCAATCAGGAATGGTTGATACAACAAGTATTATGACAGGATTGGCATTGGCATTGCAAGCGACAGCGGGAGGGCTTTTGGTGGCGATTCCTTCTATTATTTTTTATAATCTTTTGATGCGTAAGAGTGAAGTTTTGGTGGCAAAATGGGAAATTTTACAAGAGAAAAAACAAAGCGGGAATTATAGCTTAAAAGAGCTAGAAGAAAACAAAGGCAGATAATGAAGCGTTTTAAAAGAATGGATACAATCAATATTGTTCCTTTTATTGATATTATGCTTGTTTTATTGGTGATTGTATTGACGAGTGCAACTTTTATTGCACAAGGTAAGATACCTATTTCTATCCCTCAAGCAGAGGGTTCAGAAAGTACAAAAGAAAATCTAAAAAGTGTTGAAATTACAATCAATGCCCAAGGGGAATATTTTTTGGATAAAACCCAAATGGATTTAGAAGGGATAAGAAATGCACTTTTGGAAATGCCAAAAGATACACCAATTTTGCTACGCGGAGATCAAAAAAGCTATTTTGAAAAATTTATCGCATTGATTGGTATTTTAAATTCTATTGAACGCGTAAATGTAGATATACAAGTGGAGCAGATGAGATAATGTTTAAAGAGAGCTATGATATATCAACAATTATTTCAGCAATTGTAACATTTTTGTTGATTTTGTTGGTGGTGCGGTTTATATTGTTTTTGGCAAATCGAAAAAAGACACAAATCCAAAAACCAGATTGGCTAGAAGGTGATGAGCGTTTTGAGATAAAAAAGGGGAGAAGAAAAGGAAAATAGAATGGAAAATATTTTGATTAATATAATTTTCACAATCATTATGCTTGGGCTAGCAGTATGGGATTTTGTGAGTTATGGGAAGCAAAAACATAGGGATTTTAAGTCAATTATTATGAGCACGGGGGTTTTGGGGACTTTTGTGGGGATTTTTGTGGGCTTACAAGATTTCAATGTCAATGAGATTGAAAAATCTGTCCCATTTTTGTTAGAAGGGCTTAAAACTGCGTTTTATACCTCTATTTTGGGAATGTCTTTGGCAATTATATTGGCAATTATTCAAAAGGGTAGAGCTGTTAAGAGTGATTTTGAAAATATGATGGATTATTTTTCATTGCAGGTTTCTAAGCTAGATGAATTAAACAAAATAAAAGATATTGTGGAATATGGCAAGAAAAATTTAGATTTTCAAAGAGAATATTATAATACACAAAAAGATAATTTCTCTAAAATTGAAAGCTATTTTCATTTGAGCAATCAAACACTCAAAGAGGCAATGCAACATTTAGCACAGGGAGCTTCTAAAGAGCTTATTAGTGCTTTAGAGGGGGTTATTAGAGATTTTAATAAACGCATTACAGATCAGTTTGGAGATAATTTCAAAGAGCTAAATGCCGCTGTTTCGCAAATGATTTTGTGGCAAAGCAATTACAAAGATTCTATTGTTCAATTAGATGAGAATTTGAAAAACACATTAAAAGTGTTTTGCATCACACAAGAAAGTTTAGAAATGATTGCAAAACGCAATGAGGAAGTGCTAGGAGTTTATAACGCACTTGCACACACTATTGAATCTTCGCGTATAGAAAATGAAAAATTATCTGGATTGCTTGCAGGATTTAAGGATATGCATAAGGATGCAAGTAGTGCTTTGGGGGCAGTGAATGAATTGACACAGGTTTTGCAAGAAGCCCATTTGCAAGCATTAAATCATACTCAAAATAATATGAGTGAGATTAGAGGATTTTTAACACAAACTTTACAAGAGCATAAAAGCACAACTAAAGAAGTGTTGGCGGAGAATCTCAAAGTGTTGGAAAATGACTATTTGAAGGCTAGTGAAAATTTACTTTCCCTTCAAAAGCAGTTTGAAGAATTTAATTCTCAATACCTCACACAAAACAAAGAAAATTTACAAAATGCCATAAGTGAATTTGAAGAGAGCAATATAGAGCTAAAAAATAGAAATTTAGAAATGATGGGGCAAACTCAAGAAAATATACAAAAGTATTTAGAGAGCATAAAACAAGATTATTTAAATTCTTTGAGTGCTTTAAAAGAGGTTCAACAAGAATCTTTATTGCTTATTGAAGAGCAAGCCAAACAAAGTAATCATATTTTGACGCAACATACAAACAATCTTGAAGTATCGCTAAAAGATGTGGGGGCAAATTTGGAAGAAATGAGTGCTAAAGTTGCTACAAATCTCACAAAAAATTCTGAAACATTAGAGCAGCATATGACAAATGCGGTTTTGAATTTTGATGCTTTGTTGGGTAATACTACAAAGACTTTGCAAGAAAATCTTCAAGAATCCAAAAATACTCTAGTGGCATTGTCAAAAGAGATTGAAGATGCAATGTCGGTGGTAACAAAAAGTTTGGATTCTCTTTTGAATGATACTGCTAATTCTTTGAGTAAAAGCACGCAAAATATCGAAGAATCTTTGGTTTTTGCTAATCAAACCATTAGCGATAGCTTCTCTCAAACAGCACAAGAAATCGGTAAAAGTGTCCATAATCTCTTAGAATATAACCAAAAAAATTCTCAAGAAATGCAAGAAATTATGAAAAAGAATGTTGCTACAATGGATGCAAATCTCACACAAATGACTCAAAATGTACAAAAATATTACCAAGAAATTCAAGATAAAATGCGTGCGAGTTTTGGGGAATCTTATAAAAATGCCATAGAATCATTTGGAGCTTATATCAAAAATTCTACTAACGCTTATCAAAATCAACTTGTTAAATTTTCGCAAAATAATCTTGAAGTGATTTTGAAAAATCATTCTCAATCTTTGGAAAGCCACGAAAAAATACATGCAAATTTACAGCAAACTTTAATGGGGATTGTAGAAAGCTTTAATGCAGAAAGCAAGCAAGTTATTGTGAGTGCTAAGAAGTTTTCACAAGAATTGTTGAGCGCTTCAGGAGAGCAGTTAAAGGAGCATTCATCAGAAGTGATTAAGCAATATAGTCAATTAGAGCTAAAAATTAAAGATTCTTTGCAAGAAATGGCGCAACATTATTTGGGTATGCTCTCAACGCTTACTCAACAAAGTATCGAATTGCCAAAGAATGTGAGTGTTGAATTGCTTAATGAGTTTAATAAATTGCAAAAGAATCTTGGAGAGGCTTTGGAGAAAACTTATTTTTCTTTAGAAAGTAGCCATAAGGGGATTGAAGAGATATTAAGAATTATTCAAAGCAATGTTTCTTCTTCACTCACACAGACTTCTAATCTCAATGAGAATCTTTGTAAATCCTTAGGCGAGCTTGATGGGGCATTGTCCAATATTACTTTAGGTTTTCGTCAAGATTATGAATGGTTTTTGAGGAGAATTAAGGAGCTTATGGGGGCTAGAAATTAATGACAAATAATCTTAATAAAGGCAGTGAGTGGATTAGCATTTCAGATATGATGGCAGGAGTAATGATGATATTTTTGCTCATTGCTGTTGTCTATATGGTGGTTATTAGCAAGGCAGAAAAGAGACTTGCCACTCAAAATGCTGAACTTTTAGAGCTGAATAAGCAAATGAGTGATATTGCAAAAACATACAAAAATTTACAAGCAGAACTTTATGGGGATTTGGTAGCAGAGTTTTCTGGCGATTTGGAAAAGTGGAATGCGGAAATTGATGAGGATAATACGGTGCGTTTTAGGGAGCCAGAAATTTTATTTGATCAAGGCAAAAAAGAAGTGAAATTAAGATTCAAGCAAATTTTAGATGATTTCTTTCCGCGTTATGTTAATATTTTGACACAACCAAAATACAAGGGCGATATTGAGGAAATTAGGATTGAAGGGCATACTTCTATGGAATGGCAAAATGCTAAGAGCTTGGAAGATAGGTATCTTGGAAACGCTGAATTATCGCAGGCTAGAGCATTAGAAGTATTAAAATATTGTTTTAATAATACTCAAATCAAAGAGGATAAACAATGGTTGATTGGTGTATTGCGTGCTAATGGATTGTCTTTTGCAAAGCCTCTTGAAAGTGTAGAATTATCTCGCAGGGTGGAATTTCGAGCGATTACTAAAAGCAATCAAAAGATTTTAGAGATTTTAGATGTCAATAAAGAAAAAAATGATAGAGGGTTTTAGTCAATTTGCCAATTAATAGGGCTTTTGTGAAGAGATTCTAAAATCGCGTTGGTTTGAGAGAAATGTCTGCACCCTAAAAATCCGCTTCTTGCCAAAGGTGAAGGGTGAGCAGCTTCCAAAATAAAATGCTTGCTAGAATCTATAAGATTTTTTTTGGCTTTTGCATAATTGCCCCAAAGTAAAAAAACGATTCCTTTTTTTTGATTGGAGATTGTTTTGATTACATTATCTGTAAAAGTCTGCCAACCAAAATTTTGGTGAGATGCGGGCTTGTTGTGTTCTACACTCAAAACGCTATTTAGCAACAATACGCCTTGTTTTGCCCATTGGCTTAAATCTCCATTTTGGCTTGGAGGGATTCCCAAATCGTTTGTGATTTCTTTATAGATATTTTTAAGCGAGGGAGGGAGTGGAATCCCTTTGGGAACACTAAAGGATAATCCCATAGCTTGATGTGGATTATGATAAGGATCTTGACCTAAGATGACTACTTTGAGTGTGTCAAAGGGAGTGAGATTAAAAGCATTGAAAGTCAAGTTTGCTGGAGGGTAAATGGTTTTGCCACTGCTTTTAGCAGCAATATAATTGCGTTTAATCTCCAAAAAGTAAGGTTTAAAAAATTCTTCTTTTAGGGCTTCTTTCCAAGATTCTTCTATTTTTAGTTTATCTAGTGAAATGCTAATGTCTTGCATTATTCAATAATCTTTGGAACGATAAAGAAATTTTCTTCACTATTTGGTGCATATTTTAGGGTATTTGAAGCAATTTCTGATTTGGATTGTGGAATATCTTCCCTCATAGGAAGTTTGGAGTTAATTGGATTAAAAGAAGCAGGAATATCCTCTAAATCTAATTTATTGATATTTTCTACAAAATGCACAATTTCGTTGAGATTGGCTTTTGTGGTTTCTAAGCTGTCTGGTTGGATTTCGATACTTGCAAGATTTTGTAGTTTCTTTAAAAGTTCATCATTGATATTCATTGTATTTCCTTATTATGATTTAAATAAAGTAGAAATATTTTAGTCGCCTTTTTTGCAATTTTGTCTATTTCTTCTTCATTAGGTGGGATATAGTTTGAATCTAAAAGAGAATCTAATAAATGATGGCTTATAAGAAGATCAACGCAGATTCTTGAAGTCTCTTGTATGTCATCAATATCGACTTTTTCTTTTTTAGCGTAAGTTTCAAGGTATTTACTAAAATAAAAAAGCGTTTTATCAATGCAAGATACTTTGAATGTATCAAGTAATTCAGAATTGTTATAACCTTCAATAAAAATCAAACGATTAAGCGCAATGGCATCTGGTGTAAAGATTTCATTAAGAAGTTTTTTGCCGATTAATATTATAAAATCTTCCAAACTTAATTCTAGGCTTTGTGCGTGGGTAAAGATTTTTTCTAAAGAGTAGAAAAAGTCTTGATTTTTTTGCTCAATTACCTCTTGAAAAAGATTTCTTTTGTTGCCAAAAATTTTATAAATAGTCGCCAAAGAACCTTTGGTTTCTTTCACTATCATTTGGAGATTGGTTTTTTCATAGCCATATTTTAGAAAAAATTGATAGGCAATCTCGAGTGTTTTTGAGTACTTTTCTTGATTTTTTTTGGATAGCTTTTCTAATTTCAAGAAATATTCCTTTGCCTTTTGATTTGGGATTAAAAAAATTTTATGTAGAATTTTATAAAAATTTGACTTAATATCAACTGCATTTAAAAAGTTTTGAATTATTATTTTAAAAATATTTTGGTTTGTAATTCTATTTTAGGAGTTGTTTGGTGAGAAAAGAAACAAAAACTTATCGACCCAATGTTGCAGCAATCATACTCTCTCCAAAATATCCATTGACTTGCGAGCTTTTTATAGCAAGCAGGGCGGATATAAAAAATGCGTGGCAATTTCCACAAGGTGGAATTGATAAAACTGAAACACCTAGGGAGGCATTATTTAGAGAACTAAAAGAGGAAATAGGGACAGACAAAGTGGATATTGTCGCAGAATATCCAGAATGGATTAGTTATGATTTTCCTTCCTCAGTAGTTAAAAGAATGTATCCTTATGATGGGCAGATACAAAAATATTTTTTAGTCCGCTTACAAGAAGATGGAGTGATTGATATTAATACAGAAGAGCCAGAGTTTGATAAGTATAAATTTGTAACATTTGAGGATTTATTTAATCATATTACATATTTCAAGAGACCTATTTATAGGCAAGTTTTGGAATATTTTAAAAAGAAAGGTTATTTGTAATGTTGATTGTTCAAAAATATGGTGGGACAAGTGTTGGTGATTGTCAAAGAATCCAAAATGTCGCTAAACGCGTAGTTGAGAGTAAAAAAAGAGGAAATAGTCTTGTAGTTGTAGTTTCTGCAATGAGTGGAGAAACAGATAAATTACTAGGCTATACGAAGTTTTTTTCAAGATTGCCTAAAGAGCGTGAAGTGGATATGGTGCTTAGTGCAGGTGAGAGAATCACTAGCGCCCTTTTGGCTATAGCATTAGAAGAGATGGGTTATAAGGCAATTTCTCTAAGCGGAAGAGGTGCTGGGATTGTCACAGATGAATTCCATACAAAAGCAAGAATTGAGGAGGTTGATACAGCACAATTAAATGAATTGCTTGCCAAAGATTATATTGTTGTGGTGGCAGGTTTTCAAGGTATTACACGAAATGGAGAAGTAACGACATTAGGGCGTGGCGGAAGTGATTTATCAGCAGTAGCTCTTGCAGGAGCATTGCAGGCGGATTTGTGTGAAATTTATACAGATGTTGATGGAGTTTATACAACAGATCCAAGGATTGAACCTAAAGCTAAAAAAATTGATAAAATTAGTTATGATGAAATGCTAGAACTTGCTTCAATGGGAGCGAAAGTTTTGCTTAATCGCTCTGTTGAGATGGCAAAAAAAATGAATGTAAATTTGGTTACAAGAAGTAGTTTTAATCATAACGAAGGAACATTAATTACAAAGGAAGAAGAAATTATGGAACACCCAATTGTTAGTGGAATTGCATTGGATAAAAATCAAGCAAGAGTAAGTATTTGCAATGTTGAAGATAGACCGGGGATTGCAGCGGAGATTTTTGGGGCATTGAGTGAAGCAAATATTAATGTTGATATGATAGTGCAAACAATCGGTAGAGATGGTAAAACAGATTTGGATTTTACAATTCCTGAAGTGGAGCTAGAAAGCACTAAGAGGGTTTTGAAAGCTTTTGAGGGCAGTGTGGAAAGCATCGAGTATGATTCAGATATTGCAAAAGTCTCTATTGTGGGTGTGGGTATGAAATCTCATAGTGGTGTAGCTGCAAAGGCATTCCAAGCTTTAGCAGAAGATAACATTAATATTATGATGATTAGCACAAGTGAGATTAAAATTTCTATGGTAATTCGCTTAAAATATGCAGAATTAGCAATCCGCACCTTGCATAGTGTGTATCAGCTTGATAAATAATGCAAGATATTGTAAGCTGGACTACACAAACATTAAGGCGTGATGAAAGTCGCCTAACTTGGCTTGAGGAAAGAAAATTTGAATGGATACCTTTAATTAAGCGGGTATTGCAAAGAATCTTCAATGGAGAAAGCCTTATTTTGGTGACAGATAAAGATAGAGAGTGGTTTTCAAATTATGTAATTTTTTCTATCAACAAGAGTAGCAATCGTCCTTATGTGCCAATTTTGGGGATTAATGCACTTTTTCCTCAAGTGGATAGAAACTGCAAAGATGAAATTGAAATTTCTTTGATTAATGATTATTTGGACAATATTTTTTCGCAAGGTTATTTTTTTTGGTATGTAGGCAAAAATGATGCATTGAGAGCAAAACTTGCATTGAGCCGTGAAGATTGTTTTTTGTGGATGTTTGATACAGAATTGCAAAATAGTTTTACTCTACAATCAGTAGATTCTTTGGTAGATATTAAGCTTATGCAAATGTATCGTATTTTTAATTTAACCATTGAAGCAGCTATGTTTGGACAAATTTCCTTGGAATAAAATGCAAAAATTAACAACACATATTTTATTAGTTAATAATCCTATTCAAGAGGCTAATGAGTATTATCAGCGTCAAAATCCTCAAAATTGTCGCATCTTTTGTGCTGAGGAATTAAACATTGAAATATCACGCGAGATTATCGATGAGAGTTATATTGCAGCAGATGGGGAAAAGATAATCTTAATAGCTGCAAATGCTTTTAATATTTATGCTCAAAATGCACTTCTAAAAATACTAGAAGAACCGCCCAAACAAGTTTATTTTATTCTTTTTGCAAAAATGAAATCTCAATTATTGCCAACCATACGCTCAAGAATGCCAATTTTTAACCACACTAATAAAGAAAAAATGCCTAATTTTCCATTGAATGTAGAGACATTATCTTTGAGGGAGATTTATCCTTTTTTGAAAGATAAAGCCAAAGATTATATTTCTAATGCAACTACTCTTAAAACAGAAATACAAAGTTTGTATTTGGATTCAATTAATGCAGGATTGCAATTTAATCAAGAAGAAATGCAAATGTTTGAAGAAGCGTTATTGTGGGCAGGTCAGCATGAGAAAGCTTATAATATTTTTTGTGTGTTGCTTTTGATGATTTCTAATAAGAAAAGGCAAAAAATGCAAGGAAATATTCAATAGATTTCATATCATAATTTGGTGGGTAATAGATGAAGATTTTTGTTAAAGCAATTCAAGATTCCACAAAGGAATTAAAGCAAATACAATGCGATGAGATGGGCTATAAAATTTTAAAAGATAAAACAAAAGTTTTTGGTTTTTATATTTATGGATTAAAAACTCCTGCTGCACAAATTTTAAAACAAGAATCTTTGGCGTGTGGAGGGGATTTTGCTTTGCCTAAAGATGCAATTTTGTATAAGCAAGAATCTTATAATGGGATTTTAATGGTTACAAAATCTCAAAGCAAAGCTTTATTAAAAAAGCTCAAAATACAGCCTTTTGGCTTGAAGGAAGTTGCAAAGAGCTTAGAAGAGCATTTGAATTTGGTGGATTTTCCAACGCAGATTATGGGAATTATCAATGCAACTCCAGATAGTTTCTATCAAGATTCAAGAAAAGATTCCAAAGAGGCACAAGAAAGAATTTTGGAGATGATTAAAGAGGGTATAGATATTATTGATATTGGTGGAGCTTCTACAAGACCCGGCAGTGCTTGGATAACAGAACAAGAAGAAATGAATAGAATAAAGCCTATTGTAGAATTTATCGCTGCTAATGAACTTTATCAAAAAGTAAAGTTTAGTATTGATACTTATACTCCAAAAGTTGCAAGGTATTGTTTGGAGAATGGTTTTGGAATGGTGAATGATATTACAGGATTTAGCAATCCTAAAATGCTTGAAGCGGTTTGTGGATATGATTGCGAATGTGTGGTAATGCATATGCAAGGTAATCCAAAAGAAATGCAAAAAAATCCTCAATATGAGAATCTGTTTTTGGAGATTGATAGTTTTTTCAAAGAGCGTATAGAGGCTTTGAGAAAGTGTAATATCCAAAAGATTATTCTTGATGTAGGAATTGGCTTTGGGAAAACATTAGAACATAATTGTGAGCTAATTAAGAATCTTAGACATTTTAAACATTTTGGAATGCCATTATTGGTGGGGGCTTCTCGTAAATCGATGATTGATAAGATTGTATCTACAAAAGTCGAAGAAAGATTGGCAGGAACTTTGGCGATTCATTTGGAAGCTTTAAAAAATGGAGCAAATATCATTCGATGCCACGATACTAAAGAGCATATACAAGCAACAAAAGTATGGGGAGCGTTGCAGTAAAATGGAGAGAAAAGAATTAATTTGGCAGCTAAAAAAACACGGACATTCTCAAGAATCTTTAGAAGCAATGCCATTTAATGAATTAGTAAAATTGTTTAAAACAGAAAGTAAGCGGAATATTTTGGAATATATGCAGGCTATCAAAGAAGAAAAGCATACAGAAATTATTGCAGAAGATAATACAAGTTTGATTGAAGAAGAACTTGGAAAAATTCGTCATTCTATCATAGGGGAAGATATTAATTATGAGGCTTTGTATGAAGGGATTGAAAATATTTTTGCTCATTATGGTTTAAATGAGTCAATAGAATTGGTTTTAACTCAAGTTAGAGATGGACGCTATAAGCAAATTACTCGCATTATTGAATTGGCATATCGTGCTTATCAAGAGGAATTGCTAGATACGCTTGATCAGTTATTTGCGGATTATCCGCAAGAAGAGAGAATGGAGCAGATGAAGTTTTATAGCTCTAAACGCGAAGATGTGCAATTTTTAAAAGAGACAATCCGAACTATTCAGAGTGGAAACAATCAAAAAAATCTCAGTATGATTGCGCAGTTGAAATGCGAGATTATCAAGGATTATTTCCCGGATTCTTTATATGAAAATTATGAAGAATATTATGAAAATGAAGAGGAGAAAAATGAGATTATCGAGCGAATTATGAAATTGACAAATGCCTATAAACGCCCGATTTTAAAAAGAAAAAAGAGACAAGTTTTGCAACATATTGAGCGAGTTTTGATTAAAGATAAAGAAAGGGAAAAAGAAGAGAAAATATTAATCAAAAAATACAACAAAGAAATTGGAGAAGCCATCACAAATGAAGATGAACTTGGTTTTAGCAATCTTATTAGGGAAGCATTAGAGGTTTTAGATGAGAGAGATGTTAGGCGAATCGTATCAAATCTAGATATTTCTAGCAATCCGGTTTTGTCGCAATATTTTAATACAATCTTGAAAGAAGCAAGACATTGAGAAAATGAGGAGAATATGAAAAATTTTTTTCCATTGATAGCAATATCGGTATTTTTGGTAATGCATGGTTTAATCTATTTTATGTTTATTAGGCGTATTATTACCCCAAAGATTCCTCGTTTGGTCATTAAATATTTTTTGATTCTAAATTTTTTGGGAGTTGTTTGTTATTTTTTTGGAAGATATTATTGGGATATGCCCCAAAGTTTGTATTTTTTGGTATCTCTTTCTATTGGGGTGGCTTTTATTTTGTTTGTTGTAACATTGCTCTACCAGCCCCTTTTGCTGATACCATATTTCAGCAAAAAGCGACGCGGATTTTTGAGGAATGGGATTAATATTTTTAGTGGCATTTTTGCTGGAGGGTATCTTGGGTTTGGAGTGATAGAAGGCAGAATGCAACCAAAGGTTGAAAATGTAGAGATTCCATTGCCTAATCTTCAAGAATCTTTTAGTGCAGTGCAGATTAGTGATTTGCATATAGGGGGTTTGATTGAAGAAAATGTGGTTAGAGGAATTGTCAAACAAGTGAATGCTCTTAAGCCAGATGTGATTTTTTTGACAGGAGATATTATTGATACAGAGGTTTCTAAAGTGCAAAAAGCAATGCAAGAACTCTCCAAACTTCAAGCACCTCTTGGCATATTTTTTGTAACAGGGAATCACGAGTTTTTTCACAATATTGGGGAGTTGTTGGAAAGTCTAAAAAAATATGGAATTAGGGTTTTAGAAAATGAAAATGTTGTATTGTATAAAAACAATCAAGCATTAGTTAATGTGGCGGGAGTTTATGATTTGTTTGGAAGGAGAATTGGGGTTTTGGAGCCTAATTTGGAAGCTGCATTGCAAGAGCGTATAGAAACTCTACCTACTATTTTGTTGGCACATCAACCTAAATTTGTCCTTGAAATCAAAGAAAGTCAAAAAATTGATATTATGTTAAGTGGGCATACGCATGGGGGACAGATTTTTCCATTCCGCTTTTTGGTTATATTAGACCAGCCTTATTTATCAGGATTGCATCAACATAGTCCAAATACAAAAATTTATGTTAATCGCGGGACGGGTTTTTGGGGACCTCCTATGCGTATTTTGGCGCGTTCTGAAATTACATTTTTTCATTTTACAAGAGGCTAGGTTGGATTTGATGAAAAATTTAGTGCAAAAAAAGTATAATATTGCATTTTAAAGTTGTGGTAGAAAATGAGAGTAAGCAAAAAAAATATTTTGTTTTTGTTGTGTTTGGCGACAAATTATGCTTTTGGCTTAGAATTTTACATTAATAGTGGAAGAGAAGATTCAAGGGATTTTGCTGTCTTGAATTTGGTAGATTCTAAGCCTTTTGTGTGTCAAGAAAAATACAATAGGGAATCAGAAGTAGAAAGTATAGTTTGCGAGTTTGATTCAAATCTTATTTCAAGATTCTCAAAAACTAACACACTTTTTTTTGAGATTATACCAGAGATCGGTGAGAATAAGTTTTTTTTGAAAATTATCCCCAAAAACAAGATTAAATTGTTTAATACCGGTATTAATTTGGCATCTCATAATCCAATTCCACAAGAGAGAAGCACAGAATCTACGAGGTGGCAGATTGTTGGGTATAAAGAGAAGATTCCATTTTTATTAGAGCGTGAGAGTGAGGGATTGAATTTCCCCATTTCTTTTGATGAGCCATATTTGGGTGTGGGAGTTTTGGACTTTAGAATGCGTCCAATGGATAATGAAGTAGGGCAAGATAAAGACTATTTTTTGAATATTCAATCATTGTTAGAGAAAAAATCCTATCAAGAAGCATTGAATAGTATTGATGAGATGTTGCAAAATTATCCCGAAACAATTTTTAAGCGTGATATTCTTTTTATGAAGTTAAAAGCATTGCAGAATCTTCAAAATCAAGAAGATTATGAAGAAATAATGGCATTAGGAAAAGCTTGGTTGAATGCTTATCCAGCAGATATTCATGTTCCAGAAGTTTTGTTGTTGATGGCTGAAAATTATGCAAAGATGAATTTCTTTGAAGAAGCAAGCTATTATTATGATAGATTGTTTAAAGAATATAAAGATGATAAATATGAATTGTTAGCAAGGTTAAGTTATGGAGAAAAAATTTTCAAACGCGGAGACAAAAAAAGAGCATTAGAGCTTTATCAATCTGTGCTTAATCAAACGCAAGATTTAGAGATTGCTTCTTTGGCTTCATTGTTGCTTGGAGAATATTATAAAGATGCAGGAGAAAGTAAGCAAGCACAAGATTATCTTAAGAATATTCTTGATGCTAATCCACAATATTTTACAAAAGATGTGGCAAAAAATTATGCGATATTACAAAAATGGGCGGAATCTAATATTTATGAGATTCCAGCTCAAGTAGCTGAAGTGATGTTTTTGTCATTAAAAGATGATGACTTGCCTTTTTATCGTCCTTTATTGAAAGATATGGCTCAATGGTATGATAAATCAGGGAATCTCCAAAAAGCACACCATTATTACCAAATGTTATTACAAAACCCAAAAGATGAAGCCGAAGAAAAAGAGATACAAGCCCTTGATGATACTTTGCTTTTGAATTATGAAGATGATAATGCTACAAAACGCTTGGAACATTATGATTATGTGATTAAAACCTATCAAGGCAAAAATGAAGAAAAAGAGGCGTGGAATAAAAAAGCAGAAACTCTTTATGAGCTACAAAGATATCAGGATGTTTTTGATATACGAGATGTTTTGGGTGAAGATAATTCTATCGTATTAAAGGCAGTGGGTGAGCTTACTAGAGAATCTCTAAAACAGAATAAATGCAAAGAAGCAGCTTATTATGGGAGTTTGTATGACAAAAAAATTCCGCTTAATGCACAAGAAAAAATACAACTTTTTGACTGCCTTTATGAAAATAGGCAGTTTATTCCAGCTTTAGAGATTGCCAAAGAGCAATTGCAAGGTGCGAAAACTCCAAATGAAAAGGAAGATTGGCTATATCGTTTGGCTTGGAGTGAATATAGTGTTCAAAATTACCCTAAGGCCATTTTAGCTTCACGTGATGCAGTGAAAATGCTAAGCAAAGAAAAATACAATGATGCTTTATGGGTTTTGTTTATGGCTTTAGAGCAAGAAGGCAGGAGAGAGGAGGCTTTTGAGCTTTTGCCTATTTTGGAGGAAAAATTAAAAGATGATGTAAAAATGATTGAAATATATCGTGTTATGCTGCTTGATGCTTTAAATAAGAGAGATGATACAGCTATAAAGATTTATGGCAATCATTTGTTGGCTTTACAAGAAAAACATCAAAAATATGAGTATTCTCCATGGGTGGAGTTAAGTTTGGTGGAGGCATTGAATCGTGAGGGTAAATTCCAAGAATCTCTTGAGATATTGCAAAAAGCACAAACTCATATTGTTGCCCCCAAAGAACAGATTCAGATTTTTTATTTGCAGGGGTATTTGAATGCTAAAATTGGCAAGATAGAAGAAGCATTTACTTCTTATGATAAGTGTGAAGCAATCAAAGAACAATCGCCTTGGAAGAATCTATGTATAGAGGCAAAAAAGCTTTTGGAGCTAGAGAATCCAAGAAAGGAAAATAATGGAGAATAAAAACAAAAAAGAAATAGAAAGTAAAAACTTTGAAAATTATTTACAAGAAATTAATCAATGCCTTGAAGAGCTAAATGATGAGAATATCGGATTGCACAAAAGTATGGAAGTGTATAAAAAGGGTATGGAATATCTTAAAGAGGCACAAAAAATGCTTGAAAATGCCCAGCTAGAATGCAATGAATTGAAAATGCAATTTGAAAAGAAGGAAGAATAATGAAAATCGCAACTTTGCAGCTATCATCTCCAAAAATGCAAAGAGAAATTAAGACTTATTTGGATATCGCATTAGAACAAAAAGTAAAGATTGTTTTGTTTGGAGAATATTTTTTTAATCCGTTTTTTAAAGTGATTGAAAGGGATAAAAAAAATCAGCTTATACTCAAGCTCAAAAAAGAGAGTGAGAATCTTATGCAAATTTCTAATGAATATCCTATGATTTTTGTAGCTCCGCTTTTAGAATTAGTTGCAGGAAAGATTTATAAGAGTATAGCAATTATCAATAAGGGAAAGGCATTGCAATATCGCGCACAAAGGCTTATGCCTTATGAACATTGGAATGAGGCAAAGTTTTTTGCTAATACTCTTAGCAAAAATATTAAAACCCCTCCTATTTTTAGTGTTGGGGGGTTTAAATTTTCTGTGCTTTTTGGCTATGAGTTGCATTTTGATGAGTTTTGGTTGAAATTTAAACAAAATAATGTAGATTGCATACTTCTAGCAAGTGCTTCTACCTTTGATTCTTCTTTGAGGTGGAGAAATATTATCAAAATGCGTGCTTTTTTAAATAGCAGTTATATTTTGCGTGCTAATAGAATCGGGCAATATCAAGATGAGGTAACCAATACTTTGTGGAATTTTTATGGCGATTCTTTGTTGGTTAATCCTAATGGGGAAGTTGAGGATTGTTTGGGCGATAGAGAGGAGCTATTGATTGCTAATTTGGATAAAAAATATCTAAAAGAAATCAAGGAATGTTGGAAATTCCGTTAAAGGTTATATTAAAAATTTTTGGGTATAATCCAAAATTTTTCATAAAAAGGTTTGTGTCTTTTAAGGGCAGTTTTATTTTGATCTGATTTTACTTTCTTTGGAGTTGCTACATGTCTGCAAAAAATATTAATCAACAACTTGATGAATTATTTCAATCTAGTTCCAAATATGTCTCATACGAAAAAATCGCTCAAGTTTTAATCAAGCTTCCAACCGCAGCACAAGCAAAAAGAGTAACAGAGTTAGCAAAAAAATACAATAAGCAATTAATGTCGGCTTCTGAAGTGGCTAAATTACTCAATCAAGATGAAGCAAGAAGAATCAAAGAAGATAAAAAGCGTCTTTTAGATGAAGAATTAGAAGATGAATTTGATTTTATGAAAGAGCGTGAGTTACTAGAATGGAGTAGAAGTGATAGCCCAGTAAGAATGTATTTGAGAGAAATGGGGCAAATACCACTTCTAACAAGAGAAGATGAAGTGGAATTGAGCAAAAATATTGAGCTTGGTGAAAATATTATTTTAGATGCGATTTGCTCTGTGCCTTATTTGATTGATTTTATTTTGGATTATAAAGAAGCATTGATTAATAGAGAACGAAGGGTTAAAGAGCTTTTTAAGAGTTTTGATGATGAAGAAGATGAAGAAAGTGTAGAAAGTGAAGAAGAAGAGTTAGAAGAAGGCGAAGAAGAGAGTGAGGGTAAAAAGCCTATTAGTAAGAAAGACCAAAAGCGAGTTGAAAAAGTTTTGGTGAGTTTTAAGGCACTAGAAAAAGCTAAGAAGGATTGGTTGAAAACTTGGGAACAAGAAAAAGGGGAAGAAAATGGAGATATGCTGTATTTGCTTACATTGGCTCACAAAAAGCAATTCCTCAAAGAAAAATTACTCGATTTAGGACCTACAAGTAAATTAATTACAGAGCTTGTAAAGGCAATGGAAAATACAATTAAAAGTGATGAAGGTTTTGAGAGAGAATTAAAGCGTTTGGAATATCGCTTGCCTTTGTTTAATGATATTTTGTTGGCTAACCATAAAAAAATCTTAGATAATATCATTGAAATGAGTAAATCCGATATTGTAGCTGCTGTGCCAGAGGCAACTATGGTATCAACTTATATGGAAATTAAGAAGCTTTTTCAAACTAAAGTTGCTAGTGAAGAAAGTTTTGATTTGGAGCCAGAAAAGCTCAAGCAAATTTTAGAGCAAATTAAACGCGGAAAAGATATTGCTGATAGGGCTAAAACCAAAATGGCAAAATCTAATTTGCGACTTGTAGTTAGTATCGCTAAGCGTTATACAAATCGCGGTTTGCCTTTTTTGGATTTGATTCAAGAAGGGAATATCGGATTAATGAAAGCAGTAGATAAGTTTGAATATAAAAAAGGCTATAAATTTTCTACTTATGCGACTTGGTGGATTAGACAAGCAATTTCAAGAGCAATTGCAGATCAAGCAAGAACGATTAGAATCCCGATTCATATGATTGAGACTATTAACCGAATCAATAAAATTATGCGTAAATATTTGCAAGAAGAAGGCAAAGAGCCAGATATTGAAAAAATTGCAGAAGAAGTTGGACTTCCAGTAGATAAAGTTAAGAATGTTATTAAAATCACAAAAGAACCCATTAGCCTTGAAGCACCTATAGGAAATGGGGAAGATGGCAAGTTTGGGGATTTTGTAGAGGATAAAGCCTCTCTTGGTCCAATGGATAGTATTTTAAAAGAAGATTTAAAAGCACAGATTGATGATGTATTAGACCAGCTTAATGAACGCGAAAAGGCAGTGATTAGAATGCGTTTTGGGCTTTTGGATGATGAATCAGATAGAACATTAGAAGAAATTGGCAAAGAGCTTAATGTTACGCGTGAGCGTGTAAGACAAATCGAATCTAGTGCAATCAAAAAACTAAAACACCCAAAAGTAGGTAGAAAACTAAAAAATTACATTGAGGATTAGTTTTTTATTCCTTTGTTAGTATAAATAGGCTAGAATCTTACTTATTTTGACACAATAGAGGTTTAAAGATGAGTAAGACGCCTGATGAAGTAATCTCACAAGATAAAATTCCTTTTACACATTTGCATCTCCATACAGAATATTCTTTGCTTGATGGCTTAAATAAAATCAAAATTCTTGCCAAACGAATCAAAGAGCTTGGAATGGATAGCGTAGCTATTACAGACCATGGAAATATGTTTGGCGCAATTGAATTTTATAAGGCTATGAAAGAACAAGGCATCAAGCCTATTTTGGGAATGGAAGCTTATTTGCATAATGCAGAAGAAATTAGTGATAAAAGCAATCAAAGATTCCATTTGTGCTTGTATGCTAAGAATCTACAAGGCTATAAAAATCTTATGTATCTTAGCTCACAGGCGTGTTTATATGGATATTATATGAAACCTCGTATTAGCAAAAAAATGCTAAGAGAGCATAGTGAAGGATTGATTTGTTCTTCTGCTTGTTTAAATGGAGAGGTGCAGTGGCATTTAAATTTGAAAAAAGAAGACAATAAAGGTAGAAAGGGTTATGAGAGGGCAAAAGAGGTTGCTTTAGAATACAAAGAGATTTTTGGAGATGATTTTTATTTGGAGCTTATGCGTCATGGGATTGAGGAACAACAACTCATTGATAAGCAAATTATTCAAATTTCATTAGAGACAGGGATTAAAATCATAGCTACTAATGATACACATTATACCAATCAAGGAGATTCTACTGCTCAAGAAGTGGCTTTTTGTATCGGGTTTGGAAAGGACTTTAATGATCCTAATCGTATGCGTCATACAGTGCAGGAATTTTATATTAAAAGCCCAGAGCAAATGGCAAAACTTTATATGGATTTGCCAGAAGCAATTGCTAATACAAAAGAGATTGCTGATAAATGCAATTTGGAGTTGCATTTGGGTGACCCAACACCTCCTAGTTTCAAATTTACAGCTGAATATGCCAAGGCAGAAAATTTAGATTTTACGCAAGATAGTGAATATTTTGCCTATAAGTGCAGAGAGGGTTTAAAAAAGCGTTTGGAGAATGTCGAATCTTCAAGGCATCAAGAATACAAAGAACGCTTAGAAAAAGAAATCGAAATTATCAACAAAATGAAATTTCCGGGTTATATGCTTATTGTATGGGATTTTGTGCGTGCTGCAAAAGAGCGTGGGATTCCTGTAGGTCCGGGTAGGGGGAGTGCGGCTGGAAGTTTGGTTGCTTTTTGTTTGGAGATTACAAATATCGATCCGATGAAATATGATTTGCTATTTGAGAGATTTTTGAATCCAGAGCGTGTGAGTATGCCAGATATTGATATGGACTTTTGCCAAAGTCGGCGTGAAGAGATTTTGGAATATGTTACAGATAAATATGGGCGTCATAATGTCGCACAAGTTATCACATTTGGTATGATGAAAGCCAAGGCGGTGATTAGAGATGTTGCGAGAGTTATGGGAATGCCTTATGGTGAGGCAGACGCATTTGCAAAGCTCATTCCCAAAGAATTAGATATTACTTTGGAGAAAGCTTTTGAAAAAGAACCAAAGATTAAGGAATTGATTGACAAAGATCCTTTGGCTAAGAAAATATGGGATTTTGCGGTTGTTTTGGAAAATACAAAGAGAAATCCCGGGACGCATGCTGCGGCTGTTGTGATTGATTCTGAACATGAGTTGTGGCATAAAGCGCCTTTGTATCGCTCCACGCGAGATGGAATTATAGCGACTCAATATTCAATGAAATATCTTGAAGATGTGGATTTGATTAAGTTTGATTTTTTGGGTTTAAAAACACTTACGCTTGTAGATGATGCTTTGAAGCTTATTAAGAATCGCCATAATTTAGAGATTGATTTCTTGAAATTAGATGTGAATGACAAAAAGGTATATGAGACTTTGCAAAGTGGAAATACTCTTGGGATATTCCAAATTGAATCTAGTATGTTTCAAGGAATCAATAAGAGATTGAGACCAAGCACATTTGAAGATATAATAGCAATTATCGCCTTAGGGCGTCCAGGACCTATGGAATCAGGAATGGTGAGTGATTTTATTGATAGAAAACATGGAAAAGCACCCATTGTGTATATGTTTCCAGAATTAGAATCTATTTTAAGACCAACCTATGGAACAATTGTTTATCAAGAGCAAGTTATGCAAATTGTGCAAAAGATAGGTGGTTTTAGCCTTGGCGAAGCGGATTTGATTCGTAGGGCAATGGGTAAAAAAGATGCTCAAATTATGGCAGATAATAAAAATAAATTTGCACAAGGTGCAGAAAAGCAAGGATTTAATAGAGCTAAGGCAGAAGAGTTGTGGGAATTGATTGTAAAATTTGCTGGGTATGGATTTAATAAGTCGCATTCTGCAGCTTATGCAATGATTACTTTTGAAACTGCATATCTAAAAACTTATTATCCAAAAGAATTTATGGCAGCACTTCTCACTTCAGAAAAAAACTCAACAGATAAAATAGTGGAATATATTGAAGAAGCCAACAAAATGGATATTAAGGTGCTTCCGCCAAATATACAAAAATCAGAATTAGAATTCAGTGTTGCTAGAATTGATGATGAGGATTGTATTTTGTTTGGTTTGGGTGCAATTAAAGGAGCGGGTGAGGTTGCTATTAATATTATTTTAGAAGAGCGTAAAAACAATGGAGATTTTAAGGATTTGGAGGATTTTTTAAGCCGAATTGATCCTCAAAAAGTCAATAAAAAATCTTTAGAAGCCTTTATAAAAAGTGGTGCTATGGATTGTTTTGGCTATACAAGAAGGACGCTTTTAGAACAGGTAGAATTGCTAACAGAGAATGCAAGAACAGCACAAGCTGCAAAGAAAGAAGCAGAAAATTCTCTCTTTGGAGATAGTGAAGAATTTACAGCCATTGCGTTGGAATTGGAAAATAAAGAAGAATATAACAAAAAAGAAATTTTAGAATTCGAAAAAGAAAGTCTTGGATTTTATGCTTCAGGGCATCCTTTGGAGGATTATAAAGAAATCATAAAATCGATTAATTGTGCTTATACTAATCAGATTCAAGATATTGCAGAGAATAGCAGCATTTTGCTTGTTGGAAGTATTGAAGATGTGATTACAAAGTTTTCTAAAAGTGGCAAGCGTTATGGAATCTTGAAATTGCAAGATTTTTATGGGAGCGTGGAATTAACGATTTTTGAAAAAACTTTGTTGGCTTTGGAGGGTATGGATAGAGAAATTCCTATCGCTGTTAAATGCTTTGTGCAAGAGCAAAATGACACTAAAAGCCTTAGAGCAGAGAAAATTTTAACTTTGGAAGAAGCTCAAAAAGAAAAAGTAGAATTTACAATGCAGAAGGCTGATACGAGCGAACCTCTTGTATTGCTTTTAAATGTAGGGCTTAATGAGAGGGTAATTAGTAGTATAAGGGAAGCTGCAATGCGTCATCATGGCAAAAGAGAGCTTAGAATCCTTTTTAAAACACAAACGCAAGAATTGGAGATGGTGAGTTCATTTTTTGTGCATAGTCAAATTAAAGAAGAGTTAAAAGAGCTAGAATGGATAGATTAGATTTAAGCAATCTCAAAATAGGGGCAAACTTTAGAGATGAAATTGATACTTTGTGTAAAAAATGTGGAAATTTAAAAAGTCAATGCCAATGCCAAAGAGTAGTGGAGTTTAAAAGTAGAGATTCTTATTTTTTGTGGATTAACAAACAAAAGAAAAGTGGCAAAGAAGTAACTTTGTGTGGAATCTTTTTTGAAAATAAAGAAGTTTTGGAGAATCTTTTAAAAAGCATTAAAAAGAAAATGGCTTGTGGTGGAGTTTTGAGACAAGAAGAGGGAGGATATGTTATGGAGTTTCAAGGGGAGCATTTGCAAAGTTTAAAAGAAATGCTAAAAAAAGAAAAATTTAGATTCAAAAAGTAAAAATTATGCGTTTAAATCAATACATAGCTCATCATTCTAAGTATTCAAGGAGAGAAGCAGATAGGCTTATTGCCCAAGGAAAGGTTTCTATCAATAAAGAAATTATAAAAGATTTTTCTTATCAAGTCGATGATAAAGTCAAAGTGTATGTCAATGGAAAGTGTTTGAGGAAAAGTGAGGAATATACAGTTATTGTTTATAATAAGCCCAAAGGGGAATTAGTGAGTAAAAAAGATGATAGAGGTAGGAGAACTATCTATGAATCATTGCCAAAAAGATTTGCTCATTTCATTCCTGTTGGGAGGCTTGATTTTGCAAGTGAGGGTTTGCTGCTACTAAGCGATGATGCAAAAGTAGTAACTAAGCTTATGGAAAGCAAGATGGAGAGGATTTATCTTTTGAAGCTTTCAGGTAAGATTCAAGAAGAAGTGTTTGAAGCAATGGAGAATGGACTATCTTTGCAAGATGCAAGAGCAGGGGGACACAAGGAGAGTAAGATTCAATCTATGGAGTTTGCACCATTTTTGGGTTATTGGGTGTTGAAAAATAGCACTAGGTATTCTAAGATTAAAGTAGCAATCAATGAAGGTAAGAATCGAGAATTGAGAAGATTCTTTGCGCATTTTGGTTTAGAAATATTAGATTTGAAGCGTATTTCTTATGGATTTGTTTCATTGAATAATCTCCCCACCCAAAAGGTAAGGTTTTTAGAAAGAGGAGAATACAATAAACTCCATAGGTTTATGGAAGACGATTAGGAAGATTTTGGACGAAAAGCCTTGATAATGTTTTCGTTAGTTTCAAGATAGGCAACCCCAATCAAATCTAGGCAGTAAGGCACTGCTGGAAACACTGCATCAAGGCATTCGCGGATAGACTTTGGTTTGCCCGGTAGATTGATGATGAGGGTTTGGTTGCGGATTCCTGCGGTTTGTCGAGATAAAATAGCAGTGGGGACATATTGCAAACTAGTTTGTCGCATAAGCTCCCCAAAACCCGGTAGCATTTTTTGGCAAACTGCTTCAGTAGCTTCTGGAGTAACATCTCTGATTGCCGGACCTGTGCCACCTGTTGTGATGATTAAATCGCATTTGTCAATATCGCTTAATTGTATGAGTTTTGCTTCAATAGTCTGTTGGTTATCTTCTATGATACAATAAACTTTTTCCCAAGGGGAAGTGAGATATTCTGTGAGAGTTTCTATGATTGCTTTTCCAGAGATATCTTCATAGATCCCTGCACTTGCTCTATCAGAAAGTGTAAGAATGCCTATTTTTGCTTTTTTCATTTATAATCCTTTATATTAGCATTAATCCATTCTAAAATTTCTTGTGGTTGATTGAGATTTAAAATCGCAAGATGTTTGGGGATAGAATCTTTAGAAATGCTTGAATCAATAGCAACAGCATCAATATAGGGAAAAAATCTTTCATCTATCATTTCTCTTGCGACGCAGATTCTAGGGAGTGGAATCTCTTTTAATCCCTCTACAAATAGATAATCACAATGCCCAAACTTTTGGATTATTTTATCCAAATCAAAGCTGTGATGGAATCTAAAGGTAGTTTGAATCGGGCTAAGAATTGCTACATTTGCCCCAGCTTTATAAAAAATATCCGAATCTTTGCCCTCTGTATCAATATTTGCTTTATTTTTTGGGTCGTGTTTGATGATACTCACGCTTTTTTGAGGTGTAAGCAAAAGGGTTAATTTTTGGATTAAAGTAGTTTTGCCACTATTAGAATTTCCCGTAAAGGCAACGGCTTTCATTGCAAAATCCCGCTAAATGGGAGTTTATAACTCCTATCTTTTGCATAGATTCTTTTTCCTTCTTTTAAATCGTATTTCCAAATGGGTGCTTTGTGTTTGAAATCTTCAATAAAATCCTCAAAAAGTTCTAAACAAACTCGCCTTTTGGAGCTAAAAATACCAGCCATATAAGAGCTTTTGTGGTTGGGGACATCACCTCTAGAATGTGCCATTTTTAAAAAGGCGCCTTTTTGAAGTGCTTTTTTATTCCAGTTTAAAAACCATTGATTTAAAAGTGGTTCATAAATATCAAAACTTAAACCATCACAATTATTTTCAGCACGCACAATGCCGGTAAAAATTGCATTTGCACCAAGATTGTTTTGTGTAGAAAAGAAATACCAATTTTGATAAATGGTTGTGGTGTCTAAAGGTGTATCAAAAATTTCTAATCCCATTGTGTTAAGAAGCATTTAGCCACCACAAACAGGGGGTAAAAGTGCTATTTTATCCCCATCTTTAAAAGAAATATCTAAAGAGCTAATAATTTCTCCATTAAGGGCGATTGCACAATGTTGTAACCATTTTTGTATTTCTGTATCTTTTTGTAGCTCTTGTTTTAATTCATAGAAGTTTTTAGCTTCGCTTGTAAGGCTTTTGTTGCCAAGTGGTCCTAATAATTCGATTGTAACCATATATTCCCTTTGCTTATAAACTTTATTTACAGAAGCTCTAAGCGTTCTTCTTTCATCTTATAAGGGAGAATCTTGTTATTTTTTGGGGGTGTTTTTTGTGGGATAATTTTGGGAGATTTTTTTGTATTGAAATTTTTTAGCGGCACAGTTGAGAGGATTTTTCCTGTGCGTGCATCAATAATAAAAGCGGTATTTTTGGGGTGTTTTTGGATTTCGTTTTGAATAGTTCTATCAATTTTTGTTGGAGGTTGGATTTTGTGCTGTGGTTTTGGATGGACTTGAACGAAGTTATCTGCATAGGCATTTGAAAGCAATAAAGCACTTGTGCAACATACACTAGCAAGAAATTTTATTTTTGATGAGAGTGAGATAAATTTCATGGTATTAGTTTCCTTATCTAAGTTTGAATTAATTTGCTATAATTTTATAATATTTCAAAAGCAAAGTAAAGGAGATTTAAATAATGTTGAAAATAGTATCTACAAATCAAGCCCCACAAGCTATTGGTCCATATTCTCAAGCAATTTGTGTCAATGGAATGGTATATACTTCAGGTCAAATTGGATTAACTCCATCAGGAGAAATGGTGCAGGGTATAGAGGCACAAACTAGACAAGTTTTGGAAAATTTAAAAGCAATCTTAAAAAATGCTGGAAGCGGTTTTGATAAAGTGGTTAAAACTACTATTTTTCTTAGCGATATGGATAATTTTGGGATTGTAAATGGAATCTATGCGGAATTTTTTGGAGAGCATAAGCCAGCTAGAAGCACAGTAGCAGTAAAATCTCTACCCAAAGAAGCATTAGTGGAAATTGAATGTATTGCATTCAGCAATTAAAGTATTATTAATAAAAAAATAGGTAAAATAGCGACTTTTATTAAATTTTTTAATAAAAAACTTCAAATTAATTTTATATTTTAAGGAATTGTATTATGTATGCAATCATTCAGAATGGAGGCAAACAATACAAGGTAAGCGAGGGTGATATTTTATTGCTTGATTGCTTAAACCTTGAGCCAAAGTCAAAAGTTGAAGTAACAGAAGTTTTAGCTCTTTTTGATAATGGAGATGTAAAGCTTGGCAGTCCTTATGTAAGTGGGGCAAAAGTGGAGCTAGAAGTTATCAACGAGGGAAGAGGTAAAAAAGTTATTACTTTTAAAAAGCGTAGAAGAAAAGATAGTAAAACCAAAAGAGGTTTTAGAAGAGATTTTACGCGAGTTCGTGTTATTAAAATCGCAGCATAAGATTGCTACATAAGGAGTAAAAATGGCACACAAGAAAGGACAGGGGAGTACCCAAAATAACCGAGATTCTGCTGGGCGTCGTCTAGGAGTAAAAAAATTTGGAGGACAATTTGTCCGTGCAGGGAATATCATTATCAGACAAAGAGGGACAAAAGTTCATCCCGGAAATAATGTAGGAATGGGTAAAGATCACACTATTTTTGCACTTATTGATGGAATTGTCTCTTTTGAAAGAAAAGATAGAAACCGCAAAAAAGTTTCTATTTATCCTGCTTCTTAAATAAACTGCAAAGTCCCCTTTTGGGGCGAACTCATAAAAATTAAGGTAAATTATGTTTGTTGATAGGGTTGAAATCTTTGTATCCTCCGGCAAAGGTGGAGAAGGTGCTGTTTCTTTCCATAGAGAAAAGTTTGTCATCAATGGTGGTCCAGATGGTGGAGATGGTGGCAAAGGTGGAAATGTTTATTTTGTGGTGGATAGGAATACAGATACACTTTCGCATTTTAGAGGACACAAACATTTCAAAGCACAAAATGGTAAGCCCGGGCTTGGTAGAAATAAATATGGCAAAAAGGGCGAGGATTTAATCATTAGTGTTCCACCCGGCACTCAAGTTTTTGATGTAGAGAGTGGAAAGCTTTTGCTAGACTTACTTGAAGAATCTCAAAAAATTTTATTTTTAGAAGGTGGCAAGGGTGGATTGGGCAATGCACACTTCAAAAGTGCTACCAACCAGCGTCCAACTTATGCTCAAAAAGGAATGCCGGGTGTTGAAAAAAATATCCGTTTAGAATTGAAATTAATCGCTGATGTGGGCTTAGTTGGATTCCCAAATGTTGGCAAATCAACACTTGTTTCGGTGCTTTCTAATGCCAAACCAGAAATTGCAAATTATGAATTTACGACTTTGATTCCTTCTTTGGGGATTGTGAATGTTGGGGATTATCAATCTTTTGTGATAGCGGATATACCCGGAATTATTGGGGGTGCTAGCGAGGGAAAGGGATTAGGATTAGAGTTTTTGAGGCATATTGAGCGGACTAGATTTTTGCTTTTTGTATTAGATATAGCAAATTATCGAGATATTAACACGCAATTTGATATTTTGCAAAAAGAATTAAAAAATTTCAGTCAAGAATTGGCAATGCGTCCTTTTGGGATTATGCTTTCAAAAAGTGATACACAAGAAAATAAGCAAGAGATTTTAGAAGAGTTTTTAAAAAGTGAAGCATTAACGCTTATGCCCCATAGCAAGATTCCATATTGTTTTATCTCAAGAGACAAAGAGGATTTTACCTCCCCAAAAGATATTTCAAAACCTATGTTTGTTGTATTGGTATCAAGTGTGGGGGGAGAAAATATCGATTCTTTGAAACATTTGCTTTATGAATGTTTGCAAGAAAACAAAGAGGAAAAATAATGCAAAAGAAAAGAGTTGTCGTAAAAGTAGGAAGCGCGATTTTAGTAGAGAATCAATTGATTAATAAAACAAGAATGGAAGCATTAGTCAAGCTTATTGCTAAATTGCGTGATAAATATGAAGTTATTTTGGTAAGTTCTGGTGCTGTAGCTGCAGGATACACTAAAATCAAACTTGACAAAAATCACCTACCCAACAAACAAGCTCTTGCTGCCATAGGACAACCGCTATTGATGCAAACTTATACCGATTTATTTGCACCTTATGGGATTGTGGTTGCTCAAGTTTTGCTCTCGGCTTATGATTTTGATTCACGCAAAAGAACACAAAATGCAAGAAATGCAATGGAGGTTTTGCTGCAAAGCAATGTTTTGCCTATCATTAATGAAAATGATGTTACTGCAACGGGAGAATTATCGTTGCTATTAGAATTTGGGGATAACGATCAGTTATCTGCCCATGTGGCACATTTTTTTAATGCAGAGATTTTGGCGATTTTAAGTGATATTGAGGGGTATTATGAAGAGAATCCTATTATCAATCCTAATGCCAAAATTTATCCAAAAGTTGAAAAAATTTCACAAGAAGAATTAAAAGCACAAACGACCCCTAATAATATTTTTGCCACAGGCGGAATTGTAACGAAGCTAAAAGCGGCAGATTTTTTGCTAAAAAACAATCGAAAAATGTTTTTGTCAAGTGGGAAGCGTTTGGAGATTTTAGAGAAGTTTTTGCTAGAGGGGATTCAGCTAAGCGGAACTTTGTTTGCTAATTAAAAATGTTTGTAAAATCTACTAAGTTTTGCCTTGATAGATAAAATTTACATTGCTAATAAGTATTTTATGGATTCTATAAAGGAATTTTAAAAATACGCATACTTTAAATCTAGGGCATTATAGTATTTTGTCTTGTAAGTGGTTATAGTTTGTGGCGTATTGTATGGTTTGTGCGTATTTTGTATCGCTCCCTTTAATAGTATTAATAAATGAACCTTTAATGATTTTAAGCCCTAAATTGCTTTATTTCTTAATAGTAATAGAAATTTAATTATTTCATTGCAAATCCTCTACAATTCAACAAGTTTGCTCCACTAATCCCTTAAATTCTAATATCAAATTAGAATAGTCAATTTCTATATTTTTAGTAAAATAATACACAATTATCTCTCCATTACTTCGGTTGTCCTTTAGTGTGTAAGTTTCATCTAGTCTTCTTTGCACCTCATTTGCAAAATATCTTAACTTTCCTTTTTCTTTGCATACGATTTGAATCTCGCACTTTGATTTTAGCTCTGCATTGCCTCCACCATCTAGATTTAAAGCAAAACGATAAAAAATATCACCTTGGAATCTTTTGGAATAAATGTCTAAATATCTATCTTTTATGGGAAGCTTTAAATATAATTTATATTGTGCATTATTTGTTATAAAATCTTGTAAAAGTGGTAAAAGGGGGCAGAAGAGATGATAATAAATTAAAAACAAATAAACTTTATCAGGTGTATCCATGCTGCCAAAATTTAAACTGCGTAAAGAAAATCGTCTCTCATCCCCACTAATATTTTTCCATATTTTGTGGTTGATAGCCCATTCGCTAAATGCCACATAACTAAAAGGCGATTCCCAAAATTTAGTTTTTCCCATAGTGTGAATAATATTACTATTCCTAGAGCTTTGTGGTAAAGTATTATAAAATCCCTTTTTGTTTTGAACTTTAAAATCATACAAATAAGTCAAGATTCCAAAAGGAATTTCATCGCTTGTAGCAGGATAAATTAAACATTCATATTTATAGAGCTCTTTTAAAATCTCAAAACATTGTTGTGTTAAATTAATCCCACTTACGCCACCATTAGTTTTATTTAAACATTGTTTGGAAAAAGATAAAACGCCTCCAACAGGTTTCATAATGGGTTTATTTGTGTTTAATAATCCTTTAGCTTCCAAATATTTTGTTGCACCATCAATTCTGCCTCCACAATCACACTTGAAATCCATCTCATCTAAACATAAAAAATCCTTAATTCCTATCCACCACCAAAGTATCACAATCAAGCCACACCGCACAATCATACTTTTCTAGCAATTCAAAAATGTGGAATTTCGCATAGACAAATCTCTCACCAAACCTAGAAGTTAGCGGAACCTTGCCAATATCTCCGCCTAAATCTCTCAAAAAATCTTCGTGAGTATATTCTATAAAGATTATTTTGTCTTCCCATAATCTTGAAATTTTGCCTCTTGTTTCCTCTGTTATATCATGATACACCACAATATTTGTAATCAAATCTTCATTATATCGCCTAAGCCCAATAATTACATTTGCTAAAGCAAAGGCATAATTTTCATTGCAAGCCAAAAATACACAAGTTTTCTTCTCCATTTTCTACCTCACTAATAATTTAATCGGTTTCATCAAAGGTTTTTTAGAATCCATTACAAAATCTTTTGGACGAGTGATAAGCTTCCTAAAAAGCCGATAAAACTTCGTGTGTGAAATCTCATTTGAAACTTTCTTTGCCACTTGCGTTGCCACCACACTTTTTGTATTTGCCATTTTAGGAAAGACATTTTTAATCTCATATAAATAGGGCTTATAGGCAAAGTTATTGAGTTTATAAGCAAATCTCTCTACGCTCTCACATTCTAGTAGTTTCTCCCCGCAGAATCTGATTTTATAAAAATCAATCCCCTTCGTTCTATGGAAGGTTTTGTTATTTTTCTCATCTTTTACTAACTCTTTTGTAGATACCCCATAGCTATAAAATTCATTTTTCAAATATCTAATAAATCGTAGCATTTTATCTCTATCAAAGCTAAATCCATTCTCCAAAATATCCACAATATACCTTTTTAATTCCGCTTCGTCTTTAGCTTGTAGATTGAGTTTGCTAAAGCGATAAAACGCATTCCCACATAGCACACAAGGCTTTTCGCTCATCATTGCATACACACCCACACCAGAATTAATCATCACTGTCATATCACAGAGATTTAGCAAATCTAAAAAATTCGTATTATCTGCCACAAAAGTAAGATTAGGATATTTTTCTTTATTTACCTCTAGCATTAATGGATGCTTTTTGGCTAAAAATACCACATCATCATTGGCTAGTTCGCCAGCAATTTTATTGATGATTTCTAAAAACCCCCAAAAACTAAAAGGCTCATAAGTGAAATATTCAATAACTTTATCCGTATGCACTTGCAATGGTACAAATATCACTCTTTTGTGGCGGATTCCAAGCTTGCGTCTTAGCTCCAAAACACCCAAAGAATCCCCTTGAGATTCCAAAGTATTTTTACCCACCAAAAGCTCTTTTATGTATTTTTCTGTGGCTTCTTTGTCCTCTATGCTTAATGGTTTATTCCAATGTTTTTCACCATAAGAGCTAGAATCATAATTAAACCCATTAGTATCAAAAAACCAAGAATCAGGCAATGCACCTCTTTCCCAGCAAATATAATTAATCCCCATTTTTCGCACAAATTCATAAATGCTTAATCGCATTGTATTGCCATAAGGATTTGGAAAAAGCACATAAGAAATCTCAAACTTTTTTAAAAACTTCATAAACTTTTGCTCCAAAAACTCATCGCCGCTAAAAAACTCAAACTCCCTTTTGCAAACAATCTCTCCAAGATAAATGCTAATCCCACGCACACAATTAGTAGCTGCACTATCATATACACCAAAAAATAAAATTCTATGCCCAAAAGCCCTTTTATCTTGCAAACAATCTGGACCATCATAGAGATTATTAAATCTTTTTAGATTTTTATAAAATTTCTGATGATTAAGTTCTCTATTATCTAAATAGTTATTTTGGTTAGGCTCAATATGCCAAAAATGATAAAGATAGATTCCAAAAGCTGCCATTTCATTCCCCACAATACTAAACCAAGCACGGAATCCCTTAAAACTATCAAAACTCCAATTTCTAAAATCAAAATCCAAATTCATAGGCATTTTTTCAAAAACCGCACAAGATTTAAATACTCTCATCATAAAATCAAAATCCTCATATCCATGTCCAATGTAAACATTGTCATTTCCGCCTATTTCTAAATATTTGTGGCGATTTAGCACCATAGAGCTAGAAGCGGGGGAATAAAATTTCACAAGTTTATTTGCACCACTTTGCACATCAAATCCCACTAGGGAATCCCACATTTCTTCAGGTTTAGAGAGCAAGAATTCATTTCCTTCTTCTTTTAAATATGCACAAGGTAGCACCAAAAATGCATTAGGATTCCTATCAATCCCCTTGATTTGGATAATTTCTAAAAGTTTTTCTAAATTTTTTTGTGATAAATAGCAATCTACATCCAAAGCCATCACTGCAGGAGAGTTTGCATACATTACGCCTAGATTGCGACATTGTCCTAAACTATAAGCTCCCATTTTCTGTTGTTTTTCGTCCTTGCAATACTCATGCCCGCATTCTGCAATGATTAATGGAATTTCCTTGCAAGCCAAACTTGAAAATCCCTCTACAAAAATATATTTAACTTTGTCATTGCTTTTGTATTTTCTTGCTTTTTGTATTACTCTTTCTTTGATATAAGGACGCTCTTTGCTTGTCCCAAAGGGAATGATGATAGATAATAGTGCCAAAACTTATTCCTTTTTATAAAATAACAAGGCTGAAATTTTATAAATTCTTATTATATGTAACCGATAATTGCGTTATTGATTATCGATATTGTGTTAGTTTAGAATATTGAAAATTATTAGTTTTTCAAAGAAGTAAAGTAATGAAAGTGGTTGAACGCATTAATGAGATTCTAAAAGAAAAAAATATGAGCAAAAAAGAATTAGCCAATCGCTTGATAAATCTAGGAATGAAAGCTAATAAAACAGGAGAGATTCCGACACTTTCAAGCATTTATGCGTATTTGAATGGAAATATTGATATCAAAGCGGATATGATACCTTTTATTGCCGATGCTTTGGGTGTGTTTGAGCAGGAGCTTTTTATGGATAAAAAAGAGAAAAATTTAAAAATATTGAGCAAAATTTATAGTTTTCATACAGAAAAAAATTACCAACAACTAATAGAATTGTTAGAATATCTTTCGCCTAGAAGTTTGGAATACTTGGAGGAAATTTTGTATCAAAATAAAAAGCAAGTTTTGGAATTAAATACCGCACTAGAATCGGGATTGAATAAAAATAAATAGGATTTGAATCTTTGTTTAAAGCATTTTGAAGTATGATTCCCAAATGATTTTGCAAAGGCGATAAAATGAATATTGTATTTATGGGGACACCTTCTTATGCAGCAGTAATTTTGGAATCTCTTCTAAAAAGCCATACTATTAAAGCTTTGGTTTGTCAGCCAGACAAAAGGGCGGGGCGGGATATGCAATTAAAAATGCCAGCTACCAAAGAATTGTTATTAAAAAGTGGCTTGGAAGTGCCTATTTTACAGCCACAAGCTCTTGATTTGGATTTTGTAGATTTACTCAAACAAATACAATTTGACATTATTGTTGTAGCTGCTTTTGGGAAAATACTCCCAAAAGAGATTTTGAATCTCGCACCTTGTGTAAATTTGCATACCTCAATATTGCCAAAATATCGAGGAGCAAGCCCTATACAAGAAAGCATTTTGGCTAATGAAAAGTTTTTTGGCGTTACACTTATGAAAATGGAAGAAGGATTGGATAGTGGAGATATTTTGGGGATGAGGATTATCAAGAATCATCAGCAAAATTCAAAAGAACTCTTTGGTGAATTATCAAATGCAGCGGCTATTTTGACTTTGCAATATTTAGAAAAAAGAGATTTGATTGTCCCTATGCAGCAAATAGGGGCTGATGCCACTTATTGCAAGAAAATCAAAAAAGAAATGGGGATAGTGGATTTTGGTGATGCAGAAAATTTGTATCGCAAGGCGTTGGCTTATGAGGGGTGGCCCGAAATTTTTTTGAAAAATGGCTTAAAAATCAAAGAAGTTGTTTTAAATGAAATTCAAAGTTGTAATTTAGCAGGAGAAATATTAGAAATCACAGAAGATAAGATTTTGGTAGGTTGTCTGCAAGGAAGTGTGTGGATAGGGACTTTGCAAGCACCTTCTAAAAAAGCGATGAGTGCTTATCAATATTTGCAAGGAAGAAGATTAAGAAAGGGTGATATTTTAAGCTAATGAAAGTAATTGTTTTTGAGGAATTGCCTTCAACTCATCTCTTTTTGGCAGAAAAGATTAAAAATCAAGAAATATTGCCTCCCGTTTTGGTTTTGACTCATCATCAAAGTAATGGAATAGGAAGTAGAGGAAATGTATGGAATGAGGTTAAAAAGGGTTTGTATTTTTCTTTTGCACTCTATGAAGAGGATTTGCCAGAAGACTTGGCATTAGAATCTGTTTCGATTTATTTTGGTTATATTTTTAAAGAAGTTTTGGCTAAAAATGGTTCAAAGGTTTGTTTGAAATGGCCTAACGATTTGTATTTGGGGCAAAAAAAAATCGGTGGAATTTTATGCACAAAAATCAAAAATGTCATTTTAGTGGGGATTGGGTTAAATTTGAATGCAGAATGTTCAGAGTTTGGCGATTTGGATATTGAAATTTCTAGGGAAGAAATAATCAATGATTTTATTAAGGAAATAAAAAAATATACATGGAAGCAAATTTTTAGCAAATATAAGTTAGAATTCTTCCAAAATTTTAACTATAGTTTTCATCATAAGGGCAAGCTTATTTCGCTAAAAGAGGCTCAGCTTTTGGAAGATGGCTCTATTTTGTTAAAGGGTGAAAGAATTTATAGTCTAAGATAATGGAGCGGAAAATGTGTGAAGTGATTTGTATAGCAAATCAAAAAGGTGGGGTTGGGAAAACAACGACAGCAGTAAATTTGGCAGCCTCTTTGGCGGTTGAAGAAAAAAAGGTATTATTGATTGATGCTGATCCTCAAGCAAATGCAACAACAAGCTTGGGATACCACAGAAATAGCATTGAATTTAATATCTATCATGTTTTAATAGGCACCAAAAAAATTTCACAAATTATACAAAAGACTTCGATTCCTACATTATTCTTAGCTCCCTCAAATATCGGTTTAGTTGGTATTGAAAAGGAATTTTATAGTCAAAAACGCAATGGTAGAGAGTTGATACTTAAAAAAAAGATTGAAGAGGCAAGCACGGCTTATGATTATATCATTATAGATTCTCCGCCCGCATTAGGACCGCTTACTATTAATGCCTTAAGCGCATCAGATTCTGTGATTATTCCTATACAATGTGAGTTTTTTGCATTAGAGGGATTAGCGCAATTGCTAAATACCATTAAATTATTAAAAAAAGAGATTAATCCTGATTTGCAAATCAAAGGTTTATTGCCAACAATGTATAGCGGTCAAAATAATCTTTCACGCCAAGTTTTTACGGATTTGTTGCAACATTTTGAAGGGCAATTAATCAAAAACAATAACACAGAAAATATCATAGCAATTCCGCGTAATATTAAACTTGCAGAATCTCCGAGTTTTGGAAAGCCTGTAATTTTGTATGATATTCGTTCTCAAGGGAATATTGCTTATCAGAATCTTGCTAAAGCTATTTTAAAGAGGGCTTAATGGCGAAAAAGAATGCAGGTTTGGGGCGTGGGCTTAGTGCGATTTTGGGGGAAGTTGAGGAAGCATATCAAAATAATTTAAATGATAATTCTGGGTTGGTGGTTGAAATTGAAATTGACAAAATCAAACCAAATCCCTTGCAACCAAGAAAGGTTTTTGATAATGAGAGTTTGCAAGAATTAGCAGCTTCTATTCAAGAGCATGGACTTTTGCAGCCTATTTTGGTTTATGAAGATATGGATAATTCTGATGAATATTTTTTGATTGCTGGTGAGCGTCGCCTAAGGGCTAGTAAGATAGCACACAAAGAAAGCATTAAGGCAATTATTGTAGATGTTCAAGAAGAGAAATTAAGGGAATTAGCACTCATTGAAAATATCCAAAGAGAGGATTTAAACCCCATTGACTTGGCTCAATCTTATAAAGAATTAATAGAAGATTATGGGATTACACACGAAGAATTAGCTAAGAAGTTATCAAAATCAAGAACACAAATTACTAATACTCTTCGTTTGTTGGAGTTGGATAAAAATGTGCAAAAGTATGTTTTGGAGAATAAAATCTCTCAAGGACATGCAAAGGTGCTGGTTGCCTTACCTAAAGAACAGCAAAATATTATTGCAAATTCTATCATTGGGCAAAAGCTAAGTGTGCATGATACAGAAAATCTTATTAGAAAATTAAAAGAAGGGCAATTGCAAGATAAAAAAATCCCTTCTTTGGCTCAAAATAGAATCTCTTCGCATTCAAAAGAGCAATTGGAGAAAATCTGCAAGGCAATACAAAAACAAAATTTGAATATAAAATTGCAAAAAAACAAAATAATTGTAGAGTTTAGTAACGACGAGGAGGTGGAGAGGTTTAGTAAAATTTTACCAAATATAAGTTTTTAAGAAAAACTTAGAAAAAGTCGTGATAAAATTAGAAACATTTTTATTTCAATAAAAAGAAAGGAGTTCAAATGACTATTATCCCAACTCCTTGGGTGATGGCGTTAGTATTTGTTACTTTTCTTGTCTTGGTTTATTTATTGAATCGTATTTTGTATAAACCTTTGTTGGGGTTTATGGAAGCGCGCGATTCTTCAATAAAAAAAGATAGTGAAGGTATCGAGGGGAATGCAACAGAAATCAAAGCATTGAAGAAAGAGATTGAGGAAATTTTGCACAATGCAAAACAAGAAGCAGCCCTTATCAAAAACAAAGCACAAGAAGATGCTAAACAAAAAGCAGAGGCTAAGATTGCTCAAAAAAGAGAAGAGTTGAATATAAAGTATAAAGATTTTGTCGTTGGATTGGATGAAGAGAAAATCAATCTACGCAATTCTTTATTGTCTCAAGTTCCTCTTTTTAAAGAAAGCTTAAAAGCAAAACTTGGTAAATTATAGGAAGAAGAAATGAAGAAGAATATTTATTTTTTAGTTTTTGTATTTTCTCCATGTATGCTTTTTGCAGCTTCTGGAAGTGGTGAAGTGGATATTGTAGAGAGGACGATTAATTTTGTAATATTTTTTGCCCTTATTTATTATTTTGCAGCTGATAAAATAAAAGCCGTTTTCAAAGAAAGGCGTGAGGGAATAGCGGATTCTTTGGCAAAGATTCAAGAAAAATTGCAAGAATCCAAAAAAGCAAAGCAAAAAGTTATGAATGAATTAGAGGAAGCAAAGAAAAATGCAAAAGAGATTATAGAGACAGCTCACAAAGAATCTTCTATCATTTTGCAAAAATCTGAAGAAAATACTAAAAATGAGATTGAACATTTGGTGCGTCAATTTAATGAGAGTATGGCATTTGAAAGAAGAAAAATGGAAAAGCTTGTTATTAGTGAGATTTTAAATGAGTTTTTAAATCAAGATGCTGTTGTATTGAATAAAGATATTTTGGCACAAGCCTTATTGAAAAAGGTTGCATAAAATGAAAGAGTTGATTGCAAAAAGATACATTAAGGCATTGTCACAAAGCCTAAAACAAAAAGAATTGGAAGAAAGTTTGCAAATATTGGAAAAACTTGCTAATGTTTGCACAATTAACAAGTTTCAGGAAATTATGGATTCTCCATATATTAGTGTTGAGCAAAAGATTGAATTTATTTTGCAAGTCATTTTGGAAAATAAATCTAATTCAAAGTTTGCTAATTTTATTAGGATTTTAGCCGAACATAAAAGATTGGATTTATTTCAAGAATTGTATGCAGAATTATCTAGCTATTTGGCTTCTTTGAATAAAGAATATGTGGCAAAACTGATGGTAAGTGATGCCTATGATGAAGCGGTATTAAAAGAAATAGAGAGTAAGTTTAGCCAAAAATTGGGTGTTAATTTGGTGTTAGAGCAGCAAATTACCCAAAAAAATGGGATTAAACTAGTGGTAGAAGATTTGGGAGTTGAAATCTCTTTTTCTCAAGAGAGATTCATTCAAGATTTGAAAAACCATATTTTTAGAGCATTTTAAATTTTAAATAAGGAGTAATAGTGGTAGCAAAGTTACAAGCTGATGAAATTAGTTCCATCATTAAAGAGAGAATTGACAATTTTGAGTTAGATTTAAATATTGCACAGACAGGAAAAGTTATCGCTTATGCTGATGGTGTTGCAAAAGTTTATGGCTTAAAAGATGCTATGAGTTATGAAATGGTTGAATTTGATACCGGCGATAAAGGACTAGCATCGAGTTTGGAAGAAGGCAGTGTAGGTGTAGTTGTTTTGGGAGCTGGAAAAGAAATCAAAGAAGGCACTTCTGTAAAACGACTCGGGAAGCTTTTACGTGTTCCTGTAGGTGATGATTTAATGGGAAGAGTTGTTAATGCATTAGGGGAGCCTATTGATGGAAAAGGTGCAATTGAAGCCAAAGAGTATAGATTTATGGAAGAAAAAGCACCCGGAATTATGGCAAGAAAATCTGTGCATGAACCATTACAAACCGGTATTAAAGCTATCGATGCACTTGTGCCAATTGGTAGAGGGCAAAGAGAGTTGATTATCGGAGATAGACAGACAGGTAAAACCACTGTGGCAATTGATACTATCATCAATCAAAAAGGACAAGATGTAGTATGTATTTATGTAGCTATCGGACAAAAAGAATCCACTGTAGCACAAGTAGTTAGAAAATTAGAAGAACATGGTGCAATGGAATATACTATTATTGTTAATGCGCCTGCTTCTGATTCTGCTGCTATGCAATATTTAGCGCCTTATGCGGGTGTTACAATGGGTGAGTATTTTAGAGATAATGGAAGACATGCTTTGATTGTTTATGATGATTTAAGTAAGCACGCAGTTGCTTATCGTGAAATGTCTTTGATTTTGAGACGCCCTCCTGGTCGTGAAGCATTCCCCGGAGATGTTTTTTACTTGCATTCAAGATTGTTAGAAAGAGCTGCAAAAGTAAGTGATGAGCTTGGAGCTGGTTCTTTAACTGCATTGCCTATCATTGAGACACAAGCAGGAGATGTTGCGGCTTATATTCCAACAAATGTTATTTCAATTACAGATGGACAAATTTTCCTTGAAACAGATTTGTTTAACTCCGGGATTCGTCCTGCTATCAATGTTGGACTTTCTGTATCTCGCGTTGGTGGTGCTGCACAAATTAAAGCAACTAAGCAAGTTTCAGGGACATTGAGATTAGATTTAGCACAATATAGAGAACTTCAAGCGTTTGCACAATTTGCTTCAGATCTTGATGAAACAAGTAGAAAGCAGCTTGATAGAGGGCAAAGAATGGTGGAAGTTTTGAAGCAACCTCCTTATTCTCCATTGCCAATTGAAAGACAAGTGGTAATTATTTTTGCTGGAGCAAGAGGCTTTATGGATGATATTTCAGTAGCAAATATTACAAAATTTGAAGCAGACTTGTATCCATTCTTGGAAGCAAAGTATCCTCAAATTTTTGAAGATATTCGCTCTAAAAAAATGCTTGATAAAGATATTGAGGAAACTCTCAGTAAAGCTTTAGAAGAATTCAAAGCTGGTTTTTCAGTGTAAGTAGGGAGTTGTTATGGGAAACAACTTAAAAGATATTCGAAAACAAATTTCAAGTGTATTAAATACGCAAAAAACTACGCGTGCAATGAAGCTTGTTTCTACTTCTAAATTGAAAAAAGCCGATGAAATGGCAAGGCATTCAAAAATGTATGCTGGCAAAATTGTAGAAGTTATTGCAGAGATTAAGGCTAGGGTAGCAAATGGGGAAAATATCCAAGATAATCCTTATTTTGCCCCCGAAAATAAAGAAATAGGTCTCATAGATATTGTTTTGATTACTGCTGATAAAGGATTGTGTGGCGGATTTAATATTAATACAATTAAAGAAGTAAATCGCATTATCGCAGAACATAAAGCAAAAAATATGAAAGTTCGTTTGCGTGTAGTTGGAAAAAAAGCAATTGAATATTATAAATTTAATGAAATTGAAGTATTAGATAGTGTTGTTGGGTTAAGTGCGACGCCTGATTATACGCAAGCTGCAGATTTCATCAATAAAGCTGTGAGCGATTATTTGCAGGGGATAACTTCAAAAATCATTTTGGTGCATAATGGTTTTAAAAATATGATTTCTCAAGAAATGAAAGTATCCCAGCTTTTGCCTATTGAAAGCATTGAAGCATCACAAGAGCAAAATTCAATTTTGGAAATTGAGCCTAGTGAGCAAGAAAAGGAAGTTTTGAATCAACTTGCAAAAAAATACATTGAATTTAGTATGTATTATGCACTTGTAGATTCATTAGCGGCAGAACATAGTGCAAGAATGCAAGCAATGGATGCTGCAACAAATAATGCAGGTGAATTGGCAAAGAGTTTGACAGTGGCTTATAATAAAGCAAGACAAGAAGCAATAACAACAGAGCTGGTAGAAATTAATACCGGTGTTGAGTCAATGAAATAAGGAGTGTAATAAATGTCAGAAAATATGGTAGGAAAAATTATTCAAGTAATGGGTCCTGTTGTGGATATTGATTTTGAATCATATCTTCCAGCAATTAATGAAGCGTTAGATATTGATTTTGTTGTAGATAATCAATCAAGAAAATTAGTGTTAGAAGTTGCTGCTCATATCGGAGATAATCGAGTAAGAGCTATTGCAATGGATATGACAGAAGGTTTAACAAGAGGGGAAAAAGTTGTAGCAAGAGGAAATCCAATCACAGTGCCTGTAGGTGAGCAGGTTTTGGGTAGAATCTTTAATGTTACAGGAGATGTAATTGATGGTGGAGAAGAATTGAATAATCCAGAAAAATGGTCAATTCACAGAGCGGCTCCTACTTTTGAAAACCAAAGCACCAAAACAGAAATGTTTGAAACAGGGATTAAAGTTGTAGATTTATTAGCGCCTTATTCAAAAGGTGGTAAAGTAGGTTTGTTTGGTGGTGCTGGTGTTGGTAAAACTGTTGTTATTATGGAGCTTATCCATAATGTTGCTTTTAAACATAGTGGCTATTCTGTTTTTGCAGGAGTTGGAGAAAGAACAAGAGAGGGAAATGACCTTTATCATGAAATGAAAGAATCGGGGGTTTTGGATAAAGTTGCTTTGTGCTATGGGCAAATGAATGAACCACCGGGTGCTAGAAATAGAATCGCATTTACTGGTTTGACAATGGCAGAATATTTCCGTGATGAAAAAGGGCTAGATGTATTGATGTTTATTGATAATATCTTTAGATACGCTCAATCAGGTGCAGAAATGTCAGCTTTGTTGGGTAGAATCCCTTCGGCTGTTGGTTATCAGCCTACACTTGCAAGTGAAATGGGCAAATTGCAAGAAAGAATTACTTCTACCAAAAAGGGTTCTATCACTTCTGTTCAAGCTGTTTATGTGCCTGCAGATGACTTAACAGACCCTGCGCCTGCTTCTGTTTTTGCACACCTTGATGCTACAACGGTTTTAAATAGAAAAATTGCAGAAAAGGGAATTTATCCAGCAGTGGATCCATTGGATTCTACTTCTAGGATTCTTGATCCACAAGTAGTTGGAGAAGAGCATTATAAAATTGCAACAAGTGTTCAACAAGTATTGCAAAAATATAAAGATTTACAAGATATTATTGCAATTTTGGGTATGGATGAGCTTTCAGAAGAGGACAAAAAAGTTGTTGAAAGAGCAAGAAAAATTGAAAAATTCCTTTCACAACCATTCTTTGTTGCAGAGGTATTTACTGGAAGTCCGGGAAAATATGTTACATTGCAAGAGACTTTGGAAGGATTTAGAGGTATTTTGGAAGGTAAATATGATCATATTCCAGAAAATGCGTTTTATATGGTAGGTAGCATTAATGAAGTTCTTGAAAAAGCAGAGAAAATGAAGGCGGGTGCATAAGGAGCTTTAATGGAAACCTTGAAATTGGATATTGTAACTCCAGAAGGTAAAATTTTTTCTAATGATGTCAAAAGTGTAACTCTCCCCGGAAGTGAGGGAGAATTTGGCGTTCTACCGGGGCACATTGGCATTGTTACTACGCTAAATAGCGGTGTAATTGAAATTGAAAAAAAAGATGGCAAAAGAGAAATAGTTGCTATCAATTGGGGTTATGCAAAAGTTGATGAAACTAGCGTAGATGTTTTGGCAGAAGGTGCAGTGGATATTAATGGCGATAGTGAGAGTGAGATTGCTCAAGCTATTGCTAATGCTAAAAAACTGCTTGAAGATTCTACGGATAATAAGGTTGCTGTTTCTATGGTTGTTTCACGGATTGAAAATTCTGCAAAGAGTATATTGTGAATCTTCTTTCTTTCAGTGGCGATTATGGAATCACAACAATAGTTGTTCTTGTATGGCTTTCTTTGTATTTTATTTTTGTGGTATGGGTTTTTTTGTATCGCTATATTCGTTTATCTGTATTGACAAGAGGTGAAAAAGAATGCTTGGAGGATTTGCTAAGGGGTAGAAATCTACTCCCTAGAAATTCTATATTAAATATCAATTTAGGAAAAATAGACAAAAAACCAACAGAATCAATGTTGCAATATTCTATCAATAAGGCAATCAAAGATTCTACTGCTGGTTTGACTTTTTTGGGAATAGTGGCTTCAACTGCTCCCTTTATTGGCTTGTTTGGGACGGTCGTTGAAATATTAGAGGCATTTTCTAAGTTGGGTATGGATTCTAAAGCTACTTTGGATGTTATAGCTCCAGTAATTTCAAAAGCATTGATTGCGACAGCTGCTGGTATTTTGACGGCAATACCTGCTTATTCTTTTAATCTTGTTTTAAAAAGAAAAGTTTTTGAATTAAATACCTATTTGCAGCTACAAATAAATGTTTTAATGTCCTCCAAAAATGAGCATTAGAGATAGTATGAAAGTGAATTTTAATTGGGAAGAGAATCCAGAGCTTAATATCACTCCATTGGTGGATATTATGCTTGTGTTGTTGGCAATTTTAATGGTAACAGCACCTGTGATTGTTTATCAAGAGGAAATAGCACTTCCGCAGGGTTCTAAAACTGCGAAAATGCAAGAAGATTCAAAGATTGAAATAAGGGTAGATATCAAAAGAAATATTTATCTAAAAGACAATGTTTTGGATTTTAAAAGCTTTCCAGATGCCTTTATAGCTTTTGTCAATGGATATGATAGAAATACACAAGTTTATATTAGGGCTGATAAAAATCTTAAGTATGATGATATTATTTATATTTTAAAGATTGCTAAGCAAAGTGGATTTAGCAGAGTTTCATTAGTGACTGATGGGTAATTTTTTCTTAGGATTGTTTAGCGGCGGTGTAGCCGTTTTTAGTTATCTTGCTATTCTTTTTTTGTTTTTATGGAATTTTTATTTTCTTGATGAAGCCCCCAAACAATATACTTCTTATAAGGAAACAACTTTTAATATAGAATTGTTTGAGGAAGTAAAAACGATAGAAAAAAAAGAAAAAAATATTCAAAAAACACAAAAAACGCAGAAAAAAATCGAGAATGTTTTAGAACATAAACAAGAAAGTGCTTCTAAAACAGCTAATGTTGGAGTTGGCATTAATGAGTTATTTCAGCAGGTGGAAGCAAAAAGAAATGTTCCAAAAGAAGCATTAAAGCCTCAAAGTCAAGATGATAAAATCGCAAGAAGAAAAAAAGCCTTGCAAAGTATCCAAAAAATAGAGGATAATTTAAAAGAAGATATTGAAAAAATTATCTCTAATGTAGAAGTCAAAAAGACAATGAGTTTTGCAGTCCCAAAAGGGGAATATAATGAATTTTACGCTAAAGTCCAAGAAATTTTATATGAAAATTGGAATCCAATTAAGGATCAAAATGAAAACCAAGCAGAAGTTCAAATTGCAATAGACTATCAGGGTAAGTTTTCTTATGAAATTTTAAAGCTATCTGGAAATTTGGAATTTGATAAAGCTTTAAAAGAGTTTTTGGATATAATGTGTAACAAAGAGTTTCCTCAATATAAAGGTGGAAATAGAACAAATATTATTGTAATTTTCAAAACAGAGGTATAAAATGAAAAAAATTTGTGTATGGGTATTATTGTGTGTAAATTGTTTGTTTGCAAATCAAGAAATAGATGCAACTTTAGAGGTTGTTAAGAAGTTTGGGAATTTGCCTAATATCTTAGTTCAATATAGTGGAAAAGATTATAATCAAAAGGAATATACTCTTAGAATCTTTAAAATGTTGGTTGCAGATTTGAAAGTAACAGGGCATTTTACAGTGCAAGAAGATGGAAATATTGCAAATGAGATGGTATTGAATTTTGATGAATATCGCAAAGCCAAAATTGATCTCATTGCAAGAGTGTCTGCGGAAATATTGCAAGATGGGTTGGTGGTTAATTTGCAGCTTTATGATGCTAATTCAGGGACGCTCGCTTTAAGCAAAGAATATAAAAATTCAAGAGCAGAAACCTATCCTTTTTTGGCACATAAATTAGCAATTGATATTAATGATTATATTCAAGCTCCTAATGTAGATTGGATGGAAAGAATTGTGGTGGTTTCTTATTATACAAAGCCCGGAGAAAGTGAGATTTTATTGAGTGATTATACATTGACTTACAAAAATAGCCTTATAAAAGGCGGATTAAATATCTTTCCAAAATGGGCAAATGAGCAACAAAATGCCTTTTATTATACGAAATATTTAGATAAACCTACTTTATTTAAATATGACTTAACCACAGGGCAAAATACTCAAATTATCAGTAGCGAAGGTATGCTTGTGGCTTCAGATGTTAGCAAAGATTCTACTAAAATATTACTTACTATGGCACCTAATGAGCAGGCAGATATTTTTCTTTATGATATTCCAAGTGCGAAACTTACAAAGCTAACAAATTATCGCGGGATCGATGTAAGTGGAAATTTCATCGAAGATGAAAAAAGAGTAATGTTTATTTCTGATCGTTTAGGTTATCCAAATGTATTTGCAATTTCTGTGGAGGGTGAAGCTAATGGGAGCTTAGAGCAAATGGTATTCCATGGCAGAAATAATAACGCAGCAAATGCGTTTGGGGAGTATATTGTGTATTCAAGTCGTGAAACTAATGAGGACTTTAGTCGAAATACTTTTAATCTTTATTTGGTATCTACCAAAAGCGATTTTATTAGGCGATTGAGTGCAAATGGTATCAATCAACTTCCCCGTTTCTCAAAAGATGGTGAAACTATCATGTATGTCAAACATGAATCTAATCAAAGTGCTTTGGGAATTATACGCCTAAATTACAATAAAACTTTATTATTTCCATTGCGTGGCGGCATTATTCAATCAATGGATTGGTAGTTTGTATAATTTTTGAAAATATGTTACAATGCTTGATATTTTTATTTATAGGGAGAAAGTTTATATGAAAAAAAGTTTAGTTTTAGGTTCATTGGCAGCTGCATTGTTGATGGTTGGTTGTAGTCAAAAAAGTGGTGTAGATACAAGTGCTTCACAAACACAAAATATGCAAAATGCACAACAAGGTTATGTGGCAGGCAAAGATAATTTTGTGAATATTGAGGATAGAATCCAGTATGTAGAAAATGGATTGCAAAATATTTTCTTCAATTTTGATCAATTTTCAATTCGTCCAGATATGCAAAATGCAGTAGATAATGATGCTAATGTTTTAAAAGATACTGCTGCAAATCCTCTAACAGTAAGAATTGAAGGTAATACTGATGAGTGGGGAACAGATGAATATAATTATGCTTTGGGATTGAAAAGAGCAGTTGCAGTTAAGGATGCTTTGGTGGCTAGAGGTGTAAGTGAAGGTAAAATGGTGCTTGTAAGCTATGGTGAAAGTAAGCCTACTTGTATGGAAAAAACAAGAGAGTGCTGGGCAGAGAATAGAAAAGTTACCTTTAAAATGTTGCCATAAGTAATAAGATAGATGAAATTGCAAAAACCAATTATTGCTAGTGCATTATTAATTAGCTTTTTGTATGGAGTAGAACCATCAGCTTTTAATGCTGGAGGTGACGCTCCCCTTAAAACAGAGACACAAATACTTAACGAAAGGCTTTTTAATCTTTCTAATAAAGTTAAAATGCTTGATGAATCACAAGAAGGTTTAAAAAGTGTTTTTGAGGGCCAAATAAAAAGAATGCAAGAATTTTCTAGTCAATTAAGTCAAATGGCTGATGAAAATAATGCGACAATCTCACAGATGAAAGAGCAGGTGAATACTAATTTTGCATTGCAGAATGAGAATATCGAAAAACTGCAAGCTAGTATTGTAGCACTTGGAGATTTGGTCCAAAAAGTAAATGCACAGACAAAAGTTGAGATTGAAGCATTAAAAAAGGCTATTTTAGATGATATAGAAAGTCAAACTTTGACAGATGAAACAGCTAATAAAGAAGTCAAAAAAGATACAATCAAAGAAGATTCGGTAGAAAATAATGGAAGTGCTCCAAATGCTAATGCAAATATTGCAACCATAGAATCTGCAGAAAATAACCAAAAAGAGTCAAAACAGCCAGAAAAGTCTTTAGCAGAATTTTTTGCAGAAGGTGAAAAACTTTTAGAAGAGAAAAAATATAAATTAGCTGATGAATATTTGCAAACAGCTATAAAGGGTCATTATAAGCCAGCAAGGGGAAATTACTTGCTAGGCGAAATAGCATTTGCACAAGGAAGATATGAAGAGGCAATTTATTATTACAAAACAAGTGCTACACGCTATGATAAAGCAGATTATATGCCGCGGCTTATGTTAAATAGTGCGAAATCATTTGAAAAAATCAATGATAAAGAAAATGCTAAAAAATTTTTAGAAAGTTTAATAGCGCTTTACCCAGATTCCAATGAGGCTAAGGAAGCTGGGAATCTTTTAATAAAAAAATAGGAGACTTTTTATGATAGATAAAAATCAAGTTGTAAGTATTGAATATGAAGTAAAAGAAAATGGGACTGATAAAGTTTTGGATTCTAATGTGGGTGGAAAACCTTTGGAATTTATTATGGGTAGCGGGCAAATTATCAAAGGCTTAGAGGAAGCAATAGCAGAAATGTCTGTTGGTGATAAAAAAGAGGTGATAGTAGCCCCTGTAAATGCCTATGGAGAGTATATTTCAGATTATATACAAGAGGTTCCAAGAGATCAGTTTGTTGGAATTGATTTGCAAGAAGGTATGACGCTTTTTGGGCAAGGCGAGAATGGTGAAACTGTGCAAGTGATTGTTAAAGATTTTAATGATGAAGTTGTAATTGTGGATTATAATCATCCATTAGCAGGAAAAGAATTGAATTTTGTGGTTACAATTCTTGATGCAAGAGAGGCTACAGAAAAGGAACTTGCATGCGGTTTGCATCATCATGAACACCATAATGGAGGCGGTTGTTGTGGAGGCGGAGGCTGTGGTTGCCACTAGAATGAAAGTTAAGGAATGAATTATTCTTACGCTTATACGCATTCAAAAATCGATTTTCATTTTCGACAAAATACGAGAGATTTTGTAGTAGAAGAGATTCCTCTTTATGCTTTTAGTCAAGAGGGAGCTCATCTTATATTAAAGATTCGCAAAAAAAATCTTACCACTTTTGAGCTTATTAATATTTTATCTTCGCATTTTGGAATCAAGGCTCATGAAATAGGTTATGCGGGATTAAAAGATAAAAACGCATTAACCATTCAATACATCAGCATTCCAAAACATCTTTTGAAAAATGTCTCTTTGGATACTTTTTCTCATACTAATATTAAAATCTTAGAAACAACTTCACACAATAATAAAATCAAAATTGGGCATTTAAAGGGGAATAATTTTTTCATTCGCATTAAAAAGCTAGACAATCTTAATTCACAAAAGATTCAGCAGGTTTTAAAACAAATTGAAAGATTTGGGATTCCCAATTATTTTAGTTATCAACGCTTTGGTAAAAATTTGGATAATTATTTGCTGGGCAAGGAAATTGTTGAAGGCAAGAAAAGAATGCGCGATAGAAAAATGCAAAATTTTTTGATTAGTGCATACCAAAGTCATTTATTTAATCAATGGTTGTCTTTGAGAATTGATATTTCACATTTGATAACAAAAATAAAAGAAAGAGAAATCTATCAAGCCTTAGAAATGTATTTTCATACAAAAGAGATTCCACAAGCTTTTTTAGATATGAATTATTGTGAAATGCTAAAAATGCAACCCCATTTTTTTAAAATTTTCTATGGGGATTATATGTGCCATTATCCTTTTGGCAAAAATTTTTTAGTAGAAGAAGAATTATTGGTAGATTCTAGGCGGTTTATGGAGAAAGATATTGCGCCAACTGGTTTATTAAGTGGTATAAAATCGCAAATTTCTCAAAAAGAAGCAGGATTTTTTGAGAGTAAATTCATTGATTCTCGCATTAAAAGTGTAGGGCAAAGGCGATATGCGTGGATTTTTCCCGAGAATCTTCAATTTTTATATAAACAAGAAGAGGCACAAGGGGAATTAAAATTTTTCTTACCCAAAGGTGCATACGCTACTAATTTGCTAAGGGAATTAGCCCATAGAGAGATTATGCAAGAGGAGGAAGAATAATGTTTGATAAAATTATTAGAGAAAATCATTTTAAAACTTTATGTGTTATTGCAATCTATATTTTTATTTTCATTGTAATTGGACTTCTTGTGGATATTATAAGAATCAATGCAACTAGCCTCTCTTTTGGATTTTATGAACTTCTTACTTTTAGGGAGTTTCCATTGGTAACGCTTTGTATGTTGGGTTTAGCTTGTGGGATTGTGTTGTATTGTGTTGGAAATTTTAAGCAGATTTTGTTAAGTGGTAATGAATATAAAGAAATCATTTATGGGCAAGAAATAAGCCCTCAAGAGCGAGAATTAAGCAGAATGCTAGATGAATTGCTGCAAAATGCACAATTGAATTTTCGCCCTAAGTTGTATTTGATGGAAGCTCCCTTTATGAATGCGTTTGCGAGTGGTTGGAATGCGGATAATTCACTCATTGCCCTAACAACGACTTTGGTAAAAAACCTCTCCAAAGATGAAGTAAAAGCGGTAATGGCACATGAACTAAGTCATATTAGGCATGGAGATATTCGTTTGACTTTGGTAGTTGGTGTTTTGAGCAATATTATGTTGTTAGTTGTAAATTATGGGGTTTATATGTTTTTGGGAAATTCAAGGGAAAAAGGAGCAAATGCTGCGCGCAGTATTCTTTTGATTTTGCAATTTGTGTTACCCCTACTTACAATTGTCTTGCAAATGTTTTTAAGTCGCAGTCGTGAATATATGGCAGATTCTGGAGCAGCTTACTTGATGGGAGATAGTACCCCTATGATACGAGCATTGCAAAAAATTAGCGGAAGTTATGCGCAATCAGACTTTAGTGATATTGATACAAATCCAACAAGATCGGCTTTGTATATTGTGGGATTTAAAGAAATATTTAGCACACATCCGAGTATAGAAAATCGCATTAAAGCTTTACTGGGTAAATAAAGGAAAAATATGGAAGAAAAAATTAGAGCCTTTTTTGATTATATTGGAGAAGATAGGGATAGGGAAGGATTGTTGGAAACGCCAATGAGGGTGATAAAGAGTTGGGAGCATCTTTATAGTGGTTATAAGAGCGATCCAAAAGAGATTTTAGGAAAGTGCTTTAGTGATGGAGCTTGTGATGAGATGGTTGTTTTGAAGGATATTGAATTTTATTCTGTATGCGAACATCATCTTTTACCATTTTTTGGGAAAATTTCTATTGGTTATATTCCTGATTCCAAAGTTGTTGGAATCTCTAAGTTGGCAAGGCTTGTAGAGGTGTTTTCAAGGCGTTTGCAGATTCAAGAAAAAATGACCAGTCAAATTGCTGATACCATTATGGAAGTTTTACAGCCTAAGGGTGCAATGGTTGTTGCGGAGGCAAAACATATGTGTATGGTAATGCGTGGAGTAGAAAAACAAAATAGCATAATGACTACTAGTGCAATTCGAGGGCTTTTTAAGAGTGATCATCGCACACGAGAAGAGTTTATGGGGCATATCCGCTCTTAAAGCAAAGAAGCGTCGAATTTTTTTTGTAAATAGAGTGGTTGATAGGATTGCTTTGCTTTTCTTAATCCTTCAATCCCCAAATCTTCCTCCCGATTAACTAGTGTGTAATTACTCCATTCATTTGCTAAAAATTCCCTATTTATAGCTTGGTAGGCACCTTGATATTCAATATCCGCTTTTTCTATATGAATGACAATGGTTTCATCATTGAGTGGTTCTCCAAAGCTAAATGCAATAATTTTATCTTCAACGCGAATAATGCCTCCCTTAAAATCCAAGGAAGGAAATTTTTTAAGAGATTCTATGATGCCGATGTATTCATTTTTTAATCCCTCACTTGCTGTATCGCTTATTTTGCCAAACCATTCTTGGTAAGTTATGATGAGTTCTTCTAAATTATCTTGACAAAGAGATTCGTATTTGAAATCATAACGCTCCACAAAGCGATTAAGGTGAGTTTTTTTCTTGTGATATTTTTTGCCTTTAAGCTCTATAAGTTCTGGAATCGAGTAAATATAATCACTTCTATCTTCTCTATAGGTAAATTTAAAGGTGTTAGGTAAAATAGCTTCTAGCTCTTCTTTATCAACACAGCTTAAAGAGTGTATGGAAAATTCCATACCTTTTGCCTTGCAAATTTCCATAATATCTAAAATAGTTTGTTTTTTTGCTTCTTTGTTGTTATTTTTGTGAAAAGGGTAAAAAATAAAAGGGTTTTGGTTGGGATATTGTGTTTTGATAACTAAACATTCATTTAAGATAATATAGCTAATATGGCGTGAATAATGCCATAGATAGAGATTAGTAAAAGTAAAATCTGACGCAAGAATATGGTTAGCGCTAAAGAAACTATTTATAATTTCTTTATCTTCTATATCGATTGGTTTCCATTGCATTTTTAATTCCTTTCTGTATAAAAGTGAATTGTAATACAAAGAATTAAAAAGATAGATTAAGTTTTTGCACTCTTTCTTGTTTTGGTAAAAATTTTTTGGTTTGTTTGAGTTTTCTCATTTCTTGAGCAAGTTTTTCTTTTTGCGCTTTTGCATATTCTCCAATTTGCTCTAAAACTGCTAATGCTTCAAACATTTCATCTCTTGTTTGTAAAACCGGAGTATTTGCCATTAGTTCTGTTATTTTTGCGTCATTTTTATTGAGATATGCCACTTTTAATTCATTAAGCCAATTCATTGTGATTTACTTCCTTCCAAGCTTCAAGTAAGCCTTTTGTTACTTTGATTACAATATCAATTTTTTCTTTGCTATTTTCCATATTCGCTTGTGTTAAAAGCTTTATTTGATGGGTGTAGAGTCCTGTCAAATAGTGTGCGACTTGACCGCCTTTTTCGTAATCCAAAGAATTAAGTAATTCTACAAAAATATCTGTCGTGCGATTGATATAATAAATCTTTTTTTCTATATCTTCTGCATCAATGCAGCGCTTTGCCATTGAAGCAAAACGCAAGATACCTTCATAAAGCATTTCTACGAGCTTTGCAGGAGATTCAACGGCAACAGAATTTTGCTGATAAGAATTATAAGCCAAGTTGCTTTTCATTATTTGCCCTTTATTTAAGAATTCATTGCTTGATTAATGAGCTGTGTAATGGTGTTTGCAGATTGCTGCATTTGTGCAATCATTTGGTCATAAGCGGACCATTTTTCAGCCATAATCTCGTATTTGGTGTCAATTGATTCTTGTGTGGAAGTTTTGTCCTCATTAAGTGTTTTTTGTTCGTTAATGAGAGTGGTTTCTAGAATCTTAAGGGTAGAATTACTTCCGGTAATAAGAGAATCCATTGTATCTCTAAGATTAGTGAAAACTCCATCTGTTTCAATAGTTTGACCTTTTGAAGTTGTTGCAGAGCTTCTAAAAAATTCTACTGCAGCATCGGGGTCTTCTTGAAAAGCGGTGTTAAAAGTATCTTGTTCAAAAGTCAATGTCCCATCTTCATTCATATAAACGCCATATTTGACAAGGCTAGTTCCATTAGCGTCAGTAGAATTTATGATGGCGTTGAGCTGGCGTGTAATACTTCTAATTTCACTATTTCCATTGAATACTCCAGAAATCTCAGTTTCAGCGTCATATTTGGTAAGCTCTTGGAGTTTGTTATACATTTCATTGTAGCTTTCTACAAAAGCCTGCATTTCCTCAGCAATGCCTTCATCATCTCTTGCGATTCGGACAATTACATCTTTTCCTGTTTCTGTAATTGAAGTGAGTTCTAAGGATAATCCAGAAACAATATCATCAATGTTGTTGGTATCTCTTTCAATAGGAATACCATTGTAAGTGAGCTTTGCATCTTGAGCTTTTTGGATATTAGTAATATCCATTTTATCTAGCAATCCTTGAGAAGAAGTGTATGAACCAGCTACCATACCAATAGAATCTAAGACTTTTGTTTGTTCGCTTGCATCAGCCCCTTCAGCTCCAATGGTAACACTTTTGCCCACTAAGCTAATCGCACCATTTTTGCCTTCTTCGGCCTTGATTCCTGCGGATTGCAAGGTAGAGTTACTATTGATGGCATTGAGTATTGCTGCACGATTTTGTTCTGCGGTATTATTTGCATTTGTTAGCTGGCTTAAATCAAATTTTTCCCCATTAATGGTAAAAACACCCGTAAGAGCACCCGCTGCGATTTTCATTTCTGTTAAAGTTTCATCTCCTCCAACAGAAGTTTTAACAAATCCCAAATCTGTATTGGTTTCACTTGCTCCTTGTGAAGCTTGTAGTTTGACATTGTTAGCTTCTACTTTGATTGTGCCACCTGAAGCGTCATTAAACATAAGTCCATTACCAGAACTATTTAGGCTAATTGTGATTTCACCTTTATCGATTTTATCTTTGAGGTTGGTATGGTTAGTTTCAATTTCTTTGTTGATTGCATCAAGTATAAGGCTTGCATTGTCTTTTGCTTCATTACCAAAATCACTGCCAATTTGGCTCATATCAATGCTAATTTTTTCTCCACCAATCTCAATATCAAGCGTCCCGCTAGTGATTTTACCACCGGGTGTTGCAGCACTTTCTAGTGTGCTACCAAAATAGATTTTGTTATTTGCCCCTGTATTTTTGGATTGAATCATAAGCTGGTAGGGATTTTCTCCGCCTGTTTTCATAATGATACCCATAACTTCACCATTTGTCGCATCTGTAATGCTTTGTGCAACTTCTGAAAGTGTAGCCCCAGCTTTGATATCTACACTATAATTAGAGCCATTATAGTAAAAGTTCAAAGTCGTGTTATCACTACTAAAGATACTATCTCTTGAAGCAAATTTAAGTCCGACTTGATTAACATCATTTTGTGCAAGTTGTGAGACATTAATGGTAATATCTTGGATTGCTAATCCATCTCCCGCTGTTGCTTTGACACCACTTCCTTCCACCGTCGCTTGTCTTTTTTGATAAGTGCTATAATCTGATAGATTCTTAAAACTTGTATTCAAAGAAGTCATCATGGTTAGTAAAGAGGTAAGCTCTGTTTGTTGCTCCATATTTTTTTCAAGTTTTTCAGTGATTGGATCGATTTGATTGCTAACATCAAGATCTTTCATTTGCTCGATAACATCCCATGTTAGGTTACTTGAAATACCTAATACTGATTGTGTTCCTAGTGCCATACTTGCCTCCTTATTTAAGCTTGTTTATCAAAAATCATTCCCACAATTTCTTTCATTTTTGCCGCTAACTGCATTGCCTCATCACTTGGTATTTTGCGTATAAGGCGATTTGTATCACGTTCGCTTACAGTAATATATAATCCTTCAATATCTTCGCTAAAGTTAAAAGCAATACTTGTATTAAGAGGGCTTAACTCTTTGTTGAGCTGCTGTGCTAATTGACTAAGCTCTTGTTTTTGCTCTTCAATATTTTTTTGCTCGTTACTTTCTTGAATGTTTTGCTGCATTGTCGCAGAAGAAACATTATTTGAATAGGTGCTTTCTCCTTGTTGATAAGAATTCACTTGCATATTACCAGCAATATTCATTCCATTTTCTGTGATATTCATAGCAATCTCCTTATTATCTATGGAATCATTTTAAAAGTATATCGGATATTTTACAAAAAAATGAAACAAAAATGATTAATTTTTTAAAGAAATTAACTCTAATGGGTCAATATGCTTATCTTTTAATGTAACTTCAAATTTTAATGTATTTTCTATTCTTCCTATTGTATAGCCTTTTTTGATGGTTGTTCCGGGTTTAATAGTGGGGGCTATTTTGTCGAGTTGTGCATAAATGGTGTGCATATTATCCTTGTGCTCAATGATGACAACTTTTTTTAAAATAGGGGTATCTTTGGCAAAAACGACCTTGCCATCTAACACACTTTTTACTTTATCATCACCTTTTGTGAGTAAAGTAACTGATTCGTTAAAAACTTTCATTTTATAAACTGGATCATAATAAGGTCCGAATCTTTTTTGTATTTCAAAATCATCTAGGGGTGCGATAGTTTTGGAGCCTTTGTATTTTGTGGTGCTAATATTGTGATAAGAGCTTGCTACTTGGCGGACATCAAAATCATTTTGGGTTTGGGGAGTTTGAGATTTTTCTTGACTTTTGGCTAATTCTTCTCGTTTTTTGCGTTTTTCTTCTTCTTGGCTTTTAAGGATATTGAGTTGAACTAGAATCTCTTGCAAGCTATCACGCTCTTTGACGATTTGCTGGAGTTCTTTGTTGTATTTATCCATTTCTTTTTGATAGGTGGCTAGAATCTTTTTTTGTTTGGCTTGCAAGTCTTTGAGATTATTTCTTTTTTTGTCTTCTAGGGAAATAAATTTTTCTAGTTGCGTTATTTCATTTTGTAGGGCTTGTATGTCTTGTATAATTTGTGTTTGTTGTTGGCTTAGATTGGTTAGTTGCTCTTTTGTGGAGTGATTGATTGCTTTGAAACTTTCTTCTGTGATTAGATCTTGGATAGATTCTGGTTGAAAATCGTTTAATAAAATGGCAAAAGAAATATCTTTGGCTACCAAATCTATAATAGCAAGTTCGATGTTTTTGCGTTTTTGATAAAGGGTTTCTTGCTCGTTAGATAAGGTTTTGATGAGTTTTTCTTTTGTGGTGTATTCTTGCTTATTTTTGGAGATGTTTTTTTCGCTTTCTTGGATGATATTTTCCAAAGTTTCTAATTCTTCTTTTTGTTTGTTGATGTGATTCCCGATTTCTTGGAGTTTTTGATTGATTTGTGCTTCTTTTTTCTTTTTGCTTTCTAAAGCGGTTTTATTTTGTGAAATTTTTTGAGTGATTTCTTTTTGGTCGGCATTAAGGCTAATAAAACAAAGAAATATAACAAGAATTTTGAATGGCATTTTAGTCCTTTTGTTGCAAACTAACAATCCACACAGAAACCAAAGAAACTACCAAACCAACAAGCAATAAAACAATAGAATCGCTTAAAGGCGAGAAAATATCAGGCTTTAATCCAAGTTCTTGCATAAAAATCAAAAGAGTAGGGTTTGTAGATACATAAAACAATCCAATCCCTACTATAATGGTGGCAATAATGGTATCCAAGCAAGCAAGACGGAATAAAATTTGCGAACGCATCCATAAAGGCGCACCAAGCAAAGTCATAATTTCCATTCTTTCTAAATGTTGGAATTTCCAAATTTCAATTTGTTTAAACATTAAAAGAAGGCTAATTAATGCAATGAGGCTAGAAAAAATAATAACGCTGCTATTAATTATTAAAAGAAGTTGGTAGATTTGGCTGTGGCTTTTGGTGAAAGTTTCTACTCGTATGATGCCATCAATTGATTTTAGGGAATTATTGATGACACTAAGGCGAGCAGAGCTAGGGTAAGTATTGAGACTTAGGGAATAAAAATGTGGCAATGTGTTTTTTAAAACAATAAGATTTGCTTGACTAATATTATCTTTTAGGCGGTCAAGCACAATTTTGGAATCTATTGAAGTAAGGCTTTGGGATTCGCTAATTTTTTCTTTGATGTCTTGTAAATTTAGCTCTTTTGTAGAAGCTAAAATGATTGCATAGTTTTTTCCAAGCGTGTTTTCATAATCATTCAAGGTGCGATTAACGAGCAAAATGCTTTCTAATGCAAATAAGAGCGCAACTAAAGGAATAATTAGAGATAAATGGTTTTTAAGAGAGTTCATAAATTACTCCTTCTTCAATGTGTAGATGTCTGTATTTAATACCAAAAGTTTCTGGGATTCTGTGAGTTACAACAACAATAGTAATGCCAAGCTGTTCATTAACACCTTTTAATAAGCTCCAAATTACTTCGCTAGAATAATCATCTAAGTTTCCGGTTGGTTCATCTGCCAAAATCAAAAGTGGATTATGAGAGAGCGCTCTTGCCATTGCTACTCTTTGTTGTTCTCCCCCGCTTAATTCCAAAGGATATTTATTGCCTTTGTGGGAGAGTTTTATGTGTGCTAGAAGTCTATCAGTTTGAGCTTTGCAAGATTCTTTTGTGAAACCCCCGATAATCATAGGAAGCATAACATTTTTTTCGACATTGAAATCTTTGATTAATTTGTAGTCTTGAAAAATAATACCAAGATGGCGGCGTAGATTTTCTATGTTTTTTTTGCTGGTTTTAAACATTTCCACTCCGCATACTTCCAAAGAGCCACTTTTGAGCGGTAAATCTCCATAAATAGAGCGTATGAGTGTGCTTTTTCCACTTCCACTAGGACCACTAATAAAAACAAATTCTTGTGGAAAAATATTAAAGCTGGCGTTTTTGATGATAATTTCATCTTTGTAGCCTAAGTTAATGCCTTGTGCTTTGATGATTGCTTCCATAATTAAAGTCCTTGTGTTGGTTTTTGGTTTAAGAGTGAAATAAGCAGCTGGTGGGCTTTGTGATTAATTTGCGTTGGTAATGGATTTTCTCTAAAATAATGCAAATGTGTATCTTCTATAAGGTAGCGAGTTTCTGGATAATTGAAATCGCCAAATGCAATTTTGAGTAATTTGCAATCTGTGGAATCTGCAATCAATAAGTCTTCTAAGTGCAAAAAATAATCCTCTTGAATAATTTTCTTTTTTTGAAAGAATTTTTGAAGGGAAGTGTTTGAAAAATCAAATGTATAATCAAAAGATATAGGGCTACTGCTTTGTTTTGCAAAGATTTCAAGATTGTAAATATTTTTTTGCTGTTTTAGCCATCTAGCTTCATATTTGCTGATAATCTCTTCTTGTGCATTTGAAGTGTATTGAATCTCTAAATTAGGGTTAGAGATTGCAAGCTCTTTTGCGTAGCAAAAATACTCATAGCTATCTGTGCGTAATTGTAAATGTCCATTTGGTATTAACACTCTTGAGGCTTGAGAGAGAAAGGCATTGCTAAAGATTCTTCTATGGGGTTTTTTATCCCAAGGGACTGGAAAATGCACGAATATTTTTTCAAGTGTATTGGAGGGAAGAAGCTCTAAGAAGATTCTAGCATCGTAGGCTAAAAGTAGGATATTATCAAGTTTATTTAATTCAATTTGTCTAGCAACTTGCTCCAAAGATGGATAATGAATCTCTAAACCAATGTGTAAAATATTAGGGTGTTTTTGGGCATTATAGAGGAGATGCCTACCGCTACCAAAGCCGATTTCAAGCCAAACTTTTGGATTTTTAAGTTTTTGTTTTTTGAGTAGAGTGTCAAAATCCAAGAAATCTTCAATATGCTTAATAAAGGGTATTTTTCCCAAATAGAGATTATTTTTTTCATGAAGATTGTGGGTGAGTAAGGAATCTTGAAATTGAGAGAGAATTTCTAGGGATTTTTTGATAATGCCAATGGGGGCAATTTTTGAGTTTTTATCGCATTTTACAATGGTTTCATGGTTAGTTTTTTTGATTTCTAGGAAGTAGTCTTTGTTTTTTAGCGAAGAAAGAGTAGGGGAGAAATGCACTTGCAAAAGCGAAAAATTAGGATTATTAGCCGAAGTAAATAAATTGGTAAAAGTAAATTCCCCTTCTTTTGTTGTAGAGGTAAATGGAAGGGGAGGAAGGGTGAGGCTTTGAGTTTTGAAATGTGGCATTATTTGGCAGGTAAAAATAGCATAATTTCTTCAGTTTGTTTTGATTCTAAGCCATTTTCATCAACAGCGCTGATTCGGTAATAGTATTTTTCTCCAGCCCTAACTTCATTATCAATAAATTCTGGTGTAAGGACTTTATTGTAACGCAAAGTTTCCCCAAAAAAGCTTGAATCTTTTTTATACACAATATATTCTACTGCACGATTATCTTGTGGATTCCAGCGTATAACTGCAGAATTTCCTTCAATTTGTGCATAAGTGATTAAAGGGGTATTAGGCAATCCCAAAGTAGTTCCTATAATCGGTCCTGTTTCAAGGCTTTCTATGCCATCTTTATCAGTAGCGGTAATTTTGTAATAATATTGTTTGCCATTATCGTCAATAATATCTTGGTAAGTATTGGTATTATTTGGAATTGTGGCTAATTTGCTAAAAAAATTAGATTCAAAACTTGAGCGAAAGAGGTTGTATTGTGTAATTTCTGGATTTTGATGCAAATCCCATTTGAGTGTGATTTGTTTGGGGATATTGTTGCTTGCGGTAAAATTAGAAATAGGGGTTGGTTTGGGTTTTGTGGTCGCACTTACAATTTGTGAGGGGAGGGATAGAGTTTTATTGACATTGTAAGCAAAGATTCTATATTCATGCGTTGCGTTATCTTCAAGCTTGGTATCCAAATATTCCACTAATAAGCGATTATTTATATCGGCTAATTTATCCCAGTTTCCTTTGGAATCTTTTTTTTCTATAATATAGCCTATTACCCTTGTATCTTGGTGAGGATTCCAAATGATTTTAATTTTTCTAGGGTAGTTTCCTATGGCTTCAATATAACTTACAGCGGTGATAAATTGTGTTTTTGCACTAATGGGTGAGGAGAATTGAGAAATGTTTTTTTGTGCATCAAAAGAAGCAAATTGATAGAGATATTCGGTATTGGATTCAAGTTTATTGTCTGCATAATGTGTTGTGAAACGAGAATCTAGCGTGGCAATTTTGCTAAAGCTTGTTTCATTTGGCTTTTTGCGATAGATATAATAACCTGCTATTTCTGGATTTTGGATTAGATTCCATTCAAATGCAATTGTATTAACATCGCTTAATACACGAATGTCACTAGGAGGAGTAATGTTTGGATTAATAGAGGGTGTGCTCCCAAAACTAAAATTGCTACTTGAACTACTACAAGCACTAAAAAATGCGGCAATAACTAATATTAAAAGCTTAAAAAAAGTGTTTTTAAATAAAAATAACATAATCAAGAATCCTTAAATTTCCTAAAATATGCTTTTAGGTTTTGATTTGTAAATAATTAAAAAGTTTTATCATAGCATAGATTTGCCAAAAAATCTATTATTTTTATAAATTAGCTAAGTTTTGTTTTAAGTAAATTTTGAAAGATAAATATCTTGTAAAGGCAAAATGAAATTTTTTGCAAATGATTCAAAATCTTGTGAGGCATAAAAATTTTGGTGCAAAAAAAGAAGCATATCCTCAAAAAGAGGTGCATAGATTTTTAAGTGTTTTTGGGTGGTGGGGTGCTTTAGATAGAGCAAAGAAGAGTGGAGAAGAATCCTTTGTGTGTAATTTCCTTTGTAGTTGTAAAAAAAATCTCCTAGAATATGGCGATTAATTTTGCTTAAATGAGCGCGGATTTGATGTGTTCTGCCACTAAAAAGTTTTGCGCCTATGAGTTCAGTTTTGCCATTATCGATGATTTTGAAAAATGCAGTTTTTGCATCTTTGGAATCTGGAGTTTGCTTGGAAGTTGTAATGTATTTTAAGCGATTTTTTGGGTGTCTTATCAAAGGCGAATCTATAATAATATCTTGTTTGAGAGGTTGGTTGATAACACAAAGATAATAGCGTCCCATTTCTTTGGTTTTGAGTTGTTGGCTTAAGATTTGATGGGAATGGTTATTTTTGGCAATGACAATGGCGCCACTGGTGGTTTTGTCTAATCGGTGAATAATGCCCTCTCGATAAGAATCTCCCAAATTGGAGAGTTTGAAATTTTGCTCTTTTAGCCACTCATGGAGCGTGTATTGGGTGTCTTCTTGGTTGGTTTTATGCACAACCAAATTAATGGGCTTGTTGAGGACTAATAAATCTTCATCTTCATATAAGATTGGAATGTGGATTTTTGGAGTGGGTTTGGCAGCTTCCAAAAGAGAAGGGAAGATATGAATTTGGTCTTGTTCTTTGAGGATAATTCCATTTTTTGAGGCTTGTATTTGATTGAGGGTGATTTGTTTGTTGTGAAGCATTTTGTTGATTTTATTGCGTGATAAATTTAGTTTTGTTGCCAAAAAAATATCTAAACGCATTCCAGATTCTTGAGAGGTTACCAAAAAATTTAAAATTTCTCTTTCCATTGCTAAATGTTTTATTCTTTCCTAGATTAAATTATGTTAAAATTTCTATTATTTATTTTTTAAGGTTTATTTGTTTTGTTTGGGTTTAATAGAAATATTTTATCATTTTTTGATTTTACTTTACCTTTATTAGTGACTCCTTTGATTTTGTTATCGTGGTTTTTGATTAATGAAAACAATGAATTTTTGGGTAATAAAGTCCTTATTTATGCTTTTATTGGATTATTGATTTTTATTGTAGTTTTTTTGATTCCTATACGGCGTATGACTTGGGCGATTATTGGGTTTTATTGGATTAATATTATATTGCTGATTATGGTAGATTTTTTTGGCGATATGAGGCTTGGGGCTCGTAGGTGGCTTGAAATACCTTTTGTGCATTTTACCTTCCAGCCTTCAGAGACAATGAAACCTGCTTTGATTTTGATGCTTGCTTATTTGATTACTAAGAATCCCCCTAAGAAAAATGGTTATGGATTGCAAGAATTTTTGAAACTTTCCTTTTTTATTTTATTGCCTTTTGTTTTGATATTAAAACAGCCAGATTTAGGGACAGCGCTTGTATTGTTGATTATGGGATTTGGTGTTTTGTTTTTGGTGGGAGTGAATTATAAAATATGGTTGGTTTTACTTATTTGCGTGGGTTCTCTCTCTCCGGTATTGTATGCAAATTTGCATGATTATCAAAAAAAACGCATTGTGGATTTTGTATTAAAAGAGCCTGATTATCAAGTCAAGCAATCAATTATAGCGGTTGGTTCGGGTGGAATCTCTGGCAAAGAAAAAGAAAATGCCACTCAAGCGACTTATCGTTTTTTGCCTATTGCGACAAGTGATTTTATTTTTCCTTATTTTGCGGAGCGTTTTGGATTTGTGGGTGTTATTGGATTGTTTATTTTGTATGTGGCATTGATTTTTCATATTTTTAGTATCGGCAATGTGGATAGTAAGGATTATTTTCTCAAAGTAGTTGCTTATTGTGTGGGATTATTGATTTTTGTTTATTCGTGGGTAAATATTGCCATGACAATAGGATTTGCCCCTGTGGTTGGAATCCCATTGCCGCTTTTTAGTTATGGTGGGAGTAGTTTTATTACTTTTATTATTTTATTTGCAATTTTAGAGCATCTTCTTGCTTTTAAATATAAATTTGTGTATAATTACGCTTCTAAAAATTTTTTAAAGAAGGGCCCTTAGCTCAGCTGGTTAGAGCACTCGGCTCATAACCGATTGGTCATAGGTTCAAGTCCTATAGGGCCCACCACTTTTTACCTTCAACTTATTTTAGGAAAATTATTATGAAAATCCAATGTGTTAATATTAAATGTCAAGGTTGTGTTAATAAAATTCAAGAATCTTTAGGACAAAAATTCCCTACTTTAAAAGTAGATATTCCAAGTCAGAGTGTCGAAGTAGATGCTAATGAAGAAGAATTAAAAGAGATTAAAGCAAAGTTGCAAGAATTAGGATTTTTGAAGTCAGAGGGAGTTATAGGGAAAATCAAAGGCTTTTTTCAATAGATATATTCAAGTTTTTTAAGGATAAATATGGAGATTCTGCTACTTATTACAATCGTAATTATTGCGATAGCTTTTATTAATTTCAAAGATTATTTATCAAATCCTCAAAAACGCCAGCAATTTCAAACAACTATTCAAGATAATCAAATCCAAGAAGAATTTCAAGAATATGAAGACCCTTATAAGAATTTAAGCAAAGACAGCAAAATCAAAAAAAGTCAGTATGGAGTAATGGTTGGATTATTGGCAAAGTTAGCACAAAGTGATGGGAAGATCTGCGAGCTTGAAAAAGAGCTAATAGAAAACACTATTGAAGATATTGCACAATCACTTACATTGCAAAGCGCTATGAATCAAAAAGAAGAAATTTTGGAGATTCTGCATTCTATTTTTCAAAATACTGCCGAAAGTGTCGAGGAATTAAGTCAAGCGTATGCGGATTTGACAAAAGGGCAATATAAAAGTCGCTTGAAGCTTGTGGAGTATTTGTTGGCGCTTGCTTATGCTGATAAAGTTCTAAGCGAAAATGAACGCGAAGTGATTTTGGATGTCGCTGCGTATTTGGAAATTGAAAATGATGATTTCAATAAAATGTATGATGCTTTTGTGGAATTTTATTCCAAAGAGGACATCAAACAAGATTACAAGGAAGCTTGCAAGGTTTTAGGGGTAAGTGAAGAAGCGGATTTAAAAGAGATTAAGACAAAATATAAAGCATTAGTGAGAGAGTATCATCCTGATATTTTGCACCATAAAGGTTTAGAAGAATCTATTATCAAAACTTCCACAGCAAAATTGCAAGAAATTAATGCAGCATACGAAATTATTGAGCAATATAAAAAGGAAATGGGTGAAAAATAAAAAAGAGATTTTTAGAGATATTGCAGAAATTTATTATTTTTTAGAAAATGAAAATCAAAAAGTCAATTCCCTATATCACGAGGTAGAAGCCCAAAATATCCCTGCATTTTTAGAATGCGTTTTTCAACTAATTCCAAAAACTCCAGAAACAACATTTGCTGTTATTGATAGAATCGTATCTCTAAAAGAAGGTGCTTTGGTAAATGTTTTGGAGAAATTGGGGATTAAAGAAGAGGAAATTTTAAAAATACGCTTTTTAATGTTTCAAGTTACACGAGATTTTTATATGCAAAAGCATGAAAAAGTATTAGACTTTATTTGCAATAAGAATCTTTTGACGCCTTTTTTGAGAGAGTTGCTCCAAAGTATTCATAAAATTGGTTTGGTGTTTAATGGTTTTTTTGAAAATTGGCAAAGGGAATTGATTTTAGGAATTAATCAAGAATTAAAGCAAAAATATCAAAATATCGAAGAGATTCTAAAAGCACTTCAAGAGAGTATGGAAATAACAGAAAATGGTGAAATGAGTGATAGAAGTTATTCTATCCCTGTGTGGCAAGACAATCAATATCAAGCAATAGCTTATGCAAAATTTTTTCAAGAGGATTTTAAGAGATTTAAAAAAGTTTTTGAAAATGTTTTAATACAACTTAAAGGCATAGAAGAAAATTGCCCAGAAGTGGAGCAAAAGCAATATTATCTTAATTATTTGGAAGCTTTAAGGGAAGCTTTGTTGCAAGAAGATGTGAGTAAGCTTTTGGAATCGTGGAGAAAAGTGGATAAAGCTTGGATGCAAATTACCACTCCTTTACAGATTGGGCATCCTTTGGAGTATTATGAAGATCATTATAGAAAAGCAGTTGCACCTGAATGGGATTTGAGAATTGCCAAGATTTATCAAGGTTTGGATTTAACTAATCTAAATCATAAAGATGAATTAAAGATTAATAAAGAATCTTTTTTGGAGTTTTATAGAGAATATACAAAGCAAATGCCAAATTCTGCTTATAAAAATGAAATTGATATTTGCGTGCAAGAATCTTTGCAAAAAACACAAAGCTATGGTGGGCAGCCTTTGTTATTTTATGGAGCGGAGATTAATGGGTTATTTAGTGCTCAAGTAGTTCCTAATGATGAGAGTGTGAGCGCAAAATTTGGAAAGAAAATATTTTATTTTCCTGATAGGGTGAGAGAGATTTTATGCTCAAAACCTTTTATGCTTTTAAGTAGCAAAACTTTCCCCAAAGAGTTTTTGGATTTTAATCGGGAGATGTTGTATTTTAGGAAAGAAGATTGGTATAAGGTTTATGAAATTTCGACTATAGGGCATGAATTTGGGCATATTTTGTGGGTAAGTTTAGATACTGAATTGAAAATGAATCAGAGTGGTCAGTTTAAAAATATAGAAGAATTTAAAGCTACTATGGGAGGGTTAGCTTATTATTTTGTAGGACAAAACCATACGCTTTTGAAGGAATTAATTTTTAACACAATTACAAGGGCAGTTGGGCTAATTGCATGGAAAAAGGAAAATGAGGTTTTGCCTTATTATTGTGAGGGATTAATTCATTTGGATATTATGTTTGAAGTGGGGGTTTTAAGGTATAATGGAAGCTTTGAAGAGATAGCTTTGCAAATAGATGAGACAAAAATACCTCTTTTGGTAGAGAAATATTTACAAACTTATAATAAACTAATTGAATTTTATCTTTCTAAGGCAGATGCATCTGGGTTTTTGTTTGATTATGTGAAAAAAGACCAAGAAGGTTACTATCAGCCCATAAGAGAAGAACTTGCAAGATTTACTTTTGATTATTATGAACAATACAATAAAATAGGGCAGATTGCAGATTCATTGAAGGTTGAAGAATGGAAAAAAGATTATTTAAAAAGGAAAAATATTGCCAATAATTAGTGAAACAGAAATTAATCAAGCAAGAAAAATGATTTATGAAATGGCAGGAATCCATCTTCCTAGTAACAAAGATTCAACGATTAAAAATCGCTTAGAAAAGTTGGCTCGTGATTTAAAGATTGAAAATTTTAATGATTTTTTTATACAGCTTAAAGCAGGAAGATTCAAGCAAGATTTTATTAATAGTTTTACAACCAACAAAACAGATTTTTTTCGTGAGGGTTTTCATTTTTTGGATATGGTTAATCGCATTTTGCCTCATCGCTTGCGAGAAAATGAGCCTTTAAAGGTGTATTGCTCGGCTAGTTCGACAGGGGAAGAACCTTATTCAATTGCTGCAACCTTGCTTTATGCAAAGGATATTTATAAAGCTAATATCCCCATTAGTCTTGTAGCCACAGATATTGATACTTCGGTTTTAGAATTTGCTAAACAGGGAAAATATGTGGTAGATACTTTTTTGAATCCTCTTCCCACTTGGCTAGATATTAAAGATTTTTTTGAGATAGCACCAAAGAGCCAAAGAGAAATTTATATGAATGCTAAGCAATCCCTAAAGAATATTATTACCTTTAAGCAGCATAATTTATATGCAAAAAATTATCCTTTTGGGCAAAGAGAATTTGACATTATTTTTTGTCGCAATGTTTTGATTTATTTTAAGGTAGAGGATCAAGAAAAAATACTCAATCAACTTTTTTCTCATCTAAAAGTTGGTGGAACTCTTTATTTGGGGCATTCAGAGAGTATTTTGGGGTTGGCACCAAAGGTGGAGCGTTTGGGGCAAAATATTTTTATTAAAACTAAGGATTGATTTTTGATGCAAATTAATCACAAATATCATCCAGATTTAATCTTGAAATCTAATCCATATAAAAGCGAAGGCAAAAAGCTTATTGCTATTGGAGCAAGCACAGGCGGGGTAGATGCAATTGCAAAAATTTTGCAAGTATTGCCAAAAAATTTACCCCCTATTATTATCACACAACATATTCCAGAGGGCTTTTCTACCTCTTTTGCAAATCGTTTGAATCGCATTTCTTCTATTGAAGTTTTTGAAGTGAATGAAAAAATGCATTTGCATAATTCTTGTGCTTATCTAGCACCCGGGGGCAAACATTTGCTTTTGGATAAAAATTACAATGATTACTATGCAAAAAGTGTCGATGGAGAAAGAATCTCTCGCCATAAACCTAGTGTAGATGTGATGTTCCGTAGCGTCAATAATGTTGTTGGAAAAAATGCACTTGCAATCATTATGACAGGCATGGGAGATGATGGAAGTATAGGCATAAAAGAGCTTTATGACAATGGGGCTTACACAATAGCGCAAGATGAAAATAGCTGTGTTGTTTTTGGTATGCCAAAACAGGCAATTGCAAGAGGGGCAGTTTGCGAAATTGTAGGATTAGATGAGATACCTAATAAAATCATACAATTCTCTAGTGGAAATCTCAAAAGAGGGCATTAAGTGTGGAGCTTTTCTATCCTCTAGCAGAAACGCAGAGTGCTTTTGAGATTAAGGGCTCTTGCTTTATTTCCATGCTTATACCCATTCAAAATTTTGAAAATACGCTACTTTTAATGCGTCAAGAACACACTAAGGCAGTGCATTTTGTGACTGCTAGTCGTTTTTTGAATCCTCAAGAGCAAATTGAAGAATCTTTTAGTGATGATGGGGAGCCAAAGGGGACTTCAGGAATGCCAACCCTCAAAGTTTTAAGAGGATATAATTTGATTGATTGTGCTTTATTGACTATACGCTATTTTGGTGGGACATTGCTTGGCACAGGTGGGCTTGTAAGAGCATATACTCAAGGAGCCAAAGAGGTGATTTTGAAAGCCAAAGATGAAGGGAAATTAAAGCCCTATATTCCCCAAAGTATTCAAAGAGTATTTGTTTGCTTTTCTTGTTTAAACAAAATAGAATATCTAGCCAAGAAAATGGAGATTGTGATTTTCAAAAGAGAATTTTTAGAAACAGGCGTAGAATTAAGTGTGCAAGGCTGCAAAAGTGCTTTAGAGCATTTTATGGCAAAAGTGGAAGAATTGAATTTTTGAATGTTTAATAAAATTATTATTTTTTTATGTTTTGCTTTGATGGCTTTTGCTAAAGAAAGGGAAACGGAAGCTTCAAAGTATCTTAAGCTAAATATTCAGCACAATAATCCTTTTAATCGCTTTCAAAAATATGGGAATATCTTGGGTGTGCCATTGCCGGTGGTAGAAAATAAAATACCAAAATATTATAAGAAATCTCCTTATTTGGAACAAGAAGAAGTGGTAGATCTCAAAAGTGATGATTGGGAATTAGAACCTTTTGGGCTTAGCCATAAAATCTTTAATGTCGCATTAAAGCAAATTTCTCCGATTTTTAGCCAGCAAATTGATGGTGTATTAGAAAATTATATTCCCAAAGTGAATTTTAATGTTAATTTAGATGCTTATTTTAGTCAAGATACACAGAATTTGGGGGGAGATATCAATCTTACCTTTCCTATTTTGGAGCATCGTAATTCTTCTGTGTTTTTTCTAGGGGGCTTTATAAGGGATTCACAAACTGGAGAGTGGAGTGAAAAATATGGCATAGAACACCAAATGCAATATAAATTTCTTCAAAATATTATTTTTCGACAATCTTTAATACAAAACAATGACACCCTAAGTGAACGTATTTGGAATTATGGGCTAGAATATTCTCCTTTTAGAAATTTTTCTACTTATATTCAAAGAGAAAATCGAAAAATACAAAAAGATAGCACAAAAACAGGAGTGCGTTATAGAATTGTATTTTGAGGTTTTTTCAATAAAACAAATAAAAGCCATAAATAAAACTTTTGAAATTTATTAGGAATAGATTTGCTATAATTGCACACAAAAATATCAAGGAACACAATTGGAATTTATGCGTATTGTATTTGAAAAAATGATGTGGAATGCCAGAATGTTTATTATTTTGGCAGTTGTTTTATCGCTTGTTGGAGCGATTTTGCTTTTTATTGTGGCAAGCGTGGATATTATCAAAGCAGCCAAAGATACTGCCTTGTATTATATGCATGCTCTACCAGAAGGCTCTGATATTCACAATATTTTGCTAAACACCATTATTATGGCAATTGATTTGTATCTCATTGCTGTTGTTTTGTTGATTTTTTCATTTGGATTGTATGAGTTATTTATTTGCAAAATACAAATCAAAGATGAGAGTAGCTCCAAGGTATTAGAGATTCATACGCTTGACCAGCTTAAAGATAAACTTGCAAAAGTGATTGTTATGGCTCTTATTGTGGCTTTTTTCTCTAAAGTGCTTAATATGGGCATGAAAAGTACTCAAGATATGCTGTTTTTTGCAATTTCTATCCTTGCATTGGCAATAGGTTTGTATTTTTTACATAAAGATTCTAAGCATTAAAATGTTTAAAAAAATATTTTTATTATTGATATTTTTGTGTGTGGTGGATGCCAAAGAGATTAAAATATTAGAATCTATGCAGGCAAAATTTACACAAAAAATTTTTTCTGATGAGCATACAATTACCTATAAGGGAGAAATTTTTGCACTCGCACCAAGAAGCTTATTGTGGAAATATCAAACGCCAGTTTCAAAAGAAATTTATATCGAGCAAGATACTATGATTATTTATGAGCCACAATTAGAGCAAGCCATTTTTACGCATTTGCAGGAAAATTTAGATATTTTAAATCTTGTTCATCAAGCAGTAAAAATCGCTCAAGATCATTATGTGGCAGAAATTTTAAATCAAAAATATCATTTGTATTTTGCAAAAGGGATTTTGCAAAGAATCTCTTTTGAAGATTCAATGGGAAATCAAGTTGAGATTGTCTTTGAAGATATTCAAGTAAATCCAAAAATCGATCCTAAAATATTTGATTTCAAACCAGCAAGCAATATTGACATTCTTTATAATTAAAAATGTGTAAAAAAGTATAAAATATTTTTTTTGTCTTAGAATTTAATTATTTTTTGACTTTTTTAAAAAAAAGTGCAGTAAAATGCTTGTAAATTCAAAAAATATCAAGGAGTAGTTATGGGAAATATAACGCTTATCAATAATGAAACAGGTGAAAAATTTGATTTTGACTTGATAGAATGCACAAGAGGTCCTAAAGCAGTAGATTTTAGTAAATTATTTGAAAGAACAAATATATTTTCTTATGATCCCGGCTATGGTTCTACAGCAGGCTGCGAATCAACTATTAGTTATGTTGATGGAAAAAATGGGAAATTACTCTATAAAGGGATTCCTATTGAAGAAATTGTAAAAAAATATAAATTTACAGATGTTGCTAAATTATTAATTACAGATGAAGCGCCAAAAGATGAAAAAGAATCCAAAGAATTTGATTTAGAATTAAGGCATCGTTCATTTTTGCATGAAGGTTTGATAAATATCTTTAGCGCTTTTCCGGATAATGCACACCCAATGGCAAATTTAAGTTCGGCAGTAGCAGCATTATCTACTTTTCATTTTGACCACAAAGAAATGGATGATGAAGATGATTATCAAACAATGGCGCGTAGAATCATTGCAAAAATTACTACTTTAGTGGCTTTTTCTTATCGCAATTCTATCGGAGCCCCTTTTATTTATCCTGATATTAGTAGAAGTTATGTAGAAAATTTTCTTTATATGCTTAGGGCTTATCCGGGAGGTAGATTAAAATATACTTTGGAAGGGCATGAAGAAATTACTCCGCTTGAGGTAGAAGCGTTGGATAAAATTTTTATTCTTCATGCAGATCACGGACAAAATGCTTCAACAACAACGGTGCGTAATGTTGCTTCCACAGGTGTGCATCCCTATGCTGCAATTTCTGCTGGAATCAATGCTCTTTGGGGACCTGCTCATGGTGGAGCAAATGAAAAAGTGTTGGTTCAATTAGAAGAAATCGGTGATGTGAAAAATGTTGATAAATTTATTGCAAGAGTGAAAGACAAGAGCGATCCTTTTAGGCTAATGGGGTTTGGACATCGAGTGTATAAAAGCTACGATCCGCGTGCCAAAGCTATTAAGGCTTTGAAAGATGAGTTGAATCAAAAAGGTATTAAAATGAATGCACGACTAAGTGAAATAGCAGAAAAACTCGAAGAAGTTGCATTAAATGATGATTATTTTAAAGAGAGAAATTTATATCCCAATGTGGATTTTTATAGCGGTATTATCCTCACTGCGCTTAAGATTCCTGTTCCATTATTTACCCCAATTTTTGTGATTGGTAGAATGCCAGGTTGGTGCGCACAAGTAATGGAGCATATTAAAAATCCACACGCAAGAATCACACGCCCAAGACAAGTTTATCTAGGAAAGTAAATTCAATATTTTTTAAGGTAAGGGCATTTTTATTTTGGATTTGCTAAAATCAAAGAAAAATTAGCTTTTTAGGAAATACCAAAATGACAACACAAGAATGGAATACCAAAAGTTGGAGGGGAAAAGTTGCCCTCCAGCAACCTATTTACAATGATATTGCACTTTTAGAGAGTGTAGAGAAGCAATTAAGTAAGTATCCTCCGCTTGTTTTTGCAGGAGAAGCAGAATCTTTGAAAAAACATCTTGCAAAAGTTTCTCGAGGAGAGGCTTTTTTGCTACAAGGTGGAGATTGCGCAGAGAGCTTTTCTGACTTTAATGCTATAAGAATACGCGATTTATTTAAAGTGATTTTGCAAATGGCAGTAGTGCTGACTTATGCAGGGGCTTGTCCGATTGTAAAGGTTGGACGCTTAGCAGGGCAATTTGCCAAACCTCGCTCTAGTGATACAGAAACAATCAATGGAGTTACGCTACCTAGTTATCGCGGCGATATTATCAATGATATAGAATTTACAAAAGAGGCTAGAGAAGCAAATCCTAATCGAATTTTGCAAGCTTATAATCAATCTGCGGCGACTTTGAATCTTATACGGGCTTTTGCACAAGGTGGATTGGCTGATTTAAATCAAGTGCAAAAATGGAATTTGGATTTTGTGAGTGGAATCTCTAGTGAGCGTTATCAAGAAATGGCGGATAAAATTACTCAAGCACTTGCCTTTATGGGTGCTTGTGGGATTAATTCAAGCAATACTCCGATTTTACACGAAACAGAGTTTTTTACTTCCCATGAGGCTTTATTGTTGAATTATGAAGAAGCTTTGACAAGAAAAGATCATTTGAGTGGAAAATGGTATGATTGTTCAGCACATATGCTATGGATTGGAGAGAGAACAAGAAATCTTGAGGGTGCGCATTTGGAATTTTTGCGAGGAGTAGAGAATCCATTGGGGGTAAAAATTGGTCCAAATGCTACTAAGGAAGATATTTTGGGGATTTGTGAGATATTAAATCCAAAAAATGAAGCAGGGCGTTTGAATTTCATTATTCGTATGGGAGCAAATACAATCAAAGAAAAATTGCCAAAATTGCTTGAGTCTGTAAAGGGCGAGGGTAGAGAGATTTTGTGGAGCATTGATCCTATGCATGGTAATACGATTAAAGCAAGTAGCGGCTATAAAACACGCACTTTTGATAGTATTTTAGAAGAGGTCAAAAGCTTTTTTGAGATTCATAAAAGCGTTGGGACTTATGCAGGTGGTGTGCATTTGGAGATGACGGGTGAAGATGTGACAGAATGTATAGGTGGTATGCAAGCTATTACAGAAGAGAATTTAGGGTGCAATTATAACACGCAATGTGATCCTAGATTGAATGCAAATCAGGCAATAGAACTTTCATTTTTGATAGCAGATATTTTAAAAGAACGCAAGATATAGCTAGGGCTTAATGTTGGTTGAAAAATCAATACCTCAAAAAAGATTATGGATATTTTGTTGTGATTGCAAAAGAAAGGGTGAGGAAGGTTATACGAAAAATTAAAAATTTCTTAGCATTTTTTTAATTTTTCATAAAAGTTTTTTTAAAAATAGCTAAAAATATGCTATAATTTCAAGAAATTTTAATTTTACATAGTAAGGATAGTTTAATGCGTATTTTGATTATCGAAGATGAAATTAGCCTTAATAAAACAATCACAGAAGGGCTTAATGAATTTAACTATCAAACAGATGTCGCAGAAAATTTAAAAGATGGGGAATATTTTATCAGTATTCGTAACTATGATTTGGTGTTGGTTGATTGGATGTTGCCAGATGGGAGCGGTTTGGAAATCATTAGTCAAGTCAAGAGCAAATCCCCACGCACTGCAGTTGTTGTTATTTCTGCAAGAGATGATGCAGAAAGTGAAGTGGAAGCGTTGAGAACGGGTGCTGATGATTTTTTGGCAAAGCCTTTTGACTTCAATGTATTGGTGGCAAGAATTGAGGCTAGATTGAGATTTGGAGGGACTAATCTTATTGAAATTGAAGATTTAATTATCAATCCTGATGAAGAGAAAATCACCTATAAAGGGCAAGAAATCGAACTTAAAGGGAAGCCATTTGAGGTTTTAACTCATCTTGCAAGACATAGAGATCAAATTGTTTCTAAAGAGCAATTATTAGATGCGATTTGGGAAGAACCAGAGCTTGTAACACCAAATGTAATTGAAGTTGCTATCAATCAGATTCGCCAAAAAATGGATAAACCTTTAGACATCGCAACAATTGAGACAGTCAGACGCAGAGGTTATAGATTTTGCTATCCAAAAGGAGTATAAGAGGTGATTATGTAAGACAAATCACCATTTCCTTTGTCGCTCTTTTGGTCATTTTTTCGGTTGCACTCTATAGCTATTTGTATTTTACCGCTTATGGCAACATTAAACAAGAGTTGCAAAAATATAGCCAGCATATTCTTACAAACAATATTACTTATACAACAAATCAATCTTTTTATATTCAAAATACTAATATCCTTTCAAATGATACAATCAAAATTGTTGTTTTAGATGAAAAAATTATACAAGAATATTACAAAAAGCAAACCATAAAAGATGATGTATATTTTTCACTTTTTGTCCCATACAAGGGAAATAAGACATTAAATATTACTAAAAATATTACCAAAGAGATGTGGTTTTTAGAGAATCTTTTTGAGGGGATAGTCTTGGTGAATTTCTTTGCACTTATTTTGATACAGCTTTTTGCATTGGCATTTTCTAATATACTCTATAAGCCTATCCATAATCTTTCACAAACTTTAGAGAAAGTCAAAGAGTATGATTTAGAAACATTAAATAACAATGCGTTGCCATTGGAGTTTCAACCTTTGGTGTATTCTATCAATAATCTTTTGCAAAGAATTAAAAATTATCTTTCTAGTCAAAAACAGCTTTTTATCGGCATTGCTCATGAATTAAAAACGCCATTGGCAGTTATGAAAACAAAATGTGAAGTGACTTTGATTAAAGAAAGACAAAAAGAAGTTTATACCGATGCACTCAAAGAAAATATCTCTAGCATTAATGAGATGAATGCAATTATAAAAATGCTTTTGGATCTTGGAAGGCAAGAGAGTGCGCAATTTGAAAAATCAAGCATGGTTGATATTAATAAAATACTTAAAAAAATAGCCGATAATTTTATGATTCTTAGCAAAAAAGAAAATAAAAGTTTTTTTGTCGAGATCGGGGAAGAGGAAGTTTTATTGACAATAAAGCCCACACTGCTAACCCAAATCGTGCAAAATTTTTTACAAAATGCTTTTAAATTCACTCCCAAAGGCAAAAGTATCTTGCTAAAAAGTAGCGTAGAAGATGGAAAGCTAAATATTATAGTGATGGATGAAGGATGTGGGATAGATTCGGAGCTCAATGATATTTATGCGCCTTTTAGACGAGCTGGCAATAAAAGCGGAGCTGGTCTTGGATTGTTCTTGGCAAAAAATGCTGCAAACGCATTGGGAGGCAATATTTCTTTGCAAAATCGCTCTGATAAGCAAGGAACTATTGCAAAATTTCAACTAAAAATTTCTGATAATTGGAATAAAAATTGCTAAGGTTTTTTAGAGTAATAAGGAGATTTTTATGCGATGGATTGTTTTAGTTTTGTTTGCTACGATGGCATTTGCACTCCCAAAGGTTGAATTTAAAAATTCTTGTGTCCCGTTAGAAAAATTTAATGATACACAAAAAGAAGTGTTATTGCGTTCTTATTTGGCGGGATATCAATTTGGTTTTGGCTATACATTGGCAGCCATTGCGTGGAAAGAATCTTGTGCTGGAGAATATAAAATGAATTTTCAAGATCCAAGTGCTGGAATCTTTCATGCGTATATCCCGGGCGTTATTAAACGCTATCCCAAATTAAAACAAAATGGTTTTACTCAAAATATGGTTGGAGCTATGCTGGTAGAAGATGATAAATTTGCTGCTCAAATTGCGATTTCTGAATTAAAATTTTGGGATAAGATTCATAAGGGGAATTGGCGTAATATTGTTAAATCTTACAATAAAGGTTATAGTTGGCAAAAAAATTTACAATCCAACATTCAAGCAGAAAAATATTACGCAGATATTGCCAAAAAAGTCAAACAGCTTCAAGAATATTTTGCCTCTAATGAGCTTGATGAGACTGCCTTAAAAATTCCACAAGAGAAATTACAAAATATTGAATATTATGCGAATCTAGAAACCCAAAAAGAAAAAGAACCGCTGTTGCTTCCGATTTATCAAATAGGGACAGAGTTTGCCGCCCCTTTGAAGAAAAATAAAACTATTCTCAAAGAATTTGAATTGATGGAGGATTACTAGAATTGACAATTCAGCCATAGGTTGGCTGTATTTTTTAGTTTATCTAGGCTATCACTCGCATAAAAAGTGATTTTTGTTTTGTGTTTGATAGAATGAAAAGTGTATTGTTGCTTGAGATATTCCATAATGGCATTACCCGAATGGATAAGAATGGGTTTGTTTTGGTAGTAATTAGCAATAGCCTTGGCAATAAGAGGGAAATGTGTGCAGCCTAATATAATTGCATCTGGAGATTCTTTGTAATCTTTGAAATAATATTTCATAGTAGATTCTAAAATCTCTCCCTCAAAAATCCCTTCTTCTACGATTGGCACAAAAAGGCTTGTAGCAAGTCCATTGATGTTTGTATAGCCTTGTGTGTGAAGGAGATTTTGGTATAAATTGCTGTTAATTGTAGCTTTGGTGCCAAGGATTAGAATGTTTGCGTTTTTATTGTCAAGATTATTAGTAAGCGCTAAAACTCCCGGTTCTATTACCCCCACAATAGGATAATTTGCAAATTTTTGCATAGAATCTAATGCATAAGCACTGATGGTATTGCAAGCAACCACTAATAAATCAAGGTTAAATTGCTTAAAAAACTCCAAAGCTTCTAATGAATATTGAATGATTGTTTCTTTGCTTCTTACGCCATAAGGCACTCTAGCAGTATCGCCATAGTAGATAATTTCTTCAAAGCTATCTGAATCTATCAAGCTTTTTAAAACGCTAATTCCGCCCACTCCACTATCAAAAACACCGATTTTTTTGGGAGTCATCTTATTCCTTAGCGCTATCATTCATCATATTTAAAAACTCTTCATTGTCTTTGCTTTTTTGCATTTGGGAATAAAGAAAGGTAAGGGCATCAATTTCATTATTCATTTGATGAATGGCGTTTCTTAGTACCCATACTTTTTGTAGTTTGTCATGCCCTAGTAACAATTCCTCTTTTCTTGTACCACTTTTTAAAATATCCATAGCCGGATAGATTCTACGCTCTGCAATATGTCTAGCAAGGACAATTTCACTATTTCCTGTCCCTTTGAATTCTTCAAAAATCACTTCATCCATTCTAGAACCTGTCTCAATTAATGCAGTAGCAATAATCGTTAGCGATCCACCCTGTTCGATATTTCTTGCTGCACCAAAGAATCTTTTTGGTTTGTGTAGTGCATTTGCATCTACCCCCCCACTTAATACTTTTCCACTACTTGGAGTAGCGGTATTATAGGCTCTTGCAAGACGAGTAATAGAATCTAATAAAATCACAACATCTTTACCCATTTCTACCATTCTTTTGGCTTTTTCCACAACGAGTTCTGCAACACGAGTGTGGTTGTTTGCTGGCATATCAAAAGTGGAGCTATACACTTCGCCTTTTACACTTCTTTCCATATCAGTTACTTCTTCTGGTCTTTCATCAACTAACAACACAATTAGTTCAATTTCTGGGTGATTTTTTGTGATTCCATAGGCTAATTCTTTCATTAATTCTGTTTTACCTGTCCTTGGAGGTGCTACAATTAATGCTCTTTGTCCTTTGCCAATAGGTGCAAAGAGATCTAACATGCGTCCTGTTATTTTTAAGCCATTGTATTCTAATTTAATTTGCTCTGTTGGAAAAAGAGGGGTGAGATTATCAAAAAGAGGGCGATTTTTCATTTCATCGGGAGATTGATAGTTGATTGCTTCAACCTTTAGTAGTGCATAATATCTTTCTTGATCTTTTGGAGAACGCACTTGTCCTGTTACAATATCCCCATTGCGAAGTGCAAATCTGCGAATTTGTGTGCTACTTACATACGCATCATTTTGTGAGCCAGAGAAATTTTCATCAATCGCACGCAAAAAGCCATAGCCTTCACTTGTAATTTCTAAAATGCCAGTAAAAAGAATAAAGCCACCTTGGCTAACTTGTGTTTTTAAAATTTCAAAAATCAAATCTTGCCGTAAAAATTCTTGAGGATTTTCAATCCCTAGAGATTTTGCAATATCGGCTAATTTATTGATAGATTTTGAACGTAAATCTTCAATAGTATAGCCTTCTACTGGGGTATGGGTACGCATTTTTTCTTTTTTGTTTTGAGACATTTTAAACCTTTAAAAGCAAAAACTTTGCAAATCAAAAAATAAAATCAAAAAGAATGGGGGATTTATCAATCTAGGGTTCCCTTAAAGCAGTTTTCAAAGTTTTGCAGAAATTAAAAGAGAATTTTATTCTAAAAGCTAAAAGTTGTCAAGTCAAAATAATATTAAAAACCTATATTAATGCTGTAAAAAAGCCTTTTAAGCCCAAATAAAACAACCAAGACCCAAATCCTAAGAAGATTATGCTGCAAACTTTATCGATTTTATCAAAAAGGCTGTTGTTGATAAAGCGTCTAAAAAAAGTCGCCAAAAAAATAACAAAAATAAATGCCAAAGATAGAGAGCTAAGCAAAACCAAAAAACTATTTTCTAGGTTATCTTGCATAAAAGGTGAAATGATTGTAGCAAAAAATAGTATTGCTTTGGGGTTTGAAAGATTGATAAATAAGCCTTTAAAATAGAGGAGAATATTTTTTTGCTTTTTTTGTGTGAAATTGATTTGATTTTTCTTTTTTCTAAAAAGCTCATAGCTAATATAAATAAGATAAATTCCCCCAATAAAGCTTAAAGAAGCTTGGATAATATCCCCTTGAATAAAGCTTGAAAAACCAAAATAAATAAGGCTTAAAAAAACTAACCAGCCACTAAAGATTCCAAGGAATCCTAAGAATCCTTGTTTGAAACCAAGACTTAGAGTGTTTCTTAATACAAATAAAATATCAGGACCCGGGATTAGTGCAGTAGTAAATCCCAAAAGAAAAAGCATTCCTAATTCCATAGTTGTTGCCTAAAAATAGGGAAAATTTTGATAGTTTTTGGGAATATTTTGTGTAATAAGAGTTTCTAATACTGCCATTCTTATGGCTACTCCATTGGTAACTTGTTCTAATACTTTAGAGCGAGAATCTCTTAGCATTTCATCGCTAATATCGATATTTCTATGAACAGGACCGGGGTGCAATAAAATAATATTGCGTTCTTGCAACATTTCTTTGGTGATACAATAATCGCTTGCATAATCTTTAAGGCTAGAATAAATGGGGGAATTATGCCTTTCTGTTTGAGTTCTTAGACTCATGATTGCATCGACTTCATCAAGCACCTCTTTGAGATATAGGCAATGCCTTAGCGAAGTTTTGGGGATAAAATGAGGGGGACCTACCAAAATCACTTCCATTCCAAAACGACTTAAAAGCTCCATATTGCTATTAGCCACTCGAGAGTTTTTAATATCTCCTACAATGGCAATTTTTTTCCCTTCTAAATTCCCTAAATGCTTTTTTAGTGTCAATAAATCTAAAAGGGCTTGAGTAGGGTGTGCGTGCGCTCCATCTCCACCATTGACAATAGAGCAAGAAACATAATGTGAGAGAATATTTGGCACTCCTGCGCTTTTATGTCGCACTATAATGGCACTTGGTTGCATAGCATTAAGATTTGCTGCGGTATCAAAAAGTGTTTCGCCTTTGGAAGTAGAGCTTCTTGAAACATCAAGCCTAACAACATTGCCACCAAGCCTTTTTGTGGCAACTTCAAAACTAGAAAGTGTGCGAGTGGAATTTTCAAAAAAGATTGTTATGATAGTGTGATTTTTGAGGGAATTGCGTGGTTTTCCATCAAGAAACTGCTCTGCTAATTCAAGCAGTCTTTCTATCTCTTGTTTGCTAAAATCTTGCGTCTCAATCAAGTGTCTTGGCATAGTGTTTCCTTGAGTGGCTTTAATTGAGTTTAAATTATAATTTTAATTTCCTTTAAGCTTGCTTTTGTTTTGTATAAAGTTTTATGATAGAATCTCAAATTAAATTGATATTGATTGTAGAGAGTAGTAAAATATGAATATTGCAGTTATTGGGACAGGCTATGTAGGTTTAGTGAGTGGGACTTGCTTTGCGGAAATGGGGAATGAGGTTTATTGTGTAGATGTAATTCAATCTAAGATTGATGCTCTTAAAAATGGGCAAATTCCTATTTATGAACCGGGATTAGAAGAGCTTGTGAGTAAAAATTATAAAAGTGGGAATTTGCATTTTACTACTTCTTTAGAAGAAGCATTGAAAAAAAGCGAGATTGCTTTTATCGCTGTTGGGACACCTATGGGTGAAGATGGCAGTGCAGATTTACAATATGTTTTGGCGGTTGCTAAAGAGATTGGAGCAAAAATGCAGAATCCTCTTATTGTGGTTGATAAATCCACCGTTCCAGTGGGTACTGCCCAAAAAGTAAAAGAGGTAATTTTGCAAGAATTGCAAAAAAGAAATAAAGAGATTCAATTTAGCGTAGCAAGTAATCCAGAATTTCTAAAAGAGGGCGATGCAGTTAATGATTTTTTGAAGCCAGATAGAGTGGTTATTGGTGCAGAAGATGAATGGAGCAAAGATAAACTAAAAGAGCTTTATTCCCCTTTTAGTCGTAATCATGATAGGCTTATTATCATGGATATCAAAAGTGCAGAAATGACGAAATATGCTGCAAATGCAATGCTTGCAACTAAAATTAGTTTTATGAATGAAATTGCAAATATTTGTGAAGCAGTGGGAGCAAATGTCAATGATGTGAGAGTAGGAATAGGGAGTGATAAACGCATTGGATATAGTTTTATTTATCCGGGTTGTGGTTATGGTGGAAGTTGTTTTCCAAAAGATGTGAAGGCATTGAGCAAGATTGCTTATGATGCAGGGGTGAATCCAAAAATTATTAATGCTGTAGAACAAGTGAATTTGGAGCAAAAAAAGATTCTAGGTAAGAAAATTGTCCAGCATTTTGGGGAGGATTTAAGCGATAAAAGCTTTGGTATTTGGGGACTTAGTTTCAAGCCAGAGACTGATGATATGAGAGAGGCAACCTCTCTTGTTTTGGTTAATGAATTAATAGCGCGTGGTGCAATTATCAAAGTTTATGACCCAAAAGCAATGGAAGAAGCAAAAAGGTTTTATTTCAAAGAAACGCCAAATATTATTTATTGTAAAAGCAAATATGAAGCTTTAGAAGATTGTGATGCTTTGGTATTGGTAACAGAGTGGAAAGAATTTAGAAGCCCAGATTTTTTGGAAATTAAAGAAAGATTGAAAAATCCAGTGATTTTTGATGGTAGAAATCAATACAATGCAAAAAAATTGCAAGAGATAGGCTTTGTTTATTATGAAATTGGAGTTGGAAAATGTTAAAACAAATCTTGCTTTTTTTGGCTGTTTTTATGATTTTTGGTTGCCAAAAAATGTCCAGTGGTCTTGCGCCATTAAAAACTGATGAATCTTATTTGCAAGCCACAAGAAAAACCGAATTGATTGTGCAGGGAAATACACAAATTGTCGTTATTGCAACCCATCTTAATGAATTTGATTGGATTAAATTCCCTAGAGAAGAGGGGGAGATTTTCTTTCTTGATGTGTATCAAACCCGTAAAAATAGCAAAGGGTTTTTGAAAAATGGCTATGAGATAAGATTGGCAAATGGCACAAAACCAAGCAAAATAACTCGACTTAAAAAAGAAGATTTAGAAGGAATGATTGCTCAAAATGCAACACAATGGGGAGAATATTATTGGGTAGAATTTCCTAAGCAAGATAAACGCACACAAGATAGAATGATTTTGGTATTATCGCATAAAGATTTTGGTGAAAATACCCTAGAATTTGGTTTTAAGAAAATTAAAAAATATTAATGCGTTTAGATTTGTTTTGTGTGGTACAAGGATTGTTTGATTCTAGAAATAAAGCTCAAGAATCTATTCAAAAAGGCTTTGTTTATGTAGATGAAAAACAGATTCTCAAACCCGCTTATGAAGTATCTTTGGATTGCACTATTGCTTTAAAAGAGAGGCAAATATTTGTAAGTCGTGCAGGAGAGAAGCTTTGGAATTTTTTGGAAAAAAATCCCATTGATATACAAAATGCAAAAGCGTTAGATATTGGCTCTAGCACGGGTGGCTTCACGCAAGTGTTATTGCAAAAGGGGGCTAGGGATATTTATTGTGTTGATGTTGGCACAAACCAACTCCACAAGAGCTTAAGAGAGAATCCTAAAATTCATCTTTTTGAAAAAACAGATATTAGAGATTTTATCTCTAAAGTATCTAAAATAGAATTTGATATAATTGTCTGTGATGTATCTTTTATTAAGATTGAGCAGATTTTTTATGCCTTTAATCCATTGATTAAAAAGTGGTTAATTTTGCTTTTTAAGCCACAATATGAAGTGGGTAGAGAAGCCAAACGCAATAAAAAAGGTGTGGTGCTTGATGAAAAAAAGATTCAAGCATCACTCCAAGAGCTATTAGAGTTTTTAGAAAATCAGGGCTTAAAAGTTCTAATACAAGAAGAATCTTCAATCAGAGGAAAAGAAGGGAATGCAGAGTTTTTTATCGCTTGTCAAAGAAGCTAAAAAGGCTAATAGTTTTACTAGTATTGCTTTGGGAAAATTTGATGGAATGCATATTGCGCATCAAGAAATTTTTAAGGCTTTGGATTCTAATGGAATGGTTTTGTGTATTGAATCTAATAGAGGAGAATTGCTGCCTAAGCCTTATCGGGATTTTTATTGTGAGTTTCCTATTTATCATTTGGCACTAGATATTATCAAAGAGAAAAGTGGTGAAGATTTTGTGCGGTTTATTTGTGGGATTTTGCCTAATCTTAAGCGGATTGTTGTGGGGTATGATTTTCGCTTTGGCAAAGATAGGAATTGCTATACTTTTGATTTGCAGAAATATTTTCAAGGCGAGGTTGTTGTTATTGAAGAAGTGTTTTGTAAAAAACTCTCTGTGCATAGTGGCTTAATTAAAGAATTGCTTATCAATGGGAATCTCAAAGAAGCTAATAAGCTGTTGGGAAGAAATTTTGAGATTCATGGCAATATTATTAAAGGGCAGGGGATAGGCAAAAGCAAATTGTATGCAACTATTAATATTGAAAATGATGGTTTTATTTTGCCTCAAGAAGGCGTATATGCAGGATATATTCAACTAGGCAAACAAAGCCACATAACACCAAAATACCCTGCGGTGATTTTTGTTGGAAATCGTCTAAGTACCGATAAGGCTTTTGCGATTGAGGGGCATTTATTGGGAGTGGAAATAGAAGTCAAAGATAAAGAAGCTGGATTTTATTTTTATAGAAAAATTAGGGAAAATTATTATTTTGATAATCTTGAATCTCTCAAAATGCAAATCAAGCAGGATATTCAAAAAGCTTATAAAATACTCAAAATAGAAATTCCAAAAGAGGTGGAGAATGGATAAGATTTTTATGGAATCGCCCCAAAAGCAATTTGAATTTGATGAAAAAGTGGCTGGCGTTTTTGATGATATGGTAAATCGTTCTATTCCGCATTATAAAGAAGTGTTGGGGCTTATTGCAGATTTTGCTTTGAAATTTACCAAAGAAGATTCTAATATCTTAGATTTAGGGACTTCCACAGGCTCTATGTTGATAGAAATCGCCTCAAAAGCGAGTTTTAAGGTCAATCTTTTTGGGATTGATAATTCTAGCTTTATGTTAAAATCTGCTAAAAACAAACTAGAAGCCTATGGAATGGAGGCTAAGCTCATTTGTGGAGATATTTTAGAAGAATCTTTTATGCAGTGTGATTGCATTATTGCTAATTATACTTTGCAGTTTATCCGTCCATTACAAAGGGAAAAATTGGCAAAAAAGATCTTTGATTCGCTTAATCCAGAGGGTGTATTTATTTTTTCTGAAAAGGTGATTTGCGAAAACAAAAAACTTGATTTTGAAATGATTGATTATTATTTGCAAAGCAAAAAAAAGCAAGGTTATAGCGAGTTTGAAATCACCAAAAAAAGAGAAGCATTAGAAAATGTACTCATTCCTTATAGCGAACAAGAAAATAAAAAAATGCTAAAAGATTGTGGTTTTTCACATATTGAAACGCTTTTTAGGTGGGTCAATTTCGCAACCTTTATCGCAATGAAATAACTTTATTAATATACTTTTTTGGGGATATTGCTATAAAATTTATTTTTGCAAATACAATATTAAGAAGAATCCATCATGCTAAATTATAAATTTGTTATCACAGGGGAAATGGCTTGAGAAATTGAGTGATTTTAGAGGCTTGTTATCCTTGTGTTATGAGCGTTTGATGGATTTGAGAAGTTTTTGTAGTGGGCTAGGGTGCATGGAGATTATTATATTTTGCAAGGTTGCAAAATCAAAATTTTATATTTGACTTTGCTTATTCCATTCCTTTTTTAATATTGCAAATTGCATTGTGTTTTCATATAAAGGTGTGCCATCAGGATTGTTAATAAATGAAATAAACTCTCTAAATAAGCCTTCTTGTCGCATACCTAATTTTTCACAAAGACGCTGTGAGCTTATATTGTAATCTTCAACATAGACATAAATGCGTCTTGCATTCATATGATTAAAAAGATAATCCAAATATGCCTTAGCAGATTCATAGGCATAACCTTTTCCGCAGTAATTTGGCAAAAAATTCCAGCAAACACTAAAGGTATCTTTTTCCCAAAGCCCAAATAAATTGCCGATAAATTCGTTGGTATGTTTTAGACATACAGCCAATTCTCAAACCATCATTCTTATCTTTTTTGACGAAGATTTCATTGCGCGCTTCCTCAAGATTTTCTATTTTATCTTGTTTGAAACAGTGCACTTTTGGGTTATTGAGAAGTTTGAAATATGCTTCAAGATTAGTTTGCACAATTACCCAATGATTAATCTTTTTACCTAAAATTCAATTTTTCCCATTTTGATTCTGCTTTCAATTAATATAGCTTCAATCATATAAATACAAAATTATTTTTGGTATGGCTCACTCCCATTCTATCGTGCCCGGTGGTTTTGAGGTGATGTCATAGACTACGCGATTTATGCCCTCAACCTCGTTTATGATTCTATTTGAGACAGATTCTAAAAACTCGTGTGGCAGATGAGAAAAGCTTGCTGTCATGCCATCTAGTGCCTCCACTGCTCGTACGCAAATCGTATTATCATAAGTGCGGTTATCGCCCATTACTCCGACACTCCTCACATTAAGTAGCACACAAAATGCCTGCCATACGCTATCATATAGCCCCCACTTGTGTAATTCCTCGATAAATATAGAATCTGCCTCGCGTAACAAATCCAAATCCTCTTTTGTAACCTCGCCCATTATACGTATAGCTAGTCCGGGTCCGGGGAATGGGTGTCGCATAAGCATAGATTCTGGCATTCCTAATTCTCGCCCCAATGCCCTCACTTCATCTTTGAAAAGCTCCCTTAGCGGCTCGATAAGCTCAAACTTCATCCATTCTGGTAGTCCGCCTACATTGTGATGAGATTTTATCGTCTTAGAAGGTCCTTTTACGCTCACAGATTCTATCACATCAGGGTAGAGTGTGCCTTGTGCTAGGAATTTTATCTCGCCATTTGTGTTGTGCTTTTTTGCTTCCCTTTCAAAAACCTTGATAAAGGTCTCGCCGATGATTTTGCGTTTAGTCTCTGGGTCTCTCACGCCTTTGAGTAGCCCCAAAAACTCCTCACTCGCATCTACTGTTATTAAAGGCACTTTGAGATTGTCTCTAAACATCTTCTCTACCGCCTCTCTCTCGCCCTTACGAAGTAATCCGGTATCGACAAAAATCGGGATAAGATTCTCCCCGATAGCTCGGTAAAGCAAGGTCGCCACTACACTAGAATCCACCCCACCACTCACGGCACAAAGTACCTTGCTTGGGGTCGGCTTTTGAGTGCTTGTTGTTTTAGTAGAGGGCGTTGTCTCTTTTAAATTTGATAGTATTTCTTGCATTCTTAGTCCTTAAATGAAATTTGATATTGTATCGTTTTGCTTGTTGTTTGCATAGTTTTATATGCTTTCATAACTGCTCCTTTAATAACTTGTGAATCTTTGTATCATCACTTCTTTATCTTGAGTTACCTACTTCTATCTTGTTTTGTTTGTGGGATTTTATAAGGTTTATACATTAAGCACGCATTGTTTATAGATTCTCTATTCTCAACAAACTCTGTGGCTTTGCATTCAAAGATATAATGCATTAAGTCTTTGCCCTTATAGTTTTTGATATTTTCGCCAATTATGCGTCCGCCAAGCTTTCTAGCCACACGCATAGAGGCGAAATTATCCTCCTTGATGAGGCAATACAATCGCTCTAAGCCCAAAACCTTAAAGGCATACTCTTGCACAGCCCTTGCTGCCTCTGTGCCTAGCCCTTGTCCCCAAAATCTTTTTGCCACGATATAGCCTATCTCGACAATTTCTTGTTTTACTATGCTCTTTTGATTTGTGAGATTAATGCTCACTCTATCTAGCCCTGCATTGCCAATGATTGTCCCACTAGCCTTATCAATGATAGCCCAAATCCCAAAGCCATTTTCTTTATAGCCTCTTAACTGCTTCTCTAGCCATTCTTTGCTTTCATCAATGCTAAAGCCATGCCCCCAAGCATACATTGTCTCTTTATCGCTTAGAATCGTATGCAAGGCAGGCAAATCCTCTAGCGTGTATTCTCGCAACTTCAAGCGGTTAGTCTCCAAGATATAGGGAGTCTTTGCGCTATTTTGCGTGATTCGCTCATCTTTTTTGGAAGTATTGCGTTGGGCATTTTCTCTATGAAACGCACAAGTAATCAAGTGGTCGCACACTAGCCCGATAGATTGCATATACGCATACATTCCCACACTTCCCACAAAGCTAAAGCCACGCTTTTTTAAATCCTTTGCTATTTTGTCTGAAAGAGGCGTGCGGGTGGGAATCTGAGCTAGATTCTTAAAAGCATTCACGATAGGCTCACCTCCCACATAACTCCAAATAAACCTATCAAAGCTACCAAACTCCTCTTGCACTTCCAAAAACCGCTTGGCATTGTTAATTGCAGATTCTATCTTGGCACGATTGCGGATAATCTTAATATTTGCCATAAGCTCGGCTATTTTCATAGAATCATACTTTGCCACTTTTATTGGGTCAAAATCATCAAATGCCTCTCTAAAAGCCTCCCGCTTCTTTAGTATCGTAATCCACGAAAGCCCCGCTTGCATACCCTCTAGCACAAGCTGCTCAAAAAGTCGCTTTTCATGGTGTTGCGGTACTCCCCATTCAAAATCGTGATAGTCTTGATAGAGTTTTTGTGTATCTTTATCGGCAGTGTTGTAGCCCTGATAAATCCAATCACAACGTTGCATAGGCGTTGGCTTTTGGGTAAAAGGCTTGTCTTTTAACGATAAATCGTGGATTACTTCGGTTTGGCTTTGGTCATTTATGTCTAATAAACTCCCTCGCCTCGCCTTGTTTCTGCTTACAGTGATGTGAAGCGAAGCGGAACGAAAAAACCCCGATTTCTCATCTAAAATACTTCGCCCACTAGGGTTACCATTTTCACAATCTCCGCAAATTCCTACTACCTGCGAATTTTTAGAATCTGCAGATTCTGTATTTTTAGAATCTCTCAAAATCACCCCTCTTGTGAATTTGTAGATTCTAACCCTGTGATTTTGCGAATCTTTTCTATCTCATAGGCGATGAAATTTTTCATATTCCAATCGGTATTAGCGTGGCAGATTTTCACTGCAAAATTCTTTAAGATTTCTCCGCCGCACTCGCTATGCACGACTTCTGGGTGAAACTGCAAGGCATAAATTTGGCGATTAAAATCAGCCATAACGCAATAATGCGTGTTGCCAGACTTTGCCAACTCGTTAAAGCCAGACGGTATTTGCTCGACTTTATCAGCGTGGCTCATCCACACGATAGAATCTTGCTTGACATTGGCAAATAAGGGCGTTGAATCTTTGGCTAAAATTTCTAACCTCGCTTTGCCAAATTCCTGCTCCTTTGCCCTTATTACCTTACCGCCGAAGTGATAAGCGATGTATTGCATACCATAGCAGATTCCAAGCACTGGCACTTTTAAATCAAAGATCTTAGAATCTGGCTTATAAGAATCCTTTTCATACACAGAAGCAGGACCTCCGCTTAATATTATGCCCTTAGGATTTTTTGCTTTTATTGATTCTATTTTTTCAAAATACGGCACGATTTCGGTATAAACTCCAAATTCACGCAGTCGCCTAGCGATAAGCTGTGTGTATTGACTCCCAAAGTCTAGGACTAAAATTTGGACTTGATTCATAGATTCTCACTTTTTGTATAATTTTGGCATTTAAGTTTTGTAATTATAGCTAATATTGCCTTAAGTTAAGGCTGTGGCTATAAATGCTTAATAAGAATTTATCAAGTTTAAAATATAAAGCATATGGGATTGAAAAATTATTATTAATGTATGGAAACAAAGGATTTAATGAAGCTAGAGATATTTGCAAGGATTAATTAAAAAAATAATAGAATGCGATTTTGGTTTGTATTATTTTAAATTTTTAAGTAAGAATCTTTGCACTCACCCATAATCCAAAAAGTGCAGCACACAGCACACAAAGCGTAATGATACAAGCAAAGCTTAGGTAGGCTAGTAGTGAGATTTGCACACCAGAGATTTTAAGCTTTAGTAGAAAGAGTAGGGTAGCAAGCGAGCCTATGGGTGTGAGTTTTGAGCCGATATTGCAACCAAGCAAATGGGCAAGGGCAAGGGTGGTTTGGTGCAGTGAATCTAGCTCAAAAGATTGCAAAGTGAGATTACCCAAAAGCACCATAGGAAGGTTGTTTGCTATGCTAGAACCCAGACTTGAAAACAGCCCAATGCTAAAAATCTGCACAAACAGCGGTGCGGATTCTATGCTCCCAAAAATAGCACGCATAGATTCTATAAATCCTGCATTTTTCACACCAAAAACTACTACAAACAACCCAAAGCTAAAAATTATGACCGAAATGGGTGTTTCTTTGAGTAAAGTAGAGATCTTAATAAGGCTGAAAGTTGCTCCATAGCATAGAGCTATCGCACTTGTAAAAAACAAAACAACATACAAAGGCACACCGAATTTTTGTCCGATAGCTATGCTCATTAAAAGAAAAATAATAAGGGTATAGCATAGAGCTAGTGTCGTTTTGGAGGGGGGTTTAGGATTGTGGGTAGTTGTGGATTGTGGGCTAAAGTGTAGCGTGCGTGGGAGAAATTTCCTAAAACACAGCCATGTGATACCCACAAAGGCAAGCAAACCAAAGACTTGAGGCAATGCCATCATCAATGCAAAATAAGTAAAATCCATACTAAACATTTGTGCAGTGATGATATTAGTGAGGTTAGAAATCACAAGGGCATTGGAAGCAAAATCGCTTACAAAACTCACAAGGAGCAAAAATACTATGAGTGGCGAGAGGGAGAATTTGGGCATTGAAGATAAGTGAGAGTGCAAGTGTATGGGGGAATCTAAGGGGGGTTGTGTGAGATTTTGTTTTGGAGTGTGAAGTTGGGCATTATGAGGGGCGGGGGTTTGGGTGGAAGTGAGATTGTGTGTTGTGAGATTCTTGCCAAAAAGAGCTAGCACAAGTGGGGTTAGCACCAAAATTGCCCCATCATTAGCAAAAACCACACTCACCACACTTCCCAACATCACAAGAAACACAAAAAACTTCCAAGTGCTAATGGGGTGTGTGCGGGGCGTGATGAGTGAAGCAAGGTGTGTGAAAAATCCAAGCTTTTCAAAGGAGAGGCTAAGCAGGATAAGCCCGATGAGTGCAAGCGTGCTTGGCTTAGTAATCTCCCATACAAGTAATATATTATCCAGATTTACCGCACCAAAAATATAAGTACAAGCTGCCCCAAGTGTGCTAAAAATCCAAAGTGGTAGCCCAAATGGACGCACATAAATGCAAAGCATAGTTACAATAAAGATAAAATAAGCCATTTAGATTTTTATTTCTTTTGGTATAAAATTGTTTTTTTAAGATATAAAATAATATTTTGTTTTGGAATTGTCTAAAATTATATCAAATTTTTGTGATTTTTTAGCTAGAAAGATAGATGAAAGCTCTAAAAAAGCATAATTTAAAGCCAAAAAAATAATTGATTTGGGATTAGGAGAGAGCCTTTGTGTGCATCTAAAATTAATTTTGCAAGATTAATTTTATGAATATTTATGGATTTAACCTGCATAAAGTATAGGATATTATGGCTTTTATTATGTGTAATTAATAGCAAAGGGTTAATTTTGGTATAATTGTGTGCTTTAAGCTTTATTTATGGGGAAAATATGCAATCAATAGAGATTTTGAAAAAACTGATAAGTTATCCAACTATCACGCCTAAAGAATGTGGGATTTATGATTATATCCAAGAATTGTTGCCAAATTTTAAAGTTTTGGAATTTGAAAAAGAGGGAATAAAGAATCTCTTTTTATACAAAGAATTTGGGGACAAAGATTTGGCTAAAACACATTTATGCTTTGCAGGACATATTGATGTAGTGCCGCCGGGAGAAGGGTGGGAGAGTGATCCATTTACTCCAACGCAAAAGGGAGAATATCTCTATGGGAGAGGCACTCAAGATATGAAAGGTGGAGTGGCTGCATTTCTTTGTGCGGTGATGGAGTTTGAAAAACAATCTAACTCTCAAAATGCTTTTAATGGGATTCTTTCTATCTTGCTAACAAGCGATGAGGAAGGCGAGGCAATTTATGGCACAAAATATGTTTTAGAGGAGCTAGACAAACTCAATTTGCTTCCAGAATTTGCTATTGTAGCAGAGCCTACAAGTGCGGAGAGATTTGGCGATATGATTAAAATTGGCAGACGAGGTTCTATCAATGGAAAACTTACTATTTTTGGGAAACAAGGGCATGTAGCATATCCAAGCAAATGTATTAATCCCGTGGAATTAATTGCGCCCTTGCTTTCAAAGATTGCGGGTTTTAATATGGATAATGGAAATGAAGATTTTGAGCCAAGCAAGATTGTTATAACCGATATTCGTGGAGGAATGGAAGTTGTCAATGTTACCCCTAATGATTTAAGGATTATGTTTAATATTCGCAATTCAACACAAACGAGCTTGGAGGATTTGCAGAGCTATTTAGAAAGCATTTTAAAAGAGATTCCACATTCTTTGGAGCTTAGACAAAGTTCTAAACCATTTTTGACAAACACTCAAAATTTTATTGTTCAAAAACTTGTTGAATCTTTGCAAAAAAATACAGGTTTTACCCCGATTTTAAGCACAAGTGGTGGGACAAGTGATGCAAGATATTTTGCAGAATATGGAGTAAATGTTGTAGAATGTGGAGTTTGCAATGATAGTATTCATTCTATCAATGAGAAAGTCAAAATCAGTGAAGTAGAATCACTTAGTCAAGTATTTTTGTATTTGTTGCAAAATTTTGCATTGAAAAACTAATATTTCTTTATGCGATTTATTGCAAATATTGAGAATTAAAGAAAGATTTTAATACAAAAAAAGTAGAATATTATAATTTATTTGTATGTTTTAAGGGTTTTAATGAAAAAAGATGTTCGAGCTTTATTTTTGGAATTTTTTGAGAGTAAGGGGCATAAAGTTTATGAATCTATGCCATTAGTGCCAGATGATCCTAGTTTGCTTTTTACTAATGCTGGAATGGTGCAGTTTAAGGATATTTTTACAGGCAAGATTCCTATTCCAAGCCCAAATATTGCAACAAGTGCGCAGCTTTGTATTCGTGCAGGTGGCAAGCACAATGATTTGGAAAATGTAGGATACACTTCAAGGCATCATACACTTTTTGAAATGCTTGGGAATTTTAGCTTTGGTGCATATTTCAAAAAAGATGCAATTGCTTATGCGTGGGAATTCGTTACAGAGGTTTTGGGGTTTAGCAAAGAAGTGCTTTATGTAACAGTCCATGAAAATGATGATGAAGCTTTTGAATTATGGACAAAACACATTGATCCTAGTCGCATTAAGAGAATGGGTGATAAAGATAATTTTTGGCAAATGGGGGATACCGGTCCTTGTGGTCCTTGTAGTGAAATTTTTGTAGATCAAGGGGAAGAAAATTTCAATGGTCCAGAAGATTATTTTGGGGGCGATGGAGATAGGTTTTTAGAGATTTGGAATCTTGTTTTTATGCAGTATGAAAGGGATATTTCTGGGAATCTCAAACCACTTCCTAAACCAAGCATTGATACAGGAATGGGGCTAGAGAGGGTAATGGCACTTTTAGAGGGCAAAAAAAGCAATTTTGATTCTTCGCTTTTTATGCCTTTGATTGCCAAAGTAGAACAAATTGTAGGGCAAAAATATATTTATGAAAGTGGAGCGAGTTTTAGGGTGATTGCAGACCATGCGAGGGCTGTGGCATTTTTGCTTGCACAGGGCGTGAATTTTGATAAAGAGGGCAGGGGCTATGTGCTAAGAAGAATCTTGCGTCGTGCCATTAGACACGGATATTTGCTAGGAATGCGGAAACCTTTTGTTTATGAGGTAATAGATAGTGTATGTGAAAATATGGGCAATCACTATCGTTATTTAAGAGAAAAGCAAGAAGCTATCAAAATGCAGTGTAAAGCAGAAGAAGAGAGATTCTTTGAAACCATTGAAAATGGTATGAATCTTTTTAATAAAGAATTAGAAAATCTAAAAAAAGAAAAGCCAAATCAGCTTTTTAGTGGAGAAGTGGCATTTAGGCTGTATGATACTTATGGATTCCCTCTTGATTTAACGCAAGATATGCTTAGAGAAAATGGTTTTGGCGTAGATATGGATAGTTTTGAAGTGTGTATGCAAAAACAAAAAGAGCAAGCAAAAGCAAATTGGAAAGGCAGCGGTGATAATATCAAAGAAGGGGATTTTAAAACCTTACTATCTAAGTTTGGAGAAAATGAGTTTGTGGGTTATACCACAATGCAATTTAAGAGCAAAATTTCAGCTTTGCTTGATGAAAATTTCAAGGAAGTTGCCAAACTACAAGGCGAAGGCTATGTAATGCTAGATAAAACTCCATTTTATCCGCAATCAGGAGGTCCTATTGGAGATAAAGGAGTGATTTTGGATTCTAACTCCAAAGTACTTGCAGAAGTCATAGATACAAGAAAGTATTTTGGATTAAATATTTCACAAATCAAAGCTTTAGAATCTCTTGTGGTAGGGCAAGAGGTTGTAGCACAAGTAAGCCAAGAGCGGCTAGAAATAGCTAAGCACCATAGTGCTACACATTTGTTACACAAAGCTTTGCGGGAAGTTTTGGGAGAGCATATCGCACAAGCTGGGAGTTTGGTAGAATCTAATCGTTTGCGGTTTGATTTTTCTCACCCAAAAGCTTTAAGTTATGAGGAAATAGAAAAAATTGAAATTTTGGTAAATGAAAAAATTTGTCTTTCAAATCCTCAAATTTGCGAAACAATGGATATTGATTCTGCAAAAGCAAAAGGTGCTATGGCACTTTTTGGCGAAAAATATGGGAAAAATGTCAGGGTAATTACTTTTGGGGATTCTATTGAATTGTGTGGCGGAATCCATGTCGAAAATACCGCAAATATTGGAAGTTTTTATATCATCAAAGAAAGTGGAGTAAGCAGTGGCGTAAGGAGAATTGAAGCGGTATGTGGAAAAGCAGCATACGAATATGGTAAAAAAGCATTAGTAGAAATTGCAAAAGCCAAAGAAGAATTAAAAACACAAGATTTGTTAGAGGGAATCAAAAAGCAAAAAGAGCAAATCAAATCCCTAAAATCTCAAAGCACCACAAAAGCAACAACGCAAAATTTGCAAATAGAAGATATTAATGGCGTTTGTGTGATTATTCAAAGTGTTGATGATGTGGAAATGAAAACTCTTGTAGATAACGCAAAAAATAAATATGAAAAAGTGGCGATTTTGCTGATTGATACTCAAGGCAAAATTGTTGCAGGAGTCAAAAATACAACAATAAAAGCTGGAAGTTGGGTAAAAGAAGTCGCACAAGTAATGGGTGGAAATGGAGGAGGTAGAGATGACTTTGCTACTGCTGGTGGAAAAGATATACAAAAAATAAAAGAAGCATTGCAAAGGGCAAGGGAAATTGTGCTAGAATCTATATAAAGGAGGGGAATATGCAAATTAAAAACACAAGTTTTTATCAATTCGCAAATTCTGATCTTTGGAATACAAAAACTCAATCCAATCAAAATGCCAAAGAATTGAGTAGCACTCAAGAATCCCAAGAAGATTCTACAAAGGAAACAACAGAAGAAAAACGCAATACTCAAATGGTCAATGGCAAAGAGCTTGAACCTGATGAAGTCCAATATGTAAGAGAATTAGAACGCATTGATAGAAATGTCAAAGCTCACGAAGCTGCACATATAGCAGCAGGTGGTGGAGTAGTTAGCGGTGGGGCAAGCTATGGATACACAAGAGGACCTGATGGCAAGATGTATGCTGTTTCTGGTGAAGTGCCTATTTCTATGAAAAAGGGCAAAACTCCAGAAGAAACTATCCAAAATGCAAGACAAATCGTCGCAGCTGCAATGGCTCCAGCAGATCCTAGCCCACAAGATTATAAAGTTGCTGCAAGTGCGATGCAAATGGAATCTCAAGCTAGAGTGGAGCAATCTCAAGAAAAAATACAAGAAAATGAAGAGGGCTTAAAAGAAGAAGAACAAAAAAGGCAAGAGCAAGAGCAGGAAAAACCTTTTTTTGAAGATTCTAAGAGACAATATGCCTTGCAAATTTACACCCAAAACCAAACTTCCTACCAACCCAAAATTGAGATTGCAGGCTAACTTAAGTCAGTTGTGCTTTGGAATTGCCACAGGTAGAATCATATGGTAATTAAGTAGCATTTAAGAATTTACAAAAATTTAAGCAATTACATAAACACCTCCAAATCAAAGAAAACAAAGCTTAGAAGTTACAAATTAGCCTTTTTATCTTGGGCTTTGCCTTGCTGTATCCTTCACTAAGCTAGATACAAAGAAAGAATCTATATAATCTATGAAATTTTAATTTTTGACTTTAAATTTTGGGAGCGATTTAGATGATAAAAATCACGGAAAATAGCCTAAGAGATGGACATCAATCTTTGCTTGCAACAAGAATGCGAACAGAAGATATGATAGAGGCAGCAAGAATCTTTGAGCAAATTGGTTTTTATAGCGTAGAAGTATGGGGTGGGGCAACTTATGATACTTGTTTGCGTTATCTCAAAGAGGATCCTTTTGAGAGATTGGCAATTTTTAAAGAAATTTTCAAAAAAACCCCTATACAAATGCTTCTAAGGGGGCAAAATTTGATTGGTTATCGCCATTATGCGGATGATATTGTGAGAGAATTTATCAAATTAAGTGCGCAAAATGGCGTTGATATTTTCAGAATTTTTGATGCATTAAATGATATAAGAAATCTTGAAGTTTCCATAGAGGAAGTTAAAAAACACAATAAACACGCACAAGGTGCAATCTGCTATACGACTTCTCCGGTGCATACAATAAAAAGTTTTGTAGAATATGGGAAAGAGTTGGCAAAACGAGGCTGTGATTCTTTGGCAATCAAAGATATGGCGGGATTAATTACCCCAAATGCAGCCTATGAGCTTACAAAGGCGTTGAAAGCAGAAATCGGACTTCCTTTGGCATTGCACACTCACTCTACTGCCGGATTTGCTTTTGGTTCTCATCTCAAAGCCATTGAGGCAGGGATTGACATTATTGATTTGGCAAATTCTGCATTAGCAGAAGGGACAAGCCACCCTTGCACGCAATCTATGGTAGCGACGCTAAAAGATACACAATGGGATAGCAAACTTGATTTATCATTGATGGAAAAAGCAGCAGAGATTCTAAAACGCAATCGCAAAAAATATAAAAAATTTGAATCCTCTTATAATCAAATTGACACGCGTGTATTAGTTAATCAAATCCCTGGAGGTATGATTTCTAATATGGCAAATCAGCTTAGAGAGCAAAATGCTTTGGATAAAATGGATGAAGTATTAGCCGAAATTCCAAATGTAAGAAAAGATTTTGGTTATCCTCCACTTGTAACGCCATCTAGTCAAATTGTTGGGACACAAGCGGTTTTGAATATCCTCACTCAAACAAGATACAAGACGCTTACCACAGAATCCAAAAATCTCATTAAAGGATACTATGGTAAGACTCCAGCACCAATTGCAAAGGAATTGATACAAAAAATTCAAGCAGAAGGTGAGGAAATCATCACAGAGCGTCCCGCGGATAAATTGCAACCCGAGCTACAAAAGGCGATTGAAGAATCCAGAGATTTTGCCAAAAGTCCAACTGATATAATTTCTTATGCTATTTTTGGAAGTATTGCAAAAACTTTTTTGATAGAACGCAATGAAAATCGTCTAACTCCCGAGGCATTGACGACTTTTGAAGATGATCATAGACCTATGCCAAAAGATTTTATGATTAATCTTCATGGGGAGAGTTATCATATCAAAGTAGAGGGAAGTGGTGCAAAAGATGAGGAAATACGACCATTCTTTGTGCGTATCAATGGGGATTTAAGAGAAGTATTTGTAGTTTCTAATGAAGATAACACAAAAAAAGAGAGCATAAAAAATGGAGATTCACTGCCACAAGCAAGTTTGCCTGGACACATTATCTCGCCAATGCCCGGAAATCTAACAAAGCTAAAAGTGAAAGTTGGGGATAATATCAAAGAAGGCGATGTTGTAGCGATTGTGGAAGCTATGAAAATGGAAAATCAAGTTTTAGCCACAAAAGGTGGTGAAGTAAAAGAGATTTATGCAAGAGAAGGGCAGCAAATTAGTGCTAATCTTGCGATTATGCTTGTAGAATAATGCAAACCCTTAGTGTTAGTGAATTGAACTTGCAAATTAAAAGTTTGCTAGAAGCGACTTTTTTGCAAGTTAGCGTGTGTGGGGAAGTGAGCAATTGCACCTATCATTCAAGCGGACATATTTATTTTTCTATCAAAGATAAAGATTCTGCACTTAAATGCGTAATGTTTAGGGGTAATGCAAGGAATCTCAAATTCAAAATTGAAGATGGTATGGATTTAACACTGAGTGGAGGCATTACGCTTTATACTCCACGAGGAGAATACCAGCTTAATTGTTTGAGTGCTATTCCTAGCGGTATTGGGGAGCTAACTCTTGCTTTTGAGCAACTCAAAAAAGACTATGAAGCAAAGGGATATTTTAACAATAAAAAATCTATCCCAAGATTCCCCTACAAAATCGCATTAATTACTTCCAAAAGTGGAGCGGTTTTGCAAGATATGTTGAGGATTGCAAAAAGGCGGTGGAATCTCATAGAATTTACACTAATGGACACTTTGGTGCAAGGGGAGGGGGCAAAGGAAAATATTGCTAGAAATATCCAATATGCAGATTCTTTGGGCTTTGATTGCATTGTGATTGCTAGAGGGGGCGGAAGCTTAGAAGATTTATGGGCTTTTAATGAGCCGTTGGTGATTGAAGCAATTTATCAAGCCAAAACTCCAATTATTTCAGCTATTGGGCATGAGCCAGATTTTGTTTTGAGTGATTTTGTCGCTGATTTACGCGCTCCAACACCAAGTGCTGCTATGGAAATGTTGCTTCCAGATAAATTAGAATGGCTGATGAATCTTGATTTGCTACAAAAAAATCTTGATAACAAAATCCAAATGATTTTATACCAAAAGCACAAAAAATTAGAACATTTGGAGATTTTATTGCAGAAAAATTCATTTTTTACGAAATTAGAAAACTACAAACAGCAACTTTCATTGTGCTATAAACTTCTTACTCAAAATTTTTCCTCAAAGTGGATAAAATACAACTATCTTTTAGAATCATTGCCTTCACTTTTGGAGCAAAAAATGCTAAAGATTCTACACAAAAAGCTTAATGAACTCTCGCTCTTAAAAGCAAAACTAGAAGCCAAAAATCCAAAAAATAATCAAAAAAAAGGCTATGTTTATGCAAGTTTTCAAAATAAGCCCATTAGAACACTTGACGAAATTCCTTTAGATTCTGTTTTGATGCTAGAGGATTTGACGACAAAATTAAAAGTTATCACAAAAGAAAAAATAACCCGCAATTAAAGATTATCTTCAAACCAAGCAGCTATTTCACTTCTAATTGTTTGTTTGAGGGTAATCCCTGCTAAAAAATCTTCATTTTTGGCTTTGTTGAGTAGCGTGACTAATCCATTGCGATATTTACTTAAATAAGGGTGGTCAATTTGTGCAGGATCGCCTAAAAAGACAATTTTAGAATCTTCTCCCATCCTTGTGCCAACTAATTTAATAGTGGCGTTAGAGGCATTTTGTGCTTCATCAAAAATTACAAACTTTTTTGCAATGCTTGTGCCTCTTAAATGGGCAATATCCATGACTTCGATATTGTGCTTTTGAATAAAATATTCTGTTGCTTCTTTGTTGAAAATGCTATTAGCTTCGCCTCTGTATTCGATTCTTTTTGCCAAAGATTCTTTTTGCATTTTGGTAATCATAAAATTAATTGCACTAAAAAGCGGATACATAAAATAATTTAGCTTTTGACTTTCATCGCCTTTGCGGAATCCAAGCTCTGCTTCTTTGTCATTTGCTGTTATGGTATTACGCATATAAACAATGCCATTAACTTCGCCTTTTTTTAACAAATGCAATCCCGCTTGCAATGCTATCAATGTCTTGCCACTACCTGTAGCACCGCTGCAAATGGTAATTTTGTTTTTAGGATGAGTTAAGATAGAATAAAGGAATTTTTGTTCTAAATTAATCGGATTGATATAAAGCTTATCTTCGGCAATCAAATCAAAGTTAAGCTCCACAAATTCATTATTTAATTTTATTCCATAATGCCTTTTGCCCGTTTCATAAAGCGAATTTTCAGTGTTATCTTGTTCGGTAATTTCAAGCAAACTCCAATTTTTGAGGGCGATAAAATCGCTATTGGCTTCTATGGAATCCTTAATATGATTCTTGTGTGCTTTAAAATGGTGCAAAAAATTAATATCTTGAGGGTTATCTATTTTGTCACGCATAAGAGATTGAGAAATAAGGCTATTTGAAATAGCATAAACCTTTAAAGAAATATCATTAGTCAGCAAAATAAGATTGTAATCCTTAGCTACTTCTAATATTCTTGCATCATTTAGCCCGTAATCTAAAGAATGGGTTTGATATTTTGGGCGATGGATAATTTGCAAGGGTATTTTAACATTGTGGGATAGAAAATAAATTTGATGAATTTTGTCGCTATTTTTGGGAGGAAATTCAGAGAGATTTGATTCATCACTTAAAATATTGCGGAAAAATTCTCTTGCAAAAAAACCAGTTTGATTGTTTAAATCTTTCTTTTTGTCTAGCTCACTTAAGGTAACATCACAAATAAAAATGTGATTTTCGCCATTTTGATGCAGAAAATAAAGATTCTCCACATCATCTAAAATAATTGAAGTATCAATCAAATAAGCCTTATTCACTTATTGGCAACCCTCGCATTCTATACTTCTATCCATTGTCGAGTTTTCTGCCTCTACGCTTTGAGAACGCAAATAATAAGTGGATTTAAGCCCTAATCTCCAAGCTAAGCTATAAATATCATTGAGATATTTTCCGCTTGCTTTATCTAACGAGATAAAAATATTTGTACTTTGCCCTTGATCAATCCATTTTTGGCGAATGGCAGCTGCTTTGATAATAAGCGTTTGATCGATTTCGTAAGCAGAAGTGTAATAATTCCAGTTCTCCAAACTCAAATTTGGGGCGACAACAGGGATTAACCCACTTAAATTTTCTTCAAACCATTTGCGTTTGTAGATTGGTTCAATAGTTTGTGTTGTCCCTACAAGAATAGAAATAGAGCTTGTAGGTGCAATAGCCATTAAATAGCCATTGCGAATGCCTTTTGTTTTGACTTCTTCTCTTAAAGAATCCCAATCATAGATAAAGCCAAAAAGCCCGCCTCTATCTACTAAGGCTTTGGCTTCATTATTTGCCTTGTCAATTGGAAAGATTCCTTGAGACCATAAAGAACCAGCAAAATCGTTATAAACGCCCTTTTCTTGAGCTAATTTACAACTTGCATTAATAGCATTGTAGCTTATCATCTCCATAATCTCATCAATTTTTTCTAAATGTTTTTGGCTGCCCCATTCAATCTTGTTTTCAGCAAGCATTTGAGCCTCTCCCATTACACCAAGACCGATTGCGCGTGTATCAAGATTAGTGACTTTCACTTTGCGATTGGGATAGAAATTTAAATCAATCACATTATCCAACATTCTAATAGCAATAGGCACCACTCTTTCTATATCTTCTTTTGTATTGATTTTGGAAAGATTAATGGAGGCTAGGTTGCAAACCGCTGTTTTTCCATCCACTGATTCTCTTTGGGAGATAAACACTTTTTTGCCATTAATGCTATCTGTTGAAGTGATTTTGTTGGAAGATTTAAGGATGCCACAATCCGTTAGCACTTCTTGATATTCCTCGTAATCTTGAATAGTGCCATCTTCAAATTCTACACGAATAAAGCATTTATTGGGTTCTGTATTTTGGAATATTTCTGTGCAAAGATTAGAGCTTCTAATGATTCCTGAATGGTAATTTGGATTTGCTCTATTTGCATTATCTTTGAAACACAAAAAGGGAGAGCCAACTTCAAAATAATTAGTCAAGATTCTTTTCCATAAATCCTTAGCCTTAATGGTTTCTTTTGGGATAGATTCATCGGCTTCATATTCTTTGTATCTCTTTTCAAAAGCTTCCCCATAGAGATTAGTCAAATCCGCACAAGTAAGGGCATCAAATAAATTCCACAATCCATCTTCTGCTACTCTTTTCATAAACAAATCAGGAATCCATAATGCAGGGAACAAATCATGCGTTCTGCGTCTTTCTTCTCCACTATTTTTTTTGATATCAACAAAATCAAAAATATCACTATGCCAAGGTTCTAAATACACAGCAATAGCACCTTTTCTAGTCCCTAATTGATCTACAGCAATTGCAATATCATTAGTGATTTTTAAAAATGGGACAACCCCACCTGCTGCATTTTTGTGTCCATCAATGAAGCTTCCCAAACCTCGAATCTTAGAAAAATCCCAACCAATTCCACCGCCATATTTGCTTAGAAGTGCCATTTCTTTGTAAGAATCAAAAATCCCTTCAATATTATCAGGAGTGCTTCCTATATAACAAGAGCTAAGTTGATGGCGAGGGGTTCTAGCATTTGAGAGGGTAGGGGTAGCTGCCATTACTTCAAATTTAGAAAGTAAATCATAAAATTGTTCAGCCCAATAAGTTGGATCATCTTCATTTTGTGCCAAAAACATTGCAATGCCCATAAACATATGTTGAGGCAGCTCAATAGGATTGCCTTTTTTATCTTTTAGAAGATAGCGATCATAAAGCGTTTTGATGCCCAAATAAGTGAATTGTAAATCTCTTTTTGGGTCAATCTTTAAATTCAACTTCTCAAGATTAAATTTTTCCTTCATGCCTTTAATGATACGATTCTCTTTTTCTCCTATTTCTAAATATTCCTTTAGTGTTTTATAGCCGTTGAATCCATTTACTTTGTGGTATAAATCATACAAAAATAATCTTGCTGCAACAAATGTCCAATTAGGACAATCAATATCTATTTTATCCACAGCGGTTTTAATCAGTGTTTGTTGAATCTCTTGAGTGGTAATTCTATCCCTAAAATGCAATTTTGCATCTACTTCTAATTCACTTTGTGAAACCCCCTCTAATCCTACCACCGAATCATGTGTGTATTTTTGGATTTTGGTGACATCAAGCGGCTCAATTCTCCCATCTCTTTTAATGACTGTTAGCATTTCTCACCCCCTCCCTTTATTTGCTTTTTCTTTTTCTTTGTGTTGGATCAAGCACCTTTTTGCGAATTCTAATATTTTTTGGAGTAACTTCCAAGATTTCATCTTCTTCTATCCACTCTAATGCTCTCTCCAAATTTAAATCCCTAGGAGGAGTTAGCTTAATAGCATCATCACTGCCACTTGCACGCATATTTGTGAGATGTTTTGCTTTGATAGGATTAACATCCAAATCATTTTCTCTTGAATGCTCCCCAATAATCATTCCTACATAAACCTTTGTTTGTGGTGGAATAAACAATACTCCTCTTTCTTGAATATTTCCCAAAGAAAATGGAGTAGCCTCTCCATTTTCCATAGAAATTAATGCTCCATTGTTGCGAGTTTCTACATTACCGCTAAAGGGGCGGAATTCCAAAAAGCTATTATTCATCACGCCTTCGCCTTTGGTATCGGTTAAAAACTCGCTACGATAGCCAATAAGCCCTCGTGCTGGAATCTCAAATTCCAATCTTGTATAACCTTCTCCCATAGGATTCATTGCCTTTAGCTCTGCTTTGCGTCTGCCTAATTTTTCTATTACACTTCCAGAATAATCTTGTGGAGTGTCAATAACTAGAGATTCAAAAGGTTCGCACTTTTGCCCATCAATCTCTTTGACAATGACTTCAGGACGCGAAATGCTAAACTCAAAGTCTTCTCTTCTTAGATTTTCTGCCAAAATTGTAATTTGCAATTCACCTCTACCACTTACTTTAAACTTTCCTTCGCCAAGCTCTTCTATTTTCATAGCAATGTTGGTTTGCATTTCTTTTTCTAAACGCTCTTTAAGCTTATTAGCTGTTACATGCTTGCCTTCTAATCCGGCTAATGGAGAATCATTGACTGCGAAATTTACACTCATTGTTGGCTCTTCTAAGTGCATAGGATCAAGCGGAATAGGGTTGTTTGGATCTACAATAGAATCCCCTACATTAATAGAATGGAATCCTGCCAAAGCGACAATATCTCCCGCTTGTGCTTCATCAATTTCTGTGCGAGCTAAGCCATAAAAGCCAATAAGTTTTGTGATTTTCCCGGTGATTTTTTCTCCATTGCTCTTTGCAAGCATTACATTTTCGCCTTTTTTGACTTTACCATTAAAGATTCTAGCAATTCCAATTTTTCCTACATAATTATCATAATCAAGAGTGAAAATTTGAATTTGCAAAGGATTTTCTTTATTTCCACTTGGCAATGGCACATATTCCAAAATTGCTTCAAAGAGTGGTCCTAGGTCTTTTTTTTCATCTTCTAAATTTTTAATTGCATAACCATCTCTTGCAGCAGCATATACGACAGGAAAGTCCAATTGCTCTTCATTAGCACCCATTGCAGCAAACAAATCAAAAACTTCATCAATCACTCTATCAGGCTGTGCAGCAGGCTTATCAATTTTATTTACCACAACAATAGGGCGAATCCCTAAAGCCAAAGCCTTTTTTACAACAAATTTTGTTTGTGGCATTACCCCTTCTTGTGCATCAACCAAAAGCAAAACTCCATCAACCATTTTCAAAACTCGCTCGACTTCACCTCCAAAATCTGCGTGTCCGGGAGTATCGATAATGTTGATTTTTGTATTTTTATAGCGGATAGCTGTATTTTTTGAAAGAATAGTAATTCCTCTCTCTTTTTCTATATCGTTGCTATCCATTACACGCTCATCAATTTGTTCGTGGCTTGCAAAAGTCCCCGATTGCTTTAACAACCCATCAACTAAAGTGGTTTTTCCGTGATCAACGTGTGCAATAACTGCAATATTTCTAATTTCTTGCATAAACTTCCTTGTAAAAATAAAAATAAAAAAGTTTTGGAATTCTACTCAAGAAAGGATTATAAAATTCTTTAAAAAATTAGTAGAAAATTTGATAATTAAATATGGAATACTATTTGCTTTATATTCCATATAGAAATTTTATTTTAAGAGTTTAATTCAAAAATGATACCTTTTTTAGATGTAGAAAAAATTAACCATAAAAGTGCGATAAAGTCCGATATTTCTAGCATTCAAGAAGAAAAAAGTGATTTTGCAGAAATTTTCAATCTTTTAAGTAATCAAACTTCAAAAAAAGAATCCAATATAAAAGTGGAGAAAAAAGATTCTAAAGATTCTTTGGCTCAAGAAGGCGACAAAAAACAAACCTCAAAAAAACCTCAAGAAAAAGAAGCAGACGCTCTTTTGTCATCAAAAGAAAACAAAAATACATTCACAAAAGAAGAAACTTCCAAAAAAGAAGTTGTGGCAGAAAATTTTGTAGCAATTAAGCAAAACCAAAATCAAACATTGCAATCTCTAAACCAAAACAACAACAACACACAAAAAGCAATCAAAACCAAGCAAGAAACTATCCCTCAAAGTCCTCAGAATCCTAAAGAATTATTAGAATTTACCAAAGCTCAAAATACTCCAAAAACACTCAAAGATATTGTGGAATTGTCCAATAAAATGCAATTAAATTTACAAAAAATTACAATAGTGGAGGAAAAAGCCATAGAGGACAAACTTCCTTTAAAAGAGATTATCCCTCAAGCTTCTTTAGTTTCTACAAAAAAGCAATCAAAAGTTAAACAAAACAAAACTGACAATATCTTTAATGCCATTTTGCAAGATAAAGATTTTATACAACAAAAAGTCAAAAAACAAAACCCTCAACAAGCAACCATACAAGAAAAAAATAACAAAAAAGAGACAATAACCCAAAGTCCAACCAATGAAATTTTATCCAACAATCTAAAAACCACTACCAAAAAAGATTCTAAAAATACCCTTGATTCTAAGGAAACCAAGGAATTAAACATCAATCCCAAAGAAGTCAAGAGTGAAAATCCCCAATTTGAAATAAAATCGGTTGAAATAAAATCAAAAGATAAAAAAGTAGAAAAACAAGAAAATCATTCAATTGCCACCAAAACACCAAAAGAAGAAACAAAAAATCAAAGCACAATAAAACAAGCCTCAATAGAAATCCAAGCAGAAAAAATCAAATCAAACAAGCCTGATTCTACTAATATTAATGCTGAAACAAAAAATACTGCAAACTCAATACAAGAAAACAAAGAATTGCCCAAAGAAGCTTTATTGAATCCAGAAGAAGTAGAAACCAAAATTCAATCCAGCAAAAATAATGAAATAGAACCTAAAAACAGCAAAAACACAAAACCAACAGAATCTCAAACAATCACTAATCCAATAACAATCAAAGAAGATAAAGAAAGCAAAGAGGATAAGAACAAAAACTCTTCAAAAATTACCAAACAAGAAGACAAATACACCTCAATCAAGCAAGATGCCAAAGAAGAAATGATACAAAAATATTCTGATAATCAGATTCAAACAAAAGAGGAAATGCAAAAGAGTGATGAACAGCGTTTTTTGGATAATTTGCTCAAAATAGAAACCCCTCAAAAAAGCAAACAAGCTCCGCAAATAACTAAAATTGAAGAGGGCAAAGACCACAAAGAAAAAAACAATAAAATACACCAAGAAATTTATCAAACTAGCATTCAAAATCAAAGCTTTGAATCTTTTAATCCAAAAAACACTTTCTTGCATTTTAGTGACAAGCTTAGAGACGCACTTCAAAACTACAAGCCACCCATTACCAAAATTTCTTTGGAGCTAAATCCTGAAAATTTGGGCAGTGTAGAGCTTACTATTACCAAAATGGGAGATAAAGTCAATATACAAATCGGTTCTAATCAAACAGCTTTGCAACTTTTTATGCAAAATGCCCAAGAATTTAAAATTCAACTCAATAATGTAGGCTTTAATGAGGTAACAATGGATTTTAAGGACACTAGTGGAAATAGTTTTTCCCAAAATAATGGAGGAAATTTTGGAAATTCTCAACAACAAAATCCTAATCAACACCAAAAGAGGAACGAAAATGGCTTGTATATTTACAAACAAGCTGAAGAATCTAATTTGGAAATCTCACATTTAGATTTAAGCTTTTCTTATTATGCCTAAAAAGGAGTAAAAGATGACAATATCAAGTAGCAACAATTATCTTAACTATACAGCAGATGCAACAGCTAGAACAGCACAATCTCGAACAGGAGAGAGTGATACAAGCAGCGATTCAACACAAAACAACACCGATACTTCCACAGATAATTCCACTAATACAGATAATAGCACAGGAGGCACAACTGGCAATTCTGGAAGTGGCTCGACAGATAATTCAAGTGGTTCTTCTGGGAATTCTGGTAGCAGCTCTGGAGATTCTAGCACAGATGGCACTGATAGTATATTTCCCGGAGATACACCGATTATAAAAGACGAGGAAGAGGATAACAATGGCTTAGGGACAGAAGCTTTTATGCGATTATTTTTAGAGCAACTAAAAAATCAAGATCCCACAGCTCCTATGGAAACACAAGAAATTTTAACCCAAACTGCTCAGCTAACACAAGTAGAAGCACAAACCCAAATGAAAAATGCTATGGAGCAAATGACAACGACTATGCAATCGATGCAAGAAACTAATGAAAAAACCATAGAAGCACAACAAAAATTAATTAAAACACAAGAAAAAATGTTAGAAACTATGGGGGTTTTAGCTGGAAGTATCCAAGATAGTAGTATTATTGGTGGATACAACACTGTGGGTATGATAGGAAATATCGCAGAAACTCCTTATACAGCTTTAAAGGTAGAGAAAAATGAAGCCATTGATTTTGAGCTTTATTTTGATGAGCCTATTGATCCAACCAAAGGGCAACCAAAGATTACAATCACCGATAAAGACAATAATGTTATTCGCGAAATTGACTTAGCTGCCCAAGATGAGGAAGGAAATTATATCTACCTTAACAAAGAAGGTTATGTGGAGTTTGAATGGGATACAAGGGATAGTAAAGGCAAATTTGTGGCAAATGGAGATTATACTGTGAAAGCTGAGTATAACTTAGATTCTACTACTAATCAATACAAAGAAACGCAGCTTGGTAGAGGAGAAGTGCAAAGTATTTTGTTTGATGCGGGAGTGCCTTATGTTAAATTAGGGGATCATTTAACCGTGCCAATTATTTATGTAACTTCTTATTATAAGAAAACCGGAGAAGGCATTCAATTGCCTGATAGTTCCAATTAAAGGAGATTGAAATGGTAGGCTCACTTTATAGCGGTATTAGCGGTATTAAGACTCATCAAGTTGGAATTGATGTAACTTCAAATAATATCGCAAACATTAACACAACCGGTTTTAGAGCAAATACTCCAGAATTTAAAAGTTTATTTTCAACGAATTTAAATTATGTTAATTCTAATTCCCCCGTTGCAAATGACTATAATTATGGTGTTACGCTTGGCTCAAATGCTATTAATACTAATGATGGAACTTATGTAAGTGCAGATGGGGATTTCAATGTTGCTTATAGCGGCAAGGGTTGGTTTGTAGTTGGATTAAACAAAAATGGTGAATTTGACATCAACAATCCAAACTACAATGTCAAACAAAACTATTTTACTCGCGATGGTTCTTTTAGTTTGGATGGAGAAGGATATTTGGTCAATTCAAGTGGATATTATATGTATGGAATCAATCTTGGAAAAATTGCAGCAGATGGCACACTCACGGGCACAAACAATCTACAACAAGATTATGCTAATCTTGGAGGATCTGTGCTAGAGCCTATCCAAATACCAAAAGAATTGCATTATCAGCCTACACTTACAACAGAAGTAAATCTCGCAGTCAATCTCAATCGCACACAAAATGCAAAAGGAATTACTGCCTTGCAAGATATAAATGGTAATTTTAGTATGGAAAAATTCCTTGCACAAGATATTAATTCCCTCATGGATTCTAGTGGAAAGTTGCTAGATGCAAAAAACTACAAAGATATTACTTTTAGCATTGAGCAAAATGGCGTTACGACAAACCATACTTTTACTTATGGGGATACGGGTGCAAATGGCTTTAAGAGTGTAGGGGAGCTTATTGATTTGATTAAAGAGCAAACTGGGCTTGATTTGGCTTTAAAGCTTGATGAAAATGGAAATCCAAGCGATTGCTCTTTGTATCTTAGCAATAATTCTATGCAAAATATGAATGTAAGCATTAGCGGGAGATTAGCAGAAAAATTAGGATTAAGCACAAATAATGAAATATTAGATAGTGCTTTTACTTCCCAAATTAAGACTTTTGAAGAAAATGCAGTTTATCAAAATGGAGATTATGTTAATTATCAAGGAATGATTTTCCAAAAAAATGGGGAAGGGGAGGCTCTTGGCAATCCAATTGACAATCCAGAATCATGGAATCTTGTAGATTCTACTAAAGTCCCCACTTACCAAGAAAATCAAGAATATTTAGAGGGTGATTTCATTGTTTATGAAGGAAGAGTTTATCAAAGAAGTGCAGAAGAAATCACTATGGTAGAAGACCCAGAGACAGGGGAGCTTGTGCCACAAAATCCAGCTGAAGACACACAAGCATGGATAGAAGTTGGGGAAAACACCAAAGGAATGATAGCGGAATATCAAGCAGGGAATAATTATCAAGAAAATGCTATGGTAACTTTAAATGGTATTTTGTATCAAAAAGTGAATGGGGCAGGGAATACCAATCCTTCAGAAGATTCAAGTGGTTGGCGTATCTTGATGTCTGATTCTTTGGATAGCACTCAACTTAATGTCCCCGCTTATGAAACTAACACAGAAGTATATAGCGATACAGGCGAGAAATTTATCCTAAAAAATCAATACATTCTTATTGAGCAAGGCGACCAAACAGCTACTCCACCGATTAATGAAAGATGGGAAGTAAGAAGTGCGATTTATGACAGCACAGGCAAGACGATGATTAGTCAAAATCCAGTGCTTAGCGAAATATCTTTCAATGCTGATGGAAGTGCAAATGCTACACCTTTTGCAGTGGAGTTTCAAGGTGGAAGCATTCAGGTAAATCTAGCCCAAAGCGATGATGGCAAAAGCTCTAGCAATTTTGCCTATACAGATTCTGCACTCAAATCCGCAACACAAGATGGCACAGAATCTGGAATTATGGATGATATTGTTATTAATGAAGATGGTATTATTTTGGTAAATTTCACTAATGGCAAAGTTGAACCTATCGGGAGAATAGGGATTGCTGCTTTTGTCAATGATCAAGGTTTAAGCAAAGTGGGTGGGAATCTCTTTGAGATGAATGCAATGACTATTAATGGTGAAACATCAGTTGTGAGCGGACCGCCACTTCTTGCATGGGAAGAGACAGGCACTGCAAGTTTGAAATATGGGCAAGTGCTAGATCATATGCTTGAAACTAGCAATGTAGATACAGGGACTGCTTTAACAGATTTGATTGTTTATCAAAGAGGTTATCAAATGAGTGCAAAATCTATCACCACAGCAGATCAACTTATGCAAGAAGCAATCCAGCTCAAACGCAGCTAAAGAGGGTAAATCACATTTAGAGCTTTGATTAAAGATAGGCTATAAATCACCCTTGTGATTCCACATTTGCAAAGAGTTTGGGATTGCAAGAGGTAAGGGGAGGGGCAATTCTTACTCCAAATACTCCCCAATCTCTTTTTTAGAAGTTTTCCATTCTCCTATACTACGCCATTTTGCAACATTGCAATAACGACAAAATGGAATAGGTTTAGCCAAAAATTGTAAAATCTCTGTATAATCTTTGGCTTTGTAAATATCAATAAAATCAGAATCTATAACTTGTAAATTTTGATTAAATTTTTGGTTAAAAAATTCAATGTTTGCAGCAATATTGCAGGGATAAAGTTTCCCATCTCTTAATTGCACACAATTATTTGCCATACCACAATTTATAAAGCTATTGTAAGCATCAATATTGCCTTTTGGTTCTAAAATAAACTTCATTGAAGTTTTGACTACATTTTCATTATTAAAAAACTTTAGAGGAATCCCATAGCTTTCACACTTTGCTTTAATCAAATCCCAATCTACTTTAATGGGATATTTAGTAGGGTGAATTTCAATTCTATTATTTTTACAAGATTCCCAAAAACTTGTTTCTTGTTTGGGCAATAAGATTCCATTAGTTACAAGCCAAATAGCACTATTTGGAAAATATTTGCGTGTAATAGCAAAAAAATCTTTGCAATTAGGATTCAAAAGTGGTTCGCCACCCATAAGGTGGAATCTACCCACCAAACCATTAGTAATTTCACTCAATCTTTTTATCTCTTTTTCATAGGATTGAATATTTGGCATTTCATTAGGAGCTAATTGCGAGAAATGACTGCAGCTAAAACAGTTTAAATTGCAAGATTCAGCTAAGTGGATTTCAATTAATTGTAAAAATGGTTGTGGAGTAAGCTTTCGCAAATGTCTTGCAGTTTGATCATTACTGCGTTTGATAGCCTCATTTGTATTTTTTAAATCCGTGTTTTGTTGGGTTAAGTTTTGAATCTTAGATTCTGCATTTTGCAAAGTATTTTGTAAAATCTGTATTGTTTGCAGGTTTTGTTTAGAAACTTGCTTGAGGCTTTCGAGAGATTTTTCAAGTGCTGTGGTTTTAGTTTCTGCATTCTGTAGTGCTTTTTTAAGTTTTTCATGTTGTTTTCTATTTTTAGCCAAAGAAAGCAACCAACGCTTTTTGTTATCTAAAAAGGTGCTAAATGCCCCCCCCCCCCGCTTATTAGAAGAGTTTTGTTGTACCACAAATATCCTTTAAATCTGAAGTTTTAAGATGAAATTATAATATATTTTACATTATTTCTGTGGTTGCTTTGAGTTTTTGCTTGTCAAAATGCGTATAGATTCTTGAGGTATCTAGACTTGCATGCCCTAGGGCTTCTTGGACTAGCACCAAATCTTGACTTTTTTGATAGAGCAGGGTAGCAAAGGAATGTCGCAACATATGCGCGCCATTTTTTTCTTTGCGGATTCCATTAGTAAGCAAGACTTGTTCTACAATGCGGCTAACATAAGCTTGTGTGAGTTTTTTGGCTTTGTGATTGCAAAACAATAATTCATTTTCTACTTCCAAAGGACGAGAGTTAATCCAAGCCCCAAAATCACTATGAATATTTTTCGCCTTTATCATCACTACGCGGGGCTTATTGCCTTTGCCTTTCACTTGAATCACATAAAATTCTCCATCTAACATAATATCTTTGATTTTGAGATTCAAAGCCTCTCCCACGCGTATCCCGGTATAAATGATGGTTTTTAATAATAATCGATTTCTAGCACCCAAATCTTGATGTTTAAAGGGATAAGTTTCAATTCCATTTAAAAATCTCTGCACTTCCTCTTCATTCATGTAAGAAGGCAATTTTTGACCACTTTTCCCACGCAATCCACCCCAATTTTTTAGCTCGATTCTAAAAATATAAGAAGTGCTATCATCATCTTCGTTTTGCTTGTCAATAAAGCCAAAAAAGTTAATTAATGCAATGCGGTAATTTTTCTTTGTTGCATCAGAAAGTGAGCTTGTGTGAATTGTCAAAAACTCTTTTAACATTTCCTCATCGACTTCCTTTAAAGAAGCCAAACCAAGATAATTCAAATATTCATAGAGTTTCATCAAAGGAGTAAAATAAGTATTAATGCCGATTAATCCAGCATTCCTGCATTGTTTGCAAATTTCTTGCAGTTCTTGAATGCTCTTTGCACCTTTACGCAAGGCATTCAAAGCCAAAATAATATCTTTTTTGTTTTGCACTTGATGATTGGAAAGACTATTGAGTTTGCTATAAACAAATCGCTCAATCCAAAATAAGAGATTTTGTGCAAAATCATCTTTAAAATCAATTGGATAACGCATTATCGGTTCCTTAAATAAAATTAAGTTTTATTAATTTTTAAACTTTGGTTGCAATTATAGCAAAAAACTCTATATTTTGTATTGAAAACTATAATTTTCAAACTTTTTTTGTGAGTGTAGAAATAAGAAACGTTCTTGGTAGTTTTAAGTAAAATGTAAGGATAAAGAAGTCTTGCAATCTAACCTATAAAAAGGAACCATATGAAAAATTATCTTTCTACAATTAAAGACAATATTGTCTATCACCCAAATTCAATAGAAAGGAGAAAAATTGAAGCTAAATAAGATACTCACAAGCATCTTGTGCATTATTATACTGCTTTGCATTTTAATTAGCAAGTGCTACTAGGAATTTTAAATTTTCCTAGTCCTTTTTTGTTTTTAGTCTCTTTCCAATCTCAAAAACTGCTTACAAACTCATCAATATTAATGCGATAACCAAACTCTACTAGGAAATTAGCTTCACCAATACAATTATAAATAAACCTAACTCTATATTAAAAACTACAATAACCTACTCCACGATATTACAAGCATTTTTTAAACTTTATTTTTGCAAAAAATCTTTTTGAAAGATATTTTTATATTTGATATTTATTTGATTATTATTTAGTTAATTTTTATTATAAATAAATATTATCTTTACAATATTTTAAAAAAAATGCTATAATTTTATATAACAAAAATAAATTTTTAAAAAAGGAAAGAAAATGAAAAGTATTAAAACTTTGGCATTAGCTGGATTGTCAATTTTATTTGTGGCGTGTGGTGGAAATAATTTGGTAGAAATGAAAAACGATAGAGGTTGGAATCAAGAGCTTTATGAATTCGGATTAAGTGAAATACAAAAGAAATACCTTGATTATAAGCCCTACCACTATGAATCTTTAAAAACAGCCTCCTTTTTGCAAACAGGAGTAGAATCTTATAGATTTGCACAAGATTTTATAAATAGACTTGAAAGCAATGCAGTGCTTTATCCAAAAGACGCCTCATATAATGATATGGTTTTCCTCTATAAAGATGATAAAGATTTTAGATTAGTGTGGATTTCTTGCAACATTCAAACGATAGGCAAAAACAAAGGACAAAAATATTGCAGGTTTAATGATAAATCAGAAGGTATTTATTAATAAATGGCTATACTAAATAGCCACTTATTCTATTTATCCTAAAGCCAAAAATTGAACCCCTCCCTTTTTTTCGATAAGTATCTCCCTCTTAGTATTAAACCTTATTTATTTACTTTCCTTTAGTTTTTCATCTATTCTTTGTTTTTATAAATCGCAAAAATACCCAATTTATTGTTATTTTAGAAGTTCTCTTAAGGTTATTTGTTGTATAATTTAAGTGGATTTAAGGTTAGTCGGCTTTCTTGAAAAAAGGAGGTTGATATGGCAGAAATGATTCTTGTTTTAATTGTTTTGTTGTTGCTTATCCTAGCAGTGAAGTGCTAAGATAAATCAATTAAATATTCAAACAAAGTTATTTTATGCCACTTCCGCTAAAAGTAACCTTAAATCTATAAAATCTAAAAGCCATTTTAGCGGAGTGGCTTTTAGAAAACTCCACCAACTTTTTAACTATTATTTTGCAAGATAATCAACTAAACTCATTTCATAGTTTGAATTAAATAAAAAAACATATTTAGTAATTACAAAAAAGTTGATATTGCTTGCAGCCTTTTGCAGAATCTACGCAATTGCTGTTATCATTGGGAAAATTTATTGAAAGTTAGAGTAACAGAGAGTCCCCCCCCCCCTTAAAATATCAATATTTTTTATCTATATTTCCATTGATTTACTTTATTATGCTAAGATTTTATCTATTTTTAGAAGGAAGGTAAAATGCAAAATAAAACAAAAAAGATGCTTTTTGCGGCTTTAATGGCTCCGCTTTGTATGTTTGGCAAAGAAGTCGATATTTATAGTAGCCCATTTTGTGGTTGTTGTATCAAATGGGGAGATTATTTGCAAAATAATGGCTATAAAGTCACTCACCACAAAAACGATGATTTTATGGCTATCAAAGAAAAGTATAAAATTGCTCCACAAAATCAAAGTTGTCACACAGGAGTAATTGAAGGCTATGCGGTAGAAGGACATGTGCCACTTAGTGCGATTAACTGGCTTTTGGAAAATAAGCCCAAAGATGTAGTTGGAATCTCAACTCCGGGAATGCCAATAGGAAGTCCGGGAATGGAACAAGGAAACACCAAAGAAGAATATCCGGTTGTTTTGCTTTATAAAAACGGAGATTCTAAGACTTTTGCTATTTACAAAGGCGATGAGCTGATTAAACAAGTTTTTTAATTTTAATCGCTAGAATGAGAGGTTTTGATTTTTGGCTTATAGAGATTGATTAGATAGGTTGCAATAATAGCAAGAATGCCTCCAAAAATTGTCAAAACACTAGGAATCTCTCCCAAAATCACAAAACTGCTTCCAAGAGCAGTTGCAGGAACCAAAAGCTGGAATGAACTAGCTTTGGTTGCCCCAAGTTTTGAAATTCCCACATAATAGATGCTTGTCCCAATTGCAGTAGATAGCACTGCAGCTACAAATAGCATTGACCAAAATCTCCCATCATAGCTAAACACTTCAAGCATATTAGAGTGAAATAAAAACAATGGCGAATATAAAATGATTGTAAAAAGCGTGATATAAAAATTAATTGCCAATGGGTGTATGCGAAGTCTTTGGCACACTAGCGTTAAAATAGCCCAATCTAATGCACACAATAAGAAAAGAGTATTAAATTTCCCAAATAGCTCTGCTACACTCCCCAAATTTAGCAAACAAATCCCAGAACAAATTCCAAGTGCTAATCCCAAAATTTCATTGCCTTTCATCTTTCTTTGGGAATCTTTTTTGTATATCCTATAAGCAATTAAATAAGTAAATATAGGAATCAAAACAGTTACAAGAACTCCGCCCTTCCCTGCACTCCCATAATTTAAACCGATAAAAAACAAGATTGAATAAACTCCATTTAAAACCGCGGCAATAGCAAGTATTTTTAGAGCTTTAGTATCTATCCTCAAAGAAATTTTTAAAAACAAGATAAGAGGAATAGAAGCCAAAAATGCAAAAAAGAATCTCCAAAACGCCACAATATCTGCACTTGTATATTGAATAAGTATTTTTCCACTCGGCCAAGAGCTTCCCCAAAATATCATTGCAATAACCATCAAAATAGAAAAAATAATTTGCTTTTGCATTTTAAAACACTATAGTTTTATTTTGATAAACAAAGATTCTTTCTTCTAATGCGAGATTCAAGGCTTTAGATAAGACAATCTTTTCTACATCTCTACCATGTTTTTGCATTTCCTTCCAATCCATTGCGTGATGAATTTTTGTAATATCTTGATAAATAATAGGGCCTTCATCAAGCTCATTATTGACAAAATGTGCTGTTGCTCCAATAATTTTCACGCCTCTTTGATAAGCCTGTTTATAGGGATTTGCACCTACAAAGGCGGGTAAAAAGCTATGGTGAATATTAATAATTTTGCCTTCAAACATTCCTACAAAATGGGGAGTAAGAATCCGCATATACTTTGCTAACACAATATAATCGCAAGAAAATTGCTTAATTGCTTCAATAACTTTGTTTTCGTGAGTTTCTCTATCTAGATTCTCATGGCTAATAAAAATAAAAGGCAAATCAAACTTTTGGCACAAAGGCTTTAAGGTATCATAATTAGAAATAACGGCTAAAATATCCGCATTTAATTCTCCACTATCATAGCGTATTAGCAAATCCCCCAAACAATGGCTTTCTTTTGTGCAAAGAATGATGATTTTCTTTTTTGTGCATTGTGTGATTTCAATTTGCGCTTCCTCTCCCAAAATCTCTTGAATAGCTTTGTGCAACTCCCCTATTTCACACTCACCCTCCACTTCACTACGCATAAAAAATACATTGTATTCTTTATCTACAAATTCATCATTTTTCAAAATATTTAAATCAAATTGAAAAATAACTTGAGTGATTTTTGCAATTAAACCCTTTTTATCTGGAGTTTGAATCTTTAAAACAAACCGCATTAATTCCCCTTTAGTATTTCTACATACAATCCATAAATAGCTCTTTGAATGCCAAGTGAAACATTTTCACCGATGATTCTTTCAAGGTATAAATCCATTTTGTCTTTTTTTAGCCACATAGGTTCTTCAATCTTAGCAAGCTCAAAAAGTGTATTTTGTGCTTCATAAATCCCCCCTACACTATCGATTAATCCAAGCTTTAGAGCACTATTAGCACTCAATATTTTCCCTTGTGCAAAATCCTTTTCTTTTTTGATATCCAATTTTCTTGCTTCTGCCACTTCCTTGACAAATAGCCAATATTGCTCATTGATTAGATTTCTTAACATTTCTTCTTCTTGCTTATTCCAAGGACGCATAAAAGTCCCTGCTTCTTTGTAGATTCCAGCTTTTAAAATCTGTGTTTTAATGCCTAGTTTTTCAGCTAATTCACTAACATCAACACCATTAAGAATAACTCCAATAGAGCCAATCATTGAGCCACTATTTGCAACAATCTTATTTGCCCACATACCTGCCATATAACTACCACTAGCCATAGAACCTTGTGCATAAGCAACAATTGGCTTTTTATTTTTTATGCGTTTAATGGTTTGGGATATTTCTACACTTGGAGCAATTGCACCACCTGGAGAATCAATTACAAGCAAGATTCCTTTGATATTAGGATTATTTTCCAATTCTGTAATTTCTTCCAAAAAACTATCGCTTTGCAAAATTGCACCTTTTAAATCAATCCTTGCCACATTTGCAGGATTCTCGCTTTCTTTAAAACTGGGTGCAAAAATTAAAAATACAATAAGCAATAAAACTAATGCCTTAAAATACTTCATAATAAAATCAAATGGCGCTAAAAAGATTTTTACTATTTTCAAAATAATCCTTTCTTAAACAATTTTGAATAATAAAATTGTTGCAATTATAGCCTTATTTAGCAAACTTTTGATAGAATTTTCAAATTAATTTTTAATTTTAAAGGTATGTTTTGGAAAATCCACTCTCAAAGATTCGTAATTTTTCAATTATCGCTCATATTGATCATGGAAAATCTACTCTTGCAGATTGCCTCATTCAAGCTTGTGGAGCAATTTCTGAACGCGAAATGAGCTCTCAAGTAATGGATACTATGGATATCGAAAAAGAAAGAGGAATCACAATAAAAGCACAAAGTGTCCGATTAAATTATGTTTATAAAGGTGAAAAATATATTTTAAACCTCATTGATACGCCCGGGCATGTAGATTTTAGCTATGAAGTTTCACGCTCTCTTGCTTCTTGTGAAGGTGCTTTGTTGGTTGTTGATGCTTCTCAAGGAGTGGAAGCACAAACTATTGCAAATGTTTATATCGCCTTAGAAAATAATCTTGAAATTATCCCTGTGTTAAATAAAATCGATTTGCCTGCTGCAAATGCAGGGCGTGTAAAGTCAGAAATAGAGCAAACCATTGGGCTTGATTGCACTCAAGCTTTGGAGGTGAGTGCTAAGGCAAATATCGGCATTTCTGAATTATTAAATAAAATTGTCGAGCTAATTCCCCCTCCAAGTGGAGATATAAATGCTCCAACAAAAGCCTTAATTTATGATTCTTGGTTTGATAATTATTTGGGTGCATTAGCATTAGTTAGGGTTTTTGATGGTTCAATCAAAGTTGGGCAGAATATTTATATTATGGGAAGTGGCAAGAATCACGAAGTTTTAGGACTATTCTACCCTCACCCACTCAAGCAAGAAAAAACAAAAGAGATTCGATGCGGTGAAGTAGGAATTGTAATTTTGGGATTAAAAAATGTAACAGATATCGCTGTTGGGGATACCATCACTGATTTCAAAAACAAAACCAAAGAACCCATTGCTGGTTTTGAACCTGCCAAACCTTTTGTTTTTGCTGGAATCTATCCTATTGACACAGATAGATTTGAAGATTTACGCGATGCTTTAGAAAAACTCAAACTCAATGATTCAAGTCTTAATTTTGAACCTGAAACCTCTGTGGCTTTAGGATTTGGATTCCGCGTTGGATTTTTGGGGCTTTTGCATATGGAAGTAATCAAAGAGCGTTTGGAGCGAGAGTTTGGATTGGATTTGATAGCCACAGCTCCTACGGTAATTTATGAAGTAACGCAAACTGATGGGGAAGTAGTGATGATACAAAATCCAAGCGAACTTCCTCCAGAGCAAAAAATAGCCCAAATCAAAGAACCTTATGTTAGGGCTACTATCATCGTTCCTAGCGAGTATTTGGGAAATATTATTACATTAGTAAGCAAAAGGCGTGGAATCCAAAAGAAAATGGAATATCTTCAAGAAACGCGAGTATTGTTAGAATACCACATTCCAACTAATGAAATTGTAATGGATTTTTATGATAAGCTAAAATCTTGCACCAAAGGCTATGCAAGTTTTGATTATGAGCCTATTGGCTATCAAGAGGGGGATTTAGTTAAGCTTGATATTAGAGTGGCTGGAGATATTGTTGATGCACTAAGCATTATTGTCCCCAAAAGCAAAGCCTATGAAAAGGGTAAAGAGCTTGTAGAGGCAATGAAAGAGATTATTCCAAGACAGCTTTTTGAAGTAGCAATTCAAGCAAGTGTTGGGAATAAAATCATCGCTAGAGAAACCGTCAAATCTATGGGTAAAAATGTAACTGCAAAGTGTTATGGTGGGGATATCACTCGAAAACGCAAATTGCTTGAAAAACAAAAAGAAGGCAAAAAGCGTATGAAAGCTATCGGCAAAGTAAATCTCCCTCAAGAGGCATTTTTGGCAGTGTTAAAAATCGATTAATTGTATTAATTTTTATTTTACAAAAAAGCGAGGATTAGAAATTGAATTTATATTTCTCTTTTAAGCGAGTTTTGTCCATAGCTTCTATTTTCTTCTTATGTGCTTGTTCCTCCACTCTTTACACTGACCGCACTCAACTTATGCTTTTAGATCAACAACAAGAAGTAGCTCTAGGCGAACAAAGTGCTAATGAAATTTTACAAAGCTCTAAACTTAGTAATAATGCAAAACAAAAAGCAATGGTTAATCGCGTTGGACAAAAAATCGCAGCAGTAGCAGACCGCCCTGATTTTAAATGGGAATTTTATCTTTTGGAAGATAACCAGCAAAATGCCTTTTGCTTGCCGGGAGGAAAAGTTTTTGTATATTCTGGAATCATGGAGCTAATTGAGAATGATGATGAGCTTGCAGTCGTCATCTCCCATGAGGTTGGACATACAATCTTAAGACATGGTGCTGAGAGAATGAGTATGCAAATGTTGCAGCAACTAGGAGGAAGCCTTCTAGGCGCATTGCTTGGCAATCAATATTCTGAATACAGCGGTTTATTTAATAAAGCTTATAATATCGGAAGTAATGTTGGTATTATGTTGCCCTTTAGTCGTTCCCATGAATTAGAGGCAGATAAAGTAGGAATTATTTTAATGCAAAAAGCGGGATATAATCCAAAGGCTGCTTTGAATTTTTGGCAAAAAATGTCTGCTGGCAAACAAAGTTCTTCTGATTTCTTCTCAACACATCCAAGCGATTCTACTAGAATCCAAGAAATACAAAAAATACTTCAAAACTAAATAAGATAAATTAATGATTTAAAAAGCAAGGATTGCTCTTCCCTCAAAAATTGAAGGAAGAGAATCTATTAAAATAATGAAGCTGCCAAGAATCCAAGTGCAACGCTAAATGCAATAGCTAAGATTCCCGGAACCAAGAAAGCGTGATTGAAAATATATTTTCCAATTCTTGTAGAACCTGTATCGTCCATTTGCACAGCACCTAGAAGTGTTGGATAAGTTGGAAGCACGAAAAGTGCAGAAACTGCTGCAAATGAAGCAACAAGCATATAAGAATCTCCCGGATTTGCCGCAGTGATTCCAAGTGCTGCTACAACTACTGGAGTAATTGCTTTTGCTGTTGCTGCTTGAGAATACAAAAGCATACTTGCAAAGAAATAAGCAACTGCCAAAAGTGCTGGGATTTTTGAAACTAACTCTGCAGATAAATCTCCAATTTCTTTTGTATAACCACCTACAAAAGTATTTCCAAGCCAAGCTACACCCAATACACACACACACGCAACCATACCGGATTTAAATACGCTTGTATCAGCAATTTTATCTGGTTTGATTTTGCAAAGCATAACAATTAAAGTTGCAATTCCAAGCATAAAGCTCATAATTGCTGCATCTCTACCTACAATTACATTTTCAATCAAAACTGGTTTTCCACCTATTTTTGAAATTGCAGTAGCATAAAGCACAACACAAAGCACCCCGATTACAAAAATAGCAACAGAAAGTTTTGCACCTTCTTTTAATTCCATATTTTGTGCGCCTACTGGAGCTTTTACCAAACCTTGTGCCAATCTTTCTTGATAAACTGGATCTTTGCTTAAATCTAAGTCATAGAACATTGTCATAATAAACGCAGTAATCATACAACCAACAAAAGTCGTAGGTATCCAGATTCCAAGCAATAGAGGATAACTCCAACCAAGTGGCTCTAGCACACCTGTCATATACACTACCGCTGCACTCACAGGGCTAGCAGTAATAGCAATTTGACTAGAAACAACTGCAATAGAAAGTGGAGCAGAAGGCTTGATATTTTGCTCTTTTGCTACCTCTACAATAACAGGAATCATAGAAAAAGCTGTATGTCCTGTCCCTGCTAGGATTGTTAAAAAATATGTAACTGTTGGTGCAAGATAGTTGATATATTTTGGATTAGAACGCAAAATTCTCTCTGCAATTTGAACCAAATAATCCAAACCACCTGCAAGTTGCATGGCAGAAATAGCAGCAATAACAGACATAATAATCAAAATAACATCCCAAGGAATTGCCCCCGGAGTCATTCCAAGACCAAGCCCTAGAATAATAACACCAATACCACCGGCATAACCAATACCGATTCCTCCAAGTCTAATACCTACAAAAATTGCCCCAAGTAGGACAATAATTTGTAAAATTAACATGATTGTTTCCATCTATTTACCCTTGTCTTTTAGTTTTCATTTGCGGATTAAGCATATTTTTTGGATCCAAAATTTTATCAATTTCTTCTTTTGGCAAATAACCTCTCTCCAAACAAATATCACCTACCGACTTTCCTGTCTCTAATGCTTCTTTTGCAATGCTAGCAGATTTTTCATAACCCAAAACCGGATTAAATGCAGTAACAATACCAATAGAATTTAAAACTGATTGTTTGCAAGCTTCTGGATTTGCGGTTAAATGCTTGATAGCTTTTTGAGCCAAAGTTCGCATTGCATTTTCTAAAACCACTACAGAATTAAAAAGTGCATAAGCGATCCCGGGTTCAAACGCATTAAGTTCAAACTCCCCTCTTTCAGAACATAACATAATAGTAACATCATTGCCAATCACTTCATAGCAAGCTTCTCCTACTGCTTCGCAAATAACAGGATTCACTTTACCCGGCATAATAGAGCTTCCCGGTTGCATTTTTGGTAAATTAATTTCTCCAAGCCCGCATCTAGGACCAGAATTCATTAATCTCAAATCATTTGCAATTTTAGAAAGTCTCACTGCAGCAGTTTTAAGGCAACCACTTACATATACAAAATCAGCTGTATCTTGAGTAGCAGCAATTAAATCCTCTGCAGGTCTAAAATTTACACCTGTGATTTCTTTTAATTTTTTTTCTACTATATTTTTATAATCTGGGTGGCAATTAATTCCTGTTCCAATCGCAGTTGCACCAAGATTTAAAGTTTCCATAACCTCTCTTGCTTTTTTTAATTTTTCAATATCACTTTTGATATAGCTTGCAAAAGCATTAAAGGTATTTCCCAATGTAGTTGGAACAGCGTCTTCTAATTCTGTCCTTCCCATTTTGATAAAATCTTTATATTCGCTAGCTTTCTTTAAAAGCTCTTCTTTAAGTTCTTCCATTGCTTCTAGCAAATGTCCCAATTTCTCATGAGTGGCAACCTTAATTGAGCTAGGATATGTATCATTTGTAGATTGTCCCAAGTTGGTATGATCATTTGGGTGCAAATATTGATATTCACCTTTTTTGTGTCCCATACTCTCTAAGGCGATATTAGTTAATACTTCATTAACATTCATGTTTGTAGAAGTTCCTGCACCACCTTGAATCATATCTACCACAAATTGATCGATAAACTCACCTGCAATCAATCTATCCGCAGCTTTTGCAAGTGCATCTGCCTTATCAGCATCCAAAACACCAACTTCTTTATTTGCTAAAGCAGCTGCTTTTTTGACTTGTGCAAATGCTTTGATAAAGAATGGATAATCCTTCAAATGACGACTTGTCATATGAAAATTTTCTACAGCACGATAGGTTTGCACTCCATAATACACATTATCAGGTATTTCAAGTTCCCCTATGAAATCATGTTCTTTTCTAGTTGCCATGACTTACCTCCTAAAAAATATATTCGAGATGCTAGAGTCAATATCTACTCTCGATAAATAAAATCTTATTCCAACTCTAATGAATAATATTTTAAATTTTATAATTAATTTTATATTTTTATTTTTTTATCAGGGAACTTAAAATTCCTCTTTTTGTCTCATAAACAATAATTACCACCGCTACGCAGCTTGCGCACAAAATACCCAAAGGATAAGAAATAATTACCCCATAAAAGCCATATATTTTTGGCAAAAATATTACAAAAAGCAACGCAAATAATAAAGTATAAGAAAAAGTGATAACAAAAGAACTCAAAGTTCTTTGTATGGATTGAAAGAAAATTGCACTAACAATGTTAATCCCCAAAAGAATATAACTCAAAAAATAAATATCCATAGCTTCTTTAATATCCAATGCCAATGCAGAATCTCTTAATATAATATCATCTTGCAAAAACCAAGGGATAATAAAAGGCGAGAGGAAATAAAAGATTCCATACAAGATTATTCCTCCAAAAAAGCTAACTCCCAACCCAAAATAAAAAATCCCCCTAACTCTCTCCATCAAATTTGCACCATAATTGAAACTTGCAATAGGTTGCACCCCTTGTGCCATTGATAGCAAAATCGTAAAAGGAATAATCCCAACATACATCAAAACACTATAAATCGCCAATCCCCTATCCCCAGCAATTCCTGCTATGGTGTGATTAAAAATCAACATCATCACACTTACACTAATTTCTGAACTACTTTGCGGGATTCCATTTTTGGTAGCCATTAAAATTGCATACAAATCAAAAGCTTTAATTAAATACAAATTGCCTTTTTTACGCAAAAAATGCTGCAACAAAATACACATTCCAATCCCATGCCCAAGCACAGTAGCCAAAGCACTAGAATGGATTCCAAGCTCTAACACAAACAAAAAGAGATAATTCAAAACAATATTCATTGCCGCACCAACAATCATAGCAATCATCGCTAAAAGCGGCTGTTTGTCATTGATGGCAAAAATATCCAACATAGGATGCAAAACAATAATAAATGCCCCAAGATAAATGATTTCTGTATATTCTTGCACCAAAGGCAATAATGTCTCACTTGCCCCCAAATACAAGGCAATAAAATCACTAAAGCAATAAAGAATAATTCCCCCAACAACGGAGGTTAAAAGGGCAAAATAAAACACTGAACTAAAAATAATCCTAGCTCTAAACGCCTTTCCCTTACCCAAAAAATAAGAGCTCATCGCTGCAGCCCCTACACTAAAAAGCAATTCAAATGCAATTAAAATAGGAAAAATAGGCCAAGCAATTCCAATTGCCGCCAAAGCATTTTCACCAAGTTTTTTGCCCACAAAGATTCCATCTATTGTAGAATAAGTCGATAAGGCAAGCATAGCCACCAAAGAAGGCAAAAAATAAGTAAAGAACAACTTTGAAATTTTGGCTGTCTTTAAATCAATTTTTGACATTGTATCCTCCAATTTCTTTTGCAAATTCCAATGATGATTCAATTTCTACTTTTGGCGAAAGCAGAATCTCTGCATTTTCTCCAAGTAGTTTTTTGGCTTCATTTTTGGTTGTTTTGCCAATACAAAGTGCGATATAATCATCCTCCCAAGAAAAATTTTTCAAAAACGCCTTTATGCTTGATGGAGCACTAAAAAATATAATAGAATCTTTTTTGGGCTTTAGAATCTCTCTTTGTTTCTGTGAAAGCTTGAGAATTTTATTTTGATACAAAATAGATTCTATGGCAAAAACCCCTTTGTTTCTTAAAATTTCTAGCAAATTAGAAGCAACCTTTTGCCCGCGAATAAAAAGTGGTTTTTTATTTGCCAAAAATTCCCCTAATTCCTCCCCAAAAGAAACTCCATAGGGATTTTTAGCTACAAATTCAGCTTTTATGCCAAAAGATTCTAATGCCTTTTTGCTCCCATTTCCTATCACACAACAAGGCAGTTTTTTCCAAATTTGAGGTACAAAATGCTCCAAAGCAAAAATTGCATTTTTGGAAGTAAAAATCAAACAATCACTTTTTTTAATCTTTTCTAAAAGACAATCATCTTGAATAAAACAAATTTCCAAAAGCTCCAAATACTGGATATCCTGCATTGTTTTATTGCTATTTTTTTTTGTGATATAATAAACTTTTTTCATTCAAAAAATTTTAGCTAATTTTTCAAAAGGAAGCAAATGTATCTCAAGCACAAAAGTCTTGCCACTCCATTTAATCCAGCTAAGGATAAGCAAGAAGAATTTATCATCATTGATTTACGCTCTAGAGGATATTTTCTTATTAGTCACATACAAAATGCTCTAAACATCGAATCTTTACAACGAATTAGCTACATTGCCCAAGAAAATCCAGACAAAAAGATTCTGCTTTATTGCCATAGCGGTGCAACTGCTGCGGAGTTTGGAGATAAACTTGCAGAAATGGGCTATCACAATATTTTTTATCTTGATGAAAATTTCTTCAATCTCCCAAAAATAGGCTTTAATATCCAATACAACACCTAACTTAACTGCTTATACATCTCAGCAATAGCGGTTTTTAGCATTGCAAAAATCTTTTCAAATCCTTCTAAATTTTTATAATAGTATGGGTCAGGAATCTCTTGACCTTCTAAACCAAAATCCCCTATAAACTTTACTTTGCTTTCATCAAATCCCATTTTCAATAAATCGTGATAATTTTGCTTATCCATTGCCACAATCCAATCAAATACATCATCGCCATATACGCTAACTTTTCTCCCTCTAAGGCTTGAAATATCAATTCCATATTTTCTAGCAATCGCGATAGAATTTGCACAAGGTGGCTCATCAATATGCCAACCACTCGTGCCAGCAGAATCAATTTTGAGCTCTAACCCCCTTTTTTGTGCCAAATCCCTTGCAATCCCCTCTGCCAAAGGTGAGCGACAAATATTCCCCAAACAAACAAAAAGAATAGATTCTATTTTTGACATTAAAACTACTTTTGCATTTTTATCCATTTTTCTGCAATTCTTACAGCATTCGTGGCAGCACCTACACGAATTTGATCTGCCACACACCAAAGGTGCAAAATATGCTTATCATAATTATCTACGCGGATTCTTCCTACATAAGTCTCATCAGTATCAGTTGCAAGGCTTGGCATAGGATAAGATTTTTCTTTTGGATTATCTACAAGCACTACCGATTCTGCTTTGCTTAATACATCTTTAGCGGCATCTGCGGTAATTTCTTGTTCAAAAGTGATTGTGATAGATTCACTATGACTTCGCAAAACAGGCACACGCACGCAAGTGGCACTTACTGCAAAATCACTATGCATAATTTTATTGGTTTCTTTAATCATTTTCATCTCTTCTTTTGTGTAATCATTATCCAAAAATACATCGATGTGCGGAATAAGATTTAAGGCAATTCTATGTGGAAAAGCTTTTGGCTCAACAGAATCTAATGAAAAATCAAAGAACTTTTGCATTTGCAACACTAGCTCTTCCATTCCTTTTTTGCCAGCTCCAGAAACCGCTTGATAAGTGCTAACATCAACCCTTTTGATTCCAAATGCCTTGTGCAAAGGTGCCAAAATATGCACCATTTGGATTGTAGAGCAATTAGGATTTGCAATAATGCCGGTTTTCTCCCACAATGCAATATCTTGTGGATTTACTTCAGGCACGACTAATGGGACATTCTCTTGCATTCTAAAATGACTTGTATTATCAATCACAACAGCACCAGCCTTAGCAGCACTAGGTGCAAATTCAGCACTAATACTTCCTCCAGCAGAGAAAAACGCAATTTCAATATCCTCTTCCTCAAAAACACTGTGCGTAAGCTCTTGCACTTTATAAGTTTCGCCTTTATAGCTAATCTCCCTGCCAACGCTTCTTGCACTTGCTAGAGGAACAAGTTTATTGATAGGAAAATTTCGCTCTTCTAAGATTCTAAAAATCTCTTCACCTACAGCTCCAGTAGCCCCAACAACTGCCACATTAAATTTTTTCATTTTTTTCTCCTTTTTAAAGTTTAATATTATAATGATTCATTTTGCTTTGCAAAATCTCTTTTTGCATACCAAGCATTTGTGCAGCATTATCAATATCCGAATCTGCAGCCTTTAATGCTTCATAAATCAATTCTTCTTCTAAGCTAGCAATTTTCTTAGCACCTCCACCTTCTCTTGAACTCAAAAACAAATCTTCTGGCATAATAGTATCATTCTCACACAATATTGCTGCCCTCTCAACTACTGACAAAAGCTCCCTAATATTGCCGGGCCACTTATAAGAAAGCAATTGCTCTTTAGCCCCCTTCCCCCATTTTTTCTTCCCTATTCCATATTGTTTATCCACTTCTTCAAGCTTCCATTCACAAAGCGGGATAATTTCCTCTAGCCTCTCCCTTAGTGCTGGAATATTGATTGGAATTGTTTGCAATCTAAAAAACAAATCCTCTCGAAATTCACCTTTTTTGATTTTCTTTTGAATATCTGCATTGGTTGCTGCTACAAAACGAATATCCACTTTAATAGGCTTATTACTTCCCAATCTTACAACCTCTTTTTCTTGCAATACACGCAAGAGTTTAGCTTGCAAGTTAGCGGGCATCTCCCCTATTTCATCTAAAAAATAGTCCCTCCATTGGCATTTTCAAATTTTCCCGCTCTTCCTTCTGTGGCATCTGTAAAAGCCCCTTTTTCATATCCAAAAAGTTCAGATTCTAGCAAATTTTCCGGAATAGCCGCCATATTAATAGCCACAAAAGGTGCTTTAACTCTTGGGGAGTTATTGTGAATATAATTAGCAAAAAGTTCTTTGCCTACTCCACTTTCACCCAAAAGCAAAACAGAAGCATCTGTTTTGGCTGCCTTATTAGCAAGATTGAGTGCCTTTTGTAATGCAGGTGAAGTAGCGATGAAACTATGCTTTTGTTCAATCATATTCTTTTTGGGTGTTTTGGTGATAATCTCTTTAGCCTTTTTGGCACGATGAATCGCTTCTACAAGCGTTTCAATATCAAAAGGTTTTGTCAAAAAATCCTTAACACCCAATCTAATTGAATCAATGGCTTTATTTAAAGTTGCATTTCCGGTAATAATAAGTGCTTCATAACGCCCATTAAGAGTGCGTAAAAATTCTATCCCGTCCATTTGAGGCATATTAATATCAGTAATCACCAAGTCAATGCTGTCATCTAATTTTTTCAGTGCATCTTTAGCGCTCTTGAAACTAACAACTTCAAATTCTTCATATTCTGCTAATGCAATCTCCAAAGATTTACGCATATTGATATCATCTTCAACAATCGCTATTTTCATCTTTGCTCCTTTGTGTTTGCCATAAGGTGATAGATTTTTGCAATCCCGCTTTCATATTCTATTTTAATTCTTGTTGCTGGAATAGACAAAAAACTAATATAAGCACCCTTATAATCACTTGCTGTGCTTCTATCTTCTAATTTCACTCCCCATTTAAAAAAACACTCCAAAATATCTTCTTTTGAATATCTCAAAAACTCTTTTTCACTTTTTGCATTATGGACTATTTCGCATTGTTTATAAGGATTCTTGACTTTATTTAGCGTTTCTGCATTTACCATAGCAGGAGAAAAATAGTATTTTTCGCTTAAAACAATTCCATTCTCTACTGCCACTCTATAAGAAAAAATATATTCTGATGCTTCTATGAAACTGCAAAGAAAAATCCCTATCAAAATTTTTTGCATCATTCCTCATTTTTCAAATCTAACAAACCATTTTCTTCTTCGATTACTTCTTCTTCTTTTTCCTCTTTTGGACACCTCGCTATAGAAACAACCTTATCATCATCGACATTAACAATAATAACTCCACTTGTAGCGCGTCCTGCTTTGCGGATTGTTTGCATATCTACGCGTATCATCTTTCCACTAGAAGTAAGCACCATTAAATCCATATTTTCATCTACATTGACTACGCCAACTAATTTTCCTGTTTTGCTAGTTAGCTTCATAGCAATAACGCCCTTACCACCACGATTTGTGATTCTATATTCATTGATTTCTGTGCGTTTTCCTATTCCTTTTTCACTTACGCTTAAAATTTCCTCATTTTCATTAGAAACCACTGTTGCACCAATTACATAGTCTTTTGGTATTTTAAATTTAATAGCAGTCACCCCTCGTGCCACTCTACCAATCTCACGCACATTATCAACGCTAAATCTTACACACATACCTTCATAAGTTACTACCAAAATTTGCTGGATTGCTGGAGAAATGATTTTTGCAGTTACAAGCTCATCATTTTCATCTAAATTAATTGCCCTAACTCCAACACTTCTAATATTTTTAAATTCACTTAAATTAGTGCGTTTGATAATACCATTTTTGGTGAAAAACGCGATAGATTTATCCTCATTAAAATCTTTTGTTGTGATGGTTGCCATAATCTTTTCATCAGGTGCTAGATTGATAAGATTCACAACAGCTTTCCCAATTGCTGTGCGACTAGCTTCTGGAATCTTATAAACTTTCAACCAATACAATTGCCCTTTATTAGTGATAAACATTATTGTATCGTGCGTATCAGATACAAAAAAGCTCTCTATAAAATCATCATCATGGGTGTTAGCAGAAATTTTTCCTTTGCCTCCCCTATTTTGTTTTTCATAGGTTCGAACCGGCACTCTCTTTACATATCCACGATGACTCATTGTTACAACTACCGCTTCATTAGGAATCAAATCTTCCATATCAATGCTTTCATAATCTTCTTCAATAGCAGTCAGTCGTTTTGTGCTAAACTTTTCTTTGACTTCTAATAATTCTTCTTTGATGATTTTATTAAGCAAATCCTCGCTTCTTAGAATTGAATTTAAATATTCAATTTCTTTGAGTAATTCTTGGTATTCATTTTCGATTTTTTCTCTCTCCAAACCTGTCAATCTTTGCAATCGCATATCTAAAATTGCTTGTGCTTGGATTTCACTTAGATTAAATTGAGAAATTAAGCCTTCTTTGGCTACCTTTGGATCGCTACTTGAGCGTATCAAAGAAACAATTTCATCAATATTTTCTAAGGCTATTCTTAATCCCTCCAAAATATGCGCTCTAGCCTTAGCTTTTTCTAATTCAAAAATTGTGCGTCTTATTACTACGCTTTTGCGATGAGAAATAAATAATCCCAACAACTCCAAAAGTGTAAATATTTTTGGCTCTTTGTTATAAATTGCAAGCAAAATAATACCAAAAGTACTTTCCATAGGGGTTGATTTAAAAAGGTGATTAAGCACAATCTCGCTCATTGCCTCTCGTTTTAGCTCAATAACAACTCTAATCCCCTCTCTATCGGATTCATCACGCACTTCAGAAATGCCTTCAATAACCTTCTCTTTGGCTAATTCAGCAATTTGCTCTACAAGTCTTGCTTTATTGACCTGATAGGGAATCTCATCAATTACAATAATATCTTTTGTTTTGGTTTTTTCAATATGTGTTTTGGCACGGACTTTAATGCGCCCTCTCCCTGTTTCATAAGCCTCTCTTATTCCATTTTTACCATAGATAATACCACCTGTTGGAAAATCTGGACCTTCAACAAATTGCAAAATTTCGTTTAATTCTGCTTTGGGATTATCAATCAAATACACCAAAGCATCAATAATTTCATCTACTCTGTGGGGTGGAATATTTGTCGCCATACCCACAGCAATCCCATTAGAGCCATTAATAAGCAAATTTGGCAAACGACTTGGAAGAATATCTGGCTCTTTTAGTGTATCATCATAATTAGGGAGAAAATCTACTGTATCTTTATCAATATCTCTCAAAACTTCTTCTGCCGCTTGTGTCATTTTGGCTTCTGTATAACGCATAGCAGCAGCACTATCTCCATCAATACTACCAAAGTTTCCTTGTCCATCAACAAGCTCTAAACGCATAGAAAAATCTTGTGCCATTCTAACAAGTGCATCATAAACAGCTGTATCTCCGTGAGGGTGATATTTACCTATTACATCACCCACGATTCTTGCAGACTTTTTATACTTAGCTTTTGAAGTTACACCAAGCTCATACATTGCATATAAAATTCTTCTATGCACAGGTTTTAGACCATCTCTTGCATCTGGCAATGCGCGTCCAACTATAACACTCATTGAATAATCAAGATAGCTTTCTTTAATAGAATCTTCAATATTGACATTTTGGATATCTTGGTTTAACAAATCAGACATTTATCCCCTTCATCGTGTGAGCTAACAATTTTTAATTATACTTTCATTTAACTTTATTCTTGCTAATATCGCGGCTAATTTTGATTAAATCACAAGTTTTTTTATAAGTAGGCATTGATTCTAAAATCGCTGTATTTTGATTGATTTTGCACAAAAATTCTAAAATTTCTTGATGTTTTAGAAGTGAAAGATGTTGTTTTTCTCTTTTTTGCACAAGGATTCCCAAAAAATCATTCCCCGCAAATAAAGGCATTCCAAGAAGATTTCTTTTATTTTCTTGCAGTATTGTTTGCAAATCTTGCCAACTTATTTTTTCTATACCAAAATTCAGCCATTCTTGCTCCAAAAAATAAGAAATCATTAAACCTTCTACATTAGAGATTTCCACAGGCTTTTTTAAAATATCAAAAAATTTACTCTTAAAATGCAAAAGTCGGAAATTAGGTTTAGGCAATACATTGCAATAAAAATCTGTAAAATTATACGCTTTTAATATCGCCAATCCCAAAGTATCATCTAATGCCAAAATTTGTGCATGGCTAAGGCAAGTTATGGGTTCTTCCAAAGATTCGCTATTATACAAAACAATCTCTTTTGCTCTATCTTTTTCATAAACCAAACTTGAACTTGTCAAAATTAATCCCTCATTAATAACAATCCCATAACCTTCTTTAAAATCCTGTGCTCCAAATGAAGCGACAATTTTCAAACCATCTTTAATCCAAGTTGGATATTGTGCATAGAGATTCCCTACCAAGAGCAAAAACAAAATCACTTTAGCCATTTTTCACTCCCATCTAATTATTGTTTTAAGCAATAAAATACTACAATAAAACTCTTTAATTGAAGTTTTACAAGGAAACAATATGGAACTAAAAGATTTTAATCTCTCAAAAGATGAACTTGCCACTTTGCAAAATGCCATAATCCACACAGAAAAAGGCGATATGAAAATCAAACTTTTTCCAGAAGCAGCACCAAATACTGTTGCAAATTTCGCCTCTTTGGCAAAAAGTGGATTTTATAATAATCTTAATTTTCATCGCGTTATTGCAGGATTTGTAGCACAAGGTGGTTGTCCAAATGGCGATGGTAGAGGGGGACCAGAATACAGAATCAAATGCGAATTACAAAACAATCCTCATAAACACTTACGCGGCACTTTATCTATGGCTCATGCAGGAAGAGATACGGGAGGAAGTCAGTTTTTCATCTGTTTTGCCCCACAACCGCACTTAGATGGAGAACACACCGTTTTTGGACAAATAGAAGATAAGGATAGCCTAAAAGTGTTAGATTCTATAAAGCAGGGAGATAAGATTCTCAATATTGAAATTTGCTAACAAGCCAAAAGCTTGTTAGAATCCACAGATTAAAACTCTAGTTTGGAGGTTTTATTTGCATATAAAGGAATTTGTGAGTGAATAATCAGTGGTTTTCTTAAAATAAACAATTTCCAAAAATAGCAATTTTCTCTCTTTTTTAAAATTTCTAATTTTAAATGGCATGCTTCTTAAATTTTCTACCAAATATTCTATTTCAAAATAAACATTTCAAACAGCATTTTATCCTATTAAAATTGCTCGATTGCAATTAAAAAATTAAAAAAGTTAAATTGACTTAAGACATTTTAGAGATAAAAACATAATTTAAGAGCAATTGCCAAATAATCAAAATTTTAATGAAGTATTTTACAAAGATTGAGATTACAATCTTTTGCAATCCCAATCTAGCTCTTAAATTAATTTAATTCCCAATTTTCCAAGAGATTAAAATTCAAATAACGATAGATTTGCTCCTCTTTGCCTTCTATTTTCTTAGGGATTAATTCTAAATATTCTTTTTTGGTTGGGATTCTGCCAAGCAAAGCACAGATTGCTGCTAATTCTGCACTTCCCAAATACACTTGCGCACCCTTACCCATTCGATTATCAAAATTTCTTGTAGAAGTTGAAAACACCACTGCATTATCTCTTACACGCGCTTGATTTCCCATACACAAGCTACATCCCGGTATCTCTATCCTAGCTCCTGCTGCACCAAAGAGCGAATAATAACCCTCTTCTACCAATTCTTTTGCGTCCATTTTGGTTGGTGGAGCAACCCATAATGTCGTTGGCACCATTCCCTCGCCTCTTAAAACTTCCCCTAAAGCACGATAATGCCCGATATTTGTCATACAACTTCCGACAAAAACTTCATCGATTTTATGCGGACGATTTGGATTTGCCAAAATTTCACTCAATGTCGCCACATCATCAGGATCATTTGGACAAGCAAGGATTGGTTCAGTAATTTCATCAAGATTAATCTCAATGATTGCCGCATATTCTGCATTAGAATCTGCCTTTAATAATACTGGATTATCAATCCATTCTTGCATTTTTTCCGCTCGCCTTTTAAGAGTTTTTGCATCTTGATACCCTGCTTGAATCATCGCTTCAATCAATGCAATATTAGATTTTAGATATTCAATAATCGGTTCTTTATTCAAAGCAATACTGCAAGCTGCAGCACTTCTTTCTGCACTCGCATCACTCAATTCAAAAGCTTGTTCAACTTTCAAATTTGGCAATCCTTCAATCTCCAAAATCCTTCCACTAAAAATATTTTTTTTGCCCTTTTTTTCCACCGTTAGCAAACCTTGCTTAATTGCATAATAAGGAATTGCATTCACCAAATCTCGCAAAGTAATACCCGGTTGCATTTTGCCTTTAAATCTCACAAGCACAGATTCTGGCATATCAAGAGGCATAGACCCCGTAACTGCCGCAAAAGCAACTAACCCACTTCCCGCAGGAAAACTAATACCTATTGGGAATCGAGTGTGCGAATCTCCTCCTGTCCCTACACTATCTGGCAATACCATGCGATTAAGCCAAGAGTGAATAACGCCATCACCGGGCTTCAATGCCACTCCACCGCGACTACTCATAAATTGAGGTAAAGTTGCGTGCAAATTTACATCTGCTGGTTTTGGATAAGCAGCAGTATGGCAGAAACTTTGCAACACAAAATCCGCACTAAATCCCAAAGAAGCAAGTTCTTTGATTTCATCTCTTGTCATTGCCCCTGTAGTATCTTGACTACCAACTGTGCTAACTCTAGGCTCACAATAAGTGCCGGGCAAAATTCCTTCTACCCCACAAGCTTTTCCAACCATTTTTTGAGCCAAAGTAAATCCTTTTGCCTCTCCTTGTGGCACTTGAGGTTTTGCAAAAATATCTTCTTTAGGAAGTTTTAAAGCCTCCCTCGCTTTTACAGTTAAACCTCTACCAATGATTAGATTAATCCTGCCACCTGCTCTTATTTCATCTGCTAAAGTATTAGGTTTTAGACTAAATTTTGAAACCACTGCCCCATTTTTGCAAATCTCGCCCTTATAAGGATAAATATCTATTACATCACCTTCGTTTAATTCTCCCACAGGAGCTACAATAGGCAAACAACCACTATCTTCACAGGTATTAAAGAAAATAGGAGCAATCACACCCCCTATCACCAAACCACCAGCCTTTTTATTTGGAATATAAGGAATATCCCTTCCCATATGCCATACAAGAGAATTACAAGCCGATTTTCTCGAGCTTCCTGTCCCTACAACATCGCCCACATAAACAAGTGGATAACCTTTTTTCTTTAGTTCTTCAATTCTACCAAATGCGTTTTGTGTGCGACTTTTTAGCATTGCTTGTGCGTGGAGTGGAATATCACTTCTTGTAAAGGCATCACCAGCTGGGCTTAAATCATCGGTATTAGTTTCCCCATCAACCTTAAAAACTACCGCTGTAATTTTTTCAGCTAATGGCTCTTTTGTCAAAAACCACTCTGCATTTGCCCAAGATTCTAAAACTTCTTTAGCATAAGCATTGTTTTTGCTTAACTCCACGACTTCACCAAATGAATCATAAACCAACAAAGTGTGTTTTAGGGCTTCTGCGGCGGACTTTGCAACCTCACTATCGTTTGATTTTAGTGCATTAATTAAAGGGGCAATGTTATAACCGCCAAGCATACTTCCTAGAAGTTTAATTGCTAGAGTTTTAGAGATTCCATTAATGCTAATTTTTCCCTCTACAATTTCATTCAAAAATGCTGCTTTTACTTTGGCAGCTTCATCAACACCCGGAGAAACACGATTTGAAATTAATTCAACCAATTCTTCTTGTCTTTCCCCCTTTTTTAACAAAGCAATCACTTCACTCACTTGTTCCTTTGTCAATGGAAGTGGGGGGACATTTTGTTTTGCACGCTGTTTAACTTGTTCTTGATATTCTTCAAAAAAGCTCATTGATCTCTCCTAATTTTTATCGATAAATTTCATAAATCATACAAAATTTTTTCTTAAAACAATAGATAAAAAAATTTTAAACTTTTATTTTTATTGCTTTATGTTTGCAAATGAAACATTTTTCACACAAAAGATACCAAAAATCTTGACAAAATATTTTCTCTTAGGCTAAATTTACTTTTTGATAAAAAAATATTGATTGATAAGGTTTTATTATGAAAGTAGCTCATTGCATTACAGAAATTATCGGAAATACTCCGCTTTTGTTTTTAAATCATCTCTCCAAAGAAAGTGGGGCAAATATCTATGCTAAATGCGAATTTTTAAATCCAAGTGGTTCAATCAAAGATAGAATCGCTCTTAATATGATTGAATCTGCCCTTAATGAAGGTAAAATCAACGCAAATACAACCCTCATAGAGCCCACCAGTGGCAATACAGGTATCGGACTAGCTTCAATTTGTGCTGCTAAAGGGATTAAGCTAATCCTCACAATGCCAGAATCTATGAGTATCGAGAGACGCAAACTGCTTAGTGCTTTTGGGGCAAAACTAGAGCTAACCCCTGCTTCACAAGGAATGAAAGGGGCAGTCAATCGTGCTTTGGAATTGCAAAAAGAAATCCCAAATTCACTTGTACTGCAACAATTCCAAAACCCAGCAAATCCAGAGATTCACAGAAAAACTACCGCATTAGAAATTTGGGAAGCTTTAGAAGGTAAGATTGATATATTTGTGAGTGCTGTGGGCACAGGCGGGAGTCTAAGTGGCATAGGTGCAGTGCTTAAGGCAAAAAATCCCAATATCAAAGTCATCGCGGTGGAGCCTATTAACTCTCCCGTTCTTAGTGGTGGCAATCCCGGACCGCACAAGATTCAGGGTATCGGTGCAGGATTTATCCCAGAAACTTTGGATACAAGCCTTATTGATAAGATTTTGCAAGTTGATGCTGAACTTGCCGCAGAAGAATCACGCAAAATCGCTAAAAACGAGGGTGTGCTAGTGGGAATCTCAAGTGGAGCAAACCTTTGGGGTGCAAGACAAATGGCAAAACAATATCCCAATGCCAATATTGTAACTATTTTGTGCGATACAGGGGAGCGGTATTTAAGCACCGATCTTTACTCCACAGCACAATAAATTAGCAAGTTTGTATTTGGATATTTAAAAGTTTTGAAAATGATTGCAGCGAAGAAAAAACTTTATCCAAATCCATTTCTTTGCTAATAAAAACCAAATTAGATTCCATGTATGTTTTGGTTTTTTTAATATGTATGGGCGGATAAACAAGATGTCGCACTCCATTGACATTGATTAAATATTCATCATTAATATTCAACAATCCCTTTACTCGCAAAATTTTGTCTCCATATTTATACAAAAGTGCCGAAAGCCAGATTCCAAATGCACTCCAATCCATTTGACCTTGAATATTGAGAGAAATAGTTTTGATATTTGTATTGTGGGAATTTAAATTTTTTGGATTATTTACCAATCTTTTTTTGAAATTGATATTAAAAAATTCATCATTGCAAAATTCATTTTTATTAAAAATCAATGCCGAATAATTCAAGCTTCTAAGCTCCTTTTCTAGCATTTTAGTATCTTGCTTAATATCTGTTTTGGTGATGAGCAAATAATCTGAATTGACAATTTGTGCGATATTTTCCTCATTTTTGAGATGCTCTAAGCCATTTAAAGAATCAATGCAAGTAAAAACCGCATTCACAAAAAAATGATTTTGCAAAAAGGTATCACTTAATATAGTAAAAAGTATCGGTTCTATCGTAGCAAGACCGGTAGTTTCTATCACAACTTTATCCAATTTTTTGCCACTTGTATGATAAAGATTCAAAATCTCTTTTAGTTTATCTGCCAAATCTTGTCTTCTATTGCAGCAAATACAGCCTTGATTGAGTAAAATCGTTTGTTCTTCTACAAAAAATGACGCCAAAATACTATCATCAAGTCCGCTATCTCCAAATTCATTGACTAAAACAGCGATATTTTCCCTGCTATCTCGCAAAAGCTCACTTAAAAAAGTTGTTTTTCCGCTTCCCAAAAAGCCTGTTACTATATTAACTGCTATCTTAGCCATTTTTATCTTGCATAAATTTTATAAAGTTATCATCTAATAAATCTATTTCTTTTTTGCTTAACTCTTGCACTTTTTGCCACAAATCACCCAAATCATTCACAATCACGCTTTTTCCTACCAAATCACTAAGGATGAATTTAGAGCCTTGCCATTCTTTGATATTAAGTCGATAAAAAGACAAAATCTCATTTAGAATTTTCACTCTTTTTAGCCTAGCTCTCATTCTATCTCTTTGATCTTGCAAGGCGCTCAAATTAGCACCTTGCTCATCAAAAGAAAGATCGCTCCAATGAAAAGAGCTTATCATCTCTCCGCATAATACACACATTTATTTTTTCCTAGGACATCTTTTGATGAAATCATCTGCCATTTCATTTAAAGTTACCCAACGCACACCCTCATGCTTATTAATATGCTCGATTATCCTTTGGTGCATAAGCAGAACTTGAGGGCGACCACTCACATCAGGGTGTATAGTCATAGCAAAGATAGCATAATCCATATTTTCATAAACCCAGTCAAATTGATCTATCCACATTTGCCCTATATCTCTAGGGGAGATAAAGCCAAAGCTATTTGGGGATTTTTTGATAAACATCATAGGCGGTAAGTCATCTAAATACCAGTTAGCCGGTATTTCCACCAAATCTGTTTCTTGTCCTCTCACCAAAGGCTTCATCCAATCTTTAGCTTCCAAGCTATAATCAATCTTTGTCCATTTATCGCCAACCCTCACATAATATGGAGTAAAATCGTTGTGCATCAAAGAATGATCGTATTTGATACCATGTTTTAATAAAAGCTCATTTGTTATATTTGAAAATTCCCACCAAGGTGCCACATAACCGCTTGGTTTTTTACCTGTTAAATCCTTTATGAGTTCGATATTTTTAAGTAAAACATCTTCTTCTTGCTTAGCAGTCATAGCTATAGGATTTTCATGTGAATACCCATGTGCTCCTATCTCACAACCTGCATCCACTATCATTTTCATCTGCTCAGGGAATGTTTCTATAGAATGTCCCGGCGCAAACCAAGTAGAAGGCAAATTATATTTTTTAAACAAATTTAAAAGCCTAGGGACGCCAACCTCTCCAGCAAAAAGCCCTCTTGAAATATCATCAGGAGAATCTTCCCCGCCATAAGAGCCAAGCCAACCAGCAACTGCATCTATATCTACACCATAAGCAACTAAAATTTCTTTTGCCATAAAATCTCCTTTATTAGTGATTAACCCCTAAACAGAGTCAGATTTAAATCCCTCAAATAAGGCAGATTCTCTCTTTGCAAATCCACCTCATTTAAATCGAGATTTACCACACAAACCCCGCTTTTATCTTTGATTTCTTTGATAATTTCTCCCTTAGGATTTATGATTCTAGAATGTCCAGCAAAACTTAAAATTTTGCCATTTAATTTGCTAACTTCTTTGCCACCTCTATTGCAAGCCAAGACAAAAACTCCATTTTCAAGTGCCCTAGCCCTACTTGCCAAATCCCAAACATAAAGCCTTTGTTTGCCAAAAGCCGAAGGATAAATCAATATCTTAGCACCTTTTAGGGCAAATTCTCTAGCTATCTCGCCAAAGCCTATTTCATAGCAAATTCCAATACCAACCTTAACAGAGGCATTCCCAAAATTAATTTCAAAAACTTTGAAACTATCTCCCCTTTCAAACCTCTTATTTTCATCTCCCCAAAGATGAGTTTTTTTATAAGTATCTAAGATTCCATTTTTTGAGACGATATAGGCACTATCATAAAGTTTTGTTTTTTCTTTTTGTATTGATGAGGCTACTATATATACATCATTTTCTTTGCAAAATTCTTTTAGTTTTTTAATTGTGTAACTATCTTCACTGAAATTGATAGCAAATTCATTATCTTTATCTTCTACACAATAACCGCTATCAAAAAGTTCTGGCAACACAATTAGTTTTGCACCTTTTTTAGCAGCTCTCTTAGCCAAAGAAAGAGATTCTTTTATATTATTTTTGATATTGTAAGATTTTGGAGAAAATTGCACTAAGCCTACTTTTATTTTCATTTCAACTCCTTGGCTTTTAAAAATGCTAAGATAAAAAATATTATGAATTCCTTAAATGATTATAAAATTACAAAGAAAACACAAAATGAGTAATTTTGAAATCCAATGAGTTTTGAAATTTGCCGATTTACCGCTATTTGCATGATTTGATTTTAAGTATAGAAGTTTTCTAAAGCCAAATGGCTTTAGAAATTAAAATTGCAGTTTTAAAGAAATTTAAATTTTACGCCTTTTTCTCGCTCACGATATTGACGATATTATCGCCTACCATAACAGCTATTTTTTCCATAAACTCCGCTGGAGAGGTGAATCCCACGCACGAGCAGTTAATCTCGCCTAGCACATATTTATCCTTGCCATTTGCATCTGTATCGAGGATAAAATCCGCTGTCCAAATCAGTGGCAAGTCGTAGTTACCGAGCTTAGAACGAATCTCTGGGAGTTGTGCCAAAAACCAATCAATAAGCGCTTGCCAATCCTTTGGCTCATCGTAGCGGTACTTTGCCCCGCTAAAGAGTGTCGCAGAAAACGCATCGCCACCCTCGGCTGGTTTTTTATGCACAACATACACAGGTGTTTTATACAGCATTAAGATTCTAATCTCACCTTCTTTGATACGCGGTAAGAAAGTCATATCCACAAGCATACCATTATCGCCTACCAAATAATGCTCACAAAAGTCCATAAACTCACCAAGTCTTCGTTCCTCTGTGTGGTTGTCTTTAGCCTCGGTGCAGATGATTTTGGTATCAAGCGGGAGTGAATCTAGCTTGCCATACTCACTAGCAGATTCTAATCGCACACGCCAGATTCCTTCACCCGTGGAACCGCGGTTTTGTTTTAGCACTCTCTCGCCTTTGGCTAGAGTTTTGGGAAAAGTCTTTTTAAAATCGTGCTTATCACTCCATACTACGCCAATTCTCTTCGCCTCTGCAGGGTCATAATACGCATAGGTATCGCTAGGCACAAGCTGTGTATCAGCTAGCTTAGTTAGTGCGTCCTTAGCACCATAGCCTATCATCGCATCGGGGTGTGGCATACCCACTAGCCCAGATTCACACAGCTTTCGCAATACATCAAAGTAGAGCTTTTCCTCTTTGAGATTGCCCGGATTGACACGCGAGACATAGCCATCAGCAGTGTTTTTGACATGCTCATAGATTTTGTTTCGCTCCGCTTCATCACGCAAAATCTCATCGGTAAAAAACACCACTTCTGCGCTCCAGCCCTTAGCTTTTAGCGCATTTACCATCGGCATAGTATCTTTTCTATATCCATCAGGTCCCTTGTCGCTGCCGCCCCTTGCCTCGAAAAACACGATGTTCTTTTTCATATCCTCTCCTTATTTATTTTGTCAAACAAAAAGGATAACAAAAAATCCCTAAAATTCATCTCAAAAAACGCAACAAAAACAAAAAGTAAAAATTTATTTTAGTTTGTTTAAAAAATGCCGATATAAACAAAATATTTATAAAAATAAGGGGCGAAAATGTTTAGATTAAACACTCTTTTTATCAATGAAATCAACAAAGCAATAATGGGGCAACCCTCATCGCTAACCTTAAATGATTTTGATGTATATGTGGATAATAACTACACAATTTATGTTGTGGATATTAGAGGATTTTAAGGATAGTGCTATGAATATCACGCAAATGGGAATCCAAAATCTAAAAAGCGGAAGTATGAAGCTAGAGACGAAAGGTAAGAGCATTCAGCAAATCAATCAAGAATTAGCCAACACAAAAGTAGAGCAATTTTTATCCGGAACGCCCACCCCTAAAGTCTATGGTAGTTATTCTAGAAATACTTTAATGGGTATAGTTGAAAAAAATCTTTCAACCTCACAGGTTCTTGATAGATACATAAGCGATATAGAACTCAATTCTTTAGGGCAATCCAAAACCTTAAAAACCGCAATGGGACAAGCAGAAGTCTATTTGGATTATTTTGGCGATGGTTTGGAATCTAACCTAGGGATTAGTCAGATTCAAAAAATGGGGGATTTATTTAGGCTAGATAGCAATGGTGATGGATTTTTAAACCGAGATGATGAGATGTTTTCTAAACTCAAAATCAAAGTCGATAAAGGCAATGGTGAATCTAAAATTGCTAATTTAAGCGATGTGGTAGGCACGATTGATTTGTATGATTTTATCAAAGGCTATGACAAAAATAACGCCTCACAAATCAAAGAATGGCGGGATAACTTTCATACAGATCGACAAATTATGATTAATGGCAAAATGACGCTTAATAGCTTTTATCCCTATGAGGATATTCGCCTCTATCGCGATGATGAGATGAAGCTCTTCCCCCCAGAGCAGAGATACAAGCAAATCAAGCAGGAAGATATTCGGGCAATGTTTGAAGCCTATGGTGATAGTGAGGGTTGGATAAATCTCAAAGACAAGGCAGTCAATGAAGCCCTTTTTGCTAGTGGGGATATTATTACCAATTTTGCTTACAAAAAGACAAATTTAGCTGGAGTAGAAGTGCTAGAGGAGTTTAATGTCGTTGATAGGCTAGATAATGGCTCTAGGACGCCAAAATATGAGGGTATGAATATCCGAGAGTTTGAGGAGGCTTGGTATAGAGACCACCCAAGAGAGACAAACTATGAGCAAGGCTATGCAGAGGCTTTTAATGAGCTTTATAATAATTATTATCGCTTCAAAGAAAGCTTTGAATCCAAAAAAGCAGAATTTTTAAATGATGAGTTTGTCGCCCAAGAATACAAAGACAAAATCGCCCAAATGGATAAATCCGCAGAGATGAGAGCCATTGAAGAAGAGTTTGAGAAAATTACTGGAATGGGCTTTAGTGAGGCAAGGTTTGAAGAGATTAAAAACGCCATCAACGACCCCATAAAACAGAAAGAAACCATCGCAGCAATGAGTGATTTAGATGCGGTTACTTCCATGAAGTTAGAAAAAGATGGCAGAATCACTTTGCGTTTTGATTCAGGAAGGGAGATTTTAGTTGAAGGGCTTTATAATGATACAGGGGAATTACATATCACCAAAAAGGGCGAGAGAGCGAGTATCAGCCTAGAAGCACAAAGTATGACAAATAAAGAACTTAACAATCTTGATTTCAAAGAATATGGAATCAAAGAAGGCGATAATATCATCAGCTTACAAGAGATAGGGGCAAAAATGATTGAACGACTTAATAACGCAAATGGTAAATTTTTGGGCTTTGTAATCACTACTCATAGCAATAAAGAAATCATTGTGGATAATCTCTATAACATCTTCACACTTGACCTACTCAACCAACAACGCACTTTTGAAGCAGAAATCTAACTAATCTTTTAGCCAAATTCCCTCTTTGGCTTTGAGGGTAATTTTATCTTGCTCCAAAAGCCAAGTTAAAGCACTCTTAAAAGATTTTTTACTCATTTTTAGAATCTCTGTAATCTCTTGTGGTGCGCTATCATAATGCAATCCCAAATGTCCGCCACTCTCTTTTAGCCTCTCTAGCACTTTTTTTGCTTCATTTGTGGTATCTTTCTTTGCCATAGGGAGTTTTAGCGATAAATCGCATTTACCATTTGGATAAATTCTTTTGATAAAAGCCTCTATCTTTTGATTAATCTCAATTTGACTAAATATTTCATTTTTATACAAAAGCCCCAAATACTCGCCATCCACTACACATTCATAGCCCAAATTACTTTCCCTAAATGGCACAATCTCTACTTTACTAGAAACCTTATAAAGCCCTTTTGGTGCTTCTTTGAAACTTTTTAAAAAAGATTTTATATTGCTCTTTGCTATGAGGCGATTTTCTCTATCAGTAGTGATGAAAACAAGCACTTGCGAATCCAAATTAAACTTATGTGGAGTTTTGGTTGGCATAAACAAATCCTTTGCAATCCCCAAATCCAAAAAACAACCCCACTCATTTTTGCCAACAACTTTCAAAAGAGCAATTTCTCCCCTTTGTGCTTTTGGCTCTAGTGTAGTAGCAATCACCCTACCCTCTGAATCGTGATACAAAAAAACCTCTATCTCTTCCCCAATTTTAGAATCTTCTAAAACATATTTTTTAGGCAACAAAACCTCTTCTTGCCCACTTTGCAAATACACTCCAAAATCTACGATTCTAGATATTCTAAGTCTTTGTTTGATACCTATAATCAATCTATAATCTCCATAAAAGTTTCATACAAGCTTCTCCCCAAAGGCATTCCATAAAATTCTGAAATCTGCCACCCCACTACAAATATCATTACCATAAAAATAATAAACCCAAGACACGCCAAAATCAATAAAGTTTTAAATAATTTCAAATAAAAATTTTCATCTAAGGAATCATTGAGGATTTTATTGCAACAAAACCAATCTACAAAAAACCCAAACCAAAAACTAAAAATTACAAACAACAGCACACACCCCAGACCAAAAAGCAGCATTGAAACATAAGGGGACCATATTCCATCACTATAAGCATAAATATTAGCTTCCCATAGCAAAATAGTATAACTAATATGCACCCCAAGCAATACAACAGCAACCAACAAAGCAATGAAAACTATACTTATGATACTTTCTAGTTTGGTTGAATATTTTGCAAACTCTTGCTTGATTTGCTTTCTAATTTCTTTATCGGTTTTCCCTGTGCTTACTAACTCGATTATTTGACTTTTTAGGTTTTTAATCCATTCTTTGCGATTTCTTTTTTGATTAGCTAGATTCATACCTGCAACCTTAATTTTAAAATTCTATATTTGGAATCTTGCCTCAAAAATGCCAAGAATATCTTAACAATTCAAGTTTTTAAACAATCCATTAATCTTATATTGAATTATATTAGCTATATTCCACTTATCAAACTAAGCCAAGCAAAAGAATAATGCCTAGCTTATTATTAAATTCAATATTAAAGAGAAGCAAAGATTCTATAAAAGAATCTTTGATAAATGAAAGTCTATCTTGTAAAAGAATCTTTAAAGAATTAATTTTATCTTCTAAAAGAGATTTATAGATTAAATCTTATTCTTTATTAATTCAAAGCTTATCTATAAAAGTATCTTGAATAAATTAATTCTCATCTATTACAAGAACTTTATAGATTAATCTTATTTCTAAAGCCTTTTACAAGAATTTTAAAAGAATTAATCTCGTCTTTTTAATTCAATTCAATAAATTAAATTCAATCTGATTCAATCAATGAATAAATTCAATTAATAGATGAATGAATTAAATTAAATTTGTTTCAATTTGATTTGATTCGGTCTAATTTGTTTCAATTCAATTCAATTCATTAATGATTTAATCAATAAATCAATCAATGAATGAATTCAATCAATCAATGATTGAATTAAATCTGATTTGATTAATGAATTTGGTGAATAATTCAACCAACCAATTTAATTCAATCAATCTTAGTTCCTACCACCACACTCCTAATCTAATATACCCTGCATGAGATTGAACTCCATTTGCAAAGATACCACTATAATTTAAAG
>NZ_JAERIT010000006.1 GCF_017979475.1 Helicobacter pullorum NCTC 12824
CTTCAAATTCTTCTAAACTCATATCTCTGTTAAATTCTGGACGTTTATTGAAATAATCCTCTTTGTAGTCGTCGCCATGATATGGACACATACCACAGGTATAATTACATTTAGAAGTGATTCTAATAGTAATAACATTCATTATATATCTCCTCTAAGTTTTTTAACAATCCAATCTACAATTTTTTCCTCTGAACAGCCAAAATTAAAACATTCATTCTTTCTATAACTTTCAATTGCCTTAGTGTATTCTTCTGATATATTAGGCATTCTCTCAACCATTTGGCAAAGCTCATCTTCGGTAGAGCAGAAAAAATGAATCCTCTCATCAAAATATCCATTATTTCCTGCTTTTTTAAAATAATCTTGAGAATCTCTGGCAAAAATAATCACGGGCTTTCCTGTAATAATAGGATATGTATAGCCAACGGATGAACAATCAGTAACTAGGCAAATAGACTTAGCAAACATTTCCCAACGATTCTCAAAATCATTTCCCGAAAAAATAAATTGATTATCAAATACATCGGCTAACTCTTGCATTACTATCTCGTAATGTGTTGGGTGCGGAGATATAACCACCTTCTTATTATTTTCTTTTAATGCTCTAGCTAAGCTTCTATATTTATCTGCATTGTGTTCTTTATTCATAAAAGTAAAAGATAGTATCACGAATTCACCACAACCACAATCAAAGCAAGCTTCAAGATATCTTTCATACTTTTTGTAATCGCTATCTAATTTTAAATAACCCAAAGGCAATGCCTCTGTTTTTGCCCCATACTTTTTATAATACTTTTCATTAAACGCTTTTATGTTTTTACTTCCAGAAACTTCGTAATCCAAAACCGATAACATTCTAGCAACGTCCTCATCCTCCTTATAAAAATAAGCATGACTTCGCCCCTGAAACCCATGCGTCAAATTAATACTTGTCACATTGCTATGAGTTGCCTCACCATTTGCCAATAGCATCAAATCTACACTATTAATTTTTTCTAAAATACTATGTGGAGCTAGCATACAAAGCCCTTTGGACGAATATTTTTCATAAAGATTTTTATCAAAAACAAAATAAACTACTCCATACCCCATTTGCAGTAGATTTTCATCGATATTTGCAAAATTGCTTTCAATATAATGACTACTAATTACAATTCCTACATATTTTCTATCGGGCTCTTTTTGCTCATTGATTAATTGGTTAATAACTTCTCCGCACCAACTAATCCCATCTAAGTAACGCAAATTTCTCTCTTGTAGCTTTTTGGCGATATTCTCATAATTTTTTGTCGATGCCACTAAAACTACATCATCCTGACAAATATCTTTTACAATTAAATCCAATGTAATTGATTCATCCCCATCATCAATAAAACAATATTGATTATCGCAAAAATAAATATCTAAAAAGTCTGCAATACTTAACCCATTTATCGCTTTAGGATAAATAAAATACTTCATACAAAAATCTCCTTTAATCCGCCAAATGTTTGATAGAATAATAAAAATTTATATTCTTGATAAGCTCTGCCTTGCCTTCTCAAAACCTCTGTAATTTCTGAATTTTTAGCTACCTCAATAAAATATTCGATTGATTGCTTATAACCTTCAATGCTATCTGGTTGCATTTTGTCATATAGTCCCTCATAAGAAACTTTATATACTTCTTTTTTGTCAATTTTTAATTGCTTGCAAATAATATCCCATATATCAGAATCTGATCCATATATTTTTTCATTAACACGTTCTCTTCTTTTTATCATTGATGGTATCTTAACAACATGCGGTCCCCTCATTTTAGCTTCAAACTCCGCGACACTCTCCCCCTGCTCCATTGGGAAAGTATTACAAAAAATATCAATAATATGCCCATAGATATGCGGATCGACAAATCCAGGCATAAAAAATCGCTCCGAGATTCCAAGCTTCTCTACTTTCTCTCGAATCACGGGTATATTTCCGCTTCCAGCTGCAATAAAAATTGTATTGCTATGCTTTTTCATTACTTCAGCAATGCACTCCAAATATTCATCGCTATCAACCTTTACAAGCCTACCAATCACTCCTAAAACCACTGTATCTTTCGTTATAGGATATTTTGCTTTCTCCACTTCTATAAGCTTTGGATCTCTTGGCGGATTGTAGAATTTCTCAATATCCATAGGGACTGAAAAACTCTTAAAAACATAAGGTGTCGTTGGAGGCACAGCATGACTAATCCTCTCATCAATCCCTACAATATCATACCTTCCATTCCCATGACTCCAATAAATCTGTCTAGGCGCACTTCTTGTAGCAAACAAAAAATCTGCACAATCAATTGTCCCTGTGATAATGATAATATCCACTCCCTCATTAAGCAGTGATTGTCGAATCAATAATGCCTTTTGCAAATGCGAATAATAATAGCTATGCTGCCTAACAAGCTGGTATGCAGGACATATGACAGGAACTCCTACTTGCACGAAACTCTGCATTGTCCCAATTCCATCTTCACTTTTTTGAATATAATTCATACTATATACAACCACTTCATACTTGCTAGCAAACTCTTCATTTTGCATTAAAGCCTTACACAATGAGTATTCAACCTTATAGGGCGAATTTTCCACAATCCTATCTTTAATGATTGCAATTTTAATTTTCTCACCCTTTCTACCCCCCACCTTTTCTTTGCATTTAGGAAGATTCTTGCCATATTCTACATAATAAGGCTCTACAAGCTTTACTACTTTATCATTGTATTCTTGCCAATCCTCTTGAGTTTGTGCGGAATTTCCAAACTTATGATAAATATAAAATTCCACATACATCGCCATATCAAGATTCCCAGCTTCCAATAGCTTCTTTAAGCAATCCAGCCAAGTAGGGAAATTCTCTCTCCATTTTAAATGGTTAAAATAATGTTTCACATTCCAAAAACAATGCATATTCCACAAAAAAATCGTTTTCTTAGTAAAATCATCTAATTTTGAAAATCTCTCCCATTCTAAAGCCTCCCTTTGAATCTCCAAAATCCACTCAATAGGAATCTCATAATAATACAAAAACTCCCTTACAAAAGGATCTAGCTCCACCATATAGTTTTCTCTCAAACTCAAATAAATGATTTTTGAAAAAAAGAATTTTACTGCTCTTTCCCTCTCTCCAGCAAGCAATAAAGCACTACTAGCAAACTCTATAAACAAAAGCTTTTCATAATAAGAAATATTGCTATCTTCCACATAAGGCGCGCAAAAATCAAAATATTTTAAAAACCTCTCATCTTTGCTAATCTTATTTGGGATTAATAATCCATAAGCCCACAATATATTTTTTTCTAAAACATCGCCCTTTGAAACTATAATCTCCAAAATCCTATCTCTAAGCAAACCTACAATTTCTTGGCGCAAAGAATCTTCTAATTTTTCTTGCCATTCTTGCCCAAATGCACGGATAAACTGCACACATTCATTAATATTTTCTTTTGTTTGTGCTTCTTTCAATCTTGTTAGAATCTCTTGAGTTTGTATCTCCATAAAATCTTTTACACCTAAAACTAAAATTTTTCATTTAAAGAATATCGGCAGATTCTAGCAAAACTTTACTTACAAAAATATTTTTATCCAAAATACCTCAATAAATGCTTCTTGTTTTCAAAAAGTGGAACACATATTGCTTTACAAATTTCAAATTTAAATTTTTGCAAAGGATGCACAATGAGTTTTAGGATATACACAAATGTTAATGCGTTGAATGCTCATACTTCTGGGCTTGTCAATAATAGAAATATGGCTGAATCGCTAGAGAAATTAAGCTCTGGTTTGAGAATCAACAAAGCAGCCGATGATGCTTCTGGTATGGCAATTGCCGATAGTTTGCGTTCTCAGGCAGCCGCTTTAGGTCAAGCTACAAGAAATGCTAATGATGCCATTGGTATGATTCAAACTGCCGATAAAGCAATGGATGAGCAAATCAAAATCTTAGATACCATCAAAACAAAAGCAACACAAGCAGCACAAGATGGACAAACAACCACCACAAGAACTGCGCTCCAAAATGATATTTTAAGATTAATGGAAGAACTAGACAATATTGCAAACACCACTAGCTTCAATGGACAACAAATGCTATCTGGTGCTTTTACCAACAAAGAATTCCAAATTGGTGCATACTCCAATGTTACAGTCCAAGCTTCAATCCAGCCAACCAATTCTAACAAAATCGGGCATGTCCGCTATGAAACTGCCGCTGAAATGATAGTGAGTGCTGGTGCAGATAGCTTTGGTGAAGTTTCTTTGAGATTCTTAAACACTGATGGAACTAACAATTATGCTATTGAAACCGTGAAAATCTCTACTTCTGCAGGAACAGGAATTGGTGCTTTGGCAGAAGCTATCAATAAAAATTCAGATACCCTAGGAGTAAGGGCTTCTTATAGCGTTATAGGTCAAGGCGGAACTGAAATTGCCTCAGGAACAATTAGGGGATTAGTAATCAATGGAATCCAAATCGGTGATATTAATGATGTCCAAAAAAGCGATAGCGATGGTAGATTAATCGCAGCTATTAATGCACAAAAAGAAAGAACAGGCGTTCAAGCATCTTTGAGCATTTCTGGAGCATTGCAGCTTACAAGCACTGATGGTAGAGCAATCTCTGTCCAAGTTACAAGCGGTTCTACAGTACTTGGTGGTGGTTCTTTTGCTGGGGTTTCTGGGACAACACACGCAATTGTTGGTCGCCTAACTCTCACTCGCCTTAATGCAAGGGATATTTTAGTCTCTGGAACTGGCTTTTCAAATGTAGGCTTACACTCTGGTGCAGCTAATATCCAAGCTGGTTCTGGTTATGCACAATACACTGTCAATCTTAGAAGTGTCAAAGGTGAATTTGATGCCAATATCGCTTCTGCTATCGGTGCAAATGCAAATGCTTCTATTGCAGCTGTTAATGCAAATGGTATCGGAGCTGGTGTTACAAGCTTAGAGGGTGCAATGGCAGTTATGGATATGGCACAATCTGCACAAGAACATTTAGATAGAATCCGTGCGGACTTAGGTTCTGTGCAACAACAACTTGTTTCAACAATCAACAATATTACTGTTACACAAGTAAATGTCAAATCCGCAGAATCTCAAATTCGCGATACAGACTTTGCTGAAGAATCCGCAAACTTCTCCAAAACAAATATCCTAGCTCAATCAGGAAGTTTTGCGATGGCACAAGCCAACCAAGTTCAACAAAATATCCTCCAACTTCTCCAATAATCTTAAGCCCTTTTGGGCTTTTAACCTTATTTATACTCTTTATAGAAGGAAACCTATGTCAGATTATACCAATCCAAGATTTGAAAAAAATCTAAAAGCACTTTATCAAAAAAATCCACTTCTTGCTGCACAACTCAAGATATTAGAGCCCAATCAAAAATACGAAGTTTATGTCGGCAAAGATCCACTAAATATTAATATCTACGACAAAGAAAGAAAAGTCGCTCTTTTTCATCAAGAACCTTTAGTGGAAGTTACCCAAAAAATCAAAGAATTTGAAGCTTATAATCTTTATCCATTTTTTTATTTTTTTGGTATGGGCAATGGAATCTTTCATAAATTTTTACTCAACAATTCCTCACTCAAAAAACTTTTTATTTTTGAACCAGAATTAGAGCTAATTTATATTGCGCTTAATTTTGTGGATTTTGAACAAGAAATTTTAGATGAAAAATTGCTTATCTTTTGGACTAAAACAGCAAGTTTTGGAGAGCTAGATCAATACCTTGTGCAAGAGGGACAATGGATTTACTCTCGGATCTATACCCTTCATATTTACAACAATTATTATGGCACATACACAGAAGAATGCCTTGAATTAAATGCAATCATCACAAGAAGTTTAGAACACCATGTGATTGCAGTGGGAAATGATTCTACAGATGCACTTATTGGATTAGAACATCACATATACAATCTCCCAGAAATGATTACTACTCCAAGCTTCAAAGAGCTCATCTCTCATGCAAAAAACTGCGATACAGCAGTGATTGTATCCACAGGACCTTCTTTGTACAAGCAACTTCCGCTCTTAAAACAATATGCACCCTATCTTACAATTATTTCAGTTGATGCTTCTTTCCCTATTCTTACCAAACATGGAATAAAACCCGATATTGTAGTAACCTTAGAACGTGTAGAGCCAACTGCAGATTTTTTCATCAAAACTCCCAAAAAAGCACAAAAAGGAATTATTTTTGCCCTCACAAGCATTGTGCATAAAGCCACTACAAAAGCAATCACTCAAGGCACTAAATCCTTTAGTATGCGTCCATTTGGCTATACAAGATTCTTTGATTTGCAAGATTATGGCTATGCTGGAATTGGAATGAGTGCGGCTAATATGGCTTATGAAATTGTCGTGCATTCAAGATTTGAAAGATGTATTTTTATAGGGCAAGATTTAGCTTTTTCAAAAGATGGCAAAACCCACTCTAAAGATGCGATTTTTGGAGAAAATGAAACCCAATACAAACGCAAAGAAAATGAATCTGAAAAGATTCTAGTCCCAGCTTATGGTGGAAATGAAATGGTGGAAACCACTTCTGTGTGGAAAATGTTTTTGAATTTTTTTGAAAAAGATATTGCAGAAACCCCTTATAACTTAGAAGTTATCAATTCTACAGAAGGTGGAGCAAGGATAGCAGGGACCAAAGAAATCCCTTTTGAAGAGATTCTAAAAACTCTCCCAAAAGTCCCAAAAAAAGAAATCAAACTAGCTCCACCAACAAAAGAGCAAATCAAAGCCAACCAAAAACATATCCAAACCAAAATTAAAGAATTTTTGGATTATGGCTACAAAAGAAAAAAGGAAGTAGAAAAAATTTTCTTAAAAGTTGTCAAAATGACAGAAGAGCTAGAACGCCTCAATAAAGAAAATAAACTCGAAAAAATTAATTTCAAAAAAATGGATAAACTCATCGAAGAAATTGATGATGTTAAGCTTTTGTTCCAAGAAGATACTTTTATCAAAGTTTTCTCTGATGCGGTGCAATCTTATATCGTGCATCAAGAATTAGAGTTTGCAAAAATCGCTGTAAGACCGATTAAAACCCTTATTGAGAAACAAGTAAAACAAATTGATTGGCTTTATGCACACAAATTTTGGCTTTTCTCGCTTGCAGGAGGAATGGATGCAACCTTAGAAATCACAAAACGCTCTGCAAAGCAATGGATGAAATTGCCAGCAAAATACAACAAATAATTTCCCCCACAAATTAGGGGGATTCACTACTTTTTCATCTCATTAAGCTTTTTATCGGCTGTTTCTTTAGTGGCATCAATAGCTTGTTCCTTCGCATCTTTAGCAATTTCTTCACTACTTTTTCCAGATAAAAATCCACTAATTGCGCCAAACCCTATATCAATAGCCTTGTTTTTAATGTCATTTGCCAACTCATCATCAGCCGCTAAGCAAAAATTAGTAGAAACCGCCATTAATAATGCAATAAATATCTTTTTCATCATTGAACCTTTTCAATAAATTTATCCTATAGGATATAGAAACTAGCATTATAACATTGTAAATTTAAATAAAATTTAATCCTATAGGATAAATTAAAGATGGACAATCAACTAGGCAATGCCACAGAAGAAGAAATCTTGAACTTTTATCAAAATATCTCCAAAACCATTAGAAATATAAGGGAAGAAAAAGGAATCTCGCAATTGGATTTGGCATTAGAAATTGGAATTAAATCCGTAGCATTTTATTCAAATTGCGAATGTTGTAGATATGGAAAACATTTCAATTTAGAGCATTTATATAAAATCTCTAAAGCCCTAGAAATAGATATTTGCAGTTTTTTTAAGTCCTCATAAATTATCTTTATTTTCAAATTTTAAAATGCACAATAAACTCACTACCAACGCCAACTTCACTTTTTACTTCAATTTGTGCATTATTATATTTCAAAGCTGATTTGACAATAGACAATCCAAGCCCACTGCCCCCAAGCTTTTTACTCCTGCCCTTATCTACGCAAAAAAACCGCTCAAAGATTCGGGATAAATACTCTTTTGGAATCCCAACTCCACTATCTTTGACTCTAAAAACCACCTCATTAGGCAATTTCTCTAAGACAATCTCAACAAATCCACCTTTTTTGTTATATTTAATCGCATTATCACAAAGGTTAAAAATAAGATTCTCCAAAAGCTCATTAACACCTACAATAGAACAATCCTCTAATTTTGGAATGATTGTTATATCATTCTTTTGTGCCACTAGCTGCAATCTTTTGATAACATTTAAAACCATATTTTTAAGATTAATTCTATTTCTTTTTAATACTTCCTCATCGCATTCATCCAAAAAAGATATTTTCAAAATTTCATCAATCATTTCCAAAAGCCTTTTAGATTCTAAGGCTATTTTATCAATAAATTCAGGCAAATCCTCTTTTGCCACCAGACCATTTTTTATCATTTCGCTACTAGCCAAAATAGAAGTCAAAGGGGTTTTTAGCTCATGCGTTACATTTGCACTAAATTCTTTACGCAGATTCTGTGCAAGCTTCTTTTCTGTAATATTACGCAAAACAATTACCATTCCTTTAAACTTCTCATTTTTTGAAAAAATAGGCGAAAAAACCACCTCACACTCATACCCCAAAAGCTGCATTTGCAAAATTTTATTATCCCGTTTTTTATTTTTTTTAAATTCCTTCAAATACTCTAAAGCAATTTTTAAAAATCTAGAATCTTCTAATTGATAAATACTGCTAATTCCCTCAAGATTAGTAAAATACGCTTGTGCGCTTTTATTAGTATTTAAAATACTTCCATGCCGATTTAACAAAATCAGCCCATCACTCATATTTTCAGTCAATAAAAGCATTTCTTGTCGCTTTTGTTTCAAATGCTTAAACTGGTTTTTAATTGTTTTGTTTTGATCTTTAATTTTTTTTACAAAACTATGCAACTCGCCATACAATGAATCTTCGCTCAAATGCTCCAAATCAATCTCTAAAATCGGCTTTAAAATCATTTTGGTAAGAATCTTTGCTAGCAAATACAAAACAACAAGCAATACAAGAATTTCAAACACAAAATAAGGTATAAACTCCCCAAACAATCCCACAATATATTCTTGCGTATTTGAAAGCCTCAAAACAACATTTTGCTCTTTTAAAAATAACGCATAATAAAATGTCTTTTCTTTCAAAGTATTAGAATAGCGGACTATCTTTGAATCCCCATTTGCAATAGCATTTTTTATCTCTTCTCTTTTGGAATGATTCTCCATTTTGCCAATATCTGCTTGATTATCATACAATACCTTTCCATTAGCACTAATCACGCTCAAGCGATAATGATTTTTTGTCAAAAATTCAAAAAAATCATCGGTATCTTTTTGCAATATTTTATGAATATAGGGCTGGATTGCTTTTGCTTGTTTTTCTAATTGTATAAACATTTCTTTTTGCAAAAATCCCTCTAGGGCAAACACAAAAAATATATTCACAAAAATCAGCAAACAAAGACAAGCACTAAAAATAGAATAAAAAATCTTTTTTTGCATTAAATTCTAAATCTCTCTTGAAAATTGATAACCAATGCCGCGAATAGTTTTAATATGCTCTCCAAAATCCCCCAACTTTTGACGCAATGTTTTAATATGAATATCCACTCTGCGACTTTCTGCATTATAGCTATCGCCCCACAATATTTCCAAAATCTCATCTCGGCTAAATGCGCGTTGAATATTTTTCAGCAATAGCCCAAGAATCTCAAATTCCTTTAGTGTTAAATCCACTTTTTTCCCTCTTAATGTAACACTATGTTTGACACTAGAATACTCCAACTCCCCAAAAATAATTTCATCTTTTTTTGTCTCTACTCTACGCAATAAAGCTCGGATTCTAGCTAGAAATTCCATAACCCCAAAAGGCTTTGTAATATAATCATCTGCTCCACAATCTAGCCCTTTTACTTTATCTAATTCGCTATTTAAAGCACTTAGCATCAAAACAGCAATTCCCTTTGTTTTTTCGCTATTTTTAATTTCTCTTAAAATTTCAAACCCGCTAATACCCGGCAACATCACATCTAAAATAAGAATTTGGGGAATCTCTTCTTTGATAGCTTCTTGCAAGGCTAAAGGCTCACTAAACCCCTTAGCCTCTATATTTTGAGATTTCAAAGCATACAAAATAAGTTCCAAAATTGAATTATCATCTTCTAATACATAAATCAAAAAAGCACCTCATTTTTGAAACAAATTTTATCATATTATCCAAATCTTCCACTAATATAATCTTGTGTTTTCTTATCTTTTGGTTTATTGAAAATTTTGCTAGTATCATCATATTCTATCACTTCGCCTAGTAGAAAAAAGGCAGTTTGGTCTGATATTCTAGCGGCTTGTTGCATATTATGGGTAACAATAATAATAGTATATTCCTTTTTTAATCTCATAATCAATTCTTCAATCTTTAAAGTCGATATAGGATCCAATGCACTTGTAGGTTCATCCATCAAAATCACTTCAGGATTCACCGCCAAAGTCCTAGCAATGCACAATCTCTGCTGTTGCCCCCCACTAAGCCCCAAAGCATTCTTATCCAATCTATCTTTCAAGTCTTCCCACAAAGCCGCATCTTTTAGACTCTGTTCCACAATATCATCTAATTTGGACTTCTTTTTAATCCCATGTGTTCTTGGACCAAATGCGATATTATCATAAATACTCATAGGAAAAGGATTTGGCTTTTGAAACACCATACCCACGCGTTTGCGTAAGATATTTACATCATAATCCTTATAAATATTTTTACCATCAAAGAGAATCTTTCCCTCAATCTTGCAATCCTCCACTAAATCATTCATTCGATTTAGACTTTTTATAAAAGTAGATTTTCCACACCCACTAGGACCTATAAAAGCCGTTACCTTTCCTTTATTAATCTGCATATTAATATTTTTTAGTGCCAAAAAATTCCCATAATATAAATTCATTTTTTTTATTTCAAAACAAGCATTTTTCATAATGACCCTTTAGTAAGTTTCTTTGCTATCAAGTTTGATGCGATATTAATCACAAGCACAATTAAAATTAAAATCATCGCTGTGCTATAAGCTTGATTAATGTGTTGTCCTTCGCTAGAAATAGCATACATATGCACACTCAAAGTTCTCCCAGAATCCATCACTCCAGCCACTTTTGCTACACTTCCTGAAGTATAAAGCAATGCCGCACTCTCTCCAACAATCCGCCCGATACTCAAAATTACCCCTGCCAAAATTCCCGGAATCGCAGCAGGGACGATAATCGCAAATATCGTCCTTAATTTACCAGCCCCCAAAGCAAAACTTGCCTCTCTAAAACTCATAGGAACACTTCTTAATGCCTCCTCAGAACTCCTAAGAATCAAAGGCAAAATCATAATAGAAAGCGTTAAAACACCCGCTATAAAACTTGTTCTAAACCCAAAATAAATTACAAATGCCAAATACCCAAACAATCCATACACAATACTAGGAATCCCAACCAAAGTATCTGAGGCAACCCTGATAAGATTTAATAAACGACTTTTTTTATTCCCATATTCACTCAAAAAAATCGCACCAAAAATCCCCAATGGAAGTGCGATTAGAAGTGAAAAAAGCACCATATTAATTGTATTAATGATTGCAGGCATCATCGAGACATTTTCGCTCGTATATTCCCAAGCAAACAAATCCCAAGAAAGATACATCACTCCTTTATAAAAGATAAAACCAATCAAAACAAAAAAAACAAACAAAGTGCTAAACATCGATATTTTCAACAACCAAGACAAACAAATAGAGAGATAATCAACTCTAGCTTTTTTCATTTTACCTCCCTTTTTAACGCATTAAAACAAGCATTGATAAGCAAAATAAACACGAACAAAACTACCGCATTAGCAATCAAAACTTCCTTGTGTAAATCTGTCGCATAGCCCATTTCAAGCACAATATTTGTAGTAAGCGTCCTCACTCCATCTAAAACACTCTCTGGAATTTGCACTTGATTGCCTGCCACCATAATCACAGCCATTGCTTCCCCAATAGCTCTCCCAACTCCCAAAATTATAGAAGAAAGAATCCCGCTTTTTGCCGCAGGAAGACTAGCAAAAAAAACGCTTCTTTCTTTGCTTGCACCAAGTGCTAATGCACCCTCACAATAACTTTTTGGAACAGAATCTAAAGCTGCTTTTGAAACTAGAATAATTGTTGGAAGAATCATAATTGCCAAAATAATAGAGGCAGCCAAAACGCTTTTTCCGGGTATGCCACTAAAAATATCCGCCAAAATTGGCACTACAACAACAAGCCCAAAAAATCCATAAACAACTGAAGGAATAGCTCCCAGCAGCTCCACTGCTGGCATTATGTATTTTTTGAGCTTTTTAGGACAAAAGGCAGAAAGATAAATTGCACTTAAAACCCCAATAGGCACACCAATAAAAATCGCCAACGCCGTTACATAAATACTCCCCACAATCATAGGAAAGATTCCAAAAATACCCTCGGTTGGATACCAATCCATTCCAAAAATAAAATGAATAAATCCGATTTCATGAATTGTAGGGATTGCATTCCCAAATAAAAAAATACAAATCATTCCCACTGCAAGAGTGGAAATGATTGCACAAAATGCAAAAATCCCTTGAAAAAACTTTTCTTTTGATATCATTATTTTACTTGTTCCCAGCTTGTAATTTCACCTAAGAAAATCTTTCTTACATCCTCTTTTTTGAGATTACTAATAGGATTTTCTTTATTCACAATCACAGCCAATCCATCGATAGCCAACACTTGCGCGTTAATTCCCTTTTTTAATTCACTCTCTTTAATCTCGCGTGAAGCCATACCAATATCAGCAATTCCTTCTACCACAGAATTTACACCAGTTGTTGAATCAGATTGTTGAATTTCAATTTCTACATTTGGATTGATTTTTTCATAAGATTCTTTGAGTTTTTCCATAAGAGGCGTTACAGAGCTAGAACCTGCAATAATAATCTTGCCACTTAGCTTTGTGCTTGCATAAGAATCTTTTGCTACTGAAATATATCCTGCTTTTTCTACAATCCCTTTAGCCTCTTTTGAAAGGGCATATTTCAAAAAATCTTCAATTACAGGATTCATAGTCTTTGTAACAACATTAAAAGGGCGAGAAATCCCATAGGTTTTGTTATTGATATTTTGCACACTCGGGCTAACCCCATCAATACTAACTGCTTTAATCGTATCATTTAAAGAGCCAAGTGAAATATAACCAATAGAATTTGCAGAGTTTGCAACTGTGGTCATCATAACTCCTGTTGAGTTTGTAACCTCTGCTTTTTGGGTAGTGGCATCAACCTTTTTGTTTCTTACTTCTTTTTGGATTCCAAAAATCTCTACAAATGCCCCCCTAGTCCCAGAACCCATTTCTCTTGAAATAGGAAAAATATCTTGTGCCATTAGCACACCACCAAACACGCAACTAGCCAAAAGCCCTAACAAACATTTTTTCATATTAACTCCTAAATTTAAAAATATTTAGAAGTATAAAATGTGTTTGTAAAGAGAAATTACACTCTTTGTAAAGATTCTGTAAAGTTTATTTTATGCGTCCCATTCATATTTGATTCTTAATTTCTCTTCCTCATCAATTTCCCCAAATCTCACCATATCTTCCACACTGCGAATCTTATAGAGATTTGCGACCACCATTTCCTTACCATCACCGGTTGTGAGGATAAAGGCATTTTGCCCATTAGCAAAAATTGTTTTTTGGATAAACTCCACTCCAAGCTCTGCTAAGGAAACAATGCTACCATTAGAATCTGTCCCAATCTGCGTAAAATCAAGCTCATTAAGCTTCTCTTCACTCATCTCACTTGCTTCAGTCATCACACTCGCTACTTGCCCTGTATTTGTGAGATTAAACTCTCCATTACTCATATAGAGTTCATTGACATTTATCGTTTTGCCCGAAACAAACCGCAAAGTAATGCTCCCATCATCATTGAGTTTTAGCCCATTAACTGCATCTAGCCCACCATCAAGTGCATTCACATATTTTTGCATTATTTCAGGATTATTGCTATTTAGCCCCTCATAGATTTCTTTAAATCTTGATTCACTAAACTCCATTCCAGTAAGCTTTTGAAACTCCCGCCTAATAGATAATTCTGTGATAAAATCCGCATCTTTGTCGTAATAATTTTGATACATATAATCAAATCGAAACTTCACCTCACTAGCCAAATCCATTTTAGAATCTCTAAAGCCCTTATAATCCTTATATCCAAACTCTTTAATCATCTCTTCATCAAAAGGACTCATTGCAAAAGTCTCTAATCTCGTAGAGCCATTAAGCATAGGCGATTTAAAAGCAAAATTAAAAGAATTCATAAAATCCCAATAAACATAATTCTTCTTGCCCTCTTTATCGATATAAGTTTTGCTTAGATCAATCCACCCACTCTCATCAGCATAAACCTCAAAAAGCTTTTTTAAGTCTTGACTTTCTATCTTTTTATAACTCAACTCTGGTGCAAAAAGTGAAGTTCCATTGCTTATCCTATCCCCATTTTCCCTAGCCTTATCCACATCTTTTTGGGTATGGACAAACTTCGTCAAATCTAGTGCCTTATACACATCGCTAAATTTCAAAATCACTTCTTCCCCAGCAGAGTTATAACCCCGAAGCTTTAGCTTATCAAAAAACTCATCACTAGAATCCAAAAAGCCATCTTTATTGACATCTAAATTAATCAGTTGTCCCAAATATTCCAACTTCCCAACCCCATATTTATCATTATCCCCCTCCAAATCCAAAAACACCTCCATATCCCCCACCGGCGTTTTTAGGACATTGCTTCTACCATAGTCATTTAGCATACTTGTGTTATTCAGTGAGGTTCTCTCTGTAGTTGTATAATAGCCAAATGGGTCTTTTATTACTTCATCATGGCGATTAAAACTCCCATAAAAATACGATCTTGTTCCATTTAATATCGCATCAGTCTTCATTTGTAATTCGTGTTTTTTAAGAGTTTCATCATTTATTTCTATATGATTGTTTCCAGCAATAGCCGATAAACTAGTCCCATTTGAATCTTTTTTAGCTTCTAAAGCCAAATTTGTCGCAAAAGACAAACTTAATCCATTCCCCAAAGTTATCATTCCCAAGCTCCTTGCCTAGTATTTCTAAAATCAATCATAATAATATTTAAAGTATTCACATCATAATAAATATCAAAATCATTCATATCTACCACCGATGAACTTCCACTAGCTAAAAGATTATAAGCTTCCAATGCTAAAGTGCTGATTGAATAAATTTCAGGATTACCCTCATCATCTACATTCTTATATAAAACAGAGAAAATTAATTTTTCTTTAGCACTATAATTATCCTTTAATTCAAACATACCCACTATAGGATTATAAAAAATTTCTTTTACTTGTATTGTATTTTTGTTGTTATTTGCATAATCCCTAATAGTATCTGTATCAAAAAGTCTATTTTTTTGCTTACTTTGCGTAAAGAATTCACTATCCTGTATATTTAATGTATCTCTAACAAATGTATCACTAACCTCTTCACTATCAACTCCATCTTTTGTTTCCCATTTAATTTGATAATCCAATACATTTTCTATTGCCTGTATATATACCCATTTATTAAGAGGTATTGATTTGCTAGTAACAAGACTATCTACGGAATAATCCGTTATTTTGGTATTCACTTCCAATTGTCCAGAAGGCAGTAATTGAAAATGAAAATAATCAGACCTATAGCCACCTCCAGCCACATAATTCTCATTTCTTGAGAAAAGCGTTAAGTTTTTGTTTGGATATTCAGAAATCTTTATCCACATTCCAAAACTATTACTATGTGGCATTCCCCATTCAGTATAGGCAGCATTGAAGTTATGCCCTCCATTGTAATATTCATAAGCATTAACATTTCTCCCTACATATTCATTAGTTTTTTTATCCCATTCTTGCACATAATAACTTGTATCATCAAACAAAGCAGAATTATCAACAAACAAATTATTACCTAAATTAACTATTTGATTTAAAGTGTATGCCACAAAAACGATTGGATTACCACTTGAATCGTTAATTGACAATAATCCTTCCTTATTATAATCAATACTAAAAGTATCAAAAGGATACATTCCTCCAACCGCCTTTACATTTCTTGCACTTTTTTGTGGAAGCTTCAAATTACCCTTCAATTCTTTTTGGGCTGTTTTTAAAGCCTCTTTAGCCTTCTCTCCACTTAGAGTTTCCCCTACTTTCACCTCCTAAAAAAAGTGAAGTTGCCAAGACTAGACAATACCAAACCAACAAAAGCTTTAAACATTTTTATTGCCTAAAATAATAAAATTTATAAATTCTATATCGGATTTTTTTAAAAAACTTTATAAATTTTAAAATAAATTTTACTTTTTATTGAAATTTAGAATCCAAAAAACCAACAACCCAATTATTTATTCCTCAAAAACTCCAAATTGCAATCCCAAAAAAACCCGACCACAAACTTAAATCAAAAATTCAAGAATCCAAAATCAATTGATAAGTTTTGCAAACCACCACTTTTCAACGCTTTTTTAGAGAATTTTTGATTTTATACTTTGGTTTTTTTTGATTATGGATATTTAAAACCCATTTAACAATGCCAATTTTTCTTTAATGATTGATATTTGCCCCTCTTTGCCCTAGCAAAAATCACAAGATGATGGCGAAATTTCTTTGCAAGATTCTGTGCTTTTTTGAGATTTTTAGCACTCAAAGCATAAAGCATTTGGTATTCTTCAGGCGAATAAAACCACTCACCCTTAGGCTTCAAAAGCTCAAAATCTACCTTATTTATCTGCCCAAGCCTCCCTAATTCTACAAAGATTCCATCTGAAATATCCATTCCAGCTTTTGCAATATCATTGAATGCAAAAATCATCTTAGGATACACAAGCGGACACTCAAATCGGCTATTTTTGGAGATTTGATTGAATCTCAACGCATATTTTAAAGCCCTCAAGTTTTTCCCAAATGCTTGTTTTGGTGCTAGATTCAAGGGACTTCTTGGACTAAGATAAGCTAGAAAATCGCCTTTTTGAATCTTTTTTCTAAAAAGTGTTTTTTTTTGTTTTTCCCCCAAAATCGTTAGTACAATCTGTAATTTCTCCCCTACAATCGTATCTCCCCCAACGATTTTTACCCCAAACTTCTCTGCTACTCTGCTAAATACCCTTGCTAACTCTCGAGCTTCTTTAAAATCTTTTGGAATACAAAGGGTGAGTAACGCATATTTTGGAATCGCATTCATCGCATAAATATCCGAGAGATTCACCAAAAAAGATTTTTGGATAAGAGATTCCAAACTTCCCCATTCTCTCTTAAAATGCACCCCTTCAAAAAAGGCATCATTTGCCACCACAAAATCACCAAGCAAAACCCCATCATCGCCTATTCCAAAGGTAGATTTGCTTTGAGCTAATGTTTTGATAAAAGCCTTTTCTCTATCTTGCATACTCCAAGCCTATACTCCCTATCCAAAAACCTCTAATCAATCTTCATACTCATATCCAACCAAGTTGCTTGATGGATAATAGCTCCACTTGAGATAGCATCTACACCACTTTTGGCATATTCTTGAATATTTGCTAGAGTAATGTTCCCACTTGCTTCTAACAATACATTAGGTGCGATTTCATCACGCATTTTGACTACTTCTGTGATTGTAGGTATATCCATATTATCGCACATTAAAATATCAATTTTAGATTCCAAGGCTTCTTTTGCCTGCAAAAGATTCTCGCATTCTACTTCAATTTTGGTTGTAAAAGGAATCTTTTTTCTAATCTCTTGAATAAATTTCTTCAAAGATAAAATTCTTGAAAGATGAGTGTCTTTTAACATCAAACAATCATCTAAACCAAGGCGATGATTCACCGCCCCTCCATTACAAGTCGAATACTTTTCAAACTCTCTAAGCAAAGGACGAGTTTTACGCGTATCCAAAAGCACACAAGAGCTATCTTGCATTGCATCAATATACTTTCTTGTAAGCGTTGCAATACCACTTGAATGCTGCAAAAGATTCAAAATCACACGCTCTGCACTTAGAATCTCGCTCATTTTGCCACTAAAAGTAGCCAATTTTGAACCCTTTTTAAATTCCATTCCATCTTTGATGACAAAATTCACTTCAATTCCTAGCAACTTACACAGCCTCTCTACATAAATTCTGCCCGATAAAATCCCGCTTTCTTTTGCCAAAATATAGCTTTCAACTTGAATATTATTCTCTATCTTAGAATACAAATCACCCCTGCCAATATCCTCTTTTAAAACCGCCTTTAAAAAATCATCTAACAAAATCTCCATTAAAATCTCCTTTATGAAAGCTCTAACATTTTGTCCAAAGCCTTTTTGGCTTTTATAGCCACTTCTTGGCTTAATAGAATCTCATTATAGGGTTTTCCACTCTCTAATGCCTCCAAAACACTTAAAACATCTTGCAAAGTTGTTTCATTCATTGTAGGACATTCGGGCTTTGTTGAAGATAATACAAAAGTATTTTGGATTCCATTGTATGGCTTTCTTAGGCGATTAACCAAATTAAATTCTGTGCCAACAACCACTTTTTGACTAGGTTTGAGGTTTTGGACATACTGAATAATTTGACTTGTAGAACCAACAAAATCTGCCTTTTTCACCACTTCTGGAGTGCATTCTGGATGCACTGCTACCAAAATCCCCTCATATTTCTCACGATAAAAATCAATATCTTCTGGAGTAAAAAGCTGATGAACTGAACAAAATCCATCATAACAAATCACATCTGCTTCCAAAACCACTTCCTTAGAATCCACACCCAAAACTGCACTTTTCAAACCATTTTGCATAGCAAGATTCTGCCCCAAACACCTATCAGGCAAGAAAAAAATCTTTTTCTTTTGTTTTAGGGCATAATCCATAATTTTAGCAGCATTCGCACTCGTGCAAACCACACCTCCCAATTCTGCCACTTTAGCCTTAACCTCTGCATTTGAGTTGATATAAGTGACAGGAAAAATCTCATTAATTCCGTATTCTTTTAATTTCTCAATTGACTTATCAAAATAAGTATCATCAATCATTCTTGCCATAGAACAACAAGCAATTTTTGGCATAAATACGCGTTTAGAAGGCGAGAGTATCTTCACACTCTGTCCCATAAACCCAACACCACAAAAAAGCACATTTTGATGAGGACTGCAAGAGGCTTTTTTAGCCAGCTCCAAACTATCACCACTCAAATCAGCAATCTCCACAACCTCATCGCGTTGGTAATAATGTGCCACCAATAAAACATCGTGTTTTTTTAACAATTCTTTGATTCTTGCTTGCATTATCTATCCTTTGTATTTCGCAATTTGTTGCCCAAAAAGCACTTTTTCTTTTATCTTTAGGTTATACTCCCAATTTTTAGAAAACATCACTATTGTAGAACCCATTTGAAAACAGCCTAATTCATCACCCTTTTTGACAAATATCGGCTTTTCATAACAAAAACTTTCACTTTCTTTTAAATTAGCGATTTTAGATTCTAAATTAATTTGGATTTTCCCCACATTTAATGCCCCAACAGCCACATAATACAAGTCATTACCAAACTCATCTTCACATTCTAAAACCACCCTTTTATTTTTGATGAATAGATTCTCATTTTTATAAAGCGACCTTTCATTGACTGGCAAAAGCAATCCTTGTATAAACGCAATTTTTTTCACCCACAAATCAAGTGGTGCATGGAATCTATGGTAATCACTAGGAGAGAGATAAAAATTAACATAAAAGAAATTCTCATCTATTTTGTGATGAATAAAGTCATCGATTTTATAGCTTTTTCCTTTAATCTGCATTGCAAGATTTTCCTTGCACACTCCACTTTCCATAACCACAGAATCACAAGGTGCGATCATTGCCACTTCACTTTTATCAAAGCTTCTCATTTTTACCAGTGAGCGCGTAAAAAGTGCATTTAATGTAGGATAACTCTGCAAAGTATCAAACTCTTCCATATTAATATTGAAGATTCTAATATAAAATTTGTTGATTAAAATTTGTATTTTAGGATAAAAAGCAAAATGTGAAATTTTTTCAAAGAGTTGTGAAATTAAGTTTGTGTAATGCAAGATTCCTCCTTTTTCCAAATAGCCTCTTCATTTAAATTCGGTCGATTAATAAGAATCTCAAAGGGTTTAAATTTCTCTTTATAGCCCATAGAATAATGGTTTTTTATCCAATATCCGGGATAAAAGTATTTAATATTATACTCTTTTGCAATTGCGATTTGCTTAAGGATAGAATAGCTACCAATAGAATATTTGGCAAAATTATGATCATAATAACAATAAACCGCAGAAATTGCATTATCCAATATATCCACCAATGCAACACCCACTAAATGCCCTTCAAAATAATAACAAAATTCATAGCCAAAATCCTCATACCCCCTAACAAAAGTATCATAATAAGATTCCAAAGAAATGCCTTGATATTGCCAACCTTTTTTGGAATTCATCACACAATGGTATTTATCATACAATTCCAAATGCTCTTTGCTTACTCTTGGCTTTGAAATTTCCAAAGTCAAAGGATTTTTGAGGATTCTTAGTTGGGATTTTGAAAAACTAAATGCCTCACAATCCTGCCTGATTGAAATGCAAGATTCACAACCTTCACACATAGGGACAAAAAAATAATTCCCAAACCTCCTCCAACCTCTTTGAAGCAACAAATCATAAAACTCTTTGCTACATTCTTTGATATAAAGATAACGATATTTGGCTTCTATCCCTTCCAAATAACCACAAGATTTTGGGGCTTGAGCAATCTCAAAAACTTCCATTATCTCACACTAAGCAAAATCCCAGAATCCTGTGTATTTGTAGCAGTCTGTTGAAATTCTTTTTTGGCATTTGTAACTTTAAGTAAGTAGTTGCGTGCTTCTTCATATTTCAAAGAAGTTCGAAGTTTCCGATACACTTCAGAGGAAGTCATAGAATTAATGACTTCTATTGCTTTTTTTCTATCGCTGTGAAAAACTGAAAGCACATTTCCGCTACCTGTATTATACGCTGCAATCACACAATATTCATGAGAGAGGGAGTTATTAATCCCCTTTAGATAACGAGTGAAGAGAATATTTAAATAAGTTGAACCATATTGAATATTAATTTTTGGTGTAAAAAGCATCTCTTTTGTAGGGACTCCATCTTTATCATTGAGTGCCTTATAAACATCTCTCCCCGCACTTGCAGGCACGACTTGCATAAGACCATATGCGGGAATATGACTTACTGCATAGGGGTTAAAACTACTCTCTGTTTTGATAATAGCAAAAATTAAAGCCTGCTCTAATTGATATTCTTTTGCATAAAGTGCAACATATTCGCCATATTTATGCTCGCTTTGTATTTCTCTATCTGCAACCATATTAAATTGCACATAATACACTTTTTTGGTTTTTCCATCTTCTGTGATATCTTTAGTTTTCAAAGCATTGTCAATCAAATAAGTTGCATAGCGATTCGCCCTCCAAGGATACAATACCACTACACCTTCATTGTCTTTTACTAAATTTGCCAAATAAGGCTTGCCGCTATAAGTAATCTCTTTATCTGAATACAAATCCACTTTTTCTGGATCTTCTGGAGTTAGCAGAGTTGCAACAATTGCTTTGTGTAGTGCCTTTTTGGGATCCTTTGTATCCAAAGTTGCAACAGAAATTATTCCTTTTGAGAAATCAACTTCTGCTTTAGAAAGATAAGAATCAGTATATTTTACATACACTTCTTGAGAGGCTGTTGCAGCATTATTTTTACCCCAATTTTTTGCAGCTTTTTGGACTAATTGTGTTACAACCTGCTCAAAATGGGTTTTAAGATTTTTAATAATATTTTCTATAGAGATGGTTTTTGTGATAGGTTCTTGTGTGTCCAAAACCTCACTTACAGTGGTTTCCAAAGCATTATGGATAACTTCCTTAACAACTTGTTCTTTGGCAATGTTTTGAGGATTGTAAATTAGATTTCTATACCCCGCCAAACAACCTGCTAATAATAATCCAATAATAGCAAATAAAATACCTACTTTAAAAAACTTCAAATAAACAACATCCCTTCTTTGACTTCCTTTTCTTTTTGAGGCGAAACAAGGGTTTTTACTAGATAATATGCAAACTCTAAAGCCGTCGCTGGTCCTTTTGAGGTAATAATATTTTCATCGTGAATAACATTTTTAGAATCTTGATAATTAGGATTATCTATCATTTTTTCAATGCTAGGATAGCAAGTAAAATTTCTATTTTTCAAAACGCCCATTTTAAAAAGCGCATAAGGTGCAGCACAGATTGCTGCGATTATTTTTCTTTGAGAATCCATTTCCAAAACAAGCTCTCTAAGCTCTTTGCACTCAATAAGATTCTCCGTTCCTTCCCAACCACCCGGAAAAACAACAGCATCTATTTTGAGTGCTTCGACTTTGGAAACATCAACATCTGCAATAATCTTCACTCCGCCTTGAGATAAAACCTCTAAATTGTCCTTTAAACTAGCTATGATTACTTGACAACCTGCCCTTCTTAGCACATCAATAATAGAAATTGCCTCTAACTCTTCAAACCCTTTTCCAAGCGGAACTAGAATCTTTGCCATAAAATACCTTATTTTACTTTATCCAAATATTCACCTGTTTCTGTATTGACGCGAATAATATCACCTTCTAATACATGGTAAGGGACTTGCACAACTGCACCTGTCTCCAATGTTGCTGATTTTTTGCCTGCACTAGCAGTATCGCCTTTGAAATTTGGTGGAGTTTCTACAACCTTTAATTCCACCACTTGTGGAACATCAACAGAAATCGCCTTGCCATTGTGGAATAAAATGCTAACTAGCATAGAATCAATCATCCATTTTGCCACATCGCCCACTTGATCCTCACTCAATCCAATTTGTTCATAAGTCTCATTATCCATAAATTGAAAAAATTCCCCATCATGATAAAGAAATTGCATTGATTTTTCTTGCAAATTTGGCTCTTCGCATTTATCGCCCGCATGAAAGGTTTTTTCCAAAACTCTCCCATCTAAAAACGATTTTATTTTAACCCTTACAAATGCAGCTCCCTTACCCGGCTTCACATGCTGATACTCTGTGATTCTGTATGGAATCCCCTCTAACTCAATCTTTAAACCCTTTTTTAAATCACTCATTGAATAAGCCATTTTTTTCCTTTTTAAATTTTATTTGAACTTCCTAAAATATCCATTCTTTCTGCAATTACTTTTATCATAAAATCTTTTGCTGGTGCAAAAAACTTCCGCAAATCAAATTGAGTTTTATCCTCATTTGCTACACGCCTTACTTCTGACATAAATGCGATTCTCAAATCAGTGTCTGTATTGATTTTATTAATTCCGCCTTTAATTGCTTCTTGCAAAAACTCAAAAGGGACTCCTTTGCTTCCTTTTAAATCCCCTCCACTTTCCAAAAATGCCTCTCTCACATTTTGAGGAATCGCACTTGCACCATGCAACACAAGCGGAATCTTTGTGCGTTTTTTGACTTCTATTAATCGTTCAAAATCAAGCTTTGGCTCTCCTTTAAACTTAAAAGCACCATGACTTGTCCCAATTGCTGGAGCTAAAAAATCTACTCCAGATTCCTTAACAAACTCTTCTGCTTCTTGTGGATTTACCAAACAAGCATCTTTTTCATCTACAGAAATATTATCTTCAATCCCCATTAATCTTCCAAGTTCAGCCTCAACGCTTACCCCTGCAATATGAGCTACTTCAACTACCCTTTTTGTTTCTGCTAAATTTTCTTCAAAAGGATGATGACTAGCATCAATCATAACCGAAGTAAAACCTGCTCTAATAGCCTTAATACAAGATTCAAAACTCGTCCCATGATCCAAATGCAAAGCCACAGGAATATGCGGATATCTTTGTGCTAGGATTCTCACCATCCCAACAGCCATATCAATCCCCATATACTTGATAGCACCTTCACTTGCTTGCACAATGATTGGAGAATTTTTGAGATTTGCCGCTTCAAAAATGGCACTTAGCATTTCATAATTGACAAAATTAAAAGCCCCAACTCCATAATTTTCTTTATTTGCCTTATCTAAAATCGCATTTCCACAAACTAGCATTACTACCCTTTATTTAGCAGTAATTTCTACTTTTGCTTTCTTACGCAACTCTTGACCTTCTTTTTTTACATTTTCTTGGAATTTCATCAAACGCAAATTTTGTTCAATTTGCCCTTTTACATCTTTGAGTGCTAAAGTTGTAGTAGGTTTTTTATCCTCTACATAAATAACATGATAACCAAATTGAGTTTTAACCGGAGTTTGTGTATATTGTCCTTTATTAAGCTTAAATGCTGCATCAGCAAATTCTGGGACAACTTGTCCTCTAGCAATCCAACCAACATCACCGCCATTTTGAGCGCTTCCATCTTTTGATTTTGATTTTGCAAGTTCTTCAAATTTGGCAAGTGAATTTTTACCTGCTCTTTTAACATCTGAAATGATATTTTTTGCTTCTGTTTCACTATTTACCAAAATATGTCGCACCTTCGCAACTTCTGGTTGAACAAATTTTGTTTTATTGTCATTATAAAATTTTTCAATTTCAGAATCACTTACTCTAACTTTTTCCATTTCTTGACGCATCCAAACTTCTAAAGCCAAATCATCTTTTACGCTTTCAAGTGCATTTTTGAAATCTTTTGTTTTCTCCACTCCATCTTTTTTAGCTTGCTCGATAAGCAATTTTCTCTCAATAGCTTGATTGATTACTTGACTTTTAGCATCTTGTGGTAATTGTGCAAAAGAAACTCCGGGCATTGCTCTCATAAGTGCTGCGATATCTTTTTCGGTAATTTCATCTCCATTTACCTTTGCAAAAGTCTCTGCAAAACTTACTCCTTGGAATAAAGCAAACGCCAATGCTGAACTTAAAATCATTTTTTTCATTTTTAAACCTTGTTAAGAAATTTTTTAGAATTTTACCTTGAAATTTTTAAATATTCCATTAACCATTTCAAGTTTTAGATAAAAACAATTAAAAATATAAACTTTATTTTTAAAATGCAGAAAACATAAGAATACTAGAAATTCTAGTATTCTTTGTTTGAATTAGTAAGAAGAAGTTTTAGAATCAATAACCTTATAATTATAAGGCTTATTGTTTTTGTCCATTTCTAAAAGTTCTTTTGGAGCTGGACCATTAATTTCTTCGTGCTTATAATATCTCTCACCTGCTTTGTGTCCGTTCAAATCCACTTTGTAGCGAATCTCTCCAGGATTTAGCTTTTGGATATCCTCAAAGCCCAAATTAGAAGTTTTGAAGTCCTTAATCCCATTTGCATTTGCAATTTCTACTAGCTTTGTTTGTCCCATTCTAGCCATTTCAACAGCTTGAAGCAACATTCTGCTTGCCTCTCTTGGATTGTGGAATCCTGTAGAATTTTCTGCACCTACAAAGTCACCTCTCATTTGTCCTTTTCTATGCAATTCCAAAGGCTCTTTTAAAACCGCTGAAATTTTGGCATTATCTGGCTTACCATCACTTTGATATTCAGGTAATTGTCCTAATTTTTCTCTCAATACCTTAATATCTTCAATCAAGCTCACAGTAGCATATTCTGCACTTCTTAAATCAAAAGCAACTGATTTTTGAATATCCAAAACTTGTTGTTTTAAATATTCTTCGCTTTGTGTATGGCAAGTTTTACAAGCTGCGTTAATATCTTGCAATGGCGAAGTAATGTTGTGTTGAGTCATTTTTTTAGCCCCTTTTCTAATATAAGGCATATGACAATCTGCACAACTCACGCCATTAGCTGCATGCACACCACCGCTATAAAGTTCTGATTCTGGGTGCTGAATCTTTAGCATAGGTGCTTTTGTAAATTTATGCTCCCAATCTTTATCAAATACATTTCTTACTTTTTCATAATGTGCATCAAACATTTCAATTCTAAATGGCTCATTTTTCTTCCATTCACTCCATGGGAATACAAGCTCCAACCCATCAACTTCAATTTCTGTTGGTTTATTTCCATCTCTCCAAACATCAATTTCATCATAAGTTTTTTGTGTGCCATTCCACCATTTTTTACTTGGATCATTAGCAATAGATTCTCCCATTACTTTGACTTTTGTCCCTGTTGGTTTGAAATAATATTCTACATGGCATTGAGAGCAAACCAAAGTTCTCATTTCTTCTCTTGTAGCTTTTACTCCCGTAACAGAATCTGGCTCATAACCTCTACTTACCAAAGCATTAATTGCAGCCTGTCTTGTTAAACGCAATTGCATGTCATTTGGATTGTGGCAATCTGCACAAGTTACACCCATTCTTGTTCCACCATGGGGACCGCTATGATCAGCCACACCTTCTACTTCAGGCACATTTTTAATCATTGTCCAATATTTTGTAGAGTTAAAAGAAATCCATTTTTCTTCTGGAGTATCTCCAATCCCTACATTTTTAAGCAACCAAGGACTCCAACCACTATGACAATTCATACAAGCTGTTGGCTGTCCGCCAAATGCACCAAATCCGTGAGCATTCAAAAAGTCTTTGTTGTTTCTTGCAGTATCCATTTGATCTACTTGAATCCAAAAATGTCCTCTTTCTTCATTAGCATCAATGCTAAAAGGATATCCAGCCCAAAGCACGGTAAGCTGTGGATAACGAATCAATTTTGAATAAGCTAAATTTCCTCCAAACTCTGTTACAATTGGTTGCTCTCTCTCAACTGTGAGATACATATCCAAATAATCTGGAAAATTTTGCCCCCAATGATCAAATGTCGGATTATCATCACTCATTTCTACAAAGCCTTTTGAGCTAATTCCACCTGTTCCTTCTGATTGCTTTTTGGTGATATCTGAATTTAACCATAACAATCCCGCAACAACAATCACAGCAATTACCACTAAAATAGGCATTACAAGCGATTTTTTTTGCATTTTAACCTCCTAAAAATAAATTAAAAACCTCTTTTATGTCCCACACCAGTATGGCATGATACACAACTAAGTGAGCCATTTCCATGTGGATTTGTCGTCGGATTTACAACATTGCTTACCATTTCGCTATGACAACGCACACAATTATCTTGAATCATATTTTTAGATTTTTGTGTTGCAGTTAAATTTGTCGGTAAGACATCTAGCTTAAAGGTAAAAGCATAAGCATGTCCTATCCCACTTTCTGCTTTTGCAACCCACTTCTCCACAAAACTATGTGGCAAATGGCAATCATTACAAGTTGCGCGTGGCTTACCTGCAATTTTCTGTGAATGCGAACCTCTTGACCAATCATTATAAACATCATTCATAATGTGGCAATTATTACAGGCTTCGCTATCATTGCTAAAATAAGACATTCCTTTTGCATTATAAAAAGTATAAAGTCCAATCACAACGATTAAAACACACAAAATCCCAAGCAATCCTGCCATCAATGAGAGCGGTTTTTTAGGCTCATTACCTTCCAATTTGCGCTCCTTAAAAGATTTTTTGAATCTAAAACACTCCTCTTTGGCTTTAAATCCAATAGTAAAATTCTAATTGTTTTTTTTGAAATTTTCCTTGACTTAAGTCAAAAAGTAAATCAATGGTAAATCAATTATTTTTAGGAGTGTATTTAAAAGTTGGCAATCCCAAATGATAACGAATAGCAATAATTCTAGCAATAAACCCCACAAGCAGGGCAAAAATCACTATAAAATTCTCATCTAATTTAAAATAGTTTTGTGCAATAAACTCCAATGCAACATACAAACTTCCAACCAACAAAGCAATGCTTGCATAAAGTTCTTTTTGAAACACCAAAGGGATTCTTGCACAAAAAATATCTCTCAAAATTCCCCCAAAAACTCCTGTAATCACAGCTCCAGCGACTGCCATTGCTCCACTTGGGTGAAAGTCCATACCAATCCTTGCACCAATCACACTAAAAACCGCTAAGCCAAGTGCATCTAAAATCAAAAATGCCTTTTCAAACCTTTCTACAAAATAAGGTATCCTTGTCGTAATCAAAGCAGCTATGCAAACCATTGCCAAATATTCTGGGTGCGCTACCCAAGTCAAAGGATAATGTCCAAATAAAATATCCCGTATTGAACCTCCTCCAATTGCTGTAACACAAGCGATAAAAATCACTCCAAACCAATCCATATTATGCCTACCAGCAGCCAATGCTCCTGTCATTCCCTCTGCAATAATCCCAATAATATACAAAATTGTTAAAAGCATTATTTAAAATCCCTAAACAAATAGCCCAAATCTATTCCATTAAGATTTTTTGCATTATACAAATATTCTAAATTCCTTGCACCTTCCTCTAATTCCTTGCTAGAAATCCCATGACTTATGGAGATTCTTGCTTCCAAAAATGCACTTAAATGGTCACAATATTTCAAAAATTCTCCAAAAATAGCACAATTAGAATCTTGATTGTATTTTTGCAAAATATCCTCTCCTTTGGGGAGATAAATCACTTCATTTGCCTTTTTGTAACGATTCACAAATTCATTTTGCGTAAAATAAATAATATCTTGCTTAATTGCCTCTGGAACTTTTGATAAGATTTTTTCTTTTACCGCTTCTTCTTCAATTTGCTTAATAAACTCATCCAACCCCTCTACACTCCGCTTAATAGGGGAGATAATATCGCGCGTAAGAATCTCTGGTAAATCATGGAATAATCCACACAAAAAATGATTGATTTGCACTTGCCTACAAAATCCCAAATCATAACCCAACAAATAACTACACAATGCCACAATCAAAGTATGCCCCAAAACAGAAGTCGCAGGGATTCTAGGTGTTTGACTCCAGCGTTTTTGGAATCTCAATTGCCCAAACATCGCAACAAGCTCTCGTATATCCTCGTATAACACGATTTGCTTAATCCCTGCTAGATGATAATGTTCTTCTACTTGCCTATCAATAATATTTTTAATATTTTGAACATCATACATTTTAGGATTAAAATGATAAATAATGTCAAATTCCCATTTTGAAGCATAATAATGCGATGCTTTAAGAATCTCTTTTTCAAGATTCTCAATATTGCCATATAAATATTCCCTCATTTCAGCAAAAAAACTAAACTTCCCCAAATCTTCTTCTAACTCTTTACAAACAAAATCTACAAGCTCTTTATTATGCTTATTAGCAAGCTTATGGAATACAGGTGGCTTAATATCTGTCAAAATAATTCTCTCAAAAAACTCATAACAAAACTGCAATATCAGCCTCTCCCAATCCACTTTTCTACCATTTTCTATTTCTTCAAAATGTGCCAAAAGATAAGCAATGACAATTTTATGAGCCTGTTTATCTAGCTCATAAAACTCCACTGGAGTGGCTTGATCATTCCACCTGCGAATATTTGCAGCTACAAAGATTCTACGCAACAATGCAATATTTAAAGTCGGCTTTCTCATTTTATCCCCTCTTGAAATAATCTCTATTTTGGTAAATTAAAAATATCAAATACAATAAAGTTACAATGCTAACAATAATCTTTTCATAAAATTCCAAAAGAAACTCCAAAAAACCAAATAATTGTATTATTATAATATTTAAAAGATTTTAATGCAAAAGAATGAAGAAGTTTTGTAATAATTAATGCTATAAACAAAATAAAACTTCCCTCTAGCCCTAAGGCTAGTGAGAAGCCAAAATATTTGTAACTACTGAAGAAGTCTTAAGATATTTTGTTGCACTGTGTTAGCTTGACTCATTGCATAGCTTCCAGCTTGTGCAAGAATGTTAAGGTTAGAGTAGTTTGCTGATTCACTAGCGAAATCTACTTCTCTAATTCCTGATTCAGCAGATTTTACATTCACTTGAGTGATTGTAATATTATTGATAGTAGATTGCATTTGTTGTTGGACAGAACCAAGGTCTGCACGAATAGTATCAAGTTGTTTGATTGCAGATTCTGCAATATCCATTACAAGCATTGCACCTTTAAGAGTTGTAACACCTGCTCCAAGAGTTCCACCAAAGTCTAATTCAGCATTTGCAGAGTTGATTCCAGCATTTGCACCAATAGCAGATTTAATATCCGCACTTAATTCACCTTTGATTTGTCTGAGAGTAGTAGTAGTTTGAGCTGCTGCTGAACCAATTGAAGTTGTAACATCATCTAGCCCTGTTCCACTTACTTTAATATCCCCAGCACCAAGTTTAGTTAATGTAAGAGAACCAACTGTTGTCCCTGCTTGCACTGCAGTAGCAGCACTTAAACCTTCACCGGTAATATTAATTGCTCTACCATCAGTAGAAGTAAGTTGCAATGAACCATCTCTTGCAATAGAAGCTTCAACCCCTGTAGTATCTTTGTAAGCATTGATTGCTTGAACCAATCTATTATCTTTGTCGTTTGCTTGAATGCCTGTAATATTACCAATACTTACACCATTGATTGTTAAGCTTGTAACATCACCACCGGTAATAGCTGATGCACCACCAGCAATAACTGTATAATCTGCACGCACACCACCTAAATTATCAGAATTTTTATTGATCGCTTCTGCGACTGCACCAAGACCTGTTCCAGCTGAAGTAGAGATAACAACACTCTCGATACTTACATCTTGTCCGCCATTAGTTGCTATGAAGTTTAATGCTACATCACCTGTTGCGGTAAATTTCATTGTCTCACTTCTAACATGTCCGATTTTATCAGAGCTTGTTGCACCAATACTTGCACGGATTGTTTGGTTAGAATATGCACCTACTTGGAATTCTTTATTAATAAAACTACCTGCAAGTAGATTCAAACCATTATAAGAAGTTGTTTGAGCAATATTATCTAATGATTCTATAAGTCTGTTAATATCTGCTTGTATCGCTGTTCTTGTAGTTGTAGTTTGACCATCTTGAGCAGCTTGTGTCGCTTTTGTCTTAATAGTATCAAGGATTTTTACTTGCTCATCCATTGCTTTATCGGCAATTTGGATAATTCCCATACCGTCATTTGTGTTACGAATTGCTTGACCCAACGCATTTGCTTGAGAACGCAAACTATCAGCAATCGCCATACCTGAAGCGTCATCTTTAGCAGAGTTGATTCTCAAACCTGAACTTAGTTTTTGCAAAGAACTAGAAAGACTAGTTTGTGTGAAAGTACTTTGAGCTGTTGCATTTAATGCATTAACATTCGTATTGACTTGAAAAGCCATTTTAAACTCCTTTTATATTGCCTCGCCTTCCTTGGCTTAGCTTGTAATTTAACCCTTCAACAAAAAAGCTTTTGCAAGAACAACTCTTGCTAACCAACTTCCTTGTTTGGTTATGTGATTATATCGGATATTTTTTTAAAAACTTTAATAAAATTTGGATATTTTTATCAAAAATTGACAATCATTTTAATTTTGATAGCATAAGCAATATTCTTTAGAATCTCGCAAATAAGCCTCTAATGCTTCAATGATATATTGTTTTATTTTTTCTGCCACCTCTTCAAAATTATTTGACATTGGATAAAATTTTTGAATTTTTCTTTTTCGTGGATTTAGAAATAACGCTCTAGGTTTCTTTTTGTTTTTGATAAAACGTGTGTAAATATTATAGGTAATGCTTAAATTCTTGTGTCCTAGCTGTGTGCTTACCCACAAAGGTTCTTCCCCTTCATTAAGCATAATAGAAGCGTAAGTGTGCCGCGTAATGTAAAGTTTTCTATGTTCAAATCCACAAATTTGCAATAAGTTTTTCCAATAAGTCATAATTTTAGCCCTAAATCTGCCAAAATTCTCTTCAAAAATAAAATCTCCATTTTTTGAAGCAAGCATTTTTTCTAGTGTTTCTTTCACTGGAGGAAGCATATCAACATTGCGTTTTGAGCTTTTTGTCTTTGGTAATCCTAATCCCAAATAACTCCCTGTTTTTTCCACTAGAATAGAATTGTTTTTAAAATCAATACAATCCCATTTTAGAGCCACAATTTCTCCTATTCTCATCCCACTGAAAAATGCAATTTGAAGATAATTAGCAAAATAAATAGGATATTCTTTTTTGGCAGTAGCAATCAAATACTTTACCTCCTCAAGATTAAATGGTGTGATTTCTTTACTATCCTCAAGATTGGTTAATTTTTTGGAAAAAACGACATTTTTACTAACTTTGTCTTCTGCTAATGCTATTTTAAAAATTTCTTTTAGGGCATAAATAATATTTTGTATAGTTACTTTGCCTAGCCCCTCTTTGATAAGATAGGTATAAAAGTTATCTATATCATCTCTAGTGATTGTGGCAAGAGGTTTTTTGCCTAGAAATTGACTGATTTTGCCATAAGCATAAGAATAATATTTTTGGGAGCTTGGTTTAAGCGTATTTTTGCTTTTGTATATTTTATTTAAAAAAGCATTTAAGCTGTAATTATCGTGTTTGTTTTTTATATTTTTGGTGTTACTTAGATGAAAACTAATAAGTCTTTGATAATTTTTTGATACATACTCTCTATTTTCTTTTGTATTAGGTAATTTGGTAGAAAATCTTATCCTCTTTTTATTCAAAGTGCAATGAATATAAATTTTTTCATTTCTAATAACAATTTTTCCTTACATTAAAGGCTCCTTAATTAAATTAATTAGTTAAATAATATAGCAAAAGTTTTCAAAATAAAAATTCTTATCTTTATTCTTTAAAGGCACATTTTCTAAAGAATCATTAGATAATATTGCTCAAACAACTTCTTATAATGGTTTAAATCTACTTGCAGGTAGTTTTACTAACAAAGAATTCCAAGTAGGTGCATATTCTAACCAAACAATCCGTGCAAGTATTGGTGCGACAAGCTCTGATAAAATCGGACATGTTAGAAGTGAGACAATGAAATTTACTGCAACAGGTGAAGTAGCATTAAACTTCATCGCAACTAATGGAGGACAAGATGTAAGTATTGAGAGTGTTGTTATCTCTACTTCAGCTGGAACAGGTCTTGGTGCAGTAGCAGAAGCAATCAATAAAAATTCTGATAATTTAGGTGGTGTGCGTGCAGATTACACAGTTATTGCTACAGGTGCAAATGCAATCGCAGCAGGTGATGTTACAAGCTTAACAATCAATGGTGTAAGTATTGGTAATATTACAGGCATTCAAGCAAACGACAAAGATAATAGATTGGTTCAAGCAATCAATGCTTACAAAGATACTACAGGGGTTGAAGCATCTACAGATAAAGATGGACGATTAGTGCTTACTTCTACTGATGGTAGAGCAATCCAAGTAAGAGGTTCTGGTATGAGTGCTGGTGGTGTTGCCGGTATCGTAGTGTCAGGTACTACAGCTACTATTGTCGGTTCTCTTACATTAACTAAACTTGGTGCTGGAGATATTAAAGTAAGTGGAACAGGGTTGGATGGTGTTACAACTGCAATTGGTTCAGCAGCAGCTCAAACTACCACTACTCTCAGACAAATCAAAGGTGAATTAAGTGCGGATGTTAAATCTGCTATTGGTGCAAATGCTGGTATAAATTCTGCAAGTATAGACTTTGGTGGAACTCTTGGAGCAGGTGTTACAACTCTTAAAGGTGCAATGCTTGTAATGGATATTGCAGAATCTGCAATCAAACAACTTGATACTATTCGTGCAGACCTTGGTTCTATCCAACAACAAATGCAATCTACTATCAATAATATTACAATCACTCAAGTGAATGTAAAATCTGCTGAATCAGGAATTAGAGAAGTAGATTTCGCTAGCGAATCAGCAAACTACTCTAACCTTAACATTCTTGCACAAGCTGGAAGCTATGCAATGAGTCAAGCTAACACAGTGCAACAAAATATCTTAAGACTTCTTCAGTAGTTTATTTCTACCCTTCTTGGGTAGGAATTTTATATTTGCTTATCTAAAATTCCCAAAATTGCAGCACCTTCACGGACTCCCTCATCAAGAATTAAGCACTCTTGAAAATCCAAAATTTCCATAAACAACAAAAACAACACAATTCCAAATGGCACCACATCAGCCCTAAATACCCCAACTAGATTTTCACGCTCTTTGTGACTTAAAGCCAAGAATCTTTCTAGCTCATCTCTAAAATCTACCCTATGCAAAGTCTCTCCAAAAACCTTTTTTGAATCATATTGTTTTAACCCCATTTTAAAAGCACAAACCATTGTTGGAGTGCCACTATTTGCCACCAAAAACTTTGCTTTTCTCCCCTGTTTTTGATTCTCTTCAATAAACTTTTGAATCGGCGCTAAAACCTCATCTTTGCATTCAAGAAGATTCTCTATACTTTTATATTTATCTTTTGCTTTTACAATCCCTATTTCAAAACTTTTTGCAAAAATCCCCTCTTTGGTGCAAAAAATAAACTCACTACTTGCCCCTCCCATATCCACCAAAACATAACAATCTTGTTTATACTTTGGATTTGTTTTCTGCAGATTTTCTATTGCCATTTGCGGAGCTAATGAAGTGATATAGGCTTCCTCATCTCCCTTGATAATCTTAAAACAAATCCCACTTGCTATCTCAATAGCTTTCAAAATCTCTTGATTATTCTTAGCTTGTCTTATAGCTTGAGTTGTAAGTGCGACGATTTTATCCTTTGGGGTCACCCTTAATTCCTTTTTCATTCTCTCCAATCCCGCAATAATCCGTTCTAATGCATTCTTGCAAATCTCTCCACTTTCTTCTAACCCCTCTGAAGTCCTCACTACTTCTTCATATTCACAAAGCACTTGATACTTTTCATTCATTCTTACCCCACGCAAAGAATTGCTTCCCAAATCAATCCCGATACACTCTTTCATTACAATGCCTTAAAAATAATCATAAAATAATGCCGATTTGCTTTATACTGATATTCTAGCTTCAAATGGTGCATTTCTAAAATCCCCTTGATAATCCCCAACCCCAAGCCATATCCTTGAGTTAATTCATGTTTTTTGTCGCGATAAAAAGGTTCAAAATATTCTTGAATATTCTTTTGCAATCTTTCCCCCTCATTACTCACTCCAAGACAGAATCTCTCTTCGTCCCACCTTTGTGTAAAAACTTCAATTTTCCCATCGCTTTTATATTTCCTTGCATTTTCAATCAGATTCTTTAAGGCTATGGAAAGAAAATTCAAATCTCCAAAAATCTTGAAATTTTCTTGTATTTGAATTTCTAATTCCGCCTCATCGACAAATATATGATTCAAGGTTTCAAGCACCAAAGTTTCTACAAAAAACTCTTTAAACTCTAGCAAATCCTTACCTTCTTGCACTTTTTCAAAAGTTAAAATTTGGCTTGTTAGTTCATCAAGATTCTTAATGGCTTTGTTTAATATCTCTTTTTGAGGATTTGGAGGCATTAGTTCTAAGGCAAGTTTTGCTTTAGAAATTGGAGTTTTTAGCTCATGCCCGATATTCCGCAAAATAAACTCTCTTACCTCCATAAGTTTAGAAATTTTTATCGCCATTGCATTAAAGCTTCTTGCCAAAAGTGCTTGTTCTGGCTCTTTTGGGACTTTAATGCGCACTTTATAATTTCCTTTGCTAAATTCTTCCAAAGAATTGCGTAAAATTTTCATTGGATGCAAAATCGCCAAAATAATTGCAAAAGTCAAAAACAAAATCAAAAAGTCCAACAAAATCCACCAATTCAAATTATTTCCAAAAGATAATTGCTCTTTGAAATTTTTTTGTGCTATGTAAGATTCTCCCAAATATTCTAACCCAAACCCATAATCTTGATGAATCTTGAAAATTTGCATTTTAGCCAAAGAATCGCTACTTTTATAAATCACAACCGCTTCTTTTGGGATTTTATCCACACGCACAAAACCATAGTTTTTGATAAGAGTTTGGATTCTGCGGATATTTCCATTGATGAGCTCTAGCATAGATTGCTGTGCCAAAAAAGTCGTTTGTGAGATGATTTTCTCTTCCTTTTCCCTCAAACTTGAAATATTCAAAGAATAAGTAATAATCGCACTAATCACAATCGAAACAAAAAAAAGTAAATAAATCTGAACAAACAAAGAAGGATAAAGCCACTTTTTAATCACAGAATTTATACCCTATTCCCCAAACAGATTGTATGTATTTTGGCTCTTTTGCATCATCTCCTAGCTTTGCACGTAAATTTCTAATATGCGTATCAATGCTTCTTAGTGAAGAATCTGGAGCAATACTTGAAATAGCTTGTGAGAGAGATTCTCGCGAATAAGGTTTGCCCTTATTAGAAATTAGAAGATTCAATATTTCAAATTCCGCTGGAGTAAGATCTATAGAGTATCCATCTAAGGTTACTTTGCGTTTATTGCTATCTACTTCCAACTCCCCACAACGCAAAACTTGATTAGCAGAATACCGCTTCAACAAGGCATTAATTCTAGCCACAAGCTCAATAGGCTCATAAGATTTTGCCAAATAATCATCTGCTCCTCGCTCAAACCCCAAAATCTTGCTCCCAATATCTCCTCTAGCTGAGGACATAATAATAGGCAAATCGCTGATTTCTCGCATTTTCTTGCATAACTCCAATCCGTCCATTTCAGGCAACATAATATCCAATACTGCTAAATGAAAATTTTGTTTTGACTTCAACATCTCCAAAGCCTCTTTTGGACTATCTGTCGCCACTGCTTCCATTCCACTTTTTTTGAGATAATCCACCAAAAGCTTTTGCATATCCAAATCATCTTCCACAATCAAAATCTTATACATTTAATCTTCCCCTATAAATTCCATCAAATTAACAATTTCTTGTTCATCCAAAATTTGCCCAATACTCCTATAAAATGTGATTTTAGCGTGAATATAATCTTGATAAATATTTTCTAATTTTCTTTGATATTCTACAAAATTCACACTTCCATAACCATTTTTTGCAATCTCAGATAAAATCCCATATTCCACAATTTCATTATTTTTATGATAATTCTGCCTTTGTTTATAAAATTCAATCATCGCTTCTCTCAAAACTTCTTTTTTTGCATTAGGAAGCTCCAAAAACTTCAATCCCTCTTCGATATTTTTTGCTCCAAGATTTATACCAAAAATCAATAAAAAAACAACCAAAAAACGCATACTTTACACCTAATCTTTTTGATGAGATTCTACTCCAAAAATGTTAAGCCATTCTTGATATTTCATTCCAACGCCTTGCTTAAATCAATATGACAATAGCCATTAGGATTTTTGGCGAGGTATTTTTGATGATAAGATTCTGCAGGGTAAAAATTTTCTAATTCCAAAATTTCTGTAACAATTTCTTGGGGTAAAGATTTTTGTAGATTTTCCACAAACTTTGCCACTTCTTGAAGCATTTTAGAATCCAAAGTATAAATTCCACTGCGATATTGTGTCCCAAAATCATTGGCTTGGTAATTCAAACTAAAAGGATTGACAATCTCAAAAAACCTCTCCAAAATTTCCCTCAAAGATAAAATATCACTTTCATACACTATTTTAACTGCCTCCACTGCCCCCGTGATTCCACTACACACTAGCTCATAGCTGGGATTTTCTATTTTGGAATTTGCATACCCAACCTCAGAATCCACCACACCCCCAACCAAATCAAAATACCCCTGAATCCCCCAAAAACAACCCCCTGCTAAATAAATCACTTGTTGCACAAAAAACCTTTAAAGAAATATTATTATTGTATAATCAAAATTTTTAAACTTCTTTAAGTAAAGAATAAAAAATAAATCCAAAATTTCTAATTTTTCGCAGAAATAGAAAAATACAAAGGGTTGCAAATTTCTCTACCAAAAGAGATTAATCAATGCTATAAATATGCCAAACTCATTGAATTTTAAAATCAAGGTTTAAAAAATCTTGCTTATCACATCAAACCACACAACAAAAATTAAAAGCTAGATTCATACATACTACCCTATCTCACAATCCAACTATCAAATCCTATCAAAACCTATCAAAACCTATCAAAACCGCTAATAATACCACTTCTGCACACCTCTTTTCCAAATCAACAATCAAACTTTTAGTATTTTATTATTATAAAACTTGACAATAATTGACTAAAGTTATATAATGCCACTAAAATAAATTTTTAGGAGAATGCTATGAATTTACTAGAAAAACTCACTAACACTATGCAAGAAACACTAGAACAAGGCGCTTCTTTGGCATTACACAACCAAAACCAAGAAATCGAACCTATCCACCTTTTTTGGGCAATGCTAACCAACACTAATTCTCTTTTAAACCAAGCCCTAAATCGCTTAAATATTGACAAAACTGCCCTAGAATTAGAAGCTAAAAGCCTAGCAAATAATCTCCCCAAAAGCTCCTCGCTTAGCAAAGAAACGCTAAAAATCTCACGAAATCTTAGCAATGCACTCAATCAAGCCGATGGTTTAGCCACAAGCAATGGAGATTCTTACATTGCCATTGATACTTTTATCCTTGCTAACCTCAATGATGAAACAATCAAAAATCTTTTTGGCAAATACCTCGATATTAGCGAACTTAAAAAAACTTTTGAGGCAATGCGTGGCGGGGCAAAAATCGATTCTCAAAGTGGCGATGAAAACCTTGAATCTTTAGAAAAATTTGGGGTAGATTTAACCCAAAAAGCACTAGAGGGCAAACTAGACCCTGTAATTGGCAGAGATGAAGAAATCAACCATATGATGCAAATTTTAATCCGAAAAACCAAAAATAATCCCATTTTATTAGGCGAACCCGGAGTTGGTAAAACCGCTGTTGTAGAGGGATTAGCCCAAAGAATCATCAAAAAAGAAGTCCCCATTTCTCTACAAAACAAAAAAGTTATCGCCCTAGATATGAGTGCCTTAATTGCTGGAGCAAAATACCGCGGAGAGTTTGAAGATAGGCTAAAAAAAGTCATTGATGAAGTAACAAAAGCCAAAAATATTATACTTTTCATTGATGAGATTCACACCATTGTCGGTGCTGGTGCGAGTGAAGGTAGCATGGATGCTGCAAATATCCTAAAACCAGCTCTTGCAAGAGGGGAACTCCACACCATCGGTGCAACTACACTCAAAGAATATCGCAAATACTTCGAAAAAGATGCTGCTCTACAAAGGCGATTCCAACCTGTGCCTGTGAATGAACCAAGCGTCAATGAAGCTTTGCAAATCTTGCGTGGAATCAAAGAAAGACTTGAAGCTCACCATAATGTAACAATTACTGATAGCGCCTTAGTCGCAGCTGCAAAACTCTCAAACCGCTACATCACCGATAGATTCTTGCCTGATAAAGCCATTGATTTGATTGATGAAGCAGCAGCAGAGCTTAAAATGCAAATTGAATCAGAGCCAAGCGAACTAGCCAAAGTCAAAAGAGAAATTGAATCTCTCCAAGTCGAAAAAGAAGCACTTTTGATGGAAAAAAGCGAAAAAAACAATGCTAGAATCCAAGAAATCCAAAAAGAACTAAGCGATAAAAATGAAACCAAAAAGACGCTTGAAGCACAATTTGAAAATGAAAAGCAAGTTTTTAACGAAATTGCTAATATCAAAATTCAAATTGATTCACTAAGGACAGAAAGCACTTTGGCAAAACGCAATAGTGATTTCAACAAAGCCGCTGAAATTGATTATGGAAAGATTCCAGAACTTGAAAAATCCCTAGAAGAGCAAAATCAAAAATGGGAAAAAATGCAAGAAGCAGGAACTCTACTTAGAAATGCAGTATTGCCAGAATCCATTGCTGCGGTTGTTAGCCGATGGACACAAATCCCAATTAAAAAAATGTTGCAAGATGAAAAGGATAGAATCTTGGGAATCGAGGAAGAGCTCAAAAAAGATGTTATAGGGCAAGACAAGGCACTTCACGCTATTGCAAGAGCCATCAAACGCAATAAAGCTGGACTTAGCGAACTAAATCGCCCCATTGGAAGCTTTTTATTCCTAGGACCCACTGGTGTAGGAAAAACAGAATCCGCTAAAACCCTAGCAAGATTCCTCTTTGATAGCGAGAAAAACCTCATTCGCATTGATATGAGTGAATATATGGAAAAACATGCTGCAAGCCGCCTTGTAGGTGCACCTCCGGGATATGTGGGCTATGAAGAGGGTGGACAACTCACAGAAGCGGTGAGAAGAAAGCCTTATAGTGTCGTGCTTTTTGATGAGATTGAAAAGGCACACCCCGATGTGTTTAATATGCTTTTGCAAGTGCTTGATGATGGAAGATTGACAGATAACAAAGGCGTGACAATTGATTTTAGAAACACTATTATCATTTTGACTAGCAATATTGCCAGCGATAAGATTATGGAACTAAAAGATGAAAATGCCAAAGAAAAGGCAGTCAAAGAAGCACTAAAAGCGTATTTTAAACCCGAGTTTTTAAATAGACTTGATGATATTGTAATTTTCAATCCTTTGGGAATAGAGCAAATTACACATATTGTAGATATTCTCTTTAGAAATATCCAAAAGAAAGTGCTTGAGAGAGATATCCAAATAGAGTTAGAACAAAGCGCTAAAGAATTGATTGCAAAAGTTGGTTTTGACCCAACCTTTGGAGCTAGACCGCTTAAGAGAGCTTTGTATGAGGAAGTAGAAGATAGATTGGCTGATTTGATTTTACAAGGGGAAATCAAAGAAGGCAGCAAAGTAACTTTCTATGCAGAAAATGAGGAAATTAAGACAAAAATTTCTTAAACACCTATCAAGCCAAAGGCTTGGTAGATAACCCCTAATAACTCCATCATTGATTTAAAATTCCAAAACTAATTAATCAATTTTTCATAGTATCTCTTTTTTAATCGCCAATACCGCACCCAAAACCATAAATATCCCCCTTTATACCATTGCTTGTGTGATTTGATAAAAGCTTCCCCTATTTTATAGCATAAACTTTGTTTGTATAATAAAGATTCTTGATAATCTTCATATTCTTCCAATTTAAACTTTTTACCCATACTGATTTCTTGATAGAAACGGTGGGTACGGAAAATATTATAAAGTACCACAGGAAGAATTAAAAACCCTATTGTATCTTTGGCATTAAAAACAATTGCAATCCCAAATTTATAGCACAAGTGATTTTTCACCCTTTTTACTGCACCTATAGGCTTTTTATTTTGAATCTTATCCAGCGTTTTTTGAAACTCCAAATAAATCCTTTGAAGCTCTTTGCCTTGCAACTTACTCACTTCCTCTTTGAAGTTAGAAATATCACACATTAGACTTTTATCCAGCTCACTAATCTTTCTTAAAAGATTGCTTTTATAGATTCTTGCCTGCAATGCCTCATAAGTTTCTTTGTGTTTATAGGGAAAAACCTCGATTAATTCTTGTTTTAATCGCTCCACTTTTTGTAATGGCACTGCATATTCTTGTATGATTTTTTCTTTCATAGAATCTTTGTATTGCAAAATCTCATCTAAACCCTTCCGGATATCAAACACAAAGGGCTTTGGCATATCATATACGCTATAATAATCTTCAAATTTCCAATTCTGTCCTACTGCCATTGTTTTAGTGCATATCACTCGAATATTTGGGATTCCCATTCCATCAGCAATAATCAGCCCATGCATTGCTGAAGATAAAATACAATGGCATTGTGCGATTTTTTCTAAATTTTCCATACATGAGTGGTGCACATCAATTAAAATACTATTTGGAATTGCTTCTTGCAATTGTTTAAAAGATTCTAAATTTACCTCTGTATGGTGAGGTATAATTCCCACGTCATAGATTTTTTGAATTTGAGTTTTATCAATCAATTTTTCAGCCAAAATTCCCGGATCTGCCAAAACAACCCCACTCAAATCTTGCCCCAAAACCTTTTCCAAAACTGCCTTAGTTTTCCGCCCTCTTAGTGCATAAATTTCAATCTCCCTTGAAAACTTCATCGGATTTAAACCTGTTTGCGAAGGCTGCCTTATAAACCCACTTCCCCAAATTTTTAAAGGCTTTTTTATCATTTCTAAATTCGCAAAATTCATCTCCAAAGAGGGAGGCAATCCCCAACCCAAAATACTCCCGATAGCCAACAATTCTGCTTCTTGGACATTTTTATAATCCACTTTAAATCCAAAAAATCGCTCCACTAACTCCAAATTCAGAGCATCACCTAAATTATACTCTCCCCTCCAATAATACAAGGGAATGCTTGATAAATTACTATTTAGCCCCCCCCCCCCCAATCTATCAATTCTACTCATTTAGATTCCTTATTTCTTTTTTAGATTAAATTATGATTATACTTTCAGAAAGTTTAAAAATTTATTTAAATAAAAATGCTACAATTACAGAATCAATTTTAATTAGAGGCAATAATGTTTAGTTACCAATCCATACGACCCTATTTATTTAAAAGCGACCCAGAAAAAGCACATCATTTTATTGAAATATGTGCAAAATTAGCTCCAAAGATTCCGGGAATATTACCTCTACTTTCTCAAAAAACTTGTATTGACAATCCTATTTTGGCTCAAAAAATTGATGGTATGGACTTTTATAATCCCATAGGTTTAGCAGCAGGATTTGATAAAAATGCCACAATGATACATTCCTTAAGTGCATTAGGATTCTCACATTTAGAGCTTGGTGCAGCCACTCCAAACCCACAAAGCGGCAATGAAAAACCTCGTTTATGGCGACACATACAAGAAGAATCAATCCAAAATGCAATGGGCTTTAATAATGACGGTGCAGATACTATTGCAAATCGCTTAGAAAAATTATATCCTTTTGCGATTCCTCTAGGTTTGAATATCGGCAAAAACAAAACTACTCCACAAGAAAAAGCATTAGAAGACTATCTTTCTTTGGCAAAGAGTTTTGCAAATTGCACGGATTACCTAAGCGTCAATATCAGCTCTCCAAATACCCCAAATTTGCGTGATTTACAAAATGAATCTTTTATACAAGAATTATTTTTAGAACTTTGCAAAATCTATCAAAAGCCTATATACCTCAAAATTGCACCAGATTTAAGCATAGATTCTATCCTCAAACTCACAGAAGTTGCTATCAATGATGGTGCTAAGGGAATTATTGCCACTAATACCACTTTGGATTATTCACTTCTCCCAAATCCAAAAGAAAAAGGCGGTTTAAGCGGTAAAGTTTTAGCCCAAAAAAGCAAAGAAATCCTAAAAGAAATCGCCAAAGTTTATGCCAAAAAAACAACCATCATTAGCGTAGGAGGTATAGCAACCCCTCAAGATGTTTTTGAAAGAATCACACTTGGTGCAAATTTGGTTCAAATCTATACTTCCCTTATCTTTGAAGGTCCTATGTTGATAAAAAAACTCAATGAAGGCTTGGTGCAAATTTTGGAAGACCATCATTTTGTAAATATACAAGATGCAATAGGTATCAACTTATGAAAATAGCTCGATTATTAATTTTATTTGCTTATTTAACAGGAGTTTTAATGGCACAAGAATCTGTTCTCCCAAAACATTATCAAACAACGCTAAAAAATGGTTTAGAAGTTTTTATTATCCCTTTAAAAAACCAAAGCAATGTTATCACAACAGATATTTTTTACAAAGTCGGAAGTCGCAATGAAACAATGGGCAAAAGCGGCATTGCACATATGCTAGAACATTTAAATTTCAAATCTACAAAAAATCTTAAAGCAGGTGAATTTGATAAAATCGTAAAAAGTTTTGGAGGTGGGACAAATGCCTCTACAAGCTTTGATTATACACATTATTACATCAAATCAAGCTCCCAAAATCTAGGCAAAAGCCTAAAACTTTTTGCTGAACTTATGCAAAATCTCAAGCTCAATGATGAAGAATTTCAACCCGAACGCAATGTCGTAGCAGAAGAAAGATTATGGCGGACAGATAATAATCCGATGGGATATTTATATTTTAGACTCTTTAATACTGCCTATGTGTATCACCCTTATCACTGGACACCCATTGGCTTTATGGAAGATATTAGAAATTGGAGTATTGAAGATATTAGAGAGTTTCACAAAACCTATTATCAACCCAAAAATGCTAGTATTGTAATTGCAGGTGATATCAACGAAAAAGAAGCACTAAAAGAAGTAAAAAAATATTTTGAATCCATTCCTAATACCAACTTAGAGATACCAAAACTTCACACAATTGAACCCAAACAAGATGGCTTGCGTCAAACCAACATACACAAACAAACAGAAGTAGAAATTCTAGCCCTTGCTTATAAAATCCCTCCCTTTAATCACAAAGATCAAATTGCCCTAAGTGCTTTGAGTGAGATTTTAAGTGGCGGGAAAAGCAGCATATTATCAAGCGTCCTTGTAGATAAAAAAAGGCTTGCAGCAGAAGTTTATGCCTATAATATGGATTTAATTGATGAGGGGGTGTTTATCATAATGGCTTTGGCAAATTCCAGCATTAGCCTAGATAAAATCCAAAAAGAGATTCTAGCCCAAATTGAATCTATCAAGCAAGGGAAGTTAAAACAAAGCGAGCTAGACAAAGTCAAAACGAATATGCGTGCAAATTTTTTATATGAATTAGAATCTAGCAGTGGAGTGGCAAACCTCTTTGGCTCTTACATTGCAAGGGGAGATTTGCAAACTCTACTTGATTTTGAAAAAAATTTTGAAGCACTCAAAATACAAGATATTATAGAAGTAGCTAATAAATATTTTAATCTCAACAATGCTACTATTGCAACTTTGCAAAAGTGAGGAAATATGCAAACAAAAGAACAAATTATTGGTGCGATGACTGCCTTAATCACACCCTTTAAAAACAACAAACTAGACTTAGAAACTTACGAAAAATTAATCCAAAGACAAATTAATAATGGCATTGATGTTATTGTGCCAGTTGGGACTACCGGAGAATCCGCCACACTTAGCCACCAAGAGCACAAAGAATGTATCGAGGTCGCCCTTAGTGTTGCCAAAAAAAATAAGCTTGATGGCAAAAATATCAAAGTCTTAGCGGGAGCTGGGAGCAATTCCACACAAGAAGCCATCGAGCTTGCAAAATTTGCAGAAAATACCGGAGCTGATGGAATCTTGTGTGTAACTCCTTATTATAATAAACCCACACAAGAAGGACTTTATCAACACTACAAAAGTGTTGCAAATGCAATTTCTATCCCATTAATGCTCTATAATGTCCCCGGACGCACTGGAGTAAATCTCGAAAATCACACAATTTTAAGGCTTTTTAACGAAGTGCAAAATATCTATGCTATCAAAGAAGCGAGTGGGAATCTCGAAAAAATCATTGATTTAAATGCCAAAGCAAAAAACCTAATTATCACAAGCGGAGATGATGTTATTAATTACCCCGTGCTTTGCTGTGGAGGTATGGGAGTGATTTCAGTAACCTCTAATCTCTTACCCAACAAAGTTGCAGAACTCACTCATAGCATTCTATTAGAATCTAATTACCAAAAAGCACACAATCTTAGCAATGAACTTTATGCTATCAACAAAGCCCTTTTCATCGAAAGCAATCCAATCCCTATAAAAGCTGCGATGTATCTAAACGGACTTCTTCATACTTTAGAATACCGCTTACCACTTGTTCCACCAAGTGCAGAAAATCTTAAAATTTTAGAAAATATCTTAACAAAATACGAGGTAGTCAAATGATAGAAAATTTCAAAGGAAAAACATTAGTTATCAGCGGAGCGACGCGTGGGATAGGCAAAGCAATTCTTTATCGTTTTGCACAAAATGGAGTAAATATTGCCTTTACCTACAATAAAAACGAAGAAGAAGCGCAAAAAATAATTGCCGATGTAGAAACCAAATACAAAATCAAAGCCAAAGCCTATCCGCTAAATGTCTTAGAGCCTGAAACATACAAAGAATTATTTGCAAAAATTGATGAAGATTTTGAAAGAGTGGATTTTTTTATTAGCAATGCAATTATTTATGGCAAAAGCGTAGTTGGTGGATTTGCTCCCTTTATGCGTCTTAAACCAAAAGGTTTAAACAATATTTACACAGCAACCGTTCTAGCTTTTGTCGTAGGAGCACAAGAAGCAGCTAAAAGAATGCAAAAAATAGGTGGCGGGAGCATTATCACTCTAAGCTCTACTGGGAATCTTGTCTATATGCCAAATTATGCAGGGCATGGCAATTCAAAAAATGCAGTAGAAACAATGGTAAAATACGCCGCAATGGAGCTTGGAGAGTATAATATACGAGTTAATGCGGTGAGTGGTGGTCCTATTGATACAGATGCACTCAAAGCATTCCCAGATTATGCTGAGGTAAAAGCGAAAGTTGAAGAGCAATCTCCACTCAATCGAATGGGCAAACCAGAAGATATTGCGGGAGCTTGTTTATTCTTATGTGACGAAAATGCAAGTGCATGGCTCACAGGACAAACAATTGTAATTGATGGTGGCACAAGCTTTAAGTAATGAATTTAAAAACCCTACCTAATATTCTAACTACACTTAGAATCGGTTTTGCATTTTTGCTTTTAGCCATTTTGCTTTATGGGCGAGATTGGTTGCCAGATTCAATCCACCCCACTTGGATAAATTACCTTGCTTGTTTGGTTTTTTGCCTTGCTAGCATTACTGATTTTTTTGATGGCTTTATTGCGAGAAACTTTCAAGTAACAAGTGTTTTTGGTGAGATTTTTGACCCACTTGCAGATAAATTATTAATGCTGAGTGCTTTTATTGGGCTTTTAATCCTCAATAGGGCTGATGCATGGGCAGTTTTTTTGATTTTGGGGAGAGAATTTTTCATCACAGGATTAAGAGTTATTGCAGCAAGCAAAGGTTTAAAAGTCGCTGCATCTAACCTTGGCAAATACAAAACCGGCTTACAAATCACCGCCATTGCCTTTTTATTGATGGATTATTCTTTTGCCAATGCGACTTTATGGCTTGCAGTTATCATTACACTTTATTCGGGCTATGATTATGCCAAAGCCTACACAAAAACAAGATAATAAATAAGGGATTCTTATGGGATTAATCGGTTCAATTCTAGTTTTAGCCTTTTTGGTTTTTTTCCATGAATTAGGGCATTTCTTAGCTGCAAAATTTTTTGGAGTGAAAGTAGAAGCCTTTAGCATAGGCTTTGGGAGTCAAAAACTCTGGAAAAAACAAATCGGCGAGACAGAATATTCCTTGCGACCTATTCCACTTGGCGGTTTTGTTCAGCTCAAAGGGCAAAGCGATATAGACCCAAAAAATCGTAATTATGATAACGATAGCCTATATGGGATTGCAGGATATAAAAGATTGATTATCTTGGCTGCTGGTTCTTTTTTCAATCTTCTTTTAGCTTTTTTGCTTTATATTGCCATTGCCCTAATAGGACAAAATGAATTAGCCCCCGTTATAGGTAAAGTTCAAGAAAATAGCCCTGCAAGCCTTGCAAACCTAAAAGCCGGAGATGAAATCACCTCAATTAATGGAGAAAATATTCGCACTTGGAATGCTCTTAATGAAACAATTGCCGCTTCGCAAGGGAATTTAGAAATTACATTTTTACGCGACAATCAAGAGCATACCACCACCTTAACACCCAAAATTGGCACAAGCAAGAATCTTTTTGGAGAAACAATCACACGCCCACTCATTGGGATTGTCGCTGCTAATGAATTAAGGATTGTTTCTTATTCACTCACAGAAAGTATCCCTTATGCGTTTTTTCAAACTCTACAAGCTGGGACTTTAATTTTGCAAGGTTTGGAAAAAATGATTATGGGAGTTGTGCCTCTTAGCGAAGTAGGCGGAGTTGTATCCATTGTCTCTATCACCAAAAAAGCAACCGAGCTAGGAATTGTTACTCTTTTTACCTTTACTGCTTTGATTTCGGTGAATCTTGGTATTTTAAACCTCTTGCCTATCCCTGCATTAGATGGCGGACACATCGTTTTTACCCTCTATGAAATGATTACCAAAAAAATTCCAAGCCTTAATACCCTTTATCGCCTAACAATTGCTGGTTGGGTTTTTTTGTTTGGACTTATGGGGCTTGGGTTGTATAATGATATGATTCGGATTATGAATGGCACAATGCCTTTTTAAAGGAATTTTATGAATCGCTTTCAAGAAAACCTCATCAATGCAATTGACAAAATAGAAAAAGCTAGAATCTCTGTGGATAGACACCGAATCATAAGGCTTGTAGCAGTGAGCAAGTATGTAAGCCACCAAGAAATCCAAGCTCTCTATGAATGCGGACAAAGAGCCTTTGGAGAAAACAAAGTGCAAGATCTATCTTATAAATCCCAAACCTTAGAATCTCTACCCTTAGAGTGGCATTTCATAGGAAATCTCCAAAGCAATAAAATCAATGCCTTATTAAAACTCAAACCTTTTATGTTTCATAGTTTGCACTCCCTCTCTCTTGCTAATGAACTTCAAAAACGATTAGAGAGGGAAAACCTCACACTAAAAACGCTTCTACAAATCAATAGTGCAAAAGAAACCACAAAAAGTGGATTTGATCCAGAATCTGCCTATGAATCTTATCTTCAGATTCAAGAAACCTGCCCTAATATCAAGCTTTGTGGATTAATGAGTATCGGAGCACACACACAAGATACCAAAATTATCCAAAATAGTTTTGAGCTAACTTCAAAAATCTATGAAAAACTCCAAAAAAATGGTGCAAATATCTTAAGCATGGGAATGAGTGGAGATTTTGAACTTGCTATCAAATGCGGAAGTAACTGCGTAAGACTTGGGAGCACCCTCTTTAAATAAAATCTCATTTCAATGCAACCTTTCTATACAACAATATAAAAACAACTTCAAAATCTAGGAGGCTTAAGATTACCAAACCTATTAGCCCCCAAATATAAATCCCAACTTTCCTACAACAAAAACCTTCCAAATCTCTTTATATCGCTGCAAGATATATAGGCATTCATAATCCTTTTTTCAACGCATATTATTTCTATGGTTGCTTTAAAGTTTTTGTTTGTCAAAATGCGTATAGATTCTTGAGGTATCTATTTGCCTAATAGCTCTTTTGTGAAGGCACTAAGGCTTTCTTGCAAATCTTTCCCTTCTTTCACGCTTTGGGCTATCATTCTCACAAAAGCACTCCCAACAATCACAATAGGCACAATCCCCCTTAGTGCATCAATCTGCTCCCTACTTTGTATCCCAAATCCCAAAGCAATAGGCTTTGTAGTGTGTTTTTTGACTTTTGCTATATATTCCAAAAGCCTAGAATCAATTTGAGTTTCATTGCCTGTAATTCCATTTCTTGCTACTACATAAATAAAGCTTCCTGTGGCTTTATCAAGCTTTTCCATTCGCTTAGAATTTGTGTATGGGGCAATAAGTGCGATATTTTCTAATCCATATTGCTTGCTCAATCCAAAAAGATTCTCATCATTTTGCAAAGATAAATCCGGCACAATAAGCCCAAAAACACCGCACTCTTTTGCCCTTTTTAAAAATCTCTCCATGCCATAAGCAAACAAAATATTCCCATAAGTCATAATCAAAATTTTAGTTGAGAGATTTCTATCCACAAACGCCCTCTTAAGTTGCACCAAAAATTCAAATCCCAAATCCGTATTAAAGCCTTTTTGGAGAGATTCTTCACAAGCATTTGCAATTGCTACACCATCCGCATTAGGATCCGAAAAAGGGAATTGCACTTCCAAATACTCTGCCCCACACTCTGCTATTCCAAGTGCTGCCTCCAAACTTCCTTCCAAGCTAGGAAATCCAGCGACAATATGCCCCATTAGCTGTATTTTTTGCTCCATTATCTACCCTTTCATCTCAACAATCTCATTTTGCAAAAACTCACACCAACGATCCTTTTGCAAGGCTTTTGCAGTGATAAAAATATCCTTATCCCCACGTCCTGAAACATTGATAATGATTTTTTTATTCTTCACTTTTTTGGCAATTTTCAATGCTCCAGAAAGTGCGTGGCTTGATTCTAAAGCAGCAATGATTCCTTCATTTTTAGCAAAAAACTTCAAAGCTTCCAATGCCTCATCATCGCTACTAGAGCCAAACTCTACCCTCCCAATCTCTTTTAAATGTGCTAATTGTGGTCCAATCCCAGCATAATCAAGCCCAGCAGAAATCGAATAAGTTTCCAATAAATTTCCATATTCATCACTCAAAAAATAGCTTTTATAGCCTTGTGCGATTCCAAGATGAGCTTCTTTGTTGCCCATTCTTATGGCATTTTCTCCAATTCTGCTTCCTTTCCCCCCTGCTTCAATCCCCACTAAATGCACTTCCTCATCTTTTAGATAATGGCTGAAAAATCCCATCGCATTGCTTCCTCCTCCCACACAAGCCACCATAATATCCGGATTCCCTTTGAAAAACTTTTGAGTTTGCTTCTTTAGCTCCTTGCTAATCACACTTTGAAACTCCCTTACAATATCTGGGTAAGGATAAGGACCTAATGCACTCCCAAGCACATAAAAAGTATTTTTACAATCTTTACTCCACTCTCTTAATGCCTCATTCACCGCATCTTTTAATGTCTGTGAGCCACTCTCTACACTCACAACCTTTGCCCCCAAAAGCTCCATATTAAAAACATTAGGAAATTGTCGTTTGACATCTCTACTACCCATAAAAATCACACATTCTAAACCAAGCTTTGCACATGCAGCACTTACAGCAAGCCCATGCTGTCCAGCTCCTGTTTCTGCAATGATTCTTTTTTTGCCCATTTTTTTAGCCAACAGCACTTGCCCTATGGCATTATTAATCTTATGTGCTCCCGTGTTTGCTAGCCCTTCAAACTTCAAATAAATTTCATTACCCAAAATCTTGCTTACATTTTTTGCATAAATTAACGGAGTAGGACGTCCTACAAACTCTGCTAAAAGCCTTTTAAACTCGCTTTTAAATTCATTAGAATCCAAAATACTATGGTATGCCTTTTCTAATTCATCTAACGCAGGATACAAAATTTCAGGGACATATTGCCCACCAAATGAGTGAGTATGCTTTGTCTCTTTTCCAAAAAATCCTTTTTTAGATTCCACAAATATTTTCTTTTTCATTGCCACTTCTTTATGTGCTAAAATTTTTAGCATTATACCCCAAGTAATCAAATTTATTTTTAAAAAAATCCATAGTATAATCCTATCTTTAAATTTTAAAATTAATTTTATGAGAGAGTTTATGTTTAAGTTTTTAAATCCAAAACAAAAAGGCTACCCAGCTTCTTTAGAGTTTCGCAAGATTCCAGCATCAAAAATCACTCCTTTGATATTGTGTGAATCTTTCAATGCTCCTGTATTGCTAGAATCTGCGTTTTTAAAAACCGGCAAAGGGCGTTTCTCAATTTTAATCTTAAAAGAAGCTTTTAGAGTTACACAAGAAAATCAAAAAATCTCTTTAATTAATGAAGACTTGAACCATACTTTTAAAGATAGCCAAAACTTTTTGCAAATTTTAGAAACTTTAAGAAACCTCGCTCCAACACCACAAAATCTTCCACAAGATTTGCCCTTACCACTTGGAGGTGTCGGATATTTGGGGTATGAATTTTTTAGCCAAATAGAATCTATTCAATTCAAAAACCCCTCTCTTTATGATTGCTATGATAATGCCTTTATTTTTGGACGGGATTTTGCTATTTTTGATCATTTCTACGAATCTCTTTATCTCATTAGCGTTACCTATCAAGATGAATGTGAATCCCATAATTTAAATCAGCGTTTAGAACGGATTATCCAAAAACTAGAAAATCTCCAACCCACGCAAGAATCCTCCAAAAACTATACTTCAGAAATTATCTCAAAAGACAAGCAATCCTACTACACACACATGGTTACCACCCTCAAAGAAGAAATTTACAAAGGCAACCTTCTACAATGTGTGCCAAGTCAAAGTATGCAAATAAAAAGCAATTTACCACCTCTTAAAGCTTATATGAATCTCCGCACTAACAATCCAAGCCCTTATATGTATTATTATAATTTTGGGCATTTCCAAATCATAGGAAGCTCCCCTGAAGTCCTTATAAAGCTAGAAAGTCTTGATGAAAAAACAGCCAAACTTACGCTTAGACCTATTGCTGGAACGCGTAAAAGAGGTATGAATGAAATTGAAGATTCTCGCTTAGAAGAAGAATTAATCCACAATGAAAAGGAAAATGCCGAACATTTAATGCTTTTGGATTTAGGACGCAATGATATTGGCAAAGTCGCAATAGGCGGGAGTGTAAAAGTTACTCAAGAAAAAGTTATCGAAAAATACGCCAAAGTAATGCACCTAGTTTCTGAAGTAGAAGGCATTATGGATTTACAAACCCACAAAAAAGATGATGCACTCCTAGCAGCATTCCCTGCAGGAACAGTAAGTGGAGCGCCAAAGATTCAAGCTATCAAAACCATCGAATCCCTAGAAGAACATAAAAGAGGAATTTATGCAGGGGCTATTGGGTATTTTACACAAAGCGGGGATATGAACTTTGCTATTGCTATTAGAACAGCAATCTATCAAAATGGCATTTATTATTTACAAGCAGGGGCTGGGATTGTTTATGATTCTATCCCCAAAGAAGAATATTTAGAAACCAAAAACAAAATGCTTTCTTTAGTAGAAGCCATTATGGGAGAAAACAATGGAAAATAACCTCATCACAAAAGAGACACTATGATTATTTTAATTGACAATTACGATTCCTTTACCTATAATATTTATCAAGCTTTTAGTCAATTTAACTACCCTATCAAAGTTTTACGCAATGACAAAACCACGCTCAAAGAAATAGAATCCCTAAACCCAAGTTATATCATCATAGGACCCGGACCAAAATCCCCCAAAGAAGCTGGGATTAGCATTGAAATTGTGCAGAATTTCAAAGGAATCTATCCTATTTTGGGAATCTGTCTTGGACATCAAGCAATTTTGAGTGCTTTTGGAGTAGAAATCAAAAATGCTAAAAATATCGTGCATGGCAAGGTTGAACCCCTTATTCACAATGGCAAAGGAATCTTCCGCCACATTAGCCCAAAAACCCCTATTGCTCGTTACCATTCCCTTGTGGGTAAGAAAGAAGAGATTCCAGAATGCTTTTTGATTAGCGGAATGAGTGAAGATGGCGAAGTTATGGCAGTGGAACACAAACAATACCATTTAGTAGGTTTGCAATTCCACCCAGAATCCATTGGAACCAAAGAAGGCATTAAAATGCTCCTTAACTTCCTGCATTACACAAGAGAACCAATCCCTACAAAAGATTATCTCAAAAAAGTTTTGCACCAAAAATCTCTCAATTTTCAAGAAAGCTACAATCTAATGGACGAACTCACAGAGGGGAATCTCAGTGATGCACAAATAGGAAGTATCCTTACAAGCTTAGAAATTAAGGGCATTGATGAATATGAACTAGCAGGTTTTGCTTCTGTACTCAAAAAAAAGGCTGTGAAAATTGACTTAAAAGATAGCCTAACAATGCGTTTTGATATGGTGGGCACAGGTGGAAGTAATGCTAAAACTTTCAATGTCTCTACCACTTCTGCACTGCTTTTGGCTTCACAAGCCAAAAAAAATAATTTTGGAATTATCAAACATGGCAACAAAGCCATTACCTCCAAAAGCGGTTCAGCAGACTTACTTAATGCACTTGGAATTAATGTAAATATGGATTTTGAAAACATTAAGCAAATTTATAAGAATCTCCATATCACTTTTCTTTTTGCACAAAAATTCCATTCTGCAATGCGATTTGCCGCTAATGCACGCTCTTCACTCGGATTTAAAACCGCTTTTAATCTCATTGGTCCCCTAAGCAATCCAAGCCCCATAACTCACCAGCTCATCGGTGTTTTTGATAAATCCTACACAGAAATTATGGCAAAGGCTTTAGCAATTTTGGGAGTTAAGCGCGCAATGGTTGTTAGCGGACTTGATGGCTATGATGAAATCTCTCTTTGTGCGCCCACACAAATTACAGAATTACACAATGGCGACATCAAAACTTATATTTTTAACCCCATTGAAGTGGGACTAGATTTCGTCCATCATTCTTTACTTCAAGGTGGAGATAGTCAAGAAAACTTACAAATTACCTTAGATATTTTCAATGCCAAACCTTCTCCAAAACTCGATTTAGTGGCACTCAATATGGGAGCTGCACTCTACCTTTGCAACCAAGCACAAAGTATTCAAGATGGCTTTTTTAGGGCAAAAGAAATTATCCAAAGCAAAGAAGTTTTTGAAACCATAGAATCCTTTAAAACTCTAAGTCACCAACGCTTAGAAGGCTTACAATGATTCCTACAATCTTAAAAAATATTTTAGACAAAAAAGCCAAACATCCCATTTTAAAAGCCACAAGAGATACTCCACTCACTCCGCCAAACCTTGATTTTCCTATCATCATCGCAGAAATCAAAAGAGCAAGCCCCTCAGCTGGAAGTATCGGAAAAATAGAAAACCCCAAAGATTTAGCAAATTCTTATTTAAAAGGCGGTGCGAGTGCCATTTCTATTTTGTGTGAAGAGGATTTTTTCAAAGGCAGTTTAGAGGATTTGCATCAAGTCAAGCAATCCTATCCAAATGCCACCATTTTACGCAAAGATTTTATTACCAAAATAGAACAAATCCAAGAATCTTATGATTTTGGTGCAGATATGGTACTATTAATTGCGGCAGTTTTCATCGGGGAAAATAACGAAAATGGTGGTTTTTCTAGGCTAAAATCTCTCTATGAAGAATCGCTAAAGCTTGGTTTAACCCCTCTTATTGAAGTGCATAATCAAGCAGAAATTGATTTCATCACCCCTCTAAAAGCAATGCTTATTGGGATTAATTCACGCAATTTACACACTTTTAAAATCAATAAAATTCAAGCCTACAACCTCTTAAAATATTTAAAAACCACCAACCCGCAAAGCAAAACCATTTTTGAATCTTCTATTGAATGCAGTTTTGATGGATTTGTCATAGGAAATATCGGATTTGATGGAATCTTGTGCGGAAGCTATCTTGTGCGAGATTCTAACCCTACACAAACTCTAAAATCACTAAAAGATTCAATGATTTGTGGCAAAAACTCTCCTAATGCTTTTTATAGCAATGCTTTTGAGCTTTTAAATTCGCCACAAGGCTTTTTGAAAATCTGCGGAATTACCTCCAAAGAAGATGCTCTAATGTGTGCAAATACCCTAGAATCAACTCTCCAAAATCACACACCCAACGATTCAAGTCCCAAAAAACTCGCTGCACTAGGATTTATCCTAGCCAAAGATTCTCCAAGATTTATAACCCCACAAGCCATAGAAGAGATTTCTAATGCCCTCAAATCTCACCCAAAAATACTCAAAATAGGCGTGGTAAAAGAAGATGAAAAAATGCTACAACAAGCCATCAACCTCTATAAAAAAGGGATCATTGATGCCTTGCAACTCCATGGAGTAAAACAACAAAACTTCGCAAAAATAGATTTAAAAAATGCGGATTTTTCTTTTTATGAAGTATGGAATATTGCAGAATCTGAAGATTTAGGGGACTTCATTAGCCCCTTTGTTTTATTAGATTCAAAAAGCCAGCTAGGGGGAGGAAGTGGGAAAAGCATTAAACCAGAAGTATTAAAATCCCTCAAAGAAAAAGTAAATGACTATCTTTGTGTTGCTGGTGGAATCTGTGCAGATAATGTTATCCCCCTAAAAAATATCGGTGCAAAAATGCTAGATATAAACTCTAGCATAGAATCCAAAATAGGCAAAAAAGATTCACAGAAATTACAAACCTTACTCCATTTGTATTTTTCATCATAAATCAACTCGCCTAAAATTTATGGGATTTTTTCAATATTTTTAAAATTATGCTAGAATTACGCATTTTAGTTTTGACTTAAAAAGGTTAGTATTCCAATGAAAACCTTAACACTTGCAAGCATTTATGAGATTCAAGGTCATCGCCATGAAGCCGCTGAAATTTACAAAACTATTTTGCAAGAAAACCCTGAAAATATCGAAGCAAAGATTGCCCTAAAAAGACTTACAAGCAATCGAAAAAATTATGGAAAAGCCAATGAAGAAATGCTAAATTTCTTTATTAGCATGGATTCACAAATCGAATACAATGAATTTGAAAGGTGGTTATTGAAACTATGGAATTAAAAGAAGCGATTTTACAGACTTTAGCCGAGATTGACGCCTCACAAACACAAACTAATTTACCCAATCAAATTAATCCTCCACAACAAGAAACCAAACAAGAAAGGGAAGCACTTTTGGATATTTTACCCACAGAAGAAAATCTCCACAAAAATTCACTAGATTCTCAAAACCCTTATGAAAGAAAAATAGAAAAGCTAGATCTTAAAAATACAGAAGAATTAAAACAAATTCTCATCAAACAATACAAAGAAGAAGAAAGATTCCTCAATGCAATGCAAGAGCGAATCCTCGTTCTTTTTGAAGGGTTACAATCTCCAAACAACAGAAATATCGAAGATAAGGTTGATATGATTCTAAATTTTTTGGAATTCACTTTAGCCATTATTGACGAAAAAAAGAATCAAAAATGAAAAAAATTTTTTCATTTACTTTTGATTTACTATATTGTTTTATAATTTCATTGTCTCAAGCGGGATGGCTTGAGATACAAATGTTCCGCACAACATTGGTTAGAGTTTTTCATCCGTTTCTCCTTTGTGAAGAGAGTTTATTTTTAATTAGAGATATTTATTCTAGTGGGTGTTTTCCTAAATTTTTAATTACCCCCCTAAAATACCCAATCCTCCTTTTTGTAAGGAAAACACCATGCTAGAAATTTTGATGATTGAAGATGATTTAGAGTTAGCGACTATTCTTAGCGAATACCTCAAGGCTCACGATATTAATGTGACAAATTATGATGAGCCCTATACGGGTATGAGTGCGATTAACACTCGACATTTTGACCTCCTTCTTTTAGATTTAACACTCCCAAATTTAGATGGGCTTGAGGTTTGCAAGAAAGTCGCAAAAGAAAAACATATCCCCATTATTATTTCCTCTGCTAGAAGTGATGTTGAAGATAGAGTTTTGGCATTAGAATATGGTGCTGATGATTATATTCCAAAACCTTATGATCCAAAAGAATTAGTTGCAAGAATCCATAGTGTATTGCGTCGATACAATTCTACTAGCAAACCTAATGAAACAGAAATTTCCATTTTTCCTTTCCGCTTAGACAAAGGCAGCCGAGAGATTTATCTCTATGATGAATTATTAGATTTAACCAAAGCAGAATACGAAATTTTGAGCTTTATGCTAGAAAACAAAAATCAAGCTTTAACGCGTGATGCAATTGCCACACATTCTGATTCTATTAATCCTGATAGTAGCAATAAAAGTATTGATGTAATTGTCGGGAGACTGCGTTCAAAAATCGAGAAAAATGGCAAGAAATATATTTTTTCTGTCCGCGGAATTGGCTATAAATTTCAAATAAAAGACAATGATTAAAAATTCCATTATCGTTAAAATCACTATTTTATTCCTCATTGCCATTATTGGCTTGAGTGCTTTTTCATATTATTTTATCCGCGAAGAAATTGATAGAAAAAACTATGAAAATCAATTAAAATACACGCAATTTTTAGCTACCATCAATCAACTCGTCCGCTTTGGTGGCAATATCACTTTAATTGAAAAATATCTTAATGAGTTAGGTTTAGTTCAAATCAAAAATACAGAAATCTTAGATCTCTTTGAAGCCCATATTACGCCAAATTTCAACCATGGGGTGATTGCAAAAATCATCAAAGAAGAAGGCGGAATCTATCTTTTTTTGCAAACCCCTCAAGATTGGCGTGTTTATGGCGATATTCATTTTGATAGACTTTTTAACTATTACATTATTACTTTTATCGCATTTGTGATTGTGGTTTTTCTTTTTGTTTTGGTGATTCGCAGCATCTTGCCGCTAAAAACACTACAAAAAGAAATTAGAAAATTTGCAAATGGGCAAATGGATATTTCTTGCAAAATCAATCAAAACGATGAAATTGGTGAATTGGCACAAGAATTTGATAATGCCGTCCAAAAAATCAACGCACTCAATCAATCACGCCATTTATTCTTACGCTCCATTATGCACGAATTAAAAACCCCTATCACAAAAGGCAGAATCACTGCTGAAATGATTGACAATCCACTTTATAAAGAGCGTTTGTGCTCTGTTTTTGAGAGATTAAATTCTCTTATTAATGAATTTGCAAAAATCGAAGAATTAAGCTCTAGGAATTACTGCCCAAACAAACAAAAAATTTTACTTCAAGATGTTTTAAAAAGAGTCTTTGAAATGTTGCTTTTAGATGAAGAGCAAATCACTTCACTCTTCATTCTTCCACAAAATCAACAATCTTTATACGCTGATTTTGAAATGATTTCTCTTGTTATCAAAAATCTTGTTGATAATGCCATTAAATACAAAACACAAGGGCAAATTGAAATTTGTATCGCCAAAAAAGACTTGTGGATCAAAAATTACGGCAACCCTCTACCCTACACTCTAAAAGATCATTCCAAACCCTTTTTTAAAGATTCCAAATCCAACACAAGTGGCTTAGGGCTTGGAATATACATTATCAAAAGCACATTAGAAACACAAGGGTTAGAATTAGATTACTTCCACCAAAATAATCAGAATATTTTTATCATAAAAGGAGTAGTATCTCAAAAAAATTTAAAGGATGAAAATGTTTAAACGACTAAGACGAATGCGTCTAAATCCAAATATTCGTGAAATGCTTACAGAAACCACTCTCTCTAAAAAAGATTTAATTTACCCTCTTTTTATTACTCATGGTAGTGGCGTTAAAAACCCTATTGAATCAATGCCTGAAGTGTATCAATTAAGCATTGATGAAGCTTTGAAGGAATGCGAAGTTTTGCAAAAACTCGGGATTTTTTCTATTTTGCTTTTTGGGATTCCAAAGATCAAAGATAGCGTAGGTAGCGAAGCATTAAGTCAAGAAGGCATCATCGCTCAAGCTACACGAGCGATTAAAGAAAAATTTCCCGATTTATTAGTTTGTGTAGATTTGTGCTTTTGTGAATACACAGACCATGGGCATTGTGGTATTTTAAGCCCAAAACTCAATTCTGTGGATAATGATCTCACCTTAGAGATTCTTAACAAACAAGCTTTAATTCTTGCACAAAATGGTGCAGATATCATCGCACCTAGTGCAATGATGGATGGAATGATTATTTCTTTGCGTCAAGCATTAGATTCCAATGGATTTGAACACATTCCTCTAATGAGCTATTCCACCAAATTTGCAAGCGGATACTATGGACCCTTTAGAGATGTTGCCCAAAGCACTCCAAGCTTTGGAGATAGAAAAAGTTACCAACAAAACCCAGCAAACCGAAGAGAAGCCATACTAGAAAGCCTAGAAGATGAGGCACAAGGTGCGGATATTTTGATGGTAAAACCAGCATTAGCCTATTTAGACATTATAAGAGATATTCGAGAAAGGACATTATTGCCTTTAGCAGCTTACAATGTCAGCGGAGAATATGCGATGTTGAAATTTGCCCAAAAAGCAAATTTAATCGATTATGAACGCGTATTATTAGAAACAATGCTTGGTTTTAAACGCGCGGGTGCAGATATTATCATCACCTACCACGCCAAAGAGATTGCAAAACTCATCTAAAAATTTTTAAGTACCAATCACACCACCATCTTTTTTGCGTATTTGCACTATCGTGCTTCGTGGTGTGGAATCCCCACCATTTGGGTAATGGCTTCCAGCTAAGCCCTCTCCGGGGTGTTGGATACCCACAAACATTGTCGTATAATCTTTGCTAAAAGCAATCCCAGTAACCTCACATGCCACTGGTCCGCTTAGAAATCTCCTCACTTCCCCGGTATTTGGGTTTGCACACAGCATAGAGTTATTCCCCATTCCTTCATAATCTCCGCTATTAGAATACTTCCCATCAGTTTGAATCCAAAGCCGCCCAAACTTATCAAACTTCAAGCCATCAGGGCTATTAAACATATTATCTTTATTAATATTGCTTGTGCCTTTTCTTAAGTCATTAGGGTATTTTGAAGGATTCCCAGCAAGCAAGAAAATATCCCAGCTAAATTCCTTGCTTGTGTGGTTATTATCCTTTGCCTTCCATCGTAAAATATGCCCATAAATGTTATTAACTCTTGGATTAGATTCTGTGCTTTGTGTGCGTTTTGTGTTATTTGTGAGGGTGGCATAGATATATTCGCCCTTTGTATCAGCTGCCACCCACTCGGGTCTATCCATAGGCGTAGCCTCCACGATACTTGCAGCCAACCTTGCATAAATCAGCACTTCTGCTTGGGAGTTAAATCCATTTTCTTTGGTTAAGCCATTTTTGCCATACTCTAGGGCTATCCATTCGCCAATTCCCTTAAGATTCCCTGCATCTGTGAGCTTTGCTACATACAAAGTTCCCTCATTTAAAATATCTTTATTAGGGTTTTTAGGATTATATTTTTCTTTAGTTACAAATTTATACAAAAACTCATTTGCCTCATCATCTCCCATATACACGACTACTTCACCACTTTTTGCTACCACAATCTCGGTATTTTCGTGCTTAAACCTCCCTAAACTTGTGCGTTTAATGGGTGTAGATTTTGGATTATAAGGATCAATCTCTACTACCCAGCCAAAGCGGTTTGGTTCATTTGGATTTTTAGAGACATCAAACCGCCCATCAAGCTTCCATTCATAATTCTCCCCATTGACACTAATCCCATAGCGTTTTTGTTCCTTACTAAAGGCATAGCTACTATCACTTGAACCAAAAAAATCATCAAAATTTTCCTCACAAGTAAGGTAAGTCCCCCAAGGTGTTTTGCCACAAGAGCAGTTATTAAGCGTCCCTAGCACTTTTGTCCCACTTCTATCATCTTTTGTTTGTAATAGCTTATGCCCTTTTGCTACGCCGCTAATCTCCATAGGCGTGTGGGCTGTAATTCTACGATTATACACAGAATCTAGCACAACCCTAAAAAATCCCTCCCTATCCCTAGCAATCTCAAAAATACTCACTCCCACAGAATTTTGCTCATATCTCACATCATCTAAGCTCATCTTTTTGCCCTGATGATTAAACATAATCTCTGGATTCATATATTCATTATTCACTGCCAAAATTGCCCTACCCTCATCCAAATCAAACCACTCCATACCATCAGTATTATCCCCAAAGGTAAGTTTTGCATTTTCAATCGCAGCTTGATTTATAGTTTTGCTCTCATCAAAGCCCTTTGCCCTCTTAAATAGCGGATCCCCCCAAGAAATCAGCACCCTAGCCTCATAGCCTTGCGGCACTATCACACTATCCTCTATGCTCGCACTAATCCCCCTAAACCCAAGCAAAGGTTGCTTTTGGATAGCAAAAAGACTAGAGGGGACAAAAAACCCCGCATAAGAGAGTGCCAAACTCCCACCACTTAATTTCAAAAATTTTCTTCTTTCCATAAAAACTCCATTTCTGGTTAATTTCAAGCAAAATTGTAGAATCTACTTGTAAAGTATCTATGGATTTTTTGTTAGCAATCTGTAAATTTACAAACCAAAATCTACGCACCTCTTAAAACAATACTCTCTTCCTTGATAAAAAAATCTCAAACTATACGCATGCAGCATCAATCGCTCTGCCCCAAAATACTCAATCCTCTTTTCCCCACAAAGCCCCAATGAATCATTTTTACTTATAAATTCACTATCCAAATACTCCCGACTTTGCCAATCCTCACACCCATAAAGCGGATCGCCCAAAATAGGAAATCCCAAGGCAAAAAGATGGATTCTAATCTGATGCGTCCTACCGGTAATAGGATACACTTTTAGCAATGTATTCCCATTGATATACCCCAAAATCTCAAATTCACTTTTAGCTTCTTTGAAATTCAAGCTTTGAGCTTTTAGAATCTGCCCCAAATAAATAGAACGCACACTCAAATCCCCACCTTTTTTTTGCATGGCAAGAGGCAAAGAAAGACAAAAATCCCCACCCCTCATCTCCCCCCTAACCAACGCTAAATATTCCTTTTTGATTTTCTTTTTGGCAAACAACTCCCCCAATTCTTGAATGCTTCTTTTGTGCTTACCCACCAATACCAATCCGCTTGTTTCCTTATCAATCCTATGGATTAAAGTTGCTTCTTGCCCACAAGCCTCACGCACTTCATCAATCAAACTATGATGGACAAATCTCCCTTTTGGGTGAATAAGCATTTTTGCTGGTTTATCAAAAATCGCCAAATCCTCATTTTCAAACAATGGTTCAAGCCCTTTGGATTGAGGGACAAAAAGCAAAATCTCCACTTCTTTTTCTAAAATTTTATTTTTCTCATTATTTCCCAAAGTTTTATTTCCATAAAATACCCTCCCCTTATTGATAAAACTCTGGGCTTTTGCCATATCCAAGCCTAATTCTCGCATTAAAAATAAATAAGCCTTGATAGGCTCTTTGATATAAAATTTTTTCTTAATAAAGGGCATTTTGCAACTTTTAAGTGGTGTTATGTTAGGATATTGTAACACAATTTCAAAAAGGATAAAAATCTAATGGTTGAACGATACGCGCGTGAAAAAATGAAAAAACTTTGGGATATGGAAGCGAAATATAGTGCATGGCTAGAGGTAGAAAAAGCCCTAGTGCGTGGGTGGAATAAGCTAGGGCTAATTCCAGATTCTGATTGTGAGAAAATCTGCAAAAATGCACGCTTTGACATCACTAGAATCGATGAGATAGAAGCGGTAACAAAGCATGACCTCATCGCCTTTACCACGAGTGTGGCAGAATCTCTAGGCGAAGAGTCGCGATGGTTTCATTATGGAATCACTTCAAGCGATACGATTGATACCGCTGTGGCATTGCAAATGCGAGATTCACTCAAAATTATCATCGATGATGTTAAGGAACTAAGAGAGGCGATAAAACGCAGGGCGTATGAGCATAAAGACACGCTTATGGTAGGACGCAGTCATGGGATACATGGCGAACCTATCACCTTTGGGCTTGTGTGTGCGATATGGTATGATGAGATGACGCGGCATGTAAAGGCGTTAGAATCTACCTTAGAAGTCATAAGTGTAGGCAAAATTAGCGGTGCTATGGGTAATCTAGCCCATACCCCCATAGAGCTAGAAGAGCTTGTGTGTGCGGACTTAGGGCTTAAGGCTGCCCCAGCGAGCAATCAGGTGATTCAACGTGATAGATACGCAAGGCTTATAAGTGATTTAGCCCTTTTGGCTAGTAGCTGTGAGAAAATCGCGGTTGAGATTCGGCATTTGCAACGCACAGAGGTGTATGAGGCAGAGGAGTATTTTAGCGAGGGGCAAAAAGGCAGCTCTGCTATGCCACACAAACGCAATCCGGTGCTAAGCGAAAATATTACCGGGCTTTGTCGCGTGATACGCAGCTTTGCACTGCCTGCTATGGAGAATGTCGCGCTGTGGCACGAGCGAGATATTAGCCATTCTTCCGTGGAGCGATTTATCCTGCCAGACTCCTTTATCACGACAGATTTTATGCTAGGGAGGCTAACGGGACTCATCGATAAGCTAGTCGTGTATCCTAAAAATATGCTAAAAAATCTCAATCTGACCGGCGGACTTGTCTTTTCACAGAGAATCTTGCTAGAGCTGCCTAAATGCGGGGTAAGCCGCGAGGATGCCTATAAAATCGTGCAACGCAACGCAATGAAAGTGTGGGAATCTTTGCAAGAGGGACAAGCGGTGGTAAATGAAAAGGGTGAGAGCCTATATCTGCAATATCTTTTAGATGATAGTGAGCTTGTGGGGCTACTTTCAAAAGGTGGAGATTCTGGCGAGGCGATTATCCGTGAATGTTTTGATTATAGCTACTATATTAAGAATGTAGATTCTATCTTTAAGCGGGTGTTTGGGGAATAAGATAAGGAAAACCCTCTCACCCAAAGCAACAAAATGAAGAACACCAAACTCACCATAAACGGATTAACGCTACTTAAAAGCTTAGAATCTCATAGCGTTGATTTATGCTTTTTTGACCCGCAATATCGCGGTGTGCTAGATAAAATGCGTTATGGCAACGAGGGAGAGCGACAAAAAGGTAGAAGTGCTTTAATCCAAATGAGCGAAGAAAGCATAAAGAGCTTTATAATCGAGATTAATCGCGTGCTTAAACCTAGCTGCTATCTTATGCTTTGGATTGATAAATTTCATCTTTGTGAGGGCGTGGGATCTTGGCTAGATTCCACGATTTTGCAAATCGTGGATTTAATCACTTGGGATAAGGGCAGAATGGGCATGGGCTATCGCACAAGAAGACAAAGCGAGTACTTACTCATTTTACAAAAAAAGCCTATAAAAGCAAAAGGCACTTGGAGGCTGCATAATATCCGCGATGTGCATTGTGAGAAAATACCTCAAGAAGAGCTAAAATGCCACCCCCACAGCAAACCCAAAGGCTTACAAAAAATGCTTATAGAATCTTGCACCAACAAGGGCGATTTGGTATGCGACCCAGCAGCGGGGGGCTTTAGCGTATTTGAGTGCTGCAGGGAATTAGAGCGAGACTTTATAGGGACAAACCTCAAAGGACTTTAGGGCAAGTTTCAAAGCAATTAATCTTTAGTGCTTCCTTGAACCTTCTTACCAAAAAGTGCATATTTCCCACCACCCATGAAAAATAACGCAAGGCAAGGCAAGATATATAAAAGCTGATGTTCAATAACCCAGCCTCCATAAGAGTCAAGCGCAAAAATCTCAAATCCATACACCAAATAAATTGCCATAAACATTGTAAAAGCCACAATCAAAGCTGAAATCCGCACTTGATAACCCAAAATAATCAAAAGTGGTGCTAACACCTCGCCAATATACACACCATAAGCCATCAATCCCGGTAAGCCTTTGGATTCTAGCATACCCACATACATATCAGCACCATGCGTGATTTTGAATATTCCATGAAACAGCATAAGTCCGCCCACACAAAGCCTCAAAAGTAATTTCGCTAAGTCAGGATTTAGCAGCATAAAATTTCCTTAAATATAAGATTAAAATTTGGCATTATAGCATTTATTGTTAGATTTAAGCTCTGTTTTATGGGATTTCATCAGAGCTTCTTCATAATCATTGTATGATTAGCTTCAAAGTGGGATTTATCTGTTTTGCGTATCAAATTAAAGAGTTTCTAATAACTCTTGAGACTTTTGGATAAACAAATTTTGATAATACTTTGAATTAGATTTCCATTCTTTAGGCAAAATTATTTGCTCACAAACTCCACCATAGCTACCGCCTCCCCATTTTTTAGCTTCACTCTGCCTTATAATCTCTAAAGTTGGAATCTGCAAATTATCTGTAATATGCACATTGCTCGTATCTACGCTCAAAAGCAAATCTAACCGCCCTATCAACTCCACAAGGTTTAGTAAATCTTTATTATTTACAAAAACTCCACTATTTATTTCACTCAAACCTTCAATCTCTATTGGATTACCCTCATAATTCATCAACACAAAAAAATAGTTTTGATATTTTTTAGCCAAAAATTTGGTAATTTCTACCCATTCTTCAATAGAAAAATTTGCATTCCCTCTTGAAGAACTTTTTCCAAAAGGCGAAATTCCTATTATTTTATCATAAGAATTTGCACCTAATCTTTGCATCTTCAAATCTACAAAAACCTTATTTTCACGACTTGTAATAATTTTTGCTTTGGATAATGGAATCTTTTGAATATTTTTATCATAATGCTTTTTATTTAATGCTCTTACAAGTCTCAAAGCCCCCAAAATAACACGATTTTTATCTTGCTTCCAATAGGGATTAATAATCCTTATAATCTCCCCTCCCCTAGTATAAGCAGAATCAAATAAATAAGAAAATCCTTTGGTTTTAAGTAAATACTGCGAAAAAAGCATTAATATTTTGTTGCCTTAAATTTTCTAGCAATTTGGATTCTATCTTCCATATCATGCTTAAAAACAAACAACAACATATCAAACTCCTCTAAAAAAGCCGAAGAATCCTTTTGAACATTAAAAATCCTATCAATAAATTGTATATTTTTAAACAGAGAAAAAGGCACACTAGAATTAGCAAGAAAGGTTAAATGAGAATTTGGATAAAGAAATTTAATACTAAATAGCACACGCAATGCCATAACCTCATCACCAATGCTGCTGTGTGCCCCATACACTGCAATTTTAAACCTAGAATCCGCACAATACATTTCCAAACTCCTTTTTCTTAAATTCCTTGCATTCACTCTCTAAAATCTAAAAATTAAATAAAAGATTTTATCTAATGCTATTATAGTTATTTGAGAATTCACTATGGGGAAAATATAAAAAATTATTATAAAAAGTTTTAAGAATAAATATTAAGTTATGGTACGCCCGGAGGAATTCGAATCCCCGACCTACAGGACCGCAACCTGTTGCTCTATCCAGCTGAGCTACGGACGCATAAATGGTGGAGTGTAGGAGGATCGAACTCCTGACCTCAACGCTGCCAGCGTTGCGCTCTCCCAGCTGAGCTAACACCCCCTTGCACTCTTCTCCACAAAATAAACTGCGTTAAAGGGTAGGAATTATACTACAAAAAACTTAATTTTTCTCTAAAAATCAAGCTTTGATAAGTAGTTTTGCAAGTATTTTTCTACTTCTCTTTGTAAATTTTCCAAATCTTTGGAATTATCTATTATGTAATTTGCCTTTTTCTTTTTTTCTTCCATAGGAATTTGTAGAGAGATTCTCTCATCTGCCTCTTGTGCAGTCAAATGATTTCTCTTTATAAGGCGTTGCAACTGAATCTCTTTTGGCACAAAAATCAATAACACTTCTTTAATTGGATAATTTTTAGTCTCAAAAAAAAGCGGAATATCTATGAAATAAGGAATCTCTTGTTTGTCTAATTCTCTAGCTTGTCTTGTAATTTCTTCTTTGATTTTAGGGTGCAAAATATCTTCTAAAGTTTTTCTTTTTTCTTTATCTTTGAAAACAATTTCGCCCAGCCTTTTGCGGCTAACTTCGCTATTTTCTAACACACCTTTGCCAAAACTTATAATAATCTCTTCTTTGCATTTTTCTAGCATTTGATGTGAGATTTCATCTGCACAAATTACATTATACCCATAAAGCCTCAAAAGTGAAGAAGTGGTGCTTTTGCCACTTCCTATCCCTCCTGTGAGGGCAACTGCGTATCTAAAGCTCAATTACAAGCAATCCCAACTAATGCTTTTTTCACTTTTTGTGGAAGCACAAAGGCAGATAAATGCAAATTAGCATTATAATATTCCAAATCCTCCAACATATCCGCTCTTTGGAGTATAATATCCGCTGTTGGATGATATTTTTTAGATGCAAAAATATAAAAATCTTGCATATCTAAAGACATGGGAATATAAAAAGGCATTTTAATCCTAAACTCTTCCCCCAAAGATTCTAAAATTTCCTTGGTTTTTGAAATATCTAACAACAAATGAGGAATCTTAAGCACCAAAATCCCATCTTCATTCAAAAGCTTTTTGTAGCAATGAAATTGGCTTTCATCTGTGGCTATTATAATATCATACAGGCTTGCTCTTTGCTCATTTTGCTCCAAAAATTCTTCTTGTTGTTGCGGAATAAGCTTGAAATTAGCATTTTTCATCACTTCTTGATAATGCGGAAAAAAGCTAATAAGCGATTCAAGAATCTTCAAATCAAATTGCAAAAAATCCACTTTTAATTCACTATAACGCAAAAATTCAAATGCTAGCTCAAGATTAAAATTATCCGCTATTAAAACCCTTTTGGGCTCTTGATGGGAGCAAGCACAAATATGTGCCAAAAGCTCACTTTGTAGAGCAAGCATAGTTTTCAAAAAGATTTGTTCATCTATCAATGCAATACTCTCAAAAGTTTTAGAATTAAAAATTTCTAAATTATGCCTAATGCCTTTTATTTCTAAAAGTTTGCTTTCTATTTTGTATTCTTGCTGAATCTTTCCACTATAATTTTTTGTTATCCACATAAATAACCTTTGTTTTTTACAAGCCTATTGTATTTTAAGTAAAAATATCTTTAAATTATTGAATTAATAGATAAAAATTTTCGCTAAAAACTAAAATTTTTCCATCCTCTAATATCTCAAGGCGATTAGTGTTATTTAATAAATTTTGAGTTAAATCACTCTCAATCTCCATCATCTTAGGCTCACACATTTTTCTTGTCATGCCCACATTAGCAAACTTAATCTCATTGCCTTTGATTTCATAAGCACCAAAGAAATTATTACATCCTGCAACACCAAACACTTGCTCATCTTTAAAACCTATAAAAAATTCATTTTCCTTATCAAAAGCCAACACTTTTGTAGCACCATTGATTTTATAGCTATGTATTTTCCATTTTTCTTTAGAAAGCAATACTTTTTCAATATTTTCCTTTGTTGTGCTACTTTGAATATCGGTATTTTTATCCGCACAACCCACAAAAAACATCACAAAACCCAAAATTCCCATCACAATCTTTTTCATTTCTTCTCCCTAGCAATTAATTTAGACGAATAATATTCACTTTGGCATTCGAACGCAATTTTTCAAAATACTCATAAATCAAATAATCTTCTTTCTGCCCCATTATTTTTTGCAAAACAACATTTCTGACATTTTCAAAAGGGAGAATAGCTGGATTATTTTTTGCTTTAATCAAAAAGACGACAAAATCATCTCCAATAGGATAGATTGGAGTAAATGTGCCAATTTTACCTTGCGTAAAAGCCGCAACAATCTGTGGATTTAATGCAGCTGTTTGCAAGACCTCATTTTCACTTTGAACGCCTTTTTGCACTTCTTTTCCATTGCTTTGAATAAGAGTCTCCAATGCCTTTCCATCTTTGCTAAAAAACTTAGTCACATCGATGCTTTGAGGTATTGAAAATTCCTCTTTATTTGCATTGTAGTAATTTAACAACTCATTTTCATCTACCATTTTCAAACTTTCTTGTGCAATCACTTGATAAAGTTTCTTTTTGAGAATCCCTTTTTTGATTTCCTCTTTGTAATTTTCCCAATTACCACCATTGCTTCGGATATAAGATTCTACTTGCGCAGCAGTTGCTTGATTTTGCCTAGCAATTCTATTAATCTCATCATTAATTTCTAATTCTGTCGCAACAATTTTATGCTTTTTGATTTCTTCTTCATGCAATTTTTCATTAATCAAAATATCCACTGCAATGTTTTGATTAACTTTATCTCTTTGTTGCACTTTATAAACTTCCAACAAAGTTACAGGATTCCCATTGACAAAAAAGGCAATTCCATTAACCATCGAAGGTGCTCCAAAAGCAAAGCTTGACAACAAGATTCCAATCAACACGCTTTTTTTAATAGCAAAACAACATTTTTTCATTTTTTCCTACTACAAAATTAATTTCATATAATTTTAGCAAAATCTCTTTGGCGGTTTTATAAAATCACTGCTTTGTTTGCAAAATTTCTTTTAAAATTGTCCAAAATTTTTTGAAACTCTCCAAATCCATTCTTTCTTTTAAAGAATGTGGATGCAAAATCGTAGGACCAATAGAAATAAACTCTTTGGCAGGAAATTTTTGTTTTAAAATCCCACATTCCAATCCAGCATGAATACTTTTTAGTTCTGTATTTTGATTATATTTTTGATAAATTTGAAATACCAATCTTACCAACTCCCCTTCTTCCCGCTCCCATGGTGCATAATAATCAGCCACAGCGACACAAAACCCCAAACTCTCTAGCCACTTTTTATTTGTTTGGATACCCTCTTGCATCAATTGTTCTTGATTGCCTCTCCCCATTAATGCAAGGCTAAAAAGCCCTTTTTCTTGCCTTAAAATCCCAAGATTACTAGACAAAATCACTCCATTCTTATCGCTTTGAATCACTCCATTAGCTAACCCCAAAATCGCCTCAATCAACTCCCCACTTCTATAACCACTTTTCATTCTCTCTAAAGGCGTTATTGTAAAATGTTCTTTGTCCAACATTTCTAAAATATTCATTTTTTCTTTTTCAAAAGCGATTTTCAAAATTGCATTTGTGGGGATAGAATTGCGTTTCTCTCCACCAAAAAACTCTACAATAATACCTTCTAAATCTTTGGCAATCTTAGCCAATTCCAAAATCGCATTAGGGATATTTTTATGAATCTCAATCCCACTATGCCCACCTTGAAAATTTTTGCTTTTTATTTCATAGCTAACATAATCTTGCGGAATCTCTTGTGAAGCAAATTCTTTCTTTGCCTCCAAATCATACCCACCTGCACAGCTAAAAATAACCTCATTGATATCTTCACTATCACAATTAATTACAAAAGGTGCCTGTATTTCTAGTCCCAAAGTATTTGCACCAATCATTCCCACTTCTTCATCGCTAGTCAATAAGCATTCAATATTTTCAAAATCCCTCAATGCCAGCAACATACATGCCAAAGCCGCCCCATTATCTGCCCCAAGACTAGAATCTTCTGCACTAATGTAGCCATTTTCTATAATCGGCTTAATCGCAAACTCCTTAGAATCTCCGACATAAACCATATCATAATGCCCCTGCAAACAAACTTTTGGCTTACCCTTAATGCACAAAAGATTCCCCGCACTATCCTCTTGCACCTCCGCTCCAAATTCTCTAGCCTTTTGTATAAGCCATTTTTTCAATTCAATACCATGATTGCTTGGATGTGGAATCTTGCAAATTTCCAAAAACAACTCCAAAGGCTCAAAAAGATTTCCTTCCACAATTTCCCCTTTTATATCCTATGCTCTTTGCAAAATTCTACAATTTTTCCATGAAATCTTGCATAAAGCTCATTAATGGGAATCTCATAGCTATAAATTTCACATACTTTTGAATAATTTTCCAATAAACCACAAACAAGCCATTCTTTTAACTCATCATAGCCCTCTAATTCATAACCATAAGATTTTAGCAATTTATAAGTATAGTTATCTGCTACCATTTCCTCTCTTAATGCACCATAACACAGAATTGAATCGCAAGTCTCATTACCTATGCCTTTTTGAGAAAGTAGCCATTCTCTACTTGCTTTGGCACAAAAATTTTCAAAATCTCCAAAGTCGTTTAAAATATTGTTGCACAACATAATAATTCGTTGTGATTTCTGCCTAAAAAACCCCAAATCTTTCATAAAAGCCTGCAAATTCTCCGCAGAAATATCCGCCAAAGAATGCAAGTTTAATAGTCCTTGCATTTTTAGGCGATTAATCACTTCAAAAGCTTTTTCCCATCTTGCATTTTGGACCAAAATAGCCCCTATTACAACCTCAAAACTCCCAGCATTAGGCCACCAAAGTTTATGAGGTGGATTCTTCAAATACCCTTGATTTTTTAAAAAACAAAACAATTCAAAACTATTTTGCATTAGTTTTGACTTCGATCATCTTTTTCAATATGATTGATATTTAACCAAACAAATTTATATGCTATATAAATCACAACAGGCCACATTATCAACAAAAACTCTGTCATTTAAAATCCTTTAATACTGATGAGAATCTTCTCTTAATTCATCTCTTGTAATTTTGACTCTATCCATAAGATTCCACACATAAATAATATAAGCCAACACAAAAGGCACAAGCAAACTCACATAACCCATTACGCTTAAAGTATAATAGCTAGAGCTTGCATTATAAATGGTTAAAGAATCTTGCAAATCTACCAAACTCGGATAAAATGCACTCTTACCAATCCCAATAGAAAGCAAAATCGCAAACACTGCCAAAACACTTCCAATTCCCAATGCAAAAATTGCTTTTTTGCACCCCTTAAACCCCATATACATTCCAAGCAAAACACACACAACACCAACAAGCAATATCACAATCAAAAATGGCATTTCAAGAAAATTTTGAAAATACAAGAATTTTTGCATACTCACCAAACCATCTTGTGAGACGAAAAAACCTTCTTTAGTAAAAATCCAAAATAAAAACCCCAAGAAAAAAACCAAAAATACTACGCTATTTAAAGCTATTTTTCTTTTCACTCTTTCTTTGATAATTTCATCATCAATATTGTTCAAAAAATAACCACACGCTAAAACTCTGCTTAAAAATACCAAAGCAAATCCAAGTAAAAAATTCCAAGGATTAAGCAAAGCTTCCAAACCCTTTGAAGCATTTTCCCACTCTACAAAATTAGACGAATCTAATCTGAAATTTGCACCACTAAAAAAAGTGCTTAGTGCAACCCCAATCAAAAATACACCCAAGATTCCATTAATCAACAAAAAAACTTCATAAGTTCTTGAACCCAAAAAATTCCCTTCTTTTTTGCGATATTCATAACTTACAGCCTGCACAATAAAACAAAACAAAATAATCAACCATACCCAATAAGCACCTCCAAAACTTGTACTATAAAACAATGGGAATGCCGCAAAAGATGCTCCACCAAAAAGCACCAAAGTTGTAAATCCAAGCTCCCATTTTCTCCCCAAAGAATTCACAATCAAAGCTTTTTCTTCTTCATTTTTTGCCAATTCAAACAACATTCCCTGTCCGCCTTGAACAAAAAACATAAAAACCAAAAGTCCTCCTAAAAGACTTAATATTCCCCACCAATAAATCTGCAATCCCATCAAATCTAATCCAAAAAACATTTATTCTCCTTAGTGTGCAAAACCTTTTTTGATTTGTTTTAAAATAATTCCAATCTCTGCAATCAATAATGCTGTAAATAAAACTAAGAATATGAAAAAAGAAATTTGCACATTGACGCTACTTAAATGCGTTGCTGCTACACCAACAGGCATTAAATCCTGAATCGCCCAAGGCTGCCTACCCACTTCTGCGACAATCCAACCACATTCTGCTGCAATATACCCAAGCGGAATCGTCCATAAAGCAATCCATAGCACTTTTCTAAATTTAACAATATCATTTGCCATAACCAAATAAAGTACCATAATAAATAATACAAAAAACCAACTTCCTAACGCCACCATCAAATGGAAAGTATAAAAAGTCAAAGCAATCGGAGGCACTGCTTCTTTAGCTTCTTTTAAATACCCATATCCAAAATAAGGCATATTCTCTTGCACCACTTGTGAATATTGTTGCAAATCACTTGCTGGCACCCCCAACTCTCTAGCATTTTTGTATTCTTTAAAAGATTCCAAAGCCAAACGCCCTTTTTGGATTTTCTCCTCAATACTCATAATCCCTTTTTCTGCATTTCCATAAACAAGATCATTAATCCCCGGGACAAAACTATTTGGCGAGCGATTCCCCAAGATTGAAAGAGCATAAGGAATTGTAATATCAAACAAAAATGTATTTTGCTCATCACCAATTTGTTTGTTAGGATTCAAGATTCCAAACGCCACAAGCCCCGCACGATGCTCACCTTCATAGATTCCCTCCATCGCTGCTAGTTTCATGGGTTGCTTTTGAGCCACTTGATAAGCACTTTCATCGCCACTTACAAATAAAAATATTGAAGTTATTAGCCCAAAACTTGCACCCACAATCAATGATTTTTTAGCCGCAATCACATCACGCCCTTTTAAGATAAGCCAAGCAGAGATTCCAACCACTACAAGTGCCGAAATTACATAACCACTTGAAACTGTATGCAAAAATTTGCTAATTGCCACAGGACTTAATGCCACTTCAAAAAAGCTTGTCATTTCATTTCTAGCACTTTCAAGATTGAAAGTCGTCCCAATAGGGTATTGCATCCAACCATTTGCCACAAGAATCCAAAATGCACTCAAATTTGAACCAATTGCCACCAACCAAGTCGAAAGCAAATGAAACTTCGGAGAAACTTTATTCCAACCAAAAAACATCACTGCAAAAAAAGTTGCCTCCAAAAAAAACGCCATAATTCCTTCAACTGCCAATGGCGCCCCAAAAATATCCCCTACAAACCACGAATAATTTGCCCAATTTGTTCCAAATTCAAACTCCATAATAATGCCCGTTGCAACACCAATGGCAAAATTTACAGCAAAAATTCCTAACCAAAATTGTGTGATTTTCTTCCACTCTTCTTTTTTGGTTTTAATATAAATAGTTTCCATAATGGCTAAAATAAAAGAAAGTCCCAAAGTTAGAGGCACAAATAAAAAATGATAGAGTGCTGTGAGTGCAAACTGTGCCCTACTCCAATCTACACTTGCCGCCCTTTGCAGTAATTCTTGCTCCATACTACTCCTTTAAAATTCCATAAGATTCTTGCTTACAAACTCGCTTTTTTCTTCTTGTGTTTGAAACTTAGCTCTTAGACTATTATCATAAATATAAATTTTTAAAAAACCAAAAATAATCAACAACTTAACAATAATAACAACCCACAAGCTTTTCCCTAAAGTCATATTTCTAAAGCCATCATAATAAAAATGAAAAAATTTCTGCAATATTTTCATCAAAATACCTTTCCTTATTTTATAATTTATTTAGATATTTAGAATTATTTTGGGCTATCAATGTTGATTTATTTTTGAATTTTTAAAACAAACTCGAGATTATATTCTTTTAACTTTAAAATACCCTAAGCCTCATTTTATTTTTCATAATCTAAAAACACTCCATAAGGCAACACATACATAAAAAATAATTACAAAAAATAATATTGTGAATTTTTAGTTATTTAGCTAAAATAAAACTTTCATTTTCTTAGGGAGAAAAAATGGCATTAGATGAAAATAAGCAAAAAGCAATTGAATTAGCAATTAAACAAATTGATAAAGCCTTTGGCAAAGGCGCTTTAATAAGGCTTGGAGATAAACCGGTTGAAAAAATCGATTCAATTAGCACAGGTTCTTTGGGGCTTGATATCGCACTTGGCATTGGAGGGATTCCAAAAGGTAGAATCATTGAAATTTACGGACCAGAAAGTTCAGGAAAAACCACCCTTGCACTCCAAATTGTTGCTGAATGTCAAAAAAAAGGTGGAATTTGTGCCTTTATTGATGCAGAACATGCACTAGATGTAACATACGCCAAACGACTTGGAGTAGATGTAGAAAATCTACTCGTCTCTCAACCTGACTTTGGAGAGCAAGCTTTGGAAATTTTAGAAACCCTCACAAGAAGTGGAGGGGTAGATTTAATCATCGTTGATTCTGTTGCTGCACTTACCCCAAAAAGCGAGATTGAAGGGGATATGGGAGATCAACATGTAGGGCTTCAAGCAAGACTTATGAGTCAGGCTTTGAGAAAAGTTACAGGTATCATTCACAAAATGAATACCACCGTTATTTTTATCAATCAAATTCGTATGAAAATTGGAGTTATGGGATATGGAAGTCCAGAAACTACAACAGGAGGAAATGCACTCAAATTCTATGCAAGTGTGAGAATTGATGTAAGACGAATCGCAACTCTCAAACAAGGTGAGCAAAATATCGGGAATCGCGTCAAAGCAAAAGTGGTTAAAAATAAAGTTGCTCCGCCTTTTAGAGGTGCTGAATTTGATATTATGTTTGGCGAAGGGATTAGCAAAGAAGGGGAACTCATCGACTATGGAGTAAAGCTTGATATTGTTGATAAAAGCGGTGCTTGGTTTAGCTATGAGGACAAAAAACTAGGACAAGGTAAAGAAAATGCAAAAATTTTCTTGAAAGAAAATCCACAAATAGCTCAAGAAATCGAAGATAAAATCAAAGCTTCTATTAGCCTAACAGATGATTTATCCTCTAGTGATGATGAAAATTTAGAAGATTAACAAGGAGAAAATTATGGTTTATATTGATGAGATTAATGCACAAGAAGTCTTAGATAGTCGTGGGAATCCAACCATTCAAGCTAGTATTTTATTAAGCGATGGGAATGTGGGCAGTGCTATTGTCCCAAGTGGAGCAAGCACTGGAAAAAGAGAAGCATTAGAATTACGCGATGGAGATGAAAGATATTTAGGAAAAGGCGTCTTAAAAGCATGCGAAAATGTTAATTCAACTATTGCTGATGCACTTTGTGGCTTATCTCCATTCAATCAAAGCCTTATTGATAATACTTTAATTGAACTAGATGGGACAGAAAATTTTTCAAATCTTGGTGCTAATGCTGCACTTGGAGTTTCTATGGCAGCAGCTAGAGCAGCAGCCAAAAGCCTCAATATCCCTCTTTATCGTTATTTAGGCGGTGCAAATGCCCTTACTCTCCCAACCCCTATGCTTAATATTATCAATGGTGGCAGCCATGCTGATAACACCGTTGATTTTCAAGAATATATGATTATGCCTGTTGGTTTTGATACCTTCAGCGAAGCAATGCGTGCAAGTGCTGAAATTTACCAACATTTAAAAAAGACTCTAAAAGATTCTAAACACATTACAAGTATTGGCGATGAAGGCGGGTTTGCCCCAAATTTAAAAACCAACGAAGAGCCTATTCAAATTATCTTAGAAGCAGTGAAAAAAGCAGGCTACAAAGAAGGGGAGCAAATTGCGATTGCACTAGATGTTGCTAGTAGTGAATTCATCAATGATAAAGGGATTTACTGCCTTAAAGGTGAAGGGCGTGAATTATGCAGCGAAGAACTCATTGAGTATTATGAAAAACTCATCTCAAAATACCCTATTGTTTCTATTGAAGATGGATTAAGCGAAGATGATTGGGAAGGTTGGAAAAAATTAACCCAAAAACTTGGCAATAAAATTCAACTTGTAGGCGATGATTTATTTGTAACTAATGCCAAAATTCTTGCACAAGGTATTGAGAAAAACATTGCAAATGCCATTTTGATTAAACCCAACCAAATTGGAACGGTAAGCCAAACAATGGAAGCAGTGCGTCTTGCACAACGCAACAACTATCGCTGTATTATGAGTCATCGTAGTGGAGAAAGTGAGGATAGCTTTATTGCAGATTTTGCAGTAGCACTCAATACGGGAGAAATCAAAACAGGCTCTACTGCAAGAAGCGAAAGAATGGCAAAATATAATCGCCTTTTATCCATTGAAAAAGAACTAATCTATCCTACATATCTAGGAAAAAGCCTCTTTAGATAATGGGAAAAAGACAGGATTTGAAATATTATGAGGGAGGATTTTACAAACTACTTCCCTTTTTTAGCCTCTTTTTGGCAATATGCATTGCAGGGATTTATTTTGGCAATCTTTTTTTTGGAACCAACTCTCTAAGTGTATTATTTGAATTACAAAACAAAGAAAAACAAATATCTAAAGAAGTCAAAAACCTAATGAATGAAAATGCAAAACTCCAAAAAGAACTTTTTGAATTGAAAGGATTAGAACCACAATGAAAATTTTACTACCACTGCTTATTCCATTTTTTATACTCTATGCTCAAGATTCTCAAACTTTACCAAAAATTCCAGATATCACTATTGATACTTCCACAACCCCCAAAGAAATCCCAACTCCCAACGAAAATAATGATACCAAAGAAATAAGAAATCCCTTTGAATCGGTTGTCACACCAAAACAAAGCGGACAAATCTCTAATCCTCCACAACTCAGCCTCTTTACTCAAACCACACTCAACCTACCCTCTACGGCAAGAAAAATCAAAAAAATAACCCTTGCTTATCAGAATCTTGATGGCTCCATTAGCACGATAGAACAAGAACTTAATGGCGATATTGATTGGCATTTTCCTTTAATTTTAAGTCAAGAAATCAAGCCAGAAATGCAATCCCAAAAACTACAAGATTTCAATCTTGGAAAAATTTTTGATTTTCACATAGATAAACAAAAAATTACACTCAAAACCCCTTTGAATATGATTCGCGATTTCACGCTTGCCTCGCCCACTCGTTTGATTTTGGATTTCAAAAGCAACTCCAAAAAAGTCTTGCAAGATTTTATTCAAACTAATCTACCCATTATCAGTAAGGTTGATTTACAAACCCATTTGGACTTTTACCGCATCACTTTTACCCTTGATGGACAATACAAATACTCTATCAAAAACCTTAAAGAAAAAGGCTTAGAGATTGAACTCTTCTAACATTGTTTTAATCGGTTTTATGGGGAGCGGCAAAAGCACCATTGCAAAATCCCTTTATCACCATACACACTCTTTAATTTTAGATAGTGATCAAATTATTCAAAACAATGAAAATTTAACTATCAATGAAATTTTTTCACAAAAAGGGGAGCAATATTTTAGGAATCTTGAAAAAGAATTTTGTGCTTTTATTTCAAAAAATATCCAACATTGCATTATTTCAACGGGTGGCGGAATGCCTATTTTTTGCAATGTCAAACAAATGGGCAAAGTTTTCTTTTTGGATATTGACTTTGAAAATATACTTTCTCGCCTAAATGATAATGAAGTTTCCACTCGCCCACTCTTTCAAGATAAGGATAAAGCCTTCAAACTCTATCTACAAAGACTTCAAATTTACAAAGATTCTGCTCATTTTTGTGTTAATGCCAATGCAGATATTCCCACAATCACAAAGGAAATTTTAAATTCCCTATGAAAACTATTCTTTTTGTGCGTTTTAAAAATACAAAAGTAGGTGGAGCTGAAAATTATCTCACGCTTTTAAGGAATACACTCCGCCAAAAAACGCAAGTATTTTCTAGTGGAGATTATGGGCAAGATTCTCAATTCAAATTAACTCCCCCAAAATTCCTTCCTTCTTTTTTGCGTTTTATTATTTTCCTAAGAGCCTATGAATCACTTTACCAAAAAAATCCCAACTATCTCTATTTTAGCTTAGAGCGAGTTTTGCATTGCGATATTTATCGTGCTGGAGATGGGATTCACAGACAATGGCTTTCTATTAAAAACCACAATTTCATTCAAAAAATAAAAAGCTATTTCAATCCAATGAATATCCTTTATATCTACATAGAAAAAAGGCTTTTTAAAAACACTAAACTCATCATTGCAAATTCCAAAATGATAAAAACTTCACTCATTACAATGTTCAATATTCCTCAAGAAAAAATCAAAGTTATTTACAATGGAATCCAAATTCCAAAAACCATCAACAAAGCTTTAGCCAAACAGAATCTTTTGATGGATTTTCCATTTTTAACCAATAAAATTATTATCCTTTTTGTTGGTAGCGGATATGCACGAAAAGGTCTCAAACAAGCCCTTTTAATGCTTTCAGAGATTCCACACAAAAATTGGCATTTCATTGTCATTGGCAAAGACAAAAAGATTCCCCTTTATGCCAAACTTGCTAAAACTCTCAATATTGATAAAAATGTCCTCTTTTTGGGTCCAAAAGAAAATATCAAGCGATTTTACGAATCAAGCGATATTTTTCTCTTCCCTACAATTTATGAGCCTTGTTCTAATGCCACATTAGAAGCTGCGAGCTACCAAAACGCCATCATTACCACAAAACAAAATGGTGCGGGAGAATTATTTTTACAAGATCATATTTTAGAGCACCCAAATGCAATCACACAAGGTAGCAAAATTTTGCAAAATCTTTTAGAAAATCCCACTTTTTTAAAAACTACGCAGCAAAAATGTGCCGATTCTGTGGCACATTTAACCATAGAAAACAATCTACAAAATACCCTTAAAGCTATGGAGGATTTTCTATGAATATTTTAGTGAGACTTCCAAATTGGCTTGGCGATGCTGTTATGGCAACTTTTGGATTAGAAATTCTCTACCAAACCTACCCAAATGCACATTTTTACCTCATTGGAAGTAAAGTTAGCTGTGAGCTTTTTGACCATTATCCCAACACCACAACTATCGTAGATACAAGCAAAAAGGCTACCTTTAGAATCCCAGCCCTCTACAAACTCGCCAAAGAGATTCCACCCTGTGAAATTGCCATCACTTTCCAAAATAACTTTCTTTCTGCCTTATTTTTATTTTTCAATGGTGCTAAAAAACGCATTGGTTATGCAAACGAAATGCGTTCTTTTTTGCTTACTATCCACCCAAAAAAATATAAAAATCTCCACGAATCATTACGCTTTGCCAAACTGATAGAAACCATTATCCCAAATCATTCTATAATTCCAAAACTTTATCTAAAACCCCCAACGACAAAAATCACACTTCCGCCCCATTTTCAAAACCAAAAAATTGCCGGTATCAATGCAGGAGCTGCTTTTGGAAGCGCCAAACGCTGGAAGGAAGAATATTTTGCAGAAGTGATTAAAGACTTGCTAAAACAAGATTTTTGCATTATTCTTTTTGGGGTAGAATCTGAAAACCCCATCAATGAAAAAATTCTATCCTATCTTCCAAAAAACGAAAAAATCCTTAACCTTAGTGGAAAAACAAACATACAAAGCCTAATGGCTTATTTTTTAAAATTACATTTTCTCCTTACCAATGATAGCGGACCTATGCATATAGCAGCAGCCCTTGAGATTCCGACTTTTGCACTCTTTGGTCCAACAAATCAAGAAGAAACTTCACCTTTTAATGCAAAAGATTCTCATATACTCTCTCTTAGAACCTTTCACAAATCCCTTCCTTGCCAACCCTGCAAAAAACGAATCTGCCCTCTTCCCAAAAATTCCAAAGACTACCATGCTTGCATGCTAAATCTAACACCCTCTTTAGTACTTCCCAAAATTCATTCCCTTATAAGTTAGTTTCTATTAAAATAATCACAAATTTCACACAAAGTTAAAATATGCGAACAATTCAAATAGGACATTCACCAGATGCCGATGATATTTTTATGTATTATGCAATTGCATTTGGTTGGGTAGGAAATACAATCCATTTTCAAAACCAAGCTTTAGATATCCAAACACTCAATGAAATGGCACTTGATAACATTTTGGATATTTCTGCAATTTCTTTTGGTGTTTATCCATTTTTAGCACAAGAACAAGCGCTCTTAAGGACAGGAGTTAGCTTTGGCGAAGGCTATGGACCAAAACTCATTAAAAAACGCTCAACAAAACTAAAAAAGAACTTCAAAGTTGCACTAAGTGGGGCACACACAACTAATGCAATGCTTTTTAAAATCGCTTACCCTAATGCAAGAATCTACTACAAAAATTTTCTTGAGATTGAAAAAGCTGTTTTGGGGGGCGAAGTTGATGCAGGAGTGTTAATCCACGAATCTATTTTGCAATATGATTCAAGCTTAGAAGTAGAATGCGAAATTTGGGATATTTGGAATGATTTAAACAAACAAAATTTGCCATTACCGCTTGGTGGAATGTGTATCCGCCGCTCTTTGCCGCTTAATGTCGCTATTGAATGTGAAGAGATTCTTACAAAAGCTGTCAAAGTCGCCCTAAAAAATAAACCACTTCTTTCAAAAATGCTACTAGAACGCAATTTGATACGAGTAGATTCTCAAAAATTAGAACACTATCTCAATCTTTATGCCAATGCCGATTCTATCTCCCTTAACCAAACGCAGTTAGAAGCAATTAATATGCTTTTTAAACTCGGATATGACCATAATCTCTGCCCACAAATCCTAGATGTCAATGACTGCTTAATCCCCAAAGAATACAAAGAACTACGCAATCAATAAATCCGATACATGACGCGTATTCTTATTTTAGTTTTTACTGCTGGATAAGGATAATCCTTATAAGCAATCTCAATAGTGTGAATGCTATTTTCGTCCAAAAGCCTATAACCACTTGGAGTTAATAATTTCAAATCAGAAATATCTCCATTTGGGTGCAAATAAAATTCCACAATATTATCCCCTTGCTGCCCCATTTGCCCAGCAAGTTGCGGATATTTAAGGTATTTTTGCGTAATCCTTCCTATCCCGCTTAAATTATCTTCAATAAATTTCCTCTCTTCAAGATTCAAAGAATACAAATCATCTCCATAAAGCTCTTTTATTTCTTGATTCCCCATATCTTTGCCATAATCATAAATAGAAGGCGAAGAAGGCTTATTATCTAGCATCGGACCAATTTGACTAGATTTCAAAGAAGAGGCAAGAGAATTTTGATTATGATTAGATTGATTGGAAGATTTTGGTTGAATCTTTCTAGAATCTTCGGTTTTTTTAGGTTTTGTAATTTTGGTGGGGGATTTTTCTTTGGTTTGCTTAGGTGGAGTTGTTTGGGCAATTTCTGTTTGCTCTTCTTTTTGGTTTTTGTTACTTTCTTGCTGTGGTTGGCTTTGTGTGTTTGAAGGTTGTGTGAGTGGAGATTCTAACATTTGTGCATTATTTTGGGGGGGAATCATTTGTGCAGCTTGAGAGAACTTAAAGTTTTTAATATTAATACGCTCTCCCTCTTTCGTCCCATATTTTGGAGGCTGATAAATATCATCCTTTTTAAACTCGAGTAACAATAATAAAAATATCACAATATGGACAAGTAAGGACAATAAAAGTGCAATAAAATTATTTCTCATTATTTATTGTTTTTCTTGCTCTAATAATTCTCCAAAATCTTTGATTGAATATTTATCAACCAAAGTTGCTCCATTTCGGCTTAATATCACAATATAGCGTTTTTGGTAAATCTCAAAAACAATCAATTTAGCATTCATAGACAAAGAAAAACTAGAAACAATTTGAATCGAATTAGCTTCTTTTTTTTTGAAAAAATCAACCAAAGATAATTTTTGCTCTTTATAATAAAGCCTTTTTTTGATATACCAAAGCAATATCAAAAGCCCAATTAAGACAAGAATCACTCCACTATACTGATAAAAATTAATACTCTCCAAAGGGGATTTTGCCATTTCAAAAGGAAAAGTTTGATTATTTTCACTAGAAAACTTTAATCCCTGCTCTAATGAATCTTTATCCTCTGAAAACAAAAAAGTAATGAATGATAAAATAACTAAAACAATTTTCATGTAGTGCTAATGCTCTCTCTTGTGAGATAATAGATAATTGCATTAGAATCAAGCACTTCATTAACCCTAATAGCAAGATTCTTCTCATACACCATTACTTCGCCCTTGCCAACTATTCTACCATTGATATAAATCTCCACACTTTCACCTGCTGGTTTTTGCAAATCAATAATAGAGCCTTTTTCAAACTGCAAAATTTCCTTCAATGCTATCTTTGTTGAGCCAAGCTCGGCATGGAAAAGGACTTTCATATCCAAAAGCCCCCCATAATTATTCATAATTCCTTCAAGATAACGCGCTAAATCCTCTTGTTTTGGTGCCTGTATCTTTGCTAAAGTAAATTCATCTGCTGGCATATCTTTTCCTTAAAGTGATTTGTTATGCATAAAAAGGGAACACTTAGCTCCCCTCCCTAATGAAAAATTAAAACTGCTAGAATGAGTATCTTGAAATTCTCCAAACCCATAAACCCTAGGTGTTGAGATATTAAACTTTATATTTTCTGTAACAGCTAACACTTTTGCTAAACCAATAGTAAGATTAGCAAGCTCTTGAGAAAGATCTTTTAGGGCAATCTCATCTAACTCTTCCTCTCCAAATAATCCATTGCCTAATTTTGCCAAAAAATCTTTAGAAGAAACAAAAGTAATAGTATCTTTCTCTTCATTCTCCAAAAAAATATCAATACTTGACAAAAACCCTTTTGTTAGCTTTCTTGTAACTCTCTTTGGCGTCTCTCCCAAAGTATCTTTCAACACTTGCCTAAAAGCATTTATGATAATTTTCTCCATATCCCAACAAACCTTCTAGCAAAAACATAAAAAATTATATCTAATTTTTATTTAGCCTCACTAAACTTTGGATAATTTTTTATCAAATTCTGCATTACCAACGCAAAACAAAAGTTGTTCCCTTTCCTTTTTGACTTTCACATTCAATAGCGATTTTATAAATATTGCAAATTTCTTTTATCAATGCCAGCCCTATTCCAAACCCACCTTGATCCTTATTGCAACGATAATATCTATCAAAAATTCTCTTCAAATCCTCTTTCTCCATTCCACACCCATTATCTTTTATCTTTAGAAAATTATTCCCCACAAAAACCTCAACTTCTCCGCCACTTTGAGTGTATTTTAATGCATTATCCAATAAATTATCAACAACCCTTATAATACGACTTTTATTTGCCATAAGTGTGCTAGATTCTGCTTTTAAGACAATAGAAATATTTTTCTTTTTATAAAAAGGTTCAAAATAAGACACACGCTCTTTTAGCAAATCATTCATAGCAATCTTTTCAAGATTATTGCCCTGCAAATGAGGAAAATTATAAAATACCAAATCTTGATAAATTTGCCCCAAAGTATTTGCCGCCATTTTAATGCGTTCAAACTTTTGCAAATCTTGCTCTTTGAGATCTTCTTTTTTGATCCTCTCTATGCTCATCAAAATAATGCTCAAAGGCGTATTAATTTCATGGGTAGAATCTTTAATAAAATTATTCAGTGCCTGTATTTTTTCCTCTAATGGCTTCAAACTTAAACGAACCAAAAAATATGCCACCACACTCACCCCAAAAAGCACTAGCAAAAAGCTCCCACCAATTAAGCCCCAAAGCCTATATATTTCCTTTGAAATTCCATTATCTTGAATAATCATAAAAAAATCATTTCTTCTTTCTAAAGTATCTAATAAATTTTGTTTGTAAAGCTCCATATTTACAAGACTCCAAAATCTTCCTCCTATTCTTTGAGTCACCAAATACACATTGTCTCCTGCAATCACGATTCTATCAATGTGCCGATGATCTTTCCTAAAACTAATTGGAATCCCGCGTTCTTGCAATATCTGCCTAAATTCTTTTGTATTTTCAACCTCTTTTAAAGTACTAAAAATTATCTCTCCACTGCTTGTATTCAAAGAAAATGGGATTTCTAACTCCTTAGAAGTTTCTTCTAAAATCTTAAAAAAGTTTCCATTGTAATTAAATTGCAATTTTTCATACAAATGCATCGCCAAATTATGCGTTGATTCTCGCAATTGCAATACTCTTTCTTCAATCAAAGATTCTTTTTCTTTTTGGTACCAACCATAAAAAACAATCGCCAAAAAAATCAAAGTTGTCAATGCATAAAGTAAGCTAATTTTTAAAACAATCTTTTTGCTTTCATTCATCAAAGCGCCTTTTTATAACAATACCCTTCTCCCCTACGGGTCAAAATATTATCTTTACCGACAATTTGACGCAAGTCTTTAATATACACACGCAAACTCAACTCGCTTGGTTCCTCTTCATATCCCCACAATGCACTATAAATTTCTTCTAAGGATACAAAATGATTCTCATTAATCAACAAAATCTTTAGCAATTCTCGCTCTTTTGCAGAAAGTTTGCATACTTTCCCCTCTAAATACAAAATTCCTTCCCCACAATCAAAACTATATCCATTACCAAAATCATAAATCTGCATTCGATTACTGCGTTTCAATAATGCTTCAATACGCAACAATAATTCTGACAATTCAAAAGGTTTTCGCAAATAATCATCACAACCGCTTTTAAACCCTATTTCCAAATCTTTAATACTATTTAAAGCAGTGATGAAAATTGCTGGGATTCTTCTCCCACTTTGATGAATATTTTTTAATGTCTCAAAACCATCTAGGTTTGGCACCATTACATCAAGCAGCAAAATATCAAAATTTTCTTCATAGGCTTTATTAGAAGCCTCTATACCATCATTGCAACAAACTACTTCATAACCTTCCTCACTCAAACACTCAGCAATAATTTCTTGCAATGCCATATCATCTTCTAACAATAATATTTTTGCTTTCATTCTCTCCCTTTTATACGCTGTGTAGCCAAAAGCTACACACCATTAAGGTCTTGGACCAACTGGACAATCTGGATATCTACCTTCAAAACAATCTCCTCTATAATGCCCTCTATGCCCTTTACCATAACCATAACCTCTGCCATAACCGCCTCTTAACAATCCGCTATCTCTAGCTTCCTCTCTTGTCATAGAATCAATTCTCTTTTCTGTTTCTTTGCGAATCTCATCGCGGTATTCTCGGTATTCTTTCATAGTCATCTTATCATAGTTGCTTTGTGCATTTTTCCTTAAATTATCTGCAAAATCTCTACCTTCTTGAATCTCCATTTTTTGCATTCTTTTATGGATTTCCATTTTATAGTCTGGATAATCCTTTGGTGCTACTTTCCCTGAAAGATTAACAAGCTCTTCATTGCTTTTCTTTGAAAAATCTGCTGCTAATGCAACTGAAACACTCAAGGCTGTACCAACTAAAACTGAAATCAATGTTTTTGCTTTCATTGTAAGCTCCTTAATTTTTTTACAGCGAAAGTATATAATGCAAGTATAAAATCAATGTGAAGTCATACTGACATTTTATAAAGTCTTTTACGCTCACTAGAACTAGCGATATTTAACTGCGCCCTATACTTTGTAATAGTCCTACGCACGATTTTAATATTAAATTTTTCTTCAATTAATTCCAAGATTCTATTATCACTCAAAGGTTTCTGCCGATTTTCGTTTTTAATAAGATTGCTTACAAATTCTTTAATAGTTGTATTAGCTGTATCTTCATCAAGTGCAGTGGCAAAGAAATTTCTAAGTGGAAAGATTCCCCTAGAACATTCCAAAAATTTATTTGAAATCGCCCTAGAAATCGTGCTTGAAGCATGTCCAAACTCTTCTGCTAAGTCTTTGAGTTTCATCGGCTTAATCTCTCCACCCATAAAAAAATCATATTGATATTCTACAATCATCAAGCCAATCTTATAAAGTGTCGCTTTACGCATCTCCAAAGCATCCACCAAATCTCGTGCTTCTTTGACTTTATTTTTAATAAAATCGTGTTTGATTTTTTCTTTGGCTTCTTTTTTGGGCATTTCTATTTGGATACTTGGATAATATTGACTATTAATCTGCACTTGAATAGATTGTGCTTCTTGAATGATTAAAATATCTGGAATTATCTCTGGTTCTTTTTGGTAATATTCCAATGCCGGGGGATTTTTAAAGCTCTGAATCACACGCATAGCCTTAGCATAACAAGCTTCATTTTTATATTGAGAATGTTTTTCCAAATTCCCCAAAATACGCAAACAAAGACTATAAATCTCA
>NZ_JAERIT010000007.1 GCF_017979475.1 Helicobacter pullorum NCTC 12824
GGGGGGGGGTAGAATGTGTTTATAAGGGGCATTGGTAGTCATTAAAAATAAATTATTATGAGTGTTTTGTTTATTTATTTGCAAATGATTTATACCCAAAAAAGTAAAATTTTAATTTATCCCATTAATGTTTATTTGTCAAAACAAAGGATTATCCATTTCTTTGGGTATTTCTAATCCCATCAGTTTTAAAATACTTGGTGCGATATTGTTTAAACCTCCATTTTGCACCTTTTGCACATTAGGTGCGGAGATAAAACACCATACTTCGCCTGTCGTGTGGTTGGTGAGAATCTCGCCTTTGTCATTTTGCATTTCTTCACAATTCCCATGATCGCTTGTAAGGACAAAGGCATAACCATTTTGCTTGGCACTCTCATAGATTCTACCAATCTCGCTATCTACTGCTTCTACTGCTTTTATCGCTGCTTCATACACGCCTGTATGCCCTACCATATCGCCATTTGCAAAATTTACAACGATAAAATCATAGTTTTCTTGTATCGCCTTTAGCACACAATCCCCTACTTCTTTGGCACTCATTTCTGGCTTTTGGTCATAAGTTTTTACCTTTGGGGAGGGGATTAAAACTCTTGTTTCATTGGGATATGGCTCTTCTAATCCACCATTAAAAAAGAAAGTAACATGGGCGTATTTTTCTGTCTCTGCTGTGTGGAATTGGCGGAGGTGGTGTTTGGAGATTACTTCTGCTAGTGTATTTGGGATATTTTCTTTGGGGAACAAAATGGGGAAATCAAAATTTTTGTCATAAGGCGTCATAGTGATAAGCGGTATTTTGAGCCATTTTTTTCTTTGAAATTCACTGAAATTTTCATTGCCTAATGCACTTACAATCTCTCTTGCTCTATCGCTTCTAAAATTTACAAAAATTAAGCCATCTTTGGCTTCTATCCCGTTATTATCAAAACTTGCAGGTTTGATAAATTCATCAAAAATGCCCTCTTGGTAGCTTTGGTGGATATATTCTTTGGGCGAAATGGATTGTGGATTTTCTGCACATACAATGACATTATAAGCTTCTTCTATCCGCTCCCAGCGATTATCTCTATCCATAGCATAAAAACGCCCACTAATCGAAGAAATCTTGATATTTTTATTTTGTATTTTTGTTTGCACTTCTTCTAGGAATTTTAACGCAGTTTGTGGCAAAACATCTCTACCATCTGTAATGAGATGCAATAATATCTCATAGCCTTTGCCCTCTAAGCCTAATGCTAGGGCTAAAATATGTTCCAAATGCGAATGCACTCCGCCATCACTCATTAAGCCAACTAGATGAATCCTTTTGCAATTTTGCAAAGATTGCAATGCGGGATTTTCTAAAAGTGTCCCATTTTGAATTGCTTGATTGATTTTGACTAAATCTTGGTAGAGGATTCTTCCGCTTCCCATACACATATGCCCTACTTCAGAATTTCCCATTTGTCCATCAGGCAATCCCACAGAAAGCCCATAAGTTTTAATCATTCCATAAGGGACTTCTTGGAATAACCTCTCATAATTAGGCTTCTTTGCCGCCTTAAAAGCGTTGTATTTTTCTTGTTTGCTATCACCAATGCCATCTGTAATTATCAAAATTGTCTTCATAATCTTATATCCATTTTAAAGTTTATTTAGATAGAATCCTACCTTATTTTTTTGATTTTTTGAATTTTTTGTGAAAGTTTTTAGATGATCTATTATTTATATAGTTTTTTAGAAATTAATTTGTTTCAATATATTACATTTAGGGCTGCGATTGCTTTTTTTGTGGCGTTTTTTTTGACTATTTTTATTATGCCTTATTATATTGTATGGGCAAGGAAAAAGAATGCTAATCAGCCCATTTCGCAATTTACCCCACAAAACCACAAGCAAAAAGTCAATATCCCTACAATGGGCGGAATCATTTTTGTATTTGCGACACTTGTTGCGTCTATTTTGTGTGCAAAACTCGATAATGCCTTTGTTGTCTTTAGTTTAATGAGTCTTGTTTTGTTCTCAAGTATTGGAATTTATGATGATTATTCTAAAGTGCTACAAAGAAAAAATGCCGGCATGAGTGCAAAAATGAAATTTACCCTGCAAGCTATAAGCGGTTTTTTGGTTTCTTTGGGACTTTATTGTTATGGTATGGATAGCCATTTTTATTTGCCATTTTTCAAGAATTTTATTTGGGATTGGGGGCTATTTAGTCTTTTGTTTTGGACGCTAGTGTTTGTTGCTACAAGCAATGCAGTCAATCTCACCGATGGCTTAGATGGACTTGCAACTATTCCTTCAATTTATGCTTTAACTTCTTTGGGAATCTTTGTGTATATCGCAGGACATTCTGTATTTAGCACCTATCTTTTGTATCCAAAAATCCCAGATAGCGGGGAAGTTGTGGTTGTCTCTGCTGCTTTGATAGGTGCATTAATAGGCTTCTTGTGGTATAACTGCCACCCTGCACAAGTCTTTATGGGTGATAGTGGAAGTTTGGCATTGGGCGGAGTGATTGCCTATATGGCAATTATCTCTAAAAATGAAATTTTGCTATTTGTGATTGGATTTATTTTTGTAATAGAGGCACTCTCGGTGCTTTTGCAAATTGGTAGCTACAAAACACGAGGAAAAAAGCTGTTTTTGATGGCACCTTTGCATCACCATTTTGAAGAAAAGGGCTTAAGTGAGAGCAAAATTATCGTCCGATTTTGGATTATTGCTTTGATGAGTAACCTCATTGCACTTTTGACTATCAAACTAAGATAAGGGAGGATTGAATGCTTATTTTACTAGGATATGGACAAACTAATAAAGCACTTGCAGAGAAATTTGCCCCTTGCTGTATTTTTGATGATAGTTTTACTCAAATTTCAAAAGATTCTTATGGGAATACTCTACTTCCTCCAAACAAACTTCAAGAAACTTTGCAAAAATATCCTCAAGCACAAATCATCACCACACCGGGAATCCCACCACAAAACGCAATGATAAAACTTACTAACCCCATAAGTGAGTATGATTTTTTTGCTACAAAAATGCCTTTTAGTATTTGGATTAGCGGGACAAATGGAAAAACCACTACCACCCAAATGCTCACTCATCTTTTAAAACACAAAGGGGCTATAAGCGGTGGAAATATCGGGAATCCTCTAGCAAATATGGATACTAACGCACCGCTTTGGATTTTGGAAACTAGCTCTTTTACCCTCCATTACACCAAAATTGCTAAACCTAATCTTTATTTGCTTTTGCCCATTACACAAGATCATATCAGTTGGCATGGGGATTATGAATCTTATATCAATGATAAGCTCAAGCCTATTTTGACAATGCAAGATAAAGAAATCGCTATTCTTCCAAAGTCTCTACAATCTCACCCCTTTTGCCAAAAAAGCCTTGCAAAGCTTTTTTTCTATGAAGATTCACAATCGCTTGCTAGAGAGTTTTTTTTGGAGATTCCAAAAATTCGCTTCCAAGAACCCTTTTTGCTTGATGCACTTTTGGCTTTGAGTGCAACACAGGTTTTATTCCAACAAGTTGATTATGATTTGCTCAATTCTTTTAAAATCGGGGAACACAAAATAGAAGAATTTTGGGATAACCAAAATCGCCTATGGGTAGATGATAGCAAAGGGACGAATCTTGATGCGACTTTGGAGGCTATCAAACGCTACAAAGATAAGAAAATTCATCTTATTTTGGGGGGAGATGATAAAGGGGCGGATTTAACTCCGCTTTTTGAATTTATGCGATTATGCCAAATTAGCCTATATGCCATTGGCTCTAATACACAAAAACTAACCCATTTAGCAGAAAAATATCAAATTAACCATTTGCCTTGCTATACGCTAGAAGTCGCTGTCAATGAGATTAAAAAACACCATAATTCCCAAAGTATTGCTATGCTTTCCCCCGCTGCTGCAAGTTTGGATCAATTTTCTTCTTACAAGCAAAGGGGGGAGAAATTTAAATCTTTTGTGCTAAATACCCCTTAAACCCTCGCTTACAAATTCTTCAAAACGCGTCAAAACAGAGTTAAGAAGCTGACTTTTTCGCTTTAGGCTATAAAAATGTCTCTCCAAATTTAGATTGATAATTTCCAAAGGGAATAAGATTCCATTCTGCAATTCTTGTTTGATAGCCACTTCTGAGAATACCGCAATCGCTCCTTTGTTAATCACCAAATCCTTAATCGCTGTCGTCCTATCTAGCTCCAAAAAAATTGGAATTTCCTTTTTGAGATTCCCCAAAGCATTCAAAAAACTATCCCTAAGCCCAGAACCATACTCCCTAAAAATCCATTTTTTATCTAATAATTCATCAATATATCTAGGCTTAGAAGCCAAAATAAAATCATTGCTTGCCACTACCAAAGTATCTTTACACAAAACCTCTCTTATTAGCCCCTCGCTTTTAGCATATTCTAGCCCGATTTCCCCCTCTACAATCGCTAATTCCACATCACCATTTTTTAGAAGGCTTAAACACTCTTTGGTATTGTAAATTTTAAAATTAATTTTAACTTTGGGGTATTCTTTGGCAAAATCAAACAAAATTCTAGGCAAAAAATATTCTCCAATAGTATGTGTTGCTACAATATTAATCTCTCCTAGCAATACACCCTCTTCCCCCAAAGCCTCCAAACTCGAATAATACCCCTGCACCACTTCAAGCCACATTCCCCCAAGGTATAAGGCTTGAGTAGTGGGCAAAAGCTTTTTGCCTAATCTTTCAAAAAGCTTGATACCAAACATTTTTTCGATATTTTTAACAATCACTGAAACATTTGGCTGAGTAGTTTTGAAGTTTTCTGCTGTGAGCGTGGGACTTTTGGTGTGCAACAAATCTATAAAAATCTCTAAATCTCTTATTTTCATTCTATTTCCTTATTTTTCTTTATGGATTATTCCACATTTTCAATAAATTTTCATTAATATTTTTTATTGTTTTAATAAAATTGATATATTTTTATTATTTGATACAAAATTATATAATTTCCAAAAATTTATTAAGGGGGTTTTATGATAAATCTTATTCATTTTAAAAATTTTTTGCAATCTATCTTTAGGGGACTATTTTTTGTCGGAGTTATTGTAGCTTTGGCTTTTTATCTAGCAAGTGTAGAAAAAATCCATGATTCTACGCATTTGGCAGCCACTGCATTGGCAATTATCATTGGCGCTATACTTTCTCCTTGGTTTTTTAAATACCAACATTCATTACAAGCTGGGGTTCAATTTAGTGCTAAAAAACTCTTGCGTTTGGGGATTATCCTTTATGGATTTAATATCACTTTTAATGAGCTTTATAATATCGGATTTTATGGATTTTTGATTGCTTTTATTGTGATTAGTGTCGTATTTTTGGTAGGTCTTTTTGTGGGGGTTAAAGTTTTTGGGCTTGATAGAGAAATCTCTATGCTTGTAAGTGCTGGGAGTGCTATTTGTGGTGCTGCTGCGGTTTTGGCATTAGAATCCACTCTCAAATCTGATTCTTTTAAAGGGGTTGTTGCAGTTGGAAGTGTCGTTGTTTTTGGGCTTATTGCGATGTTTTTATACCCTATTGCCTTTAGTAGTGGATTTATACCGCTTTTAAATAGCGATGGAATGGGGCTTTTTATGGGGGCTACTTTGCATGAAGTTGCTAATGTCGCTGGAGCAGCTGAAATGGCAAAAGATATGACAAGTGGAGCCTTTACTCAAAGTGCTGCAAATCTTGCTATTATCCTCAAAATGATGCGAGTAATTTTATTGGTGCCCTTTTTGCTAATTGTTGGCTATTATGTCGCCAAAGATAATTCCCATAGCAATAATCCCCACCACACTAGCAAAAAAATCGATATTCCCTATTTTGCTTTTCTTTTTTTGGGTGTTATTGTTTTGAATACTTTTTTGAACACTTACAAAGAAACTTTAATTTTTGCTAATTTTAGTGTGCAATCTTTGATTGATTGCGGTAGGCTTCTTTGCACTCTTTGTATTGTTTTTGCTATGGCTGCCTTGGGCTTACAAATCGATTTTAAAAAATTTATAAAACTAGGGGGAAAGGCATTTGGATTAGCCCTTGTATTATTTGCAATACTTATTTTTGGTGGATACTTCCTTACCCTTTGTTTTCAAGGTATTTTGTGGTAACTATTCTAGGCAATGAGCGATTTCTTCGTCCAAAAAATAAATATTTTGGTATCCTGCTTCTACCAAATCACTACCCAGCAAAGAAGCAGAATGCCCCAAATAGCAATTAATTAGAATCTTTTTATTGAGTGTGAGTATTTCTTGTAACTCTTCTTGTGTTGTGATGTTTTTTGCACCCTTTAAATGTCCAACCCTGAAGTCATCGGGCATTCTAATATCTACACAAATCCATTCATCATTTTCCAAAATCCCTTCTAAATCTTCTTTAAAAATCGCTTTAGCTAGGCTTTTGTATCGCTTTCCATAATATTGCATTTTTTTCCTTTTAGTTTTATTGATTAAGCTACAAAATAACTCAAACTACTTTTGCCAAATTTCTTTGTTTTTACCTTTTGAAAACTTCCAATGAATTGCGGTATTTCCAAACCAGAAATATGCTCTAAAATAACAATTCCAAAAACTTTGGTATCGAGTTTTTCTATCATTTTAAAGCATTTTTGATAGATTCCAGTCATCCCTTCTCTAATATCAAAAGGTGGGTCAAAATACCCTATACTCAAATAATCTAAGCCCTTCAATGCTTCTTGATATTTTTCAAAAGTATCCCCAAAAACAATACGATAATGGCAACCTTGACAGATATTTTGCAAATTTTCTTCCAAAATTCTACAAGATTCTTTGTTTTGTTCAAAGAATATTGCACTTTTGGCACCTCTGCTTAGTGCTTCAATGCCAATGCTTCCACTTCCAGCAAAAAACTCCACAAAATTTGCCAACACCACTTCTTGATTTAATGTATTAAAAAGAGATTCTTTCAAAATCGCTTTAGATGAGCGAGTAATTTCTAGGGGTGCCATTTTGATATTTCTCCCCTTAAAAGCACCTCCAATTACTTTTAATAAAGGCTTCTTATTTTGATTTGTTTTCATTATTTTTTTTCTTTGTAATGCTCTTGCACTATCATTGTGATTTCTTTGGCATAATTTTCTAACACTTTAAGAATCTTTTGATGAAGTTCCAAATCTAAAGGCTTCTTTTCCTCCTCTATCTCTACATCTTTTAGCATTTCATTCCAATTTGCACTCTCTACATTAGTATATTTAATCTCTTCCTCTTCTTTGGCTTCTTGTTCCCCTCTTATTTGCAAAAAGAAAGCTTCAAGGGCTTGTAATAAAATCTCTTTTGTAAAAGGTTTATGCAAATTTGCATTTTCATATTCACCAATCAAAAAAACAGGCTTTTGAGAATCTACAGGTTGTGTTGCGACAACAAAATCACAAAGTTTATAGCTTGTCAAATAATCTTTTAAATACATCTCCAAAGTTCTATCAAGCAACAAAGAATCGCTTATGAGAGCTATCTTCATAAATATTCTCCCTAAAATCAAAAAATTAAAGAATTATATTCAAAATTTTACAAAAAGGTAAAGAGGAAATATTGATGAAAGTATAGAGATAATCTATACTTTCAAAAATGCAAGAATCAAAAAATAAATTATCGGATAACTCCACACACCATTCTAGCACCACCTCCACCTAAAACTTGTGGATGATCATGGTAATTATCACCGCCAACATGAATCATTAAAGAATGATTTTTTAATTCTTCTAAAGTTTTAATTTTTGGGGACAATACCGGAGTTTTAATCTCATTTTTATCGCTAGAATAAAGTGCTGGCAAATCTCCCTTATGCCCTTCATCTGCCCAAGGATAAGAATGTGCCTTATTCTCTTGTGGATCCCAATGTCCTCCTGCTTTCATTCCTAAGCCCTTCTCTGTAGCTCCACAATCTGGATTAACATGCACATGGAATCCATGTATTCCGCTCTCAATACCCTTTAAATCTGGATAAAAGGCAACTCCATATTTTGTCTCTACTGCTACAATCTCACCTGCTGGGGTATTGCCCTTTTCCCCTAAAATCTCCATTTTAATTACGAGGTGATTCTTTTCTGCTTTTGGATTGTAAATCTTTGTTTCATCTTGTGCCATTAAACCTACTGAAACAAAACTAACCGCCAATGCACTAAGTAAAATTTTCTTCATAATCTATCCTTAATCTTAAAAATGTTTAATGCAAAATTATTCTAACACACTCCCAAACAATATTCAATTTTCTTGTATAGAAAAAATCATTTTTATTTTACTTTGTGCAAAAAAGTAACCAAAAAATCTTTTATAGAAAATCAAAATAGAAATTGTTATGTTTTTTGTTATAATTACCAAAATTTTTTACTTTGTATATTAAGGAGCTTTTATGAAAGTAATTGTAATCCAAGGACCAAACTTAAATATGCTTGGAATTAGAGAACCGCGAATCTATGGGACAGCAAAACTCGAAACCATTCATCAAAATATCCAAAAACACGCCGAACAAATCGGACTAGAAGTAGATTTTTTTCAAAGCAACTTTGAGGGGGAAATCGTCGATAAGATTCAAGAATCTTTAGGACAATACCAAGGTATTATTATCAATCCTGCGGCTTATTCCCATACTTCTGTTGCTATCCGCGATGCAATTTCTGCGGTGGGATTACCAACTATTGAAGTGCATATCTCTAATATCCATGCTAGAGAAGAATTCCGACAAAAAAGTCTCACAGCTGGAGCATGTTCTGGAGTGATTGCTGGTTTTGGTCCAATGGGTTATCATTTGGCATTGCAAGGCATCTCACAAATCCTCAATGAGATTCAAGCTATCAGACAAGCTAGAGAGGCTCAAGCAAAACAACAAGAACAATAAATAGTGTAAAATATGGATAATTTTATCATCAAAGATGAAAACGCAGTTTATTTTGAAACTAATTATAGTTGCGATAATGTAATCTTCCTTGCTATTGGAGAGAAAGGTTATTTTATCACAGATGGACGCTATGAAGTCGAGGCAAAAGAGAATATCAAAAATCATAAATACGAAATTGAGATTCTCATCAGCCACAATCTCATACGCACTGCTAGGACTATTTTAAAGAAAAACGAAAAAATCTCTCTTATTTATAACCCTCAAGAATTTTCTGTCTATGAGTTTGAAAAACTAAGCAGTGATTTAAAAATTAATTTTATGCCAAAGCCAAATTTTCATCAAGAAAAAAGAATCCGCAAAACACAAGATGAGATAAATCTCATTGAATATTCACAAAAACTAAACATTAAAGCCTTTGATAAATTTGCTAAGTGGATTGACAAAAAGGGCAAAAATCAAAGCGAGGCTTTTTTGCATTTTAAATCACAAAGTTTTTTAAGCAAAAAAGGTCAATATGATTTGAGTTTTAACCCTATTGTTGGCATTAATGGAAATGCAGCAAAACCGCATGCCCTACCCTCAAGCGATATTCTCCAAAAGGGAGATTTGCTACTTTTTGATGCGGGCATAAAATACAAAAGATACTGCTCTGATAGGACAAGGACAGGATACTTTAGCAAAGATGGATTTAACTTTGCCAAAAAACAAACCTTCAAAGATAAAGAATTACAAAAAATCTATGATATTGTTTTAAAAGCTCAAGAAAATGCCATTAAAAACGCAAAAGCAGGAATGTTGGCTTGTGAAATTGATGCCTTAGCGCGCAGTGTGATAGAAAAGGCTGGTTATGGAAAATACTTCGTGCATTCCACTGGACATGGGATTGGCTTAGATATTCACGAACTCCCAATCATCTCTCCACGCTCTAAAACCATTATTGAAGAAGGTATGGTTTTTTCCATAGAACCCGGCATTTATATTCCCCAAAAATACGGCGTCCGCATTGAAGATTTGGTCGTGATAGAACAAAATGGAGCAAGGATTCTTGGAGAATAAAACCAAAACTTATTTCAATACAAAAACCTACCACACAAAAGAAATCAAAAAAGACTTTTGGCGTTTTATCCCCCTTTATCCAAAGCCCAAATACCACTTAAAGCCTGCTAATAAACTTCCAAGATTCCTTCTTATCCGCAGAGAAAATCCCTATCGCCACTTCAAAAACTATTCTAAACTTCAATCTTATGTAATTTTAGGAATTGGTAGCAATCAAGGAGAATCTTTGGTAATTTTTTGGAAACTTTTTTTAAGGTTGCAAAAGAAAAATGATATAATTTCTTTTTCTCCTTTTTTGAAAAATCCAGCTTTTGGATACACAAAACAGGCAGATTTTTATAATGGTATTATTTGGCTAAAAACAAGGCTTGGTTATGCTGATTTTTTTAGCCATTGTGCGTATTTGGAAAGAAATTTTGGGCGAAAACGCAAACGAGATTTTAAAAATGCACCAAGGACTTTAGATATTGATATTTTGGGTTTTAAAAACAAAAATATAACTCTTAATCATTTATGTATCCCACACAAAGAGTGGGCAAAAAGAGAGAGCGTAACTATCCCTCTAAAAGGATTCAAATGAAATTATTTACTTATACCGCAGAAACTTCTACTCTAGCCTTAGCAAAGGCTAAAAAAGAATTAGGCGATGAATTTTCTATCATCTCACAAAAGAAACTTGCCGATGGAAATTATGAAATCTCTGTTGCCATTAGCGAAGAAGATTTAAAACAAGTCAAAGAAAAACAAGAATTAGCCCAAAAAGAAAATTTGCCTTTGGTAAAAAGCAATAATATCGCTGAACGCTTAGAACTCATCGCACAAAAAGAACTAGAAAGAAAACGCGCCGCTCAAAGCCTCCAAAGCCTCCCAGAAGAAGTTTCACTCCAGCTTTCAGATGCAGTGCGACAAATCTCACAAATTGCCGGTGTGAATACAAAAATCCCTCCAAAATCTCCCTATAATCCCAAAGAGAAATCTTCACGTGATGAAAAAATAGAAAAGCCTCAAGCACCATCTAATTCCCTTGAAAATACCAAAGCCAAAAAACAAGAAAATCCTCAAGATTCAGTCAATCTCCAAATCATAAGAGGGGAAATTGACAAACTCAATGACAAAATCAAACTCATTCAAAATATGTTTTGGGAAGAAAGAGGACCAAAAAAAGAAGGTTTGATTATCCCTCATGAATTTGCAGAAATTTATCGCATCGCAAAAGCAAGCGGAATGGCAAAAGAACATTTAGAAAAAATTATGCAGCTAACTTTGGAATTAATGCCTATTAAAATGCGTGAAAATTCTATACTAATCAAACGATACTTCCGAGAAGTATTGCGAAAAATGGTTTATGCAAGGGCAGAAAATCTTAGCAGCAATGTAAAAAATATTATGATGTTAGTTGGTCCAACAGGTGTTGGAAAAACCACCACTTTAGCCAAACTTGCAGCCCGCTATTCAAGAATGCTTAATAAAAACTATAAAGTTGGTATTATTACCTTGGATACTTATCGGATTGGTGCAGTAGATCAGTTGATGTTTTATGCAAAAAAAATGAAACTAAGCATTGATACGGTGGTAGATACAGAAGAATTTATTAATGCACTTGATTCACTCAAATATTGCGATTATATCTTAATTGACACCGTGGGAAGCTCCCAGCATGATAGAGCCAAACTAGAATCTCTCAAAAATTTTGTCAATGCAGACCCAAACACCAAAATCGATGTTAGCCTTGTGATGAGTGCAACGACAAAATACGAAGACTTAAAAGATATTTATCACACTTTCTCAACATTAGGAATTGATACACTCATTTTTACAAAACTTGATGAAACGCATAGCTATGGGAATATTTTTTCTCTCATCTATGAAACCAAAAAAGCAACGAGTTATTTTTCAATCGGTCAAGAAGTCCCTAATGATTTGATGGTTGCTACAAGTGATTTTTTAATTGATTGCTTACTTGATGGACTAAAACGAGCCTAGAGATGAAAAATCAAGCAGCAAACTTAGAGCTTTTATTGGATTCCCCCAAAAAGATAAACACCAAATTTGTAACTATTACAAGTGGAAAAGGTGGCGTTGGGAAATCTACCTTTAGTGCAAACTTGGCTTATAAACTTTGGCAATTAGGCTTTAAAGTTGGAATTTTTGATGCAGATATTGGGCTTGCAAATTTGGATATTCTTTTTGGAGTGCGTTGCGAAAAAAATCTTTTGCATGTCCTCAAAAATCAAGCCACTCTAAAGGATATTATCATTCCAATAGAAAGAAATCTCTATTTAATACCCGGAGATTCTGGCACAGATATTTTTCGCTACAAAAGTGAATTTATGTTTGAAACACTTATAGAAGATTCAAGTTTCCTAGATGGATTAGATTTTGTCCTCATTGATACGGGTGCTGGGATTGGTGAATACACACAAACTTTTCTCAAAAATAGCGATGATTCTATTGTCCTTACAATTCCAGATCCTGCTGCAATAACCGATGCATACGCAACTATCAAGCTCACTTCCACTTTCAAAGATAAAATTTTTATGGTTATTAATATGGCTAAAAATCAAGAAGAAGCTGAAATGATTTTCAAAAAAATCCAAAAAATCGCCCAAAGCAATATTGGCAATATTAGCCTAGATTATCTTGGCAAACTCACAAAAAATCCACTGATTAATCATTATAGCAAAAACCGCGGAATCTTTGTAAAAGAAGAGCCAAATTGTAGTGCTTCTATGGAAATAGAAAAGATTGCAAGAACATTGGCAGCAAAAATGGAACAAAATGTGCTAGTGCAAGAAGATAAAAGATTCGGAAAATTTCTCAAAAGAATCTTAGGACATTTTTAAATAAGGATATTTATGTCGCTAAAAATGGATAACTTCTTAAGTTTTGCAATTGTCAATGGATTTTTTATTGGACTTTTATTGTCTTTTTTGAAATTTGATGAACCAGAGATGATTGTAGCTTGGACGCTTGTTTCAACCATAGGTTTTTATTTGATTACTTTAGTTAGCGTTTCTTTTTTTGTGAAATTTGTAGATGAACAAGAAAGAACCACCAAAAAACCTTCTTATAACGCAACCTTAGAAGAATATATCCAAGAATTTGACAAAAGAGAAAAAATCGCTAATAAGATTCGTGGTTTCTTAAGAACTATGGAAAAAACAATGCGTGAAGAAGAAGAGGAAAAGTATGCCTCCTCTAAAACCAAACACAATAAAGAACGAGAAAATGTTGAAGACTTCTAAGGGCTATCAAAACATTATCAAACAAAATCAAGATAACCTTGCTCTAGATTATCTACCTGCCCTCAAAGCCCTTGCTGCTAGGCTAAAAGAGCGTCTCCCAGCAAATGTAGAATTTGCCGATTTAGTCTCTATTGGCACAGAAGAACTCATCAAACTTGCTAGAAAATACGATAGCACCCTTAATGATTCTTTTTGGGGTTATGCAAAATCAAGAGTCCATGGTGCTATGCTAGATTATCTAAGAGGGCTTGATTGTATGAGTCGCTACTCAAGAACTCTAACAAAAAATATCGATAGAGAAATCTCCAAATATTATAATGAACATCAAGAAGAACCAGATAATGCCTATCTTAGTCAAGTTTTAAATGAAGATATAGAAAAAATCAAAGATGCAAGAAATGCTAATGAAATCTATGGGATTCTACCTTTGGATGAAGAATTAAGTGCTTCACAAGATGATAAAACCTATAATAAAGTTGAAAAAGAAGAGTTGATAGAAATTATCCAAAAGATTCTAGAAACTTCACCACAAAATGAACAACTAGTTATTCAACTCTACTATTATGAAGAATTAAATTTTAAAGAAATTGGGGAAATTTTAGAAATTACTGAATCAAGAGTTTCACAAATCCATAAGGCAGTGATACGAAAAATTAAAAAATACCTTGAAGAAAGGGGGGTAGATGGCTGATATACTAAGTCAAGAAGAAATTGATGCACTCTTAGAAGTGGTTGATGATGAAGGGACAGAGCCAGAGACATTAGAGCGACCAACTGCTATCCAACAAAGACAAGTTACACTATATGATTTTAAACGCCCAAATCGCGTTAGCAAAGAACAGCTAAGAGCTTTTAGAGGCATACACGACAAAATGGCACGCTCTCTCTCTAGTCAAATTTCTGCCATTATGCGTTCGATTGTAGAGATTCAACTTCACAGCGTTGATCAAATGACTTATGGGGAATTTCTTATGAGTTTGCCAAGTCCTACTAGCTTCAATGTTTTTTCAATGAAACCCCTTGATGGAACAGGTGTTTTAGAAATCAATCCAAGCATTGCATTCCCGATGATTGATAGGCTCTTAGGAGGCAAGGGAGATCCTTATGAATCAACAAGAGAATTTAGTGATATTGAGCTTAACTTGCTAGATACAATTTTGCGTCAAATGATGCAAAATCTCAAAGAAGCATGGGCGCCTATTACAGAAATTTTCCCAAATGTAGATGTCAAAGAATCTAGCCCTAATGTTGTGCAAATTGTTGCACAAAATGAAATTGTCATTATGGTAGTTATGGAGATTATCATCGGGCATAGTAGCGGTATGATGAATCTTTGTTATCCTGTTATTTCTTTAGAATCTGTGCTTTCTCGTTTGGCAAGTCGCGACATTATGCTAAGTGAAACTAGCTCCAAAAAATCCCGCAATAAAGAACTTCAAGCACTACTAGGAGGTGCAAAAGTCAATGTTACTGCTATGCTAGGTGAGACCAAACTCACACTAAGGGAAATTTTGGAACTAGAAAGTGGCGATATTGTAAGGCTTGATAGACCCGCAGATGATACGGTGATTATCAATGTTGATGGGAGAGAAAAATTCCTAGCAAGTATTGGTTTGCACCGCTATCGCAAAACTATCGAAGTCAAAGAAATGATCAAAACAGAAAAAGATCAAGTAAAAGAAATTTTAGAAATGCTAGAATCTCAACGCAAATCTCGTGCTAATGAGATTGAAGATGAATAGGAGTGATTATGTTAAATGATTTTTTAAAACTCATTACACAAGAAAGTATTGCAACCATTGAAGGATTACTAGGACAAACCCCAGATATTAGCCATTTAGAAGAAAAAAACGGAGACAAAGAATCCATTAAAGCCCCCATAGCAAGAATCGATATTGCAACCGATAATGACGCAAATCTAGCACTTTTTATTTCCCCCAAAGTTGCTACCGCACTTGCAGATATGATGCTTGGCGGGGAAGGCACTACCAAAGATACAATGGACAATGACGATTTAGATGCTACCAAAGAAATTACTTCCAACATTTTTGGAGCCATCTCCACTTCTCTTGGTGCACAAAAAGAATTACCAAAACTAAGCTTCACACTCAAAAATATCCAATTTATCACCGAAGATTCAGAGTTGGGGCTAGAAAATTTTAGCGGTTTTTACACCTTTGCTTTTAATCTTGGCAGCATTCAAGACTTTCTTTATTTTGCTTTCTCTTCAAGTTTTGAAAACTCTTTCAACCCTAATACCGCAGAAGATAGCGATAATGTTGCTTTGGATGCAAATACCCAAACTGAAGCTGAGGAAGAAAAATTCGAACTTAATAATGCTGGATTAAAAAATATTGCCATGCTTCTTGATGTGCGTTTGCAAGTCAAAGTAAGAATCGGACAAAAAAAGATGCTCTTAAAAGATGTCATTGCAATGGATATTGGTAGCGTTGTAGAACTCAATCAGCTTGCTAATGATCCTTTAGAGGTATTAGTAGATGATAAGGTGATTGCTAAAGGCGAAGTGGTTATTGTCGATGGAAACTTTGGAATCCAAATTACAGAAATTGCTCCCAAAAAAGATAGAATAGAACAATTAATGTAATCTTTATCCTATTTTAGCTTAGGGTTTATAAAATTTAGAGGTAATTTTTTGTGAATCTTTATGCAAAATTTAGGTTCTCCCTCCCCAAAGCACACTCTCTCTTTATCCCAAAATTCAATACAAAAATCTCCGCCTTTATAATGTTTTGCCAAAGTTTTAATCATAGTTTTTTCAAACATAATAATCCTTTAATGTGAAATATTTGCATTATTTAATCAAACTAATATATGCAACAATAATGCTTCTTAGACAAAATGCAACTAAAATTACATATTTATTTTTGCGATTCTATCCCTGTGCTACTTAAAAATTTTAAATTTTTTTAAAATTTTTAACCTTTACCCCTTGACTTAGAGTACTCTCATGCTTTATAATCCCTCCATTTTATTTTAATCAACCACCAAATAAAGGAATAAAATGTGGAATGATGGTTATGTAATGGGAATTGATTATATTAATGCTTATTTTTATGGTCTAAATCCTCTCAATATAGATTTCAATCTCACATTAGCAGGCATCAAAAACACCAAAGATTCCTCAATAAGCTATTTAGAGCTAGGTTTTGGCAAAGGATATAGTCTAGCTTTGCATTCTGTTTGCAACAAAGGGGAATTTATCGGAGTGGATTTCAATCCTTCTTTTGCATTCAATACCAAAGAACTATCCCCCAACAGCAAAATTTACAATGAAAGTTTCAAAGATTTCTACAAGCGTGCCATTTCTGAAAAAATAAGTTTTGATTATATTGTTTTGCATGGAGTATGGAGCTGGATTAATTCAAAAAACAAAAAATATATTCAAAAAATCATTGATAAATGCCTCAATATCGGCGGAATTGTATATATTAGCTACAATTCTTTTCCCGGCTGGGAAGGGGGATATTCTTTGCAAAAAATCCTTAAAGCTTTTGAAGAAAGACAAAATGGAACGCCCACCACAAAAATCAAAAATTCCCTCGAAATTTTAGAACAATTTAGCAAAATACCTATGTCCTTTTTGCAGCAAAATCCCAAAGCGAAAGAAGAAATTTTATATATTTTAAATCAAGATATTTCTGTATTAGCACACGAATTTTTTAATAAACACTGGAATTGCCATCACTTCTTAGATATTGCAGAAATGATGCAAGAATGCAAGTGTGAATTTGCTTCTAGTGCAAATGTTTTGTGGCATTTTGATGATTTAACCCTCTCCCAAGAAGAACTAAATTTTATAAACACCCTACAATGCCCCTTATTGCAAGAACAAATCAAAGATTTTTTTGTCAATAGAAAATTTAGAGCAGATTTATTTATCAAAGGCAAATGTATGCTAAGCACACAAGAAAGAGAACAAAAACTTTTAAAAACCGCTTTTGTGTTACTTAGAGAAGATGCAAAAATACAGGGATTAGAAAACATTGCTGAAGTGCAAAAAATCTATTCAAAAATTTTAAATTTTCTCACTTTGGATAACTTTGCCCCAAAAACAATAGAGCAAATTATCCAAACTTGCGATATAACACTCTTGCAGGTTTTACAAATCTTGTGCGTAATGATGACTTACCAAATCACCGCACCCACACAAAACATTTCCCAAACACAAATCCAAAACGCAAAAATCTTTAATCACAAAGCCTTACAACAAAATCACGACAAAATCTATCTTGCTTCCCCACTTATTGGGGGAGGATTTTCTATCACCCAGCAAGAAGCCACAAAGATTAGAGATTATCTAAATAACAAAAATCTACCAACAAATTTGAACTTAGGATTCTATCAACAACTTAGCATTCTCTAAAATTTTAGATTTATTAGCAAATTTTAGATTTTTGCTCTTGACTTAGAGTAGCTCTCATATTTTATAATTTCATTTGTAATTTAATTTTTAAGGAGGCAATATGCTTTTAGATTCAAACCTAAATGAAGCTAGAGAGGGCAAAAGAATCACTGCAAAGGGCTATGCGGTGCAACACAAAAGTGATAGCTTTAAACCTTTTGAGTTTTCACGTCACGCGTTGGGCGAAAATGATATTTTAATCGAGATTCTGTTTGCTGGAATCTGCCACAGCGACATACACTCCGCACGCAGTGAGTGGAAAGAGGGAATCTACCCTATGGTGCCCGGGCATGAGATAGCAGGCAAAGTCGTGGCAGTGGGTAGCAAGGTTAGCAAGTTTAAAGTCGGCGATTATGCGGGAGTTGGCTGTATGGTCAATAGCTGTGGGGAATGTGAGGCGTGTAAAGCGAGCAATGAGCAGTATTGCGAACGCGGAATGGTGGCTACCTATGATTGCCACGATTATTTTCATAACAATGAACCAACCTATGGCGGATATTCTAACAATATCGTGGTAAGCGAGAATTTTGCTGTGAATGTGCCACAAGATGCTCCACTAGAGAAAGTCGCACCCTTGCTTTGTGCGGGGATTACCACCTATGCACCGCTAAAATTTAGCAAGGTAAAGCCGGGTGATAAGGTCGCGGTAGCAGGATTTGGCGGACTAGGTATGATGGCGGTAAAATACGCTGTGCAAATGGGTGCGGAAGTGTATGTGTTTGCGCGTAATAAAAACAAAGAACAAGACGCGCTAAAAATGGGGGCAAAAAAGCTTTATGATACCACAGATTCTAGCGTGGTGGCAGAGCGATTTGACCTCATCATCTCCACAATCCCCACGCCTTATGATATTACCGCTTATCTTAAGCTTTTAAAACTTGGCGGAGAGATGGGAATCGTGGGGCTTCCACCTACAGAAGTCGCACCCACCATCGATGCAGCAGGGCTTATCTTTAACGCACATAAAAAAGTCTATGGCTCACTTATTGGCGGGATTAAAGAAACTCAAGAAATGCTAGATTTTTCTTTGAAACACAAAATCTATCCTGAAACTGAAATCATCGCAGCAAATCAGATTAATGAAGCTTATGAGAATCTCACTAATGGCAAGGCAAAATTCCGCTATGTGATAGATATGAAGACATTAGAAAATTAACCTACAAAGCATTAGAGTATCTCAAAATCTGGGATACTCTTACTGCCTAATCAAGTCAATTTTAAGTTTTAATTGCTTCAAACGACTTTCATCACTCACAAAATCACTCAAAATATGAAACACATAGCCTTCATTGGTAAAATTATGATTTGAATCTGTAGAATCTTGTAAAGTAGAATCCAAATAGGATTTTAATTCTTGATTGATAGATTTTTGAATTTGTGAGGTTTGGGATTCTTTTGTAAAAGCAGGATTTAAATTATTAGAATTTTCTAAATGCCCCCCCCCCCCCGCTAGAATTAATTGTTTCATTTTGATTAGAATCTACACAAAAATCTGCAAAAGTCTTGTTAGGATTTGTATTTTTAATAATGCTTGTTATTAAAACTGCGGCATAGGGAATGTATTTTTCATCTGCATTAAAAACAATGTGAAACATCCAATCTCCTATAAATTCAATATTTAAAGGCAAAATTATAGCATTTTTGGAATCTTTTTAACCCGCTAGGTAATTTTAAGATTAATAATTTTGTGATAGAATACTATAACTTTTTATTCTTAAAATACTCAAAATAAAGGAAGGCTACCTTGAAAAGCGGAATCTTCACACTCATAGAAAATTGGGACAATAATGAAGCAAATACAATTTTGGATTCTCTAGCACTTATTCAGCATTGTGATGCTTTGGGATTAGATGAAGTATGGATTGGCGAGCATCATTTTAATAATTTCACGCTTTGTTCTGCGATTATTCCACTTATTAGTGCCGCTCTTGCTCAAACCCAAAATATCAAAATAGGCAGTGCTGCAATTTTGCTTCCGCATTACCACCCCATTAGAATCTCCGAAGAAATCGCCACATTAGATTTAATCTCCAAAGGACGCTTTTTGTTTGGATTTGCACGAGGGGCATTTCCTATTTTTGATATTGCTATGGGCAATAATGCTAAAAACAATCGTGATATTATGCTAGAAAATGCACAAATCATTCACAATTTGCTTTTTAAAGAACAAGTTAATTTTAGTGGGGATTTTTTTGAAATCAATAATATTAGCATTCGCCCTCACCCAAAAGGGCTAATCCCCTTTTATATCGCTAGCACTCACAAACCAACGCTACAAAAAGCCGCAAATCTCGGCTACAATTTTTTAGGCTCCCTGACACTAGATAGCACAGAAGCAAAAGAGATTCACCAAATTTTTCAAACCAATGCCAAAAAATACGATTTCACTCTCATGCGTGCATTTTATGTAGATAAAGACCGCAAAGTAGCAGAGGAAAAGGCACAAATAGGAGTTGATATTTTTACTCAATGTATGCTAAGAGCCAATGAAAATAATCCAACCTTTGAATCAATTATCAAAACAAGCGATTATGAAGAATTTAGGGCTGACTTTTTTAACAAAGACAAAATCCTAAAAACCATGATAGTTGGCACTCCACAAGATTGTATAGAGCAAATTAGAGACTTACAAAAAGAATATGGCGTTACTTCATTAGCCCTCAAACTCCTCTCATCAAACCTTGAAGATTCTAAAAATATTCTAAATATTTACAAAGAACAAATACTTCCTAATCTCTAAATTAGATGAACACTCCCCCAAACCCCTCTTCTTTGCATACTGAAATTTTATTATGGTATTCAAAAGGGGGAAGGAAGTCGCTCCCTTGGCGGGACAAAACCCAAAAAAATCGTGCTTATAGAGTTTGGATAAGTGAGATTATGCTTCAACAAACTCAAGTTAAAACCGTGCTTGAAAACTACTATTTTCCTTTTTTAGAAAAATTTCCCACTTTAGAATCCCTTGCTAATGCTAAAGAAGAAGAAGTTTTATTGCAATGGCGTGGGCTTGGATATTACACCCGTGCTAGAAATCTTTTGAAAACCGCTAAAATCTGCAAGGAATCTTTTAATGGAGAGTTGCCAAAGAATTTGGATTTACTCCAAAAATTGCCGGGTATTGGTAGATACACCGCAGGTGCGATTGCTTGTTTTGGATTTGATTGTGCGGTAAGCTTTGTAGATTCTAATATCAAAAGAATCTTGATGCGTTTTTTTGCTCTTCAAAATCCTACCCAAAACCTTTTAGAATCCAAAGCCAAAGAGATTCTTAACTGCTATGATCCCTTTAATCACAACCAAGCTCTTTTAGACATCGGAGCAACTATTTGCACACCCAAAAATCCGCTATGCCCTAAATGCCCGCTTCAAAGCTTCTGTCAAGGCAAAGCCAACCCATTCCTTTATACACAAACCCAAAAAACTACCACTATCAAAAAAGATTTGCTTTTGGGGATTTATATCCAAAATTCAAAAATCGCCCTCACTAAAAGCACTAGCAAGCTTTATTATAATCTTTACAATTTCCCAAACCTCACCTCCAAAACACCCAAACTACTAGGCACACTCAAACACACTTACACCAAATACAATCTCACTTTACATCTCTACAAACTCAACTCTTGCAGCCAAATAGCCGCTAATCAAAAGCTAGAGTTTTTCTCTCCAAGTGAATTAAAATCTCTACCCATCTCAAATATGACGCTTAAAATTCTACAATTTTTAAAAATTTTCTCCAATTAAACTTTTTGTGAATTTTTTTTGTATAACATTTCAAAAATATTTTATTTAAAGGATTTTTATGCCACTTTTAGATAGTTTCAAAGTTGATCACAAAAAAATGCCAGCCCCTGCTGTAAGACTAGGCAAAGTAATGCACACGCCAAAGGGCGATGAAATTTGCGTTTTTGATTTGCGTTTTTGCAAACCAAATGTTAAGATTCTAAGTCAAGAGGGCATCCACACTTTAGAGCATCTTTTTGCAGGATTTATGAGAGACCATCTAAATAGCGATAAAGTAGAGATTATCGATATTTCCCCGATGGGTTGTCGCACAGGATTTTATATGAGCTTGATTGGCAAACCAAGTTGCGAGGAAGTCAAAAACGCATGGGAAGCAAGTATGAAAGATATTTTGGAAGTGAGCGAGATTCCAGAAGCCAATGAATTGCAATGTGGCACTTACAAAATGCACTCCCTACAAGCTGCCAAAGAAATCGCACAAGATACACTAAATAAAGGAATCGGGATAATGGACAATGAAGCCCTAAAGCTTGATTTATGAATTATACACAATACCTACAAGCTATCAAAACTCTAAATCTTTGGGCAAAACATTATTATATCTTAGATGATCCCATTGCAAGTGATGAAGAGTATGATACACTCTATCACCAAATTAAAGAGTTTGAAGCCAAAAATCCAAATCAAATCGCCAAAGATTCCCCCACCCAAAGAGTTGGGGATAATATCTTAGAATCTTTTAGCAAATCCGAACATATCGAGCGTATGTGGAGTTTGGAAGATATTTTTGATACTCAAGAATTACAAGAATGGATTAATCGCGTCAGCAAGGGAGAAAACCTGCTCTTTACCATTGATCCAAAATTTGATGGTGCAAGCCTCAATCTGCTTTATGAAAATGGCAAATTACAAAAAGCCACCACAAGAGGCGATGGATTTATCGGAGAAAATGTAACACAAAATGCAAAAACTATCCAAAGCATTCCCCTAAGCATTCCTTACACTGATAGAATCGAGATTCGCGGTGAATGCGTAATTGCAAAAAATGATTTTGAACGCTTAAATCAAGAAAGGCTAGAAAATAACGAATCGCTTTTTGCCAATCCACGCAACGCAGCTGCTGGAAGCTTAAGGCAACTAGATTCCAAAATCACCGCTAAACGCAAATTACAATTTATCCCTTGGGGCGTTGGATTTTGCACCATAGAAGAAAATAGCTTTTTTGAACTTATGCAGAAAATCCGCTCTTTTGGCTTCCTCACTTCTCCCTTTTCTAAACTTTGCAAAAATCTCCAAGAAATCGAGGAATCTTACCAAAACCTAATCTCCAAACGCGATTCTTACCCTATTATGCTAGATGGAATGGTGATTAGGATTGATAGCATTGCTTTGCAAAAAAATCTAGGATTCACGATAAAAGCCCCACGATTTGCTTGTGCATATAAATTTCCAGCTATCGAAAAAAAGGCAAAGATTCTTGATATCACTCTGCAAGTAGGCAGGACGGGCGTTGTTACCCCTGTGGCGATTTTAGAACCCGTGATGATTGAGGGGGCAAAGGTAGCTAGAGCCACTTTGCATAATTTTGATGAAATTAGAAAAAAAGATATTTTGATTAATGACTCGGTAATTCTTATCCGAAGCGGCGATGTGATACCCAAAATCATCAAATCCTTGCCCTCTTTGCGTGATGGCACTCAAAAGAAATGTGAAATCCCAACCCACTGCCCGATTTGTGGAAGTGAGTTACTCATCGAAGAAAAACTCATCAAATGCCAAAATCTAAGCTGCAAAGCAAGGCTAAAAAACTCCCTAATCCATTTCATTAGCAAAAAGGCACTCAATATCGATGGGCTAGGCAAAAGGATTATTGATTTGCTTTTTGAAAGAGGCAAAATCACCAAAATCGAAGATATTTTCTCACTTCAATATGAGGATTTAGAGGGCTTAGAAGGCTTCAAAGACAAGAAGATTCACAATATTTTAAATGCGATAAAAGAATCCAAAGGCATTGATTTGTGGCGATTTATCAATGCTTTGGGGATTGAACACATCGGCGAGGGAGCAAGCAAAAAGCTAGCCAACACTTTTGGGCTGGAATTTTATCAAAAGGATTTTGAGGACTTCATCACTCTTGATGGTTTTGGGGAAGAGATGGCAAACTCTTTGATAGAATTTTGCCACATCAATCAAGAGAGGATAAAAAATCTACTCAATATCCTAACCCCAAAAACCACCCAAACACCCCAAAGCACCACAAACCTTAGTGGCAAAACCTTTGTCATCACAGGCACACTCTCACAAAAACGAGAATCCTATCAAGAAATCCTAGAATCCCTTGGTGCAAAAGTCTCTAGCAGTGTTTCTAAAAAAACTGACTTTTTGCTTTGTGGAGAAGAAGCAGGCTCCAAACTCGCCAAAGCCCAAGAACTAGGAGTGAAAATCCTAGATGAAAAAGACTTTTGGGAACTTATAAAAGAATAAGCTATGGGATTCTAGCTTTTCTTTTGTTGTTCTTGATTTAACAAACTCAAAATTTATTTTAACTTCATTATATCTTTAGATTATCCACAGCCTTTTTCTACTTAGATACTGCCCTTTTAGCCACTACAATCCCTTTTAACTCCCAATTAAGCAAATATTAAGGGGGGGGGGGGGCATAATAAAAGCTTTAAACAAAACTGCTCAAAGGAAAAAAATGGGAAAGAAAATAGAAAAAGAAAAATGGCGTAGAATGCAATTTTCAAAATTTAGAGAACTTGAGAATTGTGAAAACCCCGACAAAACACTCACAAAACGACTTAAAAACTACCAACAACAAGCAAAAAGCCCATATTATCGATTTTGGGAGATTTTAAAAGATTGTGAATTGTATATGACAAATTTTGAGAAATTTAATGATATTGATGAGGGGAGATACTCTTTTTATAGCTCACATACAGACCCACAAGAAATAGAATCAATATGTCAAAAAATTAAAAATATGAAAAAAGATAAAAATATTTGTGCTTTTGCCGATTTGAAAAGATTAGAAAATAATGAAAATAATCTAAGTCTAATGTGGGCACATTATGGTGGCTCACATTGTGGAGTAAAGATTGATTTTAGAATCAATCCAAACTATGAGGGAGATATTTATAAGATAGATTATAATATACACGATAACACATACAATATTAATCTTGTTGATAATAGATTATCACTTTCAACAGAAAATACTGATTCAGAGATTATTAATATTCTTGCCACCAAAAAACCTTGCTTCAAATACGAATGCGAATACAGAGCCATTAGCTCAAGCACAAAGAAGCTTCCAATCATCATTGAAAAAATCACTCTAGGCAGAAGATTTGCATCAGAGATTGTTTGTAGCCAAGAAAATGAAGAGAGAAGTTTTAGCGATGAAATCAAAAATCTTGCAAAGAAAATTTTGGAAGTTTGGGAAACGGGAGTAAAAAGAGGCGATATAGAACCTGAAATATGGGCTTACAAAACTAGATATTCCGAAAAACCAAAGAAAGTTGAAACAGAAATATAAAGGAGGGTATAATGGTTGAATTTATAGGTTGGGTTGCAATAATCTTTATTGTTTTAATGATTATTGGCTATTGGATAGAAAGAAATGAAAATGCTCAAAGAGTAAGTTCACATAGAAAAATATTAAAAAAGGATAATGAAAAGGATTTTGTTGGAGTAGAAATAGGCACAACCACACTATATGACTTAAAAAAATATGGCTTATTATGGCGAGAAGATAATAACGGTTATAGTATAAATAATAAATTTTTAAGCTATGATAATTTACCAGCTTACGAAAATATTTTCAATTTTGATACAAATGGAAAACTAACAATTTATTTTATAGTTTACTGCAAAGACCCAATGTCAACAGCTCTTTTAGGCGAATCTCTAAATGCTCATTATAGTTTAAATTCATTTTCTAGTTTCGTTAAGCAATTTGAATATTTTTTGGATAACCCCAAACAAACTTGGATTGATTTCCCACGAGCTATCAAAGCGATAGTAATGGATAATGGCTCAAAAGCTGCATTCATTGTACTCAATGATGACTATTCCATTTACATTACAATTACATATTCATCAGCAATGCCTATTTATATTAAAATAACTAAAGAAAAGGCTTTAAAAAAATAACTTCATCAGAAGTATCATTTCTGATAAAAGTTTTTAAAGAATTATGTAAAATGTTTCTATAAGGGGCTACTGCCCCCCCCCCCATCCTATTTATCTAAGCTCCCCTACTTTTGCAGCACCTTATACAAAAACTCTTGCACTCTTTTGTTTTTTGGATTATCAAAAAGCATATTAGGCGTAGAATCCTCAATAATCTCGCCCTCACTCATAAAAAGGATTCGGCTTGCCACATTTCTGGCAAACCCCATTTCGTGCGTTACAATCATCATTGTCATTCCCTCTTTTGCTAAATCCACCATTACATCTAGCACTTCTTTTATCATCTCTGGATCTAGTGCAGAAGTTGGCTCATCAAATAGCATAATCTCTGGCTCCATAGCCAATGCCCTAGCTATCGCTATCCGCTGCTTTTGTCCCCCTGATAGTTTGCTTGGATAAAAGTCTTTTTTGTCTATAAGCCCCACTCTCCCCAAAAGTTCCATTGCCTTTTTTTCTGCGGTTTCTTTTGGAAGTTTTTTTAGCTTTGTGGGTGCTAAAGTGATATTTTCTAATACATTTTTATGGGGGAAAAGATTGAAATGCTGAAACACCATACCTAGCTTTTGTCGCACTTTGTTGATATCTGTCTTTTTGTCCATAATGTTTTGGTTATCAATATAAATCGCCCCGCTACTTGGCTCTTCTAGTCTATTGATACAACGCAAAAAGGTTGATTTCCCACTTCCTGATGGTCCAATGATGGCTATTACCTCCCCTTTTGACACCTCTATATTAATACCCTTTAAAACCTCTAATTCACCAAAATTTTTGTGTAAATTCTCAACCCTAATCACTTTCTTGTAACCTCTTCTCTACTTTTCTCATAAGCATTGCAAAAAGCGAAGTAAGAATCAAATAAATAATCCCTACTGCCAATAAAGGCTCTATTGCTCTATAAGTTTGGCTTGTAATAATGCTTGCCGAACGCAACAAATCCACACCGCCGATAAAACCAACGATTGAAGTTTCTTTTAGCAAGGCAATAAACTCGCTCACAAGTGGAGGCAAGATTCTTTTAATCGCTTGAGGGATAATAATCTCTTTCATCGACATTGCATAACCCATCCCCAAAGCTCTTGCTGCTTCCATTTGCCCTTTATCCAAACTTTGGATTCCAGCACGGATAATCTCTGCGACATAAGCGCTTGAATTAATCCCAAATGCAATCGCTGCAATAAGCAAAATTGGCGTATCCCTCAATGCTCCTATAAAAATAATATTTGCCCATATCATTAGCTGCACCACAGCAGGAGTCCCACGGATAATATACACATAGGCATAAGCAATCTTTGATAAAGGATTAAAATTCGCCAATGCTTGAATATTTCTAAAAGGATAAAAATTCGTAAGCTGCATCAATGCCACTACAATACCCAAAACAATACCGATAATAGCTGCTAGTGCAGTGGTAGAAATAGAAAATATTAACCCCTCTAAAATATATTTATAGCGGCTATCTACAATAAAGATTTCTTTGAGTAACTCCAAATATTCCAACATCAACTTTCCTCAAACGAATCTTTAACAATTATTGAAAATATTTAGCAATCAAACCATCATAAAAACCATTTTCTTTGATTTGTTTGATTGCTTGATTGATTTTCCCTAGCAATTCTTCATTCCCTTTTCTCATGGCAATAGCATATTCTTCTGAAGCAAAATCTGTCTGCACCAACTTTAACTCACTATTTTGTTTTGCATAATTTTTAGCAGTTTCATAGTCCATCACAACAGCTTCTATTTTTTTGGATTTAAGAGCCAAAATCACCTCTGAAGCTGCATTGAACTTTTGAGATTGAATATTTGGGATTTTACTTACCAAAATATCCCCTGTAAATCCTAATACCACGCCGACTTTTCTACCTACCAAATCATCAAAACTTTGTATTTTTTGCTCATCTTGATACACCAAAATTGCTTGTTTGGTACTATAATATGGGGAAGAAAAATCAACAAACTTTTTCCTATCTTCTGTGGCAGTCATACCAGAGATAATCAAATCAATTTTTCCTGATTCCAATGCAGGCAACAAACCATCAAATTGCATATCCACAAACTCAATCTCAAATCCAGAAATTCTAGCAATCTCTTTTATCAAATCAATATCAAAACCAACGATATTTTTTCCTTCTCTATATTCAAAAGGTGCAAATTCCGCATTTGTCCCTACATAGACTTTAGAGCCTTTTTCATTCTTTTGACAACCAAAAACCAAAGCAACTACCAAAATAGCCAATAAAAACTTCATCATATTTTTAATCATTTTTTTCCTTAGAATTTAAATTACAATCTTATGGATTAATCGGTACAGCGGCTTGAAATGGCGGTAAAATCAGCATAAGATTCCGCAAATCCACATTAAACAATCTATCAACATCACAAGAATTAATCCCAAATCCAGACTTCCTAGGGGTATTAAAAAATGTAATACATTCATCTGCATTTAGCACCATAGAGCGTATTTGCACTGCAGAAGTCGTGGTGGGTATGATAGAAAACACCGTTTCTAATTTTTTGCTTTCAATATCCTTTTTGCAAGATTTACCAACAAACTTCCCACTCTCATCAATAGCAAGGCATACATCAGCATTATTAGGGCTTACAAACTGCACATAACTTAGCTTAAAAAATGGCCATGGATCGCGTTCTTTAATCCCACTATCATCGGTAATTTCACGCAAATTCCAATTCAATTGTTTTTCATCAATGGTAAGCACAGAGCCATCATAAGCACTGCGTATCATAAATGAGGGGGTAAAATCTGGCAAATCCTCAGGATTTTCAGCAAACAATGGCATACTTCCACACAAAAGCACAAAAGCCAAAAAAGATTTCCACATTTGCTTATGCAAGGTTTGCAAACTACGGCAATAAACTAAAAAAGCATTTTTCATAAATATCCCTCTATATTTCATTAGAATCTTCCAAATCGAACAGGAAAATGATCAGAACTCAAGTATGAACGCACACTAGCTGCTGCCAAAATCGCACTTAAAGCCGGGAGTGAAACTTGCACTCCGGGTGCTTGTGTATTCCCCACAATCGCATAATCCAAAATACGATTAGTCCCACGGGAACTAAAATGCGTAGCTGTATTTGGCGAGATAATGCGGATATTGTTTGTCACTCTAGAATCCAATCCACTCAAAAGACTTGCTGGCTCGCGATTGAAATCCCCAGCAATCAACCAAGTAATTTGTGGCATATTCATAAAATGATCGTGTACCGCAGTAACAAGTGCAGTCGCATCGCCCCCGCCACTTGCTAAGGCATGGAGAGAGAAAAACACATCAGTGCCTATGCGTATGCCAAGTGCTGGGCGAGAAGCCTCTGTGGCTATGGTATTTTGATGCACGACAATAACCTCATCAGCCATTCTATCTGATACAATCGCCAAATTAACGCGTCTTGCTCCCACATCAATATCTGCATGATAAATAAAAACCGATCTTGGACGAGAAATTGTGCCAAGCTCCCAAATGTATTCTTCCACAGGTGTGCCACCGGGTTGCACCATTCTACCCGTTCGTCTTGCGGAATTTGGCACACTCCCTGCCTCTTGAAGCATAAGAATATTAATAGGATTATCCCCTGTAACCAACTGACGCACACTAACTTGCCATTTATTTTCTGTGCTAGCTGATGAACCTTGTAGATTCCAAGTCCCCACCCTAAAATCCTCAATTTTAGCATATACAGCTGTTAGCACCAAAAGCAAACTAATTAATATTTTCTGCATAAACTCTCCTTAATCAATCACAAAAATAGGCGGGGTAGATGTAAGTGGTGCCGTAATCACCCATTGTTGTGAAATATTATCATTTCCGCTAGAAGGATTTTGCTGCGTTACACATTTAGCCAAAAAAATACTGCCAAAATTTTTCGTGCGTATTACGGGAGTTTGCAAACAAGTTTTGGTAGCTTCATTTTGTAGCTGTATAGCACGATTTGAAAAAGGATTGATATTCCACAATTGTGAAGGATTATTCTCTCTGCAAGGCAGATGAATAACGCCATTTTTATAAGCACTCATACAAGTTCCAGTTTGCACATTTTGAAAACTTATTTTTCCATTAGAGCGAGTAAGTATCCTCCATTGTCGTGCTTTACCAAACTCTATGCTATTAAATGGGGGATAGCCCCAAAGCCAGTTTCCCGGATTTGTCGCCCACACTGTAAGTGCAATACCACCTCCACTCAAAAGCGTAATAACATCCGAAGTGTCCAAGTTTCTCAAACGAGAGGAATTTGCATTAGAGGGTTTTTGAGAATTACGAGAATGATTATCCAAACTCGTAGTTGTTTGCTTGAGAAATTCCTTTATGGCTTCTTCTTTGATATTTGGACCTGCAAAAAGCTTTGGATTTTCTATCGTTTCATTAGCAGAGATTCCACTCTCAGCGGGAATCATCGGAGTATCTCCGATACCAAAATCAACCCCATTTGTAGTTGCAGGGATAATATCTTGACTAGGTTTTTTGCTTCCACATCCACAAAAGCAAATCACAAAAACCATTCCCAACATAATAAAAGTCTTCATTTTCTCATTCCTAATAACTTGAAAATATTATACTTGTGTGATTATAGCAAAACTTTTTAACAATCATTTTATGTTTTTGAGTTTTCCTGCATTAGTTTTGATGAAATGCCAAAATTCAGAAAATTTCTCCACCAAAGTTTGACATTACACGATTGCATTGACAAAATATAAATCACGCCCAAACTTCAATCTCAAAATGCAAATTAGCCGTTACCCAGCATATGATATTATAAATTTTAAACAAATTAACAATGAATTATTATGCCTTAGATTACTAAATTTATCAAATTAACTTATTTTTATGCGTTGCACTCATTATCAAAGATTCTTTATGAAAACAAATACCATCCATCACATACAAAACCAAGCTCTTGCCAAATAGTTTCATTAAACAAATCACACAATGTTTCTAAAGTTTGCAAATCTGCTTCAAAATTCGAAAAAATATCTAAAATAAAACCCCCATATACTTCGTATTTGTAAGACATTTGATGCAAAAAAAGAATACAAACAACACTTACTTCACTATCTCATCAATAATTTCTTTTACGCTACTCTTTTTGTATTTTTCAAAGCCTATAAATTCCCCCACATTTTTATTATAATAAAAAAGATAAGTTTGAATCTTTTTACCTCGATATAAAAACTCCTTGTCTTTAAATATATCCTCAAAGCCTTGTATCTTATCTCTAGCATTTGCCTCTCTTGTAAGCCCTTTTGGGTCTATGAAAAGGATTTTATATTCTCCATTTTCTTTACTTTTAAACCAAAAGATGAAGTCTGGATAAAACTTTCTTTCGCTTTGTGCCTCATTATCAAAATATGGGATATAAATAGTATCGATATTTTCTACAAGCTTAGAAAAACACCATTCATATTTCATAAGCTTTTCAGAATCTCCTTGTAAAAACTCCTCTAAATCTTGTAAAAATTCCCTTTCACTCTCCTCATTTATTGCAAAATTAATCCCAGAATCTCTATCGTTTTTACTATAAATAATAAGCGGATTATAGTAATGCTCTCTTAGTTTTGCACTGATTTGATAAGAATCAATAATCCTACTTTGTTTTTTGGCTTCAGATTCTAAAATAGCTGGGATATATTCCTCTGCTACTCCCTCTTTTTGCAAATCCTCTCTTGTTTTTAAGGCTTTATGTGCATTGAGAGTTTTTATAATCGCATTTATCTCATTTGCGAAACTTTCTCCCAAAGTGGTTTTAAAGCTTTGATAATGATTGATTTCATCGCTTAAATCTACAAATTCTTTAAGCTCTCTGTTTCTAACATTTAAGATTCTATGAATATGGCTAAAAGTCTTATTTTTATCAAATTCTTGAAAATCCCCGTATTGGATAATTCTCTCGCTTTTATCGTCTAAAAAATCTTTAATTTCCCTTAGCGTGTCATAGCTACATTCTTTATGTATCACGCATTTACTAAGCGTTAAAATATCCTCATCAAAGCTTTGTATATAAGCTTTTAGTTTTTGCGCCTCGCTTCGTCCTATTTTATACTTTCTTTCTTTAGATTCTATCTCTTTATACTTTGGTGCGGGTAGGGGATTTAGCTCATTTGTCTTTTTAAAGCCTTTTAGTGGATATTGAGTGATGAAGCTTTCAATCTCTTCTAAAATATATTTAATAGCCTCATTATCACTTGCTAGGATAAACAAAGTCTCTAGCCCACAAGCAAGAGGGCTTAGAATCTGCTTTGTGCTATACTCGTGTATATCACAATATCGCATTCTCTTTCGCACATTAGAAAAAGGCTCGATTCTAACACCTCTACCGATAGTTTGCAAAACATATTTTTTCGCATTTTTGCTGCCAATGTTGATAAAATAGATAAGATTCACGCGGTTGCTATCCCACCCTTCGCTAAAGACTTTGCTTCCAAGCATAATGTTAATGCTTGAATCGCCCTCATTGATATGTTTAAAATAACTTTTTTGCAAATCCTTAAAGCTCTCTACTCCAAGCTCCAATAAATGCTCTTTCTCCCATTTTTTAGCCTCTGCGATATTAAGCAGCATAAAGGGCTCATTGGCATTCTTGCTTTTAAAGGCTAATTCTTTATCATTTGCCCTAAAACATTCTAGGTGTGATGGCTCACTCGCATAAAATATATGTTCCCTCACACTCTTAGAATCTATGCTTTTTACATATTCTAAAAATTCATCGCTTAGATTATTGTTTGCAAAATACAGCTCTTGTGCTTTGAGTTTCTCATAAAGATTCTTAGCTATCTCTTGTATATCTTTATCTTCTTTTAGAATCTGTAATATCGCTTTAAAATACAGCTTTATCCCAGCATCTTGGGTATTGACCTTATCAGATACGGCGATGATTAGGGGATTATGGTATTGTATATTTGAGATACCAAAGTCCCTAGCCTTACGCAATAACTCCTTTTTACTTTGTTTGATAGCACTAAAAAGTATAAAGCCCTCGATGATTCGTATTATCCTTTCACTCTCATCACTCTCTTTACTAAAAGATTTGAGATGAGAATCTAGCACAGCGATATTCTTGCCATATCCATCATTATTAAACTTTTCTAAATTATAATTAAAGGCACAAGTAAAAAAATCTAGCTCATCGCTAAAAGTCGCTGAAAAATTAAAAATAAAGCCCCTAGAGTAGCCATTATAAGAGTAGCCCTCATACTCCCTAAGCTTATCCCCGCAAGCTATTTCATTGATATAGTATTTTCTAATAGATTCTTTGCTATCTCCCCTATGGGCTTCATCTAGCAAAATATACCAGCCCTCATTATTGCAGTAATTTTTATAATCAAGTCTTTTGGCACTTTTATCTTTGCCCACATTTTGTGCGCAATCTAGCAAATCGCTCCTTGCGATAAAAACAGTAGTCTCTGAAAGCAAATTATTTTGCATAATGCTTTCGTATTCTCTAAGCTCTTTTAGCGTGATAAAGTCGGCGTTGTAATTGTTATATTTTGCTACATTGTCTTTAAATTGTGCTAAAATCGTATCATTTGGAGCAAGTAGCATTATGGGCTTATTTGGAATCTTTTTCTCTCTTATAGCCTTACCCAAGAGTGAGAGTAGCTTTATCATCACTATGCTTTTGCCACTGCCTGTCGCCATCCAAAAGGACGCACGGTTAATCTCCTCTTTTTCTAGCTTACAATCTTTGTATTGCTCTTTATAGATTCTATAAAGCTTTTCGCCTATTTGCTTTGTAGAATCACAATCTTTGTAGCACATATACAATTCTAAGGCTATAAGGGCATTTTGCAAACTTGCTATTTGATAATCTTGTAAGGAAATATCCGCACTAAAGCTTTTTAAATCATAGTTTTCATAGCTTTCTTTATATTGCACTCTTTTTTCATTTACTATTTTACTTAAAAGCAGGTGTTTTTTTATGTTTGTTTGCTTCTTTGGCATTATCTATCCTTTAAAGCCTTGTAGGTTTTTTCTAGCATTTTTTCATCTTCTAAATCAGCTTTGATTCTTGTTTCTTCTTTTCTCTTTTTATCAAAAATTTCATATCTTTGCCTTACGACTTGCTCCATTTTTTCATTGGAAATGCCACCATTGCCCTTTAATATATCCTTGCCTTGAAAGGTAAGCAAACTATCTACATTTTCTTTCCAAAAATCCATAGTCAAAGTTTTATTGTCCCTTACTCTAAGCTCTGCTGATTCCAAAAAGACATTGACAAGCCTATTTAAATTATCTAACTCATCTTTAGAAAGATAGTTTTTAGCGATGATAATATCGCCCTTTCGCACTTTAGTCCCTTTCCAAGAAGTAAGCCCCATATTTGGCTTATTAAGATTAGCCCTATTGTAGATAATTTCAGCCGCAGTTTGTTTGGTAATGGCATATAAAAGCTTGTTTTGCGTATTGGCAAAAAACATCTGCGTAGCCTTATCACTAGAATCATAATCTACACACAAAGCAAATAAATCTCTTATCTTTTGATAAAACCTTTTCTCACTAGCTCGTATATCTCGTATTTGCTCTAACAGCTCATCAAAATAATCCGTTCTACCATTTGGATTTTTAAGCCTATCGCTATCGATGATAAAGCCTTTTTGTAGATAGCTCTTTAAGTGTTCATTAGCCCAGATTCTAAACTGCACTCCCCTTTTGCTTCTAACTCTAAAACCTACGGCTAAAATCATCTCTAAAGAATAAAATTTTACTTTATATTGTTTATTATCTTTGGCAGTTGTTCGGAAAATCCGAACAACTGAATCTTCCTGCAGTTCCCCATCTTTTAGGATATTTGTTATATGCTCACTTATGCTAGATTTTGAGGTGTCAAAAAGTTTTGCGATTAAATCCTGTGTGAGATATACGCTCTCGCCAAACTCATAAAGCTCGACTTTTATTTTTTTATCTTGCGTGGTGTAGAGGATTAGGTTATTTTGCATTATTGATTACTTCCAAAAAACTCATATCCATCTATATCACATTTTCCATTATCATCTACTTCTATTTTACATTGAATTAGGTTATCCTCTGATGAATATGTAGGTCTTTTTTGTGACATAGAAGCGGGATAAAGAATAAGACTTTTTGCATTTTCTATGGCTGTATTAAAATCAATATTTTTACTGTATTTATGCAAATAACTTTTATAAAGATATTCAAAAAATATTTTAGAGCTTTCTATTTGTCGTTTAGCCTTTTCTCTAGTTTCCCTAGTGTTGCTAGACTTTATTTCACAAAAAAATATTTTTAAATCTCTATTTTTTGTTAAGAGTACAATAAAATCACAAGATTCTATTCTATTTTCATTGTTACCAAATAAATTTGTGATTGGAGGACAATTCTTAATGTCCTGTTGAATAATTAAAACGTTATCTCTTTGGGCAAACTTGAAAGTGATTTCCTGTATTACACTTTCTTCTTCTTGTTCTTTAACAACAAGATATATACCTTTTTGCATAGCTTTCAGACTACCATGCAAACAATTTTTAAAATCTTGCAACTCCCTATTTGTCATCTTGCTTCCTATGCATTTCTTTAAAAATCAAACCCTGATTTTCATTCTGCCATTCAATAGCTTCATCAAAGGTTTCCATAAAAATACCTTGCTTCTGTGTTATATTCACTTTTTCTAAAGTATTTTTTCCTTGAATATTTTTTGCTACATATGCTTTAATTTTATCACCATTTAATTTATGCTCTTTAAAATAACACCTATTTTTAAGCTTTTGTATTGCTTGGTCTGTTAGATTGCTAAGCATGATACAATTACTCAATTCTCTCACAATATAATCACTATGAGTGGTGATAAAAATTTTAATGCCTGCATTTACTAGTAATGCAAAAAGTCTTGCCAATAGAATCTGATTTTTAGGATGCAAGTTAAGCTCTGGCTCATCTATCATCAAAATATCACCTTTTTGAGCTTGGTGTAAAATATAGTAATTCAGCATAAGTAGAGAACGCACAGAACTGGATGCTCTTTGTATTAAAAATCTGCCTTTAGTAATTCTCTTTTTGGCTCCCGGTGCAAATTCAATACCTCCTTGACTTACTATATATTTTCCACCAACTATCTCAAACAATAAATCCAAAATTTTTTGATATATTTCTTTTGCATTAGAAACTTCTTTAACTCCTTTTTGTATGAAACTTGCTTCTTTAGTTATATCCTCCAATTCTCTTACAAAATAAATATTATCTTTAACTGGTTTTGGGTATCTAGAATATCGTTTTATTAGGATACTAAGGACAGCCCGTTCAATGTCGCCACTTTTTGCTTGAGAAATTTGATCTACAATTTCATTTTTATTAACATCTAGTTCTTTTTGAAACATAGAAGCTCCTGTCCGCTCTGCACTCAATATAAATGCTCCAGAATAATCTGAACACAAAGATCTAAAAAAAGCAATTACAAAATGAATCTTTTTTGCTTCTGAATTTTTTCTCATATCTTCAATAAAATGATTTTTACTTTTACCGTAATCCAATTTAATATAGTCCTCAGCAATTTTAAGCACTTCAAAGAAGTTATTATTCTTTTCAACAACTTCTTTAAATGCTTCATTATTGTTATTAATTTTATTTATTGATAATTTTAGATGCTCATCTTTGAATATGCTATGTTGAAAATCATCATCTTTTCCAGCTAATACTTCTGGAAGAGTTTTCTTATACTCCTCTTCTACTTTTTCAATAATTTTCTTACAGAAATCCCAAATAACACTCTTTGGTATTTTTACAATGCAATCTTCTACTTCTATTTGCTCTAAATAATCTCTTATAATCTCAAAAATAATGCTTGCCAATTTATCATTTAAAAAATTAAGATACCCATATAAACTATAAGTCACATAAGTTTTTCCAGTATTATTTTCACCGCAAATTAAAGTAATATCGCCTATTTCAAATTCAGCTTCATCAAGCATTCCTATATTTTTTAGTTGAATTTTCATTTTACCTCTCCCACCAAATGAGATTTGTTAGCTTTGGATATTTACATAAATCCACGCTATCACTAGATACTATATCGCCATTGTCAAATTCCGCACATTCTATGCCTTTAGAATCTAAAAAGAGTCGCTTGATTTTTAGCCCTAAAACATTTGCCATAGTGTGCAATACATCAAAGTCTTTTCTATATCCGCTCATATCTAAGCTTATAGCCTCGCCTTTATTTAGGGCTTTTATGAGTTTTCTTGATTTGCGATAATCGATGATTGAATCTTTATCTAGCACATATTCACAGTTTGCCAAACTTTCCTCATAAGATTCTAGCTCATAGTATCGAAAAGCACCACCGCCTTTAAATTCTACTTCTTTACTAATCCCACTAGCAAAACCACCGATAACCTTTTTCATTCTAGGAATGATAACTGTATAAAAATGATCTCCCATTTCTACACCTAACCATTTACGCCCTAGTTTATGAGCAGTAGCAATCGTCGTGCCAGAGCCCAAATGATAATCTAACACGACGGAATTTTGATTGCTAGCCGTCAAAACCACTCTTCCTAAAATTTTTTCATGGTTTTCTGTCTGAAATCCCCAATCACTAGAATAACCAACCCAATCAGTCCAATTGGAAGTTAATTTCTTTATACTTCCTTCTAGAGTTTTTGGAACACCATCAATCAGCTTTATACCACCTTTTTTCTCTAGATCAAAAATGGTTTCTTGACTTAAAGCCCAATGTCTTCCACTTGGTGGTAAATATTCTTTTCCCAAAATAATTCTAGCTTTACTCGTCCATTTATTATTTTTGAAAACTAAATTTTCCTTTGAAAACAATTTTATATATTCATTTAGGATAGGCGACCACCTTTCTCCGGGTAAATGCATTGGACGCCATTTTCTTTCTGCCCTTTCAATTCCCTGAACATTAAAAATATAATTTTCGCTTTTAGAAAAGAAAAATAAGGTATCGTTTCCACTGTGGTATTTTTTAATGGTTTCTGTAAGTTTGGCAGACTTGCTTACAATTATCTCATTGACAAAATTATCCTCTCCAAAAATATTATTTAAAATACTTCTTACAATAAAATTACCATTATAATCGCAACGCACAAAAATACTTCCTTTAGTGCTTAAAAATTCTTTAGCAAGTTCCAAACGAGAATCTAATAATGAAGCCCAAGTGGAATCTTTAAAATTCACCTTATAATCAAAACTTGCATTTTCTCCAAGATTAAAAGGCGGGTCGATATAGATTAAATCCACCTTGTTTTGATATTTTGGTAGTAGGGTATTAAGTGCCTGAAAATTATCAGCCTTGATAAGTTCGCCATTTAGGGTAGATTCTATATCCTTAAATGTGCTTAGAATCTTGTATTTTGTTGCCTTGCTAAAGTGCTTGGTATCAAGGGGTAGAAATTTATACTTTTCATCACTGATATTTTTTGTATCAAAGCTTTCATCTACTAGCTTTAGCTCCTGCCATTCTTTTAGCTGTGCTTTAAAACCCTCATCGTTGATGACAGAATCTAATAAGGCAGAATCTATCCTATCAAGGCTAAAGACATACTCCACCCTCTTAGCAAATTTTGGCTTACACCATATCGCCTTTAGCTCCTCTTCAAAATCTGCGATGAAATCAATTATCTTAAAGGCTACTCTTTTTAGGGTATTTAGCTCATCGATTTTTTCTTTACTCCAGTGCGTAAGCTCATCTACTGTGTGCTTAAAGAGCCATAGAGAAAACTGCTCCTCTAAAAAGGCTTTGGCATTTTTATGGATAAAAAAATCTATCTCATTTTGTCTTTTATAAGAGTTTAGAATCTTTTTTATCTCCTCTTCTTTAAGCATAATTTTCTCATTTTTTAAGGCTTTGAGAAAGTCCTCACTTAACTCCGTGCTATTTTGCTTAAATACAGGGGGAAGGTCTTTTAAGCTTTCTTTATCATTTAGCACATAGATTCTTATATTTTCCTCTATTGTAAATTTAAAAATAGCCTTGTTTTTGGCATTATCAGCATTTGGGGCAAAATAGCTTGTATCAAAGATAAAAGTGTATGCAAAATCCTCGCTTGTAATCTCTGCATCGTGGTAAATTGTATCGGATTTGACATAGTAGAGGTTTTGAGTTTTATAAAAAAGGCTTGTGTCTTTTGAGTTGGTATAGACTTTAGCATAGATGTTTTTGTGCATGGGCGTATCGTAAAAAAAGGGCGTGCCTGTCTCGTTGAGATAGCTTGAAAAGAAATTATACAGCTTAGTATAGATTGAATGGTTTAGCTTTTCTTTCTCTAAAAGATTCTTAATATGCCCAAAATATTTTGATTTCATTTGCAATAAATTGATAAAGCCACTCTTTTTGAGGGCTTCCCTTGATAGTGAATCTTGTGAGAATAAATCTTTTGTATCTTGTATCTGCACACCAAGATAGCTATTTTCTAGCTGTGATAAAAAGGCTTGTTTGTAGTCCATATCCTTGCTTCCTTAATAGTTTTGCTTATATTATTGTTTTTGCCTATGCAATTTTTACATTTTTTAGCTTTTTTTGCACTTTTTTGCTAGATTCTAGATTCTGTAAATACGTCATATTGAGCGTAGCGAAATATCTAAGGATTCTAGAATCTCTAAAGAGTCTTCATATAGTCATTGCAAACTTTGCTATGTAAAGTTTAGAATCTCATTTCACTTTCTCCCGTCCTCTAGCACTTTAGAATCTCCATTAGAATCTATTTCAAGCACGACATAAGGTAAGCCTTGTTTGTTGAGTTCTTGCATAAATGGGTCGGGGTTGTTTTGCTCCATATTCCACACACCACTTCCATTATCAGAATCTATGCCTTGATACTCCCCACCTTGTGGCATATCAGCATTGAGGGCTAATCGCTCTTGTGCATAGCTAGATTCTGCAATTCTAGTATCTTGCGTAAGAGATGAATTGCTCCCAACGCCCCACTTGCCCTCACATATAAGCTTTGCTCCTATCATCGCTGGCACTCCTGTGGTATAGCTTACCCCTTGTGCATTTACCTCTTTATAACAAGCCTCATGTTCGCAAATATTATAAATATAAATCGTGCGTTCTTTGCCATCTTTTACGCCCTTTATATAGCAGCCGATGTGTGTTTGTCCTTTGGTGCGGGGCGCTAAGGAAGCTGGGTCTGGTAAAAGTGTCTTTAGCACTTGGATAGGCACGATTTTTTGTCCATTATGCTCCACCTCATCAACACGCAAAAGCCCGACATTTTCTAGGCATTTCATATGCGTTAAATAACTCTCGCCAAAAGTCATAAAAAAGCGAATTCTGCGTAAGCCTTTGATATTTCTTATAAGAGATTCTAGCTCCTCGTGGTAAAGCAAATAGCTATTTTTTACCCCAACTTCAGGATACTCCCACTCCTTCATTAGTGCTAACGGTGCTACATCACGCCACTGCCCACCAAAATAAGCCTCATCTTTTAAATCCTGCGTATTAGATTCTAGCTTAAAATGCTTTTCCTCTCTTTCAAATTTGCGGTAAATCTCATCTTTTTTTAAGTCTTTATTTAGGGCTAGATTGGATTTGATATTATCATTTAAAAGCTTGGCTAGTAATTTCGCCCTTGATATAGCAAAATGAATGATAGCAAAGTCCCTGCCCTTTGAATCTTTTTGGCTTTTGCCACGCTCTTTAAAGCCTAGTTTTTGATAGAAAGTTAAGCCTCTTTCATTTTGCTCATTACAATCTAGCAAAATTTCATTTTGCTCTGTAAAAAAGGCATTTACAGCCTCTAGGATAAGCCTTTTACCAAGCCCTAGATTAAAGAATTTTGAAGCCACAAAAAGCATTTCTATACTTTTTTCACTCACACCGATAAAACCTGCAAAGTCGTTATTTAGCTTTGCTACAAGGATATTTTGTAAAAATGCAAAAGCTCCCTTTACTTCCTCTTTTATCTCTACTATGTCATTATCTTTTAAGAAAAAATGCGAGGCTCTTACAGAATCTTCCCAAATTTCAAGCATTGCGGGTAGCATTGAAGGCTCATAGGAAAGGATAGTGATGTTACAAGGATTTGCCTCTTGGGCTAAAATCAGTGATTGTTGAGATTGTGCGGGGCTAGATTCTGTAATTCTAGTATCTTGCGTAAGATTTGAATGTTTTTCAAGGTGAGGCGAAGGGAGTTTATTAGACATAAATGACCGAGCCGAACCGCCGAAATCATTCAAAGATTGCGTAAGAGACGAATTACTAACCCAGTAACGGGCTTTTGAGCTTACCTCGCGTAGATTAATCTCTGGATTAAAATTCGTAGCAAAGGCATAGCCGTGATCCCCTGCATTACAATCCAAAATATCGATAGTATGTATCTCATCAAAATAATGTTTTTGCGCATAAGCACAAAAGACATTCGTAACGCCCGGATCAAAGCCGCTGCCAAGTAGAGCAAAAATCCCTGCTTGTTTATAGCGTGTATCATACGCCCACTGCTCTTTATACTCAAAGTGCGCTGAGTCTGGATGCTCGTAATTTGCGGTATCAAGATAATGCGTCTTAGTTTGTAAGCAAGCCTGCATAATACTTAAATCCTGATAAGGCAAAGCCACATTCACCACCAAAAAGGGCTTATACTTTTCTATCAACGCCACGATTTCATCGACATTATCCGCATCAACCCTATCTATCTCTATCTCGCCTAGCCCCTTAGCACGGATAGAATCTGCTATCGCCGCACACTTAGCGATGTTACGCGAAGCCAAAACAATGCGTGAAAACACCTCCCTATTCATAGCCATTTTGTGTGCTACCACACCGCCAACGCCACCAGCACCAATTTGCAAAACACAAGCCATTTTCTTTTCCTTTCTCTACAAAACTAAATTAAAATTTAAAAAATCAAAAACAATCAGCCAAACAGCTTTTTGCTGCCAAAACCAAGCCATAGCGAGATAATCCCAAAAAACAACACCATTAATGCAATCATAAAACCAATTGTAACACCACCAACAGTGGGATTAGCGATGAAAATCACGGCAATTAGAATATTCAAAAGTGCAATAAAAAAAGTCATCCCCCAACCAAATCCTAGCTTTTTGAGTTTAAAGGCATAGCCAATTCCCAAGATTCCTTTAAACAAAATCATAAACGCCACGAAAGCAACAATGGCTAGCGAAGTGAAGTCAATTCCATTCCAAAAGAAAATCCAAGCAAATAAGAGATTCAAAAGTCCATCAACCAAAATAAACTCCGCACCCCTTGCTTCCCTAGCATAGAAATAATAAATCACATTACTAAGCCCACCAATAAGCAAAAATATCGGTAGCAACACTGCAAACCCCACAAAAGTCTCAAGCGGCATCAAACAGCCAAAAACGCCACTTACAATCATCACCACACTAAACAACAACCAAACCACATAGCTAAAAAACTTCATTTTCTCCCTCTCTTAAGCTCTTGATTCTACACTTTTAATTCAATTAAAATTCAATCAAACCGCTCTACTTCACCAAATATTCTTGCATAAGACAAATAGAATCTTCTCCAACTTCCACATAGGCTTCCACTTGCCAACGCCCCTGTTTTTTGACTTCAAAAGCAGGACTTTGATAGATTCCATCCACCAATTCACCCGCTCCAAGTTTTTGATCTTCTTGTGTGGTGTTTGGACGCGTCAAAAAGAAAGTTATCTTTGCATTATTTTGTATTTTTTGATTCTCCAAATTTTTCACCCTCAAAAAAGCCATTTTAAATTCATTAATACTTTGCTCTTTTGCCCCTTCAAAATTTATAGCATATTGCTTTAAAAAAGCCTGTCTTTTTTGAGTGATTGCATTAATATTTTCATCTACATATTGCGAGTCCATTCCGCACATTCCCTTCATCTCTACAGGATTTGCCAATGCAGTTTTGATTGTCAAAACAATCAAGCCTACCACCACCATCGCCAACAAAAAAATTCCAACAGGCCAATAATTTTTATTCATTATTTTCTCCTTAAATACACAAAAACAAACAAAATCAACAATACAAAAAGCATCACATAAAGAGCTGTTCTAACTGCGATTTGTATTCCTTTGTTTTGCTTAGGGAAACTATGCTCAAGCTGGACTTGATAATATTCTGCTATCCTATCTGCGATATCCACAAGACCATTGAGCAAAAATGCAGAGATTCTTTGGCTATTTAATTCTTTATCTGAAGTAGGTATCAATGGGACAATATAATCCCAATAAACTTCTTTTTTGTCAAATACTTTTTCAATATCTTGACTAACAAGAATATCAATTTTTTTTTCGGCTTTCACAAAAAAAAGCAACACATAGGGAGCTTTTAATTTTTCAAGATAAGTTTGTTCTTTCTCCTGAAGATTCACTCCATTTAAACCCTCAAGAGCAACAACATGCATTCTTACACCTGTTTTTTCATAGACTTCATCTGATAAAATCTCAATAAAACCTGTTGTTTTTTCTACTAACTGATGCTGGTTTTCCAATACATAAGGCTGTGCAAAAATACAATTCAAAAAAAATAGGGAAAAAATCCCTATTTTCAACTTTGACAACATTCTAACCAACAAAAAGAAGCATATCTGGGATAAAAACTACTGCAATAGAAGCAATAATTGCAACAATATGTGCTGCAAAAAGAATTTTTTCCAATCCACTATATTTTGTCATCTTTACTCCTTTGCATTTTGAAAGTGTTGAGCGTTTTCAACACTTTTCATTTGTATGCTATTTGCATTTTCAATCACATAAGGATTATTAGCTTCCGCTTTTTGTGTAATAACTGCTGTATATCCCAATCCAAATACTACTGCAAGCAATAATACAACAGCTATAATATAACCACCTAGCCCATTAATTCCAAATAAACCATTCATAGCACAATCTCCTTAATTTTTATCCGAATAAATAAAATGTCCTAGAGCTTCTTTTTGAATGTCTGTAAACATTTGATTTTTGAAGGAAGGCATAATACCAATGTGTCCTTTCTTGCCTTTTTCCAAAACTTCAGCTACAAATGATGGAGTTCCATACTTGCTTAAATCAGGTGCCATTCCACCCATTCCTTTACCATCTTCACCATGGCAAGCATTACAAGTTGCAGCTTCATAAAGTTTTTTACCTTTTTCTACCAAATCTGGATATTTTGTTTTCTTAACCTCAGAAATTTCAGCCATTACATAAGCAGCTACTGCCTTTTTATCTTCTTCTGTGCTCAAAACACCCGGAGCAACTTCTTCAATAGGCAACATATCTCCAAGCATATAGCCTAATCCCTTGCTTCCTTGGTCAATAACAGTAATAATCCCTTCTTCTCTACCCCACTCAGCTAGATTTGCTGCTGTCCCATTCATACCTTCAGTGGTAATTCCGTGGCATTGTGAGCATTGAACCAAAAATAGATTCTGTCCCATTTTGACCAAAGTGGCTTCATCGATATTTTGCCATTTTGCCTCAAACTTTGCATTATAAGCTTTTACCTCTTCATTGTATTCACCAATTTGGGAATAAGAATTCAAAGGATATCCAACAAACCAATACCATAATCCCCAAATTATAAGCACGAGATAAGTTACACCCCAACCAATTGGAATATCATTTTTAAACTCTTTAATTCCATCCCAATCTTCACTTGATAAATCACCTTCTGCTTTGCTATTTTTCATTTTCTTGATATAACCACCAGCAACAAAAATAGTCAAAACCAGAATCGCCACAGCACCAAGCAATCCAAGCTGATTGATGCTATCGCCTAAGTTAAACCATTCCATTTAGCTCTCCTTCTTTTTATCTTTATTGCTTCTTGCTTCCACCAAATCATCATTCAAATTATCATCTAAAGCCAACCTGGCATATTTTTCATAATCAATTTTCCCAGACTTTTGGCTTTTATACAAATGATAAATATATCCATAAAGCAAAATTACTAACAAAATCGTAATAGCCCAATATGCATAACCTTGAATAATTCTTATAGTTTCGTAATCCACAACTAATTAGCCCTTCTTTTTTGTCCCAAGCTATTAAGATAAGCAATCAATGCTACAATTTGCTTAATCTCCCCTCTCTCCAATGCTGCCTTAATCTCTGGATCCTTCATATCCTCAACCAAAACTTTAGCTTCTGCTAAAATTTCTGCTCTAGCAGCCTCTAAATCTCCAAGTTTAGGATTCCCCTCTGTATCATAAGGCACTGCAAAAACAACTTTTTGGGTATAAGCTTCTGCATATGCTGTATCTACATCCACATTCTTTTCATACAAATGTGCATACGCAGGCATAATAGAACCCGGAACTACAGAAGCTGGATTTAACATATGCTCTTCATGCCAATCTGTTGTCCTATAATCACCTACGCGGTGCAAATCTGGACCTGTCCTTTTAGAACCCCACAAAAATGGTCTATCATATGCGTATTCACCACTTAAGCTATAAGCTCCATATCTGTCAGTTTCAGCTTTAAATGGACGAATTAACTGCGAATGACAAGCATTGCAACTCTCTGCAATATAAATCTGACGACCTGCTGTTTCTAATAATGTATAAGGTTTAAGATTCTCCGTAGGACGAGATGCTTTCGCAAAATCTGGCAGAATCTCAACCAATCCAGCAATAGAAAATACCAATAAAAAAACTACCGTAAAGAAAAACGGATTTTTTTCCAACCAATGAAACATTCAACCCTCCTTTACGCTGCCATTGGAGTTGCATAGTTAGGTTCTTTTTCAAGCTCTCTACTTGCAACAATGGTCATAATAATATTATAAGTAAATATAATAAATCCAATAAGATACATTGTTCCACCTATTGCCCTAATTGTATAGTAAGGGAATAGTACAGTTACAGTATCAATAAATGAATAAGCCAAACTTCCAAATTCATCTGTTGCTCTCCACATCATACCTTGTGTGATACCCGCAATCCACATACTTGAAAAATAAAGAATAATGGCAATGGTTTGAATCCAAAATTGAATATCCATAAGCTTTTTAGAGTAAATTTCTCTTTTAAACAATCTTGGAGTCATATGATAACAAGCTGCTATGATTGTAAATCCAACCCAGCCCAAAACACCATCATGAACATGCCCTACAATCCAATCTGTAAAGTGTGCTAAAGCATTAACAGATTTGATAGATTGAATTGGACCTTCAAGAGTTGAAAGCATATAAAAAGTTGAAGCAAGTATCAAAAACTTAATCAAAGGTGATTCTTTTAATTGATGCCATTGTCCCTTCATAGTCAAAAGCATATTTACAGCTGTTCCCCAAGAAGGCAAAATCAACACAACAGAGAAAATTGAACCCATAGTTTGCATCCAATCAGGAACAGTAGAATAAATAAGGTGATGGCTACCTGCCCAAATATAAACAAACATTAATCCCCAAAATGAAAACAAAGTCAATTTATAAGAGAAAATAGGCTGTCCAGATTCTTTTGGCAAGAAATAATAAATCACCCCAATAATCCCTGAAGTAAAGACAAAAGCAACAGCATTATGACCAAACCACCATTGCACCATTGCATCATTTGTCCCTGCATACAAAGAAATAGAATTCCATACAGAACCAACTCCTGAAACAAGATAAGTTGGGATAGATAAATTATTAAAAATATAGAGTGCAGAAATTGCGACAAAAGTAGCGATAAAATACCACAAACTAATATAAATAGTTTGCTCTCTTCTTACCCCCATTGAACCAAAGAGACTAACACCCCACAAAACCCAAACAACAACAACTAATAAGTCCAATGGCCAAACAAGCTCTGAATACTCTTTTGATTGAGTAAGTCCAGCAAATAAGCTCACAACTGCCAATGCCATCAAAACAATATATAGCACAAAATGCAAATATCCGATAAATTTCAAAAACGGATGCTCATTGTAAGATATTTTTAATACCCTTTGACCCAAATAATACCAGGCTGCCCAAATACCGCTCAAAGTGAATCCATAGATAATTCCATTTGTATGTAGCGGTCTAAGTCTTCCAAAAGTCCCAAACTCTCCAGCTAGATAGTTAAGATTTGGAAATGCCATTTGAAAAGCGATAATCACGCCCAACAATAATCCAACAATACCAAATACAATCGTTGCAAAAAGAAATAACTTTGCAATGGAGTAATCATACTCTAATGCAGGGTTTGATTGCATATCTACTCCTTCTTTAAGATTTCCCTAGAAATATTTTAGAGAACTTAGCATTTTATAAGAAAAAAAATAATTAAAAGCTTAAAAAACAACAAATGGTAAATGAAAAAATAAAAACAATGAAGATAGTCTCCTATCCCCACTTTTGAAGAATCTTTAGAATATGTGCAATTAGATTCGCCCTACTTCATACAATTGAACAATCCCCACAACTTTCTCCCCCTCCATTACAACCAACTCTTTAATTTTTGATTCCATCATTAAGGATTCTGCTTGGGTTGCCATTGCATCGCTTTGAATCGTTTTTGGCTGTTTTGTCATAATTTCAGCAGCATTAGAATCAAATTTATCATCCATTAATGCACGCCTTAAATCCCCATCTGTAATAATTCCAACCAAACGCCCATTATCCAAAACCAAACACACTCCCAACCTTTTACTTGTCATCTCTGTAATTAAATCTTTAAAATTAGTTTCCAAATTTACAATGGGCAATTCTTTAGAAACCATAATATCTTTAACTTGTGTGAGTAATTTTCTACCCAAACTTCCTCCGGGGTGAAACATTGCAAAGTTTTCAGGCTTAAATCCCCTAGCTTTCATCAAAGCCACTGCAATTGCATCTCCCATAGCCAAAGTTGCCGTTGTAGAAGAAGTTGGCGCAAGTTGCAAAGGGCATGCTTCTTTTTTGACTGCAACATTCAAAAAATATTTCCCTTCCTTTGCCATGGTAGATTTTGGATTCCCACTCATTACAATTAGCGGTATCTCCCTCTTTTTGATAATAGGGATAATACGCAAAATCTCTTCACTTTCTCCAGAATTAGAAATAGCAATCACCGCATCTTCTTTTGTAAGCATTCCCAAATCTCCATGCAAAGCCTCTCCGGGATGCAAAAAGAAACTTGGAGTCCCTGTGCTTGCCAAAGTCGCTGCAATTTTTTCGGCAATATGCCCAGATTTCCCCATTCCAGTAATCACGCAATGCCCTTTAAGTTTCAAAATACATTCAACAACAGCATTGAAATCCTCACTTAACTGCCCTTTTAACTCTAAAATTGCCTCCGATTCTATCTCAAAAACTTCTTTGGCTATTTCTATAAAATCTTGCATTTAAAACTCCTTATAATAACATTGCACCAATCATTCCACCAATCAACAATGGAATATTGTAAGCCAAAAATGTTGGGACACAAGTATCCCAAATATGATTATGCTGTCCATCTGCATTCAAACCAGAAGTAGGACCCAAAGTGCTATCAGATGCTGGACTCCCAGCATCTCCCAATGCTCCTGCAATACCAACAAGCAAAATAATTGCTTCTGCACTAAAGCCCAATTTCAAGGCTAAAGGACAATAAATTGCAGCAATAATAGGCAATGTCCCAAAAGAAGTGCCAATCCCCATTGTTACTAGCAATCCTATCAACAGCATCATCAATGCACCACCAAACTGCCCACCAGAAAGCGAAGAAACTGCCTCAACAAGTGATTCAATGGCTCCTGTCTCTTTTAACACATTCCCATACCCAGCAGCCACCAACATCACAAATGCAATAAATGACATCATTTTAAAGCCATCTTCCATAACAATATCAACATTGCTCCATTTAATCGCCCCAAAAACAATCATAACCAACAATCCAGCAAGCCCACCAAGAGGCAAAGAACCCTCTACAATCTGCACCACAAAAGCCACAATTGCCCCAAATAAAACCCCATAATCTTGCTTTTGCATTTTAGGATTGTCCAAATGTTTTAAAACATTTTCTTCTAAAAAAGTATTTTGGTATTCCCTAGGCTTCTTATAAAATACAAAAATTGCCAAAAGTAAGCCTACAAGCATGCTCACTCCGCCAATCCACATCACACTTGAAATATCATTCAAGCTAACATTAACTCCATTTTGCACCAATTGATCTCTCAAAATTGTATGAAAAATCAAACCAAATCCAACACTAAAGCTCACATAAGGCGCTTTCAATCCAAAAGTCAAAGCACAAGCAACCGCTCTTCTATCAATTTTCAAACGATTCATCAAAGGTAAAAGTGGAGGAATAAGAATGGGGATAAAAGCAATATGCACAGGAATAAGATTTTGCGAAAAACACGCAAAAAAAGCAATAAAAAGACAAAACATTAAACGACGATTTTGAATAAAATTTGCAATATAATGAATCAAAATAGGGGTAAGATTCGTCTTAGAAATAGCACTTGCTAAAGCCCCCAAAAGAATATAGCTTAAAGCAGTTTCCAAATTTCCAGACATTCCTGCTATTAGAGTATCAATGCTCTTTTCTACACCCAAACCAGCCATTACTCCCGCCACCAAAGCAGAAATCAAAATCGCCAATAACACATTCAATTTTGCCAAACAAAGCACACTCATCACAAGAATAGAAACCACGACAGGATTAGTTAGCATACCAAGCCTTTATGCAAAATATAAGGGGATAGCAATACAAGCTCCCCCAATTTTTTATTTAAATAATCTGCAATCACATTGCATTTAATTTTAAAAAGAAAAAATATTCTAGAATCTTCTCTAGCTATTTTCTCCATTGATTCAAAATTCCCCATACCCTTTGCAAACACCAAATCTGCCTCTTTAAATATTGTTTGGGATTGAACATTCGCCAAGGGATAAATAAACCCCGGACTTGGCACTCCACTATCCACCACTTCACAAAGAGCAAAAAGCCTAGAATGGCTATTTTTAAGATCATTCAAAGTGATATCATTGATAATTTCCATTCCACGAACAAAATAAAAAATTTGCATTTGCGGATAGCAATCTTTCAAAACTTCTATCAAAATCTCATCTAGCTCATTTTCTCCCGCATTATCCCCAATATAAACAAGCTTTTTAGTTTCCTTCAAACGCTCCAACAAAGCCTCCAAATGGAAATAAGCAAAATCTGTATGAAAAATTTTATTGCTTTCTTCTTCTATATCATAAGAATGTTCTGCACCATAATCTATAACATTTCCAAGAACCGCACAAGAAATAGCAAAAGCCAATCTATCTTCCTTTGACATAGGAGCCATTCTTTCAAGCAATTTTTCTTTGATTTTCCTTGCTTTTATTATGCTTTGTTTTTTAATTTCGCTATAAGGTGCATTATTTTGCAAGACTTGTGAAATTTTATCATACAAGACAACTGCTAAAAGCGTAGGTGGAATCTCTATATCTTCCCCAAAAACTATACCAAATTTTTCTGCAAAAAATGCAAGAGCTTCCTTTTGATAATTATCCAAAACTTTTTTACTTTCTTGCTCAATCAATTCTATCTCACAAAAATCGACATTTTTAGCTGTCCTTATTGCTTGTTTTGCCAAACACTCCAAGCATCTATTTTCTAAATTAATCTTCTATTCCTTCTTTTGGTTTTGAATCAACAACCTTACCCCACATCATTTTATATTTTCTTTTAAGAAACTCTATCTCTTCTTGTGCCACTTTTAGCTGCTCTCTTAAAAGTGCTATTGTTTTTTTATCATCTTCATAAACTTCTTGCGTATTAAAAAGCGCATCTTTAAGGAATTGATTCTCACTTTTCACACTCAAAATAGTCTCTTCTTTTGCACTCATTACTTTTTCATGCAAACTAAGAATCGTGCCGATAGTTTTTTCTACAAACTCACTATCCACGCCCCCACTATGATTCTCCACCATTACCGCATTTCCGGTAGTATGCACAACAGCTTTTGTCCCACTCCCTGCATCAATCATAAATTCGCCATTTTCTTGCTTCCCTTTTAGCTCTCCATTTGCCACCATTTCCAAAATTTTTTCTCTAGTCAAATTTGCCAATGTAGAAAATTCTTCGATTTTAACCCAAGTTTCCATATATTTCCCTACAAAATTACCTCAATATCTTGAGAATCCAATTCCACATTCTTTGCTTTCATCACTCTATCTTCTCGCAATTTTCCCTCTAATTCTGCATTTTCCAAAGCCAGAATCTGCATTGCCAAATAAGCACTATTTACCGCTCCAGTTTTACCCAATGCCACAGTTGCCACAGGCATACCAGAAGGCATTTGAACTGTTGATAACAAAGAATCCAATCCGTCCAAAGCCCCACCCTTTAAAGGCACACCTATAACAGGTTTTGTTGTCATTGAAGCCACTGCTCCAGCCAAATGTGCCGCCATTCCAGCTGCTGCGATAAAAACTTTTGCTCCCTTTTGCTCTGCTTGTTTAACATATTCTTTAGTTCGGTTTGGGCTTCTATGTGCAGAGCTAATAACCACTTCATAAGACACATCAAACTTTTTTAAAACACTAATGCACTCACTCATTACTTCATAATCACTCTTGCTACCCATCAAAATTGCTACAAATTCCATAGTTCTCCTTATATTGTTGATAAACCTACACCTATGCCTATTAAAAATCCTCCAACAAGCACAAACAAAAACAAATAAAAAAATAAATACAAAAATGCTGGCAACAGCACCAACCACCAAGACCATTGAATCTTATTTGTTAATTTTAAAGCAATCAACAAAAGCTGCAATCCAACAAAAAATAATTCTGTCATTTATTCTTCGTCCATTTCAAAAGGTTTTTTTCTCGCTTTAATACGCACAATTCTAGCACCCTCAGTAGCCAAAACCTCATATTCACAGAACTCATCACTAATAACATCGCCAACTACTGGCATACGCTCCAACAAATTAAAAACATACCCACCAATAGTAACCTGCTCTGTATCCTCTTCAAAAGAAATTCCAAGCACATCAGCAACTCTTTCTAAATCCAGCATTCCATCAAAAGAGTATGTATCCTCATCGATTTTGTGGTAATCCTCACTCTTCTTGTCATGCTCATCAGAAATATCCCCAATGACTTCCTCCAAAATATCTTCCATCGTCAATAACCCAGCAGTTCCACCATATTCATCCACTACTAGCGCAGTATGTATCTGTCTGCGATTCATCTGCAATAAAATATTAGAAATCGAGGCACTCTCTGGGACAATAATCATCTCTCTAACAAGTTTTTCTAATTCTCTTGAAGGATTCTCTGACAACATAGTCTCCAGCAAATCCCTTAAATGCACCATTCCAATAATATTATCTTTTCCTTCTTTGCAATATGGATAACGCGTGTGTTTGGTAGTTGTTACAATTTGCATATTTTCTTCATAGCTATTATCATCATACAAACAAATCATATCTTTCCGCGGTGTCATAATCTCTTTTGCCATTGTATCAGAAAAGCTCACCGCATTTTGGATAATCTCATTTTCTATGGTATCTAAATAACCACCCTTTAAGCTTTCTCCAACAATGATTTTTAGCTCTTCTTCTGAATGCGCACTCTCCTCCCCTTCACTTGCAGGCTTGATATTGATAGTATGAAGAATCATAGCAGCAATAAAATCAAAAATTTTAATCACAGGATAAAAAACAATCCAAAACCAATGCAAAGGTCGAGCTACCAATAATACAGATTTTTCTGCCTTAGCTATTGCGATAGATTTAGGCACAATCTCACCTACAACCACATGCAAAAGCGTGATAAAGCTAAAAGCGATGACAAAACTCACAGAATGCAACAAAACAGGATTTTCTCCAATAAAATATTTAAAAGGAACTTCCAATAATCTAGCAACTGCTGGCTCTCCAATCCAACCAAGCCCAAGAGATGAAAGGGTGATTCCAAGCTGCGTTGCAGAGAGATAAGAATCTAGTTTTCCTGTAATTTTTAAGGCAAGCTTTGCACTTGGAACCTCACGCTTTACCAACTCTTCCAACCTTGAACGACGTATTTTGACAATAGCAAATTCAGAAAGAACAAAAAAACCATTTAATAAGACAAGAAATAAAGCAAGAATGGACAGCAAAATCGAATCAACTTCCAAAAAATTCTCCTTAAAATTTTAAAAATTAAAGTTATTATAGCATAATATTATTCTTGAATCTCTTTTTCTAACTCTTTGATAAATACTTCATTAATTCCCCTGCTTAAACTCATACCAAAAAGTAAAATTGCCCACGAAAGATACACCCAAATAAACAAAAACAATAAAATGCTAAAAGAACCATATAATGTCAAATAGGCTTTATTATAAAACACATAATACACAAAACCCCATTTACAAAGCGACCACAACAACGCTGTAAAAAGAGAGCTCAAAAGTGTATTTTTTGTGCTAATATAAACATTAGCAGAAATTTTAAATAGCACAAAAAATATTGCCCAAGTTACCAAATAAGGCGTTATGCGAAACAACCAAAGCATAAAATCTTTATAACCCAAAATATCCAAATAAGCATAAGCCTTAGCACTTAAATAAATAGAAAATAAGATTCCAACAGGAAAAAGCGTCATACATGTCCAATAAACTGCCAAAGAATCCCAGAATCCACGAGGCTTTGTATGAAAGATTTTTCCAGCAATAAATTGATAATTTTTAAAAAATAAAATCGAGGTAACAAAAGCATAAAAAAGCCCCATTCCACCAAGTTTGGTAGAATTTGCCAAAAAGCTATCCATATACTCCAAAAAAACATCAGAATAAGTAGGCAAGAAATTAGTAATGACTAAATTTTTAAAACTCTCCAAATATTCTTTGAATTCAGGCAAAGCCGCCACCAAAGAAAAAACAATCAAAAGCATCGGCAAAAGCGCAAATATAGTATAAAAACTAAGACTTGCTGCAAAATACAGCAAATCTCCTTTTAAAAAAATATACAAATGCTTTGATAAAAGAATCATCTTTTCTTTAATTTTGTCAAGAAAATATAATTTCACTCGCTGCCTTCACTCACAACTTGTAGCTATACCATAACCATAACTTTTAATTCTCTCAACCTCTTCTTTTGGTTTATTTCCTTTTGTGGTAAGATAATCCCCCAAAACAACCGCATTAATTCCACATTCAAAAAGCTCTTTTTGATCTTCCCCAAAAACCCTCTCTCTACCTCCAGCTATCATTAATCTTGCATTAGGCAAATATTCTCTTGCTAACTTTACACATTCTAATGCTTCTTGCCTAGTTAAAACTTCTTGAGTGAGAGGCAAAGCGGGATTTGGAATGAAAAAATTAACCGGGGAACTATGTGGATTTAAAGTCTGCAAGGCATACAATAAATCCATTCTATCCTGCCAAGATTCACCCATTCCAAAAATCCCTCCGCTACACAAACCAAGCCCCACTTCCAAAGCATTCTCACAGGTTTGATACCGCTCATCAAAGCTATGCGTTGTGCAAATTTTTGGAAAAAAATTCTTGCAAGCCTCTAAATTATGGTTATAGCTTGCAATTCCAGAATCTTTTAATTCTTTCAAAGCCTCTTTAGATGCAATCCCATTACAGCCAATTAAATGCAAATGCAAACCCTCTGCGACAATTGCCCTAGCAGCCTTTGAAACATACTCTACTCTCTTATCATCAAGATTCCTTCCACTTGTAACCAAACAAAATCCCAAAGCCCCATTTTTGGCAGCTTCTTTTGCCTCAAAAACAATTTGCTCAATAGGCTTTAGTCTATATCTTTCAATGTCTGCATTATATTTCGCGCTTTGGGTGCAATATGCACAATCCTCAGCACAGCTTCCACTTGAAATATTTGAAATTGTGCACAAAAAAATATCACTCATCTCTTTCCTTAAATTTAATATTTTAATATCTCTTCTCTTCCACCAAAATCTTGAATCTTAATACTCACATTCTCCAAATAAAAAACAACAAAATTTGGATTTTTTGGATTTTGATAAATATTTTCAAGAGTTGGATATTTTTCAAACATTGCCTCTTTGAGTGCCAAATCATCATCAAACTTCACTTCTCCACGAATCCTAATCCACTTATCCTTGCCATCAAAAGCACTCAATTCCACCCCGGCAAAATTCTGCATATGCTTATACATACCTTTTTGATTAGAAGTGCAAAAATAAAGCTTTCCATTTTTGTATAAAGCAGATTTAATAGGACGCACTCTTGGATTGCCACAAGTCCCTTTTGTCGCCAAAAAAGTAACATTCTCATCTAAAAAATCTAATATCTCTTGTGTCATAATTCACTCCTTTGTTTTATTTTCTGTATCTTCAATACGCTCTTTGCAGGCAATACACTCCAAAATAGGCTTTTTGCGATAAAGTCTTTTTGCCATCAAAGAATCGCATTTGGGACAATGAATATTAGTAGGCTCATAAGTCGAGATAAAGTCGCATTTTGGATAATTCCCACAACCATAAAATTTACCTCTTCTACTCATTCTCTCCAAAATCTCCCCTCCACATTTAGGGCATTTCACACCTTCTATTGCCTTTTTGGTATTAGAGATTGGATTAAGAGCCTTTGTGTTTTTGCAATCTGGATACCCGCTGCAAGCCAAAAACTCTCCATTTTTCCCATATTTTTTCAACATTGGCTTACCACATTTCTCACACACCCCATAATCTTCATTGCTTTCTTGATTTGTCTCTGTTTCTTTTTTGATATATTTGCATTTAGGGTAACCACTACAACCAACAAATTCTCCAAATCTACCACTTCTTTTAATCAATTCCTTCCCACAAAGCGGACAAATCTCACCAGTTGGGATTGCTACTTTTTGACTTTGTATAATCGTCTTGCCTTCATTGACTTTTTGGATAAAAGGCTCATAAAAATCCCACAAAAGCTTTTGCCAATCTTGTTTGTTTTCTGCAATTTCATCGAGCTTTTCTTCCAAACTTGCTGTAAATTTAGAATCTACAATTTCCAAAAAATATTTCTCCAAAAGTTCCACAACTTTAAAAGCAACTTCTTGAGGCTTAATTTGTTTCTTTTCAATTTTGATATATTCACGCGAATTAAGAAGTGAGATTGTCGGTGCATAAGTGCTTGGACGACCTATTCCTAGAGATTCTAATGTTTTAATCAAACTTGCTTCTGAGAATCTCGCTGGAGGCTCTGTTTGATGCTCACTAGCTCCGCATTTTTCTAGCTCTAAAGTCTCTCCGATTTTCAAATTTGGCAACAATTTATCTTTATCCTCATTGCTTAAAACCCTATAAAATCCATCAAAAATAAGCTTTCTACCACTAATTTTTAACAAAGATTCACTAGAAGCTACAAAAATATTTTGCAATTCAAACTCTGCATCATTCATCTGTGAAGCCAAAAATCGATTATAAATCAAAGAATAAAGTTTCAGCTCATCTCCTTTGAGATATTGTGCTGCAACTTGTGGAGTAAAATCAATCAAAGTAGGTCTAATCGCCTCGTGTGCTTCTTGTGCTCCCTTTGCCTTTGTAGCATAATTTTTTGGCTTATTTGGAATGTATTTTTTCCCATAATTTTTATCTATAAACTCTCTAGCCTCATCTTGTGCTACTTTGGCGATATTTAAACTATCTGTCCTCATATAAGTAATCACTCCCATAGAACCTTTATGAGTCATTACTCCTTCATAGAGTTTTTGTGCTGTTTGCATTGTCTTAGAGGGTGAAAATCCCAAAATAGAACTTGCGCTTTGTTGGAGTGTTGAAGTCATAAATGGCGGGGGAGTGCTAACTTTACGCTTTTTATTTTCAATTTCCTTTACTTCAAATTTGGCTTTTTTTAGCTTTTCTACAATCTCCAAAGCACGCATCTTATCTTGCAAACTTAACTTTTGTATTTTTTCTCCACTAAATTCAACAAGCTCTGCTTCAAGATTGTCTTTTAAGATAATATCAATTGTATAATAAGTGATGGGCTTAAAATTTAGGATTTCTTTTTCTCTATCTACAATAATTTTTAAAGCACTACTTTGCACCCTTCCAGCACTTAAACCTCGCTGAATTTTAGAGGAAATCAAAGGACTTAGTCGATACCCCACAATCCTATCAAGCAATCTCCTAGCCTGCTGTGCATTGACTTTGTCCATATCAATATAGCGAGGATTTTTCAATGAATCCAAAATCGCCTTTTTGGTAATCTCATGGAACACGATTCTAGGCAATTTCAATGGATCTTTGCCAATAGCAGTTGCAATATGGAATCCTATTGCTTCACCCTCGCGGTCCTCATCGGTTGCGATATAAATGGTTTTAGAATTTTTGGCTAATCTTTTTAACTCATTGACAACATTTTTATGTGATTCATCAATTTTGTATTCTGGAACAAACTCTTGATTGTCAATTTTAATTCCAAAAGTGTGTTTTGGTAAATCTCTAATATGCCCTTTTGAGGCAATTACCTCATAATTATTCCCCACAAAGTTTTTAATTGTTTTTGCTTTGGTTGGAGATTCTACAATAATTAAATCTTTCAAAACTATTCCCTATTTTAGAAAATTTTTCTAATCATACAAAAATTTTACAATAAATATCAATAATTCCCTCTAATCTTGTAAAAAATCTCTATAAATCTCTCCACCCACTTGACTCTTTGCAAAAGCGATAAAATGGTTATTTCTGATATTCTCTTTATTATAAAGCAATGGTTTTTTGGTAATGCAGTCTAATATCTCTCCCCCTGCCTCTTGCAAAACAATATCACAAGCAGCCATATCCCACTCACTTGTACCATTAAATCTAGGATACAAATCCGCCTCACCTTTGGCTAATGCACAAACCTTCAAAGAAGAGCCATATTTTCGCACCTTTAAATGGTATTTTTGCAAAAATTCTTGTGTTTCTTTGGTGCTATGAAAATTCGAATCACAAGCCACCAATTCCTTATCTTCTAAAGCCCTATCACCATTTAGATGAATTTTATGGGATTCCAAAAACACTTCATCAACCAAATGAGATTCCATAGCATTTTTTAGCAATTTAGCATCAAAAGTATAACTTCCACTCCCCCTTAATGCTATATAAAGCTCATAAAAACAAGGTGCATAAACCACACCCAAAATAGGACGATTATTAGAAATCAAAGCAATATTAATTGTCCAACCTCCATTTTGTGCCAAAAAATCCTTAGTCCCATCAAGCGGATCAATCAACCAATAATAATCTAAATCTCTACGCTTTTCATACTCCAAAACCGCTTCTTCAGAACAAATTTCAAAGCTTGAGAGATTTTGCAAACTCTGCATAATAAAGGCATTTGATTCTAAATCTGCTTGAGTAATGGGAGAAGAATCACTTTTCAAAGAAAATTCCCCCTTGCCATAATATTTTAGGGCAATTCTCCCAGCCTCCATTGCAACCAAAGCAACTTGATAAAGTAATTTTTGCATTAGATAATTTTTTCTACTATATTTTTACTGGCACATCTAATATCATAATTATCTTTAAATACTAAATGACTCTTTGTGGGTAGCTCTATTACCTGATTCAAACCAGCCATATTTTGAATATTACTTTTATAAAAATCCTTAGGATCTCTATTTTTACGAATCTCTTCAGAAACATCCAAAAACACTTCTAAATAATTTTCAAAATTTTCTCTATTAAATGTCCGCACAGCCTCAAACATAGAAATTGTAGAAAGCACGACAATAAAACCTTGATCTACCAATAACTTTGCCACTTTAACATAATAACTTGCCATTTCTAAACGCCCTTGCAATGTGTAGTTATCATTAGATACACAAGAGCGCAATAAATCCCCATCTAAATAAATAGCATGTATCTTAAAAAGATTTAACAAATCATTCACTACTGCCTTTGCCAATGTGCTTTTTCCGCTACCACTCAATCCAGTAATATAAACTAAAGTCCCTTGCAAAATTCCTCCTTCAGTCTTATAATATCCTTTGGGCGTCCCAAATCTTTTCTAGCACCTCTAGCAACATTAATTTCTATAAAAATTAATTCTCTTAAATGACCTATGCGCTCTAACAATTCTTGCAATTCTTTTTCTGCACTTACCCTATAACACTTTTGATAACCACACCCCTTTGCAATCTCCAAAAAATCAACATTGCCTGCATTTGTTTCCTGACCCCCAACACTATCATGCACAAAATTATTTAAAACAATATGTATAAATGCTGAATCACAAAAATTAGATAAACATCCCATATGCATCAAAAACGCACCATCTCCATCCAAACAAACAATCTGATTTGTTGTGTATTTTGATAAAATATATGCAATAGAGCTAGCAAAGCCCATTGATCCTACAACCAAAAAATCACTATTGTGTTGCATTTTCTTTTTATCTCTTAATTCATAGAGCTCTCTTGAAATCATACCCGTTGTACTGATAAACTTAGCCTCCAAAAAATAATCCTGTATAATAGAAATAGCCTCTTCCCTTTTTAAGCAAAATCTGTCTTTTTCCATTTTATTTTTAGGCAAATATAAATCAAATGTATCTTTTTCTATCAAAATAGCCATGATAGAAAGATTTTTATTGCATTCCTCAAAAGCCTCTATAAATTGTCTCTTAGCATTTTCTATTTCTTTTGATAAAAAAATACTTGGAATCTCACATGCTTCTAAAATAGCTTTTGTCACAAGCCCTTGTTTTCTATGTTGTGGTTCATCATTTTCTCCTCCACGCATCCCAATAAACATTATAAGTGGTATTTGATAAACCTTTTTATCCATCAAAGACAATAAAGGATTGATAGCATTTCCAAGTCCTGAATTTTGCATATAGACTACTCCAACTTTTGAAGTTGCCAAATGATAACCACCCGCAAAAGCAACTGCCTGCCCTTCATTTGAAGTTGTATAAAAATTATTATCCCCTAACACTTCCTTTAAAGCGAAGTTTAGAGACTTCAATGAGCTATCTGGAACCCCAGCATAAAATTCAATATACTCTTTCAAAAACTCTGCAAAATCCAATGAATTTATCATCAATTTCCCTTAATTAGATTAATCAAGTCTAAAGCCTTAATATATTTCTCATCAGCTTCAAGAGCTCTTCTGTATTTCAATATTGAATTTGCTGTTTCCAACATTGCACTATATGAAGCCCTCAATAATTGATTAGCATATACTATAATATTAATCCCGGCATTTTGTAATTCTACTTCACTCAAACTAGGATAATTAGTAGGAACTGCCATCAAAGGTTTGCGATTTTTCAATGCATTATACTTTTCACAAAACTCTAAAATTTCTTTACCATCTTTTTGCCTTGAATGAATCATAATTCCATCAGCACCTGCTTGTATATAGGCTTCGGCTCTATTCATTGCATCTTTAATGCCCATATTTAAAATTAAACTTTCAATTCTTGCAATAATCATAAAATCATCGGTTAATTGCGCTTCTTTACCAGCTTTTATTTTTGTGCAAAAATGCTCAATTGTATCCTGGGTATGCTTAGCAGATTCCCCTTCACATAAAGAATTTTTCTTCAATCCAATCTTATCTTCAATCACAACTGCACTCACGCCCAATCTCTCTAAACGCTTAACCATTAATTCAAAATGCGGAATTTGAGAGCCCGTATCTCCATCATAAATAATCGGTTTTGTAGAAGCTTCCAAAATATCATTAACTGTAACAATTCTCGAAGTTAAATCTACAAACTCATTATCTGGTTTTCCCTTTAGCGTTGAATCTGTCAAAGAGCTAATCCACAAAAAATCAAAACTTTGATTATTTCCTTCAATATCTTTTGCACTTGCATTTTCAATGATCATAGCACTTAATCCACTATGAGATTCAATCCCTTTAATCATTGTTTTTGCAGCTAAAGCTCTTTTTAGCAAACCAAGTCTCTCATGGGGTAATATACCTCGTTGCTTAATTGCTTGATTTAATTTAGAAGAGGAAATATCCTTGGTATATTCTGGTTCTACAATCTTCCCTCCCCAGCGACTCATAAGCTCTATTGCTCTTTCCCTTGGTTTGCTTAGAGGCCCATTATTCCAATCACTACCATGCACCATAAAATCAGGTTTATATTTCAAAAGATTTGCATCATATTCTTTTTCTTCTTGAACAACAACTTCATCAACGCCTTTTAAATTTTCAACAATTATTTTTCGTTGCTCATAATTCATTAAGGGAACGCGTTTGTAACTTGCAATAGCCTTATCAGAAAATAACCCCACTATAACATAACCCAATTGTGAAGCTTGCTTGATGATATTTAAATGACCGGGATGAATTATATCTGCCGCCATTGGCACATAAACTATTTTTTTCATAATCTCTAACCTTTAAACAAACAGGTATCACATAATTTTGTACAACTTAGATCTCCACTCATATGAGCTTCTCTTAATTCCTTCATGCCTTGTGAATGCCAAATATTATAAATAGTATCATTGTTAATATTTCCTACGGCAATATGCTTAGCTCTATGAGAAGCACAAGGGACCACCAAACCATCTCCATGTATAAATAATGATTCAAAAGGATATGAACAACTCTGCTTACCTTCAATAGGGGAATCTGAAATAGCATAACTTCTCTCATCATCAAAAGGAGAAATTGGGACATAACGCTGTATTGAAACATAATCCACTTTATCCACCCAATATTCTTTAAAAGCTTCCAATTCATGCTTATTTTTTTCTTGCAATAAGAAACTCACCCTCACTATAGGCAACTCTTTCCCCATTTTTGCACGAAGATTTAAGAAAGTTTCAATATTTTTTAAGACTTTATTAAAATTTAAACCTATCCTAATCTTTCTATAAGTTTCTTCCGTAACTGCATCAATGCTAAAATTCATACGCGTAATGTTGGTATCTAATAGTTTTTTACTCATTTCTTCTGTCAGCAAGGAGGCATTAGTATTAAAATGAATATCCATAATGCTCGGCTTTTGACTAACATATTGCAATCTTTCCACAATATCTGGATCCAACAATGGTTCATTAGTCTGAGATACGCCAACAGAAGGACAACCATGCTCATCGCATTCATCTACCAATCGCTTAAAAGTTTCAAAAGGTAAATAGCCTTCATATCCATAATCAGCACGCAAATCAGGATGACCATGCACGCACATCGTGCATCTCGCATTACACTTAAATTGGTTTTCAAAGCGGACAAAAAGCGGAAAATCTGCAAGTATATGCTTAGAAGCATCTGCCCATTGCTTGCGATAGTCCAACCATTTTTGCCCATATCGCTTCACAAAAACTTCATTAATATCTTTCTTAAAACTATTCACCACTCTTCCAGCCGAAGTGGATTCATTTGTCACTTGAGACATTGCAAACTCCTTATCCAACATCAATATAAGTCAATTCACTAAATATAATACAATTATAAATTATACTAGAATATTTGAATTTCCTGCTTAACAAATAAAACTAAACTAGATTGACTTTATTGTAGGCAATTTTTACCCTTTAATCTATCTATTTCAATTATTGTAAAACTTTCTTTGCACTCCAACACCTTGTTGTATATTTAATATCCAATTCTTGTGGTAATCTTTGCTTAAAAGTATCAATAATTTTATTAAACAACTCTTCCCCTTCCTTTGTTTCCAAATCCCAATAAGGATTCTTCACGCTTTGCCAAGCTTTGATATAATTTTCTAAACTCTGATGAAAATAAAAATCCTCCTCAATATGAATAATATTATCAAAAAGTTCCTTATGGGATTCGATAATAGGTCTTTGATCCTCTCTTCTAACACCTCTAGTGTAATGTGGGATAAACTCAATAATGGTATCCTCTGCTACCTTTTGAATAGGATCATTTAAATCCCTATGATTCCACATACAAGAAAAATAGGTTCTAGGCTTTAACAAACGATGAGCCTCTTTTAATGCTTCCACTCTATCCATAACACTAAAACTGCTCCCAAAAGTTACATAATCGAACTCACCACTTTTAAGTGTTGTATTAGTACCTGTTGCTCTAACCCACTCTATTTTTTGTCCTTTTGTTCTCTCTATCCCAATTTCTCTCATCGCATCATTAGGCTCTACTGAAACTACTTCGCAACCTCTCTCTAAGAGCATAATACTCAAATTACCTGTCCCTGCACCAATATCTGCAACCTTGATTGCTTCTTTATTTTGATTCTTTTGCACCAATGAAACCAACATATCAATAGTCGCGGGTGCATAATTTGGTCTAAACTCATAAAATTTTGCATGCTTTGTATAATCCCATACTTGTTCAACGATTTTTTGCATTTTTAAATCCTTCCATTCTAAAAAGCCTAGAATGGAAGGATTTTTTATGCTTTCCTTACACTCCAAGCCCTAATTTTATAAGGAATCTCAATCTTATCAAAGACATCAATTTTCTTTTCTATCATTGACAAAATTTGATTCCACCGCTTTTCTCCTGCTTGCGCTTGAATATCATTAACAGACTTCCAAGCACCAATATAGCGATTTTTATCCATCACCTCTACATAATCACATTCCATAAAAAAACAATCTTTAAAATGTCCTGTAGAAATAAGAATATCTTCCCATTTTTTAGCATTTTGACTTCCACTGCTCACACGAGTAAGCTCTGGAACAATATGCTTAATTTCCTTTTCAATCTCATCAAATACTGAACCTTCTACTATATTTCTAGGGTTCCAAATGGCTGTAAAATAGCCCCCCCCCCCCATACCAGTTTTTAGGATTCTTGCAAATTCTGGCAAAGATTTTTTGGGATCTGTCCAATGAAATGAACTTGCCATAATCACCCAATCTGCAAAATTCGATTCTACTCCTGTAGCTTCCCCACTTCCTTTTTGCCATTTTATATTTGTCTCTTTGGTATATTTAATTCCCTCTTCTCTCATATTATCATTTGGCTCAACTGCTAAGACTTGCATTCCAAAATCCCAAAGCATTCTAGTTAGCTTTCCTGTCCCAGCCCCTACCTCAACTACCTTTAAATCTTTGGTTGCTTTATTTTCATCATTAATACATCTCACTAACTTTTCTAACAACATTTCACTATATGCCGGACGATTATGATAATACTTTGCTAGAAGAGTAAAATCTCCGTGCTTCATTTGTCCTCCTTCCTCTTAAATTTAATTTCTTCTATCTCTATGGTACCCTCTATAACCCACTTTACTTCCTCATCACTCAAATGTTCTCCCATAGGCAGAGAGAGAATCTCACTTTCCCAAGCCTTTGCATTAGGTGTTTTGGATTCTACCACATAAGGCTTATTAGAAAAGGCTTCTGTATTTGGCAGGCAGATAGGATAATGCAATCCTACTTCTATTCCTTTTTCCTTTAATTTCTGCATTAAATCATTACGATTTTTAGTGCGAATCACAAACAAATGCCACACACATTCACACTCTTGCCTAACTTCTGGCAATTCCACAATCCCTCTTAATCCTTCCAAATATTGCCTTGCAACTTCTCTACGCCTTTGATTCCAAGTATCCAAATACCCAAGCTTCACTCTCAAAACCGCCGCTTGAATCCCATCAAGCCTAGAATTCCTCCCAACAATCCTATGCTCATATTTCCTAAGCCCCCCATGATGTGCGATGCACTCACACTTTTTAAGCAAAGCCAAATCTCTACCTACAATTGCACCTCCATCACCATAAGCTCCAAGATTCTTGCCCGGATAAAAACTAAAAGCAGCAATATCCCCAAAACTACCAACCTTTCTCCCCTCATACTCTGCCCCATGGGCTTGCGCACAATCCTCTATCACTTTTAAAGAATATTGCTCTGCCAGCTCCAAAATCTCCTTCATTTTGGCAGGCTGTCCATACAAATGCACCACCATAATCGCACTACTTTGTGGCGTAATCTTAGATTGCAAATCCGCAATATCAAGCGTATAATCTTCCCCACAATCTACAAAAACTATCTTTAGTCCATTCCTAATCACTGCTTCTGCACTTGCTGCAAAAGTATTTGCCGGCACTAACACCTCACTTCCTTTGGGCAATTCCAAAGCCTCTAGGGCAATCTCTAGTGCATCACTCCCATTAGCCACCCCAAGTGTGCCAACCCCATTGCCAACAAACCTCGAAAACTCCTCCTCAAAAGCCTTAACCTCTTCCCCTCCAATAAAAGCACTTTTTTCTATTACCCCAAAAATCGCCTTATCTACTTCTTCTTTGATACTCAAATATTGCTTTTGCAAATCCAAAAATTTCACCTTCATAATATCATCCTATTTTTGAAATTAACTCCAAAGTTTTAATCACCGAAATAATTCCCTTGTGATTCTCCTTTGGAACACGATTTAATATCATAGAATCATAAAAAAACTGCACTGAGTTACTTAAAGACATATTATTTGGGAGTGTTGGTATCTCCTCATCACCATATTTATATTGCACCATTTTTTCATAAAGCTTTGCTTTAGCAAACTTCTCATCCAAAATAACACCTGCATTATAAAGTTTAATTTTATCTTGTTTGGTATCATCATAAAGTGCTGTAAGTTTTGTTCCTCCGATAATCATTTCTCTAATCTTTATTGGACTAAGCCAAGACACATTTAACCCAACCAAAATTCCATTTTGTAACTCAATATTCACATCACCAAAAGCACTATTAGGGAAACTTCCATATTTTCTAGTAAAAGCCGAAACTCTCTTGACATCCAACCCCACTAAATTATCAATAATCGACAAATCATGCACTGCCAAATCCCACAAAACATCAACTGCGCTTTGGAATAATCCAAGATTGATTCTGCGAGCATTAATATAAACAATATCGCCAAATTTATTAATATTTTTCTTAAGATACTTCACTGGCTCAGAATACACAAAAACATGATCTACCATTGTAATAAGACTATTTTTCTCTGCAAGATTAATCAAAGAATATGCCTCATCTAAATTTGTTGTATAAGGCTTCTCCACAAAAGTATGTTTTTTGGCTTCTAAACTAGCATAGGCTATTTTATAATGAGTTTGAGGAGGAGTAGCAACAAAAACCGCTTCTATGTTGTCATCTTTTAAAAGATCATCATAAGTATTAAATTCTTTAAATTTATAACATTCTTTAGCGGCATTAATCCTTTCATTATTTAAATCAAAAATACTATAAAGCTCTAAATTTGGGTTTGCACTAATAGTTTTTGCTAAATTAATCCCCCAATATCCATATCCAACTAATGCAACTTTCATAGCAATCCTTTAAATCTCCCTTATCAGCCTTGCAGGATTCCCAGCATATATGCCTTTTTTGGTAATATCTTTTGTAACTACACTCCCAGCACCAATCACCACACCATCACAAATGCTTACTGGCAAAATTGTAGCATTACTTCCTATACTCACATCATTGCCAATCTTAGTTTCTCTCCACAAAGCAGAATCTCTAGCAGGTCCGCCATTTTCAAATAAGTCATTAATAAACATTACCCCATGTCCAATGAAGCAAGATTCACCAATGCTTACCAATTCACAAACAAAAGTATGGCTTTGAATTCTTGATTTTGCCCCTATTTTCACGCCTTTTTGAACCTCCACAAATGGTCCTACAAACACCTCATCTCCAAGCTCACATTCATAGAGATTGCAAGGCTCTACAATTTTCACATTAGCTCCCATTTTTACTTCACGAATCTGACTTTGAAACAAAGTAAAATTTCCTCCCTCCAATGATGCAATAGGGTGGCTCAAATCCCGGCATCGATGTCGCACGGATAATTTTTTCAATTAACGCCCCCCTCCCCCATATAAATCAACACACTTAAGACTTTCAATCTCATTGCGGTAATGAAATTCTCTCCTAATAGCCTCACACTCATCTTGTGGCTTCAACAAATAATCCCCATTTATCAGTTTTGATAGTTTTTCTCTAAACAACTCCAATCCCTTTTGGTTAGCCAATTCTACCAATTCATCCACAAAACAATTTTTAGGTATCACAAAACGCCTCTCAAACACAATATCTCCACTATCTATTCCGCTATCCATTTTATGCAATGTTACACCAAATTCACTATCTTCATTTAGTATTGCAAAACTAAATTGATTACACCCACGATATTCTGGAAGTGGTGCTAAATGCAAATTAAACGCCATTTCTCTTGCACAATCAATATGTGCTTGAGTGAGAATTAAATGGTATTGAACACTAAAGAGCAAATCAAATTCCAACTCAAATAAATCGTCCAAACTTTGAATTTCTTTAATCAAATGCTTCTTGCAAAATTCCTGTATTTCTAATCCCCTTTGCGAAGTCCCTACCGCAACAATTTCAAAATCCAATTCCCTTTGTCTAGCAAACATTTCCTCTAAACATTTTAAACCGATTTTTTTAGCACCCAAAAAAACAATTTTTTTCATAAATGCCCCAATTTACATCGTTTGGGCTGGAATCTCAAAAATACTTCCTTGCCTGTTTCAATAGATTCATACATTGCAACAATCAATTCCAAACTCTTTCTGCCTTCCAATCCATCAACCAATGCTTTTTTATTGTGAAGAATAGAATCAATCACATGCAAGTAATATTCTTTGTGTCCAAACCCATAAACATTTGGAGGATTCGTTGAATATTTCTCCACCACTTCTTTATCACTCTCTAAAGTATTTTGAAAATTCCAAGTCTTGATTTCATTGACTGCAAATCCGCCAATCTCCACACTTCCAAACTCACCCAAAATAGAAATACTCCCCTCCAAATCCTTTGGACGCGTTGCAGTAGTCGCTTCAATTACCCCTAAAGCTCCATTTTTAAACTTCAAAACTGCCACACCCGTATCCTCTGTCTCAATATCACTTAAGGCTGTTCTTGATTTTGCAAATACGCTCTCCACATCACCCATCATCCATTCTAGCAAATCAATGTGATGGCTAGCTTGATTAGTAAAAACGCCTCCATCCATCGCCCAAGTTCCACGCCAAGAATCCTGCTTATAATATGCGTTATCCCTACACCATCGAACACGCACACTTCCCATTACAAGCTTACCAAACCTCCCAGATTCCAAAGCTTCTCGTAATTTCTGCACTGGCAAATTATAGCGATTTTGTTTGACCACAAACAACCTTACTCCATTTCTATCACAAGCCTCAATCATCTTATCTGCATCTTCCAAAGTCAATGCCATAGGCTTTTCAACAACAATATGTTTTTTATAAGGGGCAACTTCTAAAGTACTTTTTGCATGCAATCCACTTGGTGTCAAAATTGAAACAATTTCAATCTTTTCCCCACATTCTTGCATCATAGATTCCAAATCTACAAAATAAGGCACTTTGTATTTTTCTCCAAATTTTCTAGCACGCGTTTCATCAATATCACATACGCATATTAACTTAGCTCCCTCTATCTCTCCCTTGCTCAAAAGCTCTGCGTGTCGAACTGCGATTCTCCCACACCCAAGAAGTGCCACTCCTAACATAAAATCTCCCTTTCAATCCTCTCAATCATAACATCAAAGCTACATTCTCCCTGCACAAAATAGCTCCTAGAATCTACCCTTTTGCCAAGCATAGCCTTTGCAATCTCTATGATTTCTTTACAATCTTGACTCCAAAACATTAATTTATTCTTAATCAAATATTGATCATGCACCAGCCAAATAGAGCGTGTAGAAATCGTAGGAATCCCATAGCAAACTGCTTCAAGATTCATCGTCCCTCCACCGCCAATAAACAAGTCAATAAAAGGATAAAATTCCTCTGGTTTTAACTTCTCTTCCAAAATTGTCGCAATCCCTCCAAAATCCCTTTTTAATCTCTCTTTCTCATAACGGGGCATAATCACCAAATTAGCATCCATTTCTTCTTTTAATAATGGTATCACTTCATAAATAGTTGGAATCTTTTCTTTGACATAATGTGCCTTGTATTCTTCTTCTCTAATTAAAATTGTAGGTTTTTTTATATCTAGCCCATAGCGGATTCTAAAGTCATTTTTAGAATCTTTTTGAATCTTATTAATCCACAAAGCCACATCAATAAAAGGATAAGATTGAATTTGATTGTCATCAAGTGCAAAACGCAATATAAGCTCTTTAGGCAACACAAAAGGATAAAATAATATTTTAGAAAAAGGCAAAGTCAGTCTTGCTACATGAGTAATATTACGCGGAATCCCAAAATGATTTACTCCATCAAAAGCAGGAGTGTCGCCAAAATTCACCACAGGAATCCCAATCCCATATGCCACTTGCACGCTATCAACTACCGCTCCGCAAATCAAAACCTTTGGCACACCTCTTGCTTTAAATAAATCCAAAATTTCTTTTTGCCTAAAGATTCTTGCTTCAAATTTTTCCAAAAGCGTTGCCCCACCATATTCCCCAAGCACAATATGAGGAATTTTATGAAGCTCTAAAATCTCTTTTGCTTCTGTATAATTTGGTGCATAGCGCGTTGTAACAAGCACTTGATGCCCTCTTTTTTGCAAATCCCCAATCATACTTGCAAAAAACATCGCATACTTTGGAGTTGCTACATCAATCCATATCATATTCTTCCCCTTAGCCCTTCAAAAACCATCATTCGAATATCAAAAAGACTTTCATAATTATACCCTAAAGTTTGCATTAGTTGCACCTCTGGGGCACTAAAACCTACTTTATCTTTTCGCCAAGCAAGCTCTTTACTTCCCATTTTTTCCAACAAAAGCCTTAAAATATATTTACTATACCCCCTAGCAAATTTCAAATTAGAATCAAGAGTAAAGGCAAACTCCACGACACGATAATCTGTAAAAGGCGTGCGATTTTCAATACCAAAAGCCATGGCATTTCTATCTTCATAACGCAAAAGATTAGGAAGATTGTATCTAAAAGTATCCAGCCACAGCCCTTGATTAAAATCAAGCAAGAATCTTTCCAAAAGATTCTCCATAGAAGGTATAAAAAAGCCCATTTTCTTCAATTTCTCAATTCCACCTTGATTATCTTCAAAAAATAACTGCATTTTTAAAGAATCTCTCAAAGAACATTTTAAACCAAATTGATATTCCCTCAATGCTTCATTGCCATAAAGTTTAATGCGATTCTCAAATTCTATGGGATTTGAAAAAATATATCGCCCTATGTGATGATAATACCCCCCAAAAAGCTCATCAGCCCCTTGCCCCCCTAAGACAACCTTACAAAAAGGTGCAATACTTTTAAAAAGCAAATATTGAGAATAAATTGAAAAACTACGAAAAATCTCATCTTGTGTTTGCACAAGATTCAAAAAATCATCTTTTATATTCTCCAAAGTAGGGGCAATATAATTAATCTCTACACCCAAATCTCTTTGAAGTTGCTTGATATGCTTTGTTTCATCTTGATTTGATTCTTTAAAATTCACGCCAAAATAATGGCATTTTGCTCCCATTTTATTTGCTAAATGTGCCAAAATCGAACTATCCACTCCTCCAGAAACAGAAAGTGCCACAGCCACATCAGAACGCAATCTAATCCGCACAGCATCACCCAAAATCTCTTCTAATCTCTCCAATGCCTCATCTTGCCCCAAATTTAAATCTACACAAGGCACACATTCCCAATATTTTTTTATCTGCAAATCCCCATTAGCAAACCTAGCAAAATGTGCAGGCGGAAAATTCAATATCCCCTTATAAATCGTTTTATTCTCTCCTCCATTCCCAAACAAAAGCCATTTAGAAACCTCCTGCAAATCAAATTCGAAACTTTTAATCTGCAATAGTGCCTTAATTTCGGAAGCAAAAAAGAATTTTTCATTTTCCAAATAATAAAAAAGTGGCTTATTTCCCAATCTATCTCGTGCTAGAAACAGGCTACTATCGCGTTTATCCAAAATACAAAATGCAAAATCTCCATTGAATTTTTCAAGACATTTTTCTCCAAGATATGCAAATGCGTGCAACAAAACTTCCGTATCACTTTGCGTAAAAAAGGGAATTCCAAGCTTAGTTAATTCCTGTTTAATTTCTAAGTAATTATAAATCTCACCATTAAACACCAATACCAAATGCGGACAAAAAGGCGAAGTAAAGGGCTGATTAGCCTCACTATCCAAATCAATAATACTTAGGCGATTATGGGCTAAAGCAACCACCCCATCACTGAATTCTCCACTAAAATCAGGACCTCTATGCACCATTGTTTGTGAAGCCTTCCTAACCAACTCTAACGGATAATTCCCCCCACAAATGCTACACATTAGCTACCTTATACATTCAAATTCATTTAATTTTTCACAAATATACTCAATCTCCCCATCTTCTAAATACGGATTCATCGGCAAACTCAATACCTCTTTACTCGCTAATTCCGCATTTGGGAAATCCCCACAACTATGCCCAAGAAAAGCAAAACATTCTTGCAAATGCAAACACAATGGGTAATGCACCGCTGTTGGAATCCCCTCTGTTCTCAATTTTTCTCGCAATGCTTCGCGATTCTTCACCCTTATCGTATATTGTGCAAAAGTAGAAGTTCGATATTCTAATACCTTAGGCAATATTGCATTAGCACTTTTAATGCCCTCTTGATAGCCCAAAGCCACTTTTTGTCTCAAAAAAATATCCTCCTTAAAATACCGCAACTTTACCCTCAAAATAGCTGCTTGAATACTATCTAACCTCCCACCAATTCCAATATATTGATGAATGTATCGCTGTTTTTGTCCATGGATTCGCAGACTAGCAACCCTATCTGCCAAACACTTATCCTTAGTAAAAACCGCTCCACCATCACCATAACACCCTAAAGGCTTTGCTGGGAAAAAACTCGTTGTTGTTATATCACCATACAAGGAATCTTTTCTTTTCATAAACTCTGCACCAAAGCTTTGCGCTCCATCTAAAATCAATCTAACATTATACTTTTTTGCTATTTCTTCTAATTTTCTTAAATTTGGGGGTTGCCCATAGAGGCTTACTGCAAGAATTGCTTTTGTTTTTGGAGTAATTTTGGATTCTATTAAATTAAAATCCAAATTATAATCCTCCAAAGAAATATCAACAAAAATAGGTTTTGCCCCCACAAGTGCAATCATTTCTGCAGTTGCAATAAAAGTAAATGGAGTTGTAATAATCTCATCGCCTTGATTAATATCCAAAGCCATAAGCGCCAAGAGCAAAGCATCACTGCCGCTAGAACAAGTAATAGCGTAGCCTCCTCCTATGAATTCTACCAACTCCTCTTCTAATCTCTCTACTTCCTCCCCCATAATATAATTTGCATTCCTTGCAACCCTTAAAATAGCTTCCTCAATTTCTTTTTTATGGGCAATATGGGCTTTTTTTAAATTTGCAAAATCGATTTTATTCACAAATTCCTCCTTATAACCTCTATCGCACCATCTTTTAAACAATACTCTTCTCCATCATAACTATCTTTTGCTATACCATTCTCATCAAATTGCATTCTCAATCCCCCTTTATCAATCCAACCTATTTGTCTAGCAGGATTCCCCACAACCAAAGCAAAAGATGGGACATCTTTAGTAATTACACTTCCAGCTCCAACAAAAGCATACTCCCCAATTGTAATCCCACAAACAATTGTTGCATTTGCACCAATAGAACAACCCTTTTTAAGCAATGTTACTTTAAACTCTTCTCTACGATTAATAAAAGCGCGTGGATTTATCACATTTGTAAAAACCATAGAAGGACCCAAAAATACATCCTCTTCACAAATTACACCTTCATAAATGCTAACATTATTTTGCACTTTACAATTTTTACCCATTTGAATATTCGGTCCAATCACACAATTTTGCCCAAAAGAACAATTCTCTCCAATCACACTCCCACTCAAAATATGACTAAAATGCCAAATCTTACAATTCTTGCCGATTTTAACATTTTCATCAATAATTGCAGTTTTATGTGCGAAATAATCCATCAAAGAACCTTCTTGCAAAATAAATGATAATCACCTTTTAAACCAATTACTTCTGCATTGCGAATTTGATGAACAAGCTCAATAGAATCTCTTGCTTCTTTGAGTCCAAAACCTTTTCCTCCCAAAATCTTATTATAGCTTTCTGTATGCAAATCCGTAAAACCCTCGCTAAATTCAACCGCCTCACTATCGAGTTTAATCAGTCGATAAGTCCTCTTACCCTGCATTCTCACTTCTTTTGGCAAAGTTTCAGAATCTACTGACAAAAACCAACGAACTCTCGCATTTTGCAATTCCAAAATACCACTTGCACTCTGTGTGTCTAATAAATTTACCTTGCTTGTTTTAACTCCACCAAAAACCCAAAGCAACATATCAAAAAAATGTATCCCAATATTAGTTGCAACCCCTCCGCTTTTAGCTATATCTCCTTTCCAAGAAACAAAATACCATTTTCCCCGCGAAGTAATATAAGTCAAATCAACTTCAAAAATTTTATCAGGATTTACCCTTAATGCTTCCTCTACTCGATTTTTTAACTGCATAATACTTGGGTGCAATCTTAATTGCAAAATATTATAAACCCTTCTACCGCTTTCCCTCTCTATATCTTCTAACGCATCAATATTCCAAGGATTAAGGACCAAAGGCTTCTCACAAATTACATCAGCGTTGCTTCTAAGCCCAAAACGAATATGGCTATCATGCAAATAATTTGGAGAACAAATGCTTACAAAATCCAATCCTTGACCATTTCTTCTTAGCTTATCCACATGTCTATCAAAGCGTTCAAATTCTGTAAAGAAATCCGCTTCTGGGAAATAGCTATCAATAATTCCAACTCCATCATAAGGATCCAATCCGCATACAAGAGTATTGCCTGTTTCTTTAATCGCCCTTAAGTGTCGTGGTGCTATATATCCAGCAATTCCAATAATCCCAAACTTTTTCATTTTAAAAATCCCCAATAACCTCTAGTATTTTTTGACTTGCATTACCATTTCCATACAATAAAGCATCAAAATTTAGATTAATATCGGACATTTTTTTAAAAGCTTGATATATTTTTTCTACATCTGCTCCGACCAAACAATTACAACCTACTTCCAAAAGTTCCACCCACTCTGTTTCTTCCCTTAATGTTATACAAGGCTTTTTAAAATAATAAGCTTCCTTTTGCAATCCTCCACTATCTGTTGCAACCATTACACAATTTTGCAATGCCCATACCATTTCTAAATACCCCAAAGGTTCTATGAAATAAATATTTTCTGCTTGTATATTATTTGCCAATATCTTATTTTGCGTTCTTGGGTGTAGAGGCATTATTACTGGAATTTGACTTGATATTTTATTGAGTGCTTCAAAGATATTTTTCATTTTTTGTAAATTTTCAGTGTTTTCAGCACGATGCAAAGTGCAAAGAATAAATTCTTTAGGAAAAACCATATTAGGCTTTTTAGCTCTATCTTTATAATATAAAGCGACATCATACATCACATCACCACTACAAACAATCTCACAATCAAAATTTTCAAACCCCTCTCTTTGAAGGTTCTCCACTGCTCTTTTAGTTGGAGCAAACAATAAACTAGAAATTCTATCGGTTAATATTCTATTAATCTCTTCTGGCATTTGCATATTAAAACTTCTCAATCCTGCTTCGATATGAATAACAGGGATTTGCAACTTAACACTAGCTAATGCGCCCGCTAAAGTCGAATCAGTATCCCCATAAACCAATGTAAAATTAGGTTTTTCTTCTAATAATATCTTTTCAATCCCCTCAATCATTCTCCCAGTCATCACCCCATGAGAAAAGCCACCAATTCCCAAATTATACTTTGGAGAAGGGATTTCTAATTCTTTAAAAAAAATTTCACTCATTTTAGAATCATAATGCTGCCCCGTGTGAATCATCACTTCTTTTAGCTCTGAATCTTCCAAAATCTTTCTACTTACCGCCCCAGCTTTGATGAACTGCGGTCTTGCACCAATAACACTTACGATTTTCTTCACCCTAAAACTTCCTCTAATATCTTTAAAACTTTTTCTCCTTCTTTTTGGGCATTAAGAATCTTTGCTGCTTTATTAGAGTTTTCTTTGTATTGTAAGATTTCTTCTTTGGTTAGTTTATTGAGAGATTCTGCCATAGATTGTGGAGTGAAATCTTTAGAGATGATTCCTAGATTATAGGTTTTGACATATTTAGACATTTCAGGACTAGGTCCTATAGCAATCGCTAGTCTTGCTTGGATAAATTCAAAGAATTTGTTGGGCAAACACATCTTGAGATTAAAAGTGCTAAATGGCACCAAAAACATGCCTATGTCATACTGGGAAGTGAAGGGAATGATTTCTTCAAAAGGAACGATAGGGATGATTCTAGTGTTTTGCCTCTCTGCTGCCATTTGCTGCAAAGTTTCAAAATAATCTTGATAATAAGTCGCCACCAACATCAAATCTAGCGTAAATCTCGAATCCACATAGTCCATAACTTCTATCATTTTATGTATATATCTATCTGGGCTTGCCATTCCATGATGGATAATTCTAATACTATTTTCTTGGACATAATGCGTAGGGAAAGAAGTAAAATCAAAATGGATATTGTTAATAAGCATAAACTACCCCCAAATAACCTTATAATTTCAAAGTTTTATGCCATTATATCAAAAATTTCCTTCCAAAAACTCCGCCATAAAGTATCAAAAGCCTCAACTAAATATCATTCCACCAGCATTCGCCACCAGAACAGCAAGGTAAAAATTCCTCTCCCTCAAAATGCCCCTTCAAGTGTGATTGGCAAAATCTTTTATGTTCAACTCCACCCCAAATTTCCTCTAAAGGTTTTTCATAAATGTTACCGTAACTAATGCTATCAATATCTATATTTCCCACAAAGTTTCTTTGTTGCAAACAACAAGCAATATGGCCACTTGAATACACATACAAAGATGAAAATGGGGCACTACATACATATCTATTTCTATGCAGATTCTGCTGATTTTTATAATTATCCATAATATCTAACTTCCAAATATCAGAATAGCAAAAATGGCATTGAATTTTTGAAGAAATATTTTTTATTTTATTCAAAAACTCCAAAGCTTCTGAGATTTTATCTTTTGAGTGGACATTACAATAAATATTTATTTTAATATCTTTACTTTCTATCAATGTATTTTTTGTAACTATGGAGAAAATATTGTTTTTTGCCTGCTCAAACAACTCATATTCCTCATAAGATTCCTCATCAAATGAAATTGCAATCTGAAAACCATCAACACCACTACATAGCAAATTAAAAAATCTACCAGCATTCAATAAAATTCCATTGGTAGCAATCTCCAAGCACTCCACTCCAGCTTTTTTTGCATACCCAGCAAAGCTTTCCAACCTATCATCCAAAAGCGGCTCTCCGGGACCAGAAAAAATTAATTTAGATTTGGCTTTTGCAGCATATTCTATAACACTTTTAACCTTGCTTGCCGTCAATACCCTATCCACTCTAAAATAATCTTTAACCCATTTTCCTCTAATCTCATTCCCAAACCATGGGCACGACACACAATGCATGTTGCAATAATTTAATAACTCAATATAAATGGCTCTTGGATAGCTTGGCATAGCAATTTTAGAAAAATCACCAATTCTATCCCACCGCTTTGAAAGATTACAAAGCCTTCTATCCTCAAAGAAAAACTCTTTAACTTGAGGAGGTTGTTGTGCATGAAGAAAATTTCTTTGCTCTTTGGTAATTAAATTATTTCTATAAGCATACTCCGTTGCATATTGAGAAAAATTATCAACGCTAACTAGCTTAAAAAATATCGAATCTGCCTTTTCACTAGGATTAAAAAAGGGTATATAACTATTTCCATTAGTGTTGATGATTGCTTCTATATCCTCTACATTACAATCCTTTATATCAACGCTAAAGACAATAATCCCCCCCCCCCCCCGCACTATTGCAAAATCTTTTAATAATTCAAAAAACTCCTCACAATAGAAATCTTTTACGAATAAAATATTAATATCTTTTTTGACAATTCTACTAATGATTTTATAATCCTCCAACACGGGAAGATTTCCAATTTTTACATAACAAATATTATTCATATGCCCTCCATTTTATTTTTTAATTTTATTTTAAGCTGTAATAAATACTCAATTTCTTCACCCTAAAACTTCCTCTAATATCTTTAAAACTTTTTCTCCTTCTTTTTGGGCATTAAGAATCTTTGCTGCTTTAT
>NZ_JAERIT010000008.1 GCF_017979475.1 Helicobacter pullorum NCTC 12824
TGCAGGGTATATTAGATTAGGAGTGTGGTGGTAGGAACTAAGATTGATTGAATTAAATTGGTTGGTTGAATTATTCATCAAATTCATTAATCAAATCAAATTTAATTCAATCATCAAATTAATTAATGAATGAAACAAATCAAACTTAATTTATTCATTGATTTATCTATCAATCAAATTTGTTAATTAATTAAATCATTAATGAATTGAATCAAATCAAATTTAATTTATTGAATTAAAAAAAAATTATTTAATGGGAGATTAGAGAATCAAAAGCCAAATGAAAAAATTTAAGATTCTAAAATCTTACCATTTCCCTATCTCTTAATGTATAAGTAGCACATTTATCATACCCTATTTCTTTAGCTAAAGTTTCTAAATACTCTCTTTCAAAGCCGATTTGCTCTTTGGCATGGGCATCACTTCCAAAGGTGATAGGAATCTCCATACCATAGCACATTTCCAAAATCTCTTTAGAGGGGTATTGCTCTTTAACCTCTTTGCGTAATCCAGCTGCGTTGATTTCTACTGCCATATTTGCTTTTTTAATAGCCCTCAAAGTTTCTTCTAGTTTTTTTCTTAAATCCTTGGTTGGTCGATGATTAAAAATCTTGAGCAAATCCAAATGTGCCACTATATCAAATTTGCCTGTTTTTGCCATTTGAGTAATGGCATCAAAATATTGCTCCCAACACACATTAATATCTCTTTTGGCGTATTCTCGGATAAACTCTGGATTATCAAATCCCCAATCCCCTAGAAAATGCACCGCTCCGATTCGATAATCTAGCGGCAATTCAAAGATTCTATCTTCCAAATAAGGCGGCAAGAAGTCAATTTCCAAAGCGGTTTTGATTGTGATTTGTGAGGCGTATTTTGCTTTTAACTTCTCAATCTCTTGAAAATAAAAAGGCAGTTCTGCAAAATCCATACGAAACTGCTTATCAAACTCCATTGGGTTATGGCAAGAAAATCCAAAAATATCGATTTTTTGCTCGATTGCTTTTTGTATGTATTCCTCCATACTTCCAGCTGCATGCTTGCAAAGATAGGTATGGTTATGCAAATCTACTCTCATTGTCTAATCCATTCTTTTTTCCATTTCTTTTGTGATATGCAGATTCAAAACATGCTTATCAAACACAGCCACATAAAACATTGCATCAAATATTTTAATATCCAACACGAAGCCTTCCACTTTCACTTCACGCTTTTTTGTATCTTCTTGCAAACTTTGTGCTTTAAAAAGCACTTCATTTCCTAATTCAATAGGTGCTAAAAACTTCATCTCTACGCCAATAATAATAGCATTAGGATTATTTACAGCTAATAAGGCACTATATGCTGCGCTAGAATAGAGATTCCCCGAATGCACCAAACCTGTTTTGTCCAAAATCATTTTGCTTGTTGTCTCTAGCAAAACATTGGCTTGTCCATCTTTTAGTTCTTTGATAATTCCATTACTTGGGTCAATATTTTGACAAACTTTTTGCACCACTGCATCATAATCTGCTTTGCTTAAAAAATCCCCTTCTTCACTCTCAAACTCTTCTTCCATTTTATACGCCTTATTTTGACTTAAAAACTAAAATTATATCACATTATTACAATGCCACCATAAAATAATATGCCATAAAATGCTATAATTAGCCTATTTAAATTCATAAAATTTTAATTACCAAAGGCATTTTTTGAAAATTTTATTTCTTTCCCACACTGATTCTAATCTCTATCGCTTTAGATTGCCTGTAATGATTGCTTTAGTCAAAGAAGGGCATCAAGTCGTCGCTTTAGTCCCCAAAGGCGAATGTTTTGAAAAATTCTCAAAACACAATATAAAAGCTATAAATTATCCTATACAACGCAGTAGCCTCAATCCCCTAAAAGCCCTAAAAACCATTCAAAATATCGCAGAGATTCTCAAACAAGAAAAGCCTGATATTATCCACACTTTTATGCTAAAACCAAATATCTATGGCTCTTTTGCAGCAAAAATCGCAGGGATTCCCTATGTAATAAACTCACTTACTGGGCTTGGAAGCTTTTATATTCAAAAATCCCTCAAAACAACGCTACTTAGAATCTTGATTGAAAAACTCAATTTCTTTGCCTTTAAAATCGCCAAAAAAGTGCTTTTTCAAAATCAAGATGATTTAAATCTCTATGTCCAAAAAGGCTTAGTTCCTAGAGAAAAAACGATTTTAATCAAAGGTTCTGGGATTGATACTGCTCTTTTTTCACCATTTTCACAAGATGAGATTCAACAAACTCGCAAAAATCTAAAAATCCCACAAGACAAAATCATCATCTTAATGGTCGCCCGTGCTATCTTGCACAAAGGCATCAAAGAATACTATCAAGCTGCAAAAATCATCACACAGCAAAATCCAAAAATCCTATTTTTATACATTGGGGGAATTGACAATGGAAATATTGCGCCCATCACACAAGATTTTTTAGAATCTAATCCGCAAGTGCATTATTTGGGAGAAAAAGACAATATTAAAGAATGGATTGGGATTTGTGATATTTTTGTGCTTCCAAGCTATCGAGAAGGGATTCCACGCACATTATTAGAAGCTGGAAGTATGGCAAAGCCGATTATTACCACTAATGCAGTAGGTTGCAAAGAAGTCGTAGAAGAAGGCAAAAATGGCTTTTTAGTGCCCATTGGAGAAAGTGAGATTTTAGCCCAAAAGATTCTTGAACTCTCTTGCAATCAAGCCTTAAGAGAACAATTTGGCAAAAACTCTCAAGAAAAAATCCGCAAAGAATTTAGTGTAGAAACCATCGTAGAATCCTATCTTAAACTTTATAAAGAGGTAAAAAATGTATAAAAACCTGATTAAACCTATATTGGATTTTATTTTGGCGTTTTTGTTGATTATTATTTTCTCACCTATCATTTTGATAGTTGCCTTACTCATCAAACTTAAGCTTGGCTCCCCTATTTTATTTACTCAAGAGCGACCGGGATTAAATGGCAAAATCTTTAGAATCTACAAATTCCGCACAATGAGTGATGAGAGGGATTCTAAGGGTGATTTGCTAAGTGATGAATTACGGCTTAAAGGCTTTGGTAAATTGATACGCAAAAGTAGCCTTGATGAACTTCCACAGCTTTTTAATGTCCTAAAGGGCGAAATGAGTTTTGTAGGACCTCGTCCTTTGTTGGTAGAATATTTGAAACTCTATAATCAAGAACAAGCCAAACGCCATAATGTCAAACCCGGAATCACAGGTTGGGCACAAGTCAATGGGCGAAATGCAATTTCTTGGGAAGAAAAATTCAAACTTGATGTGTATTATGTAGAACATATTAGTTTTATGCTAGATTGCAAAATTTTGTATATGACTTTTTTTAAGGTATTAAAACGCAAAGATATTAATTCTAATACAAATATTACAATGGAAAAATTCACAGGCAATAAAAGCGAATAATTGGCGACCCTTGGAAGATTCGAACTTCCGTTGCTGCCGTGAAAGGGCATTATCCTTGGCCACTAGATGAAAGGGTCGGCGAAATTTTAGCATAATTTGGTTATTATGAAAATAAATCCTTTCTTTAAAAGCCTCCATTTAGCAATAAAAAAGTATAATATTTCAAAATCTCCACATAATAAGTATTCTATGACAAGGGGGGCTTGAATGTTTCCATTGCAAAACAAATTAAGGCTCATTGGAAGTGTTTTAGGTGTCGCAACTAATCAAAATTCTATTATTTGTGCGGATAACTTTTATAATATTTCCACTTTTTCTCTCTCAACCAAAACAATAGACAAAGCCCTACAAGTCGCAAAAGAAGCAGAACCTTTGCACCCTTTTAGCAAATCTATCGCTATTGGCAATGTTAGCGGAAAAGTTGCTACTGGTTTTGCCACCACTCCAAAGGGTATTGTGCTAAAAACAGAACCCCAAATCGCCCCAATCTCTTTGCTAACTTGGCAAAAACTTGAAATTTCTAAAATTGCCTTTTCACAAGATGATAATTATCTAGCTACCGGCGGAGAAGATGGGAGAGTGTTAGTTTATACCGGAGATAATTACCATTTGCTTTTGAGTTTGCCTCCCTTTCCTGATTATATTTCTTCTATTGTTTTTAGTGATGGCGGGACGCTTATTTTTAGTGCTTGTTTTGGTAGAAGTGCGATGATTTTTGATATTCTAAAAAATACAAAAATTGTAGATTTCAAAACAGATTTGGTAGTCGAAGATGCTTTTTTTTATGATGAGGATACTAAGCTGTTTTGTGTTACAAAAAATGGAACTTTTACCTATGATATCCGCAAACAAGAATTTATCTCCAAAAATACTCTCCAAAACTCTTGGCTAACTGTTTGCAAAAAACTCCCCGGAGAAAAATTTGCAATTATCGGCGGAAAATATAATCCTTTACGCATTATCAAAATTAGTGATAATTCTGTGGTTGATATTATTCCCTCAGAACAAATAGGAGCCACCTCGCTATTTTTAGATAAAAATACCCTTTATGCTGGATATTGTAGCGGTTATATCGAAATTATTCAAATTGACAAAGACAAAGATGAAATGCTTGAATTTATAGCCCAAAATGACTTAAAATCTTGCCTTAAACTCATACAAGAAAAAAATTTATTTTTGCAAATCTTGCCTCAATACATACAAAAACTCGATTCTCTGTGGAAAGAAAATCTGCTTCAAGCCATTGATTTGCTTGCAAAAGACAAACTGCAAGAAGCTAGGAATTTGGTAGAATCCTTTATGCACGACCCCAAAAAGAAAGAAGAGTTTAATTATTATTGGCTCCAAAAAGAAAGTGTAGCACATTTTATGGATTTAATAGAAGCCAAAAACTACGCTGAAGCTTATAACCTCATCAAACAATATCCATATCTAAAAGATACGATTGCTTATGCTCAATTAGAAGAATTGTGGGAAAAATCTTTTGAACTTGCCAAAAGACTACTTGCCCAAGATGCACAACACAATCTCAATCAAGCTCAAGAGCTCCTAAAACCATTTAGCAATGTTAAAGGCAAAAAAGATTCTATTACAATGCTTTTAAGAAATGTGGATAAATTCCTCCAAGCCGACAAAGAATTTAAAGCAAAAAATTTTATAGAATATTTTAAACTTTGCGAAAAATTCCCCTTTTTGCAAGAAACAAGAATCTACAAAAATGCACTATTAATCGGGAATCAACTCTCACAAAATATCGCTTCTTTGGAAAACAAAGGGGATTACAATAAAGCACTTGAAATTTGCAAACTTTTATCTGCAATGTTTCCTTTCAAAAACATCGCCGCTGAAAAATCAAAAACCATTCAACTCAAACAAGAGTTTATCCAATATTGCACCACCCAAAAACTTTCAAAAGCTTTTGAAATGGCAGAATCTCACTTTGAATTACATTCTTTGCCCGAATACAAAAAGCTTTATGAGGATTTCAAGATTCAAGGTAGAAGTGCTTTTGCCTTTGCTTCTAAAGGGGATGGAAAAGGCACTTTAGATACACTCAAAAACTATCTTTACATTGATTGCTGGAAAGACAAAGTTGCTTCTATCCTCAAAATCGCCTATCTCACAGAATTTATACAAAATGCCAACCAAGATTCTAAAAATATTAATTGGAAAGAAACCTTTCAATACTATATTGAGCGTTACAGCAAAGATGAAGAAATCAAAAAAGTCGCTGCTGAAATGGGAATAAGCGATATTTTAAATAGTATCCCATTTGATGGGAATCCAAAAGGCTATCTTAATGCTATTATTGCAGATTCATTGCTTTGTATTGACAATCAACCACTACACGAATACCAAACCACAAAAGGCTAACAAATGCAAACACTCAAAAAACCCTACCCCACAAAACAAATCCAAGTTGGAGAAGTCAAAATCGGTGGTGGTGCGCCCATCTCTGTGCAAAGTATGACTTTCTCCAAAACCGCCAACTTACAAGCCACCAAAGAACAAATTGACAGATTACAACTTGCAGGGTGCGATATTGTGCGTGTGGCTGTAAGCGATGAAGAAGACGCAAATGCACTCAAACAGCTTAAAAATATGATTTCACTTCCGCTAGTAGCTGATATTCACTTCCGCTACAAACTCGCATTAATTGCCGCTCAATGGGTAGATTGTATCCGCATAAATCCGGGCAATATCGGCTCAAAAGAAAAAATCAAAGCCGTAGTAGAGGCATGCCAAGAACGAAATATACCCATTAGAATCGGAGTAAATGCGGGAAGTTTGGAGAAGCAGTTTGAAGAAAAATATGGTGCAACTCCAAAAGGAATGGTAGAATCTGCACTTTATAATATTAAACTTTTGGAGGATTTTGGATTTAGCAATCTCAAAGTTTCCCTCAAAGCTAGTGATGTAGAACGCACAATGGCAGCTTATAGAATGCTACGCCCTTTGGTAGAATATCCTTTTCACTTAGGAGTTACAGAAGCAGGGGACTTAGAATCTTCAATGATCAAAAGCTCTATGGCACTGGGTGGCTTACTCATGGAAGGAATAGGCGACACAATGCGTGTATCTATCACGGGAGAATTAGAAAAGGAAGTAGAAGTAGCACGCTCCATCTTGCGTTATAGCGGGAGACAAAAGGAAGGAATCACCTATATTTCTTGCCCTACTTGCGGGAGACTACAAGCTGATTTGGTGCCAATCCTAAAAGAACTCAAAGAAAGAATGCCAAAAATCAAAACTCCAATGCAACTCTCTGTAATGGGCTGTGCAGTCAATGCCCTAGGAGAAGCCAAACACGCTGATGTTGCTATTGCCTTTGGAAGTGGAGATGGACTTATCATCAAAAAAGGTGAAATAGTCGGAAAATACAAAGAATCTGAACTCATCGAAGTTTTTATAAAAGAGGTTTTAAACACAGAACAAGAAATGATAAAAAGCCAAGCAAAAGGAGAATAACCCCCCCCCCCCTCTTTTCTAACTTGCAAATTTGTATAATAACCAAATGCCTTATTTACTTGCTAGATTAATAATCATTTGATAATCCTTATCTATGCCATAATTTCTTTTATACAGAAAGACTTTATTGTATATTTAATAGATAACCATACCAAATTAACCCCAAAAGAAGCAGCAATTAAGATTATTATTCAAAAAGCCAAAAATCACCAAATACACAAATTCTAACACACAAGCCCCAAAATGAAGCTTGTTCTACTTTAGGGTAAATTCACTTTGAGTATTTTTCCCTCTGCCATTCTTGGAATCCACAAATTCTTACCATCACTTGCCATATCAGCAGGTCCTTTCATCGCAGGTAAATCCAGCACCTTAATATTTCCTTTTTTGTCCATTTGATACACAACACCCTTAAGATTCTCGCCCCAATCACTCACTAATAAATCTCCATTTTTCGCAAAAACCACTCCATCTAAAGCCCCCAAAGGCTCACTTAATGCCACTTGTTTTTTGCTTTTTAAATCAATGCTCACAATACTACCCTTTGCCTTGCCATTTGGGTCATAACCAACAGCGATAAGGCGATTATTATCTTTATCTAGTAATAATCCATTTGGACCACCAAATGCAGAATCTAATTTCACAAAAGTTTCATAACTTGCAGTTTTAACATCTATCTTATGAATAATCCCTGTGCCTGTATCACTCACAAGCAAATCCCCATTCAATACCACAATATCATTTAAGAAAATAGCATTTTTAATAGGCAGATTAAAAACTTCTTTTTTGCTTTTCAAATCAAAACCTTTTAGGACATCAATATCTACTACATATAAGATTCCATTAATCGTATTCATACCCTTTGGCGCATGAAGATTTTGCAAAAATTTCAACTCTACTAAATTTCCATTCTTATCTAATTTAGAAATAAACCCATCATTATCCTTGCTTAATGGCTCCAATTTCTCGCCTACATTGCCGACAAAAATATCATCACCCAATATAAATACACTCTCAGGGTGTGAAAATCCTCCAATCTCTTGTGCATTAGCACCAATACTTAAAATACTTGCTAAAGCAATACTTCCTAAAAACTTTTTTAACATTTTTTTCCTTTCAATGATAAAAATCAAACAAGAGATTATAGACGAAATTTCAAATTTTTAATGAGTGTTTTTTGATAAAAAATATAAGTTTTTTGATTTTTGATATTGTTTGGGTGTAAGTTGGTATTTCTTTTTAAAACGCTCAATAAACCACGAAGAGCTAAAACCACATTCTTGACAAATTTGATTAATATTTTTATTAGAATATTCCAAATAAAATTTAGCTTTATTAAATCTCTTTTCATCTAACCAACTTTTGGGGGAAATAAAAAAAGTTTGCTTAAATTTGCGACTAAAGGTTGCATTATCCATATGTGCAAACTCTGCCATTTGCGAAACGCTTTGAAAATCAGTATTACAATAATCAAAAATCATATTTAATTCAAAACTAAATTCTTGAATAATACCCTTTAAAAATCCCACAAATACCTCTTTGTATTCCGATAACAAAAACAAAAATAATTCTTCAAACTTATGTGAAACTAAAGATAATGGAACATTTGGGGATTGTTGCAAGTAATACTCAAAGCTACTTGCTATCAAAGAAAGTATTAAATTTTCTCGCAAACAAAAAAACTCCAAACCCTCACAAGAATACTCTAATGGTAATTTTTCGCGGTATTTATGGATAAAACGAATAATTTCTGCATTATCAAAAAAAATTAAAATCGCCTCATAAGATTCATCTTTTGGTGCAATGTTGCTAAAAAGATAATTTCCAGATTTCAAGAAAAAACCTTCTTTGGCTTTAATTTTGTGTTGTTTATTGTGTGTATGGATTATCTTTTCGCCCTTTAGCACAATCACTAAACAATGCATTTTTAAATAAACCATTGAATCTCTTGGTATAGGCGGCTTTTGGACAAATCGTGAAAACGCACAATGTGGTGCAGTAAATAAAATGCTATTAGGAGAATTTTTTAGAAAATCGGGAAAATATGTAAAATTACCCATCTAAAGTTTCTTAAAATACAAAGTAAGCCAAAGAAAGCTTACTTTATTCTAAAATTTCTTTTTATTCACATCTGCTAAGATATCATCTGCTATTTTATTGACAGATTGAGAAATATCATTTGTATTGTTTGCCACGCTAACATTATCTTGTGTTACGCTTTCTAATTGTGCAATAGCTTCATTGATTTGCGTTACTCCCGCGGTTTGCTCTTTGATAGATTCACTCATATCATTCACGCCTTGCACCAATACATTTACATTAGCTTCAATCTCATTGAGAGATTTACCTGTCCTTTCTGCTAATTTCCTAACCTCATCTGCAACAACAGCAAATCCTCTACCATGCTCCCCTGCTCTTGCTGCTTCAATAGCTGCATTAAGTGCAAGTAAATTTGTTTGGTCTGCAATATCTTTAATCACACTGACAATATTTTTAATATCTTCTGCTTGTCTTGTTACCTCATTTGTCTTATCGCTAACATTTTGCATAGAGCTTGTAATCTCTTCAATAGCCGCTGCAGATTCTTGAAGAGAACTTGCTTGAGAAGCACTGCCATCTAGCAATTTATTCATTGATTCTTGCAAGTCATCTGTCTTTTTTACCAAATCTTTGGCATATCCCTCTGATGAAAGCAACATTTTGCGAATTTCTTCACCCAAAATATTAGTAGTTACCTCAACATTTCCTGAAGCATTTGGAATTTGTTTTGTGAAATCCAACATTTTATAAGATTCAAAAACATCATGAATGATATTCATATTAGAACCCACTCTTCTTTGCAAGGCATCTAGCATTTTATTTAGCACTTCTCTTAACTCTACCAACTGCGGATTATGTGGATTTTCTAAAATTCTTGTTGTAAGATCCCCATTTTCAACTTTTTGCGCGGTTTGAGCTGCTTGCTTGATTGTGTTTTCATCTTTTTGTAAGCCCTCTTTAGTCTTCTCCACATTTTCATTAATCGCTTTTGCCATAACACCAAATTCATCATTTGAGGTGATATGAATCGGCTTTGGAGCTTCTTGTGTTTCATGGTTGATATAAGCAAAAAGCGCTTCTAAACCTTTTTGAATAGAGGTAATTGGATTGATAAACACTTTGATGATAAAAAATAGAACCAAAACTCCCACAATCAACAAAGCAATATTTATCAAACCATCTCGAATTGCTGCTGCATTAACTGCTGCTTTATAATCACTTACATTAGCTGAAACCACCATAATCCAACCAAATGGCATTACACGATAATGCGCAACACTCTCTGCACCTTTGACATTTTGATAGCTAGCAATTCCTATTGGTTGCTTACTTGCCATATCAGATACAGCAACTTCGGATGCTATTTTTTTATTATCTAAAACAAGCTCTGCTTGCTTATGAGAGATAATTTCTCCTTGTTTGTCCATGATAAATACAGAAAGACTTGGAAAAACTTCTGTAGAAAAGTTCTTAAATCTCTCTTGGAAGCTTCCAATCACTATATCCGCTCCTATCACTCCAGCCATTTTACCATTCTTATAAAAAGGCATAGAAACTGTCGCAACTTGCTTGCCTTTTAGCGAACCCACTTGAGAGATATAAGCATCACTTACCACAAATCCATTCGCCTTTTTTGCTGCTTGGTACCATGGTCTTGTCCTCATATCCATTTGCGGTGTATCCCAAACTGCACTAAAATTTACCTTTGGTTCTTTTTGATAAGATTCATCCAAATAACTACCATCTTCCTCATATACAATAAAAATATCTGGATATTTCACTGCCTCTACGATATGGGACATCACTTCCCTTTGAGCAACAATATCATTTTTGTCCAACCGAGAAACAGCATTTCCAATAAATTCTAAATGCTGTTTAGCTTCTATATTCATAGTGATATTAATTGTCGTATAAGAAGCCTCCAAAATACTTTCTTGTATGGTGCTAAAAAGCTTATTAGTATTTTCAGCTGTCCCTCTATAATTAAAGAAAATGCTAATACTCATCATCACAACAAATGCAACAATAATTAAACCCGAAATTTTTAATGCTAAAGATTTCACTTTCAAAACCACCCCTTTCTTACTGTTTTATCTAAAATTATAACTCTTGTTACTTTAATTTTTATTAAACTCCCATTGTTGTGCTTCTTGCAAAATCTCTCTTGCACCTTTATCAATCATTTCTAATGCCAACTTTCGCCCTATTTGCCTACACTCTTCTACTCCTTGCACTTGCACTTCCTTAGAATCCCTCAAACACTTTGTTCCATCAGGAATCCCCAAAACAGCTTTGATGCTTAGTAGATTGTTTTCTAAGTTTGCATTCACTCCAATAGGGACTTGACAACCTCCCTCTAATGTCTTTACAAACTCCCTTTCAGCACTTGTCTCAAAACAAGCTTTTTTATCATTAAGAAAATCAAGCATTTCTACGACTTTGCTATCCATTCTACATTCAATCCCCAAAGCAGCTTGCCCCATAGCCGGTATCATAAAATCAAGGGGGATAATATAGGGTATTTCATTTTCTATTCCTAGCCGATTCACTCCCGCTTGAGCCAAAATAATAGCATCAAAATCCCCTTCTTTTAATCGCTTAAGTCGAGTTTGGACATTCCCTCTTAGGCTTATACAATCCAAATCTTTACGCAAAGTATGAATCTGCATTACACGCCTTAATGAAGTTGTCCCTACTTTTGCTCCACTTGGAAGCTCTTCTAGGCTTTTATATTTAAAACTCAAAAAACTATCTCGCACATCTTCACGCTTAGTTATTGCTGCTAATCCTAGATTTTCCACAAATTCCACTGGCACATCTTTTAGGCTATGGACTGCAATATCAATTTCTCCTTTTAGCATCAATTCTTCAAGCTCTTTAGTAAAAAGTCCCTTTCCTCCAATTTTAGCCAAAGGGACATCTAGGATTTTATCTCCTTTGGTTTTTACGATTTTTAACTCCACTTCCAAATTAGAATATTGCTCTTCCAAAGCCTTCTTCACAAAGTTAGCCTGCCAAAGTGCCAAAACACTTCCTCTTGTCCCAATAATTATCTTCTTCATTTCAATCCTTAATTTCTTTTTCTACCACTTCTACATCAATTACTTCGTTATGAGTATTTTTTGTAAATTTTGACTTCACAAAAGGTTTTATAAGAACAAAACCAAAAGAGCTAAACTGCATTAAAATCCCTAAAATATCGGTAAAAGCACCGGGCAAAATTAGCAAAAATGCTCCCAAGATTCTAAAAATATTAGAACCCACAAAAGCTTCATAAGTAATTTCTCTTGAACGCAATCTCTCTAAAGCCTCTGCAAAAAACAATCTAAAATTAACTAAAATTCCAAATCCCAAAAAAGCAGTCAAAATAATCTCTAATACAAACCCCAAAACCCCGATTAAATCGATAACTTCATAACTTACAAAAACTTCTATAATAAGATAAACAATCAACAAAACCAATGGCATAACCAATCCTTTGTATTTTTTAGAATCTTAAAACAATTTCATCAAGTCTATCTTCATATTTTCAAAATCGCACAAAGAGATTCCAAAAATCCCTCAAAATCATTTACTTCAAAAATCGTCTTTTCCAAATTTGCCCTACAAACCAACTCAACTTTCCCCTCTTGAATCCCTTTACCCACTATCAAGGCATAAGGCATACCAATAAGCTCAAAATCCGCCATTTTTGCCCCATAACGCTCATTTCTATCATCTAGCAAACATTCTATTTTTTGTTCGCTAAGAGCATGATAGATTCTTGTAGCTAGCTCCACTTGCTCACAATCCTTGACATTAGAAATCACAATATCTAGCAAAAATGGTGCTGTAGCCTTTGTCCATTTCATGCCTTTCTCATCATAATGCTGCTCGATAATAGCTGCCAAAAGCCTTGAGATTCCAATCCCATAGCACCCCATAATAAAAGGTTTGGATTTTCCATTTTCATCTAAAAATGTCGCTCCCATAGCTTGTGAATATTTCTCTCCAAGCTGAAAAATATGCCCAACTTCAATTCCCTTAGTAAAATACAAATGCCCTTTTTGGCATTTTTTACAAATATCGCCCTCTTGCACCTCTAATAAATCTTTAAATTCTAAGCCCTCAAATAAGTTCAAATCCACCCCAACGAAATGATAATCCTTTTCATTAGCCCCACAAATAAGATTTGAAGCTCCCTCCAACTCTTTATCAAAATAAATATATGGACTTTGAGTAATATTACGCAACGCATAAGGACCAATAAAGCCGGGAAATAAGCCTATATTTTTGATTTCATCTTCATTGACATCTACAATCTCATTAGCTCCACTAATAGCATTTAAGGCTTTTGTTTCATTCAAAAAATCACAACCCCTCAAAAAGAAAAATGCAAATTCACTCTTGCCTCCCTCAAATATAGCCTTTTTCACAACTGCCTTAATCGTCCAAAATGAATCAATCTTAAAAAACTCTGCAAGAGATTCAATAGTTTTGACATCTGGAGTGTGAAATTTAGTGAAATTCGCTTGTGGTGGTGGCGTTTGTGTGCTTTTTTCAAGACGATTTGCTGCTTCCAAATTTGCCGCATAAGAGCAATTATCACAAACACAAATTGTATCCTCTCCACTCTCTGCTAGGACCATAAACTCTTTGCTTCCACTTCCCCCAATTGCACCACTATCTGCCTCAACTGCCCTAAAATCTAACCCCAACTTAGAAAAAATTACACTATAAGTTCGCTCCATTTCATCAAATTCTCTCTTTAAGTCCTCATAACTACTATGGAAGCTATAACCATCTTTCATTATAAATTCTCTTCCTCGCATAAGTCCAAAACGAGGGCGAATCTCATCACGAAATTTTGTTTGTATTTGATAAAGGTGCAAAGGCAATTGCTTGTAGCTTTTGACATAAGTTTTGACTAATTCTGTAATCGTCTCTTCATGGGTTGGACCAAAAACAAATTCATTTTCCTTCCTGTCTTTGAATCTCAAAAGTTCTTTGCCATATCTCTCATAACGACCACTAGCTTGCCACAAACTAGCAGGGGTTACACAGCCAAGCAAAACTTCATTTGCCCCTGCATTATCCATTTCTTGCTTGACAATTTTTGAGATTTTATCCAAAACTCTTTTTCCTAATGGCAAAAAGTTATAAATTCCGCTACCAATCTGCTGAATAAATCCTCCACGCAATAAATACTCATGACTTTTTAAAACAACATCTTTGGGAGTTTCTTTAAGAGTGGGGATAAAAAAATTAGAAAATCTCATCTTTATTCCTTTAGAGCTATGATTTTATCATCTGAATATTCACATTTATATTTTTCTACCATAAAAGGCTCTGTGTTTTGCTCAAACAAAAATCTCAAAGATTCGACAACACCATCACCTTTGGGAGTATTTGCAATCGATTTAAGATTGATTGTGAGATTATGCAAAAAACTATTAAAGGCATTATGCAATGTCTTCTCGATATTTTTTTCATATTCTTGTGGCAAATAACCTTTTGTAATCCCCTTTTGGATTTCCTTTAAGCTCGCCTCTTTGGCTTGTTGGCGAATCATTTTAATCAAAGGTTCTACATTAAGCGTCTGCAACCATGCAAAAAAATCTTGCGTATGACGACCAACGATTCCATAAGCTATTTTTGCTTGTTCCTCCCGCAATGCAAGATTTTTATTAACAATATCTTGCAAATCATCAACAGCAAAAACACAAATATTTTCATCACAAATCTTATCAATATCCCTAGGCACCGCCAAATCAAACCAATAACGCTTTTCTTTTTGGGATTCCACCATATCTTGTGTAATAATTGTATGTGGTGCTCCTGTTGCTGTAAATACAAGTGGAATTTGATTAATCAATGCTCCCAATTCCCCAAAACTCTCTACTTGTATCTGCACTCCAGAGTGATTTTTTGAAATTTCACTAGCAAGATTTTCTGCATTTTTAATATCTCTATTAATTAGCACGATTTTAGCCTGCTGATTGACCAAATGCTTTACACATAAAGAACTCATTTCCCCAGCACCAATTACCAATGCTTCTTTTTCTTTTAAAACTCCCAAAATTTCCTTTGCTTTAGCCACAGCAGTAGAAGCAACAGAAACAGAATTTTGCGAAATGCTTGTAGAATTTCTCACACTTGCAGCACACCTAAAAGCAAAATGAATCGCACGCGAAATTTCCAAAGAGCAACAACCTAAGTCATAAGAATATTTAAACGCATTTTTAAGTTGCCCTGAAATTTGTGTCTCTCCGACAACTAAGCTATCCAATGAACTTGCCACACTAAAGAGATGATGGATTGCTGCGATATTTTCATAAGAATCTGCGCGTTGTTTTAATGTATCTATGTCTATTTTACAAAAATCACTCAATTTAGCCAATAAAAATTCTTCTGCTTTTTGTGCATTATACACACTCAAAATAAACTCTATACGATTACAAGTTGAGAGTATCACAGCTTCTTCTATAAATTTATTCTCCACTAATTCTAATAAGAAAGTCTTAGTTTGCGGATTTTTGGTATCCAATGCCATTCTCTCACGCAATGCAATATCGGTATTTTTATGGGAGTAGCTTAAAATATAATATTCCATTTCCTGCCTTAAAAATCTCTATTAATCATTTCTTGCATTATTTTTATAAGTTTATCACAAGAATGGTTGGAAATAGCTTCAATTCCAACTTCTCCCAAATGTTTTGCCAAATCTATGCTCTTTTGGATAGCTCCACTTGCCTTAAGATTCTCCAAAATCCAATCTTGCTCTTTTTGCTCCAATTCCTTGCCAAAAGCATTTTCAAGGCGTTTTTTATCGATTGTGTTTAAACTATGGTACAAATAAATATAAGGCAAGGTAGTTTTGCCTTCCTTAAAATCGCTCAAAGCCGGTTTTCCAAGAGTTTGTGTGCTAGAGACAATATCCAAAACATCATCAATAATTTGAAATGCTATCCCCAAATTCCTCCCATAGATTCGAAAACTTTTTGCCTCTTCTTGATTTCTCCCCGACAAAAAAGCAGCCGCATAAGCAGTGGATTCTATCAATGATGCGGTTTTATGCTCCACCATTGTAAGATACTTCGCCTCATTAGCATTAAATTGTTTTGCTAATTCTACATCTTCCATTTCACCTATTGCCAAAGTTGTTACAGCATTAGCAACAATGCGAGGAATCATAGGGAAATTTTCTTGAAATTGTGTCAATTCACAAAATGCTTTAGAATACAAAATATCGCCCAGCATAATTGCATTTTTATCTCCGGCAATTGCATTAATAGAAGGCTTTGAGCGACGCATTGTCGCATTATCTATCACATCATCATGAAGCAAAGAGGCACTTTGTATCATCTCAATAATTGCACACAGCAAAATACATTCTTCACTCTCAGTAGCAATATTCAAAGCCAACTTACTACGCAGCATTTTACCTCTTTGAATCTTGCTAGATAATTCTAAAACAATCGGGGATTCTAGCTCTTCTAAAAAATCTTCTATTTTTTGATTAATTTGTTCCAAAGCCTCCATTTGGCACTTTCCTTTCATCAATGATATTAAAATCTCTTCCGCCTTCATAAAGATAGAAATTTAAAGTAGCGATTTTATCTACCCTTTTATAATCCTTAAAACATAACAAAAAATAAGGTTCTTGGCTATAATATCTCTCTTGTGCTTTCCACAAATTTATTTGATAACAATTCCTTTGATAATCCTCATACAAAACAAATTGATGAGGAAAAGAATCATAATTCAAATGCACTACTAAACCCTCATTTTTTAACAAAGTCCAACGAAAATACAAAGTCTTTTGTGCTTGATTAGCTTGCAATTTTATCACATAAAATTCATCTTTTTTAAGCTCAATTGTCTTATTAGCCTTCCATTGTATAGGTGCAAAAAGCCACGAAATACAACAAAACAACAAAAAAAAGATTCTATTCATTTTGCGTGAGAATATTCCCCATAGATTCTATTGCTAGATTTTGTGTATGGCGGTGAATCTCCTCAGCAACCTCCTCACTTTTTAAAAGATATTGCAATTCTTCTTCCCAAGTCTCTCCCAAACGCTTTTCCAATAAAATTTCCATCGCAGCAAGCCTTTCTAATATCCTTATCAATTCTGCACTTGTGAGGTTATTAGAAGCATTAAAAATAATTTCCAACCACTTATCTTTTGGTAACCCTTCAAAAATATGTTCCATAATTTATTCCTTATTTTTATCTTCCAATCTTGCCAAAACAGAATTCCTATGTGCGTCTAATCCTTCAGTATGAGCCAAGATTCCACATTCTCTTCCAAGTTCTATAATTCCCTGTTTAGAAAAGGAAATAATAGAGCTTTTTTTCATAAAATGTTCCACACCAAGAGGAGAAAAAAACTTTGCACTACCACCTGTTGGCAATGTGTGATTAGGACCTGCGATATAATCCCCAATAGGTTCTGGAGTATTTTCACCAATAAAAATTGCACCTGCGTGCTTGATTTTTGGCAAAACTTCAAGAGGATTCTCCACCAATAATTCCAAATGCTCTGGTGCAATCTCATTCATCAAAGAAATAGCTTCATTAATATCTTTGGTAATGATAATAGCCCCACGCTCGTTAATGGATTTGGCTGTTATTTCCTTCCTTGGGAGTGTTTGGAGACATTCTTCTATTTTCAATGCCACTTCTTTAGCTAATTTCTCACAAGGCGTAATCAAAATAGAGCTTGCCATTTCATCATGTTCAGCTTGAGAAAGCAAATCCCACGCAAGATATTCCACTCTAGCTTGTGAAGTCGCCAAAATTCCAATTTCGCTTGGTCCTGCTATCATATCAATATTCACTTCACCAAACACAAGTTTTTTTGCTGTTGCAACATAAATATTACCCGGACCAGTAATCACATCTACTTTTTTTACACTGCCACAACCATAAGCCATCATACCAACAGCACTTGCCCCACCTACTTTATACGCCTCTTTAATACCACAAAGATACATCGCTGCTAAGAGCAATTCATTGACTTCATTATTAGGAGTTGGAGTGCATACAACAATCTCTTTTACCCCTGCAACAATAGCAGGAATCGCATTCATCAAAAGCGAACTAGGATAAGCCGCCTTACCTCCGGGTATATAAAGCCCTGCCCTATCCACAGGATTCACTTTCTGTCCCAAAATACTTCCATTTTCTTCAAAGTCCAACCAAGTCTTTGGCTTTTGCTTAGAATGAAAAGCAAAGATTCTTTCATACGCTTTTTGCAAAGAATCTTTCAAAGGTTTTTGCAAAGATTCATAGGCTTTTTGCATAGAATCTTGAGTGATTTTTAATTCTTCCAAATTTTTGGGATTCCACAAATCAAACTTTGCAATGTGTGAAACAATAGCGTTTTCTCCATTTTCTTTAATTTCAGACAAAAGATTCTTCACTCTCTCTTCAACATTGCAAATATCCATTGCACCACGCTTTAAAAGCTCTCCAAAACGGCTTTTAAAATCCAAATCTTGTGTGCTAAATGTAGCAATCATTCTTAATCCTTTAAGCTTTGTGGCACTAACACTCTAGCATTTCTTCTTTGAGTGCAACAAGCACTAGAGAATAAAGAGAATGTTTGGTGTATTCTGCAAAACCATTTTTAGTATTAGGACACACCTCTGTGCATAAAAGATAATATTTTTGATCAATTTTGATAATTTTCTTAAAATCTTTGAGATTTTTAAAATCAATCTTATCTTCTAACTGATAACCCTCAAAAGTAAATTCCGGATTTGTAGTAGCTAAAATATTCTTTTGGCTATCAAATACCACTGTAAAAATTTCGCTTTTGTCAGAAATGATGGGAGAACCCTTTGGCATAATATCATTAATCAAAGAAGATACTCTTTTAATATCCAACACAAAAGCTAACCCTCCAATAACACGCACACCCTCTTTAATTCCAGCATACACAATCATTGTAGAATCACCATCATACAAAGGTGAAGCCTCATAATTAGAAATCATCACTCCATTATTATGTACAGAATTGCCAAGTCGTTCAATGATATTTAATTTTTCGTTATCATATTTTGCATCTTCAAGAGAATTGTGCAAGATATTTCCATCTTTATCAAAGAAAACAATATTATAGTAATTTTTCAAATTTTCACCCAAACATTCCAAAAGAGATTTTGTTTTTTCTTTGACATTTAATGAAGTCTTATCTTGTATCCCTTCAAGCAAATACCTTCTAAACTCTGGAGCGTTTTTAATCCAACTAATCTCACAAACGCATTCTCTCAAAAAATTATCCATTGCCACTACTGCATATTTAGAATAATATCCAATAGTATTAAAAAGTGCGCCATAAATACCCTTTTGTAATTCTTCCGCAGATTGAATACACAAAGTATTCATTTCTTCACTTAAAATTCGAATATTATTTAAGATTGGATTTAGTGTATAAGAATGGCTTTTTGAGGCGATAATCTCTCCATTAATGACTGCATCGCCTAATTCTTCATTGATATTTTCTCCCTCAGCAATCACCGCATCTAATTCATCTGTAATCAACAATGAATCTTTTAAAATATCTGGATTAATTTTTTCATTATTTTGTTTTTTAATATCAAAAGCAACATACAAAGGGAGGATTCTACATACTTTCCAATTTTCTACAATATTTTTAGTTTGCAATGAACCAATTTCATTTTGAGCAAAAATACAAGTTTTAGAGCGAAACTCTATGAAATGATACCCCTCAAGAGTGTTTGTTTTGAGCGAACTTCCCACAGGAAAATTTTTAGGATTATCCGAAAATAAAACAACATTTTTTTGATTTGTGATGACAAGATTTGATTGAACAAGACGATAAGGAAAACAATTATTAAGCCATTCAAAAATGCCTTGAAAATCCAATACAAACACAGCAACAAAGTTCGCTGGCTGCTCTGCTTCTTTACGCAAAGGCAATACGAAGAAAAACTCCATTCTTTCCTCTAGCAAAGCCCCTTGCTGATAAAAATCAACCTTGCTAAAAAAATCACCAAAAGATTCAATTTTATGAGCCTCCAAAATCGCTGCTAAAGCTGTTTTTGGCGCAACTTTTGGCAAAAGTGCCTCTAAGGTGTTTCCCTTATCATCAAACAATAGCACATCTTTATAGGCACCACTATTTTTAGCAAACTCTTTGAGATAATCAAAAATCGCTTGCTGTACTTCTTTGGTTTTTTCCTCTTGATTGTCCATGCAATTTTCTAAAACATCACTTCTTAAAAGAGCCAAAATTTCTTCATAACGACTTTGCAAATAAGCATTTAGAAGTTCTGAAAGCACCTTTGATGAAGTTTGCGCCTCTTCATAGACATTTAAAAAATTCTGCTCCATAATGGTTTTTATTAGTTTTTCTTGCAATTCTTCAAATTTTTCTTGAGTTTGTTCCATATAATCAAAAAGATTCTCTGCAATATCCAAAGAGCTAATTTTGCCCGTCAATGTCGTTTTGCTAAGAAGTGTATTAAGTGATGAAAATTGAGATTTATAGCGTTGTGCCATCGGCATATAACTACCTAATAAATTAAGAGTTGATTGCTCCATATTTGTCATTCCTTATGCGATTGTATTTTATCTATTATAACAATTTATTGTTTAAGAAAAAGTATAAAAAATTCTAATTACAGAAAATGTAGATTGAATATAAAAAGCATCTAATTATCTTAAAGTTTTTCCCACTGCAAGATTAATTCTTTTTGTTGTATAAAATCATCAAAATGATGCGAACCACCCTCTTGTATCACAAGCTTAGAATCTCTAAACTTCTGCTCTGCAATTCTATAATCCAAAACCCTATCTCCCTTTTGGAGCAACACACAATAAAGCTCTGGACTAATCAAATCAACAAAATATTGCTTAAGACTTTCTACCAAATCAAGTGTCCAAAGGAAACTTTCACCATTATAAGAAACATCAACCTTCCCAATTGCAGGAAGCAATGTCTTATAGGCATCAACCACGGGATTTACAAGCACTGCTTTTAGATGATACTTCTCTGCCAAAAAAGTTGCATAATATCCACCAAGCGAACTTCCAATCAGACAAATTTTATGATTTTTTTGATGCTTTTCTATCAAAGATTGTGCAAGATTCATCGCCAAAGATGGCACATAAGGAAGGTTTGGTGTGAGTGCATTAGGACTAAACTTAGCTATCAAACTACCTTTATAACAAAGCCCAATACTCCTAAATCCATGCAGATATAAAAGCACACAACCTCCTTATTTTGCTAGGGCTTTAGGACTAACCCACTCTTGCCTAGCAATTTTAATTTCTATCTAAAATCTATCAACACCTATTTAACTGCCGCTAAAGCCGCATCATAATTTGGCTCATTTGTTACTTCACTCACAATTTCCTTATGCACCACCTTACCTTCTGGATTTACTACAAACACAGCTCTTGTAAGCAATCCCTCCAATGGCGAACCTGCCAAAATCACACCATAAGATTCACCAAAAGCCTTGTTTTTGAAATCACTCAACGCCACAACATTTTGAATACCCTCTATGCTACAAAATCTACCTTGTGCAAAAGGCAAATCAAGAGAAACTACAAACACTTCAGCATTAGACAAGCTTGCAGCTTTTTCATTGAATTTTCTTGTTTGTGTAGCACACACACCTGTATCAAGTGAAGGCACAACATTAATAATTTGAAACTTCCCACTTGCTCCGCCTACGCTTTTTGTGCTTAAATCCCCAGCGATAAGCTCAACTTTGGGTGCGCTATCACCTACATTGATTTCTTTACCTTTCAAACTAACTGCATTTCCTTTAAAAGTAACCATAATTTTATCCTTATTAAAAATTTTTATAAAGATATATTTTATAGTAGCTATTCTAAACTAACAATAAAACCAAATTCTTAATACGGCATATTTTCCTTTCTCTTCTCTTAATCTCTTATTCAACCCACACGCTTTTTTTTGCAAACAAAGTAAGCAAAGGGTTTATAAGGGAATAAATTACAAGACAGAGAGACATTGTAGCTTTGATAATCCCCCCCCCCCCCGCAGAGAGTTTTTAAAAATTTTCTATCTTTTTGTATCTTTTAGTAACAAAAAAGTTAAGTTTTAAATTCCCAAAATACAAAACCTTTTTAATCCAACCGCCATTAATAAACAAAAGTGCTAAAATTAAATTACAAACTTAATAAATAGGAGGACACTATGAAAAAAATTTTATTGGGGGTGCTTTTCATGCTAGGAATTAGCATAGCTGCTTTTGCTAAACCAAACATTGTGATTCTAGCCACAGGTGGGACAATTGCTGGAGAGGCAAAGAGTGATCTTGCAACCACAGGATACAAAGCAGGGAGCGTAAGTGTTGATGTGCTTATCAAGGCTGTTCCAGAGCTTCAAAATATCGCAAACATTCAAGCAGAACAAATTGCCAACATTGATAGCTCTAATATGACTGATGAAATTTGGCTCAAACTCGCAAAACGCATCAACGCACTTTTAAAAGATTCCAAAGTTGATGGTATTGTTATCACCCATGGGACAGATACTATGGAAGAAACTGCGTATTTTTTGAATCTTGTCATCAAAAGTGATAAACCAGTAGTTTTAACCGGTGCAATGCGTCCTGCAACTGCGATTAGTGCAGATGGTCCAAAAAATCTCTACAATGCAGTCAGTCTTGCTGGAGATAAAAATGCTAAAGGCAAAGGTGTGATGATTGCTATGAATGACAAAATTCACGCCGCAAGAGAAGTTACCAAAACTCATACGCTCAATGTTGAAACTTTTAAATCTCCAAATAGCGGAGAAATCGGCTATATCATCGATGGAAAAGTCTTTTTTGATACCGCATCAATCAAGCCAAACACTCTAAAAGCACCTTTTAGCGTAGAAAATTTAGATTCTTTGCCTAAGGTAGATATTATTTATACTTATTCTAATGATGGCTCAAAAGTCGCTGTTGAAGCGTTTTTAAAAGCAGGTTCCAAAGGATTGGTTGTCGCTGGAAGCGGTGCTGGAAGTATCCATGAAAATCAAAAAAACTACCTGATTGAATTACTAAAAGATAAAAAATTAGCAGTAGTAAAAAGCTCTCGTGTAGGCTCTGGAATCGTCCCTCTAAGCGATGAAGAAGTTACACAAGGATTCATCTCTGCAAACAATCTCAATCCGCAAAAAGCAAGAGTGCTTTTGATGCTAGCTCTTACCAAAACTAGCGATCCTCAAAAAATCGCACAATATTTTGAAGAGTTTTAACCCATCCTCTTCATCAAATCCAAAAGGCTTTCTTTTGGATTCTTACCTCCCATTATCAAAGCCACTTCTTTGGCAATGGGGGTATAAATATCATTCTTTTGAGCCAAAGCATAAATCTCTTTGGAAGTCTCCACACCCTCTGCTACTTCACCCAAACTTTCAAGAATCTCATCTAAAGCCTTATTTTGAGCCAATCCAAGCCCCACTCTAAAATTCCTTGAAAGCGTAGAATTTGCAGTCAAAAACAAATCCCCAGCACCTGATAAGCCCAAAAAAGTCTCTTCTTCTGCCCCAAAAAACTTCCCAAAACGCGTCATCTCTACAAGCCCTCTAGCCACCAAAGAAGCCCTTGCATTATTCCCAAGTCCCATTCCCTCACAAATCCCACTAGCAATGGCAATGACATTTTTATACGCCCCGCCAATCTCTCCACCCATCACATCACAATTTGCATAAGGCTTGATAAAACTAGGGAATAACCCCAACCATTCTTGTGCATTTTCTAGCTTATTAGAATGCACATTTAACGCACAAGGCAGAGATTGTGCAACTTCTTTGGCAAAGCTTGGACCTGCTAAGAAACTCAAAGTAGCCTTAGGATAAAATTTTTCAAAAATCTCACTTACAAAAAGCCCCTTTGCCACTCCCTTAGAAGCTACCAACACCTTAGAATCTTGCGGGATAGGACAATCTTTTAGCCATTCTTCTAATGCAGAACTACAAATTGCCACGACAAAAAAATCGCTATCTTGTGCTTCTTGCAAGCTAATTTGATAAGCACAATCAAGATTCCGCCTTGAGATAATCCCTGCTTGATTTTTCTCACCAAATGCAAAGCACAATGCCCTTCCCCAAGCACCACCGCCAAATACACTTACTTTTGCCATTCTTATCCTTAGAGCTATTATTTTACAAAATTACAAAAAGAGGAATTTTAATAAAAATATATTAAAATCCCAAAATTTATTTTAAAAATTATCTGCAAAAAGAGTTTTTATGTCTTTAACCAATCTTAGAGAACGGCTTAATGGTTTGAATCTTTCCCCTGTTTTTGGATTAGTTACCAAAGTTGAGCAAGGATTCTTATCTGCAAATGGACTTTCACCAAGAATTGGAGATATTGTAAGAATCACAAACGAAAATGGCAATAGCATGGGAATGGTAACAACCCTTGAAGCAAATAGTTTCAAAATCACACCCTTTTCTTTTGTAGAAGGCACAAAGGTAGGTGATAAAGTCTATCTCAACACCAAAGGCTTACAAATCCCTGTTGGTTTAGAACTTCTAGGAAGAGTGATTAATCCATTAGGCGAACCCATTGATGGCAAAGGAGAGCTTAGAGCAGAAGGCTTAATGCCTATCATTAGGCAACCCATTGCGGCTATGAAAAGGGGCATGATTGATGAAGTCTTTAGCGTGGGAGTAAAAAGCATTGATGGACTTTTGACTTGTGGCAAAGGGCAAAAACTTGGAATCTTTGCAGGGAGCGGTGTTGGAAAATCCACTCTAATGGGAATGATTGTGCGAGGTGCTCAAGCAAAAATCAAAGTTATTGCACTCATTGGCGAGAGAGGTAGAGAGGTGCCGGAGTTTGTCGAGAAAAATCTAGGTGGAGATTTAACCAACACTGTTTTAGTCGTCGCTACAAGCGATGATTCACCTTTGATGCGAAAATATGGTGCATTTGCCGCAATGAGTGTGGCAGAATATTTCAAAGCCAAGGGTGAAGATGTGCTTTTTATGATGGATTCTGTTACACGCTTTGCTATGGCACAAAGAGAGATTGGATTAACCTTAGGAGAACCGCCTACAAGCAAGGGCTATCCACCCTCTGTTTTAACTCTGCTTCCACAATTAATGGAACGCGCTGGCAAAGAGGAAGGAAAAGGCTCAATTACTGCATATTTCACGGTTTTAGTAGAAGGCGATGATATGAGTGATCCTATTGCCGACCAAAGTCGGAGTATTTTAGATGGGCATATTGTTTTAGATAGGAGTTTGACAGACTTTGGAATCTACCCACCCATTAATATCCTAAACTCCGCTTCAAGGCTAATGGGAGATGTCGCACAAAAAGAACATATTTTAGCCGCAAGGAAATTCCGCCGTCTTTATTCTATGCTTAAAGAAAATGAAGTTTTAATCCGCATTGGTGCTTATCAAGCCGGGAGCGATAAAGAAATCGATGAAGCCATCGCAAAAAAATCCGATATGGAAGATTACCTAAGACAGAATTATGATGAATCTTGGGATTACACTAAGAGCGTCAATCGACTAATTGAACTAATGCAATAAAATTACACATAAAACATTTTTTTAAATTAATTGATAAAGTTTTAAATTTTTTAAGTTATTTATCGTATAATGCTATGGATAAAAATTATTATTTGAGGAGAAAAAATGGCTGGTTATATTGAATTAACTGAAGCAAATTTTGATGAAACAATTAAAGATGGTGTAGTAATGGTAGATTTTTGGGCGCCATGGTGTGGTCCTTGCAGAATGATTGCACCTGTAATTGACAAATTAGCAGGAGAATATGCAGGAAAAGCTAAGATTTGCAAAGTCAATACTGATGAGCAACAAGAATTAGCATCTAAATTTGGCATTCGCTCTATCCCTACAATCTTTTTTTACAAAAATGGTGAAAAGGTTGATGAGATGATTGGTGCAGCAACAGAAGCTGCTTTCAAAGATAAAATCGACAAATTACTTTAATAGTACAATGTTAGGAAAATCCCAAAATCAATGAAAAAATGTTGTCCGGGATTCCCTATTGCCTTTATGATAGTTTTTATCATAGGGGCTTTTTTGTATTATTTTTATTCGTTTAAATCAATTGCAGAAATTGATTTTGGCAAAGATGTCTTTTACCAAACAAAAGGCGGAGAAATTAGCCTTTTTGAACCAAAAGCAACAAAATATCAATTATGCTTTTATAGTTCTTATATTCCAAAATGGGAAGAAACATTGGCATTAAAACAAAATATACCTTTATTGGCATTAGATATCTATCAGCAAGGCGAAATCCAAAAGCACAGCGTTTTTAACCTAAAGGTTTCTAGTGAGATTTTATTGAAACTTATACACAATTTCAATTTAAGAGATTTGCCTAAATGCTTTATAATAGCACAAGATAAAGAAAATTCAATGGTTTATAGATATTTAAGAGATGATGGAATCTATAAAGTATTGAATTTTAATAAATTAGGAGAATAATTATGATAGATTTAGCAATTATTGGTGGTGGTCCTGCTGGACTAAGTGCTGGATTATATGCCACTAGAGGTGGATTAAAAAATGTTGTAATGTTTGAAAAAGGAATGCCCGGTGGGCAGATTACCTCAAGTAGTGAAATGGAAAACTATCCCGGAGTAGCCGAAGTAAAAAGCGGTTTTGATTTTATGATGCCATGGCAAGAACAATGTTTCCGCTTTGGTCTTAAACATGAGATGAAAGAGGTTTTAAGAGTAAAGAAAACCGGAGATTATTTTAATATTATCTTTACTGATGGGAGTCAAGAAGAAGCAAAAGCGGTTATTGTTGCCACAGGGGGCAGCCCAAAACGCTCTGGTGTTAAAGGCGAAGATACCTACTGGGGCAAAGGCGTAAGCTCTTGTGCAACTTGCGATGGTTTCTTTTATAAAAACAAAGAAGTTGCCGTACTTGGTGGTGGAGATACCGCAGTAGAAGAATCCATTTATCTAGCTAAAATTTGCTCCAAAGTTACACTAATCCACAGAAGAAATGAATTTAGAGCTTCTCCAATTACTCTTCAAAGAGCCAAAAATGAGCCAAAAATTGAATTTTTAACCCCCTATGGAATTGACGAAATTTGCGGAGATAATTCTGGAGTTACAGGGCTAAAACTTAAAAATCTTCAAGATAGCAGCACAAAAGAAATCAATATCGATGGAATCTTTGTGCTTATCGGTTATAATGTCAATAACTCTGTGCTTATACAAGAAGATGGCACAGCATTATGCGATATTAATGAAAGCGGACAAGCTATTGTGAATCTAAAAATGGAAACAAGCATTCCGGGCTTATTTGCAGCTGGAGACTTGCGTAAAGATGCACCCAAACAAGTCGTATGTGCCGCCGCTGATGGTGCAACAGCAGCCTTAGCAGCGATTGAATTCATCGAGCATCACAAATAACTATATTTAAAGGATAACAATGTTGAAAATTGGAGTTTTTGGAGCGGGCGGAAGAGTTGGAAAACTAATCGTTGATCTTGCTAAAAATAGTAATGAAATCAAATTAGAAAGCGTATATGCAAGAAGAGAGCTAGATTTTTCTATTGAACCGGGCACACTTATCACAAGCGATTTAAAAGTCTTTTTGGAAAGCTGCGAAGTGATTATTGACTTCACCACAGCACAAGGCACACAACAACTTTTAGAAGTAGCCCTACAATACCCAAAACCCATTGTTATAGGAACTACAGGCTTAGAATCTCACCATGAAAATCTCATCAAAGAAGCTGCAAAAAAAATGCCTATTTTGTATGCTAGCAATATGTCGTTAGGAATTGCTATTCTCAATAAAGCTATCAAGCTTGTTGCAAGCACATTGCGTGACTTTGATATTGAAATTGTAGAAACTCATCACCATTTCAAAAAAGATTCTCCAAGTGGAACTGCATTAAAACTTGCAAAATCTTGTGCAGAAGCTAGAAATCTTGATTTAGACAAAGTAAGAATTAGCGGAAGAAATGGAAATATCGGGGCTCGCTCTAAAGATGAAATTGGTGTAATGGCATTACGCGGAGGCGATGTTGCTGGAATCCATAATGTTGGATTTTATGGCGAGGGAGAATATTTGGAATTTATCCACACTGCCACTTCAAGAGTTACTTTTGCACAAGGTGCCATCAAAGCAGCTCTTTGGCTAAAAAATCAGCCTAGCGGTTTATATAGCATTGAAGATTCGCTAAATATAGGATAAACTAGTGGAAAATAGAAATTGGAATGAAGAATGTGCAGTAGTTGGCGTATATAATGCCCCAAATGCTGCAAGTATCGCTTATTACTCATTATTCTCTATGCAACACAGAGGGCAAGAAGCCACCGGTATTGCTTCAAGCAATGGAGAAAAAATCACCGCTATTAAAGATCACGGATTAGTAACAGATGTTTTTTGTGATGAAACACTAAAAAAACTCAAAGGCTTTAGTGCTGTTGGACACAATCGATATGCTACTGCTGGGGAAGATTCACTAAGTGATGCACAGCCAATATTTGCACGCTATGATTTAGGCGAAATTGCAATTGTGCATAATGGTAATCTTACAAATGCCGAAAAAATACGCAATGAGCTAATCAAAGAAGGCGCTATCTTCCAAAGTCACATGGATACAGAAAATCTTATTCATCTTATTGCCAAATCCAAACATGAGAATCTAGCAGAACGCATTAAAGAGGCTGTATTGAAGGTAGAGGGTGCGTTTTGTTTTATTATTTTAAGTCGCAAAAAAATGTTTGTAATTCGCGATAGAAATGGATTCCGCCCTTTAAGTCTTGGAAAAATCAAAAACAATGATGGAAGTATAGGCTATATTGTAGCAAGTGAAACCTGTGCTTTTGATTTGGTGGGAGCAGAATATATACGCGATGTTGAAGCAGGGGAGATGCTAATACTTTCAGAAAAAGGCATTGAAAGTCATCATATTATGCCCAAAAACCCTTATCCTTGTGTTTTTGAATATGTTTATTTTGCGCGCCCAGATAGCCATGTATTTGGAAGATTAGTTTATAATATTAGAAAAGCAATGGGAGTAGAGCTTGCAAAAGAAAATCCTATTGATGCTGATTTGGTAATCCCAGTCCCCGATAGCGGTGTAGCAGCTGCTCTAGGCTATTCCCAACAAAGCGGGATACCTTTTGAGCTAGGCATTATTCGCAACCACTATGTGGGAAGAACATTTATTGAACCCACACAACAAATACGGGAACTAAAGGTAAAATTAAAGCTCAATCCCATAAAAGAACTTATTGAAAATAAACGCATTATCGTCATTGATGATTCTGTAGTTAGGGGGACGACTAGCAAACAGATTATAAAAATCCTACGCGATTGCGGTGCCAAAGAAATCCATATGAAAATCTCTTCTCCACCAACTATTTCCCCCTGTTATTATGGAGTAGATACGCCAAGCAAAGAAGAGTTAATTAGTGCAAAAATGAGCAATGAGGAAGTTTGTGAGTTTATTCAAGCTGATTCTCTTTCGTTTTTATCCTTAGAAGGTTTAAAGCGAAGCATAGGGATAGAAAACTATCAATTTTGTCAAGCCTGTTTTGATGGCAATTACATTGTAAAATAAGGTCTCCCTTGAAACAAATGCTTACTTTTGGACGCTATTGCAAGCGTCGCTTTGGAGAAAGAGTTAGAAAAGTCCCCATTGCATTAGCAGGTTTTACTTGCCCAAATATCGATGGAACAGTAGCTAAGGGAGGTTGCATTTTTTGCAAAAATGAAAGTTTTTCCCCCACTTTAGAACATGAGCCAAAAGCCCCTCTAAAAGTAAATCCTAATATGCAAGAAAATCCATTATTGCCTATGCAGCTAAAGCAACTTCACAGCCAATACCAATGGCAAACTGATTTTCACAAAAATAAATTTGGGGTTGGAAAATATATGATTTATTTTCAATCATTTACCAACACCTATGCACCCTTCTCTACATTGCAAAAACTCTACACAGAAGCACTCAATCTCCCTAATGTAGTTGGAATGTCTATTGGCACTAGAACTGATAGTGTGAATTTGGAATTGCTAGACTATCTTGCAGAATTGCAAAAAATTAAAGGACAAGAGATTTGGATAGAATATGGAATCCAATCTGTTTATGATGAGACACTAAAGCTCATCAACCGAGGACATGGAACAGAAGAAATGGAATATTGGATTTCACAAACCAAACAAAGAGGTTTGAAAGTCTGCTCACATATCATCTATGGCTTACCTAATGAAACCAAAGAAATGATGCTACACAGCCTCAATAAAGTATTAGAATGGGGAAGCGATGGAATCAAAGTGCATCCTCTCTATATTATAGAAAAAACCATTTTAGCCCTTATGCACAAAAAAGGTGAATACAAGCCAATTCCACTGAATGATTATATTGAATTAATTGTAGAATCCCTCAAAATCATTCCACAAAATGTCGTAATTCATCGCGTGAGTGCTGGGGTTAGGAATGATACCCTCATTGCACCTAAATGGTGTTTTGACAAAAACATTCAAATGCGTGCAATCCGTGATGCACTAAGAAATGCAGGGATTGAATATTAAAGGGAGAATATGCCATCTTATATTCCAAAACAACAAGCTAGATTAAACCCAAAAGAATGCGTTTTTATCTGCATTGATATACAAGAAAAACTCTTTAATGTTATGCAAAATAAAGATAAAATGCTAAAAAACGCCAACAAACTCTTAGAAGGTGCAAAAATCTTTGGAGCAAACTCCATTGTATTAGAGCAATACCCTCAAGGCTTAGGCAGAGCATTGTTAAGAAATCAAGAAAATCCCAAAGAATCTTTAATAGAAAAAATTTCTTTTAGTGCTTTTGGGGAACAGAATTTTTGTAAAGCCCTAGAAAAATTACAAGCTACAACCCTCATTTTATTTGGCATTGAAACTCATATTTGCGTCAAAGAAAGTGCATTTGATGCCAAAGAAAAAGGCTTCAAAGTCCTAATTGCAGAAGATGCTTGCTCTTCTAGGGAATTACACAGCCATTCCCTAGCCATACAAGAAATGCGTGATTTAAAAATCCAAATTTCTAGCACAGAGAGCATTCTTTTTTCGTTTTTATTACACGCCAAAGAAACGAACTTTAAAGCCATTAGCACATTGATTAAAAACTAAATACCAAAGCAAAAAATCAAATAAAAAATGTTATACTAAAAATGTATCAAAAAAATCTTATCAAACAAGGATAATAAATTGCCAAAACAAGCACAGCTTGAAAATACAACTGAAACCTTAGAAAAAACCACAGAACCTATCCGATACAAAGTTATTTTATTAAATGATGATTATACAACCCAAGATTTTGTTATTGAAGTTTTACAAAAAGTCTTTCACAAGGATTTTGAGGCTTCTCTCAATCTTATGTTGCAAATCCACCACAATGGACGCGGAATGTGCGGAATCTATCCCTATGATATTGCCGAAACAAAAGCATTAGAGGTGCGAAAAATGGCAAAAGCAAAACAATTTCCACTAAGAGCAATTTTAGAAAAACTATAAAAGACAAACCCATGATAGAAATTAGCAAAGAATTAAATTATGTTTTACAAAATGCACAAAACCGCGCTAAACACTTAGGGCATGAATACCTCACATTAGAGCATATCTTTCAATCCCTACTTGAAAACCCAACCATCATCAAAGCCTTGCAAGAATGCGGAGGCAATATTCAAACTATTAAAAGTCAAATCGAGCGTTATTTATTGCATTTTTTACAGCCCTACTCTAATAGTAATGAAACGCCTATGGAAACTCTAGCTGTTACGCGAGTTATTGAAATTATGATAAGCCATGTCAAAGGCTCTCAACGCAAAGAAGCACAAGTGGGGGACTTATTAGCAGCAATCCTAGAAGAAGACAAAGCCTTTTGCACACAAGTTTTAAAAGCCCAAGGGATTACTCGCCTTAATATTTTAGAATACATTACAGAAAATATACAATCCCTACAAACCCCAAAAAACAAAAATGAAAATCAGCAAGAAAGTATTTTAGAAAAATACTGCATCAACCTCACAAAAGAAGCCAAAGAAGGCAGAATCGATCCTATTATCGGCAGAGATGCAGAGATTGAGCGATGCTTAGAAGTATTGCTTAGACGCAAAAAAAATAATCCTCTTTTAGTAGGTGAGCCCGGTGTTGGTAAAACCGCAATTGCAGAAGGTTTGGCACTTAAAATTATCCAAAAAGATAATCCGCTTTTGGGCAATGAGATTTTTGCACTCAATATAGGTGCATTAGTGGCAGGGACAAAATATAGAGGGGACTTTGAAAAACGCATCAAAGCCTTAAGTGATGAAATGTTGGAGCGAAAAAATGCAATTTTATTTATCGATGAGATTCACACACTCATCGGTGCTGGTGCTACAAGTGGCGGGAGTATGGACGCTAGCAACCTCTTAAAACCTATGCTTGCAAGTGGAAAATTCAAATGTATTGGTGCTAGCACTTATGCAGAATACAGAAACTTTTTAGATAAAGACAAGGCATTTTCAAGACGCTTTGCCAAAATTGATGTTGATGAACCAAGTCAAGAAGAGACGATTTTAATCCTACAAGGGCTAAAAAAATACTACGAAAAACACCACAATGTAATCTACCCATTAGAATCAATTAAACTAGCCGTAGAACTCTCTAGCCGCTATCTACACGATAGATTCTTGCCTGATAAGGCAATTGATGTGATTGATGAAGTTGGTGCAGCCTATAAACTTGCAGGCAAAAAAGGCAAAATATCTCTTGCAAGCATCAAACAAATGGTAGCCAAAATGGCAAAGATTCCAGAAATTGAAGCCACAAAAAACGACAAATCCCTTTTGAAAAATCTACAAAAACACTTACAAAGCAGAATCTTCGGACAAGATCTCGCAATTACAGAAATCGTAACTGCACTCAAACGCAACAAAGCTGGGCTTAATGCACCAAATAAGCCTATCGGTTCTTTTCTTTTTAGCGGACCAAGTGGAGTTGGGAAAACAGAATTAGCAAAAGAAATTGCCAAAGCATTAGGGATTAATTTTGAACGCATTGATATGAGTGAATATATGGAAAAATACTCCATTTCTGGACTTATCGGTGCTCCTGCAGGATATGTAGGGTATGATAAAGGGGGGATTTTAACAGAAATGATCAAAAAAAATCCACATACACTTTTGCTGTTAGATGAAATTGAAAAAGCCCACCCTGATGTTTTAAATCTTTTCTTGCAGGTAATGGACAATGCAAAATTAACTGACAACAATGGAGAAAGTGCGGATTTCTCTTCAGTGATTCTTATTATGACCTCTAATGTTGGCTCCAAAGAAGCCCCAACTCTTGGATTCACACAAGATTCTAATTCCAAATTCCAATCAGCCATCAAAGATAGTTTTTCACCAGAATTTAGAAATCGCCTTGATGCAATCATTGCCTTTAATCCTTTAAACAAGCAAGAAATACTCAAAATTGTGGATAAAAACATTCAAGATTTAAATCAACAAATCGCAAATAAAAATATAGAAGTGATTTTAGATAAAACCGCCAAAGAATACCTAGCCCAAATAGGCTTTAATCAAGAATTAGGAGCAAGACCTCTAGCATTGAAAATTCAAGAAAAAATCAAAAATACTTTGAGTGATTTAATGCTTTTTGGGGAATTGCAAAAGGGCGGAAAAATCACTTTCTCCCACTCTAATAAAAGCGATACACTTCAATATAAAATCTCTCCTAACAAAGAAATGAAGAAATGAAAAATTTTTCTTGGGACTGCATAAAATATCCTGCCGCAATTTATCGCAGTAGCGGATATTTGCATGAAATTAGCGAAATTGAAAAAAATAGCTTTGAATCCCTCCACAATCTCCAAAAAGAAATCAAACTTTTGTGTGCAAACACAGAGGCTTTTCTTTTTGAAAATTTGGGAGTAAATGTCCTGCTTTGGGGTGCTAGAGGTTGTGGAAAATCTTCACTCATCAAAGCGCTTTTGCCAAAATATGCCAAAGATGGCTTAAGAATCTTGCAAATTCTCAAACAAGATTTAGAAATTTTGCCCGAAATTTTTGACTTTCTCCGCACAAAACCTTATAAATTCATCATATTTTGCGATGATTTAAGCTTTGATGAGGGCGATAAAGAATACAAAGCCCTAAAAACTATCTTAGAAGGTAGCATCGAATCTTTCCCACAAAATATCCGCATTTACACCACCTCTAATCGTCGCCATTTAATGCCAGAATTTCATGATGAAAATGAACTTTTTGGATTTGAAGGCAACGAAGATAAAATCGCACTTTTTGATAGATTTCCTCTTTGTATCGGTTTTTATACTTATGGTAATCAAGAATATTTGGAGATTTTAGAAAACTACTTCAAAGAATCCCCACAAGAATGGGAAAAGCTCAAAACAAAAGCAATTTGGTTTGCAACCCAAAGAGGTTCAAAAAATCCAAGAGTGGCTGCACAATTTTTTAAACTTTACAAAAGCGGCTTAATTGATCTTATTTAAGGAGAAAGAATGATTAAAAAATGTTTATTCCCAGCAGCAGGATATGGAACGAGATTCTTACCAGCTACCAAAGCAATGCCAAAAGAAATGCTACCCATTGTCAATAAACCGCTCATTCAATATGGCGTAGAAGAAGCCATAGAGGCTGGAATCTTTAATATGGCGATTGTAACAGGGAGGGGCAAACGCTCTTTGGAGGATCATTTTGATATTAGTTATGAATTAGAGCACCAAATCCAAGGCACAAGCAAAGAAGACTATCTAAAAGAAATTCGCCATATTCTTAATACTTGCACCTTTTCTTATACGCGACAAATGGAAATGAAAGGCTTAGGGCACGCGATTTTAATGGGCGAAAACCTCATTGGCAATGAGCCTTTTGCAGTCGTTTTGAGTGATGATTTGTGCGATAATGAAGGTGGCGTTGGTGTGTTATCCCAAATGCGTAAAATCTATGAAAAATACCGATGCTCGATTGTAGCAGTAGAAGAAGTCTCCAAAGAAGAAGTTAGCAAATATGGAGTAATTTCCGGTAGAGAAGTGGATAATAATACCTTTATGGTAGATAATATGATTGAAAAACCAAAACCACAAGAAGCTCCAAGCAATCTAGCAATCATAGGGCGTTATATCCTAACACCTGATATTTTTGAGATTTTAAAACACACTAAGCCCGGCAAAAATGGCGAGATTCAAATTACAGATGCCCTGCTAGAGCAATGCAAAAAAGGCATGGTTTTAGCCTATAAATTCCAAGGCAAGCGTTATGATTGTGGAAGTGTTGATGGGTTTGTAAAAGCCACTAATATTTTTTATCAAAAATTCCAAGGCAAGTGATGTATAATCTTAATTTTTATCTTTTTATTTGGATTGCGCTTTTTGTGAGTATGCTACCCTTTATGCTGCTCTCTAGTGCTTTTTTGATTTTGGGCAAAATCCAAGCTTATCTTGAAGCACAAAAAAGCCGTGAAAAAATGCTAAAAAATATCCGTTATCTTATCTCGCTATTGCAAAATAACCCCGATAAAGAAACTTTGGATGAGGCTTTGGATTCTTTTAAAAAAAACTTTCTTGTTTTTGGCAATCTCAAAAAAGACAACAAAGACTACCAAGATAGAATGGATTTCATCTCTGCACTAGCGTGGTGTCCTTTGATTGATATTGATAGTGTAGCACGATACAGAGAAGAATTTATCAAAGCAAATCCGAATTTTAAAAAAGAGATTGAAACAATTATTAGTTCTGCTTTAAAAAACCGCGAAAAGAGCGAAAAAGATAAGAAATAGAGGAAATCAAAGGAATAAAATGCAAAAACATCTTAAGGAAAATGGCAATATTATTTATGGAGATTTAACCAAACAAGTTAATTTTAAATGCGATTTTAAGGGGAAAAATAACATTGTATTTTTTGCTGGGGGAAGCAGGAATGTGAATATAACGTGTCATGGAAATAATGCATTAATTTTTATTGGTAATAATGTTAGGGCAAATGGTGGCATTAGTATATGTAGTGATGGAGTGTGCTTTGTTGATGATTCTTCTAGTTTTAATGGAACTACAATGCGTGTTTATGAAGCAAAAAATATTATTTTTGGTAGGGATTGTATGTTTTCATGGGGGATTTGGCTTTCTACCTGTGACCACCATTTGATTATAGATTCTACAAGCAATCATAGAATTAATTTTTCAAAAAGCATTTACATCGGCGACCATGTTTGGTGCGGACAAGAATCAAGCATACTAAAAGGCTCTTTTATTGCCTCTGGAGCTATTGCGGGTGCAAAAACTTGTGTCGCCTCCAAACAATATTACTCAAATACAATCAATGCAGGAATGCCTGCTAAAGAAGTAAAACAAGGTGTTTTTTGGCTAAGAGATGACCCCACTGCTGGGAACTGGACTAAAGAACAAACCGCACAAAACATTCATAAAGAAATAGACGACTTCAAATACACTTATGATAAATCTCAATTCCTTTCTCCAAAAGCCATAGAATCAAAACTCGATTCTCTAAATACTGCCTATGAAAAACTTGAATTTCTCTATGATGCTCTCTATTGCAACAAAAATAAAAATCGCTTTGCTTATTTCAAAGATTGCCAATACGATATTCCCTTGCCAAAATACGAAAAAAGATTCAAAAATCTCAACTTTACAGAAATCAAACCAGAGCCTATTACACCTTCCAAACCAGAGCCTACACCACAAGAATTAGAAATCAAATCCCTCAAGGCTTCTCTTGATTCTACAAAGAAACAATTAGAATCTAAAAATAAAATCTTAGAATCTATGAATAAAACTTTAGAATCCCAAACAAAAGAAATGGATTTTACTCTCCACTATGGCACAGCAAAGAATAGAATCCACAACCACCTCTCTTATAAATTAGGTAAAGCAATGATAGAAAATTCTAAAAGTATTCTAGGATATATTAGAATGCCTTATGTGTTATCTTATATTAAAGAACAACACAATAAAGAACAAAAACAATACCAAGAACAAATCAAAAAGAATCCTAATCTAAAACTTCCAAAACTAGAATCTTATAAAGATTACAAAGAAGCCTTAAAAGAAAAAGAATGTTTCACTTATAAATTAGGGGAAGCATTTATTAGAGCAAATACTCTTAAGAGCAAAAATAACATAAACAACAATACTAATAATATTAGTGGGGGGGGGGGGCAGATATTATCAAAACCACACTATCTCTCTACCCTACAATCTATTCTCTACAAACCCATTGCTTACTTCAAATTTGCAAAAGAAGTGCGTGAGTTGAATAGGGAATTAGCATTAAAAAGGAAAGGATAAGACAATAATGGATTTTTTAAAAATTATCGGGGAATCAAAACTGCAAGGCTCTATTGGAATCTCTGGAGCAAAAAACTCCGCCTTGCCGCTCATTGCTCTAAGCACATTAGCAAAAAATGAGATTACATTAGAAAATTTGCCTGAAGTAGTTGATATCAAAACTTTTCTATCCCTGCTTAGTATGCTTGGATGTGGTATTCAAGAAATCGACAATCATACTAAAACCATCATAACTTCTACTTTAAACAATACCAAAGCAAACTATGACATTGTCCGAAAAATGCGTGCTTCAATCCTTGTTTTAGGACCACTTTTGGGAAGATTTGGGTATTGCGAAGTTAGTTTGCCCGGTGGTTGTGCAATTGGTGCTAGACCCGTAGATTTGCATATCAAAGCCCTAAAAAAAATGGGAGCAAAGATTCAAATACAAGGGGGCTATATCATTGCAGAAGCCAAAAATGGCTTAAAGGGAAATGTAATAAATTTTGACAAAATCACTGTTACAGGCACAGAAAATATCCTCATGGCAGCAGCAATGGCTAAGGGCAAAACCAAAATTATCAATGCCGCAAAAGAACCAGAAGTGGTGCAACTTTGTGAAGTCCTAAAAGAAAGTGGGATTGATATTCAAGGTATCGGAAGTGATGAAATTGAAATTTATGGGACAGATATGCAACCACTAATTTTCCCAAAACCCATTTGCGTCATTCCTGATAGAATTGAAGCGGGAACTTATCTTTGCGCTGGTGCAATCACAAACTCTCAAATTACGCTTAACAACATTAATCCAACGCATTTAGAAGCAATTATTTCTAAGCTTGAAGAGATTGGCTTCAAACTGCAATTTAGTCAAGATTCTATCACGATTTATCCCACACAAAACCCACAAGCATTTGAGCTTTCAACAACAGAATATCCCGGTTTTCCAACAGATATGCAAGCTCAATTTATGGCTTTAGCCACACAATGTGAAGGGAGCAGCATTATCCAAGAGCGTCTTTTTGAAAATCGCTTTATGCATGTAAGCGAACTCCAAAGAATGGGTGCAAACATCACGCTAAAGGGCAATACAGCAACCATTCAAGGCAAAAGCAAGCTTTATGGGACAGATGTAATGGCAACAGATTTGCGTGCTTCTAGTGCATTGGTTTTAGCTGCTCTTGTCGCTAAGGGAGAAAGCAATATCCATCGCATCTACCACCTTGATAGAGGCTATGAATCTTTAGAATCTAAACTCACCAAACTTGGTGCTAAAATCACAAGAGAAAAAGAATGAATCCTCCACATATTTCAGTTTTAAAACAAGAAGTTTTAGAGACTTTTGAGAATGAACTAATTACAAAAAATGGAGGAATTTTGATTGATTGCACACTTGGTTTTGGGGGGCATAGCCTAGCACTCTTAGAAAAATATCCAAAACTAAAAATCATTGGCATTGATCAAGACAATGACGCTATTGCTCTTGCAACAAGACGATTAGAAAACTTTAAAGACCGCTTTAGCATAAAATATGGCAAATTTAGCGAAACCCTAAAAACAATCCTCTCTCAAGAACAAAATATCGTAGGAATATTAGCCGATATTGGTGTTTCATCAATGCAATTTGACAACAAAGAAAGAGGATTTTCCTTTGAATCTGAAACTTTGGATATGCGAATGGATAAAACTAAAAATTTCAATGCCAAAGACATTATCAACACCTACTCTCTCCCAGAACTAGAGCGAATCTTTAAAAATTTTGGAGAGATTAGAGAATACAAAAAACTAGCCCATTGCATCATAGAATTACGCAAAAAAGAAAAAATCACTAGCGCAAAAATACTTAGCGAGTTTATTGCTAGGCATTTCAAACACCCCAAAATCCACCCAGCCACCCTAGCCTTTCAAGCCCTACGGATTGAAGTCAATGATGAATTAGGCGAACTTGAAAGATTATTGCAAATTTTTGAAACTCACAAAATACAAAATGGAGCTAGACTTTGCATTATTTCTTTCCATTCATTAGAAGATAGGATAATAAAAACTTATTTTAAAAAATGGGAAAATCCTTGCATTTGCCCACAAGAAGCTATGTTGTGCAAATGTGGAAAAAACCACCAAAAAGGCAAGAATCTCTACAAAAAGCCACTCACAGCCACAGCCCAAGAAATTCAAGAAAACCCTCGCTCTCGCAGTGCAAAATTGCGTGCATTTGAATTTTTTAGCTAAAGGAAGATAAGATGGAATCTTATGGTGATTTACGCCTCAAAGAAAGCGACAAAATCCAAAAAACCAACTTCCTAAACAAGATTTTTAAAAAAGAAAGTGAAATCACTCAAGAAAATTTAGAATTCCTAGAAGAACACGCCAGCCACGCAACAATGCACAATCAGCCCAACCAAACTTCACAACTAGAATCACTCCCCGAAGATTCTACTTCCTTAGATTCTATTTCTTCTAATTCTACTGCCAATCAAGAATCTCCAAATATCACCCTTGATACACAAGAAAAAGAGGAACTCAACGAGCTTTCTATTGATGAACCCACAAAGGAAATTCCTTTTAAAATGGTGTGCATTACATTTGGGGTAATGTTTTTTGTGCTTTTACTTTTTATTCCCAAAATTTATATTCGCAATAATATTTATTACACTAGCCGCAACATCGTGCAGCTGCAGACACAACTTGATTCACTCAACGAAGAAAACAAACAAATTAAAAAACAATTAGAAGATATTAAATTTAGAAATTTAACGCATGAACTAGATTTTTAGGAATTTGGTAGCGGGGGGCGGATTTGAACCACCGACCTTTGGGTTATGAGCCCAACGAGCTACCGGACTGCTCTACCCCGCGATAAGAATTATTAAAAAATTGAAAGATTTTGAAAGTGGCTGGGGTACAAGGATTCGAACCTCGGAATGGCTGGACCAAAACCAGCTGCCTTACCGCTTGGCGATACCCCAACAAATTTAAGAAGTGAAATTATAGCCAAATTATTTATTAATGTCAATATAAACTTTGATTTTATATCACTCATTAAATTATTTTGCCTGATTTTAATAATAGTTTAACAATATTTCATAATGTATTATTAATATATTGAGAATATATTATTTAATAGTATTTTACATATTGATTATATGTTTAAAATATGTTTATTACTATTAATTACATATTAATTACATTATTTATTATATATTGGTTATATATTGAATACATATTATTTAACTATATTCTAATAGAAACTCTTGTATAATCCCTCACATTTACAAATTAATTACATGGTATAACTTATGGAAACAATTATAAGAGTAGAAGAAGCAATCAAAGCTATCAAAAATGGCGAAATGATTATTATAATGGATGATGAAGATAGAGAAAATGAGGGCGATTTGGTTATGGCAGGGATCTTTAGCACCCCTGAAAAAATCAACTTTATGGCACAAGAAGCTAGAGGATTGATTTGCGTTTCTATCACAAAAGAAATTGCACAATCGCTAGATTTACCCCCCATGGTTAGCAATAATAGCTCCAACCATGAAACCGCCTTTACTGTATCCATTGACGCAAAAGAAGCCAAAACCGGAATCTCTGCCTATGAGCGAGATTTGACTATCAATCTAATGTGCAAAGCCAATGCCAATCCAAATGACTTTGTGCGTCCAGGGCACATTTTCCCTTTAATTGCCAAAGAAGGCGGAGTATTAGAACGCACAGGGCATACTGAAGCAAGTGTAGATATTTGCCGTCTTGCTGGATTAAAACCCATTAGCGTAATTTGTGAGATTATGAAAGAAGATGGAATGATGGCAAAAAGAGGAGATAGATTCTTAAGTGAGTTTTCCACAAAACACAATTTAAAGATTCTTTATGTTTCTGACTTGATTCAATACCGCCTAAAATTCGAAAAACTCACCACAATCATCTCTCAAGAGGAAGTAGAATTTTTTGATACAAAAGCAACAAAAATAAAAATCAAAGATCACCTCAATCAAATCCATAGTATTTTTAAATTTGGTAATCCCACACAAAAACCCTTAGTCAAATTCCACACTATCAAAGAGGATTTGGAGCTTTTGGAAAACACAATAAGCTTCAAAGGCTTAATGCGTTCTATTGAAATTTTGAAAAAAGAAGGTGGTTACTTAGTGTTTTTAAAAACCAAAACTAGCAAAGATATTAAAGAACTTGGAATTGGCGCACAAATCCTAAAGAGCTTTGAAATTGAAGATTTTAGACTGCTTACAACTTCCAACTTTGACGAAAATGAGTGCAGTATGCTTAGTGGATTTAACCTAAAAATACTAGAAAGGATTGAAGTATAAAAGCATTATCCATTTTAAGTTTGCAACAATCGCACAAACCAAATCAAAATACAACAAGGTAACAAATGCAAAAAAATACACCCAAAAAAGCTATTATCCTTTTAAATATGGGGGGAGCAAGCTCCCTTAATGAAGTAGAAATTTTTTTGAAAAATATGTTTAATGACCCCTATATCCTGCCTATCAAAAGTGATTTTTTTCGCAAGATTCTAGCAAATTTCATTACCCACAAACGCCTTGAAGAATCCCAAAATAATTATAAAAAAATCGGCGGAAAATCTCCCATAATAGAGCATACATTTAAACTATGCCAAACTCTAGAATCGCTAGATGAAAGCTATTTTTATACTTATGCGATGCGTTATACTCCGCCTTTTGCCAATATGGTAGCCAAGGAACTACAAAGCAAAAATATCCAAGAAATCGTGCTTTTTAGCATGTATCCACATTTTAGCTACACCACTACTCAAAGTTCTTATGAGGATTTTTTATATGCTTTAAAGACTTTGAATTATCACCCAAAAATACATTTTATTAAAAATTATTTTGATGATTTAGATTACAATAAAGCTATCATTCATCGCATTAAAGAATCCCTTAATAATGAAGATTCTAATGATTTTCACCTCATCTTTTCTGCCCACTCTCTCCCACAAAAAAATATCGATAGGGGCGACCCTTATCAAAAAGAGATTCTAGCTAATGTCAATATCCTAAAAAAGTTATTGCCACAAGAAGGACTAAACTTTGCTAGCATTCAAGTGGCTTATCAATCAAAACTTGGACCCATTAAGTGGCTAGAACCAAGCTTAGAGAATACTTTAAAAAAATATAAGAACAAAAAAGTTATAATTTACCCCATTGCTTTTAGTATGGACAATTCAGAAACAGACTTTGAACTTTCCATTCAGTATAAAGAAGTATCACAGAATTTAGGAATTTTAGACTATCGTGTAGCAAGATGCCTCAATGATAGCAAAGAATTTGCAAATTTCATTATCAAAAAAGGAAATGAATGCACAAAAGCATAAAAGTGCATATCTAAAATCACTAAACTAAAAGGTAAAAAATGAAAAAAATCATACAAATTTGGTGCATAGTTTTGGCATTTTTTCTAGTTGGTTGCGAAGAAAAAATAGATTCAAATATCGTCTCTAGTGGCACAAAAAATACACAAGAGCAGCTTGATGCAATGCAAAATGTAGATAAAAATTCTTACAAAGAAGTCGCTGATGTGTTTTTAGAAACACAAACCATCTCTACTAAAGACAACAAACCCTATTTTTTGGTTTTTGCGGCAAATGGTTGTATTTATTGCGATAAATTAAAGGAATTAATCCGCAGCAACAATGAAATAAAAAAGATTCTACAAGAACAATTTTCTCCCTATTATATCAATCTTAGCTATTCTAAAACACACGCTATTGATTTTTTGGAAAAACCTCAAGAAACAGCACAATTTGCACAAATCTACAATATCAAACCTACTCCCACCCTTGTTTTTCTCACACCAAAGGGAAAAATCCTCTTTATTTATCCGGGTTATATGCCAAAAGAAAGGTTTATGGCAACTTTAGAATTCCTGCAAAATCCCAGCCTAGAATCCAAAGAACAAAAAGAAATTTCCCAAGAATTGCAAGCCATCTTTGAATCTAAAAACATTTAATTGTTTATCAATGGTTATTTTTAGATATTGTAGAATCCAAAATTCATTCTTTGTGGAAAGGACTTTATGAATCAACTGCGTATTTTGATTAACAACACAATCAAGGGATTTTGTAATTTTTGGATTACAATTGTTTTGCTTTTGGCTTATGGTAGTGCTTGTGCTGTCGCAACTTTTGTAGAAAATGACTATGGAACTCCCTCCGCAAAAGCACTTGTATATAATACACAATGGTTTGATTTATTGCATATTCTTTTGGTTTTAAATCTTATAGGACTCCTCTTACTTTCTCGTGCTTGGCAAAGAAAAAAATATGCGAGCTTTCTTTTTCATTCCTCTTTGGTTGTAATTTTTATCGGTGCTGCTATGACTAGATATTATGGATTTGAAGGGGTAATGCACATACGCGAGGGGCAAAAGAGCAATACCCTACAATCTCAAGAAGAATTTTTAACTATCTTTGCAAAACTAGATGGCAAATATTATCGTGCATTTTTCCCCACAACACTTACCCCTTTAGTGCAAGATAAATTTAATTACACCTTGCCTTTTGATAATGATGAACTAAAAATAAAATTTCTTGATTATACCCCCGCAAAGGATAAAACTACACTTGATACCTTAAAAGTAGAAATCAGCTATCAAGGCTTCACACAAATTACAGAAATAGAAAAAAATGTAATGGGACAATCTCCAATCCCCTTTAACCTAGGAAATTCACAATTTGCACTAGAATGGGGGACAAGAACAATCACCCTACCCTTTAGCATTGAATTAAAAGACTTTCAACTAGACCGGTATGCTGGTTCTATGAGTCCTTCTTCTTATGCTTCTGAAATTATTGTAATTGACGAAACAAAAAACTTAGAAAAACCTTATCGCATCTTTATGAACAATGTCTTAGATTATGGAGGTTTTCGTTTCTTTCAATCCTCTTATGATCAAGATGAACAAGGCACAATTTTATCCGTCAATCGCGATCCGGGCAAAATACCCACTTATATCGGTTATGCTATGCTGACATTAGGGCTTTTATGGTCGTTTTTTGCCAAAAATGGTCGCTTCTATAAACTTAGTCGCTATCTCAAAGCACAAAATCTCGTTTTTGCTGCCTCTTTGGCTTTGAGTGCCTTTGCCCTCCAAACCCCTTTAAATGCGACACAAAATGATGCTACAATTCCAGAGATTCCGCCAATCACAAACGAAAGTGTTTTGGACTTAATCCAAAATCTCAAAGAAAAATCCGCTCCACATTCTGCACTTTTTGGGAAAATACTTGTTCAAGATTTTGGGGGCAGAATCAAACCTATGGACACCCTTGCCATGGAATATATCCACAAAATGACCAAAAAAGATAATTTTTTGGGGCTTAGCAATATGCAACTTTTTTTGGGTATGATGATGTATCCTAATGAATTTAAAAAAATTAAGATGATTGCAATTTCTACCCCAAAACTTAAAGAACTCATCGGAGTAGAAAAAAATCAAAAATATATTGCTTTTGAAGATGTTTTTGTCGATAATCAATATAAACTTCTCAATTATCTTGAAGAGGCAAATCGCAAAAAACCAGCAATGAGAGATAAATTTGATAAAGATATTATTGAAGTTGATGAAAGAATCAATGTAGCCTATCTTATCTATACCGCTCAATCACTTAGAATCATACCAGATTTTAGCAGACAAACTACCACTTGGTATGCCCCAACAGAAGCCATGGCAGGCTTTCAAGAAAAAGATAGAGAGCAGATTCACAAACTTTTTAACGCATATTTTATGAGTTTTCATCAAGGTTTAGTAGAAAATAATTGGGAAAATGCAAATTTAGCCATAGAAGCACTCAAAAATATCCAAAGCAAATTTGGCACTGACCTTCTCCCACCACAAAGCAAAATCGACTTAGAAATTCTTTTAAATCACTATAATATCTTTGATAATCTAACTCCTTTATACATTTTAGCAGGTGTTATATTATTTATTATTGTTTTGGTGCAGATTTTTAGAAACAAAAGCGTTAATATCTTTGCTAACAAAGCCATTCATATTTTCATTGCTTTATTGGTTTTAATCCACACAATCGGACTTGGAGTGCGTTGGTATGTCGGAGGGCATGCCCCTTGGAGCAATGCTTATGAATCAATGATTTATATTGCATGGGCAGCAGGGATTGCGGGAGTAATTTTCTTCAAAAAAAGCTACCTTGCCCTTGCCACTGCTAGTTTTCTAGCAGGAATCTCGCTTTTTGTGGCACATTTGGGCTTTATGAATCCACAAATTGGTAATCTTGTCCCTGTTTTAAAATCCTATTGGCTTAATATCCATGTTTCCATTATTACAGCTAGCTATGGTTTCTTGGGACTTTGCTTTATGCTTGGGGCTATCACTTTGGGATTATTTATTTTTAGAAGTTCAAAATACCCTCAAATAGACAATACTATTTTAACCTTACACACCATCAATGAAATGGCTATGATTCTAGGGCTTGCCATGCTTACAATTGGAAACTTCTTAGGTGGAGTATGGGCAAATGAATCTTGGGGAAGATATTGGGGTTGGGACCCAAAAGAAACTTGGGCGTTAATTTCCATTGTTGTTTATATTATCGTCCTTCACATAAGATTCTTGCCAAAAGGTGATAATCCTTATGTTTTTGCAACATTATCTGTAATTGGATTTTATTCAATCTTAATGACTTACTTTGGAGTAAATTTTTACCTCTCTGGGTTACATTCCTATGCCGCAGGAGATCCTATTCCAGTCCCAGCATTCCTATATTATTTTGTTGCTGCAACCATTCTTTTAATCCTATTAGCTGCACGAAAAAGCGATTTGCAATCCCCCAAACTTAATTAATCTCAAAAAGACTTTTTCTTTTAGAGATTAATTAAGCCATATTTTTTATTTTTTTTGCTATAATCTTTCCCAATTTTCATTTCAAAAGGCAATATTTTAATGTCCCAAATCATTGGTTTTAAGATAAATAGCGAGATTTATGATACACAAACTGCTTCTGAACTTGGATTAGAAGGCGCACCTATCTATTTTGATAATTCTCAAGAATCCCTATCAATTATGCGACATACTTGCGCTCATTTGATGGCAGAAGCGATTAAAAGCCTCTATCCTGAAGCACAATTTTTTGTTGGTCCTGTGGTGGAAGAAGGCTTTTATTATGATTTTAGAGTAAATCAAAAAATTAGCGAAGAAGATTTAAAAAACATCGAATCCAAAATGAAAGAAATCGCCAAAAAAGGCGAAAAAATCACAAAATATTATTTACCTCGCGACAAAGCCATTGAAAAATTCAAAAATGACGATTTAAAACAAGCAGTTATTAGTAGGATTCCTGAAGGCGATGGGAGATTAAGTATTTATTCACAAGGCGATTTTGAAGATCTTTGTCGCGGTCCCCATCTACCAACACTAAAACTTCTCAATGCTTTTAAACTCACCAAGATTGCTGGAGCTTATTTGGGGGGTGATGAAAAAGCAGAAATGTTAGTAAGAATCTATGGAATTGCTTTTGCTGACAAAGAAAGCTTAAATCAATATCTACACCAAATGGAAGAAGCTAAAAAACGCGACCATAGAAAAGTTGGTACTGAAATGGAGCTTTTTACTTTTGATGAAGAAATCGGAGCTGGATTGCCCATTTGGCTACCAAAAGGCTCTAGGTTACGCAGAAATATTGAAAATCTCTTAACCAAAGCCCTAATTCAAAGAGGTTATGAGCCTGTAAGAGGTCCTGAGATTCTTAAAAGTGCTGTTTGGAAAACAAGCGGACATTATGCTAACTATGGTGAAAATATGTATTTTACAACCATTGATGGCGTAGAATATGGAATTAAACCTATGAATTGTGTAGGACATATCAAAGTTTATCAAAGCGCTTTACGAAGCTATAGAGAATTGCCTTTACGCTTCTATGAATATGGAGTAGTCCATAGGCATGAGAAAAGTGGGGTATTGCATGGGCTTTTACGCGTTAGAGAATTTACACAAGATGATGCACATATTTTTTGTCGTCCAAGCCAAATTGGAATAGAAGTAGAAAATATCATTGATTTTACCAAAAAAATTATGGATTCTTTTGGCTTTAGCTATGAAATGGAAATCTCCACACGCCCACAAAAATCCATTGGTAGCGATGAAGTATGGGAAGAAGCCACAGAAGCATTAAAAAATGCCTTGAATCGCTGCAATATCCCTTATAAAATCGATGAAGGTGGTGGAGCTTTTTATGGTCCCAAAATAGACATCAAAATCACAGATGCTATTGGCAGAAAATGGCAATGTGGGACTGTGCAAATTGATATGAATCTCCCCGATAGATTCAAGTTAGAATACACTGATGAAAATAACTCTTCCAAACAGCCAGTTATGATTCATAGGGCTATTTTAGGTAGTTTTGAGAGATTTATTGCGATTTTAACCGAACACTTTGGTGGAGAATTCCCATTTTTCATTGCTCCAACACAAGCTATCATTATTCCAATCGGGGAATCCCAAGAATCCTATGCAAAAGAATTGCGTAATACTCTTTTGAATGTCGGTGTTTATACAGAAATTGACAACAAAAACGAAACGCTTAATAAACGCATTAGAAATGCAGAAAAACAAAGAGTTCCTATGATACTCATCTTGGGTGCTAAAGAACAAGAAGAGAGAATCATTGCAATCCGCGATAGAAGAGAGAAACAACAATCCACTATGGGGTTTGATGAATTTATTAAATTTTCAAAGGAGAAAATGCGTGAGGTCAGCTTTTGAGTAAAAATGTAGATGTAATCCTCAATGAGGAGATTGATTTTCCAGAGATTCGTTGTGTAGGTGATGATGGTGAGCAATATGGACTAATCAGCTCACAAGAAGCATTAAAAATTGCAGAAGATAAGGGCTTGGATTTGGTGCTAATTGCTCCAGATGCAAAGCCTCCTGTATGCAAGATAATGGATTATGGAAAATTCCGTTATCAACAAGAAAAAAAGCAAAAAGAGGCAAAGAAAAAACAAAAGCAAATTGAAATTAAAGAAATTAAACTTTCAGTAAAAATTGCTATAAATGACATTAATTACAAAGTCAAACATGCAAAAGAGTTTTTAAAAGAAAACAAACATGTTCGATTCCGAGTATTTTTGCGTGGAAGAGAAGTAAGCGAACCTCAAGTAGGTTTTGAAGTGCTAAACAAAGTTGCCTCAATGCTCGAAGATGTTGCAAATATCGATAGAGATTATAAAGTTGAGGGGCGTTATGTCAATATGCTAGTAACGCCAAAAAAATAATTTATCTTATGAAAGGAGAAAGCAATGCCAAAGATGAAAACAAATCGTGGTGCAGCAAAGAGATTTAAACTCAAAAAAAATCTCATTAAACGCGGTTCTGCTTTTAAAAGTCATATTTTGACAAAAAAGCGTCCAAGAAAAATTGCAAATCTTAATGCACCAAAATATGTTCATGATGCCAACATTGAATCAGTTAAAAAAATGCTTTGTATGGCATAAAGTTTAAAGTTTCATACAATTTAGAGTATGTCATTCCCCTAGTTTATAGGGCAAGTTTGGTAGAAATACCACACCACAATATGGTAAAGGATTTTATATGGCAAGAGTAAAAACAGGTGTCGTCCGCAGAAGAAGACACAAAAAGATTCTAAAATTAGCACGCGGATTTTATAGTGCAAGGCACAAACACTTTAGAAAAGCAAAAGAACAGCTAGAAAGAAGTCTATGCTATGCCTTCCGCGATAGAAAACAAAAGAAAAGAGACTTTAGAAAGCTTTGGATTGTAAGGATTAATGCAGCTTGCAGAATCAATGCAATTAGCTATTCAAGATTTATGTTTGGCTTAAAAAAAGCTGGAATTGCATTAGATAGAAAGATTCTAGCAGATATTGCAATGAATGAACCACAAAGTTTTGCAAAAATTGTAGAAAGTGCAAAAAAAGCTTTATAAAACCAACGATTCCCTACTTGGGAATCCTTTTATATTAAGGTATAATTTTTCATCTTAATATCAAAGGATTTCCAAATGACTAAAAAATTCTTATTTATCGCCGCTTTTAGCTCTGTTAGCCTTTTTGCCAATGAAATGCTCATCAAACAAAATGTAAGCATTGATGCAAAAATATCCCCAACAACCTATTTTTCAAATATCCAAGTAATAGGCAATGATAAACTACGCAAAGAAAAAAATCTCTCTTTAAAAGACAAAAATTCTCTCATAAAAACCTTCAATTCGCTTAATGATTTCATTAAAAATAGCGAAATTTGCAAAGGTGGCAACTTTAGTATCACACCTTTTTATGAATACAAAGACAACAAAAAGGAACAAGCAGGCTTTGAGAGTAATTATCACCTAGATTGCGAATTCAAAGAAGAAGCTACCGAAGATTTTAATGCTATTTTGGACTTTATCCAAAAAGAAACACAAGAGAATCCTTATTTGATTTTCCCTATTCCAAAAATTACTAAAAACATCAAAGAAGAGGATTTAAAGGCATTAGATGATACTCTCAATCAAAAATTGATACAAAAAGCCAATGCAATGGCATTAGAGTATTCCAAGATTCTTAACAAAAAATGTTTAATCAAAGAAATCACTCTAGGTGAAGATTCGCAAATAGAAAACCCCATACTTTATAGAACACAAGCCTTAGCAAAGTCCAATGACAATGCTTTGGAGAAAATCGAAATGCCAACTGCCAAAGAAATAACAAAAAGTGCTGATGGAAAAGTAGTTTTTATTTGCAAATAAAGAGGTTTTATTCCTCTTGTGCATATTTGCTTTTATCCCAACCACCACCAAACGCTTTATAGAGGTTAATTACAGCAGATAGATTCTCTAAGTTTGCACTCTGTTGAGTTAATTCTGCAGCAAAAAGATTGCTTTGTGTTGTTAAAACTTCCAAATAATTAGTATAGCCCTCTTTATATCGCATTTCTGCCAATACCAAAGTGCGTCTTAGTGCCTCTACTTGCTCATCAAGGCTTTTCAATCTCTCATCACTCATACCATAATTATAAAGATAATTTCTCACCTCTCCAAATGCCTGCCTCACAGTATTGCCATAATTTAATAACATCTCTCTATATTGAGATTTACTAAGCTCTACATTTGCACTTGTGCGTCCAAAATCAATTACATTTCCTACAAAAGTCCCACCATAATTCCAAGTAGAAGAAGAGCTTTGGAATAATTCATTTAATTCTGGACTTACATAGCCCACAAGACCTGTTAGGGATATTGTGGGGAAGTAAGCTGCCCTAGCTACTCCGATAGAAAAATTTGCAGCTTTTAGATTCTGAGTAGCCATTTCAATATCTGGACGCTGTTCCAAAAGTGTTGATGGCAATCCTGTTGGGACTTTTGGTGCTTTAGGCAACATTTGTGCCTCTGTAGGAAGCTCCACATTGAAGATTCCTTGAGGATCCCTACCAAGCAATATCAATAAAGAAGTCTGTGCAGAATTTCTCTCCATCAACAAACTTTGCAATTGTGCTCTTACAGAAGCCATTTCGGACTTTGCTTGTTGCATATCAATTTCAGAAATTTTCCCAGCTTCAAACTCTTTTTTGCGGTATTCATAGCTCTCTTCACGGCTTTTTAAGGTATTTTGAGAAATTTGCACTTGATTATTCAGTGTTAAAATACCAAAATAACTCTCCACAACATTAGCTATCAAGCTCAAACGAACAGTATCGCGATTAGCTTTATTAGCCAACAAAGTTGCATAAGCACTCCTATCAGTATCTCTAGCTCTCCCCCACAAATCAAGCTCAAAACTCAAAACACCACTCAAAGAAAAATTATTATAATTATCATACATTCCCTGACTAGGATTTTCTTTGTTTCTCGTAGCTTCACCTTGAGCAGAAATAGTAGGATACCTATCACTTCTAGCATAACTCCAAGAACTTCTTGCTTGTGAAACTCTCTCCATAGCCACCGCTAAATCATAATTATTTTTCAAAGCTTCTTCAACAATATTATTCAAATATTCATCATTAAAGTCTTTCCACCAAGTTTGACTAATACTTTCTTTTGAAGCTTCTACACCAAAATCTTGTGGTAAATTAGTTTTTGGTTGTTCATATTTTGGCGAAAGCGAACAACCTCCTACTAATATCCCTAAGCAGACTAAAGCTAATATACTTTTATTCATGTCTATTCCTTAAATTGGAAATAAATTCACTCAACCTTGCAAAATAGGTATAAAACAATGGAATAAAGAAAGTTGCAATAAAGGTTGCTGCCAACATTCCCCCAATGACCCCTGTACCAATAGCATGGCGACTAGCTGCACCTGCTCCACTACTAATTGCTAGCGGTAAAACACCGATAGTAAATGCTAAAGAAGTCATTACAATAGGGCGGAATCTCAATCTAGCTGCCTCAACTGCTGCATCATAAATATTTTTACCTTGCTTTTCTCTAGCTTCCATTGCAAATTCAATAATCAAAATTGCATTTTTTGCAGCAAGCGCGATAAGCATCACAAGCCCGATTTGGAAATAAATGTCATTATTCAAACCTCGTAGCCAAGTCGCCAAAATCGCTCCAAATACAGCAAATGGAACTGCTGTTAAAACCGCCAAAGGCATAAGCCAACGCTCATATTGAGCCGCTAATATCAAAAATACAAACACTAGCCCAAAAATAAAGGCAATCGTTCCAGTCCCACCTGCATTTTTTTCTTGATAAGAGCTACCAGAAAATGCAACCGTATAGCCATCAGGCAAAACTTGATTTGCCACTTCTTCAATCGCTTTTAACGCATCTCCAGAAGAATATCCACTAGCTGCATCTCCCATAAGTTTAGCCGCTGGGAATAGATTGAATCTTTCTAAAATATCCGAACCAATTACTCTCTCAAAAGTTACCAAAGAGCTAATAGGTATCAAATCCCCATTGCTTGAACGCACAAAAACATTACGCAAATCATTAGGAGTTTCTCTAAATTCACTTTCAGACTGCATGCTTACCTTAAATGTTCTTCCATAGAGATTAAAATCATTCACATAATAAGAACCAAAAGTCGATTGAAGTGTCGTGAAAACATCATCTACATTTACTCCAAGCGATTTTGCTTTTTGCCTATCAAGCTGCACATTGTATTGTGGCACATTTACACTTAAAGTCGTTCGGACACCTGTAAGCTCCGGACGCTTTTGTGCTTCTTGCAAAACAAGTTGAGTGTATTTTTGTAAATCCTGTATAGAACCTCCGGTGCGATTTTGGATATACATCTCAAATCCATCTGTCAAACTAAGGCCCATAATTGGCGGAGGATTCAAAGCAAAAATCACTGCATTAGGATTTTGCATTAACTGCGCTGTAAAAGTTTGTGCTAAAGCTTGAGATTTTTGGTTATCTTCCTTACGCAAATCCCAATCTTTAAGCTTCACAAAAGCAGTCCCTCCAAATGTCCTAACAGCACTTGAGAGCATATCATACCCTGCCAACGCCATAACAGCTTCTACATTAGGATTATTTCTAATAGTGCTTTCCATAAAAGAAGCCATCTCTGTGGTCTTGCTAAGTGCAGTAGCAGGTGGAAGCTGCATTGAAACAAGCAACATTCCTTTATCTTCTGCTGGGACAAGCCCCGTTGGCACTCTAGTAAATAATCCATAAGTTACAGCAATCAACCCAACAAACAAAATTACATAAAATACTCCTCGTCTAATAGCATGGGCAACTTTATCTGTAAATTGATGTGTAAGCCATTCAAAAAAGTCATTAAATTTCTTTACAATCCAAAAAGGTTTAGGTTCATGTGTCTTCAAAATAGATACACAAAGTGCTGGAGTAAGTGTCAAAGCAACAAACCCTGAAATTACCACAGAAATAACAATGGTAATTGCAAATTGCTTATAAATCTCTCCACTAAAACCACCAATAAATGCTACTGGGATAAATACCGCAGAAAGCACCAATACAATAGCAATAACAGGACTTGCAATCTCATCCATTGCCTTCATCGTTGCGTCTTTAACACTCAGCTTCTCTTCATGAATGAGCCTTTCAACATTTTCAATAACAATAATCGCATCATCCACAACAATACCAATAGCCAAAATCAGCCCAAAGAGTGTTAATAGATTAATGGAGAATCCCAACATATACATTCCCGCAAAAGTCCCTATAATCGAAACTGGAACAGCCAATACCGGAATAATTGTTGCTCTAAAATTTTGCAAAAAGAAATAAATTACAATTACAACCAAAATAATTGCTTCAATAAAAGTTTTAATTACTTCTTTGATAGAAACATCTACAAACGAAGTTGTATCATAAGGGATTGCATATTGCAAACCTTCTGGGAAAGTTTGAGATAATTCTTCTAATTTTTTAGCAACACCTTCTGCAACATTCAACGCATTTGCCCCCGGTTGCAAAAACAATCCAAAAGCAACAGCTGGACGCCCATTATAAAACGCATTTACACTATAATCCTCTGCACCAAGCTCTACTCTTGCTAAGTCTTTTAAACGCAAAGAAGAACCATCAGAATTAGTGCGAATCAAGATATTTTCAAATTCTTGAGGAGTTGTGAATCTCCCTTGAGTAGTTACAGTATAAGTAAAGTCCAAATCTTTTCTCACTGGCTCTTGCCCAAAGAATCCTGCTGCAAATTGCGAATTTTGCTCTTGCACCAAAGCAATCACCTCAGCAGGAGTGAGATTGTATTTGGTGAGTTTATCAGGAGAAAGCCAGATTCTCATTGAATATTCTTGACGGCTAAAAAGTGCTGCATCACCAACTCCGGGGACCCTTTTTAATTCCTCCAAAATATTAATAGCTGCATAATTAGCAATAAATATTCTATCATGTGCTGGTGAATCTGAAAAAAGCGAATAAACCGCCAAAATCGTAGAAGATCTTTTATCGACTGTTACCCCTTGCCTTTGAACTTCTTGAGGAAGAGAGCTTAACACAGCTTGAACGCGATTATTGACATTGATTGTTGCTTGATCAGGATCTGTTTCATTCGTGAAATAAATATTAATATTTAAACTACCGCTCGAAGTTGAAGAGGATTGCATATAAATCATTCCTTCAACACCATTAATGCTATTTTCCAATACACTTGCTACACTCGAAGAAATAACCTCTGCACTCGCTCCGGGATAAGTTGCTTGAACAACAACTTGTGGAGGGGTAACTTGTGGGTATTCCTCTACCGCAAGAGAAAAAATTGATAATCCTCCAGCAATGACAATAATAATAGACATTACCATTGCTAAAACAGGACGATTAATAAAAAACTTTGAAAACATGCCTCACCTTTGAATTTATTGAGCTTGATTTGCTTGATTATTAATTGGATTGACAGGGGCTCCCGGACGAAGCTTTACAAGCTGATTAGTGATAATAACATCGCCTTCTTGCAAACCAGATTGAATCAAAAAGGTATTCCCAACACTATGCCCTAAGACTACTTTTGCTTGAGTGGCTTTACCATCAACAATTTTATAGACATAACTTCCTTGTGCATCTTGCAGTAATGCGGCTTGTGGAATTGTAATAGTATCTTTTGCGATAAAACCTTCTAATTTGATTCTTGAAAATTCACCCGGCACCAAAAGAAAATCTTTATTTTCTACAACTGCTCTAGCCTTGATTGTCGCTGTGCTTGAATCTACAACACTATCAATAAAATCTATCTTTCCTTCTTTATCATAAAGATTACCACTTGGCAAAATATAAGAAACTTTCAAATTATCACGATTTAATGTTCTCAAAAAATAATAATCATTGCTCGGGATTGAAAATTCTGCTTGAATAGGATCAAGCTGAGTAATTGTTACAAGTGCATTATTGCTAGAAGCAGACCCTACAAGATTCCCCAAATCATAATTTGTAAGTCCAATTTTTCCACTTGCAGTTGCAATTACATCTGTATATCCCAAATCTATCATTGCATTATCCAAATTTGCTTTTGCATTTGCTACATTCGCACTTGCATTTTCATAAGTAGATAAGGATTGATCTCTTTCTTTGGGGCTTAATGCTTTTTGTTCAAACAATTTCTTAGAACGCTCCCAATCTCTTGAAGCTTCTTTGAGAGTGGCTTGTGCTGAAAGTAATTGAGCTTTTGCAATATTTACATTAGCTTGATACTTTGCAGGATCAATTTTAAAAAGCTTCTGCCCTTCTTTGACTACACCACCTTCTATGAAATTTTGCTCCAAAAGTGTCCCTTCCACTCTTGCATAAATATCCACTCTTTGAGGGCTTGTAAGCTGTGTAGGATATTCAAAAGATACAGGCGTATCTTGCTTTTTGACAACATAAGTGCTAACAGGAATAACCATAGTTTGCTGTTGGGCTTGCTTATCTTTTTCTCCACATCCTGCAAACATTACCAAACTGCAAAATGTTCCCAATAAAAATTTCTGATAACTTTTCATTATCTAACTTCCTTTTTCAAAATAAAATTAACATTTTGATAATTATACTACCTTAGAGTAACTATCTGTCAATATATAAGATAATGTAATTTTTATTACATTAAATTTTAGAAGCGTAATAGTAGCATTTTTTTTTTAAAATAATCTGAAAAAAATTCATTTGAAATGCCACCAATATCAACTATTTCGGTGCTTGTAATCCTCATAAGAATAACTCTTAAAAATCTGAAATTTTCCTTCTTTGTCAATCATACCGATACTTGGCAAAGGGATTCCATTAAAGGTATTATTCTTGACAATTGTATAATGCACCATATCTTCAAAAATGATTCTATCACCTATTTTGAGAGGCTCTCTAAAACTATAATCCCCTATAATATCTCCTGCCAAACAAGTAGGACCGCCAAAACGATAAGAATATTTTTTTTCACCCTTTAGCTTCAAATGTCCATTTTTTTGCACTGCTTTTACTCCATAGCTATTCCTTACCATCGGACGATAAGGCATCTCAAGACAATCTGGCATATGTGCTGCAGCACTCACATCCAAAATTGCAATATCCACTCCATTATGGACAATATCTATTACACTCCCTATCAAAAACCCGCACTGCCACCCTACTGCTTCACCCGGCTCCAAATAAACTTCTGTGTGGAATTTATCCTTAAAATTTTTAATAATCTTAACCAAAAGTTCTCTATCATAATCTTTCCGTGTAATATGATGTCCTCCACCAAAATTAATCCATTGCATTTGCGGGATATAATCTCCAAAATGCTTGATAAAATGCTTCAAAGTTCGCTTGAGTGCATCGCTATTTTGCTCACAATGTGTATGAAAATGCAATCCACTAATCCCCTCCAAACCATATTTCTTTACACCTTTTTTAAACTCTTTTGGCGGAATCCCAAGCCTTGATCCTTCAATGCAAGGATTATAAATTTCTGGCGTAACCTCACTATAAAGAGGATTCACCCTCAATCCAACTTCAATTTTGCTTTCACGCATTTTATTAGCTTCATCAATCATAGGTTTAAAAGTCTGCCACTGCACAAAAGAATTAAAAATAATATGATTAGAAATCTTCACCAATTCTTGCATTTCTTCTTTTTTATAAGAAGGGCTAAAGGTTGTAATTTCTCCACCAAAAGTTTCATACCCAAGCCTAGCTTCATACAATCCACTTGCAGTAACACCACTTAGATATTTCTTAGCAATCTCAAAACTTCTCCAAAGTGCATAACCCTTAAGTGCTAGCAAAATCTTTGCTCCACTTTGCTTTTGAATAGAATCTAAAATTTCTAGATTCTTAATAAACTTTTCTTCTTCTAACACATAACAAGGGCTTGGAATCTCTTTAAAATTCTTAGGATAATGTTTAGTTAGCATTAATTTCTCCAAATCATTTTATGATACAAATTTTATCAAATCCTCACTTGTATAAATATTTTTGTTTAAATTTTTTAATCCCGTTTTAAAAACCTCTAATGCTACTTTTGCATCTTCTAAAGCACGATGCAAAGGACTATGATTGATACTAAGAAATCCATTTAGAAATTCCAAAGAATAACGAGGGGCTTGAAATGTTTTTTGTGCAAGCTTAATCGTGCAAAGAGAGGGATTATAAAGATACCCAAAACCATAATGATGAAGTGAATTGCTCAAAAAACCATAATCAAATCCTACATTATGTGCCACAAAAACACAATCCCCCAAAAAAATCCTAAAAGATTCCAAAACCTGATGAATAGGTGGGGCATTCCTCAACATCTCTGTGGTAATATTTGTAATTTTTGTAATATATTCTGGAATCTCTTCACAAAAGACAAAACTTTGGAATTCTTTTTGCACTATACCATTTTGGTACAAAATGGCTCCAATCTCTATTGGCTGGTGCAAAAAAGGATTATGTCCATTTGTTTCAATATCTACAATACAAAATTTTTGCTCTTTTATGGGAGTAAGAGTAGTTTGCAAATAAACCTTATTGTGTGCAAATATCAAAGGGATTCCAGAAGACTTAATAATCTCTAATTCACTCTCTCTATCGCCAAATAATCCCCCTACTTCATCTAATAACAACCAAAATTCATTCTGACTAAGCGGGCGTTTTTTAAGCTTAGAAATAATTTTATCATAGCGGTGTGGCATCTCATTCCCAAAAATCAAAATCTATTATTAATGTATATAGAATATTAACCTTTTGAATCTTAAAGTTTTTCAAGATATTATTTTATTTGATAACTCAAAATTACTAAATTCAAGGCTCAAAATGACAAAAAATAAAATCATTTTATTTGACTTAGATGGGACTTTGATTGATTCTACAGAAGCCGTTTATGAAGGATTCTGCGAAACTTTTAAGCACCACAACAAAGAAATTCCACACAAAGAATCTGTCAGCACACTCATCGGACATACACTTGAAGATATGTTTCACTCACTAGGCATACCAAAAAATGAATGCGAAAAATATATCAATATCTACAAAGAACATTATAGGAAAATTTGTAACAAAAAAACTACTTTGCTAAAAAATGCCAAAGAATCTATTTTGAAAGCCGATGAATTTGCATATTTGGGAATTGTTACAACAAAAACTGGCTTATATTCCAAAGCGTTGCTAGAACACTTTAATGTGTTACAATATTTCCAATGTGTGATAGGTAGAGAAAATGTAACATATGCCAAACCTGATAAAGAACCTATCTTAAAAGCTTTAGAATCTTTCCCAAAAAACATTGCAAAGCAAGATACATTTATGATTGGGGACACTCCATTAGATATTCTAGCAGCAGATAATGCAGAAATAAAATCTTTTGGAGTATTAAGCGGTTATTCATCTTTGGAATTGTTACAAAAATATACAAATAATCTTGCAAAAGATTCTTTAGATGCAGTTTGCAAAATACAGCATTTATAGCTATTTCAATCCATTTTTTAGGGAATTTCAGCATAATGCCATAGAAAGCAAAATTGATTTATTGCCAAAAAAGAAAAATATTTTTTTACCATTATTGCTTAGAACAAGTCATTTTTAAGTGCTGTTTTTTTATAATTAGAAGTGCAATAAAATTTTAGGAGATAATATGCTTGAGATTAGATGGCATAGCCGTGCAGGGCAAGGTGCAGTAACAGGCGCCAAAGGTTTAGCAGATGTGGTTGCAGGAACAGGCAAAGAAGTTCAAGCCTTTGCTTTCTATGGTTCAGCAAAAAGAGGTGCAGCAATGACTGCATATAACCGCATTGATGAACAGCCCATTTTAAATCACGAAAAATTCATGATTCCAGATTATGTTTTGGTGATTGATCCGGGGTTGGTTTATATTACCGATATTTGTGCTAATGAAAAATCTGACACAAAATACATTATTACCACACATCTTAGCAAAGAGGAATTTCTTAAAACAAAGCCAGAGCTTCAAAACAAAGAGGTTTATACCCTAGATTGTATCGGACTTTCTTTAGAGGCTTTTGGTAAATCTATTCCCAATGCACCAATGCTTGGAGCATTTTTAAAAATTTCTCAAATTCTTGATTTAGATTTCTTCTTAGAATCTTTCAAAAAAGTCTTAGGCAAAAAACTTCCCCAAAAAATCATTGATGCAAATATGGAAGTTATCAAAAAAGCTTACAATGAAGTGAAATAGGAGTAGAAATGGAATATAAAGGTTGGAATGAATTTGAAATAGGTTCTGTATTATTTCCTTTTGAAAAAAAGGGTGATGAAATTGTGCAAGAACATGCAGACAAAAGAGAATATCGCCCAGATAGCTCTTATAAAGCAAGCGTAGCTCATTGGAGAGTTGAAAAACCAGTTTATAATAATCAACATTGTATTAATTGTTATTTCTGTTGGGTTTATTGCCCTGATTCCTCTATTCTTGTTCGCGATGAGAAAATGACAGGGGTTGATTATGTGCATTGTAAAGGCTGTGGAGTGTGCGTAGATGTCTGCCCTACAAATCCAAAATCACTTTTAATGTTCAATGACTATGAAAGCAATGAAGTGGCACTCTCAAAATGGCCCGCAAAAGAAGAAAAGAAAAAGGATTAAAGATGGCAGAAATTTATGAATTACAAGAAGTAGAAGTATGGGATGGGAATATGGCGGCAAGCCATGCTATGCGACAAGCACAAATTGATGTTGTTTCAGCCTATCCAATTACCCCTTCAACTCCCATAGTCCAAAATTATGCAAGTTTTTTGGCAAATGGATACATTGATGGGGAATTTGTAATGGTTGAATCTGAACATGCCGCTATGAGTGGCTGTGTTGGGGCAGCAGCAGCTGGAGGGCGAGTAGCTACTGCGACAAGTTCTCAAGGCTTTGCCCTTATGGTAGAGGTGCTTTATCAAGCCTCTGGTATGCGTTTGCCTATTGTCCTAAATGTCGTCAATCGTGCTTTGGCGAGCCCATTAAATGTAAATGGCGATCATTCAGATATGTATTTAGGGCGAGATGCAGGCTGGATTAATCTCTGCACTTACAATCCACAAGAAGCTTATGATTTTAATCTAATGGCTTTTAAAATAGCAGAAGATTATGATGTAAGACTTCCTGTAATGGTGCATCAAGATGGTTTTATCTGTTCTCATACTGCACAAAGTGTGCGTCCTCTCAAAGATGATATTGCCTATAAATTCATCGGAGATTACAAGCCCAAAAATGCAATGCTTGATTTTAGCAAACCTGCAACTTATGGTGCTCAAACAGAAGAAGATTGGCATTTTGAACACAAAGCACAACTCCACAATGCCATAATGAATTCAATGCCAATCATTGAACGCACTTTCAAAGAATTTGAAGCATTAACCGGCAGAAAATACAATGTTGTAGAACAATACGATACTCAAGATGCAGAAGTTATTATCGTCGCTTTGGGGACAACTGTAGAATCCGCTAGAATCGCAGCCAAAAAAGCTAGAGAAAATGGAATCAAAGCAGGAGTAGTTAGTATTCGCGTATTACGCCCATTCCCTTATGAAGCCTTAGGGGAAGCACTAAAAAACTGCAAAGCTGTCGCATTTTTGGATAGAAGCCTGCCAGCAGGTGCTATGGGAATGCTCTTTAATGAAGGAGTTGCGGCACTCTATGCAATGGCAAATAAACCTATTGTTAGCAATTATATTTATGGGCTTGGCGGTAGAGATTTGACACAAAACCATTTACAAGAAATTTTCAAAGAATTAGATGCTGATTGCAAAGCAGGAAAACTTACCCACAAAACACAACAATTCATTGGACTTCGTGGTCCAAAATTGGGCTATATCTAAGGAGGGAATTATGAGTGAAATCAAAAATCTAAAACAATTTTCAAAAGCAGCAGAGAGATTTGAAGGTGCAAATTTATTATGCCCCGGTTGTGCACATGGTATCATTGTAAGAGAAGTTTTAAACGCCACAGATTACCCATTACTGATAGCCACTTCAACAGGTTGTTTAGAGGTAAGCACTGCTGTTTATCCTTATACTTCTTGGGATGTTCCTTGGATTCATATTGGTTTTGAAAATAGCTCTACTGCTATTGCTGGTGCCGAAGCAATGTATAAAGCACTCAAACGCAAAGGACGCCTTTATAGCGACAAAGAGCCAAAATTTGTAGCCTTTGGCGGAGATGGCTCTACCTATGATATTGGATTTCAGTTTATTAGTGGCTGTTTTGAGAGAGGACACAACTTCACTTATGTGTGCTTAGATAATGAAGTTTATGCAAACACCGGAGGTCAAAGAAGTGGCTCTACTCCCCTTGGTGCTTCTACCACAACAACACCAGCAGGACGCGTAAGCTATGGTAAAAAAGACAAGAAAAAAGACTTGCTTTCTATTATGGCAGCCCATGGCTCACCCTATGTTGCACAAGTCGCCCCAAACAAATGGAAGGATATGAGCAAAAAAATCAAAACCGCCATTGAAACAGAAGGTCCAACTTTCATCAATGCTATGAGTGCCTGCACAACAGAATGGAGATTCCCCTCTAATCAAACTATTGAAATGAGTGATTTAGCTGTGGATTCTCTTGTATTTCCGCTTTATGAAATTATCAATGGAAGAGAACTAAGAATTACCTATCGCCCCAAAAATGTTATCCCTGTTCGTGATTATTTGGGTGCTCAAGCGAGATTTAAGCACCTCTTTAAGCCCGAAAACGAACACATTATAGAACAATGGCAAAAAGATGTGGATGCGTATTGGGAATATCTCCAAAGAAGAGAAGAGGCAAAAATTTAGCCCTCTTTTCTCACTCTTTTCAAACAATCTTAAAATCCTTATTTTCAAATATTTACCTTATTTTTACTGACTTTATGCCATAATATGGTTTATAATAATTTTTTGGAGTATAGCAATGTGTGGAATCGTCGGTTACATAGGCAATAATGAAAAAAAACAAATCCTTCTAAATGGGCTAAAAGAACTAGAATACAGAGGCTATGATAGTGCAGGGATTGCGGTATTAGCCAATACTCAAATCCAAACTTTCAAGGCAGTGGGGAAGATTGCCAATCTTGAAGAAAAATGCAAAGACTTCTCTTCACAAGGCTTTGGACTAGGCATAGGGCATACACGTTGGGCTACCCATGGCAAACCCACAGAGGCAAACGCCCACCCACATTTTGCAGAATTTAGCAATGTCGTACATAATGGCATTATCGAAAATTACGCCCAAATCAAGCAAGCCCTTCAAGACAAAGGACATCAATTCATTAGCCAAACCGATACTGAAGTCATCGTGCATTTGTTTGAAGAGAATCTCAAAACACACAAAACCCCAATAGAAGCTTTCACGCACACTATAGAATCTCTCCATGGCGCGTATGCAATCTTGCTTATTACCAAAGCTGATGAAAATGCGATATTCTATGCCAAAAAGGGCTCGCCACTCATCATCGCCAAAGGCAGCGATGGTGTGTATTTTGCCAGCTCGGACGCCCCGCTTGTAGGGCTTGCAAATAAAGTGCATTATGTAGAAGATGGCACGATTGGGCGTATGGATCTCCAAAGCTTTGAATCTCTACCCAATATTAAAGAACTTACCATTACCAAATCGTATGCGCAAAAAGATGGTTATCGATTTTTTATGGAAAAAGAAATCTATGAGCAGCACAAAGTCCTGCTAGAAACGATGATGGGACGCGTGAGTGATGAGTTTATCGGGTTTGAAGAAGTCGGAGGTGAGTTTTTTGATGGTATTGAAGAAATCACGATTTGTGCGTGTGGGACAAGCTACCACGCAGGACTTAGCGCCAAATACCTCCTAGAGCGACTAGCCAAAGTCCGCACCAATGTCGTGTTTGCTAGTGAGTTTCGCTATGCACAGCCTGTAATGCACAAAAATGAGCTTTTTGTATGTATCTCCCAAAGCGGTGAAACCGCCGATACACTCGAAGCCCTCAAACTTGCTAAAACCAATGGACTAAAAACACTTGCTATCTGCAATGTCGATAATAGCTCCATAGTGCGTGAATCTGATAGGACAATCCTCACACGTGCAGGGATAGAAAAGGGTGTAGCAAGCACCAAGGCTTTCGCCACGCAAGTAATGGTGCTTTGGATTTTGAGTGTGTATTTGGGACATTTACGCGGACATATTCGCACACAGGAGCTCAAACACCACGCCAAAACAATGCTTAATGCCACCAAGCTTACAGAGGTAGATTCTCAACTCCACGATAGACTGAAGCGACTTTCTAAGCGGTATTTGCACGGACATGGATTTTTCTTTATCGGGCGAGATATTTTCTATCCTCTTGCACTAGAGGGCGCACTCAAACTCAAAGAGATTAGTTATCTCCACGCTGAAGGCTACCCAAGCGGTGAGATGAAGCACGGACCTATTGCCCTAGCTGATGCCGAGCTATTTTGTCTGGCACTCTTACCCAAACACCTGCTATTTGACAAAATCAAAAGCAATGTCCAAGAGCTAGGTGCGCGTGATACGACAATTTGTGCGATTTGTAGTGAAGAGATACAAGAAGCCGATGATATGGTGTATATCCCTAAGTGTAACGAGTATATGGAGGAATTTTATGCGATGATGGTAGTATTACAACTCCTAGCCCTAGAAATCGCCACCAAGCTAGGCAATGATGTGGATATGCCAAGAAACCTTGCCAAAAGTGTAACAGTAGAATAAATGCAAGAAATTCTTGCAAGATTCTACGCCAAACTACATTGTTTTTAATGCAGTTTCAATCCTATTAAACCCCTCATCTATCTCTTCTTTTGTGATAGTCAAAGAAGGCAAGAATCTCGCAGTATTTTTGCCACTTTTTAGAACCAAAACTCCATTTTCATAAGCTTTTTGCAAAAAATGTGTCAATGTATCCAAATCCCTTACTCGCAAACCTCGCATAAGCCCAAGCCCTATTTCTTCTATAAAAATCTCTGGATAGCTTTTTTGCAATGCTTGAAGTTTTTGGCTAAAATAAAGGATAGTTGCATCCAATCTCCCACTTTGTTTTTCTTCTTTTAGAATCTCCAAAACCTCCAAAGCAGCCCTTGTTGAAAGAAAATTCCCCCCAAAGGTGCTTCCATGATCTCCGGGAGCAAAAATATCTTTAAGCCTTGTCATAACTGCACCTATAGGGACTCCACCTGCCAAACCTTTAGCGGTTGTAATCACATCAGGCGTGATTTCATAGCATTGAGATGCAAAAAGCTCTCCACTGCGATAAATTCCAGTTTGCACTTCATCAATCATAAGCAAAATATTTTTTTCTTTGAGTAATTTAGCCAGAGCTTGAATTTCACTTCTATCAAAAGGGGTAATGCCGCCCTCCCCCTGCACAAGCTCCAAAAGCACCGCACAAGTTACATCGCTAATTTTATTTGGAATATCTTGAATATCTTTAGCATAGACAAAGCCATCAGGAAAAGGTCCAAAATAATGGTGCATTTTACTTTGGGCAGTAGCTTTTAATGTGCTAATAGTGCGTCCATGGAAAGAAGAATCTAGAGTAATAATTTGATAGCGTTTAACTTCGCCATCTACTTCGCCAAATTTTCTTGCTATTTTAATAGCACCCTCATTAGCCTCCGCTCCAGAATTTGCAAAAAACACTCGCATATCATAGCCACTTTGCAAAACCAATTCTCTAGCCAATTTCGCTTGTGGCTCAATCAAATAAAGATTAGAAGTATGGATTAGCTCCCTTGCTTGCTTACAAATTGCATTTGCCAATCTCTCATTACCATGCCCTACACTACAAACCGCAATTCCAGCACCAAAATCGATATAATCTCGCCCACTATCATCAAAAAGCTTCGCTCCACTTCCACGCACAAAATGCGTATAATTACGCCCATAAGTATGCAAAACATAATCCAAATCCATTTGCTTTAAATCTGTAGCTACCATCAATTCACCTTTTAATTTTTTAACATTTTACAAAAAAATCAATAAAAATGGTTTTTAAAACAACCAACAAAAAAGACAATTTTTACAATTCCTTTACAATAAAGCGTTATAATTTTAAGCAAATTTATCCTAAGGAATGCAAAATGAAAAATAGGAGAATCAAAGAAGCGGATTTTATTTTTTCTTTAATGTGTGAATTATTACAAGAAGTTGCACCAGAAATCAAAGAGGATTTTATCTCCCTCAAAGAAGATACGACAATAGATTATCAACTAAAAAGGAAATTATTAGATTCTTTAGAATCCAAAGACATCTCAAAACTCATCAAAGCTTTTACCCTTTATTATTTGCTACTCAATATCATTGATGAACGATATTTTATTAGCCTAAACTCCAAAGCACATATCAAACCTACCCTAGAAGAGCTAAAATCCCAACAATACGATGAAGAAGATATTAAAAATGTCCTAAGAAAAATCAAATTTTATCCTGTTTTTACTGCACACCCCACAGAATCCCTACGCCGCACTTTCTTAGAAAGTTATCATGAAATGTATGATGACCTGAATTGTTGGTTTCAATTCCAAGACAATAACGCCAAAGAACATTTAAAATACCGCTTAAATCTATTATGGTATAGCCATATTGTGCGAAGCGAAAAAATCGAAGTCCTTTTTGAATTAGACAATCTATTGTATTTTATGGAAAGCTCGATTCTACAAAGCGGAGTGAATGTTTTAGAAGAAGTGCAAAACACCTTGCAAATTCCGCTCAAAAAATCGCCCATTAGATTAGGTAGCTGGATAGGGGGAGATAGAGATGGGAATCCCTATGTAACCAATGGCGTTATGATAGAAGTCATGAAGCGTCAGCACCAAACAATCATAGAACATTATCTCAAACAAATTGACAAGCTAAGCCGTGAATTATCTATCGCACAAGAATACTCACAGCCCACACAAGAACTACTTGACAGCCTAGAGAGAGAGAAAGATTATCTTGATGATATGGCAAAAAAACTCTTTTTACAAGAACCTTTTAGAGCAAAACTCACTTGTATGCGTCAAAAATTACAAAATCGCATCTTAGCTTTGAATCTCCCACAATCCGCACTTTATGAAAACAAACCCTATATGTATGAAAACTCAAAAGAGTTTATAAAAGACATTGATATGATGATTGAATCTTTAGACAAACGCAGTGGAATCTATCTAAGAAAGCTAAAAAATCTCGTGCTTTTAGCCGGTTTTCATCTTATGCAGCTTGATTTTAGACAACATCGCGATGTGTTTTGGAGAGCTTTAACAGAAATTTTTGCACTTCTTGGCTACACTCAAGGGGATTTTTCATTGCTCCCACCAAAAGAACAAACAGAAATTCTAAACACCGCCTTAAATGCACCGCTTTTGGATTTGAATATTCTTTATGGCAAACTTAGCAAAGAATCTCAAGAACTGCTTATGGCATTTATCAACTTCAAATGGGCAAAAGAAAGAATTAGTGACAATATTATTGATTCTTGTATTATTTCTATGTGCCAAAGCTCTAATGATTTGCTTTGTGTATTGTGGTTTGCCAAACAATCTGGACTTTGGCGAGAGGGCAAAAAAACAAGAATCTCTATTTCACCATTATTTGAAACCATCGGAGATTTAGAAAACGCCCCCACTATTTTGCGTGAATTATGTGCAAATCCTCAATATGTAGAATACCTACAATCCCGCAAAAACAACCAAGAAATTATGATAGGGTATTCAGATTCTAGCAAAGATGGCGGAATTTTTACCAGCAATTACTCTTTGCGAAAAGCAATTAACAATCTAATCATCTTAGAATCCGAATTAAAAATCAAATTTAGATTATTCCATGGGCGTGGAGGAAGTGTCAGTCGCGGCGGTGGTGCATTAGAAGATGCTCTACTTTCCTCACCCGATAATAGCGTAGCAGGATTTTTAAAAACCACCGAACAAGGCGAGGTAATTAGCGAAAAATATCTTAATCCCAAAAAGGCAGAATACAGCTTCTCAAGTGCTTTAGCCACACTTCTTAAAAAATCCGTTTATGACAAATACGGAATCAACCAACAAATTTGCAATAGAGATTTTGAAACCATTATGCAAAAAGTAAGCGAAGAATCTTTCAAGGCTTATCGCAAACTTGTTTATGAAACAGAAGGTTTCATCGAATACTTCAAATCCGCCACCCCCATTGAATTTATCCAACAATTAAATATCGGTTCTCGCCCCTCAAAGCGAAAAAATACTCAAAATGTAGAAGATTTGCGTGCGATTCCTTGGGTTTTTGCTTGGACGCAAAACCGCTCAATTATTCCTGCTTGGTATGGGCTTGGTAGCGGATTAGAGGAAGCAAGCAAAATTTGTGATAAGGCAATTTTGCAAGAATGCTACACAAAAGATTTATTTTTCAAAACAACCATTGACAATATTTCACAAGCTTTTTTAAAAGTGGATTTAGAAATCGCACGGCATTATAATGCTTTTGTGGAGGATGTTTCCCTAAGAGAAAAAATTTGGAATATGATTGAGAGTGAATACAATCTAACGCTAAAATGGCTACTTTATGTCCGACAAGAAAAAGAGCTTTTAACTTCTGAAAAATGTATCCAAGAATCTATTTTGCTTAGAAAATCTTTCTTGACTACTCTTAGCTTTTTTCAATTTTATTTAATGGAGCAATACAAAAAAGCTACTTATGAAGAACAACGACAACGCATAGCCAAACAAATCATTACAACTATCGTTGGAATCGCCCAAGGGATTAGAAACACAGGCTAAATATCATAGATATAATTCATCAAGAATCAAGATTCCAAACTCTAAAGTTTCTTGATTCAACCCCCCAAAGTTTAGATAAATCCTCTAATGATTAGATTTAAAAATCCTAGAATCAAATCTCTACACTGATTGATTACATTAGCGATATTGATGATTGATTATATTGTTTGCATTAATTATTTATTATAGCAGTTAGATATTAGTTATCATCAAATTAAAGCCAAGCAAAAAATAATGCCTAGCTTATTATTCAATTCAATATTAAAGAGAAGCAAAGATTCTATCATTCTATAAAAGAATCTTTGATAAATGAAAGTTTATCTTTTACA
>NZ_JAERIT010000009.1 GCF_017979475.1 Helicobacter pullorum NCTC 12824
TAAGAAGTAGCACAATGAGGAATCTCAAATGGGAATACCTAGATGAAAAAGAAAAACTTTTAAGAATCCCAGCAAGTGTTATGAAAGCCAAAGAAGAATTTCTTGTGCCACTAAGTCAAAGTGTGCTAGATAAAATCCTATCTATTAAAGACTTTGCCTATCCAAGCCCTTATATGTTTCCAAGCGAGATTAGCAAAAATAAATCCATAGCAGAAAACACTTTAAATTATGCCATTAAACGCTTAGGTTTTGGAGAATTAATGGTATATCACGGATTTAGAAGTAGTGCTTCAACCTTTCTTTACGAGAATAAGAATAAGCACAAGCAAGACTCTGAAGTGATAGAGCTTTGCCTTGACCATAGAGAGAGAAACAAAGTAAAAGCAGTTTATAATAGAAGCCTGAGGTTAGAGGATAGGCGAATCTTAATGCAATGGTGGAGTGATTTTATAGAAGAGTTGAAGAGGTAGAATTAAAGTATTTATTCACAATCTTATTAGGTCGCCAATTATGGCTACCTGCTAAATGGGCATTATAGGTGCTACCTCCAGCGAGATTTTCATAAGCATTATTAATAGAATTTAATAATGTAGTATCACTTACACCATTGTATCCATATGCCATTCCATTAGCATCAATAATCCCTGTTGGATTAAACATATCCCCTCCAGCCAAAACTTCACTCCTGCATACCCCTCCAGCTAGCCATTCTCCTTTTTCGATGATATTAAAAGCATTGTAGGAATAATATGTTGTGATTTGGTATCTCATCATCTCTTCTGCTTTTGCTAACATATCCCCTATTGTATAGGCTTGATACATTAATAAAGCAAATGTAAGAGCAAGTGAAGTCCCCAATGTAAAAGGCGATAGTATTACTCCAAGAGCCATACCAGCACCATAAATCATTGTCTTAAAATCAAATTCAATAATTCCCATTCCAAGAGTATATAAGCCCTCTCCTATTTTATCAAATAGGCTTGTGCCTGTGATTTTAGATAAACCCTTAAAAGCCTCTCTAACAGCCTTTACACCCCAGCTTGATACTTCCTTTACTGCGTCTTTGATAGGGTCAAAGACAGAGTCAAACAAATCATCTATAAAGCTACCACCACCCATTTGCTACCTCTTAAAATAAAAATTATAATTATTGCTACCTAAAGTCGCTCTAATATGTCCTCTTAGATTTTCTTGTATGGATTCTTTGGGTAAATGTGTTTTTATTTTCATTCCCCTCAAAAATCCCCTTATCACACCAAAAGCCAATTTTACATTTGCCCTATTTCTATGATTAGGTTCAATGTATCCATAAGTTATAAATCCGAGTTTCTTTTTTTCGCTCCTAGCTAAAGCCAAAAATCCCACAATCTTTCCTCCAAACTCTAATACCCTAACCAAACTAACTCCATAATCAATTCCCTTAATATGCCTTTTTAATTCCCCTCCGATTCCTTTTTGATTTAAAATAGGCTTGAGAATATTAACTATGGATTGTATATCTTTAAAAGTCGCAATCCTAGCCTTATATGCTAGTTCCATTGCTACCACCACTAAGAAGTGTATTAATAGTATTGAAATATCCCTCATAGAGATTTTCAGAAACAGCAGTATTATTAGAAAGTGCCATACCAATGATATTGGAGTAAAACTCACCACTTTTAATAAGCCTATTATCCTTTGTCGCTTGTTGCATTTCATTGATTTGTGAGAGTTGAAATTTCATTGATTGTTCTGCTTGTGTAGCAGAATAAGCAAATTGCATAGCGGTTTGCAAAGCTCCCAAATAAACATTAGCATACAAAGATTCTGTAATTCTATTGTTGTCAAATTCCTCCCTAACAATAGGTTGAATAGTTTTCATTATAGATTGTAAATTTTTATTTCCCTCCTCAATAATATTTTTTACAATAAGCTCTACATTGTTTTGGTCATATTTAATAGAATCATCTGGCGTTACAATTAATTCTTTTATTTCTTTAATTGCTTCTTGTGTTGTTTTGTCTAGTTCTTGCTTATAGGTTTCTATATCAATGGTATTTAAAACTCCAATAATTTCATTAATTTTATTATTTTGAGTCGCATCATAAGAACCCCATACTCCACCTTGTATTGCTTCAATAGCCATTTTACACTCCTTTTAATTGATTAATTTCTTCTTGCAAATCTTGATTTTGACTTTTTAATAGCTCTATTTCTTGCCTTAAAGCATTGATTTGCTCTTGTAATTCAAGCCTTATATTTTCCCCAAAGGCTTGATTGTTGTTACCACTTTGCTTTACTCTACCTAGCCCTACTCCAAGCGGTAGATTATTTAATTGTAATCTCATTATTTACTCCTATACAATCTTTCAATGTCCTCTCCACTTCCAAAAAATAAATCCCCAAAGCTTTGTGTGATTCAAAGCTACCATTTTCTTTTGGTTTTTTGGGTATTTCTAAATTGCATTTTATGGGGATTAGAATCTCTTTAGTTTGCACTTGCACACTAGAAGCACAAGCACTGAAAATCAAGCTTAAAGAAATTAAGTAAGTTTTTTGTAGAATCTTTTTGAGGTTTGCTCCAAAGAGGCGGCAACCTCTTTGGAAGTAATTTATAACCTCGAAAGCGAGGTGAGTTAAATGCACTACCAAACTGCAGTGATAATTATACTCCTTTGTCTCTTTATAGTCAAGGCGTATTAATTTTAGGGGCTTTTTGCCCCACACTGCAAAGCCTCTTTTCATTCTATCTCCTTTGTTTAGATTTTAAGTTTCCATTGCCTTTAAAGTTTCCATACTCCACTAAATTCTAGCACACTCCAAATTCTAGCAGTTGCGTATCTGCTTTAGCAGTTTTGAAGGCTTTTAGGGGTAAGAGTTACCTAAGGGTAATGACTGCCTCTAAAAGCCTTCAATCTACTAAATGAGACTACCAAATGCGAATTTTTCATCTCCCCATCTCCTTAAAAAGTTTCTTATAACCCATAAGTTCTGATTCACAACTAGAATCTTTGAGCTTGATTTCCTTAATTACTTCTATTTCCTTTGGTGGCTTGCTTGCCTTTACCTCCAAAGCTTTAATCGCCAAATTTTGTTTGTCAATCGCCTCTTGTAGAGCCACCACATTTGCCTTGCTTAATTGCAAATCCTTTTTTAGCCCTGCAATTTCCTCTTTTGCTCCCACATAAAGCCAAAAGATAAATCCCAAAGAAACAACCAAAACCAAACACACTCCACCCAAAATGCTTTTAATATCCATTGTATCCCTCTAACTCCTTAATCCCAAAAAATCTTATAAACAACTCTTCCTACAAAATCAGGATTCAACACTTCACCATAATTAGCATAAGGATTGATAGGCATTAACTTAAAATTATTTCTTCCTCCTTTGGGAGTGTAGTTATAAGATGAATTGAGAGTAAAACCTTTTTTTAACATAGCAGGATAAACAACCTCTTTGATACTTAGCACATTTGCAATTCCCCAAGTTTGACCAGGGAGATAGTATCCTCCACTCTTTTCCTCTACACTTGTTTCATAAAGATAAAGCCCACATCTATCCTGTGTATTCTCACTCAAAGTTAAATTTATATCAATCCAATAATTTACTCCAATATCTAAGACTTTATAATGCCCTTTCCCATTTTTATCTGAAATCCCCCAATTAGCTGTCATAGAATTTGTTACCTCATTGACAATCTCCAAGAAATTATTATAATATTTTCCATTAGAGGCTACTGCCCCTCCACTTCCTACTATAAACATCTTTTAGCCCCCCCCCCCCCTACACAGCATAAACATTTTATCTCCTTAGTTATAATATACTTCGACACTTGCCTTATGGAAGCTATCATACCAACCACTACTAGCATTTGCACTTCCATTGTTATAGTTATGAAAAATAATCCCCACTGCATTTACTCTAGCTTTAAAGCTCTTTTTAGTTACCTCTCCTTTTGCTCTATATCTTGCATATCCAGTTAGCTGCACTTGAGCAATTCCGCCTCGCAAGAAACTCGCTTCACTCCTTGTTTTCCAAGTATGTCCCTTAATGCAAGTATTAGTTACCACAAAGGCACATTCTTTGCCCACACAGCTTGTCGGCAAATTTTGTGGTGTTTCACTACAATTTGGAAAATTCAAAACCACCTTATTGCTATATTCCATTTTACTCCCATTAACATCTATTTGTATGGTAGGACTTCCAAAAAACATTTCACACTCCTAGTTTTATAAATATTTATCATTTCATTTATACTCCCACCTTGCTTTTTTACCCCTTGTATCCAAATGCACAAATCCTGCATACTCATCATTCGGATTATTTTTAACTGCTATTCCTAAAGGTAAATCACCATATTTCTTTAATATATGATGATAGACTACTTTTGTTGGCACTTTTGGGATAACAAAATCAGCAGCACTCCCTATTGTGTGTTGTGATCTTGGAGAACCACCTACTTTAGCATTGTGGTCTTTGCAACGATGCCCACTATTTATTTGTGGGTGAGTGCCAAAAAATTCCTCAATCTCACAAAGCAAATCTACTAACTCATCGCTAGGCACATCGGGCGGTAATTCGCATTTGCCACATTTGCATTTGAATTCATCTTCTTTAAAATATTTGTTAGGCTTCATTTTTATCCTTTTTAAATTTATCTTTGATTTTTTTAACAAAATCTTTATAGGTGCTATAAAATCTCACACACAAATACATAAAGCTTCTTCTAACCATACCCACACCCTCATTTTTAAGAGCTGTTCTAAAGGTTTTATCACACACTTTCCTTTTACTTATTTTGCCTTGTATATACAAATTTAAAAGATAATCGTGTAGAACATAGGCTCTGGTTGGAGAACCTATTGGACTAACTAAGCTTTGAAATAATTGTGGAATGCTTCCAAAATCAGTGTTAAATCCCTTAGGGATATTGATATAATAAGTCTTAGTGTATCTATTATCATATTCTTTAGCAATTCCATTGACTATTAATTCCCTCTCTATTGCCAAATCTTGTTTGAATTGATAGTTAAAATCCTCTATTAATTTGAAGTTTTTTCTACCCAAAAACACTACTTCCAAATAGGTTTTATCCAATGGCTTTCCATTTACATACTCACACATTACTTCAACTCCTTTTCTATTGATTTATTAATATATCTCTCAATATCCTCTTGTCTTATTTGCTCTCTAAAGCCCTTTTGCTCATTGATACATTCTGCCAAAATAGCATTGCTCTCTTGTAACTCTTTTAAAAGCCTTATGTTATAGGCAAGGCTTAGGATTAAAGCCAAGATAATGATTACAATTTGCAGGTGTAAAAATGCCTTGAAGCTCACTTGCCACCTCGCTTAAAGCTTAGAATCTCTTTAGCATAAGAAATAGCCTTTTCAATTCCCAAAAACCCAATGCAAGCACTAATCCCTACCCTTGCTAGATAGGGTAAGTCTGTGGCACTAAGTATGGAGTAAGCCACCACGCACAAAAAGCTAGATAGAACAATCCGCTTGAGTGCGATTTTAAAGCATTTTCTAATATCCTCACTATTATCCAATGCCCCCATAAATCCTGCCAAAAGCCCCACTAAAGCAATGGGCAATAATTCTAAATAAGGGTTAAGAGATTCCAAATAACACCTCTATGAATCTAGCACTTGTTAGGGCGACACTCAAAATAATAAATAACCACAAAGCCTTATGGATACTCCAATAGTAGGGCTTCAAGTGCTTTGGAACATTGCAGTGGTATTTTCCTATCAAAAACCACTTAAACAAAAAGAAATAATATTTCATCTTAGATTTTACTCTTCCCATACTACTGCCTCTACTTCCTCTTTTGTTTTTGCATTAACCACCTTATCTTTGAGGCTTCTAGCTTTAAAGGTAACTTGCTCTATAAATAAAGCCAGTGCGGTTGCAAAAGCAACAAATTCTTGCGGATTAAAAGTAGTGATTGTATTATCTTTGGCTATCCAAGAAATACTTTCGCTAGGGTTGAGTTGTGCTTGAGTAACTTTACCTAGTATCAAGGTTTGGTCATAAGTCTCGCATTGATAAACCTTATCTTGATGGCTAAACCCTTGTGAGATAACCTCTTGTTTTTTCTCATCGATTTGCAGATTCTTAACTTCTTTGATATTCTCTAGGGGCTTATCTATTAGCTCATAAGTGATTTTATAGAGATTTTCTTTCTCCACATATTCTTTAATCTCTTTGACTTCTTGATACAAAGAAACTTCACTAGGCATTTGCCCTCGCTCAACCTTAGCAATACCCAGCTCTTTTAACTCCTCATTGCTTAACCTATCCAAAAATATCGTATCCACTCCCTTAAACTCTTCTACCTCTCCATTTTCATTTTCTGCTTGAAAGCTTGTTTCTTTTAAATAAATATTGTTATAAAAGATTTCATTTTTTGCTATATCATAAAACTCCATTTTAACTCCTTACGATTCGAATTAGATTACTTGCATAGCAGTAATAGCTAAACACCTCTGTTCCACTAAATCCACTTTGTGCGATTCTGAAATTGAAAGGGGCTTTAAATCCTGTTATCCTGTTTGCATTCAATATTGTGATAGTCCCACTTTTCCCAGCTACACCTCCCCAATTTGCTACGCTAATTTGGGCATTAGCCGACAAATTAACCATAAAATGATTTCCTTTTCTAAAATCAATAGCAGCTCCAGAACTAACCACTCCACCTAGATTATCCACATAGAGTTTGTTAGCCAAATGATTATTGCCTGTTGGCTTAACTGCACAATTTGGAATAAGTTTAAAAGTAGTATTTCCATTTAATGCAATCGCCCCATTTGCAGTGAGTGTTCCAGCTATTGTTGTATTTCCAGTTACTGCTAGTGTTGATTTAGCAGTGATTGCACCATTTGCAGTTAAAGCAGCAGTTGTTGTAGCACCGCTAAAGGTTTTATTTCCAGCGATAGTTTGATTCCCACTTAAAGCCACTTTAGTATTACCCACAGAATCTACATAAGCCTTATTTGCTACTTGATTATTATCTCTAGGATTAGTTGCGGAGATAGGTGGAGTTGTGAAAGTTTTAACATCGCTTATGCTTTGGTTGCCTGTAAGTTTCACATTTTGAGAATCTTTTTGATTGATTGTCTCATTGATACTTGTAATATCTGTGTCTATATCATCTAATCTTGCTACTTCAGCAGAAAGAGAAGCAATCGTTTGATTAACACTTTCTTTAAAAACCTTAAACTCATTCAAAAAGGCTTGTGCTTCAATCTCTTGTATTCTTGCTTCTAAGTCCGCCTTTAAAGTTTCATAAGCCTCTCTATCCTCTGTGATTGCTTCATCGTGTTTAGCAATGTTTTCATTCACTTTGTTTTGCAAATCATTCTTTAAAGATTCTATCTCTTGAGTTTTGGTTGCAATTAATTCATCAATCTTAACCTTAAATTCCTCTTTATACCCTTGCAGTGTTGGAGGAATAGTGTCTAAAACTTCTTGCGTTTTGGTTCTTAATTCCTCTAAAATCTTTGTAGCATTAGGGATAATCACTCCATTATCTAAGGTTACATCTCCAGCTTCACTGCTTGTCCAATCCCTTATAATTTCTAATTGCTTCTCTGTTTCTCCACAAACTTTTAAGAGTGCATCAACTGCTAGAGATAAAGAAGTCTTGAGAGTTTCATTAACCGCTAAAGCCTCGTCCATTTTAATAAAAAAATCTTGTAAATTATCATTTTGCAATTCCATTGTTTTCCTCCATTTGTTTAATTCCTGTTTCTTCTCTTAAGTCTCCCAATTCAACTCCTGCTAAGAGTATTTTAGAATATAAAGAGGGTTCAAAAAGCTTCAAAAGTCTAAGCCTTGCTATTTCCTCTCTTAAAGCATTTGCTCTCTTTTCTAATGCTTCTATTTCATTACTAAAGTCCTCCTTTTGTAATTCTTCTATTTGTCTTTGTAGCTCTGCTATCTCCGCTTCTTTTTGAGATATGATTTCCTCTGCATTCTCTTTTTGCTCTTCTAGCCCTGTCTTTTCTGCTCTTAGCGTTGTGATTTCTGCCTCTTTAGCTTTTATTTCATCGCTTAGAGCTTTAATCTCTCTATTTAGTGCATTTATAGCCTCTGCAAGCTCTTTGTATGCTTGCTTCTTTTGTTCGAGTAGAGCCTCATTTTCAGGCACTTTTAATTCTGCATAATGCTTCCTTGTTTCAAGCTTTGGGATTTCTTGATTATGCAAATTTATTTGTTCTTGCAATTCTTGTGCTTGTGCCTCTAAGTTTGCTATTTGTGATTCTAATTCTGCCTTTTTAGCTTTAAGAGATTCTAGATTCGCATTTGCATTTTGCAATTCTTGCTCTTTTAAGGCTTTTTGTGCCTCTAATTCCGCAATGCTTTGTCTAAGAGATTCTAGCTCCTCATTATCTGCACTTCCCGCATTAGCAATTTGCTCTTCTAATTGCTTGATTTGCTCTTGCAATTGTGCTTCTTGTGCTTTTAGAGATTCAATCTCTTTTAGCACTGCTTCATTCTCCGCTTCTTTTTGTGCTAACTCCTCTTGTTTTTTTGTGAGTTCTTGCTCTTTTTGTGCTAGATTCTCTTTGCTAGTTTCTAACTCCAAGCTCGCATTATCCAAAATAGCATTGATTGCACTCAAAGTTTGGTTTAATTCCTCTGTTTTTGCAGCAATGCTATCGATAATCTCTTTTAGCTTCAAATCTTTGTGAGCTTGAGAGGGGAAATAAGCAATAGCAATCTCATTTCTAGTCGCTCCGCTATATTCTTGATTGTGAATAATTGCTCCACCAAGTTTAATGGTAACTCTATATTTTGCTAATCCACAATGGGGATTACCTTGAAAAGAAAATTTAGAAAAAGCATTTTTGGGTAGAGTGTAAGTTAGAGTTGCACCCACGCTACTTGCATTCCAAGACCATTGACTACCGGGATTTTGATACAAAGGATAATAACAATAATAATATGAGCCATTGCTATAAGTGCTAGGGGCTGAAATGCTTCCTTGTATTTCATTTTCACCTAGTTGATAACTACTAGGAATTGCACTGCTTCCACCACCATTACCACTATAACTTGTAGGAATCTTACCATTTCCATCTAGCCTTAAGATGAAGTTTGCAGAGGTTCTATTTCCTGTAATATAAGGCACACTGCAAATTCTATAATCTTTATCATAAAATACAAGCCCACTAATTCCACCTATAACATTGGAGTTGTATCTAGTGAGAATTGTCCAAACAATCTCTAAAGGATTATCATCTCCTACATCTGCACCCTCTGCTACTCCAATTTTTTCATTATAACTCTTATCTTGCTCTAATTTCTCAATCTCTTTTTCTAATTGTGCTTTTTGTGTATAGAGTTGTGTAAGGCTCATTTGATTCCTTTTCCATCGTTAATAACTAAAGCTTTTTTGTGATTAATCAATTCACGCAAAATAGTTGGAGTTTCTATCTTTTCTAATAGCACTACAAAAGCTTCCTCCTCTTTTAAAATAAATGGTGTTCCTACCACTCCTATTACTTCTGTATTTACATTTTCTATCACTTCTAGCGGATAATGTTGCAATTTCAATCGTTCATCATTTAGGCTTCTAAATATCATTACTCAAACTCCTTGTGGGATAATGGCTAGAATTTCAATATCAGAATTGCTAAAAGGTGCTATTCCAAAAACTACTTTAGAATCTTGCAAGGAATAATCCTCACATTTCATTCCCTCTACAAAAACATTAATCAATGCTTTATCCTGCGTATCTACTCCACTAGGCAAAGCAAACTCTGTGGTTTGATTATCTCCAATATAACTTTGCTTTGTTACACTCACTCCCCCTATTAAACTTGTATTTTCTTCTAAGTAACTAACAAATACACTTCCTCCACCATTGATTTCTACTTTTAATTTTTGGTTAGCATTCAAATAGATTCCTCCCAAAAACAAAAGCTCCCTATCTGCAACAATATAAAGCTCTTTATCGGTGCTATCTAAGACACTAATTTTTACTTTAGAGTTAGGCGTGGTTGGTGTAACATATACATTAGCCTCGCAACTAAAGGCAAAAACATTCACAAAAGGGCTAACCCCACCAGCATTTCTAATCATAAACAACTCCTTTTTTTAAGAGATAAAAACAAAATCCCCCTATGTTTTAGTGCAATATCTTCTTTTAGCGTTTTGATAGTTTCTAAATCGGTTCTGATTAAAGCATTCATTGCTTCGCTTTGTTTGTGGTTGTAATAGCTCTTTGCATTAAGCATTTTATTTTCATACAAAAAAGCTATACTTTGGGCGTTATTTACAAACCCAAAAGCTTGGAATACCATTACCTTAAAGGGCAACCCTTTATCTGCAATAAAATCTTTTGCTTCATTGATTTTATCTAGGGTAGTTTCTATTCCTTTGTGGATTGTTTCAAAGGCAACTTGTTTTTGTTCTAGCTTTTGTTCTTGAGCATTAAAAAGATTTTCTAGTTCTAGTTTCTCTGCTTTTAGACTTTCATCAAAGCTAACTTTAGCTTCCTCTTTAATATTTGTGATAGTTTGGATATTTTGGGCTAAAGCCTCTTGTGCTTCTTGTGCTTTTAGCTCTATTGTTTCTTTAAAACCAGCAATATCGCTTTTAATTCTAACCCCAACTTCAACAATGCGTTCCAAATAAAGCGTTACTTTCTCTTTAGCTTCAGTGCTAGTTTTTAAAACTTCACTCAATATTTCTTGGTATTTTGGTGTAAGGATTAAAGATTCTAAGATTTTTGCAAAGCTCTCTTGTGTATTTAAATCCTTATTTAAAATACTTCTTATTAGGCTTTCTATATCTAGGCTTTCTAACTCATTACTAATTTGCTCTAATTTATCTATAATGGCTTTTGTTTGGTTATATTTAGATTCTAGTTCTGCTTTATTTTCCTCAATCAATAAAGCACTGCTAATCGCTTCTTCCAAAGTAGTTTTGTATTTGTTTAACTCGCTAGAAAAAGTATTATAAAGGCTTTGTATTGCACTTGAAAGCTTTGTAGCTTCTGCCAAATTGCTTTCAAAATCTCCATAAGCATTTAATACACTAGCAACCAATTCTCTAAATGTATTGACATTTGCCATTATTTCACTCCCTCTTGAATTAATTCTTTTGTCGTTTTACAAAACAATAAATCCAAGCTTTCATTAATATTTTCAAAATGCTCGGTGCTACCAAACTTCTTGTTATAATATTTGTCTTGATGGTCTAGCCACTCCTTAATCGCTCTTTGTTCGCTTTTATTTAATGCAATAGGATTAACTAAATACTTATCTAACTTTGCAATAAAACTATTTTCCCAAACCACTTCAATTTGAGTGTGGGATTCCTTTAGTGTGTAGTATTCTAATACCCCTGCTTTTTCTTGCTTTTTTCGTATCTCATTAGCAGAGTAATTATGAAATCTACTTCCCTCTTTTGCAATATATTCCATTTAGTAATACCCTATCCATAGTGATTCGTCCTCATCACTTCTACTTAATGCCTCATAAGTAGCAAACCTATGTTTCCCTAATTCCTCTTGATATTTCTGCTCATAATACTTTCTCCTATCCACAATCACAATGCTTGAAGCCACCTTAAAAAGTAGTGCTAATTCCAAAGAAGTATCAATGAGTATCTCATCGTCTTGCATTTGTGGGGTAATTGGTTCTCTAATATAATGCAATCTATCAATTTGCCTAAGAATCGGATAGCGTTTATAGTCTTTGGTTAAAAGCACCACAGGCACTACTTGCATAGCTATATCCCTAAGAGCCAAAGAGATATTAAGCCTAATCACTTCCATATCGTCTTTGCCCTTACTCTCTCCTAGTAGCAAAGTCTTTAATTGCTTAGAAAACTCCCCTAAAGTCATTAAGGTTGCCCTGCCCCTGCATTATTGGTGTTTTCGGATACATCAATCCCTACCACTGCAACAAAGGCATCGGCATTCTTAACAATCAAAGTTGATTCAGTTTCAAACGCCCAGCCTTTAGAAGTGCGGTTTGTTTCGTATTCATAATGATTAGTTGGGATAAGCAAACCATTTTTCATATACTCAAAATTCCCAGCAATCAGCACACCCTCCATTTTGTGTAACTTAGATAAATAGCGGTGTAATTGCAATTCCACCACCCCAAAATCCGTAGCAATTTTTGAAATTAAAGGATTTAGTGTATCTCCATCACGAATAATCCTCCTGTCCCATTGCTTAGAAAAAAGCTCCTCAATCTTAGTTTTTGTTTCTGCCCCTACAAGAATCTTTTTAGGTGTTTCGCCATTGTCATAAATCACCTGCAAATATTCCATAAGTTTTCGCCAAGTTAATTGCCCAGCATTACCAGTCCAATTTTGCTTATCATCAACAGCAAAAACATTCCCTCTCCTGCCATTTTTAAAAGTAGTTTCCCCTTTGGCTAAAAAGTGAAAGATACCAGCAGAAATGCCCGGGTCAGTATCGCTTGTTCTTGCGTGTGGTGCAGTCCATACACTCACTTTAGGGTCTGCATTATGCCCTAGTCCAAAGAATGAATACTCAATATCTAATGCGTGTTCTTTTGCAGTTTTACCTCTTTTATACTCAATCTTATCTACATTCCCATAAGTCTTAACCGCTTGTTGTGTATTGGTTACTTCATATTGATTAATGTGGTGTTGCACCGCATTAGTATTTTTTTGCACTGTAGATTTATCGGTATCTTTGCTAAACTCATAAAGTTCCGCTTGTGGTTTATTTTTTGGTTCTCTTAGTTTATCAATATGCCAAGAGTGTGAAATATTTGTTACGCTCTCAGTCCCAATCATTGATAAAATCGGTGTATCATACGCCCCTACTTGCACTATTCCATCATACACCGATGGGACTAAGCCCTCCCTACTTGTAGCAGGTGTTTGAAAGGTTGTAGTTGAAATCGCCATTTTTTGCTCCTAATTGTAATTTCAAAATCCAATTTTTTAGGAATCCTAAAAAATATTTTGAATTTTTACACATTAAAAAACCAAAAACTACCCTGCCTTTTTTCTTTAAAATATGTTATAATAGAAAAAAATTTTGAATAACAAAAAGAGAAATTAGAAAAAGAAGTTCTACAAGAATGTGGGCAAGAAGCCTATTAGTCCTCCTGCTTTAATTTTTTCCTTAACTCATTGATATTATAGGATTTTGTATTAACAAGCAATGTGCTAAGTAATGATTCTAAACTGCTTCTTTCATTATAAATTTTACTTCTTCTATTTTTATCTTGCTCTATTGAATTAACCAAAGCATTTGCCCCTTTACCAAAAGGCGCAGGCATAGCAAAATTAAATAATTCTACTCCCCTATCCATTGCCCCTTTTGCACCCTCTCTCCTTGTATAAGGACGATTCATAGCAAGATTATAATTGAGGGCTTGTTGGAAGAGTTGTTGAGGGATTCCATTGGTTGCAAGTTTGGCAAAAAATTCAGGAATTATATTGCCCTTGATATTTCCTAGTGAAGCAAACTCTAATAATCCCAAATGAGGTATCATAGATTTAATTCTAATTGTTTGGACATCATTGCCAATTCTAAATATTGGCAATTCACTTCCATAATATCCATTTGGCATATCTCCATTAGTTAGAGTTTGATTAAGCCCCTCATAAATTCCATACATAACAGCCATTCCAAAAAGCTTTTTAATGGGTGCATACTCTCCCTTAGCATTCTTTTGGAGTGGATTGATACTCTTTAATAAAGTTGGCGTGCTATAATAAGTCCAGCGAATAAAAGGCATTAACCCCCAATTATCAGCTCTCCTAAGCCACGCAGGAATAGGCTTAGTATAATCAGGCAAAATATTATTAGTAATAGCTACTGCATTATCTAAACTATACCCCTCTTTAAGATAAGATTTTACCAGCACATATCTAGCCAATGCGTCTTCTGCATTATAAATTCCGCTTAACTTTTCATCAATTCCCTTTAGAACTCCTATTGCTTTATTATCTGCTTTAAAATCTACCTTTGTTTCTTTATAGATTTGTTCTGTTACTGCATTTAAGTTGCTCCGATTAAAAATACCATAATCATCAAGCTCTTTAAGTAGTTTCATATTATTATCATTTTTGTATTTGTTGTAAATTGCAATTTGTTCTTTGGAAGCTTTAGAAATAAGATTATTTTCTATAATAGTCCTTGCTTCTTTAAATTTATTATATTCTCTTAATATGCCTCCAAAGTTAGAGATATTTTTAAGATAATCCTTAACTGCACCAAACTCCCCATTAATCATTAGCAAATTAAGATTACTAATAGTATTATTAAAGTGCGTTGTTGGATTATAGGAGGTTTTGCCTTTTTTCCAAAAAGTAACTGCACTACTCCAAGCTCTTATATATTTATTAAGCTCATCATCAATAGCTAAAAACTCACTTTTTAAGCTATCAGCAATTTCTTTTCTCACATAAAAGCGACTTAATGCACCCCACTTTTTACCCTCCAAACTTGCATAACCTTGTGGAGCTTCTACTAAGCCTTTTTTATTTAATACAAGATTAGAATCCTTACTTAAGTTAGCCAAGAATTGATAGCTATAAATATCCCTATAAATCTTATCTAAAGTTCTAGGTAGATTATAGGCATAGTTATCAATCTGCCCCCATTTATCCCTTTGCTCTCTGCTCCAATCTCTGCGTAAATGGATTTTTCCATTATAGCTATCATACATTTCCCATTTGCCCTCTATGAATTTTCCTATTTCTCCTGCTTCTTTCATCTTTTCATAAGTGCTTTGTGAAACAACTTTTGTTTCCCCTCTGTGTTTGCTACCTTGTATCCCCACATCTTTTTGAGATTTAAAGTATCTAGTGATAATATTTTTATCAATCTTACTTGCATACTCTCTCATTAAATAAGTGCTACCCATTTCCTTAAATGTTTTCTCATCTAAAAGCCCATACTCCACAAGCTTTTGACCTGCTTGTTTGATATATTCCCTTTGGGTATCTGCAAAAGCTTTAAGTTCAGGGCTTATTGCTTTTTCATCTAATTCACCTATATGGTATTTAGCGAGTTTTTGTAATTGCTCTTGTGTGAAAGCCTTATTTAGCATTAAACTTAATTCACTAAGGTTATTGCCTAGTTTAGAAATTTCTCTTTTGTGGTTTTCTAGTGCATTCAAAAAGGGCTTATTGCGATAAGCTTGTGTGCCTAAAACTTTATTGACAATAGGGCTATACCAAACATTATTCACAAATTTTTGACTTATTTTATCTACAAATCCTTTTAAATACTTAGCCTTTTGTTCTTTTAAATAAGCATATCTAGCATTAATCCCCTCATCATATTTAAATCCAAAATTCCTAGTCAAATCCTGTCTATCTAAAAAATCTGCATTAGCTTTATTCTCTCTATCCTCCCTTATCTTTTTTAGGATTCCAAACTTCTCATCATAGGCTTGTTTCACTGCTTGATTTTTAAATTCAAAAGTTTTACCTAGTTTAAGGTTTCTATCGCTATAAAATGTTATAATTTCATCATTAGTAGCATAGGTTGAGGTAATGCGGAGGTTTGTCTTAGCCCCTATGCTATTAATATTTTCATTATTTACTACAATCCTAAATCTATCCCCTTTACTATTAAACCATTCATAAATCCTAGCACCATTTCTATCGATAAAAGGCTCTTTGTATTCTTTGATATATTCTCTTATATTCTTGCCCATATTGATTATTTCTTGTGGTGTTACATAGCCCATTTGATTAGAATCACTATGCACTTTTATAATATGTTTTGCTCCTTTGTTTCTATCCCCCATTGCATACCTTATAATCCCCTCTTTAATAGAATCCAAATCGGTTTTAATCATTGTTGCCATTTTGCCATTATAAGTTACATTATAAATCCCTCTTAATTCTTTTTGGGATTTTAGATTTTCTAAGGTTTCTTGTATTTTTTTAGAATCCCATTGCTTTGTAAAGTTTGGATTATAATTATCTAATATCTTATAAAGAGCATTTTTAGCCCTTGTATATTGATTGCTTTCATAGATTTTACCCTTGATTTTAAAAGCATTTTTAATCCCTAGCACGATTTTAGAAATAGCTTCTTTGATTTTATCAAATACACTTTGATTTTTCTTTAGGATATTTCTAAACTCTGGGTTAGAAAGCTCTGCTACAAACTCATCTAAACTTCTTAAACCATAAGGCAGTTTTTCATTGCCTAGCTTTTTATTGCCCTCTATGGCTTTAGAATAAATTGCTTTTAGTTCTGCTATCCCCTCTTTTTGCAAAGGTGTAAGCAAATCAGGACTAGCTCTAAAAGCCCTTGCAGTTGTTGAATGGATAAGCTCGTGGAGCAAATCCTCACTTTGATGAATCTTATTTTCAAAGTTATTAAAGATTGTTGCTAGATTTTTATAAATATCATAGCTTCCCGTTTCATTTGTGCTAATGCCTTTGTTTTTGTTTTTGATTTCTACTTTTACCCCTAGTTGTTTTGCACTCTCTATTATCCTATCAAAGAGTAAATCATTCTCTTTATCTTTGTTGATAGATTTAAAGAGTTGTGTTGCGTTTTTTAGACTAAGGCTAGATTCTGTTTTATCATTGACTTTTTGGATAATCTCTTTGAGGTGGTTTTGGTGTTCTTGTTGCACCTTTGGATTTCTAAATCTTATCTTGGATAATTTACCATTGAAAAGTTCCCACCCCTCTTTATAATCCTCAAGGCTAACAGGCTCTTCCCCTCTATCATAAGATTCTTTTAGATATTTATAATAATCATTATAGAGTTCTTGTTCTCTTTTAGGCAAAGCTTCATTACTATATCTTGGATTATTATCTAAGTTCCCCAAATCTTTTTCTAGTTTGCTTAAAAGTTCTTCTGTGATTTTACCTTTTCTTAGATTGCTAACATCTGCTTTGGATAAACTCATATCATAATAATAATTAGGCTCTCCACTTTGTATGCGTGTGCTAACTATTTCTCTACCATTATCAGTATGAATCACCTTTTGAGTATAAGTATTAGGTTGATATTTCTTGCCCAAATCTTTTGCTAAAACATTTTCTTGTATAGATAAAAGTTCCTCATATCTTGGGTGGGATTTAAGAGCATTAAATTTAGTTTGCAAAGTATCAGTATCATTTTTATAATTTTCTATTACCTCTTTTAACTTAGGATTATTATTAACTTCATACACTAGCCTTTCTTTTAAGCCTTTTAAAATTTGATTTTCAACATTAGTTCTTTTTGATTTTTTCTCTAAATTGTTAATATTATCCAATAGATTCTCTATTGCTTTTTGGTTATAGGGTTTTGCCTCTGCACTTTGGAATACTTCCTCTTGTTGTGGTTGTGGAGTGTTTGCTTTATTGTTTGCCCTCACTTGTGCTTTATAGGCTTTATGTTCTTTGATTAATTCTTTAGCGGTTAGATTTTTTATTTCCATACCCTTAGATTTTACATAAGATTCAAAGCTAAGATTATCTTCTGCTTTTAAGCTTTCTTTTGGTGTAATGGGGGTAGAATTAGATAAATCCTTTGAAAGTGCATTTGCACCATTCCGCCCATCTGTCCTATTGGAGAGTGTGTTGAGGGTGGCGGGCTCAGCCAAAGGATTCTTATCCTCCCTTTTTATAAGGCTTCTAATTCTTTTATCCCCTTTTGAAGTTTCTAGAATATGCCCCACTTTACCAGCATTATTACCTTGTGTTACAACTCCCATTTCTGCAAATCTATTATCCCCTAAAAACTTGCCTACAAGTTGCATATCTAATCTATTATTCTTAAAAAAGTATTCAGGATTATCTTTGATATTTTGCATTAATTTTGCTACTGCATTTGTATTGCTAAAAAGTTCAGGGTGTGTATTTTGTAATTGTGTAAAATCTGCTTTGATAGAATCAAAATCTACCCCTAAATTATTTTTCGTTGTTTGGTTAATAGGCATATCGCTATAATGTTGTATTCTACCAGCTTCGCCCATTACAAAGCCATCTCCCATTACTTGCTTAGGTAAATTATTAGTATTGTTAGGCATATTAGCAAGATTAGTGTTTGTTCCATTTGCATTTGTCCTTATATTGTTGTTAATCTCATCTTGCATTCTTGCCATATCTAGCATTCCAAAGCTTTCATTTGCAGGATTTGTAGCATTTATTTTAGAATCTACAATGTTGCGATAAGTTGCATTATTTTCAGGTAAGCTTTGGTAATACTCCATTAATCCAAAAGGCTTGTTAGTTGGGTTTGTGATATTAGGCTCTATAATAGTTTCTGCAGTGTTATTTGTGTTGATAGGATTTAAGCCTAAATCCCTTGCTTGTTTATCTAATATCGCTTGATAGATAGGATTAGTAGTAGTCGTCAAATTTGACGATACATTATTTGCATTAGATTCTATTGCATTATTAGCAATATTTGTAGCAGGTGTGCTATCACTTAGCATTACATCGCTTTTAGGTGCTACCCATTTCCCATTAAAGATTCTATTTGTTAGCCCTGCACCCACTCCACCTAATACACCCCCTAATGCAGTGTTAAGCCCAATATCAGCTACTACATCGCCTTTTGTCTCATTATAGTTATTTGGATTGATTGCACTATTTAATCCACCTCCCACTCCAGCATATAAAGCATTCTTAACAATAGGTGCATAGTATTGTGCTCCCTTAGCTACACTAGCTACTTTTACAATATTTGCAGGTGCTACAAAAGTAGTGGCTAAATCAATAGGGTCAGTCGCATAATTTACTAAGCTTTGCATTACTCTATCTGTTGTAGTGTGGTTAGGTTGATATTTAGAAGCTACCCTTATTTTTTCAATCTCTTTATAATGTGGATTTTGATAGTTTTCATTGCCAGTTAGGAAGTTATAGCCATCTTTCAAAAAGCCCTCTATTCTATTTCTTGACATATCTAAACCATATTTGACACTATCAGGAACTAATCCTGCTTTATCTAATAACACACCAGCAATCCCCAAAGGATTTGCAATATCCATAGATTTAGGCTTTGTTGGATTATTTCTTGCTTCTTGAAACTGCTCTAAATTTAATCCACTAGGATTGTGATTGCTATAATCCTCCCAAGCTTTATAAGCATTAGGGTCTTTAGCTTTAAGCTCTGCCCCTAGCACTTCATTATTATTTGCTATTACTGCATTAGTGTATTGCTCTAATTCCTCTTGATTTTTTAATAAACTTGCTTGAGAAAGAAATTCATTTTTGGGTATATATTTCTTTTGTTGTGAATAGAGATTAGAATCCAATAATCCCATATAACAATCCTTTAATCAAAAATAACTACGATTTTATTATGAAAAAAGACTAAAAACTACCCTGCCTTTTCCCTTTAAAATGTGATATAATAATAGATTTTGCTTTTTTTCTTAAGCGGATTTTTTGTAGAATCTTTTTGAGGTTGCAAACCAAAGAGGGATTTTACCAGCAACCTCTTTGGCTTTGTAATCTCCAATTCGCATAGAAAGGAGAAATATGAAGTCAAATAAGATACTTAAAAGTATCTTGCGTATTATTATACTACTTTGTATAATATTTAGCAAGTGCTTCTAGGGTTTCCCTAGCACCCTTTGGGTGTTAAGTATCTCCCTCTTTAATTATAATACACTTCAAAAGCAGCAGAAATATTTTGTGGTCTCCAAGTACACCCAGCATCGTCAAAGCAAACCCATATTCTACAATAAGGACCAATAAAATAATTTCTTGTTGGGGTATATACAAGACTTACATCTGCATTTGTAACTATTCCATCAAATTCATAGTGGGTTCGATTCCCAAATAAAGGCAATGTTCCTTTAACAAATATCTCTTTCCCTATAAGTTTGTGTGTATAGTTATTATAACTACTCATAGTTAAAGTTAATTTATTAGCATATTCTCTAATGCCCCCCCCCCCCGACATCTACGATATAATTTGTTCCACCAAGTAATAACATTTTTAATCCTTATAAATTCTTTGCAAGGCTTTTTCTAATTGCTCTTGCTTAATCTGTGTTGCTTGATTTTGTGCTTGTTGTGCTTGTTGTGCTTGTTGTTGCAATGCTCTCAAATCCACTCCAAGCCTACGCATTACTTCAGGACTTAATTCATAATTCCCCAAAGGTGTATAAGATTCAGGGTCATTTGCACCAATTAGATTCCAACCATCATCATACTCCCCAATTTTTCCAGCATTAATAGGATTAAAGAAATCCTGCATTGCTTGAAGTCTTATATTAGGGTCTTTGTATTTTTGAATATCTGCCCAATTATCACTATTGTTTGCAATCAAATCCAAATACCGCTTATATTCATTCTCATTTTGTCGATTTTGATTCTTGTATTGCTCTTTAAACATAAAATCCGCTAAACCATTATTCACTCCACTACTAGCATTCCTTGCCTCTGCTTGTGCTTTCTCTAAATCTGCTTGTGCTTGTAGCATTCCATAATTGTTTAAAATTCTATTTTCTTGTTGCTTTCTTTGATTATCTAGATTCGACCCATAGAGATTAGATTCCAAAAGTCTAGGTGTATAAGCATTTTTAATTTGTTGGTCTTGATTATTAAAGATTACGCTATTATATTTAGCTTCCCTTTCTTTGTCTCCCCACTTTTGATTTTGTGAATTTTCCCATTTTTGTGCCTCTGCTTGTAAATCCAATAAACCCATTTGTTTTTGTCTTAGTTTATCTTGCTTCCAAGTCTCACTTAGGTTTGTGAGTTGCTTCCCAGCCTCACTCCACGCACCACCTCCAGCTTGTCTTATGAGTTCAGGACTTACTCTATATCCATTATACCAACCACCCATTGCCATTGTGTGCCTCCTTTATCTTTATTGCATTCCCCCATACAATCCACTTCCAAGCATTCCACCTTGATTTTTCTTTTTATTTTGATTAAAAACATCATCATAAGCATTATTCATATTGTTTTGATTCTGCATTCTTGTGCTATTCCATTGATTATACATATCTTTTTGGAAGTCGAGTTCTTTTTTAGCCATTTTTTGTTGATTATGTGCTCCATAGATACTAGCCCCAGCACCCAAAAGCCCAACTGCATTACCAAAAGCACTGCTTCCTAAAAAATTACCGATTGCACCCCACATCTAACACCCCCTATTATCCAAAGATTTTACCCATTTCAGAGTATGTTGCATTGCCACTTTTTATTTTGTTCATCAAATCATTTGGGACGAAATTTTGATTTTGCGTGCTAGCCAAAATCAAATCAGGATTATTTTGTACTTGTGTAGCTTGTGGTTGATTGACTATGCTTTGATTTTGTGTTTGTTGTGTTTGTGTGAGTTGTTGCATTCTAAGCTGATTATAAATCATCTCCCAACCTTGTGGATTATCTAGCCCTTGTGCCATTGCAGGATTAGTTTTGTTAAGTTCATTGAGATAGTTAAAAATCTCTTCCCCTTTAAACCCTTCTAATCTACCCTCCATTTCTGCAATAGAATTTTTAACATTGATAATATTTCGCTCCGAGTTTAACTTCTCTAACTCTTGCTTTAATTCATCAACTTGTTTTTTGTATTCACTAATCCCCAAAGCCTCAGCAAGTTCTCCATATTCTCCTTTTTGTTGTGGCTCTTGCACTTTAGCATTTTGTTGAATATTTTGAATCTGTGATTGTTGAATGATATTCAATATTTGCTCCATTTGCACTTCATTTAAACCTTGTTGTTGCACATCATTTGGAATTGATTCTATTTGCCCATTTCCTTGTGCTTGTGGCTCTTGAATATTTTGTTCTAAACTGCCTTGTCCTTGAATATTTTGCCCATCTCCTTGTGTTTGTGGAGCATTGATAGCTTGATTTAAAGTTTCTAAATTTTCCATACGATTCCTTTTAATTATATTCTACATTTTCATTTTCTTTTTTACTTAAATTATCCAAAGCATTTTCTAAAATGCTTAAACACTCTGCTATCCCAAAAGCCCTATCAAGCATTATTTTAGCTCTTTGGGGATTCTCCTCATTCATTGCTTTTATTTGATAAGAATTATATTTTTTAAAAGCCTCCTTGATTATAAATTGGTATGCCTTGCTGTTCTTGCAAGTAGTTAGCTCCGATAGTGTTAGCTCCATTATTGTTTCCTCCTACAAAATAATCCTCTTTGTTTTTGATTCCAAGAAGTGGTAGCATATCTTGCACAATTCTTACCATTCCTTGATAATTCTGTATTTGTGCAAACATTGCAAAAGCTTTCTCATAAGATTGTAATTGCACTTGTTTATTTGTAGCTCCAAGCCCTGTATTAATTGTAGCAATAAGCTCCAAAGGAGGCTTAACCACCAAATCTCCCAAAAATTTAGTATCATATTTATAGATTAAACTAGCAAGTCTAGCAAACATTACTTCAATAAAAGTCTCGTTATAGCTTCTAATAAGGCTTTGTATCCTTGTATTTGCTTCAGCGGATAAAACACTAATCCCTGTTGCAGTATTATTTAGCATTTGTGAGTTCGTTCCACTATTATACGCAGTTACCCCTAATGCTTCTTGTGCTTCTAAATCCAATCTTTGCACATCAAAAGTTCCCTCATTGATACTAGGAGGAGTAAAAAATTTAACACTATTTGGGTCATTACACGCAATAATCTCTCCTGCACCTTTTTTAAAAGCCAATGGGTCAATCCCTCCTGCTAAATCCATTAATACTCTAGGATTCAAAGATAAATCAATAGCGTCTATTTGTTGATTTCTCCTTGTATTAATCTCTTGTTGCAATCCCAAAATAATAGCGATGGGAGAATCCCCATAAAGTCTAACTACTTCTTCATTGTATTCTCTAATTTGTGGGATTAAATTCCCAATTACAAAAGGCATTCCATCATTCAAAGGTATATCTCTTAGTTTGTTATTCTCTAAAAGTGTTGCTAAATACCATTGATTATTGATTTTATAATACACTTCTTGCAGTTTCTCACGCTTATAAAGTCTGCTTATGTCGGTTTCTTTTTGGATTTCATTCTCTGGAGTAAAGATTCCAAGCTTAATGTAGTTTAGAATCTGTGCTTTAGAGAGGTAAATATTATGCACCAAATAATTTAAGTCCTCATTGCTTGTCGCATCAGGGTCTAAGAAAACATCATAAATATTAATGTTTTCTAGTTTTGGCTTATCTCCAGCCCAATACACACGCATTATTGGAGTTCCATAAATAATTGCTTCTAACATATTGCTAGAGAGTAGATTAAAAAGCTTCATTTCTTTTTGCGTATAATGATTAAATGCTTCTTGAATTTTATCCACAATCGGTGCTAATTGTGCAACCTCTAAAACTTGCTCTATCTTGACAATATCCTCATTGCTAAAATAAGATTCTTGAAAACTAGCTAATATCCTGCGTGTCTTGCTAGGCAATACAGGGATAAAAATATGAGATTTATTCCTTTTGCGTAAAAACTCCATCACTTCATTGCGATATTTACCCAAATAGCTTCGAGTGAGTTCATTAAAACTAGGTAAATATTTTTCGTGCCTATTTCTTGCAGTTTGGATTAAAGTTTGCAAACTTGAAGTATCTAGCATTATTCCTCCCTTAGATACTCTTGCAAAGTATCTTTATCAATCTTTGTCTTTTTAGCAATCTCCTCCAAACTCTCCCCTTTTTTTATTAGCTCTTTAAGCAAAATTTTCCTATGCGTTTTTTTTGGGATTGAAATATTTAATCCCCCAAATTTTTCACAAGCAACTAGCGTTTTAAACACATCGCCATTAAACATTTCTATCAAAAAAGCAAGATTTGTGTTCAAATAAAACCTCATTTTTTAAGGGCATTATACACCTAAAATACGAAACATCAAAATATAATCAAAAGCTATTAAATTTATTATCACTTTATTATAGAAAGCTTTTCAAAAGTTTTTAACAAAACTCTAAAAATATTACCAAGCACCCTCGATTTTTTGGTAATTGTAGAGTGAGCTTTGTGGATTTTGTGGTTTAGCACTTGTATAAATGGCATAACGAATGGCATCAAGAGCGTGATTATAAGAATCAATAGGTTTATCTTGCATTTTTCCATTTTTGTCCTTATCCCAAGTGTAATTCTGTATTTCTCTAATCACATTCACACTATTTTTTGTGATATTTAAGCGGTATTTTTTAACTTCATTGATTCCATCAATAATGCTTTTCTTTGCTTCTCTTACCCTAAATCCTGCCCTTTTAAATTCCTCTATTTTATCAGGTTCTGCAGTTTCAAAAAAACCAATGAGCTTACTCAAATAAAAATGCTCTCTCTTTAAATAATCAATCACATCTCCGCTTGTATATCCACTTTTATAAAACACTTCATCAATAAATACTTCATTATAATAAAATCCCACTTTTATAATAGCAGTTGGGTCGTTAAACCCAAAATCCACTCCATAGATTACCATTTGTAAATCATCAGGGAATTTATCTACAATCTTATATTTTTCATATACAAGCCCCTCTAAATTTCCCCATTCACCCAAACAATAAATCTTATAATAGCTAGGATTATTCTCTTTTAAATCCTCCAAAGTTTTTTTATACACATCATCTAGGAATCTATTATCAAGATAGGTTGTTTTCAAAATGCTTGTATCTTCGCATTCTTTATCAAAAAATCTCTTTTTTAACCAATGTTCTGCACTAATGGGATTAAAACTAATCATTATTTGCTTAGGATTTTCTGTGATTCCTCTAAGCCTTAAATCTAATTGTGTGAAATCATCAAAACTTAACTCGCTCGCTTCTTCAATCCAAATGCAAGTAATTCCATCAATAGATTTAATTTTTTCAGGGTCATCGATACCTTTAAACAAAATCTCATTATTGTTTATTGTGCAAATTATGCTCATATCGGATTTATTAATCTTGAAAAAATCCGATAATCCCCAAGAATTAATGTAGGAATTGATTAAAGAAAAGCAGGAATTACGCAAAGTGTTTGCTACTTTTCTAATCACTAGGATTTTATGCCCTTTTTCAAGTAAGATTTTATAAATTATTTTTTGCCCTACAAATCTACTTTTACCACTTCCAGCACCACCATAAAAAACCTCATATCTTTTTGTTCCATTATAATAAGGGATATATTTCTCATTTGTAACTTTCTCAATACCTCTTAAGTCAATTACCATTTACCCACCTTTTGATTCTTTTTTAAGTCGTCATTTTTGACGATAGCCTCTAAACCCCCTATTTATCAAGCTTACAAAATATAAACCATTTAATAGTTGCAATTTTTAGCATACCTTTACCCTTGCCCACTTCAAAAAAACCTCTCAAATCGCTTCCTACAAATTAAAACAATCTTAAATTATAGCTTTTGTCCCTTTTTGTCCCTTATTTTTCTATTTTGTCCCCAAATGGAGCAATAACCTTAACTTCATTTGCACCGATTACTTGTTGCATTTGTGGTGCAAATCTTGGATTAACTTTTAAAGTCATTGAGGCTTTATCTGCCAAATCCGCAATATCTCTCAAATCTCTAGGCGTTAGCTCTTCCTCTACTTTCTCTAAACTCTCCCCCACAGCAACCCCATTGCTAACTTTAATGTGCTTTCTAATTGTCCCTTTCTTAAGCAGAGATTCAGCCCTCTTAAGTGTGAGAATAGAAACATTATTCACAAGTTCTCTCTTTTCTGCCTCATTTAATGCAATGGAATCTAGCAATCTAAACTTATCATAATAGTTTCCATTTTCTTTTTGCAAATCCTGCTTGATTTTTTTCTCTTGCTCTTTAATGGTTATCTTTGCTTCCACATAATCTTTATATTTTCCTTGCTCCCAACCCTCCCTTTTTGCAATTCTTGCTAAATTAGATTTAGAGATTCTTAAATCTCTAGCAATGGAATTGAGACTTTGCCCTGTTTCATATTTTGTTCTAGCTTCAAAATACACACTCTCACTAAGTGCCATTTATACCCCTTAAATTTTTCTTAAATTATACCATAATTTGCAGTTAATAGAAGCATTAAAACCCATAAAATAGGGATTTTTTAAGCTTTTTCAAAAAGAGCAGAATCCACCCCTTTTTCAAGTTCCATATTTATTAAAGAAACTTTTTAAAGGCTTCGCCCAAGCTAAATTTAATCCATTTTAAAATATCGTTTTTGTCCTCTTACCACACCAACATCAATGCGTTAGTAAGCATTACCCCTAATTTTTAAAAAATCTATTTTTAAAGAAAGGACAAAAATCATTATTTAAAAAAGCTCTTAACTCTAAAAGCCTTTAAAAAGATTCTTAATAAAAATGCTATTTATAAATGGGAGCTTTCTTTGCGAGAATGAAATTTTATCGATAGATAAAATAAATTGAGCAAAGATTTTCTAAATGTGAGATTAAATTTCGATTTGTGAGAAATTTAAGCGTAGCAATTGAGAAAATTGCGAAAGCGATTTTAACATTTTTTTTAAATTTGTCAAGGGCAAAATAATAAGCTAAAAATAAATATATAATTCTAATTAATTCTAATCATTTCATAATGTTTCAATTCTGTTCAAAAAAATTTTTAAAAAATTTTTGTTATAATTTTAGAGTTTAAAGGATTAAGATGTTAGAGTTATTAAAAAATATAGGTCTTGGTCTTTTTGTTAATGGTAATTATGCGTTGCTTAGTGGGAGTGTTACTCCAAACAATATCTACATTGTAATTGGTAGTATCTCATTAATGGCTTTCTGCATTTACGCACAAAAAAGGATAGATAAATGATAGGCGAATATATTGTAAGCGGTTTTTTAACCATTTGTTTAATTATTGCAGGTTATCAAGCATACAAGGCTTATAAGATAGACAAAAGCAAAAAGCACAAAAAAGCCCATTAATTATAGCTTGATTCTAGGTCGTCATTTTTGACGACTAAGATTAAAACTCCAACTATTTCCATTTTGGAAATAATCACTCTCACTTCCCACCAAAGCAGGATTTATCTAAGGTCGTCATTTTTGACGATAGGAGATTGAAGTAGATTTTACTCTACAATCTTTCTTCCAAAAAATTTCTAAGAAATTCGTAATCTACAAAGTTATCGATATTTTGTCTATAAACTGCTTGGATAATAGCTTTAATAGATTTTTGGACTTCGCCCTCTGGGCTATATAGCATTTTATTTGCTTCAAAATAAGCTTCTATTTCATCTTTGCTTTTCAATTCTATTGCACTTCCTCTAATTTCGAGTGTTTCTAAATTAATTAAAAAACCTTTGTAGCTAATAGTATCCTCATCTATTAAATCAAATCTTTCATTGTTTATTGTATTTTCTATGAGATTAACTATAAAGAAATCAATCAAGATATTTTCTAAATTGATGATTTTCTTTTTTATTTCTTCTGCAGGAGTATTTTCTGTAATAGAATCTAAAATACACTCATAATTTGTGCCGTGCAAATGTCCTAAATTGTCATAATAAAGAATCTTCCCATTTTCGCAAACTGCCATATTCTCATCAAACAAAAAGATTTTTTCATCGTATTGTGTTTTTTGTGGAAGTATGATTAGTTTCATTTTTTACACTCCTTATCCATTAAAATCATTTACAATTAGTAATATTTACCCTTTTTGTATTTGTAAAACTCAACCACAGGTATTGCCATTGTTATTATTGTCCATAAAATAGTAATTGTAGCTAGATTTATGTTTTGCTCAAAAGCTTGTTGTGGTATATTCTCAATAAGCCTATTAATAATGCCAAACAAAAAATACAAATAGATTCTTTTAGTCTTATAAAGGAATTTAAACCCACAATAAAGATACAAAGCAATAAATGGGATATTAATAAAAAGCAAAGGCTCCATAAATGCTGCTATAAAAACAAATACAAGCCCTATACAAGATATTACCAATATAAGCTTAGAAACCGATTGCCAAAATGGATTAGCACTTACAGGATATTCTCTAAGCTCTATCTTTTCTTGCTCCACAGGCTCTATCTTTTCTCTCTCCACAGGCTCTATCTTTTCTTTCTCCACCTCTTGTATTTTTAATATAAACTTTCGCCTATAATCCCCATAAAGCAAAATCGGAATCGCAAGATTTAAAGCTAAGCCTACAAGAAGCAATACAACATTATTTCTCAAACCATCATATACAAACAGTGTAGAAATAATAGTTACAAGTGGCATTAAGCCAATCAAAATCTTATCCTTATTTGTAAGCTCCACCCCTTTTTTCTCTTTTAAAAACCCTCCATAAAGCCAAAACACAGCAAATTCAATAATCAAAAGAATAACCCAATACCAAAAAACAAACTCTACTCTATCATTATGGAATCTTCCTTCTTGATATGTGTTATTTACATAAAAAGCAAATATAATCCCAATATAAACAATATTTATTACCGCCAATACCCTATTAATAAAGCTAATTTTCATAAAATCACCCCGCTATAAAGATAAAATAAGGCCACACAATAGCTTTTAGTGTAGCAATAATCTCGCCAAAGAAAAGCCAAGCCAAAAAACCATTTTCATTTGCATACAAAAAATTAAAATATGTTGCCATTATCATCACTGATAACCCATACAACGCTAACAATATACTTACAATCGCTTCAGTAATTTTCATTATAACTTCCTATCTTAAGATTCTCTCTACATCGCAAGTGCTACCATTTTCAAATATCAACTTATCGCTATATCCATACCCCTCATACTTTAAAATAGCTTCATCGCCATAAGCATATTCAAGGCAATACCTAGTTTTTATATAAATACCCTCAGTAGTCTTATATAAATCCTGTGCTTCCCTAGTGATAAACACCTTGTAAAACTCAGCATAACCAACGCCACACAACAGCAAAAATACAAAAACTATCTTTTTCATTATATCCTCCTATAATTCAATTCATAAACACCAACCACACGCCCAATGATTCTAATTTCTTCCAACTCCTTAATTGCAATGTTAGAATATTCCTTATTATCGCTCACTAGCTCCAAAGGGCGTTTTTTCAGCCTTTTTACAAAGACTTCATCTTGATATTGCACGATATAAATCGCCCCCTCAATGCTTGTGCTATCATCAACAAAAACTAGCATTTGACCCTCTTTAAGTGTAGGCGACATCGAATCCCCAATTACTTGAATAATCCCTATTTTATTAAAGGAAGTAATCCCAAACATTAACGACAATTCCCTTTTTTTAAAGGGTATTAACTCCACTTCCCCTGCAAAGTTTTCAACCCCAAACCCAGCAGAAACTGCAAAATCCTTATAAAAAGGAATATTAACCATTTCAGAATCCTGCGGAGTGGATTCTGTATTTAGGACATTTGTCTTAACTAAGGACTTAATTTTAATATCCCACACAGGTGGAATGCTGTTGCGTTGTATCCATTTATCAAAGTTTTGCTTCTTTGCACCTATTGCATTGCAAAGCTCTATATCCTTTGAAAAACTCATTTCGTCTTTTACCTTATTTATATATTCTCTAACTTCATTCATAATAAATTCCTCCTATTTAATAATATTTTAAGGACATAATAAGGATATTTTAAGGACAAAGCAAATATAATTCCCCTATCAAAAGTTTTTAACTTTTTAATCAATTCCTTTTAAGATTTTAATCAAATCTATTTAAGAAGCAGATTAAAAGTTTTTAACTTTTTTGTTCTTTAACTTATTGATTCCGAGAGAACTAAGGATTACCAAATTAACCTAGTTTTTCTTTTGGTATTTAAATTTTAATAATAGTTACGATAACTATGCTTAAGTGTTATATTAAGTGATGTTATTGCTAACTTTGGTTTCTAATAGCGTGGCTAAGCGTGGCATTAGTTTAAGTTTATTAGCAAACGACAAAAAATAAAATGGATTCCAAGAGAGTGCAAAACAGGCGTTCTAATGAGCGGTTAATTTACATTAGTTTAAGCGGGAGTAATGCGTTCTTTTTTTTAAATCCTTATTTTTGATGAGACTTTTTTCATATTTCATTACTCCCACTTAAGCTAATTAGCTTAAATTTTATCCTAAAGGGGATTAAATGAGTATTCCAAGTTTAATTAAAGATTTAAAAAAGCAGGGGCAAGATTTTGAATTTTACCCCACAACAAGTGAGATGATAAACTGCATTAATGAGCATTTCAAAAGTTTTGGCTCGGATAAGCGTAAGCCTAGTTCTATTTTGGATATAGGGGCAGGAAATGGCAAAGTTTTAGATAGTTTGGATTTTGGAACAAATTTAGAAACCTTTGCTATTGAAAAAAGCGACATTTTGATTAATGAGCTTAACCCTAATACTCTTGTAATAGGCAGGGATATTTTTCAAACTTCTTTAATTGAAAAGGAATTTGATTTAATATTCTCTAATCCACCTTACAGCGAATACGAGAAATGGGCAGATAGAATCATAAGAGAAGCTAACGCAAAATATTTAGTTTTAATCATTCCACAAAGGTGGAAAAATTCTAAGATTATTAGTGAGGCTCTAAAGGCTAGAAAAGGCATTATCAATCAAGAGATTTTAGGAAGCTTTGATTTTTTAGAAAGTGAGGATAGAGAAGCAAGGGCAAAAGTAGATATTTTATTTATCGAGTTTCACTACAAAGAGGATATTTTTCAAGATTTCTTGAAAAATGCCTTTGGCTTAGATTTGGATTCTATTTCAGAATCCTATGCCACAATGGCAGAGAGGCAAGAAGAGAGGGACAGGCTAGAAAACGCTACTAAAGAGGTGGCAAGTAGTGATATTATCGATACACTTTGCAAACTTTACCAAAAGGATTTAAATGAACTTGTAGAGAGTGTTTCAAAACTTAAAGCCATTCACCCAAAAATCTTTAAATCCTTGAACATTGATAAAGACAAGCTTACAAAAAGTATCGCTAATCAATTAAGAGAGTTAAAAGCTCTCTATTGGAGTGAGCTTTTTAACAAGCTAGACACGCTTACAAGCAGGATTATACCCGCTTATAGAAGCTATGTTTCTAGTTTTATTGCAAGTGAAAATGGCATTGAATTTAACAAAGGCAATATCTATGCAATTTTAATATGGGCAATTAAAAATACCAACCATTTTATCCATCAAGGGTTCTTGACACTCTTTGATGATTTTGCAAACAATGAGGCTTTGGAATACAAAAGCAATAAAAAGTTTATTAACAATACTTGGAGATACAATGATGAGTATAAATTCAAAGCCAAAAAACTCGATTATAGGGTGGTTTTGACAAGAAGCGATGGGGGATTGAATGAAAGCCTAAGAGTTTTAGCCAAAAATCTAGGCTTTAAAACTAGCCCTTATTGCTTTAGAGATATGGAGTTTAAAGAATTTTTGGAAAATAGAGGCAGATATTATTTTGCAGAGAGATTCCACGAGCTTAAAAGCAATGGAACTATTATGTTTGATAATGGAGAAATCTTTTTTGAATGGAAAGGCTATAAAAATGGAAATATCCATTTGAAGTTTAATAAAGAGTTTATATCCAAATTTAATATTCAAGTTGGGAGGCTTAGAGCTTGGATAGTTAATAAAGAACAAGCCAAAGAAGCATTCCCTGAAGTCAAAGAAAACCTAATTGATGAGGCTTTTAACCTTAAAACACAAATGGGTTTTAATGAGATTAAATTGTTAGGAGCATAAATGGAAACTCAATTAAATGATGAGGAGATTCTGTTCTCCTTATTAGACAACAAAGATGATGTTTTAGATTGGCTTTTAGATGAGCAATATCAAGAAATGAAATTAAAAGATTTTGTGCAAGAAATTATAAGGAGGTATGGAAGCTATGTGTAGAATCATCATTAACAAACAAAATATAGGTGGAGAGGAAATCAACAGCGTTAATGCTAGAAACTTACACGAAGCCTTAGAGGTTAAAACAGAATTTAGCCATTGGATAAAAAGACGATTAAAAGATTCAATGGCGATAAAGGACGAGGATTACATTGTTTTAGAAGTATCGTCAAATTTGACGACCTTATCGCCAAAAATGACGAAAGCCAAAAAAGACTACATTATTACCACAGATTTAGCAAAAGAAATCTCGATGTTAGAAAAGACAGAGAGGGGAAAGCTAGTAAGAAAACATTTTATAAAAGCAGAAAGGGACTACACCAAAGCTTTAATAGCTAAAAATCCTAAAGGGGTGGAATATCAACTACCTAAAACTTATAGTGAAGCCCTCAGAGCTTTAGCAGATAGCGAGGAAAAGAAAAGCACACTCGAAGCTCAACACAAAAGACTTTTTCTTAGTGATGAGACTTATCCTAGCACCTATTTAGCAAAGGAACTAGGCTTATCCTCCGCAAATCTACTCAATGAAATTTTACATAAAGTTGGGATTATTTTCAAGCAAGGCGATGTGTGGCTACCTTATGCCAAATATTCACATTATGGAATCTTGAGTATCAAAACAGGCAAAGATTTCAAAACCACTTCTAATTGGACTCAAAAAGGTAGAGATTTTATTCTCAAAAATTGGGAAAAAATAAAAGCAAGGTATGATGAAAAAAACAATCAAGAAATACAAGAAATTTCAAAAACTCTAAAGGCTTAAAAATGGAAAAAATAGTTTTTTATAGAGGCTTAAAAGCTACTTATTCAAGCAGATATTACAGCGTTTTTGAGGGGCTTATATGGAGCAGACAAGGTTTAAATGCAAGACCAATAGACACTTTTTTGGGGGTTAAATGTTAAGTATCAACAAAGAAAAAATATTAAAGGACTATGGCTTTATTAGAAACTTTCTAAAAGAAAACAATCTCACAGAAAGTGATTTGCATAACTTGCAAAGAGCATTAAGGGATAACAAGGGACAAAGACTAAACAAAAATGGAAAAATACACAAAACATTTCTAATCATTAAAAAACTAGGATACATACAAGAAAGGAAATAAAATGTTAGATGTTAGACGCACAGATAGAATTACAGGAAGCAGAATCGGAGCAGTTTTAGGACTAAATCCCTATCAAAGCAGAAATCAAGTTTTAAAAGAAATGGTGCTAGAGCATTTTGGAATCAAAAAAGAAAAAAACAATTTTGATATTCAAAGGGGTATTACTTTTGAACCAATCATCATTAATGAATTAGAAAAAAACTCTATGAAAGTGGAGCAAACAGGATTCTTAATTCACCCAAAATATAATTTTTTAGGTGCAACTCCTGATGGAGTAATTAATGATGTTTTGCTTGATGAGAGATTAGCCTTAGAAATCAAAGCACCAAGAAAATTTTATGAGGATATACCGATTTATTATTTTGCACAAATGCAATTAGAAATGGAAGTGCTAGAGGTAGAGCAAGGATTATTCATTCAAGGAATCAAAGGAAGCAAAGGGATAGAAATAAAAAAAGAAAATATCCACAAAACAAACTTCATAGAAGCAAACCTCCCAAGCCTAGAAAGCTTTATGGAGGAATACCAAAGAAGCATAGAATCACAACAAGATTTTATATTAGAGGGTTTAGCAACAGAATGGAAAGACATTAATAGAATGCTAGAAGCTTACACACACAAAAAAGATGAGTTAAAAAAGCAAATCTTAGAATATGTAGGCAACAAGCCTATTCAAACACAGCATTTAAGCATAATCGAAAAAACACGCAAAGGTGGGATAGATTATAAAAAATATTGCAATGATATGAATTTAACAATCCCAAATGATTATCTAAGAAGCGACACCACTTATTTTGAATTAAAGGCAATGTAATGAATAATGTAACACTACTAGGAACGCTAACAAAAGATGTGGAGTTAAGGTATCTACCTAGCGGTAGTGCATTAGCAAATCTAAGCCTAGCCCACAACAAAAGATTTAAAAGAGCAGATGGGGAATATGATGAAAGAGTGCTTTATGTTAAAGCCTCTTGTTTTGGTAAAACCGCCGAAGTGATTAATCAATATTTCAAAAAAGGAAGCAGGATTCTAATTCAAGGAGAACTTGTGTTAAATACTTGGACAGACAACAATGGAAACAACAGACAAGAGCATTCCATTTTAATTGAAAAAATCAATTTTGTTGATAAAAAGAATCAAGAGCAAACAAAACAAGCTCCGCAAGAAACAAAAATAATCTATGAACAAAGCGGAGAAACACAAGTTATTCAAAATAACAATAAAAATACTGCAGTTATTGATATTGGTGATGATGAAATACCATTTTAAAATAAAGGATAAAAAATGAATAATGAAATAATGACAATCGAAAAAAATGAAGTGCTAGAAACTGCAAAAAAATACCTTACAAGCTTAGGTTGCAACATTCAGCCCAAACATCAAGAACAATTTTTAGAAATTTGCAGAAGCTTTAAACTCAATCCTTTTGCTAGGGAAATTTACGCCATACCCTATGGAAATAATTTCAATGTTATTGTAGGGTATGAGGTTTATATTAAGCGAGCAGAGATGAGCGGACAACTAGCAGGGTGGAAAGCTTGGAGTGAGGGAGATGGAGCAGAGTTAAAAGGAGTTGTGGAAATTTACCGCAAAGATTGGAGAGAGCCATTTAGGCACGAAGTTTATTTTAGTGAATACAATCAAAACAATTCTATGTGGAAGAGCAAACCTAGAACTATGATTAAAAAAGTAGCAATAGCACAAGGATTTAGAATGTGCTTTTCTTGTGAGCTAGGCGGAATGCCTTACACCGCAGATGAAATTCCACTAGAGGAAAAGGCAGAGACTTACACAGCACCACAAGCCCCACAAATTGAAACACCAAAAAGGAATCTAGCCTTAGAGTTTTCAGAAAAACTAAAATCAAAGGGCTTAAGCAAAGAGGAAATCAGAAATTTTTGTTTAACTAATCAAATCAAATCAAGTGATGAGGCAAAGCTTCAAACTCTTTTAGATGATGAGGGGGGATTAGATTTGCTAATCCAATCTTTTTTAAAAGAAGAATCAGAAACACAAGAAGTAGAGGCAGAGGAGATATTCTAAAATGACAAGGCAGGAGCTTATAGATGAGTTTGCAAAAAAGTTTTATTCTTTTAATAAGCTTGACTGCCAAGCGTTACAAGAATATTTAGAGCCTTTTGATGAAAAGCAAATCTACAAAATATACAAAGCTTGTGTGAGTGAAAACAGGTTTTTAACATTAAATCTAGTTGCCAATGAATGTAAAAAGCTTAAGGGTTATGAGATTTCAAAATGGGATAAAGAAAGCTTATCCCTCTTTAACAAAGTCGAAGCAGTAATAAGATTCATCAAAGACAATAAAATGGTAGATGATTTTATTGCAGGTAAGGTTTATTTTGCAAAACTCAAAAACAAAATAAACAATGAACCACTTTTTACAAAAGAGGAATTATTAATCTTAAAACAAGTTTTCAATAATCACAAAGGTTTATATTACTGCATTTCACAAGGTGGCAATGAAGAGTATATCCAAAGAGAATTTTCAAAAATATTCTACTTAAGGGGACTTAGTGAAAATAACAATAGAAAATGTCAATCCACCTAGTATTAATCACTATTGGCTAGGCAATGGATACCATAGGTATATCAGCAAAAAAGGAATAGAGTTTAAAAGGCTTTTAGCTCTTAAAGCTAAAGAGGCTGGAGCAAAACTCTCAAACGAACAAATAAAAATGCAAATCATTTGGAGCTATAAAGGCAATAGAAGAAGAGATATTGACAATATTTTAAAACCTATCTTAGATAGCCTAGAGGGCGTTTGTTATCATAATGATACGCAAATAACCACACTGCAAGTGCAAAAGATTTTAGGCACTAAAGATAAATTAGAAATAATAATCACAGAATTAATTTAAATAGAAATGTAAAGGAATAAAAATGGGAAATCGTTGTGTAATTGTGAATCATACAAGAACAAAAGCCATTTATCAGCATTGGAATGGTGGGCGTGATTCAATCGAACCTTTGTTACAAATAGCAAAGGAAGAATACGAATTAAATAAAGATGGCTTTTATTTTGAGCCTTTTAATGCAGTTTTGGAGGTTTCTAAAAAGGCTTTTGACGGAGAGCTTTTAACTTTGGATAGTTACGAAAATATCAAAGTCGGAGATAATGGCGTTTATATCGTTGATGATAATTTTAAGATAATTGGGCGTGAAGATTTCAGTGGAGAGGAACAGGATTCACATAATCCCAAAAGAATGGAGTTGTTTATTTCTCTAAGTTACCATTTGGGAAGAGTGAAAACTGAAGCTATTATGGAAAAGATAGATAAGTATGCTTATTAAAGGTTTTGGCTGGTGGGTATGTTGAATTGAGATTCAATAGGAGATACAAAAAAGGTAAGTTGAATTTTGAATTTATACCTATTAAAGCACCTATTGGGTGTAGCGAAACAGCAGAAAAAATCTTAAATTATATGTTTTCCGAAAGTTGGGGAAACTATTGCATTGTATGAAAACTATTGGAAAAGAGTAGCACCCCTTAGTAAGATTAACTACTCTTTAGAAAATGAAAAGCTCTATCGCAAAAGAACGAATAAAGAATATAAGCCCTTATTCTAGGAGGATATAAAATGAGAATAGAGTTTAATGAAGAGATATTAGAGTATTGTTATAAAGAAAATACAGAAGCTAAAGGTTTTTTAACTTCTTGTAGAGAAATACTAATACCTTATATGCTAAAGAAGCATAAAAATTCTTTAAAAGAATACATATCACTAGGTGATATAGAACTTATTAATACTTTTAGAACAGTTGAAATAAAGGTGTTCAATACTGATAGAGCTATTAAAATTGATAAAGCTACTTTTAAAAATATTGAAAAGGAGCTTATACAGCCTCTTTATAATAGCTTAAAAAACTTAAATCTTAAATATGCACTTAAAATTGGATGCTATTTATATATAAATGTTAAAGGTGAAAGTAGATTTTCAAGTTGTTGGAAAGAACTTAAAATTTCAGATTATGGCTATCAAGCAAGATTTGTTTGTCCTAGCTTAGATATGTATTAAAAGGGTATATAATGAATAAGTATGAAGCAGAAAATTATCTATTAGATAAATACAAATCTCTTATTTATGAGTATTCGGACTTATATGCAAAAGAGCTTAAAGATAGAAATGTTGGCAGAATTAATGTTGCTAGAGCTGTCTTAAAAGCTTTTAAGAATAGAAAGAGCATTTTTGCTTTTGATTTTGTTTTTAATTGGCTTGGATTCTTTGTAATTATATTGATATTCAATCTTATTAGAAGCCCTTATGATGCGTTTAAATTTGCAAATGAATCGGAAAGTTTGGCAGAGGGTTTTAAAGACTATTATTTTATCTTGAAACACTACAAAGAGCTAAGGGCTTTTTATAATCAATTTGTGAGCTTTAAAAAGGAATTCGACAAAGAGAAAGAGAGGGATTTAGATAATGAATGCTATTGAATTAAGAGAAGAGGACTTAAGAAGCGTCCTTTTTAACTTTGAGGAGGCTTTGGAAAAAATAAGCCTATTAAAAGAGGAGTTACCAAAAATGGAATCAAAGCTAAAAAAGATTTTGGAAGATTCTAAGGAAATGGTTACACTTGAAGAATTTGAGAAAAAGCATTTTAAAGGGAATTATTTGAAAGATTTCTCATATCATTTGAATGAAAGTGCTTGTGAATTTTATCAAATATTATCTATTTTGACGAGCGATTATTTTAATAGGAGTTGAATCGTGAAAGATTATATTTTTGAGACTTATATCAATAGTTTAGAGACTAGATTTAAGGATTTAAAAGCTATTACTAGGAAACTTGATAAGGTGGATTCAGATGAAAAAATACAAAAAGCTTTTAGTCAGATCCATATTGAGCTACATAATGCTCTAGCAAGTGTATTGCTATCTTTGGATATTGCTAAAGAAGCGTTTAAAAATAGGAAATAAGGGGATAGTATGGGATATGCAGGTAATGCTTATGCTTTCAAAGATAAGAAAGAGTTAAAGGCATTTAAAAAGAAACACTTAGAATTAAAGGATGAGGATAGAATAGGTTATCTTGGTAGTGATTTCTCTAATCTAATGCTAGATTATTTTGGTTACTCAACAAGTGGTATCTACACATTAACCTATGAACAAGTAGAAGAACTTATAGGTATGGCTGATGGGATTCTTAAAGGAATGCTAAAAGACCTATTACAAGCATTAGATGCTAGTCAATGTAGAATACTTTATGTGGAGGGATATAATTAATGAAAACAGAATTTAAAATTTTTGAAAGTGATTATTTTACTTATCTGTTAGAAGAGGATATAAAAGAATATCAAGAAAAACATAATGCAGAAATTAAAAATGTGGTGTTGATAAGAAATAACGATGATAAAGCTATTATCGGAGTTTTATTTGAAAAGAGGAGTGAAGATGAAAATAAGTGAATTTATAGAGAAGTTGCAAGATTTCAAAAAAGAAAATGGAAACTTGGATGTTGCTATTGAAAAAGCCCCTGACAAAGAAAATTTATACTTTCTTGATATTTGCTTAGAAAAGGTTACTGATTGCGAGGTTTATAGCTGTTATTTTGGTGAAGTTGAGTTGCAAAAAGGCACTGAATTTTTAGGAATATACTAAGGAGTTTAAAATGAATAGCGAAGTTAAAGAGATTTTAGAACAAAGAGGCGAGAGCTATGGGGATTTCAATGCAGTATCAGGCGATTTTTGGAGAATGGTTGAAATAATACAAAAAGGTGATGCGTGGAATGATTTAGACTATAACGCCAAAACTGCATTAATAATGGTGACTATGAAACTAGCTAGAATTATAAATGGTGGCTTACAAAAAGATAGCTTGTTAGATATACAAGGGTATATCGAATTAATCTTGAAAAATAGCGTAGATATTAAGGAGGCTTAAATGACAGAAAAAGAAATATCAAAAATGATTTTTGATAAGTATAATAAACTTTGGTTAAGCAAGAAAGAGACTTGCAGTTTGCTAGGTATCGGCTTAACTACTATTTATCGCATAATGAAAAACAATAAAATCAAGTATTCAAAAGTGGGTAATAATGTAAAGTTTGGCATTGATGATTTAGCAAATTTTATCGTATCCCAAAAGGATACATAAAGGGATACATAAAAAAATTTATGTATCCAAAACATCGTATTTTACGAAGTTAAATATTACAATATTAATCCCTTCCTCTCTGCCATACTTTTATATCCTTTTATTTTTGTTTCCATTCATTCCATAAACTGCGTAAAATACGATGTTTAATCTATCCTATCTATTTCTAGTGATTTCTATTGATTTGCCTTTATGTTATATCAAAAGTATATATGATAGTATAAAATAGATCAAGGGGGATTCACAAAAGCTCTATCATTCCTCTTTTTAATGCGACTTTATTTTGTTTTGCCAAATCTTTTAGCACTCTTGAAACTGCCTCTCTAGCACTCCCAAGTGCATTTGCAATCTCTTCGTGCGTAATATAAAGAATCTTTTTGTTGCATTGATTAGCCAAAGCTATTTCTTGAAGAAACTTCAAGATTCTATCTGCCAAAGGCTCAAAAGCCAAAGAAGTCAGAGAATCAACCACCTTGCTTAATCTTTGTGAAACCAAATCCAAATGAAACTGCTTTGCTTTTGGATACTTTGTGCTTAATTGATTGAAAATTTTGCTTGGCAAAATAAAAACATTTGAAGTTTCTACAAATTCCAAATTCACTTCAAAACTAATATTTTTTAGCATACAAGAAGCCGAAAGAATGCAATAATCTCCCCCATGCAACACAAAAAGATTAATCTCTTTTAGACAAGGCGAGATAATATAAGCCCTAAGCGTTCCATATTCAATCAAAACCAATCCCCTGCACTCATCTTGTGTGCTAAAGATTTTTTGCCCTTTTGCAAAATTTTTGGTATATATGCTTTGTGAATAAAACTCAATATCCTCTTTAGAAACTCCCCATTGTTCCATTAATTCTATTATTTTTTGATACAATTTTGCCCTTTCTATCAAACCTTAAATATATAATTTTACTAAATTCCCCTTACAACTTGCATAAAAATAACAAACTCTAAAAAGAAATTAAGCCAAAAATCAAAAAAGTAATACTATGATAAAACATTACAAACTAAAGGAATTTATTATGAAAACACTAATACTTTTTGCCCACACATTTTGGGAAAACTCCAAAGTCAATAAGGCGTTACTAGAATCACTTAAAGATTCTAATCACATCAAAATCCACAATCTTACCACCACTTATCCTGATGGCAAGATTGACGCAGAAGCCGAAAAGGCACTACTCAAAGAGGCGGATACGATTATCTTTCAATTTCCACTTTTTTGGTTTAGCACTCCAAGCCTTTTAAAGGAATGGCAAGATAGAGTGATGACGGGGATTTTGTATGGGAATGAACCCAAGTTGCTAAATGGCAAAAAATTTGGCATTATCACCACACTAGGCGGAGCAGAATCTAGCTATGATGGACACCATGGTGCAACAATCAAAGAGATTCTACTCCCAATTTACCATAGCTTCAAATATTTAGGATTACAAGAAAAAGAACCTTTTTGTATCTTTAGTGCCAATGCTGCTAACTTGCCATTGCAAGAATACAAGAAATACCTTGATTCATAAATTTAATCCCCTTTTTAAGGGGGCAAATCCAAACTTATCGCTTTTTTTGATTTTCCTCTTGACTTAGACTAACTCTCATCTTTTATAATTGTATTTGTGATTTAACATTTCACAAAATTGCTATTTTCAAATTTGCACCCAAGCAATTTGCGCTAAATTGATTTGCTGCAAAATAAGAGACTTCAAGCCTCAAACACGACTACAAAGGCAATTTAGAAATTTAAATCCCAAAATTACTTTAGGAGACAACATTGAAAAAAATACTCATTTTAACTTTATTTTTAGGGGGTATGCTTATGGCAGCAGATACACAAACGATCACAAGAAATGGCGAATTAGGGAGCTTCAAGGGAGATTCTAAAATCTTTAGTGGCGAAGTCAAAGTTTCTATGCTGTTTAAATCAACATCTTGGAGAGAATTTGGCGGAGGTTTAGTGGAATTTAGCAAAAACGCTAGGAGTGCGTGGCATACACACCCAGCAGGACAAACACTCATTGTTACAGATGGCGAGATTCTTACCAAAATCCCGGGGCAAGCAGCAACCATTGCAAAAAAAGGTGATGTGATTTCTTGCCCACCAAATATTCGACATTTTCATGGAGCAACTGATACAAGCCATGGAAGCCACATAGCCCTCACACAAGAGAAAAATGGACAAAATGTGAATTGGGAAGAGTTGGTAAGTGATGAAGAATATGCTAAAGCACTCAAAGAAGCAAAAAAATAACACAAAAAGGAATCCAAAATATACAAAGAAGAGAAGCGCTAAAAACAAGTGCAAAAGTGCTAGGTGTGGCATTAGCCCTTAATATGCTGGGGGGGGGGATGAAAAGGATTTCCCCTCAAAATAGTTACAAACTAAGTAGAATTAATCCATTTGTCTTCTTAAAAATGCAGGGACATCCAAATATTCTTCATTAGTAAAATCATCACCACTTATCTTTTTCTTTGCACTAAGTAAAGTATTTTGCTGATTGATTCTTTGACTCATATCTTTTGGATTAACCAACTTCAAAGTCGAATTATCATTAGATTCTGCAGAATGAGTTTGAGAAATTTCCTTTTCAAAACCTGTCGCAACAATAGTAATTCTTACTTTATCTCTTTCCAAAGTCGCATCTGTAGTAGTTCCAAAAATCACTTCCGCATCCGAATCAGTGCTATCATAAACAACATCCATTGCATTAGAAATTTCCGCCATTGGATAATCTGGATTAAGATAGAAATGCACCAACACACCTTTTGCCCCACTAATAGACATATTATCAAACAAAGGCGATTCAATAGCAATCTTGATAGCTTCTTTGGCAGCATCTGTCCCTGCGGCTTCTCCAATCCCCATTAATGCTAGTCCTTTGTAGCTCATCACGGTTTGCACATCCGCAAAATCCACATTAATATCCCCTGCACTATGAGAAAGAATCACTCCACTCATACCATTTACTGCACGCACCAAAACATCATCAACAATTCTAAAGCTATCTTTTAATCCTAAATTTTTATCGATGATAGACAACAATTTATCATTTGGAATAACAACAATCGAATCACTCTCCGCTTTGAGCTTTCTATAACCTTCTTCTGCCAATTCTGTTCTTTTTCTACCTTCCCATCTAAAAGGCTTTGTTACAATACAAACCGTAAGCGCTCCTACTTCTTTAGCGGCTTTTGCAACTACTGGAGCTGCACCTGTGCCTGTACCTCCACCAAGTCCAGCTGAAATAAAAACAATATCTGTCCCTTCTAAAAACTTTTTCAAATCCTCATAACTCTCTAATGCCGCATCCTCCCCTACTTGAGGCTTCATACCTGCACCCAAACCTTTGGTAAGCTTTTCGCCAAGCTGTATTCTAACTGGTGCTAAAGATGTGCTAATAGCTTGTGCATCTGTATTTGCCACTGCAAGTTCAATCCCTTCATAAGTCCCAGTACTAATAAGATGACCAATCATATTGCTTCCGCCACCACCAACACCAATTACTTTGATATTTGCACCAAAATTTTGTTTCACTTCCTGAATATCAAACATCTTTCTCTGCTCCTTTTTAAATTAAAACATTTGGGTTAATTTCTGCCAAATTTGAACAAAAACATTATTACTGCGTGGAGTAATTTTTTTAATCTCTGTAATACCGGATAAATCCTGTTTTATATCCGCTGCACTCTTAGGAATACTATTGACTGGATTAATATTTGTAGCAGTCTTATCTTGAAGAGGATTCATTAGATGAATATTTCTATGGAATTGTGCAGTATCATCTTCTAATTTCTCATTACGATAACGAATTCGTTTTTCAGAATCAATTTCATAATTTGTATATTTCCCCGAAGCATACAAAATCAATCCAATTGCCGTAGAACATTCTGGACCTTTAAGATCGGTAAATAATCCATCAATTTCTACCGGTTTTGCAATACGAACTGGCGCAGAAAATAACGCCGAAGCAAGCTCCCTAAGCCCCTCTAATTGCACCATTCCACCAGTCAAAACAACACCACTGCCTAACTGCTCTTTGAGATTGCTTTTCTCTAAAGATTTTTCCAATATCATCAAAGTTTCTTCAACACGGGCATAAACGACATTATGCACAACTGATAAAGAAACTTGATGTTTAGAATTGTCATCGCCACCAATACTCGGTATTTCTATAAGATTTTCAGAATCTTCTTTGGTTTTCAACAAACCACCATATTGAATTTTAACTTGTTCGGCAATAGATTGTGGCGTATGGAGTGCCATAGCCAAATCATTGGTAATATGATTAGACCCAACACCCAAAAAGTCATTGTAACGCAAAGAATTACCCACATGAATCATAAGCTCACAAGTGCTTCCTCCCATATCTATACACGCTACACCTAGATTCTTTTCATCTTCACTTAAAACAGCAATAGAAGAGGCATAAGAAGCAAGCACGATATTTTGAATCTCTATTCCTGCGGATTTAATCGCCTTTTTAAGATTCCCCAAACTAGATTTTTGTGCAGTGATAATCCGCACAGAAACCTCCAAACGACTTCCTGTCATTCCCATTGGATCATCAATAAAATCTTGATCATCTAACTTAAAATTGTATGGCAAAATATGTATTACTTCATATTCATTAGGAATAGTAGCATTATACAAAGCTGTTTGAATCGCTCGATTAATCTCTTTAATCCCAATTTCATTATTTGGAATATTTACCACTCCAGAATTATCAGTGCTTTTTGTATATGCTCCAGAAATAGAAATAATCGCCTTATTATTGTTGGTTCCAGCAACCCTTCTTGCGTCATTAACTGCTTCTTTGATTGCCCTACTTGCCTGTTCAATATTAGTAATTGTCCCCTTTTTCAAACCTTGAGACTTATGAAAACCAGTCCCAATGATATGAGGAATCCCATCTTTACAATTTGCAATAACAGCACAAATTTTTGTTGAACCAATGTCGATTCCTAATATGGTTTGCTCCAATTCCTTTCCTTTATAGCTCGTTTCCATTCTTTTCCTTAGATTTTTCTAACAACTTTATAAGTTTTTGATAAATAATTTAAAAACTCTATTTCTACCAACCTTGATTTAATTTGAGTGCCATTTTGTGTTAAAAAATCTAAATTTTCTTTAATTATAGCAGAATTTTTTACTCTTTGGTCAAAGATTTGGTATAAAATTGCTTTATTTTCCAACAAAATATAACCTTTTTCTTCCTTTTTTGTTGTGAGTATGCGTATAAAATCACTTGCTTCTTCTTTTGTTAGTTCTGCTAATTCTACCTCACTTCCATACCCTATATAGCCAACATTCACGCCTTTAAATGCTCCAAGTTGCTTAGTGGCTTTTTCTTCTAATAATCTTATCTGTTCTGCATTCACATAATCTTCTTTTGCATTTGCCTTTGCTACCTCATAAGTTTGCGGCTGACTTGGAATAATCTTAACCACCTTAGCAGTAATATATCCCTCTTTGCCTTTATTATTTACTCTAATAGGCTTCAAAGTTTCTTGCTCTTTTGCTTGACTTAAAAGGTTAATAAAATCCGCTCCATATTCATCGCTTCCCTCATAAATAGTAGAATCTTTAGCCTCTTGATTCTCCCCTTTGCGTAGAGAAATATATTCTTTAAGCGCCTCCTTTTGTGCTTGTGAATCTCTAAATTTTTCAATTACTTTATCTTTGGCTTGTGCAAATGGGATAATTTGACCATTAGAATCTAAAAATTGATTTTTGAAATCCTTATAATACTGCTCCAAAGCATTTTCCTCTACTGCAATAGAATCCAAAGGTATAAAAATGCTAGAAATCTCATATCCTCTTTGTGTTTGATAAATATCTTTATTATTTTCCCAATATTTTTTAATTTCTTCTTCTTTTGGGGTAAAAACAATGTCTTTTTTATTGATAACTTCAATATGCACCAAATCTTCCATCGAGTATGCAGCACCCAAAGCCTCAATTTCAAGAGGAGTAAGAGGTATATTCAAAAGTGCATCTAATTTTTGAAGCAGCAAACCTTCCTCAATGCCTTCTTCAAAATCTTTTGGCTTTAGTTGGTTGTCCTTTAAGGTTTGTTTATAGATTTGTTCATCAAATTGTCCCTTATTTTGAAAACCCTCAATAGAAGTGATTTCTTGAATAATCTCTTCTTTGCTTACACGCAATCCCAAATCATAGGCATAATTGAGCATTAATGCTTTCACAATCAAATTATTAATTGCTTGCTCTTCAATCCCCATTTTTTTAGCTTGCTCATCATCTAGTGTCCCTCCAACTAGCTGATTGTAAATATTATACAAGCGCGCATATTCGCGTTGCATTTTATCAATAGAAACTTTAATATCCCCGACAACTGCTACTGCATTGCTTGTAGAAGAAAAACTATAACTTCCCCAACCCACAAATCCTGCACCAATAAAAGCAATTGTGCTTATCCAAATTATAACCATTAGGTATTTTTTATGTTTTTGCATAAAGCCTATCATAAGAACCCCAAACTAAAAATTGTTTTAAAATATCATTTTAACGCATAAACCTTTAAAGAATTATGTAAAAAACAAATTTTATCCCTTAAACAAAGAAGAAAGGATATCTAAATCATTTTTTTCATTCTCTTGATGAATATGCTCACTATTTTGAAGATTTCCTGTGCCAATTTCCTTAAGCTCAATCTCATAACCTGTCAGCATAGAAGCCAATCGAACATTAATTCCATTCTTGCCAATGGCTTTTGGTTTTTGCTCATTAGAAATAGTCACAATTGCCCTTTTATCTTCTACCACAACGCTAACAATCAAGGCAGGCGAAAGTGCTCGAGCAATGTAAATTTCTGGCTGCGATGAATACTCGATACAATCAATGCTTTCATTTTTTAATTCTTTAGAAACAGCATTAATACGCACACCTTTTACACCCACAGTTGCTCCCACTGGATCAATTTTGGCAGAATCTGTTTTTAGTGCTACTTTTGCCCTCTCTCCGGGTATTCTTGCACAACTTACAATCTCGACTTCCCCATCTTTAATTTCTGGGACCTCCAACCTCAAAAGCTCCTCAAGCATTTTTGGTGTGGTTCGACTAAGCTCAATGCTAATCCCATTTTGCTTATCAATCCCAACATACTTCAAAATCGCTCCCACTACTTGACCGATTCTAAATTCCTCGCCCTTAATGCGATTTTTCTTTGGCAAAATTGCTCTAACCTCATCAATTTCCACAAAAGTATTTCCAAGATCATCAATTCTCACTACGCTTCCGCTTACAATCTTTCCAACTTGTGCTTTATATTTATCAAATAATTGTGTCTCAATAAGGCGTTGAATCTTAAACTCTAGCTCCCTAAACAAAGCATTAACCGCACTACGATTCATATTTTCCAAACTCAATTCATAACGCAATTCATCACCTACTTTTATTTCGCTATCATGCTTCCTTGCTTCACAAAGCGGTATAAAATGCTCTTTATCTTCTTTTGCATTATCATCATCAGCACAAACACTAATGACTTGATACAAATGTAAAGTTTTATTTTTTTTATCAATTTCTGCATCATAAGAAATATTAGGATCCAAAGTCTGCTTTGCTACTTTAATCACAGATTCTTTAACAACCTCCGCCACACTTTCAATTGGAAGTCCTTTTTCATAAGAAATTCCCTCAATAATATCTAATATCTTCTCCAAAATTTATCCTTGAAAAAATCTTGTAATAAAATGATTTTCTTTCTTGTTGTGATTCTAACTTAAAAATCCTTTATATGGGCTTTATAGATAAATATTTTTATAAACTGCAAAAATGGAATCCTTTTTGCTTGAACAAAATTCTAAAACACTCAATCTAAACAATATTGAAGGAATTGTAAGCCAATGTTAGTCAATCAAAATATGGGAAATTTAAGCGGAATCTTCAATGAAGCCAATCGCTTATTGAGCGATTCAAATAATATCAATTCTATTACTAAATCACAAAAAATCCAACCCACACAACAAGAAAATGAAGAAGAAAATTACCAAAAAGAGCGTATTACCTATGGTATGATAAGCCTAGAGCTTATGAGTGATGAACAATATATGGCTTTTGAAAGAGTAACAGCTGGAATGTCCCCTAATGAAAAAATTTCGGTTGCACAAACTCTCACTAGAGCAGGAAATTTAAGTGCAAGCGTAGAGAGGGTAGAACAAAAAGAAAAAAGTCTGCAAGAAGAATCAAATAGCTCCAAAGATTCTGAAAAGTGGTTTTTGGGAATCACACCAAAGGGTTGGGGGGAAGTTGCTCAAGAATTTCAAGAAAACCTCAATAATCTTGATGGAATCTACACAAAAAACTACAACAAAAATCTAACCTCAAACTATAATGATATTATGCGTAAAAGCCAAGAAGCAAAAACCCAAAGAATTTTGAGAGAATTTTCCCACGCCATTCATTTAGGAAATACTCAAATTGATACCCTAACATAAAAAACAAACTAATTGCATTTTAATGATAATTTAAAATAAAAAGAGTATAATTCCACTTCCTCTTTTGGTATGCCAAGGTAGCTCAGCTGGTTTAGAGCGCTGGTCTCATAAGCCGGAGGTCGGGGGTTCGAGTCCCCCCTTTGGTACCAAATGCGCTCATAGCTCAGCTGGATAGAGCAACGGCCTTCTAAGCCGTAGGTCAGAGGTTCGAATCCTCTTGGGCGTACCACTTTATTCAATCACACTTATCTTTATCCCAAACACAACTTGTAGCATTTTTATATTCTTTATTAATTCTATAAAAGTTTTTTTAGAATCTATTAGTATAATTTTGCCTTTATTTATTCTAAAATATCCAAAAGAGGTTCAATGCAAGTTTTCACCACAACTCAAGAATTACAAAATTTTATCTCCACTTACAAAAAAGAAAATCCAACTAAAACCATCGGATTAGTCCCAACTATGGGGGCATTACACAATGGGCATTTATCTCTTATCCAAGCAAGTCAAGAATCTTGTGATTGCACTATTGTCTCCATTTTTGTAAATCCTACACAATTTGGACCCAATGAAGATTTTGACAAATATCCACGCAAAAAAGAAGCCGATTTAAGTGTTTGCCAAAAAGCTATGGTAGATATAGTGTTTATGCCAAAAATCCAAGAAATCTATCCATTTTCTTGCGAATTTCAAATCACTTTTAATGCACCAATGGCAATGGCAAATATTTTGGAAGGCAAAACGCGTCCGGGGCATTTTAATGGCGTTTTGCAAGTCGTGCATAAATTATTCAATCTCACTCAAGCCAATAAAGCATTCTTTGGCAAAAAAGATGCCCAACAACTACTCATCATTCAACAAATGGTAGAAGATTTGTTTTTGCCAATAGAAATTATACCCTGCCCGATTGTCCGCTCTCAAGAAGGTTTAGCTCTTAGCTCACGCAATGCTTATTTGACCAAAGAGGGCAAAAAAGAAGCACTCAAAATTTCCCAATCTCTAAACACCGCAACAAAAATGATTATGCAAGGAGAAATAGAATCCGCAAAAATCAAACAAGCTGCTTTAGAAACCCTTAAAGGCTTAGAAGTAGAATACTTTGTAATTGTAGATAAACATTTACAAGAGATTCCAAAAATCCAAAAAAATTCCACACTTATTTTGGTGGTAGCAAAAGTCGAGGGGGTTCGCTTATTAGATAATCTCTGGCTTTAGTTAGATTCTTTTAAGCAAAATGGGGATAGAATCATCTCTCCATTAAGTTTTCCGTGTGAAAAGCAACAAGTCTTCTTAAATTTCGCTAAATCTTGCTGCAACTTAAAAAATAGGTTCTTTATATGCAAGAAAAATCTTGTGTTTTTATGGGTGCGATTCCTACAGGTGCGTTATTTTTTATGCGTCTTGAAAACGCATTTTTATTGTCCAACAAGGGTGATATTATCGAAATAATTAGCCAATATGATAATCTAGAAAATGATTTGATTGCATGGTGTAGATTCAAAGGTGAAAATTTCCAAAAAAAATTCTCTCTTAAGAATAACAATAGCACATATTTTGCTTATATAATGCAAAAGCAATCTCCAACAAAATTTACAAAATTCAACCCTGATTCTACACTCTCGCCAATCCATCAAGGACTAGCACCAAATGGCTCTTCAATAGAGCTAGCAAGTCCCAAATATCATTTTCCTTTGAATAACAAAAATGAAATTTGGGGGAATAATTTAGAGCAAATTTATGAAGAATCCAAAAAAATGCAATGGAATGCCACTACAGATATTCTTTGGAGCGAGATTCCTTCATTAGATTCTACTTTAGAATTTGCCACTGCACAAATTATGACTTACCTAACAGAAAATGAGTTTTCAGCACTCTATATTCCAAGTCGATTTTTGGCACAAATTTCCCCATTTTTTACACCCATTCCTTTGGTGCTTTCAAGTATTATCGGCGATGAGGGAAGACACATCGAATCTTTTATCAAAAGAGCCAATGCAACAGGGCTAGGAGTGCAGTATTCCACTCTTACAACACAACAAAGTCTTTATAGTTTGTGGAATGAAAAGGATTATTTTAAATCTAGTTTTTTACTCCATGTAATGGGCGAAGGGACTTTTATTGATCTTTTAAGATTTTTAGAAAAATGTTTTGAAAATCTAGGGGATTTACAAACTGCAAAACTTCTCAACCTAGCAAGACGAGATGAAACAAGACATGTTGCCTATGGAATGAATCATATCAAAAGCACAATTTCACAAAATCCTTCAAAAATAGCCATTCTCAAAGATGCTGTTTTCAAAAGAAAAAATTACCTTGAATCACAAAGCGATGAATCCTCTTTGTTACTTGAATCAATGGCAATTTTGGCTGGAGGAAGTGAGACAAAAATATCAAGCGGTTTTGAATCTGTTTTGGAATTAAAAAAGAAAATGGAAAAAAATCGCACAAAAAGGCTTATGGAATGCGGGATTGATGAAGATTTAGCAAGAGATTTAAGTCGCTCCCATACGCCTAATTTCATGTAATTAAAATTTATGCTATAAAAGGAATAAAATGTTAGATTTAAATAATTTAGAAAACTTGACACAAAAATTAGGTAAAGAATTTATCGCACCTTACGCACAAGAAATTGACCAAAAAGCGAGATTCCCAAAAGAAGCATATGAGGCATTAAAACAACAAGGTTTTATGGGCTTACTTATCCCCAAAGAATATGGCGGCTCTCAAGGTGGAAATCTTGCCCATATTCAAACCTGCTACTCTTTAGCAAGCTTTAATGCTTCAGTGGCACTTTGCTATATGATGCACAATGTTGCCACAGCTTGTATTGTCAAATACGCTAGCAAATGGCAAAAAGACCTTTATCTCCCAAAAATTGCAAAGGGAGAAATTAGTTTTGCCCTAGCTTATAGCGAAAGTGGCTCTGGGACACATTTTGTCAATCCAGATATTACCGAATCCAAAAAAGGCAACCAAAGAATTTTAAATGGTAGAAAAAGTTTCGTAACTTCCGCACAAGAAGCTGATTTCTATCTAACTTATACAAATTCTTGCGAACTTGCGGGTAAGAAAAATAATTGGATTGTGCCTAGCACACACCCTGCCTTAATTCATGAAGAAGGCGTTTGGAATGGATTTGGAATGCGTGGCAATGTTTCAAAACCCGTGCAATACAACCAAGCAGAATTAAATCCGCAAGATTCTTTGTTGGGTAATGAGGGCGAAGGCGAAGAACAAATCAATTTAGTTGCAATGTATTTTGTTGCTGGACTTGGAGCGGTTTATAGTGGCGTTGGAAAGGCGGCTTATGAATGTGCTTTGGAACATTGCAAAAGCAGAAAATACTCTAATGGGAGCGATTTGGCAGACAATGAACTTGTAAGAGTGCATTTAGCAGAACTTTATACCAAAACGCAAAGCCAAATTGCTTTAGTCAAAGATGCTGCAAATTCTTTTGATATGGGCTTAAGCGATGCACCTGCAAAAATCTTTGCTTGCCGAATCAATGCTACACATTTAGTAATGGAGATTTGCGAGCTTGCAATGCGACTTGGTGGAGGAAAAGCATATAGCAAACATTTACCACTAGAACAATATCTAAGAGACGCTCTTGCTAGTCAAGTTATGGCACCAAGCTTAGATATTCTAAAAATTTGGCTAGGAAATGCCATCACTAATAAAGGATAAAAAATGAAAAATATTTTAGTCGGTGCGGTTGCCTATGCACCACAAATCGTTCCAATTTGGGATACTATTAGAGATTATGCAAACGATTATTTCAAAGGAAAATTGCGTTTAGATTATGTGCTTTTTAGCAATTATGAACGACAAGTAGAGTGGTTGCTAAATGGGAAAATCGATATTGCTTGGAATACTAATGTCGCTTATGTGCGTTCTAAATTTGCCACTAATAATCAAGTAGAGGCACTTTTAATGCGAGATACAGATATCGGATTTAAGAGCATCTTTGTGGGTAGAAAAGAAAACATTACAAATTTAGAATCCCTTAGGGGCAAAAGATTTGGGCTTGGCAGTTTGGATTCTGCACAAGCAGCCATTATGCCACTTTTCTATCTCCAAAAAGAAGGTTTTAACACACAAGAATTTTTAGCCAAAGATTTACAAACTTCACAAAATATCGGAGATTCTATTGCGATTATCCGCTACAATAGCGATGTTGGCAAACACGGCGATACAGGTAGAAGCGAATTTGATGTGCTAGATTCAATCAAAGCAGGCATTCTTGATGCAGGTGCGATTGGCTCAACCACTTGGGCTAGAATCTTGCAAGAAGATTCTTATCCAGAAATTTCTAGCTTTTATGCAAGCCCTGATTATTGCCACTGCAACTTCACTGCCCTCAAAAATCTAAATGCAGATTCAAAAGACCTTTTTATTGAAATGATGCTCTCTCAAAATGCGCTCAAAAATGATCCTGCCATTGCTCAAATGATGAAACTTGAAGGCTTAAATCAATGGGTAATTTGTGATGAAAAAGCACTCAAAGGCTATGATGAAATCTTTGAGGCTATGCAAAAACAAAACCTCTTAAACCCCTAAAATTCACAAATCTATCCTAGTATTGGATTTCTTGCATTTTGCAAGAAATCTAACTTTTAGATAGATTATTATATAATTTCTAGCATTTTATACAAGGAAATATCTATGGGCAACAAAAAACCCAAAGTTGCTGTTGTCTTATCGGGAAGCAATGCCTATGATTTTGCAATAGCCAATGTGATTATTGGGCTTAAACGATACAATGAAGATTTAATCACTAATATTTTTATCTACCATGATATTAAACAAGAGACAAGAGAAAAAATCTCTTCACTTTGGAAAGATAAAATCATTTGGATTCCTTATGCTTATGAAGATTTTTTAAAAGATATCAAAGAAGATATTGCCAAAATTCTCATTCCTCAAGGCTCTAGGTGGGGACATTTTATTTATGCCCTATTTCATATTTTTACCCATTTAAAAGACTATGATTATGCCCTATACCTTGATACAGATATTTTAATCTTAGATTCTATTGAAGATTTACTTGCAAAAGATATCGATGCTAGGGGTGTAAATGTGGGAGATTCTTTTGAAGTAGCTAGAGCATTAGAGATTTTAAACCACCCCATCACACAAGAAGACTTATCCAAAGCCCAAAAACCCTTTATGAGTGTGGTTGATAATCCTATCTCATTGCAAAATCCCTTTAAACCTAATGCTGCATTTCTAAGCTTCAATTGTTGTATTTTAGAGAAATTTGGCAAAGATAACCCAACTCAAAAATGCTTTGAATACCTAAAGCTTATAGCCCAAAACCATCTACTCCCTACCCAAAGTGGAAGCAATGAAGCACCTTTTGGAATCTTAGCTCATATTTATAAACTTGAATTTGAATTTATTGACATTTCCTACAAAGTTGCTATCATCCCAAGACATATACAAGACACACACACCATTATACACGCTTATTCAGATAGCAAATTTTGGAATACTTCTTTGACTTTTGTTGCTTTTCAAGAATGGTTTGTCAATCACAAAATATGGGAAAAAATCAATGGCAAAAAGCCACTGACTTTCAAGCCTGACAATCTAGGCGGACTGACAAGCCCTCACAAACTTTATCACTTTTTATGGAATCTTAACGCACTCTTACCACTTTATCATGAAATTTATAAACGATTTTTACAGGGGGGGGGGGGGCAACATTTAAGGCTTATGCCCTTACTTGATAGTCAAGATAGATTCTTAAAAATCCATAGCAGTTTTTTTATGGATAATGTATTTTATCAAATTGTTGCAAATGAAGGTTTAGGGACAAGCCATATTTATTATGAATTGCAAATTATGTGCAAAAATAACAATCTTTTAGAATCTATGAAAAATATCGCCACAAGTAATAATTTCACACTTTTATGCCATCAAACAACATCAGGAGAGATTATAGATTCTTATATCACTTTTGATATTTCTACACTCTCCACAGAACAAAAAATACAAGCCCTAGAAAGACTAATATCTCTAACTTTTAACACATTTTACAAAGCCATCTACCATCAAGACTTTATCCCCTTTTCTACCTAAATTAAAACCGCCATCAAAATCTTACACGATACCTTTTATTCCCAAAATTTCTAATTTATTTTAAAATAAATTTTAAAATTTTTTTGCTATAATCACAAGCTTTTATTTTATCAAAACTCACACACGCTAATCCTATGTTTGGGTTGCAAAACGGCTTTATTGCGAGGTTTTGTTGATGAGCGTGGAGGGAAAACCAAAACATTAAAATAGGAGAAAATTATGGTAACAATGAAAGATCTTTTGGAATGCGGTGTGCATTTTGGACACCAAACAAGGCGTTGGAATCCAAAAATGAAAAAATTTATTTTTGGTGTAAGAAAAAATATTCACATTATTGATTTGCAAAAAACTTTGCGTTATTTCCGCTACACTTACAATATCGTAAGAGATGCTGCAGCAGAAGGCAAAACAATTATGTTTGTTGGGACAAAAAAGCAAGCAAGCGAAACTCTTAAACAATACGCAGAAAGCGTGAATGCACCTTATGTTAATTATCGCTGGCTTGGTGGAATGCTCACTAACTTTTCTACGATTAGAAAATCTATTCGCAAATTAGAAATCATCGAAGAAATGGAATCAAGTGGGCAAATCGACCTTTTGACAAAAAAAGAAAAATTAATGATTCAAAGAAAAAAAGAAAAACTTACTCAATATCTTGGTGGAGTAAGACAGCTCAAAAAAGCACCGGATATGATTTTTGTTATTGATGCTGCAAAAGAAAAAATTGCCGTAGCAGAAGCTAGAAGACTTGGAATCCCTGTCGTAGCTCCGCTTGATACAAACTGCGACCCTGATATGGTGGATTATCCAATTCCGGGTAACGATGATGCTATCCGCTCTATCCAACTTTTCTGCAAAGAAATTGCAGAAGCAATCACAGAAGGAAGAGCAATTGCTGGTGGAGAAATCCCAGAAAATCAAGAAGAAGTAGCACCTGCTAGCGAGGAAGAAAAACAAGAAGTTATCGAAGAAGCAATGAGCGAGGAAGATTTCACTCAAGAAATTCAAAAAGAAGCAGAATAAGGGAGTAAAAATGGCAGATATTAGCGCACAACTTGTAAAACAACTTAGAGAAATGACTGATGCAGGAATGATGGACTGCAAAAAAGCCCTTGTTGAAACAAATGGAGATTTAGAAAAAGCAGTAGAATATCTACGCGAAAAAGGCTTAAGCAAAGCTGCTAAAAAAGCCGATAGAATCGCAGCTGAAGGTAGCATTAGCATTCAAGTTTCTGATGATTTCAAAAAAGCAAGTATGGTAGAGATTAATTCTGAAACAGACTTTGTAGCAAAAAATGAAGGCTTCAAAGAATTGAGCGCAAAAACTATCGCTATTGTTCAAGATTCAAATATTTCAAATGCAGAAGAATTGCACACACTTAATCTTGATGGTGCGAAATTCGAAGAATATCTCAAGACTCAAATTGCAAAAATTGGAGAAAATATCGTAGTAAGAAGAATTGCAAAAGTTCAAGCTCAAGGCAGTGGCATTGTAAATGCTTATGTGCATTCTAATGGACGCGTTGGCGTTATCATTGCGCTTAAATGCCAAAAAGAAGAAAATGCTGCTAAATTAGTAGATTTAACTAAAAATCTTTGTATGCACGCTGCTGCGATGAAACCTCAAGTGATTAGCTATCATTCTTTTGATATGGATTTCATCAAAAGTGAAAAAACAGCGATTATTGCAGAGCTTGAAAAAGAAAATGAAGAGCTCAAAAGACTAGGCAAACCATTGCACAAAATCCCACAATATATTAGTCAATTAGAACTCACTGATGAAATTATCGCAAAGCAAGAAGAAGTTTTGAAAGCAGATTTGAAAGCGCAAGGCAAGCCAGAAGCTATTTGGGATAAAATTCTACCCGGACAAATTGAAAGATTCAAAGCCGATTCTACATTGCTTGACCAAAGATTAACTTTGCTTGGACAATTTTTTGTAATGGATGACAAAAAAACAATCGCTCAAGTTTTAGCAGAAAAGAGCAAAGAGCTCAATGATAATATTGAAGTTGTTGAATATGTGCGATTTGAACTTGGTGAAGGTATCCAAAAACAAGAGTGCAATTTCGCTGATGAAGTAGCCGCACAACTTGGATAAAAGGTAATCTGTGAGATGTTATTAGAAGCACAAAACATCTCATTTGGTTATGAAAAACCTATTTTAAATTGTCTTGATTTCAGTGCAGAGAGTGGTGAAATCGTCTCGATTATGGGAGTAAGTGGAAGCGGAAAAAGCACTTTGCTCCACATACTCTCTTCATTTCTCAAACCACAAAGCGGAAAAGTCTCCCTTTTTAATCTTGATATTTACACACTTCCACAAAATGAGATTTTAGCCTTAAGGCGTAAAAAAATCGGTATGATTTTTCAATCCCATTATCTTTTTTTAGGCTTTAGTGCTTATGAAAATCTTCAAGTGGCTTCTATTCTTAGCGGTGAAAAAATAGATGAATCTCTACTTGAAATGTTTGGAATCTCTGAAACATTAAATAAAAATGTTGGCTCCCTTAGTGGAGGACAACAACAACGACTTTCTATTGCTAGAATTCTCACCAAAAAACCCCAAATCATTTTTGCTGATGAACCAACAGGAAATTTGGATAGAGAAACAGCATTCAATGTTATGGAAACACTTTTTAGCTATACCAAATCAACCAATTCTTTATTAATTTTTGTTACACACGATCCACTTTTAGCCAAGAAAGCTACTCGTGCTTACAAACTTGAAAATACTACTTTAAACCCACTTTAGACAATGGAATTCCTAGCTTATCTCACTGAAGGCAATGTAACTAATTTTTTGTTATTGCTTTTGCGTTTTGCTGGGATTGTAGCTTTTTTTCCTTTTTTTGAAAATCAACTCATCAATACTCAAATCAAAGGGATTTTTATCTTTTGGCTAACTATCCTTTTTATCCCTCTTGTAACTACTCTACCTCCCACCAATATGACAATTTTAGAATTTATCATTGCGGGTATTACAGAAATTATGCTAGGCTTCCTTGCCTCATTTGCATTGCAAATTGTATTTGGAATGATTTCATTTGGAGGCGAATTAATCTCTTTTGCAATGGGCTTAACCATAGCAAACGCCTATGACCCAGTAACAGGTGCGCAAAAACCAATTGTTGGGCAATTGCTCTCTCTTTTAGCCTTAATGATTGTTCTTGCCCTAGATTATCACCATTTGTTTTTATATTTTGTAGCTGATAGCATTAAAGAAATTCCACTAGGAGGATTTATTTACTCCAACAATTACATTCTTTACACCATTAAAGCTTTTTCAAATTTGTTTCTTATTGGCTTAACAATGTCTTTCCCTATTATTGCACTTATTTTGCTATCTGATATTATCTTTGGTATGATTATGAAAGCTCATCCGCAATTCAACCTACTTGCCATTGGATTCCCTGTAAAAATCGCTGTTGCCTTTGCAGTTTTAATTGTCATCATTCCTGCAATCATTATCCATTTCAAACGCGAATTTTTAAACGCAATAGACGCCCTTACAATCCTATTCCAATAGAAAACTCTCCTCTATTGAAAGTTTTTTTGCGGTTTTTGCTCCTAGTTTTTTGAGAGATTCAAACCGACTAGCTAAACTTCCTCTACCACTCAAAAGCTTAGAATCCAACTCATCACTTTGCTTACCCAATCGCTCAATAAGCCCCTTTAATCTTTCAAAATCTTCAGCAACACCCACAAACTTATCATAAAACTTACCAATTTCCTCAAAAGCTTTCATTACCTTTTCATCACTTTGGATATAAACCCAACTCACTTCAATTGTTTTTAATGCCATAAAAAGCGTTTGTGGCGTAGTAAGATAGACTTTTTTGCTATAAGCATATTGATAGATTCCACTATCCACGCTCAAAGCCAAATCCAAAATATTTTGATAAGGAATAAAAAGCAAGACAAATTCATAGGTATGTGCTTCAAAATTTGCATAGGGCTTTTTTGCCAACTCATCAATGCGATTTTTTAAATTACGCACGATTTCTTGGCATACATTTTCATTCAATGATTCAAAACTAAAATTATTTGGCAAAGGAAACTTAGAATCTATAATAATGCTTTTATGCTTGTCCAAATACACCACCGCATCTGGACGATACCCACTGCCTTCAAAATTGAAATGTTCTTGCAATTTATACTGCTCTCCAGCGACAAGCCCACTATGCTCCAATACATTTTTAAGCTGAATCTCCGCAAAATTCCCACGAATCTTCTTATCGCCTTTGAGAATCTGTGCAAGCTTATCAGCATTTTGCCCTATTGCTTGACTGTATGCAAACATATTTTTGATATTTGCTTCAAGTTTAATTTCATTTGCGACCAACTTATCTTTATACTCTTTCATACTTTCACGCACGGGATTAAAAACCGAGTCTAAGATTTTTTTAGAATCTTCTAGCAAATGGAGTTTATTTTGTTGAATCATGCTTTGAGATTGAAGCTGCATAGATTTTTCAAATTCTTCTTTCAATATCACAAGGTTCTGCGAGTATTTCTGTTCTAAAGATTCCAAAAGTGTAGCAGTGGATTCTAATTTGCTTTGAATCTTAGCCTTTTCTTGCAAGATAAAATGATAATCCTGTGTAATTTTAGTTAATTGTGAAGTTAGAATCTCTTTATCTTTTTGTGTCAAATCGAGCTGGGATTGCATTATTGCATTTTCACGCAAAGTTTGCTGATGGCATTTGCTAGTTTCTATGAGTTTTGCCTCTAAACTCTGTTTTGTGCTTTGTGTGGTGTCTATTTGAACGACAAGAGAATCTCTCTCCTTGCGTAATGCAATATTCTGCACTGCAAACCACACCGCCACAACTGCTATTATAAATAAAACAACACTGATACTTACAAGCAAATAAGTCATATCTTAATTATTTACTAGCCTTAAGCTCTTTTAATACATTATGCAATTCTTCTTTGGTTTCTTGATGATTTTTATAAATAACAAATTTTACTTTATCTTTCATATTTTCATAAAATAAAGGTGTTGGTTTTTCATAACGACCAAATCTCCAATCAAAACGGCTGTCAATCACCATAATCGTTGGGATTCCAAGCAGCATTCCCAAATGCCCCGGCGAACTATCAATCCCAACCAAATAATCAATATCTGCCAACGCATCATAGGTATCCAACCAACTTTGAAAGTTTTTGCCTCTATTTTCAATCTTCTTAGGCAATCCATCTGCCCCAAATTGCAAAGAAACAATCTTATAATCCAAGCCTTCAAACGCTTCTAAAAATAATTCCACAGGAAAATTCCTTGAAGTTTTTTCACGATGAGTAAATTCTGAATACCAATAAAATCCTATGGTTTTTTTTGCATTCTTCTTTGCAGTCTTAGCAAGAGGAACAATCGGGCTTTTCAATGCATTAATAGTTTCCAAAGAATCCACTTGATAGAAAAAAGGCAAAGAGCAAATAGGTAGCGCGTAATCAAAGTTTTTTGGCAACGCATTAAGGACTTTAAGTTTGGCAAAAATCGTATCTCCATCGGCTCTTAACTGCTTAAGGCAATATCTAAAAAATGGATACATTGCACTTTGAGGCAAAAACAATACTTCCTCCGCACTCTCACAAACTCTTTCTAAAAGGCGACAATACATCAAAGTATCTCCAAAACCTTGTTCGCAATACACAAAAATCTTCTTGCCTTCAAAGCATTTTTGATCTTGCTTAAAAGCGTCAAAAGCTTGCTGATAAAGATTAGGAGCAAAAGTTTCTGAAGCAGCATAAAACAAACGATTCTCATACAACTCTACACCAGCTTGCCAATTCTCTTTAATATCCCCCAAACGCATCAAAAGATATGCCAAGTCAAATTTATAAGTTGGGTGTGGATTGATACTAATTGCATTCTCATAAGCTTGTCTAGCATCTTCATAACGCCCTTGACATTCAAGCGTGTAAGCGAAATTTCTCCAAAACTCTGCATTTTGGCTATTTGGAATCTGCAACATTTCATAGTATTTAATAGCCTCTTGATCTTGTCTAGTCAAGAAAAAGAGTTTTGCTATTTTCAAATCCAACGCAGTGTTTAAGAAATTTCTAATAGTCTGAATTTCTGGATTAATCTGTTCTGGCAATTTTGCATTCGTTGTTTTATCCAATCTCTCTTGCAAAGGTTTTTTATACTCTGGAATATCATCTAAGGAAGCTAGATTCTCTTTAGAATCTCCATTATTAGGATTTTCTTCTAGTTGTTTGATAATTTCTAAAAGTTTATTATGGCACTCTATGCAAGTTTGGAGTGCTTTTTGGGGATTTGCTTGCATATAAAGACTGCTCACCTCATTCCACAAATCCAAATCTTTTGGCGTTTGTTGCAACAAAAGCACATACGCTTGATAAGCATTATCCAACATTCCTTCCAAACGATACACACTAGCAAGTTCCCTTAAACACTGCCATTGGAGAGGATTGTTTTGTAATTTAACAAGATTCTCTAATATAGAACGAGATTCTTGAAAACGCCCTACTTCTTTAGCTGCCATTGCCAAATTAAACGCTAGATAGAAAGAATTTGTCCTTCCCTCATAAGCTCTGCGGCAATAGTCATAACAACGCGCATCTTTAAGCTTCAAACTAGAAATAGATGCCAACTCGATAGCTTGAGGATCAAATGCATTTTGCCTTAAAATGTTCTCACAAATCATTAAACTTTCTCTATAAGCTCCATTTGCAAAACAACATTTTGCATAATCAATCATTTTTTCTCCTTCAACATATTTATTGCAATTTTACATTAATTAACTTAAAATTTTTCATTTTATTTCCAAAAAATAAAGCCAAAAATAGAAATACAAAAAAACAAGCCATTGTATAAACGCCAAATCTAAGGAAAATCTATGCAAAAAACTACAACTTTCAAAGGAATCCAAAAGTTAAATCTCATTCTTATCTTAGCCTTTATGTCTAGTCTAGCCCCACTTTCTACTGATATGTATTTACCTGCATTAGGCGAAGTTCAAGCTTCTTTTGCTACAAACTCTTTTTATACGCAACTTTCATTGGCAAGTTTTTTTGTTGCTTTTGCATTAGGGCAACTTATCTATGGACCTTTAAGTGATGTCTATGGTCGCAAAAAGCCGCTTTATATTGGTATTTTTATTTTTATTCTATCTAGTCTAGGCTGTATTAGTTTTGATTCTATTTATGCTTTTATATTCTTTAGATTTTTAGAAGCCCTTGGAGGATGTGCTGGAATCGTGATAGCAAGAGCAATTGTTAATGACAATTTTGAACTCAAAGAAGCCGCTAGCGTATTTGCACTTATGATGGTAGTCTCATCTCTTGCACCGATGCTATCACCGGGAATTGGAAGTATTTTACTAGATTATTTTTCATGGAAAAGCATTTTTGCTATACTCTTTGGACTTGGTATTATTTTGCTTATTTATATCTTTTTTGGCTTACAGGGTATTCAAGAAAACACTACTACTCAAAATTTCAATTGCCGAGCAATTCTCAATAATTATAAAAAAATTCTAAAAGATAGACGCTTTAGAATCTATATTTTTGCATCTGGTTTTGCTATGATGACAATGTTTGCTTACATTACGGGTTCTTCTTATGTTTTTAGAGAATATTATGGCTTAAGTGAAAAATCCTATGGCATTCTCTTTGGTATTAATGCACTAAGTTTTATGATTTTTGCAAATATTAATGCAAGATTAGTTCGACACTATTCGCCTTATTTTGTATTGCCCTATTCTTTTTTGACAATGCTAGCAATTGCGATTTTGCTTATTTTTGTGGGCTTTTTAGATTTAGGATTCTTGGCATTTGAGATTTTATTATTTTTGATGATTGGAATGCTTGGTTTTATTATCCCAAATACCACTACTTTAGCAATGGCTCGCTTCAAACAAAACTCAGGAAGTGCTTCAGCTCTATTAGGCTCAATACAATTTGCACTTGCAGGTGGAATCTCATTTGCTATCAGTGCATTAGAGGCTAATAGCCCATTACCTTTGGCTCTCCTCATCTCACTCTGCCTACTCATTGCTTGTGGAATCTATTTTTCTCTCAATGCAAGAGAAATACAAAGATATAAAAACAAATTTAAATTTTTCTCTTAGCCTTTTCCCCATTAACACATCATTACATACATACTTATCTAATTACTTGCCTGCCTGCTTATTTGCACAATTACTTCATTGCTTACACACTTAATTAACTACTTACTTATCCATATATCTATCTACATACTTGCTTGCTTAAAGAATTAATCATCTGATTACTTGCATACCCATTTACTCACTTGCCTAATTATTTACTTACACATCTATTTATCTACATATTATATCCATCTATTTATTTTATTGACTTATTGGCTTATTTATTGAAGATTTTATCAATAAATCCACAGCTTGATTGTCTAATTATTTCTCACTCACTTAACTCTCTAATTATTGATATAATTACTTTCATATACAATCACTTATCTACTAAATTATACCATTACCCACCAAACTCATTCATTATAACCGCTTACTAAATTACTAAATGATTGAATGATTGAATACAATATCTTACCCATAATACTATATACCATTGCTATTTATTATCTTTCAAGTATTACCTAAATAGTTTTAGGTAATACTCTATAATAATACAACTCTTGATATTCTCTAATACACACATTGCATATTTATTCTAATGCTAAG